>NZ_JCALCD010000011.1:0-130023 GCF_059812165.1 Mycobacterium sp. NGS69
GGCGATGCAGAGCACCTCGTCGAGGCTGGCGGTCTGCAGTCCGACAGCGCCTGCCCGCCAACCGAGTTCGGCAATGGGATCTGGGTCGCTGCCCGATATGCTGCCGGCCCGATCTAGGCGTGCGGTGTCGAACATCGCCGGGCCACCGGCCACTACCTCGGACAGGACGTAGCGGCCGGCGTCGGGTGCGCGGCGCACCTCCTGCTCGGCCGCGCAGACGCCGGTCAGCTTGACCGCATCAGCGAAGTTGACGCCCACCTGAAACACCTGTGGTTCGGATTCGAGCACCGCGATCAGGCGGGTGATGTAGGTTTCGGGCGCAAAAAACCGCCAGCCCTGCCCCAGGTGCAGCCAGAACCGTCCGACGATCTGCTTGCGAAGCAGCGCGAGCTGGGCTCCGGGCCCGTCGCCGGGGCTGCAATCGACAAACTCGAGGAACCGGTAACGCTCACGCAGCAGTGCGCGATCGTAGGTCGACAGGCCGGCATCGACCACGAAGAAGCGCCCGAACCAAAGCGGAAGATCGAGGCAGCAGTTCAGAAACGAGTTAATGGCCTGCTCGGTGGTCTCGCGGTCCGGTCCCGCGACCAGGCTAACGACCACCTTGGCCTCACCTGGCGCGGCGACCAGGCGCTGGACCAGCGCGCCGGGATACAGTGACGCCGCCTCAAGCATGACCGGCACGCTGACGTCGCGGTTGACCGCGATTCGTTGCCGATCACCGTTGGGGATGTCGGACCGGGCCAGCAGGCGCCGGCAGAGCATAAACGCCTCCGCATGCTTGCCAAGCTGGGAGGCGCACACCGCTTGCTCATCGATCGCACGCCAGGCATAGACGTCCGCGCCGATGAACAAGAGGTCGTTTTCGGGAAATGGGATTTGGGCGGCGCGCTGGGCGAACAAGTGGCCGGGCAGGTAGCGCTCATCTTCGCGATACCGTCGAGCGATGGCATACAGCGCCTCGGCGCGGGTCGGTCGAAACTCCCACGCCTGCAGGTAGATGTCCTGGACGACCAGCCACGGCCATTCGAGTCTCGTCACCGACTCCGCGAGCCGGAGCATCGAGTAATAGACCTCCTCCTCCCGGCCCTCCATCTCGATCCGCCGCTCATACCACTTGTGCGCGTTGACGAAATCTTCCAGATCGAAGTAGCTCTGGGCCAGGTAGAACACGGACCGCGCATCCTCGGGGTTGCGTTCGACCTCGGCCAGCAACAGATCGCGGTCACGCGCATACTTCTCGCTATCCTGACTGCGGGCACCGAGGCGACGCGATTCGACGTAGTAGTCGCCCTCGAGGCGCCCAACAAAGCAGCCAGACTCCCATACGGCCGTTTCGTGGACGACGCCTTCATAACGCACCCGCACCCCGTCGCGGAACAACTGCGGGCGCCAATAGGTGAAGGAGGCATCTCCGAGGCGCATGCGGTAGATGTCGGCGCTTAGTTGGGTGAAGTCGGGTGTGCCCACGACGATGTCGTCGGCGTCGATGACCCAGATGTAGTCGCCGTGGCCTTGGGCGAGGTTGAGTGCTTCGGTGCGGTTGTGGCCGAAATTGCGCCATGGTCGTTCGTGAAGCTCGCCTGGGATGCCCAGGCGGGCCATGTGTTTGCGGATCACGGCCTGGGTTCCGTCGGTGGAACCGGTGTCGACGATCACCCACGAGCTGATGTAGGGCGCGACCGAATCAAGCGTCTCCACGACGACGTCGGCCTCGTCCTTCACGATCATGTTCAGGCAGATCGCGGCGCGCGCTGTCACTGGCTTGGACACCGCTCAAAGTTTACATAGCGATCGCGTATCACGGATCGGGTTGCACGCGGTAAAAAGCGGCGACTGTGGATCATTGGTCGAGCTATTGGCGAACCACCCCATCGGGTCAAGGCCGACGATACGCGACGGTTCGTCGGGCGTATCGCCGTGACAAAACACCGCCTGCCCGCTGCGCTTCGGCCTCGAACGTCCGCCGTTAGCCCGACCTTGCAACTTGGTGGGACACGACGCAAATCAGCGAAAGTGGCTGTCCGGCAAGGGACACGAGAATGCTCAAGGTCTACATTCCGAGCGAGAGGGCACTTTTTAGCTGAAGAGTAGCGCGGCGTTTGTCGGGTCAAAGGGTCGGCGGACGGCCGTGGCGCGGTGTCGCATGCCGGTTTGGCATGTCGCGCACGCCGTGACCGGGTGTGTGATGGCTGGTGTCGCGTGCGGCGGACGGCGGTTCAGGCTATTCGATCAAGCCGCCCGCAGCCGGCGCTGCAGCTCCGCGATCAGATCCGCCTGCCACGCAACGGTTTTCCCAGCTGCACGATCCGATCCGCCTGCCGCCGAACCAAGGCGACTAGCTGACTACAGGACGAACACGGATCGGCGTCCACCGCGACAAGATTCGCAAGCCACGAGGTCAACTGAAGTCGACAGGGTCAACGTAGTCGGCATCGCCAGTCAAATCACAGCCACAGCGGGTGAATAGCTACCCGGTCGCGCCGTGGGCACCCTGAGCACCCTGGGCGCCCTGTGCACCCGAGGCACCCAAGATGCCGCCGGGACCGCCTTGACCGCCTTGACCGCCGACGCCGCCGGTACCGCCGGGAGCGAGAAGACCGCCGTCACCACCGGCGCCACCCTGCCCGCCGGTTCCGCCGTCACCGCCAGCGCCCATGAAGAGCCCGCCGGCACCGCCGGCACCACCGGCACCACCCATACCACCGGGGCTACCACTCACGCCAGGGAGAAGGCCATTAGCACCCGGAGCGCCCGCGCCGCCAGGACCACCGGCACCGCCATGGCCGAAGAAGAACCCGCCGGCGCCACCGGCGCCACCGGCACCACCCGTCGTGCCGGGCGTAATGGCCGAACCACCGGCACCACCGACACCACCGTTGCCCCACAGCCAGCCACCGCGGCCGCCGGCACCACCGGCACCGCCGGGACCGCCTAGGCCGCCAGCCCCGCCATTACCGATCAACCCCGCCGCGCCGCCGGCACCGCCGGCGTTGCCCGCTCCCGTGCTATTACCACCGGCACCGCCGTTGCCCAACAACCACCCGCCGGCGCCACCGGCCGTCCCCTGCACCCCAGAGGTCCCATTCGCGCCGTCTCCGATCAACGGACGTCCCGTCGCCGCCGCGACTACCCCGTTGACCGTCGCGGCCGGCGAGCGCATCGCAGCTTCCACCATCTGAGCCGCGTTGGCCGCCTCAGTACCCGAATACGCAGCCGCGCCGGCCGCCATGTTCTGGGTGAACTGGTCGTGGAACGCCACTGCCTTTGCGACCAGCGCCTGATACTCATCCCCAGCCTGGGAGAACAGCGAAGCGATCGCCGTCGACACCTCATCGGCCGCCGGGCCCATCACCCCGGTCGTCGGAACAGCCGCCGCCGCACCGGCGCTGGCCACATTCGCGCCGATGCTGTCAAGGTTCGCAGTCACCCACTGGACGACGGCGGGGTCAATGAAAAATGGAGAACTCATGACATTCCACCCTTATGTTCATCGCCAGCCCTACGGAAGGGCGTTAATGCGAGCCTGCATTCGAGCAACCGAAACGAAACCTACCGCACGCGGTCGGTCATCGAAATAGTTTCGCTAACACTGGAAGTGGTCGAATTTATGAACTGGATCAGGTCGGAATTACGAACTGGATCAGGTCGGAACAATCAAATAAAACTGGAATCGGTCCGAATTATGAAGTGGATTCGGTCCGATCTATAAACTGGACTCGGTCGGTTTACGCTTCGCCCGGACCCGTTCGTCGCCGTTAATCGTGGTGCGTCGGCGGGCCGGGTAAACCGCTCCAGGACGCCGTTGGCGCCTTCCGCGACGGGCCCGTCAGCGGAATAGTTCGGCGGCATGGCACGAACCATGTTGTCGCGCTGCGCTATTCGGTCGCGCTGTCGTCCCAACTGTTCGGCAGCAGCGGGATGGTCGGGGCACCGTTGCTTCCGTCATCGGCCAGTGTCACCAGCCCGGCCGGACGGCCGGCGGCGGGCGTAACGGTGGTACCGACGAATCCGAGTGGCCCGCCCCCTTTGTCCGAAGTCTCCGGACGGGGGCTCCCGTCGTCGTCGATTTCCATGAACTCGTGGCGATGGGCGCGATCCTTGATGGTCGCGCCCCGACGGCGCCGCCGCGTTCGGCCGTTCGCCACGGCTGAGGCGGCCGCCGGCTCGTCGGCGTCCTCCGGCGCCGGTTCCTCCCAGCGACGACGCGCGCGAGAGCTGGCGCTGCCGCGCACCGACAACCCGGAGAGGTCGACGGCGTAGAGGACGTCGGAGAGGCTCGCGCTCATGCCCGTTGACGCCGATGGACCGAACCCCACCCCCGGCCCGCCACCGGCCGGTCCCCCGCCGATGGCGGAGGTTGGGCTCGGCGCCGCGGGGCCGGGCACGGTTTCGGCGCTGCTGGCGCTGGCAGGCGCGGCGGCGGTCGGAGGGGCAGGCATAGAGCCGGGCGTCGGCGCTGCCGCGGCCGTCGGCACGGAGCTGGCCACCGACACCGGGACCGCGATGCCGGTTGCCACCGCGGCGCCAGCCGCCACGCCCGCGGCGGGAACAACGGCGGCCAACGCCGGGGCAAGCGAAACCGCCAACTGGATCGCCTGCTGGCCGGAGGGCCAGAAGATCATCAACGTGTGGAAGGTGGCCCAGGCGAGGGCGCTCGCCAGGGCCGGCGACATCCCGGGGATCTGCATCAGTGCCGAGGTGAGGCCGTTGGCGAATGGGACGGCGGGAATGGGCCATCCCGCGGGATTGAGGTCCTTCGATACCGGCCACGCGAAATTTTTGGTGTATTGCTGCAGGAGCGCCGCGAGCTGATCCTGCCAAGACACGCTGGCATTGGCGGCCGCCGGGGCGCTGGTCTCGCCACCGGTCGCGACGATCTGCGGAGCCGGGGTGGCCGTCGGGACCGCCGCCAGGGCCGAGTCGGTGACGGCTTGGTAGCTGGTCATGGTTTCGGCGGCCTGTAGCCACATGCGCGCGTAGTCGGCTTCGTTGACCGCGATGGGGATGGTGTTGATGCCGAAGAAATTGGTAGCCACCAGCGCCGCATGAGTGGCGTGGTTTGCCGCGAGTTCGGCGAGCGTCGGCATGGTGGCCAGCGCGGTGGCGTAGGCGGCCACGGCCGTTCGATGCGATGACGCGGCGAGCGCGCTAGCCGACGCGCTCTCGAGTAACCAGCTCAGATACGGAGCGTTGGCAGCGACGTACCGTTCGGCGCTGGGACCATCCCATCCGGCCTGCGCCGCGCCCAGCACGCCGATGAGTTCGTCTGCCGCGGCGGCATATTCGGCGCCCATCGACGACCACGCCTCCGCAGCGGCGAGCAATGGCCCGGAACCCGGGCCATTGCTCAACAGTGTGGAGTGCACCTCGGGCGGCAAGGCGATCCAGATGGGGGCGGTCATCGTCGGGGGCCTTCGGGCAGGGACACGAATACCTCTTCGGTGGACGTCGTGGCGGGCTTGTCTTCAGTGGTCGGTTTGCCGGACGGTTTGGTTCCCGTCCCCCGCTTTCGGGGTGTCTTTGCGGCGCGACCTGGCATGCGCAACGATGCAGGGATGCGGTGTGAAGTTGCGCGTGAGGCGCTTTCTGCGCGGCTGGACGGCGAGCGTCCGCAGGTGCTCGCACAACAGGTCGACGCCCACCTGGAGTCGTGCCGGGGTTGCCGCACCTGGCTGATCGGCGCGGCGGTCCAGTCGCGCCGGCTGTCCTCCATCGCGCCCGGCGAGGGACCAGACCTGGTCGACAAGATCATGGCGAGCCTGGATCAGCAGTCCCCGCCGCATCACCGCTCGATGCGTTGGCTGCGGTCGCGCTACCGGCGCTGGGGGCTGATCGCTGTCGGCGTCTTCCAGGTGGCAATCGCGGCTGCTCAGATCAGCGGCATCAATTTCGGCATGGTGTCGAGCCACATGCATGGCGCCATGTCGGGCGAGCACCTGATGCACGAGTCCACCGCGTGGTTGCTGGCGTTGGGTCTGGCCATGATCGCCGCGGGGGTTTGGCCCGCGACCGCGATCGGCGTGGCCGCGATTACCGGCGTGTATTCCGTCGCGCTGTTGAGTTACGTGGTCGTCGACGCGTTCGCCGGCGAGGTGACCGCGACACGCATCGCAAGCCACATGCCCCTTCTCTTGGGGCTGGTTTTCGCGCTGCTGGTGGCGCGCGAACATGTGCGGACACGGCGACCGCGCTCCTCCGGGCAGGATGCCGATTACCGCGAGTGGCCGTCGGAGGCGCCCGGCGGTCGGCGGCATCGGCATCTCTGGCCGATCAACCGAGCCGCCTCTACGACGACCCGTCGTAGACGGGCCATGCCCGCCCAACTAAGGTTGTCGGCCATGACCGCGTCAAGCGACGACGAGGCCGTCACCGACCTCGCGTTGGCCGCCGCACGCGGGAACCCGCGAGCGCTCGAGGCCTTCATCAAGGCGACCCAACAAGACGTCTGGCGGTTCGTCGCCTACCTGTCCGACACCGGGACCGCAGACGACTTGACGCAAGAGACCTTCCTGCGGGCGATCGGCGCGATCGAGCGGTTCTCCGGACGGTCCAGCGCGCGAACCTGGCTGCTGGCCATCGCGCGCCGTGTTGTGGCCGATCACATCCGCCACGCGCAATCGCGGCCGCGCACGGCCGCCGGCACAGATCCGGCTCACTTCATCACGGGCGACCGCCACGCCCGTGGCTTCGAAGACCTGGTCGAGGTGACCACGATGATCGCGAACCTCTCGACCGAGCAGCGCGAAGCACTGTTGCTCACGCAGCTGCTCGGGCTGCCCTACGCCGACGCCGCGGCGGTCTGCGGATGCCCGGTCGGCACCATCCGATCCCGTGTCGCCCGCGCCCGGGACGCGCTGCTGGCCGACGCGGAACGCGAAGACCTCACCGGCTAGCCCAGCGCCGCAACCCAATCGGCGGCCTCGTCCACGGTGCCCACCGCTGACACGCCCGCCGGAAGTTTCGGTCTCGCGATCATGACCACCGGAATATCAAGCGCGGCAGCCGCATCCAGCTTCGCTCGGGTCATGTCGCCGCCGCTGTTCTTGGTGACCAGCGCGTCGATGCGGTGGTCACGCAACAGCGAGAGTTCGTCGTCGTAGCGATACGGCCCGCGGGACAACAGCAGCCGGTGGTGACGCGGCAGCCCGGTGTCCGGCGCGGTGACCACGCGGATCAAAAACCATGCGTCGCTGTCGGCGAAGGCTTGCACGCTTGAGCGGCCGGTGGTGAGGAATATCCGTGAATATTGTTGCTTTCCAACGATTTCCGCTGCTTCGGTGTCCGAGTCAGCGACGAGGGCGTCGCCGGTCGCCCAGGCCGGGCGTGCCAGCACCAGGTGCGGTAACCGTAGTGTGACGCACGCTTCGGCCGCGTGGGCAGTCATGGTCGCCGCGAACGGATGGGTGGCGTCGACGACCGCGTCGATGTGTTCGTCCTGCAGCCAGCGTTTTAGTCCGTCCACGCCGCCGAAACCCCCGACGCGCACTGGGCCGACGGGCAGGGCGGGGTCGGGGACGCGGCCGGCCAGCGAGCTGACGATATCGACGCGCGGGTGCAGCGTTTTTGCCAGCGCGCGAGCCTCGCCGGTGCCGCCAAGCAGCAGGACCCGCATCAGTGCCGGCTCCCCCGGATCCGCCCGGTGGAATACAGGTAGCTGTCGGTGAATCCCTCGGCCGCGAGGACATCGCCGACGATGATCACGGCGGTCTTGGTGATACTGGCGTCGTGCATCTGGCCGGCGATGTCGGCCAGCCTGCCACGCAGCACGATCTGCTGCGGCCAGCTCGCGAAAGCCACCACCGCAGCAGGTGTTTCGGGGCGGTAACCCTTGAGTAACTGCGGGACGATGGCGTCGATCTGCGCCGCCGCCAGGTGCAGGACCAGGGTGCCGCCGGTTTGGGCGAGGGTTTGCAGCTGCTCGCCGGGCGGCATGGGTGTCGAGAGGGTGGCGACCCGGGTCAACGTCACCGTCTGCGCCAGCCCGGGGACGGTGAGCTCGCGCTTCAGCGCGGCGGCGGCGGCAGCGAAAGCCGGTACGCCCGGTACGATTTCGTAGCCAATGCTCAGCGCGTCGAGTCGACGACATTGTTCGGCCAGCGCGCTGTACAGCGACGGGTCTCCGGAGTGCAGGCGCGCCACGTCATGACCCGCGGTGTCGGCGTCGGCGATTTCGGTGACGATCTGGTCCAGCGTAAGCGGGCCGGTGTCAATGACTTTCGCGTCGGGCGGGCACAGCGCCAGCAGGTCGTCGGGCATGATGGAGCCCGCGTAGAGGCACGTTCCGCAGCGTTGTAGCAGCCGCTGGCCGCGGACCGTGATCAGGTCCGCGGCGCCGGGGCCCGCGCCGATGAAGTACACCGTCATTTCGTCATCGTCCACTGGGTGACCGGATATTGAGGGCGCCAACCGGTGAATCCGCCCAATGGCTCCCCGTGATGGTGCTGGAAGCGCCGCAGCTGGCCCCCGAAACGGGAATAAGACTGTGCCAGAACCGCTTCTGACTCCGCGGTGACCGCGTTCGCGACAAGGCGTCCCCCCTCGACCAGCTTGTCGAGGCAGTCGTCGAGCAGGCCGGGTTGAGTCAGGCCGCCACCGATGAAGATCGCCGATGGTGCTTCGATGCTGTCGAACGCCTGCGGTGCCTCGGCGTGGACGTCGATGGTGACGCCGAACGCCGCCGCGTTGGACGCGATGTTGCGGCGGCGCCGCTCGTCCCGCTCGAACGCCACCGCGCTGCAACCCCGCCAACTCAGACACCACTCGACGCTGATGCTGCCCGAGCCCGCGCCGACGTCCCACAGCCGCTCCCCCGGTCGCGGTGCCAGCGCGGCCAGGGTCACCGCCCGGATCCCGTGTTTGGTGATCTGCCCGTCGTGGACGAAAGCGTCGTCCGGGTATGGTGACATGCGCTCGTCGGGCAGGTAGCGGAGGGCGATCACGTTGAGGTCGTCGACTTGCGGAGGGTCGTCGGCCCAGTGGCGCGCGGTGCCGTCGCGGCGTCGTTCGGTTGGGGCGCCGAGGTTTTCGAGCACACTGAGCTCGGAGTCGCCGCGCCCGTGTGCGCTGAGCAGTTCCGCCAGTTCCTTGGGTGTGGCCGCGTTTTTCGACAGCACGATCGCTTGGCCGCCGCGGCGTGCAGCGGTGTGGGGCGGGGCCGTGACCAAGCTGATCACCTCGGTGTCGTGGACGTTCCAGCCCATCCGCGCGCACGCCAACGTCACCGACGACACATGCGGCAGCACCCTGACTTTCTCGGGTCCGTACAACCGGATCAGTGTGCCGCCGATGCCGTGCAGGAGCGGATCGCCACTGGCGACGATGTGGATTTCGTCGTCTGCGGGTAGTGCTTGCAGGGCCGGGAGCATCGGTGACGGCCACTCCCGACGGGGTGCCGCCACCGTGTCATCGAGCAGGTCGAGCTGGCGTCGGGATCCGTAAATGACCGTGGCCCTGTTTAATTCGGAGCGCGAGGTTTCGGCGAGCCCGGCCATGCCGTCGGCGCCGATGCCGACAACGACGATCATCGCGGCATCCTGCGCCAGACGAACTGCGGCAACAGCCGGAACACAAACGCCACGGGACCCAATGCCCACGGGATCCACACCATACGGCGGCCCTTGGCCAGGGCCCGCGCGGTGGCGGTGGCGACCTGCTCCGGGGTGATGGAGAGCGGCGCGGGCTCCATGCCCTGGGTCATGCGCCCGATGACGAAGCCCGGGCGCACGAGCAGCAGCCGGACCCCGGTGCCGTGCAGCGCGTCGGCCAGGCCGTTGGCGAAGCCGTCCAGGCCGGCCTTGGCGGAGCCGTAGACGTAGTTGGCGCGACGCACGCGGGCGCCGGCGATCGAGGAGAACACCACGAGTTGGCCGCTGTCGGCTTTGCGCATGGCCGCGGCCAGATGGGTGAGGATGCTGACCTCGGCGACGTAGTCGGTGTGCACGACGGCGACCGCGTGCGCGGCGTCGGTCTCGGCGCGGGCCTGGTCACCGAGGATCCCGAAGGCCAGCACCGCGGTGCCGATGGGTCCGTGGTCGGCGACGATCGAGGCGACCAGCGGGCCGTGCGAGGCCAGGTCGTCGGCGTCGAATTCCGTGGTGTGCACCGCCGCGGCGCCGGCGGCTTTGAGGGTGGCGATCTGGTCGTCGAGCTGATCGGACCTGCGCGCGGCAATTACCACCGTCGTCCCGGGGGCCAGCCGGCGCGCGAGCTCGATGCCGATTTCGCTGCGGCCGCCCAGGATTAGTACCGGACCTGCGCCCGTGTCGTCCACGGCTGCGATTATGACCTGCGCTAGCGTGGGCGGTGATGGCGAATACCACTACGCGGCTGACCGACGATGCGCTGGCTTTCCTGTCAGAACGTCACCTGGCCATGCTGACCACGCTGCGGGCCGACAATTCCCCACATGTGGTCGCCGTCGGTTTCACCTTCGATCCCAAGACTCACATCGCGCGGGTGATCACGACCGGCGGGTCGCAGAAAGCCGTGAACGCCGACCGCGCCGGGGTGGCCGTGCTCAGTCAGGTCGACGGCGCGCGGTGGCTGTCGCTGGAGGGCCGGTCGAAGGTGAACAGCGACGCCGACGCGGTTCGTGACGCCGAGCTGCGCTACGCCCAGCGCTATCGGACTCCCAGGCCCAATCCGAGGCGGGTCGTCATCGAGGTGCAAGTGGAGCGGGTGCTGGGGTCGTCGGATTTGCTGGACCGGGGCGAATAGTTGAACTAGATCAGGACGCGACTGATCTTGTTGGGAGCAAACCGCTACTTCTGACGCCGAGGATCATACTCAGTGCCCCCAATATCATCCCAGAATTTTGGCGACACTTCTTTCACACGATCTTCCGGTGCCACAGCATTTATCTTTTCTTCAAACTCATCAAATTTCTTTTGTATCTCCGCTAATTCCTCTTTTGTCGGAGGAGTAACGCCCGCTTCTTCCGGCGTGGAAAAAGTTTTGCCCGCTATCCTCTTACTCATCCGCGTGTCTCCGCATAGGCCCGCGGATTCCTACACCGGAGTTCCACGGTTATTCCCCGGTCTTTGCAAAAGCAAATCGTCGTGTTCCCGCCTACGGCAGGCTTCGACGAATTCGATCGCCGCATCTCTATCGCGCAGGAAATCATGATATTGGTCCGCAGTCAGCTCGTAGTATTCTTCGTAGTCGACGATACCGTTGCTAACGGGTATCGATGCATAATAGCTGCCTGAACCAGACTCGACACCGATCGAGTATCTGTCTTCTCTTGAAAAGTATGTGTCGTCAAATTTCATTTCCGCTCTTTTCTAGTTGAAGACGTCGGTTACAGTGTAGCCGTCTGGCGGTATCTGTCCGCCATCAACGACTGCCTCGGAGGCACCGTTAGGCAGGTGCCCACCGGGAATCCATTGTTCATTGGCGCCAGCCTCATTACCGGAGGGAATCCGAAGATTAAATTTCTCAGGGCCGGGGATGTCGATTCTAACGATCTTGTTCGAGTCGAGGATACCTTCGGGCAAACCAAGTTCATTCTCCAGTGCACGCATGTCGCCTCCGGTTGCCTCTACCATTGCATCAGCTTCGATCTTAGGCATTACAAATGAAGTACCGTCTCGTTGAGCAATACCATACTTCTCAAGGTTGCTTTCCGGCATAAATCTAGTCGCACCATCAGCGAATTTTCCAAGATGGTTGTGAATATATTCTGGAGATAGGTATTCGGAAGGGTCAGGGCGGCTACCCTTCGGCGTGTCGATGATTTCATCGCGCTTCTCGGCGCTTATCCCGTCGGATGATCGGTCTTCGCCGTGAGACTCGTGCCCGTAGGGCGCGTGATCACCTGGTGATCCGTGGGTGTGGCCGGCGGGGGAACGCCCATTACCCGCACCATGCGGTCCCCCACCATGCGGGGGCCCTCCGTGCGCTGTGCCTGCGCCCGCGGGACCGCCGTGACCGGGCCCGTGCCAGCCGCCACCCGGCAGCTCAGTCGCACGACCTTCCGGCAGCGTGGAATGCGGAGCTGCAGAAGAGAGCGACGGCGTCGATGAGTGCGACGCGACGGGTGCGAGTTCAGCGGGAGCCCCAGTAGGCACTGCCTGCATCGGAGCCGGCGAATGATCCACCAGTTGCGGAATGGTCGACGGCGCGCGTTCGGCTACCGCAGCGGCAGCAGCTGGCGGATGCGATGCGGGCGCGGTCGCTGGTATGGGCTCACGCGGACCGCTCGCAGGCACCGGGACCGGATCATGCGGACCACCTGCGGGCGCTGATACCGGTTCGCGCGGGCCACCCGCGGGATCGTGCGGACCACCCGGCGGTGCCGGCGCCGGCGGCGGGCCACCGGGATCGTGCGGACCGCCCGGCGAAGCATGGGCCGGCCCCGGCGCGGCAGTTGGCTCGTGAGGAGCACCGGGCGCGCCTTCCGTCGCACGCGGTGCCGGCGCTACCGGCGCCTCAAGCGGCTTCGGAGGCAACGCGACGGGCTGGCCACCGACCGGAGGCTCGATCTTGGGCAGCTTCCCGGTCACGCCTTCGAGGTCTTTGGTGAGGCTGCTGCCCGTCCCGGCGATATCGGCCAGCGCACCGCGGGGACCAACGACACCCGCGATCCCATCGGCCGCTCTGCCGGCGGCACGCTCCGCCTGCGCGGCGGCCTCGGCGCCACGCGCGGCGGCCCCGGCTCCATCGACCGCGGCGGCCGCTTCGCCGCCTCCCGGTATTAGCAACGTCGCGGCGTCGAAGATGTTCTCCCCCAGGCCTAATCCCGGCCGGGCCGTACTCCAATCATCAAGGTGCAGAAGGCCTTTGATCTGCTGCCAGTTCGATTCGACAAACTCCTGTGGGTTGGCCAAGCCATTGATCACGCTGCCTTTCCACATGCCCTTCCCGAGGCCCGCCCAGGTCTCGGCCGCGCCGTGCGGATCTAGCGCAAACCACCGCGGGTCGAGGTCCGCGATCGACAGCGCCATCCCGACGGCGCCCTTCAATACCCCCTCGTTCGCGTTCGCGAAAACGTCGAAAACCGTTGCCACCTGGTTGCCGACGGCATCACCCAGATATTGCTTGAGCTCGCCGCGCACGTACTTCTCGAGCTTGACGACCAAGCCGTCGACGACCCCCAAACCCACCTTGATCGCCTGTTCGGAGGCCCGGGCTTCGCGCCCCAGGTTGTGCAGCACGTCGTTGACGTCCTTGGCGATCTTCTTGATCTCGTCGAGCGCGTCGCCCTTGACGATCAACATCAGATCGTGCCCCAGGTCGGTCAGCGACCCCAGCCGGTTCAGCAGGTCGCGGATCGCGTTCTGGGCCCGACCCACCTCGTTGGCGAAATTGGAGAGGCCTGCGGCCAACTCTCCGCTCGCGTCGCTGATCTTGGCAATGCAGTCGCGGATCTGCGACAAGGCGACGTCGATCTTGCCGCCTTCGGGAATCTGATGCGCATCCATCAGCACCATGGCGGCGTTGAGGGAGTCACGCATCCCGGCAACTCCCGCGCTGAAGCCCCGCCACCGAGCCGCGGCCGCGTGCATCCCCGCCACGTCACCGTCGGGCCACACGTCGTCGACGAACGACTGCACCACCGCCCACAGCAGCGGCGGCGGCGGGCCCGGCCCGAGCGTCCCGGGAGGCCCGGGCGGCGCGATCTCGGCCGGCTCCGGCGGCGCAGACAAGACGCGCTCACCGCCGCGAATGTTCGATGCCGCTTCGACATTCGAATAGTTGGCCGCGCCTTGTTGAATTCTGGCGCCGCTCTGCCGGCACGCGTTGACCGCGGCGGTCGCGGCCTGCAACAGCTTCTCGGCCGCGTCCTGATACCCGAGGCCGAACACCTCGCCGGCCGCGTCATGGCCGGTGTTGGCCGCGAAACCCGCCGTCAACACCGTCAGATTGGCGGCCAGACCCTCTCCGGCGGCGACCACGGCGCTGCCCACGGCGAACAGCGCCTGAGGATCGACGACCAAGGGCACCACGCGCCAAATTCTCGCCCAGGCCGACCCGCGCCGCTATTCACCCAGGTCAGGCCATGCGCAAGGTGATCCGGTGCCGCCCCGACGGCACCGCCACGGCGGCCCCGGCGGGCTCACCGTCGAGTTGCACCGACACCCCGTCGGGCAACCCACCGAGCGTGATCTGCGCGGCGGTGTCGCTGACCACCGTGATCGTCGACGACGGCAACCCGGCCAGCCCGGCGCGCGCGACGTTGACCGTGATGCCGGCGACCCCGATCAGGCGCAGCGTCAGATACGGCAGCGGCGCGACCGGCCGTCCGACTTGCCAGTCCAGCTCGCTGTACAGCCCCGGCGTCGGCTCGAAGTTCAACACCACGCCGCGGCGGTGGCGAATCGCGTGCGTCGGGTCCGGCCGGGCATACGACCGCGCGTCGACCTCGGCGACGGCCCCGCGCCGCGCGGTTACCGAGGGATCGGCGGTGAGCTCCGAGAGCCACCACACCTGGTGCGGCCCGATACCCAGATCCGCCCGCACCGACTGCGGGTACCACGCGAAGGTGATGTGTCCCGGATCGGCTTGGCGCAGAACGGTTCCCATGTGCGCGATCGGGTCCTCGAACTTGTCCTGCAGCACCCAGGCGATGTGATCCTCGAGCGGATACACGGTGAACCGGTGGCGGTAACCCAGCCGGTCGAGTTCGAGCACCTGCTCGGCCGCCGACGCGAACGGCACCAGTTCGTCGACCAGCCCGTGGGCGATGACGTACGGCAGCCAGCGGGCGTTCACCAGCAACTTCCAGGTGTCGCCCTCGCGGGCGCAGGGCGAATCCAGGTCGAGGTCCGCGGGAATGTCGACGTTGGGAATCAGCCGCACCCCGCACGCCGGCGGCCCGGCCAGCACCACCGCCTGCGAGAACACCTGCGGATAGCTCAACCCGAGCTTGTAAGCCGCGTACCCGCCCATCGAATAGCCCGATATGACAGTGCGATTGGGGTCGGTGCCCAGCTGCTCGGCGACCCGAGCCCACACCTCCCACACGTCGAGTTCTCCCGTGTCGAAGTACCAGGTCGACGGGCCCCGGGCCAGCGGCGTGACCACCACCGAGCCCCGGCCCTCGCACACCTCGTGCAACAGCCGGGGGTCGATCGCCGCGAACTGGCTCTGCCCCAACGCAAGCGAGTGCAGCAACAGCGTCAGCGGCAGCGTGCGGCCCGGCGCGTATGTCGACGGCAGGCAGATCGAATACGGCTGCACCCGCCCGAGGAACTGCGGCTTGGTGCTCAAGATGTCGTCGGCCGCGATCCCCTGACCGAGCTCCACCGAGGACACGTACCAGCGGGTCGACGGGCCGGTGAATACCGGCTCGGGCTCGGTCTCGCGCGCCGCGAGCCGGGCCCACGGCACCGTCACCGCGAATTCCGACACGTCGCCATGAGTCAAAGCCACGGCCTGGGCCGAGTCCGACCAGAAGTTCAGGTGCGGCGGCTCCTGCTCGTTGGTGCGAAACGCGACGTTGTAGACGTTGGGCTGCCCGGGCAGCGCACCCCGTTCGGCGGGCACGTCGGCGAACCCGTCCCCCGCCCCGTTGGCCAGCCCGGCGGCCAGCCGCACCGTCCAGCTTCCGTCCGGTTCCACCAGCGACCGCGGGACCTGCGCCAGAAACGACCGCGACTGCATGTCGACGCTGTGCTCGACCGGCGTCCTCACCTGGGTGGTCAGGTCGATCAACGCGGCGCCGCGCCCCGACAGCAGCAGCGCGGTGTCGATGCCCTTCGAACGCACGCCCGCGCCGGCCGGCCAGTCCGGGGCGCCAGGGCGGGCGGGGTCGGTGTCAAAGGTGAACAGCGCGATGGGCACCGACGCGTCCAGCAGCGTGTTCCAGTCGACCCGCCACCAGGTGTGGGTGTCGGTGAGCCCGACGGCGACGCGGAAGATGTCCGCGCCGTTGCGGGCGGCGGGGCCGTCGGGATAGACGTAGGTTCCCCGCGGCGGCGCCTGGATTTTCAGGTCCCCGACCGGGATGCCCGTCGCGCCGTGGTCGTCGTAGAGGAAGTCGGTCCAGAACAACGCGCCGCCGGCCAGCCGGCCCGCGCCGCACGTGCGCGGAAACTCCTCCCCGAACGGCCAATTCGACGGCGCGGGCAGCCGCGGCTCCGGACGCCGGGCGGCCGGCGGCACGCCCTCGGGCATCCCGTCGACGACGACGAGCTCGCCGGGCGGCGCCGGCGCGGGCGCCGCCGGGTGCAGCACCGCGTCGGCGACATGGCGCGCGATGCGCAGCGGAAGCAGCGTGAGGTCCAGGATCGACACGTCGCCCAACCTACGCGGCGGCACCGTCATGCCAGCTAGGACGCGGGCACCACAATCAGTTCGTGCGGCCGGTTGTTGACGGCCGACGCGCCGTCCTCGGTGACGACGACGATGTCCTCGATCCGGGCGCCCCACCGGCCGGGAAAGTAGATGCCGGGCTCGACGGAGAAGGCCATGCCCGCCGCCAACGGCAGGTCGTTCCCGGCGACGATGTAGGGCTCCTCGTGCACCGACAGCCCGATGCCGTGCCCGGTGCGGTGCACGAAAAACTCGGCCAGCCCCGCCGCGGCCAGCACGTCGCGGGCGGCGGCGTCGACCTGCTGGGCGGTGACGCCGGGGCGGACCGCGTCGAGCGCGGCGCGCTGGGCACGTTGCAGCACCGAATACTGTTGCGCCACATCGGCGCTGGGTTCGCCAATGCTGTAGGTGCGGGTCGAGTCGGAGTGGTAACCGGGCTCGTAGGATCCCCCGATGTCGACGACGACGACGTCGCCCGCCTGCAGTTCCCGATCCGAGTAGCCGTGATGAGGGTCGGCCGCGTGCGGTCCGGAGCCGACGATGATGAACGCCACCTCCGAATGCCCTTCGGCCACAATCGCTTCGGCGATGTCGGCGGCGACGTCGGCCTCAGTGCGGCCCGGCCGCAGAAACTCCGGCACGCGCGCGTGCACCCGGTCGATGGCCGCGCCGGCCTTGCGCAGCGCGTCGACCTCGCATTCCTCCTTGACCATCCTCAGCTCGCGCAGCACGTCGGTGGCCAGCACCGGTGACACCCCGAGCACGCCGGCCAGCGGCACAAGGTGCAGCGCGGGCATGGAATCGGTGACGGCGGTCGCGGCGGGTCCGCCGCCCAGCGCCTCGCTCACCATCCGGTACGGGTCTTCGCCGTCGACCCAATCCCGCACCGCCAGGCCCAGTTCCGTAACGGCCGACCCCGTGAGCGCGGCCAGCTCCAGCCGCGGCACCACGACGGTCGGGTCGCCGGAGGCGGGCAGTACCAGCGCCGTGAGCCGCTCGAAGGTCTGCGCGCGGGAGCCGACGAGGTAGCGCAGGTCGTAGCCGGGGGTGATCACCAGGCCGGCCAGCCCGGCGTCGGCGGTCGCCGCGGCGGCCGCGGCCAGCCGGCGGGCGTACACCGCCGCGTCGAATCGGTGCGAGTCCATGGCAGCCAGGTTAACGGCGTCGGCCGAACGTCGACTTGTTGCGCCGATTCCACAGGAAAGGCGACAACAACTCGACGCTGGGCGCCAGAGAAGACGTGAGACCATAGCCCGCATGCCCGAACCGCTCGTGCTCCTCGACGGCGCCAGCATGTGGTTCCGCTCGTACTTCGGGGTGCCGTCGTCGATCACCGCGCCCGACGGCCGGCCCGTCAACGCCGTGCGCGGCTTCCTCGACTCGATGGCCGTCGTGATCAGCCAGCAGCGGCCCGGCCGACTGGCGGTGTGCCTGGACCTGGATTGGCGGCCACAGTTCCGGGTGGACCTGATCCCGTCCTACAAGGCGCACCGCGTCGCCGAGCCCGAGCCGCAAGGCCAGCCCGACATCGAGGAAGTGCCCGACGACCTGACGCCGCAGATCGACATGATCATGGAGCTGCTGGACGCGTTCGGGATCCCGACGGCGGGCGCGGAAGGTTTCGAGGCCGACGACGTGCTGGGCACGCTGGCGGCGCGGGAACGCACCGACCCGGTCGTCGTGGTCAGCGGCGACCGCGACCTGCTGCAGGTGGTCGCCGACGACCCCGTTCCGGTTCGGGTGCTCTACCTGGGCCGGGGCCTGACCAAGGCCACGTTGTTCGGGCCGGCCGAGGTGGCCGAAAACTATGGCGTGCCGCGGGAACGGGCGGGCCCGGCCTACGCCGAACTCGCGCTGCTGCGCGGCGATCCGTCTGACGGCCTGCCCGGTGTGCCGGGCGTCGGTGAGAAGACGGCGGCCACGCTGCTGGCCCAGCACGGTTCGCTGGAAGCGATCCTGGCCGCCGCCCACGACCCAAAGTCCAAGATGGCCAAGGGTTTACGCGCGAAGCTGCTGGGCGCGACCGACTACATCGAGGCCGCCGGCAAGGTGGTGCGGGTGGCCACCGACGCGCCGGTCACGCTGTCGACGCCCACCGACACGCTGCCGCTGGCCGCGGCCCATCCGAAACGCACCGCCAAGCTGGCGACGGAGCTGGGCGTCGGGTCGCCGGTCACCCGGCTGCAAAAGGCGCTCGACGCGCTGCCCGGCTGACGGCCCCTACTGGGGCCGGCCGACCTCGTAGGTGCCCTTGCTGTCCTGGAAGGTCACCGTCACGCGCTTCTTGGCGCCGTCGATGTTGACGTCGCAGTCGAACGTGC
The DNA here is from genome assembly GCF_059812165.1 of Mycobacterium sp. NGS69. Lineage (NCBI taxonomy): Bacteria > Bacillati > Actinomycetota > Actinomycetes > Mycobacteriales > Mycobacteriaceae > Mycobacterium > Mycobacterium sp. NGS69. The sequence continues at coordinate 18,579 of NZ_JCALCD010000011.1, forward strand.
CGCCCTTCTTGACGACGGGGTCCTGGCCGTGGTTGCAGGAGACGTCCTTGACGTTCTTGGCGCCGTAGCCGTTGGTCTCGTCGGTCAGCACCTGCTGGACACCGGCCTGCGCCTTGTTGACGTCCAGCTTGGTGGTGACGAAGAACCCGGGCTGCCAGAAGCCGAGCACCAGCACGACGGCGATCACCAGGAAGGCGATCACGCCGACCACGCCCCCGATCAGCGCCATCGAGCGCTTCTTCGCCGGCTGTTGTTGGTCGTAGGGCGCGTACTGCTGCGGGTACTGGCCGGGCTGACCGTACTGACCCGGCTGACCGTATTGGCCGTACTGGCCGGGCTGGGCGGGCTGACCGGGCTGTCCATACTGGCCCGGCTGGCCATACGGCGCGTACTGGCCGGGCGGGGCGTACTGCGGGGGCTGCTCGCCGTATTGCGGGGGCTGGCCGTAGCCGGGCTGCTGGGGGTACTGCTGCGGGTACGCCTGCTCGGCCGGCTGCTGGTATTGCGGGTACTCGGCAGGTGGCGTGTAGGCCGGGGCCTGCCATGTCTGCTCCTGGCCCGGCTGCTGCTGCGGCGGCTGCCAGGGCGTCGGCGCGACCTGGGTGGGCTCCGAGGACTGATCGCCGCTCTGTCCGGGCGGTTGCCACTGGTGACCCGGGTCCGACCCCTGCGGTCCGCTCATTACTTTCTCCTCAGTTGCCTTGTGTCTGGCCCTGTTAGCGCCCTGTAACGGTAGCTCGGGCCCAGCCTACCCGGCGTCAACTGCAACGACGCCGCGCCGGACGTCATTGATGGCGCGCTTGGCGGCGGCACGCAGCTCCGGATCCGGCGCGGCGTTGCGAACCTGGTCCAACAGGTCGAGGACTTGGCGGCACCAGCGCACGAAGTCCCCCGCCGACAACGGCGAGCCGGCGCCGGCCACATCGGCGACGGCCAGCGCCGCGGCCAGGTCGCCAGTTCGGGCCCACCGGTAGATGACGTTGACGAAGCCGTCGTCGGGTTCGCGGCTCGGGCCGATCCGGTGCGCCTGCTCGTCGGCGCGCAGCTCGATCGACAGCCTCGAGGTCTGCTGCAGCGCCTGCCGCAGCTTCTGGGTGGGCACCTCGGCGGCCAATGCGGCACCGGCCCCGTCGCCGCCGCGGGACTCGTACAGCACGGACGAGACCACCGCCGCCAACTCGGCGGGTTTCAACCCCGCCCACGCGCCGGTGCGCAGGCATTCGGCGACCAAGAGGTCGCTTTCGCTGTAGATGCGGGCCAGCAGCCGGCCGTCGTCGGTGACGTGGGGATCGGCGGCCGGACCCTGGATGAAGCCGCGCTCGGTGAGCAGCCCGACGATCCGGTCAAAGGTCCGGGCCAACGAGTTGGTGGCGGCGCCGACCTTTTTCTCCAGCTGCACGTTGTCGCGTTCCATGCGCAGGTACCGCTCGGCCTGACGCATCCGGGGCTCGAGGTCGGGGGCGCTATGCGCGGGATGCCGACGCAGTTCCGCGCGCAACGACGCCAGCTCCGGGTCGTGAAACGCGCCGTCCCCGTCGCCGCGACCGCCGCGGCGGGTGGCCGGAACAGCCAGCCCGGCGACCGCCGACCGCAGCGCCGACGCCAGGTCGCGGCGCACCCGCGGCTGGCGGTGTTCGACGCGCTTGGGCAACGGCATCGAGCCGACGGGCGCGGTCGCGCCCGAATAGTCGGCCGACGAAATCCTTCCCGCCCAACGGTTTTCGGTGAGGACCAGCGGGCGCGGATCGTCGCCGTCGCGCGCGGACTCCAGCACCACCGCCAGCCCGCCGCGCCGGCCGTGGGTGATCGTGATGATGTCGCCCCGGCGCAGCGCGGCCAGCGCATCGCTGGCGGCCTGTCGCCGCTGCAGCCGCGACGCGCGGGACTGCGCGCGTTCCAGCTCGGAGATCCGCGCCCGCAGCCGCGCGTATTCGAAGATCGGCGCGTCGCGCCCGCCGAGCTCAGCGGCGATCTCGTCGAGCATCCGCTCGCCGCGCTCGATGCCGCGGACCAGGCCGACGACCGAGCGGTCGGCCTGGTACTGGGCGAACGATTGCTCGAGCAACTGGTGCGCCTGCTCGGGACCCATGTGCTGCACCAGGTTGATCGTCATGTTGTACGACGGGGCGAACGAGCTGCGCAGCGGGAAGGTGCGGGTGGACGCCAGCCCGGCCACCGCGGAGGGTTCGGTGGTTTCCTCGCTGGGATTCCACAGCACCACCGCGTGGCCCTCGACGTCGATGCCGCGCCTGCCGGCGCGCCCGGTCAGCTGCGTGTACTCCCCCGGCGTGAGCGGCACGTGCTGCTCGCCGTTGAACTTGACCAGCCGCTCGAGCACCACCGTGCGGGCGGGCATGTTGATGCCCAGCGCCAGGGTTTCGGTGGCGAACACCGCCTTGACCAGGCCCGCGGTGAACAGCTCCTCGACCGTGTGCCGGAACGCCGGCAACATCCCCGCGTGGTGGGCCGCCAACCCGCGCAGCAACCCCTCGCGCCACTCGTAGTACCCGAGCACCGCCAGGTCGGCGTCGGCCAGGTCACCGCAGCGGTGCTCGATCACCTCGGCGATCTGCGCGCGCTCCTCCTCGGTGGTCAGCCGCAGCGGCGAGCGCAGGCACTGCGCGACGGCGGCGTCACAGCCGGCGCGGGAGAACACGAACGTGATCGCAGGCAACAACCCCTGCGAGTCCAGGATGCCGATCACGTCCGGCCGCGCGGGCGGCCGGTAGAAGCGCGGCCGGCCGGAACCGGCCCGTCCGGCTCCTCGTCGCCGGGGCTGCCAGTCCGACATCCGGTCCGCCTCGCGGCGATGCGCGATGTGGCGCACCAGGTCCGGGTCCACGCGCGGCTTGGCACCGGCGTCCGGCTGCGCGTGCGAGTAGTCGAACAGGTCGAACAGCCGCTTGCCGACCAACACGTGCTGCCACAACGGAACAGGGCGGTGCTCGTCGACGACGACGGTGGTGTCGCCGCGGACGGTCTGGATCCAGCCCCCGAACTCCTCGGCGTTGCTCACCGTCGCCGACAAGCTGACCACGCGCACCTCGTCGGGCAGGTGCAGGATCACCTCCTCCCACACCGGACCCCGCATCCGGTCGGCCAGGAAATGCACCTCGTCCATCACCACATAGGAAAGCCCTTGCAGTGCAGGCGAATTGGCGTAGAGCATGTTGCGCAGGACTTCGGTGGTCATCACCACGACGGGTGCGTCGCCGTTCACCGACATGTCGCCGGTCAGCAGCCCGATCCGGTCGCGGCCGTAGCGCTCGCAGAGGTCGGTGTGCTTCTGGTTGCTCAGCGCCTTGAGCGGCGTGGTGTAGAAGCATTTGCCGCCGGAGGCCAGCGCCAGGTGCACGGCGAATTCGCCGACCACCGTCTTGCCGGCGCCGGTCGGCGCGCACACCAGCACGCCGTGGCCGCGTTCCAGCGCCTCGCACGCGCGCCGCTGAAAGTCGTCGAGCGTGAAGCTCAGATCGGCGGCGAACCGCGCGAGCTCGGGCAGCTCGGTCAGCTCCGTCACGCCGCCGCCATGCGACGCCGACATCTAGGTGACGTCGTCATGTTGCCCGGCCGTGAAGGACGGCTCCGGTATCGGCCCCGGTATCGGCTCGGGCGGCTCGATGACCGACGCCTCGTCGTCGGGAATCGTGACCTGGGCTTCGCGCTTGGCCTTGCGGCGGTCGTGCAGTCGGGAGATCTGGATGGCGAACTCGAGCAGCACCGACAGCGCGATCCCGAGCGCCGTCATCGAAAACGGGTCGGATCCGGGCGTGAAGATGGCCGCGAAGGCGAACATGCCGAAGATCAGCCCACGCCGCCAGGACTTGAGCCGCTCGTAGCTCAGCACGCCCACCGCGTTGAGCATGACGATCAGCAGCGGGAACTCGAAGCTGACCCCGAAGACCACCAGCAGGTTGATCAGGAAGCCGAAATACCGGTCCCCGGACAGGGCGGTCACCTGCACGTCGCTGCCGACGGTCAACAGGAACCCCAGCGCCTTCGACAGCACGAAGTAGGCCAGCACGGCGCCGACGACGAACAGCACCGCCGCGGGCACCACGAACCCGACCGCGAAGCGGCGCTCCTTCTGGTAGAGCCCGGGCGTGATGAACGCCCACAGCTCGTAGAGCCACACCGGGCAGGCCAGCACGAGGCCGGCCGTCAGCCCGACCTTGAGGCGCAGCATGAATTGGTCGAACGGGGCGGTGGCCAGCAGCCGGCACTGCCCGTCGGCGCTGATGCTCGCCCGCGCCGATTGCGGCAGCGAACAATACGGATGGCGCAGCCATTCGCCGAGGCTTTCCAGCCCCAAGAGCGAATGCGAGTACCAGAAGAACCCGAAAATCGTGGTGACCAGGATGGCGGCCAGCGAGATCAGCAGCCGGGTGCGCAGCTCGGTCAGGTGGTCGACCAGCGACATCGTCGCGTCCGGGTTGGTGCGGCTGCGCCTGTTACGAGGGTTGAGCCGCTTTAGCAGGCCAGCGGTGCGCGCTGAAACCTTGAAACCTTTCACGGTGGTCTTTGCGGTCGGTCAGTGGCGCTCGGGCACCGCGGCGGCGCGGCTAGGCCGGGCGCGCTTCGGTGTGGCCCTGCTCGGTGGCCGCCGGCGGGTCGACCCGCTGCGACTGCACGGGCTGGGGGGTCTCGATCGAGGGCGTTTCAGACTTGCCTTCGGTCTGCATTTCCCGCATCTCGGACTTGAAAATGCGCATCGACTTGCCCAACGAGCGCGCGGCATCGGGGAGCTTCTTGGCACCGAACAACAGGATCACCACGACAGCGAGGATCGCCCAGTGCCACGGACTTAGACTGCCCACTTTGATTACCTCCAGACGTCCACCCGATGCTACCGCAGCGACGGTCCCAGCTAGTCGGGCCGCGCCGCGACCTGGTAGGACTCCAGGGCCGCGGCCGCGGCATCCCGTACACGTCGGGCCAGCGACTCCGGTTCAAGCACCCGCACCGCCGACCCGAAGCCCAGCACCAGGCGCGTCATCCAGTTCTCCGAGGCGTAGGTCATGACGGCCTCGCACGACGCGTCGGCCAGCTCGACCACCTCCCGCATCGGGTAGTACTCGAACATCCACGACGCCGCGGGCGCCACCCACAGCCGGGCCGACGGCAGCGACGGATCGCCGTCGAACAGCGACGTGTCCGGCGGCGCGTGCAGCGCCGGTTCCGGCGGGGCCGCCGGCTCGCCCAGCTCGGTGGCGTCGACGATCCGGTCGAAGCGGAACAGCCGGACGCCCTCGGCCTCGCGCGACCAGGCCTCCAAGTAGCTGTGGCCCCCGATCAGCAGGACGCGAATGGGGTCGACGACCCGGCTGGTCAGGGTGTCGTGCGAGGCGGAGTAGTAGTCGATGGCCAGCGCGCGCTTGTACTGCACCGCCGTGCGGACGGCGGCCGCGGCGCGGCTTTCGACGGGTGCGGGCTCGTCCACCGCCGCCACGGCAGCCGAGGCGTCGTGCCCGACGGCGCCCGCGGCGGCCTCGATCTTGGCGATCGCGCTGCGTGCCGCCTCCGGGTCGACCACGCCGGGGATGTCGGCCAGCGCCCGCAACGCCACCAGCAGGCCGGTGGCCTCCGGGGACGTGAGCTTGAGCGGCCGGTCGATGCCCGCGGAGAACGTCACCTCGATGGTGTCGCCGGAGAACTCGAAGTCGATGAGGTCACCCGGGAAGTAGCCGGGAAGGCCGCACATCCACAGCTGGTTGAGGTCCTCCTCCAACTGCTTTTCCGACACCCCGAGGTCGGCGGCGGCCTTGGCCCGGGTGACCTTCGGATTGGCCTGGAAATACGGGACCATGTTGAGCAGCCGAACCAAGCGGGTGGACACAGGAGTCATGGCACCACCACGTGCGCTCGCAACCTGGCCACCACCTCGTCGCGCAGGGACTGCGGCTCGAGCACCACGGCGTCGGCGCCATAGCCGGCGACGTCACGCGCCAGCTGGTCGGCGGAGCCGATGCCGAGTTCGATCACCTCGCCGTCGCGGCCGGCCAACTGTTGCGCCCCGACGGACCTCCCGGCGCGACGCAGCGCGGTGGCCCGCCCGTCGGCGACCCACACCCGGGCCTGCCCGCCGGCCGGCCACTCGGTGACCGTCTGTGCCACGATCCTGCGCAAGTCGGCGCCGTCGGGCACGGTGACCGCGCCGGGCGGCCCGATGGGGGTGATATCGGCACCGATCCGGGACAGCCGGAAGGTGCGGGTGGCGTCGCGGTCGCGGTCGTGGCCGACCAGGTACCAGCGGCCCTTCTCGGTGACCACACCCCACGGCTCGACGGTGCGCGTCGTGTAGGGCTCGGCCCGCGATGGCCGGTGCGGAAACTGCACCGCCTGTCGGGAACCGATGGCGGACAACAGGATTCCGAGCACCTCCTCCGATCCGCGCAGGCCCGGCACGCCCGCCGGCGACGCGATGGCCACCGGGGCGTCCGGGTCGACCTCGACCCCGGCGGCGCGCAGCTTGAGCAAGGCGCCCTGGGTGGCGGTGATCAGTTCGGGCGACTCCCACAGCTGCGTGGCGACCGCCACCGCGGCCGCCTCGTCCGGGCTGAGGTCGACCGCCGCCAGCGCGTAGGCGTCGCGGTTGATCCGGTAGCCCTCGGTGGGATCCATGACGGACACCCGGCCGACCTCCAGCGGGATCCCGAGGTCGCGCAATTCGTTCTTGTCGCGCTCGAACATCCGCGAAAACGCCTCGGCGCTGGGGCTGTCGGAATAGCCGGCGACGCTGGACCTGATCTTTTCGGCGGTGACGTAGCCGCGGGTGGACAGCAGGGCGATGACGAGATTAACCAGCCGCTCGACTTTCGAGGTCGCCATTTGTACCAGGTTATTCGATGAGCCGCGGCGGGCGCTTCCGGCGCGCGCCGCTTGGCTACATGCTCGCGATCAACCGCTTGACCCGCTCGTCGACCGCCCGGAACGGGTCCTTGCACAGCACGGTGCGCTGCGCCTGGTCGTTGAGCTTGAGGTGCACCCAGTCGACGGTGAAGTCGCGGCCCGCCGCCTGGGCGGCGCTGATGAACTCCCCGCGCAGCCGGGCGCGGGTGGTCTGCGGCGGGTTGTCGACCGCCTCGGCGATGTCCTCGTCGGTGGTCACGCGCGCGGCCAGCCCCTTGCGCTGCAGCAGGTCGAACACGCCGCGACCACGCTTGATGTCGTGGTAGGCCAGGTCCAGCTGGGCGATCTTCGGGTCGGACAGCTCCATGTTGTAGCGGTCCTGGTAGCGCTGGAACAGCTTGCGCTTGATCACCCAGTCGATCTCGGTGTCCACCTTGGCGAAGTCCTGGCTCTCGACGGCGTCCAGCTGCCGGCCCCACAGGTCGACGACCTGCTCGATCTGGGCGTTGGGCTCCCGGGTCTGCAGGTGCTCGACGGCGCGACTGTAGTACTCGCGCTGGATGTCCAGGGCGCTGGCCTGCCGCCCGCCCGCCAGCCGCACCGGCCGCCGGCCCGTGACGTCGTGGCTGACCTCGCGGATGGCGCGGATGGGGTTGTCCAGCGAGAAGTCGCGGAACGGAACGCCGGCCTCGATCATCTCCAGCACCAACGCCGCGGTGCCCACCTTGAGCATGGTGGTCGTCTCGCACATGTTGGAGTCGCCGACGATGACGTGCAGGCGCCGGTACTTCTCGGCGTCGGCGTGCGGCTCGTCGCGGGTGTTGATGATCGGGCGGCTGCGGGTGGTGGCCGAGGAGACGCCCTCCCAGATGTGCTCGGCACGTTGGGAAAGGCAGAAGGTCGCGGCCTTGGGGGTCTGCAGCACCTTGCCGGCGCCGCAGATCAGCTGCCGGGTGACCAGGAATGGCAGTAGCACGTCGGAGATCCGGGAGAACTCACCGGCCCGCACGATCAGGTAGTTCTCGTGGCAGCCGTACGAGTTGCCCGCCGAGTCGGTGTTGTTCTTGAACAGGTAGATGTCGCCGCCGATGCCCTCGTCGGCGAGCCGCTGCTCGGCGTCCACCAGCAGGTCTTCCAGCACCCATTCACCGGCCCGGTCGTGGGTGACCAGCTGCACCAGGCTGTCGCACTCCGCCGTGGCGTACTCGGGGTGGCTGCCGACATCGAGGTAAAGGCGGGCACCGTTTCGCAAGAAGACGTTGGAGCTGCGGCCCCACGACACCACCCGCCGGAACAGGTACCGGGCGACCTCGTCCGGAGACAGCCGGCGATGGCCGTGGAACGTGCAGGTGACACCGAACTCGGTCTCGATGCCCATAATTCGTCGCTGCACGTAATCGAGCGTACTGGTTGTCGCGCCGCAAAGGTGCAGAAGCCGCGCCCAGGGATGTTTTCGGGCGGATCTAGTCCGAGGACCCGCCCGTCGCTTCCGACTCTTCTCCGCCCGACTTCGCGTCCTTGGACTTCGCGCCACCCGACTTCTTCAGCAAGTTCTCCAGGGTGGGGCGATTGATCCGCCGAAACGCCCGCCGCGGCCGGTTGGCATCCAGGATGGCCACCTCGAGGCTGCTCACGTCGAGGGCGGGCTGGTCGCCGTTGGAGGCATCCGAGCTGCCCGCCCGCAGCGCCGCGACTGCGATGCCCAAAGCCTCACGCAGGTGCGCGTTTTCGGCGTAGGAGTCCTTGAGCGCGGTGACGATCGGTTCGGTGGTGCCGCCCATCACCACGAAATGCGGTTCGTCGGCGATCGAGCCGTCATAGGTAATGCGGTACAGCTCAGGCGGTTTCGTCTCGCCGAAGTGCGCCACCTCGGCGACGCACAACTCGACCTCGTAGGGCTTGGCCTGCTCGGTGAAGATGCTGCCCAGGGTCTGCGCGTACACGTTGGCCAGCTGCCGGCCCGTCACGTCGCGGCGGTCGTAGGCATACCCGCGAGTGTCGGCGAACTGGATGCCCCCGCGGCGCAGGTTGTCGAACTCGTTGAACTTGCCCGCGGCCGCAAAGCCGACGCGGTCGTAGAGTTCGCTGATCTTCTGCAGCGACCGCGACGGGTTCTCCGCGACGAACAGCACGCCGTCGGCGTAGGCGAGCGCCACCACGCTCTTGCCCCGTGCGATGCCCTTGCGCGCGAGCTCGCTGCGCTCGCGCATCGCCTGCTCGGGCGAGATGAAATACGGGAAGCTCACTTCTTCTTACCCCGCGGTTCGGCGTCGGGTCCGAAAGTGTCCGCCCGCGAGCGGCTTTCGATGACCTCCCGGGCCAGTTCGGCAATACGGCTCTCCGGCACTTCGGCCGCCCCCTCAGCACCGATGGTGACCGCCGTGGGGTAGATGCCGCGGACCAGGTCCGGGCCGCCGGTGGCCGAATCGTCGTCGGCGGCGTCGTAAAGCGCCTCCACGATCACACGCAGCGCCGAATCGATGTCGGACACTTGCGAATACAGCTTCTTCATCGACGACTTGGCGAAGATCGACCCCGATCCCACCGCCTGGTAGCCCTCTTCCTCGATGTTCCAACCGCCGGCGGCATCGAAAGACACGATGCGGCCCGCGCTTTCCTCGTCCGATGCGTGGATGTCATACCCGGCCAGCAGCGGCAGAGCGACCAGCCCCTGCATCGCCGCGGCCAGGTTTCCGCGCACCATGATCGCGAGCCGGTTGACCTTTCCGGCAAACGTGAGCGGCACGCCCTCGAGCTTCTCGTAGTGCTCGAGTTCGACGGCGTAAAGCCGGGCGAACTCGACGGCGATCGCCGCGGTGCCCGCGATGCCGGTGGCGGTGTAGTCGTCGGTGATGTACACCTTCTTCACGTCGCGCCCGGCGATCATGTTGCCCTGCGTGGAGCGCCGGTCACCCGCCATGGCGACGCCGCCCGGGTATTTCAGCGCGACGATCGTGGTGCCGTGCGGCAGCTGGTCCCCGGCGGCACCGCCTTGCGCGCCCCCGCTCAGGCTGGCCGGCAGCAACTCGGGCGCGTTGCGGCGAAGGTGGTCAGCAAACGACGACAGGTTTATCGCCGGATTCCCGGAGAGTGGGGAGTTGATGGACAGTCGATCGGCGAACGGCCAGGTCACTGTCCGCCCTTTTGGACATACGCGCGGACAAAGTCCTCGGCGTTTTCCTCAAGGACGTCGTCAATCTCGTCAAGCAGGTCGTCGGTGTCTTCGGCTAGCTTCTCGCGACGCTCCTGGCCCGCGGCCGTGGCGTCGCCGAAGTCGTCTTCGTCGCCACCGCCACCACCACGCTTGGTCTGCTCCTGAGCCATCGCCGCCTCCTGCTTAGTTATCGGCCGCTCACACGCCCGTTGGTTCTCTCTACAGTACCGGTCAACACCGACATTGCCCGGTCGAAGGTCCGTCAGCTGGTCAGTTGTTCCACCAGTTCCACCGCGCTGTCCACGGAGTCCAGCAACGCCCCGACGTGGGCTTTGCTGCCGCGCAGCGGCTCCAGCGTCGGGATCCGCACCAGCGAATCGCCGCCGAGGTCGAAAATCACCGAGTCCCAGCTGGCCGCGGCGATGTCGGCGCCGAACCTGCGCAGGCATTCCCCGCGGAAGTACGCGCGGGTGTCCGTCGGCGGATTGTCGACAGCATCGATCACCTGGTGTTCGCTCACGAGACGCTTCATCGAACCGCGCGCGACCAGCCGGTTGTACAGGCCCTTGTCCAGCCGGACGTCGGAATATTGCAGGTCGACCAGGTGCAGCCGGGGCGCCGACCAGTTCAGGTTCTCGCGCTGCCGGAAGCCGTCGAGTAGCCGCAGCTTGGCCGGCCAGTCCAGCAGCTCGGCGCAGTCCATCGGGTCGCGCTCGAGCTTGTCGAGCACGTCGGCCCAAGTCTCGACGATGTCGGCCGCGCGCGGGTCGGGGTCGCGGCTGTCGACGAGCTTCGCCACCCGGTCGAGATAAATCCGTTGCAGCGCAAGGGCGGTCAGTTCGCGCCCGTCGGCCAGGGCCACCGCGACGCGCAGCGACGGGTCGCGGCTGATGGCGTGGACCGCGTGCACCGGGCGCGCCAACGCCAGGTCGCTCAGGTCGATCCCGTGGGCGGGGCCGTCCTCGATCAGATCGAGCACCAGCGCCGTGGTGCCGAGCTTCAAATACGTCGACGTCTCGGCCAGGTTCGCGTCACCGATGATCACGTGCAACCGGCGATACCGGTCGGCGTCGGCGTGCGGCTCGTCGCGCGTGTTGATGATGCCGCGCTTGAGCGTGGTCTCCAGCCCGACCTCGACCTCGATGTAGTCCGAGCGCTGGGACAGCTGGAAGCCGGGCTCGTCTCCGGCCGGCCCGATCCCGACCCGGCCCGAACCGGTGACGACCTGCCGGGACACCAGAAACGGGGTCAGGCCGGCGATGATCGCCGAGAACGGCGTCTGCCGCGACATCAGGTAGTTCTCGTGGGACCCGTAGGAGGCGCCCTTGCCGTCGACATTGTTCTTGTAGAGCTGCAACTTCGCGGCGCCGGGCACGCTGGCGACGTGCCGCGCGGCGGCCTCCATCACCCGCTCACCGGCCTTGTCCCAGATCACCGCGTCCAGCGGGTCGGTGCACTCCGGGGAGGAGTATTCCGGGTGCGCGTGGTCGACGTAGAGCCTCGCCCCGTTGGTCAGGATCATGTTCGCCGCGCCGACCTCGTCGGCGTCGACCACCGGCGGGGGCCCGGCCGAGCGGCTCAGGTCGAAGCCGCGGGCGTCGCGCAGCGGCGATTCCACCTCGTAGTCCCAGCGGGTCCGCTTGGCGCGCTGGATGCCGGCGGCGGCCGCGTAGGCCAGGACCGCCTGCGTCGAGGTGAGGATCGGGTTGGCGGTCGGGTCCAACGGCGACGAGATGCCGTACTCGACCTCCGTCCCGATAATCCTTTGCATTACTTCAAGATAGGCCCGGTGACGATGTAGCCCCCGAGGCGGGGTTACGACGGGCCGCGCGATCGACTCCGGGCCAGCGACAATGCGGCCCGAATCGGGTGCGATAAGCGCCATTTGGCTGCGCGATGCCACTAGGGTTTGCCCGCATGGGGCTTTCCCTCCGCCCGGCGCGCGGGACGGCGAACGCCGCGGCCGAAAGCTGGTTCCTGAACCGGGGTTTGCCGTCGGTGCTGACGAGGCGGTCGCGCTGGCGACGGCTCTGGCCGCGGTCGGCGCCCATGCTGGCGGCGTACGCGACGCTGCAGGCCTGCGTCCTGCCCATCTACTTGATCACCGGCGGGCGCGACGTCCACATAAACGGCGAGCCGACGACGTCCGAAGTGGTTCTCCTGACGATCATCGGGCTGGCCCTTCCGCTGATGGCCATCGCGGGCTGGCTGGTGTCGCGGTCACACAGCGGCCGCACCCGCGCGACCGTGTCGACGATCGCGGTGATCTTGGTGGCCTGCGTGGGGGCCACCGTGGGCGGGCTCGGGCAACTGGCGCAGGAAGCCGTCGTGGTGGCCGCGGTGCTAATGCTGACCGGCTGCGGCGTCGGGTCGGTCGTCGGGTGGGCGGTGCGCATGATGCTGTCGCACCTGACGACGGTCGGCGCCCTGGCCGTGCGTGCGCTGCCCGTCGTGCTCCTGACGGCCTTGGTGTTCTTCAACACCTACGTCTGGCTCATGGCGGCGACGATCAGCGGGGAACGGCTGGGACTGGCAATGGCATTCCTCGTCTCCATCGCCGCGGCCTTCGTCGTCTCCGCCACCCACGATCGGGCCAGGCCGATGCTGCGGTCGACGGCGACGCTACCCCGGGACGCCGAAGGCCTTGCCGGCACGCCCTTCGCGGCCATGCCGGATACGCCCGACTGCCCGCCGCTGAAACGAGCCGAACGCCTCAACGTCGTCTTCGTACTAGCGGCCTCGCAGCTGGCACAGATCCTGGTGGTGGCGGTGGTCACGGCCACCATCTACCTGATCCTGGGGCTGATCGTGCTCAGCCCGTCGCTGCTCAACGAATGGACGCACACCTACACCAGCACCGCGACGGTGCTGGGATTCACGCTGCCGGTGCCCGATTCGCTGATCCACATGACGTTGTTCCTCGGCGCGTTGACGTTCATGTACATCAGTGCTCGCGCGGCCGGCGACGCCGAGTACCGATCGACGTTCCTCGACCCGCTCATCGCCGACCTGCACACCACCCTGATCGCGCGCAACCGCTACCGCGGAGCCGTGGCCGCCCCGGCGTGTGAAGTTGACGCCGACCAGGGCAGTGATTAATTTCACAGGGTGTCTCGCCACCGCGCCGAAGATGAATTGCATGAACCGGTGAGCGACCTGGCCGGGAAACGTTACGGGGAAGTGCTTCTCGTGACTCCCGGCGAGGCCGGCCCGCAGGCTTCGGTTTACAACAGCTTCCCGCTCAACGACTGTCCCGCCGAGTTGTGGTCGGCGCTGGATCCGCACGCGATCGCCGCCGAAAACGGCGCGGCCGCGGCGCTGCTCAACGGCCCCCGCTATTGGCTGATGAACTCCATCGAAAAGGAGCGGCAGGGCCCGCAGGTGACGAAGACCTTCGGGGGCATCGAGATGATCCTGCAGGCCACCGTCCTGCTGTCCTCGATGAACCCCGCGCCCTTCAGCGTGAACAAGGTGAGCCGCCATACGGTTTTCGTCTTCAACGCCGGCGAAGAGGTCTACGAGCTCATCGATCCCCACGGGAAACGCTGGGTCATGCAGACCTGGAGCCAGATCACCGACCCCAACCTCAAACGGGAAGACCTGCCCGGGCTGGCGAGCCGGCTCGAGCTGCCCGACGGGTGGAGCTATCAGCCGCGCGTGCTCACCGAGGAGCTGCGCGTGGACACCAGAACCGAAGCCGCCCAGGTGCTGCAGGACAACCTGACCAACAGCTATTCGCTGGAGACCTGACGGCCGCTCAGGCCGCGCGGTGGCGCGAACTAAGCGCCTACAGGTACTGGCCCAGGTTCGACTCGGTGTCGATGGCCCGGGACGCGCTCGACGACTTGCCTGTGACCAGCGTGCGGATGTAGACGATCCGCTCGCCCTTCTTGCCCGAAATCCGCGCCCAGTCATCGGGGTTGGTGGTGTTGGGCAGGTCCTCGTTCTCGGCGAACTCGTCGACGATCGAGTCGAGCAGGTGCTGAATGCGCAGACCGGGTTGACCGGTCTCCAGCACCGACTTGATCGCGTTCTTCTTCGCCCGGTCGACGACGTTCTGGATCATCGCCCCGGAGTTGAAGTCCTTGAAGTACATGACCTCTTTGTCACCGTTGGCGTAGGTGACCTCCAGGAACCGGTTGTCGTCGATCTCGGCGTACATCCGCTCGACGACCTTTTCGATCATCGCCTTGATGCAGGCGCTGCGGTCGCCGTCGAACTCGGTGAGGTCGTCGGCGTGCAGGGGCAGCGACTCGATCAGGTACTTCGAGAAGATGTCTTGCGCCGCTTCGGCATCCGGGCGCTCGATCTTGATCTTCACGTCGAGGCGCCCGGGCCGCAGGATCGCGGGGTCGATCATGTCCTCGCGGTTGGAGGCGCCGATCACGATGACGTTCTCCAGCCCCTCCACACCGTCGATCTCGGACAGCAGCTGGGGAACAACCGTCGTCTCGACGTCCGAGGAGACCCCGGTGCCGCGGGTGCGGAAGATCGAATCCATCTCGTCGAAGAAGACGATCACCGGCGTCCCTTCCGACGCCTTCTCGCGGGCCCGCTGGAAGATCAGGCGGATGTGCCGCTCGGTCTCGCCGACGAACTTGTTCAGCAGCTCCGGGCCCTTGATGTTGAGGAAGTACGACTTCGCCTCGCGGGCGTCGTCGCCGCGCACCTCGGCCATCTTCTTGGCCAACGAGTTGGCGACCGCCTTGGCGATCAGGGTCTTACCGCAGCCGGGCGGGCCGTAGAGCAGCACACCCTTGGGCGGGCGCAGCGCGTACTCGCGGTAGAGCTCCTTGTGCAGGAACGGCAGCTCGACGGCGTCGCGGATCTGCTCGATCTGGCGCGTCAGGCCGCCGATGTCCTGGTAGCTGACGTCGGGCACCTCTTCCAGGACCAGGTCTTCGACCTCGGCCTTGGGGATGCGCTCGAACGCGTAGCCGGCCTTGGTGTCGACCAGCAGGGAGTCACCCGGGCGCAGCTTGCGCGGCTTGGTGTCGTCGTTGAGGGCGTCCGGAACGCCGTCCGGCAGGTCCTCGGCGACGAGCGGCTCGGCCAGCCACACGATGCGCTCCTCGTCGGCGTGGCCGACGACCAGGGCCCGGTGACCGTCGTTGAGCACCTCGCGCAGGGTGGAGATCTCGCCGACGGATTCGAACGTGCCGGCCTCGACGACGGTCAGGGCCTCGTTGAGCCGGACCGTCTGGCCCTTGCGCAACGAACCGACCTCGATGTTGGGCGAGCACGTCAGGCGCATCTTGCGGCCCGAGGTGAACACGTCGACCGTGTCGTCCTCGTGCGACCCCAACAACACGCCGTAGCCGCTGGGCGGCTGACCGAGGCGGTCGACCTCTTCGCGCAGCGCCAACAGTTGCTGACGGGCCTCTTTGAGGGTCTCCATTAACTTTGAGTTTCGCGCCGCCAGGGAATCGATGCGGGCCTCGAGCTGATGAACGTCGCGTGCGGATCGAGTGCCGCCGGCCGATCCGACCGCGTGGTCTAGTTGCTCGCGCAGCACCGCTGCCTCACGGCGTAACTGTTCCAATTCGGCAGCATCGCCGCTGGACATGCCAGTTTCACCGGCATTGCCGAATGCTTCAGAACGCTCTGAGTCACCCATTTTGCGCTCCTTTCCCGCCCCGAAATGTGCGGTGGTAGTTCAACGCTACCGGCGATTGCCGGTTGATGTGCGGAGTCAAATGCTCACGAAAAGTTAAGACTTTGGTTCCACTGGTAATCTCGGCCACGAATCTTGCCGAGCGAAAGGACGGCCGTGGCCCTAAAAGCCCTTGCCATGGGCTCCGCCGGCACCGTCTTCTTCGGCGTGGCAGGCCCGGTGTGACTTCCATTGCACCCGTTGGCCCGACGGCGGGCGCGCACGCCTAGCCCCAGAACGAACCGGACGCCCCGACGGTGGTTCGTTGCGCTGAGCGCCGCGGTGGTGGCGGCCGCGCTCGCCGGGTGCGCGCACACCGGACCCAAGGTCGTGTCGTCCTCCTCCTCGGCGGTCCCGGTGACGTCGACCCCGCTGATCGTCGCCGCTCCCCCGACCGCTCCGCTGCCGCCGCCCGACGCCCTGATCGACGTCCTGAACCGGCTCGCCGACCCTAACGTGCCGGGCATCAACAAGGTGAACCTCGTCGAGGGCGCGACCCCGGACAGTGCGGGCACCCTGGACAAGTTCACCACCGCGCTGCGGGACAACGGCTACCTCCCGATGACCTTCGCGGCGAACGACGTCGCGTGGTCGGACAAGAATCCGTCCCACGTGATGGCCACCGTCGCCGTCAAAACCGCGCAGGCGAACAACGGCAACTTCACGTTCCCGATGGAGTTCGCCCCTTTCCAAGGCGGATGGCAACTCTCCCGCCGGACCGCGGAAATGCTGCTGGCACTGGGCAACTCGGCCACCGGGACGACACCGCCCGCCAGCCCGGCGCCCGCCCCACCCCCGGCTACGACGCCGCCGGGCTAGCCATGTGGATCGGCTGGCTCGAGTTCGACGTGTTGCTGGGCCCGGAGCTTGGGGTGCGATCCCTCAAACAGAAGCGGTCGGTCGTTCGTCCCGTCGTGGCGGAGCTGCAGCGCAAGCTCGGCGTGTCGGCCGCCGAAACCGGCGCGCAGGACCTGTATCGACGGGCGGGCATCGGCGTGTCCGTCGTGTCCGGCGACCGCGGCCACGTGGTCGACGTGCTGGATGCGGCCGAACGCCTGGTCGCGGCGCATCCCGAGTTCGAGCTGCTGTCGGCGCGGCGGGGCCTGCACCGCAGCGAGGACTGAGCGCCTAGCCGTCGCGGCCCGGGCGCTTGCGGCCCAGCGGCGCCGGGGCGACGACGCCCGGCGCGAGCCGTCGCGTGAATATCAGGAACGCCGTGTGCCCGCGCATCGAGTGCTGCGGCCGGACGGCCAGCCCGACGACGTTCCAGCCGCGTTGCAGCGTCTCCCACGCCCGGGGCTCGGTCCAGCACTGCTGGGCCCGCAGCGCCTCCACCGTTCGCGACAGCTGGGTGACGGTGGCGACGTAAATCATCAACACCCCGCCGGCGATCAACAGGCGCGCCGCCGCGTCGAGCACCTCCCACGGCGCGAGCATGTCGAGCACGGCGCGGTCGAAGGAGCCGTCGGGCATGTCGGAGTCAACGAGGTCGCTGACGATCAGTTGCCAGTTGTCGGGTTCGCCGTCAAAGAACACCGATACGTTGCGGCGGGCGTGTTCGGCGTGGTCGGCGCGCTGCTCGTAGGAGACCACCCGCCCCTCGGGCCCGACGGCGCGCAGCAGCGAGCAGGTCAGCGCGCCGGATCCGGCCCCGGCCTCCAGCACCCGGGCTCCCGGGAAGATGTCGCCCTCGTGCAGGATCTGGGCGGCGTCCTTCGGGTAGATCACCTGCGGCCCGCGGGGCATCGACATCAGGTAGTCGATGAGCAGCGGGCGCAGCACCAAGTAGTCGGCGCCGTTGCTGGATTTGACCACGCTGCCCTGCTCCAGCCCGATCACGGCGTCGTGCGAGATGGCCCCGCGGTGGGTGTGGAACTCCGCGCCCGGGGTGAGCGACATCGTGTAGTGCCGACCCTTGGCGTCGGTGAGTTGGACCCGTTCGCCAACGCTGAATGGGCCGGTCGCGGACACGCCGTCTAGCGTGCCAGCCGACGCGCCGCGGCCGGTGCTTGGGGGTTGTCGGCACCCGGTTCTACGCTGCGCACATGACGGACCAGCCGGAGGAGCGCAGCCGGCCGGCTTCCAAACCGGCACTGTCACCGTCGCGCGCGGCGGACTTCAAGCAATGCCCGTTGCTGTATCGCTTCCGGGCGATCGACCGGCTTCCCGAGGCGCCGTCGGCCGCGCAGCTGCGCGGTTCGGTGGTGCACGCCGCGCTGGAGCAGCTTTATGGCCTGCCCGCCGACATGCGCGGCCCCGACACCGCCACATCGCTGGTAGAGCCCGCCTGGGACCGGGTTATCGCCGCCGAGCCCGACCTAACCGGCGACCTGGACCCGCAGCAGCGAGCCGAACTGCTGGCGGAGGCCCGCGCGTTGCTCACCGGCTATTACCGGCTGGAGGACCCGACCCGGTTCGACCCGCAAAGCTGCGAGGAGCGCGTCGAGGTGCAGCTCGCCGACGGCACGCTGCTGCGCGGCTTCATCGACCGGATCGACGTCGCGGCGACCGGCGAGCTGCGGGTGGTGGACTACAAGACCGGCAAGGCGCCACCGGAAGCGCGGGCGCTGGCCGAGTTCAAGGCGATGTTCCAGATGAAGTTCTACGCGGTGGCGTTGCTGCGTTCCCGTGACGTGCTCCCCACCCGGCTACGCATCATTTACCTGGCCGACGGGCAGGTGTTGGACTACGCGCCCGACCACGACGAGCTGCTGCGCTTCGAGAAGACGCTGATGGCGATCTGGCGCGCCATCCAGTCCGCCGCGCCGACGGGCGATTTCCGCCCCAGCCCGTCGCGATTGTGCGATTGGTGCCCGCACCAGCAGCTCTGCCCGACCTTCGGCGGAACACCCCCGCCCTACCCGGGCTGGCCGGATGTCACTGCGGCGCAACCCATCTCGCATCCGACCGAACCGGCGGCATAACGCACCGGCTAACGACGAAACCGTCGAAGACGCGGATTTCGCCCCGAGTGCGGTATCCTGTCTAAAGCGTCGGCGACCGAGTGGGTTGCCGACGAGTCGTGATCGATTCTTTGTTTTCTTTAGCTCAGATCCCTGCGGGGCGCCGAGTCCAAGACGACCAGGCGTGCCTGCGGAAGCTCGAGTCGCGGCGACCGATATTGCCAAACCGGCGATCTCGTCACCATCGAAGCTTTAGGGACATCGAAATATGCTGGAAAACAAAACATTTGCCCACCTGGGCGTGAGCCCCCCATTGGTCGACGCACTCGCCGCGCGAGGCGTCTGCCAGCCGTTTCCAATTCAAGTAGAGACCTTGCCGGACACCCTTGCGGGCCGCGACGTCCTGGGCCGCGGCAAGACGGGTAGCGGCAAGACGCTCGCGTTCTCGATCCCGCTGGTCAGTCGGCTTGATCCGGCCGACCGGCAACCGGGCCGGCCCACGGGGCTGGTGCTGGCACCAACCCGTGAACTGGCGACCCAGATCGCCGCGACCATCGAGCCCCTCGCCAAGGTGCGGGGCCTGCGCGTCGCCACGATCTTCGGCGGCGTCTCGCAGAGCAGGCAAGCCGCGGCGCTGAGGGCGGGCATCGACATCGTCGTGGCCTGCCCGGGCCGCCTCGACGACCTGATGAAGCAACGCGTGATCCGCCTGGACGCCGTTCAGGTCACCGTCATCGACGAAGCCGACCACATGGCCGATCTCGGTTTTCTCCCGACCGTCACCCGCATCTTGGCGGCCACGCCCGCGACCGGCCAGCGGATGCTGTTCTCGGCCACTCTGGACGGCGCCGTCGACACCCTGGTCAAGCGATTCCTCAACGATCCGGTGACACGGTCGGTGGTGGAAGCGACGTCGTCGGTCCCCGAGATGACGCATCACGTCTTCTGCGTCGACGGGGTCGAAGCCAAGAAGGAATTGGTGCACCGGTTGGCCTCGGGTGAGTCCCGGCGGATCCTCTTCATGAGGACCAAGCATCAGGCGCGCAAGCTGGCCCGCCAGCTCACCCAGTCGGGCATCGCGTCGGTGGAGCTGCACGGCAACCTTTCCCAACCCGCGCGCGACCGAAACTTGGCGGCTTTCGCCGCCGGCCATGCCCGGGTACTGGTGGCGACCGACATCGCCGCCCGCGGCGTGCACGTCGACGACATCGAACTTGTGGTGCACGTCGACCCACCCGCCGAGCACAAGGCCTATCTACACAGGTCCGGCCGCACGGCCCGGGCCGGCGCCTCCGGTGACGTCGTCACCATCGTGCTGCCCGAGCAGCGCCGGGAAACCGAGTCGATGATGCGCAAGGCGGCCATTCGTGCGGTGCCGCAGCGGGTCAGCGCGGCCTCCCCCGCCATCCACGCCCTCGTCGGCCCGGCCGGGCCCCGCAAGGCCGTCGCACCCGTCGCGACGCCCTCCAACCGTCCGCCCGCGGCGCGCAGCAGACGCCGCCGGTCTCGGCGACCCGCAGCGACCACCCACCGTTAGGGAAATCATGGCCGAACAGCAGATTCATCCGTCCAAGGTTCGCGTCGGTGACGTCATCGGCACGGCGAAGCGCACCGACCTCCGCTATACGGTCAAGATGATCGGCGGTCCGCAGACAAGCCCACAGCGGTGGACGTTCTTCGGCCGCGACGCTCAGGGCCAGCAGCAGACGAGCTCGTTCGGTGAGGACGACGTCGTCCGCAGGTACGCCAAAGCGCCGTAACCGCACGCTCAATCGAGCGGCGACATCTCCTGCAGCATTGTGGGAATCAGCTCGCTGACGGTGGGGTGGATGTGCATCGTGCGCGACAGCGTCGTGTACGGCGCCTTGGCCGACATGACATCCAGAATGGCGTGAATCGCCTCGTCGCCGCCGACGCCGAGGATGGCGGCGCCGAGGATCTCGTCGGTTTCGGCGTCCACCACCACCTTCATAAAGCCTTGCGTCTCACCCTTTTCCACCGCGCGGCCGACCCGCGTCATCGGCCGCTTGCCGAGCAACGCCTTGCGCCCGGACGCGCGGACCTGGCTCACGCTCATCCCGGCCCGCCCGAGCGGCGGGTCGATGTAGAGCGCATAGGTGGTGATGCGGTCGCTCACCCGGCGGGGATCGTTGTCGAGCAGGTTGGCGGCGACGATCTCGAAATCGTTGTACGAGGTATGGGTGAACGCGCCCTTGCCGTTGCAGTCGCCCATCGCCCAGATGTGATCGACGTTGGTCTTGAGCTGGTCGTCGACGACGATGTAGCCGCGCGCATCGGTCTGCACCCCGGCCGCATCCAGGCCGAGGTCGTCGGTGTTGGGTCGGCGTCCGACCGCCATCAGCAGATGGCTCCCGGCGATGGGCTCGGCGCCGGCCCGCGGCGTCAGTTCAAAACCGTTGTCCGTCTTGGCGATTCGCACGTCATCGGCGCCGACGACGATGTCGATGCCCTCGGCCTCGAGGATCTCCCTGACCGTGGCGGAGACGTCCTCGTCTTCGCGGGACGCCAGCCGCGGGCCGCGCTCGACCACGGTCACCCGCGCCCCGAAGCGCCGGTACATCTGCGCGAACTCCAGCGCGATGTAGCTGCCCCCGAGGATGACGAGATGCGCTGGCAGCGTGTCGAGTTCGAGGATCGACACGTTGGTGAGGTAATCGATGCCGGACAGTCCCGGGAGTTCGGGCACGACGGCGCGCCCGCCGACGTTGAGGAAGATCCGCTCGCCGTGCAGCAGGTCGCCGTCAACGCTGATGGTGTGCGGGTCCTCGAAGCGGGCGTGACCGCGAATGACCGTGCAGCCCTCCATGCCCTCCAGCCAGCTTTCGACGCCGTTGCGGTCGCCGAGCATGATTTCGTCTTTGCGCGCCTTGACTTTCGCCATGTCGACGCTCACCGGCCCCGTCCCCACGCCGTATTCCGCGCCGCGGCGCGCCAGGTGGGCGGCGTGCGCACTGGCCACCAGCGTCTTGGTCGGGATGCATCCGGTGTTGACGCAGGTGCCGCCGATCAGCTTGCGCTCGATGATCGCGACGCGCTGCCCGGCCGCGGTCAGCCGGCCCGCCAGCGGAGGGCCGGCCTGCCCGGCGCCGACGATGATCGCGTCGAAGCGCTCCGTCACTTAACCGCCGTCAGGATGTATTCGGTCAGCACGTGACCCGTCACCGCGACGATGGCGAACCCGCCCAAGATCGCGACCGCATCCTCGAGCAGCGCGATCGGCAGGTCCTTGCCGGCCACGGCGGCCAGACGTTTGCGCGCTTGATAGCCGCCGAACGTGCCGAGCACCGCACCGATGATGCCGGCGCCGAGCGCGGAGAAGGTCCAGTGCGGCCACGCGCCCAGCACCGCGCCGGCCAACCCGCCCGTGACGATCCGCGCGGCGAAGATCGGTGGCGCCGTGCGGGCCGGCGTCTTGGGCAGCTTGTCGTTGACCAGTTCCCCGATGGCGAGAACGGTGAAGACGATGGCCGTGATGATGTTGCCCATCCACGACGCCCACGTGCCGTGCAGATCGATCCAAGCGAGGTAGGCGCCCCAGGCGACGACGGCGGGAGCCGTCAGCGAACGTAACCCGGCGACGACACCGATCAGTAAAGCCAGCAGCAGAATTAGCGCGTGTGTCACGAAGATCCCTCCTGGGGACTAGACAGCCCGGCAACGGAAGGGATGACGGCCCATGGAGATAAAACGGGCGACAGCCCTTAGGCGGACGCTAACACAGCCGCCGCCGCGGCACCCGTTCGATCAGAACCGGCAGAACCTGATGTCGGAGGCCAGGATCGCCTTGGCGCCGATGGCGGCGAGCTCGTCCATGATCTCGTTGACGCCGCGGCGGGGCACCAGGGCGCGGATCGCCACCCAATCCGGATCGGCCAGCGGCGCGATCGTGGGCGACTCCAATCCCGGCGTGATCGACGTCGCCTTGTCCAACACCGCACGCGGGCAGTCGTAATCGAGCATCAGGTATTGCTGGCCGAACACCACACCCTGGACGCGCGCGACCAGCTGATCGCGCACCGCTTTCGTCGCGCCGTGGCCGTCCTCGTCGGTCCGCTCGATCAGCACCGCCTCGGAATCGCACAGCGGCTCACCGAAGGCCACCAGGTCGTGCAGGCTCAGGGTGCGCCCGGACCCCACCACGTCGGCGATGGCGTCGGCCACTCCGAGCTGCACCGAGATTTCCACCGCGCCGTCGAGCCGGATGACCGTCGCCTCAATGCCCTTTTCCGCCAAGTCTTTTCGGACCAGGTTCGGGTAGGCGGTGGCGATCCGTTTGCCGGCCAGGTCGGCCGTCGTCCAGTCGCGCCCGGCCGGCCCGGCGTAGCGGAAGCTCGAGGAGCCGAAACCCAGCGCCAGGCGTTCGCGCACCGGGGCGTCGGAATCCCGCACCAGGTCCCGCCCGGTGATGCCGAAATCCAGCTCCCCCGAACCCACATAGATCGCAATGTCTTTGGGCCGCAGGAAAAAGAACTCGACCTGGTTGACGGGGTCGATGACGGTGAGGTCCTTGGAATCGGTGCGGCGACGGTAGCCGGCCTCCGAAAGGATCTCGCTGGCCGGCTCGCTCAGCGTGCCTTTGTTGGGAACCGCGACCCTTAAGAAAGCCCCCTGCATGCTCATAGCTTCCGGTAGACGTCGTCGAGGGACAGCCCGCGCGCGATCATCAGCACCTGCGTCCAGTACAGCAACTGGCTGATCTCCTCGGCCAGCGCGTCGTCGGGTTCGTGTTCGGCGGCCAGCCACACCTCGCCGGCCTCCTCCAGGATCTTCTTGCCCAGCCCGTGGATGCCGCCGTCCAGGGCGGCGACCGTGGCGCTGCCCGCCGGCCGGGTGCGGGCACGATCGCCGAGTTCGGCGAACAGATCCTCGAAGGTCTTCACGGCCAGCGATTGTTTCACGTGCCGGCCAGCGAAGTCACGGCGGTTTCTGGTGGCCTCGCCCGCGAGCGACCGCAAACTGTCGCGATTCGCGGCGTGTCGGCGTACAAACACGGTCGCTCGCGGGAGAGACGTCCGCGAGCGTCAGTCCTCCGGGTTGTAGCCGAGATTGGGGGCGAGCCACCGCTCGGCTTCCTGCAAGGTCCAGCCCTTGCGCTTCGCGTAGTCGGCGACCTGGTCCTGGGCGATCCGACCGATCACGAAGTACTGCGATTGCGGATGCGAGAAGTACCAACCGCTGACGGCCGCACCGGGCCACATCGCCATCGACTCGGTGAGCTCGATGCCGGTCCGCTCCTTCACGTCCATCAGCTTCCACAGCGTCACCTTCTCGGTGTGCTCCGGGCAGGCCGGGTAGCCGGGGGCGGGGCGGATTCCGACGTACTTCTCGTCGATGAGTGCGTTGTTGTCCAGCTGCTCGTCCGGCTGGAATCCCCAGAACTCCTTGCGGACCCGTTGGTGCATCCGCTCGGCGAACGCCTCGGCCAGCCGGTCGGCGACCGATTCCAGCAGGATCGCGCTGTAGTCGTCGAGGGCCGCCTTGAACTCCGCGATCTTCTCCTGGCTGCCCAGCCCCGCGGTGACGGCGAAGGCGCCGACGTAGTCGGCCAGGCCGGTGTCCTTGGGCGCGATGTAGTCGCCCAGCGACCGGTTCGGGATGCCGTCGCGGTGCTCGCCCTGCTGGCGCAGGTTGTGCAGCGTGGTCAGCACCTCGGTGCGGGTGTCGTCGGTGTAGACCTCGATGTCGTCGCCGACCGCGTTCGCCGGGAAGAACCCGATCACGCCGTTGGCCGTCAGCCACTTCTCCTTGATCAGGGTGTCGAGCATCTCCTGGGCGTCGTCGTACAGCTTGCGGGCGGCCTCGCCCGAGGCCGGGTTGTTGAGGATGTCGGGGAAGCGGCCCTTCATCTCCCAGGCGTTGAAAAACGGCTGCCAGTCGATGTATTCGCGCAACTCGGCGAGGTCGTAGTCCTGAAATTCCCGTACTCCCGCACCGATCGCGGGCACCGGCGGGGTGTAGCCGTCCCACTCGATCGGCGTCCGGTTGGCGCGGGCCTTCTCCAGCGTCAGCATCGGCCGCTCGTTCTTCTGGGCGTGCCGTTCACGCAACGATGCGTAGTCCTTCTCGGTGGCCTCCAGCAGGGCTGGACGCTGCTTGTCGTCGAGCAGCGCGGCGGCGACCGGCACCGAGCGCGACGCGTCCTTGACCCAGACCACCGGACCGCTGCGGCGCGGCGACACCTTGACGGCCGTGTGCGCGCGCGAGGTGGTGGCGCCGCCGATGAGTAGCGGGATCTCCAGCCCCTCGCGTTCCATCTCGGCGGCGAAGTTGACCATCTCGTCCAGGGACGGCGTGATCAGGCCGGACAGCCCGATGATGTCGGCGTCGTGCTCCTTCGCCGCGTCGAGGATCTTGCTCGCGGGCACCATCACGCCGAGGTCGATCACTTCGAAGTTGTTGCACTGCAGGACGACTCCGACGATGTTCTTGCCGATGTCGTGGACGTCGCCCTTGACCGTCGCCATGATGATCGTGCCGTTGGTGTCCTTCGCCGCAGTCGTGCCGCTCTGCTCCTTCTCCGCTTCGATGAACGGCAGCAGGTACGCGACGGCCTTCTTCATCACACGGGCCGACTTCACCACCTGGGGCAGGAACATCTTGCCCGAGCCGAACAGGTCACCGACGACGTTCATGCCGTCCATCAGCGGGCCCTCGATCACCTCGATGGGGCGACCACCCGCGGCGGCGATCTCGGCGCGCAATTCCTCGGTGTCGGCGTCGACGTGCGCATCGATGCCCTTGACCAGGGCGTGCGTGATCCGCTCGCGGACCGGGAGGCTGCGCCACTCGGCTGCCGCCGGATCCTCGGACTTCTCCGACTTGTTGAACCGTTCCGCGATTTCCAACAGCCTCTCGGCCGCGTCCTCGCGACGGTTCAGGACGACGTCCTCGATGCGGTCCCGCAGCTCGGGGTCGATCGAGTCGTAGGGCACCAGCGCCCCGGCGTTGACGATGCCCATGTCCAGGCCGGCCTTGATGGCGTGGAACAGGAACACCGAGTGGATCGCCTCGCGGACGGGGTTGTTGCCCCGGAACGAGAACGACACGTTCGAGATGCCGCCGGAGATGTGCACCCCGGGCAGGTTCTCCTTGATCCAGGCGCAGGCCTCGATGAAGTCGATCCCGTAGGTCGCGTGCTCCTCGATGCCGGTCGCCAGCGCGAAGCAGTTCGGGTCGAAGATGATGTCCTCGGGCGGGAAGCCGACCTGTTCGGTCAGGATCCGGTAGGCGCGCCCGCAGATCTCCTTGCGGCGCTCCAGGTTGTCGGCCTGCCCCTGCTCGTCGAATGCCATCACGACCACGGCGGCGCCGTACTTGCGGCACAACTGGGCCTCGCGGATGAACTTCTCCTCGCCCTCCTTCATGGAGATCGAGTTGACGATCGGCTTGCCCTGCACGTTCTTCAGGCCCGCCTCGATGACCTCCCACTTGGAGGAGTCGATCATCACCGGGACGCGGCTGATGTCCGGCTCGGCCGCGATCAGCTTGGTGAACCGGTCCATCGCGGCGACGCCGTCGATCATGCCCTCGTCCATGTTGATGTCGATGACCTGCGCACCGACCTCGACCTGCTGCAGGGCGACCGACAGCGCGGTGTCGTAGTCCTCCGCCTTGATCAGGTTGCGGAACCGGGCCGAGCCGGTGATGTTGGTGCGCTCCCCGATGTTCACGAACAGCGACTCGTCGGTGATGTTGAGCGGCTCGAGGCCCGAGAGGCGGGTGGCCACCTCGATCTGCGGCAGCTCGCGCGGCGCCTTACCCTCGACGACCTTGGCGATCTCGGCGATGTGCGGCGGTGCGGTTCCGCAGCAGCCGCCGACCAGGTTGACCAGGCCGGCCTCGGCGAAGTCGGCGATGTAGCCGGCCTGACGCTCCGGGGTCTCGTCGTACTCGCCGAAGGCGTTGGGCAGGCCGGCGTTCGGGTAGCACGAGACGAAGGTGTCCGCGATCCGCGCCACCTCGGCGATGTACGGCCTCATCTCCGGCGCACCCAGGGCGCAGTTGAGGCCCACCGCGATCGGCTTGGCGTGCCTGATCGAGTTCCAGAACGCCTCGGTGACCTGACCGGACAACGTCCGCCCGGACGCGTCGGTGATGGTGCCCGAGATGATCACCGGCCAGCGGCGCCCGCGCTCCTCGAACAGCGTCTCGACGGCGAACACCGCTGCCTTGGCGTTCAGCGAGTCGAAGATCGTCTCGATGATGATCAGGTCGGCACCGCCGTCGACGAGGCCGTTGACGGATTCGAGGTAGGCGGCGACCAGCTGGTCGTAGGAGACGTTGCGGGCTCCGGGGTCGTTGACGTCCGGCGAGATCGACGCGGTGCGCGTCGTCGGCCCGATGGCGCCGGCCACGTAGCGGGGCTTCTCCGGGGTGCTGTACTCGTCCGCCGCCTTGCGGGCCAGCGCGGCGCCGGCATAGTTCAGCTCGTAGGCCAGGTCCGCCATGCCGTAGTCGGAGAGCGAGATCGCGTTCGCGTTGAAAGTGTTGGTCTCGATGATGTCGGCGCCCGCCTCGAGGTACTCGCGGTGGATGCCCTCGATGATCTGCGGCTGCGTCAGGGTGAGCAGGTCGTTGTTGCCCTGCAGGGCCGTCGGCCACTCGGTGAACCGGTCGCCGCGGTAGCCCGCCTCGTCCGGGCGGTCCCGCTGGATCGCCGTGCCCATCGCGCCGTCGATCACCATGATCCGTTGGCGCAGCGCAGCCGTCAGTTCGTCGGTGCAGTCGGGGCGGATGTTCGGCGCGAAGGTTTTCGGCTCAGAGGCGTTCACGTGCGTTCCTTCCGTTACGGAAGGCGTCCTTGACTCTGCCGAGCGTGGCGGTACCGGCGAGGAACCGGGAACCGTTGCAACGCCTCTCGACCGGAAAAGTCTACGTCGTCCCCCGATCGACGTCTGGACGCCCAACCCGTCGCCGCGATCGAGAGCTCGCGGATCGTGCCGGCGACGTGGTAGTTACCAAGGTTAACCAGTTTGCAGCCGAACGAATTTCTGAGCGGTGTTCGTCGGCGGAAGTCACTCCACAAGGATAGTCGTCCTATGCAATACGCCCAGCGGTTTACAGCTGTCTGACAGGCTCGCCCAGTGTCAGGCCGAAGGTTGGCGGCAGGCCGTACGCTGATTCTGTGACATTGCCGGATCGTGGCCCGGAAGCCCCTGCGCTGCCCGAACTGCACAACACCATCGTCGTGGCGGCGTTCGAGGGCTGGAACGACGCCGGCGACGCGGCCAGCGACGCGCTCGAACACCTCGATGCCATCTGGGAGGCCGACCCGATCATCGAGATCGACGACGAGGCGTACTACGACTACCAGGTCAATCGCCCCGTCATCCGGCAAATCGACGGGGTGACCCGGGAGCTGGTGTGGCCGGCGATGCGGATCACCCACTGCCGGCCCCCCGGCAGCGACCGCGACGTCGTGCTGATGCACGGGGTGGAGCCCAACATGCGCTGGCGCACGTTCTGCGCCGAGTTGCTCGCCATCGCCGACAAGCTCAACGTCGACACCGTCGTCATCCTCGGCGCCCTGCTGGCCGACACCCCGCACACCCGGCCGGTGCCGGTGTCGGGCGCGGCCTACTCCCCCGAGTCGGCCAAACGCTTCGGCCTCGAGGAGACCCGCTACGAGGGCCCGACCGGGATCGCCGGGGTGTTCCAGGACGCCTGCGTGGCCGCCGGGATCCCCGCCGTGACGTTCTGGGCCGCGGTGCCGCACTACGTGTCCAACCCGCCGAACCCCAAGGCCACGGTGGCGCTGCTGCGCCGCGTCGAGGACGTGCTGGACATCGAGGTCCCGCTGGGTGACCTGCCGGCGCAGGCCGAGGAGTGGGAGCAGGCGATCACCGAGATGGCCGCCGACGACGAGGACCTGGCCGAGTACGTGTCGTCGCTGGAGCAGCGCGGCGACGCCGAGGTGGACATGAACGAGGCGCTGGGCAAGATCGACGGCGACGCGCTGGCCGCGGAGTTCGAGCGCTACCTGCGCCGTCGGCGCAAATAGTCCGCCGACTACTCGGGGACCGAACCGGGCGTTTCGCGCAACGACGCGACGTTGTGCGCGGACATGGACCGGCCGAGCGCGGCGGCCTCGGCGTCCATCCGGGGCAACAGCTCGTCGGCGATGCGGCGAATGGGAAATTCGCCGGCCGGGCTGGACAGGGCCGGCTTGAGCCAGCGCAGCAGTCCGACCCACTGCGGGCAGTAGATCCGGCTCTGGCGGCCCTCGATGCCCTTGACGAACGCGTCCGCGCACTTATCGACGGTCGTGGTCTTGTTGAGCGGCCACGGCAGCCTGGAGATCATCTCGCCGAAGGCGGGTATGTCGGCCTTGCTGTCGCGGACCAGGGCGGTGTCGATCCAGGACATGTGCGCCGAGCCGACGCCGACGCCGAGGTTGGCGACCTCGAGCCGCAACGCGTTGGCGAGGATCTCGTTGCCGGCCTTCGTGGCGTTGTAGGGCGCCAGCCCCGGGGCCGCCGCGTATGCGGCCAGCGACGAGACGACCAGCACGTAGCCGCGCCGGTCGATCACGGCCGGCAGCGTGGCGCGCACGGTATGGAAGACGCCGAGCAGGTTGACGTCCAGCACCCGCTTGACCGCTTCCGGGTCGACGTGCAACAACGACCCGTAGCTGGCGATGCCGGCGTTGGCCACCACGACGTCGATGCCGCCGAAGCGTTCGACGGCCTTCGCGGCCGCGGCCTGCATGGCGGCCAGGTCGCGCACGTCGGCGACCGCGGTCAGCACGCGCTCCTCGCCGAGTTCGGCGGCGACCGCCGCCAGTTCGGCCTGGTCAAGGTCGGTGAGTACCAGCCGGGCGCCCTTGTTGCGCGACCGGCGGGCGACCTCGGCGCCGATCCCGCGGGCACCGCCGGTGATGAAGACGACCTTGTCCTGCAGCGACATCATGGGCGAAACGTACCCCGTTTACAGCTGCACTCCCAGCAGCGCGTCGACCGCGGCCGTCACCAGCTGCGGCGCCCCGTCGTCATGGCCGCCGTACTCGAGCGCGTCGGTCGACCAACCATCCAGCGCGGCAAGGGCTTTCGGCGTGTCCAGGTCGTCGGCGAGATATTGGCGCACCCGGGCGACGACGTCGGCTGCGTCCGGGCCGGCGGGCAGCGCGGTGGCGGCACGCCAGCGCCGCAGCCGCTCGGTCGCCTCGTCGAGCACCTGCGGGCTCCAGAACCGGTCCGCGCGGTAGTGCCCGGCCAAGAGCCCCAGCCGGATCGCCGCCGGCTCGACGCCTTGGGCGCGCAACTCCGACACCAGCACCAGGTTGCCGCGGCTCTTGGACATCTTGTGCCCGTCCCAGCCGATCATCCCGGCGTGCACGTAGTGACGGGCGAACCGCCGCTCCCCGCGCACGCACTCGGCGTGGGCGGCGGTGAATTCGTGGTGCGGGAAGATCAGGTCGCTGCCGCCGCCCTGGATGTCCACGGGGCTACCAATACGGCTGAGCGCGAT
The DNA here is from genome assembly GCF_059812165.1 of Mycobacterium sp. NGS69. NCBI lineage: Bacteria > Bacillati > Actinomycetota > Actinomycetes > Mycobacteriales > Mycobacteriaceae > Mycobacterium > Mycobacterium sp. NGS69. Next base: position 48,625 of record NZ_JCALCD010000011.1, read on the forward strand.
CGCCGCGCACTCGACGTGCCAGCCGGGCCGGCCGTCCCCGAACGGCGAGGGCCAGCTGGGCTCGCCGGGCCGCGCGACCCGCCACAACAGGGCGTCGAGTTCGTCGGTCTTGCCGGAGCGGCCCGGATCGCCGCCGCGCTCGGCGAACAGCGCCAGCATGGTGTCCCGGTCATAGCCGGACTCGTAGCCGAACTGCATGGTGGCGTCCGCCCGGTAGTAGACGTCCGGATAGTCGCCCTCCAAGACGTACGCCGCGCCCGACGCCAGCATCTTCTCGACGAGTTCCACCACCTCGGCGATCGCCTCCGTCGCCCCGACGTACTCCCGCGGCGGCAGGATCCGCAGCGCCGTCATGTCCTCGCGGAACAGGGCGACCTCCCGATCGCCCAGCTCGCGCCAGCCGATGCCGTCGCGCTCGGCGCGCTCGAGCAGGGGGTCGTCGATGTCGGTGACGTTCTGCACGTAGTGCACGTCGTGGCCGAGGTCCAGCCACTGCCGGTGCACCAGGTCGAACGCCAGGTAGGTGGCCGCATGACCCAGGTGCGTCGCGTCGTAGGGCGTGATCCCGCAGACGTACATGGTGGCCTTCGACCCGGCCGCCACCGGACGCACCTGCCGGTCGGAGGTGTCGTACAGCCGCAGCTCCGGGCCGCGCCCGGGCACCACCGGGACCTGTGCGGAAGACCACGTCTGCATAACGTCGACTCTAAACGCGGACGGGATCAGCGAAATTCCTGGCGGATGGCACCCAGCAGGATCGGCGCCAGCTCGGCGCGGCACATGACGAAGTCGGGCAGGTACGGGTCGAGCTGGTTGTAGCGCAGCGGCGAGCCGTCGAGCCGCGACGCGTGCATGCCGGCGGCCATGAGCACCCCGGCCGGGGCGGCCGAGTCCCACTCCCACTGGCCACCCGCGTGCACGTAGGCGTCGACGTCGCCGTCGATGACGGCCATCGCCTTGGCGCCCGCCGATCCGATCGCGACCGGCTGGATGTGCAGCGTCTGGCGGATGCGGTAGAGCACCGCGGGTGGCCGGGTGGCGCTGACCGCGATCCGGATGGTCGCGGGGACGCCGGTGCGCGCGGAGCCGGCGGTCACGGTGTCGCTGCGATACACCGTGTTCCCGCGGGCGGGCAAGGACACGGCCGCGTCGGTGATCTCGCGCTGCCCATCGGTGGGGCGCTGCCACAGCGCGATGTGGACCGCCCAGTCGTCGCGGCCCGGCGTGGAGAACTCGCGGGTGCCGTCGAGCGGGTCGATGATCCACACCCGGTCGTGATTCACGCGGGACAGATCGTCGTAGGCCTCCTCGCTGAGCACCGCGTCACCGGGCCGCTCGGCCCGCAGCCGGCGCAGGATCAACGCGTTCGCCAGGCTGTCGCCGGCGTCGCCGAGCGCCCAGGGGTGACCGAAACCGACCTCGTCGCGCACCTTGAGCAGCAGCTCCCCCGCGTCCGCGGCGAGATCGGCGGCCAAGGCGGCGTCCGTCATCTCGTCCGGGCCGCTCGTCACCGGTTCAGTATCGCCGACGACGGGGGCTGGTTCAGAACGCCGGCCACGGAATGGGGCGGTGCCGGTTGGGCCCGGGCATGACCGGGTTGTCCAGCAGCGCGAGCGCGCGCCCGCGCAGCGCCGCGATTTCGGCCCGCGTGATGTGCTCGGCCAGTTCGTCGGCGAACGAGCCGGTGAGGGCCTCGGCGAGCGCGGCGATCGCCTCGCACGTGTTGTCGTCGATCGGCTTGCCAGCCCAGCCCCACAACACCGTGCGCAGCTTGTTCTCCACGTGCAGGGACACCCCGTGGTCGACGCCGTAGATGTGGCCCTCGAGATCGCGCAGGACGTGGCCGCCCTTGCGGTCGGCGTTGTTGATCAGCACGTCGAACACCGCCATCCGCCACAACCGAATGTCGTCGGCATGCACCAGGACGACCTCGTCGCCGGCGTAGTCGTAGGCCCGCAGCACCGGCAGGTAGCCCGGCCGCACCTTGTTGGCGGGAAACAGGTCGACCAGGTCCGGGCCCGGCGGCGGGTCGGAGTCAGCCGCGTCGCCGGCCTGCTCCACCCACAGCTGCAGCATGCCCGGGCCCGCCGGCCCGTGCCGAATGATCGTGTAGGGCACGATGTTCCACCCCAATTGCGCCGCGATCCAATACGCGGCGAGTTCGCGGCCGGCCAGGGTTCCGTCCGGAAAGTCCCACAGCGGCGCCTCGCCGGAGACCGGCTTGTAGACGCAGTGCACGCTCGTTTCGCCCAGCGTGGATTCGCATAGGAACGTGGCGTTGCTGGCCGAGCGGATGCGTCCGAGGACCGTCAGCTCGCCGTCCCGTAGCACCGCACGCTGCTCGTTATTCCTCTGGTTCATCGTCGGGCCCGAGCAGCGCGCTGCGCTTGTAACCGTTGGTGCGCGCGCAGATGTGGCCCTCGGGGTCCAACGGTTCGTCGCACAGCGGGCACGGCGGACGGCCCGCCGAGATGACGCGGTTGGAGCGGGTGGCGAACTGGCGCGCCGACTCGGGCGTCAGGAACACCCGCACCGCGTCGGGACCCTCCTCGGTGTCGTCCAGCACGACCGAGGCGTCGAACTCGGCGTCGGTGACGGCCAGCAACTCGACCACCACCGTCTGCGCCTCCGAATCCCAGCCCAGGCCCATGGTCCCGACCCGGAACTCCGCGTCGACGGGTGTGATCAACGGGTTGAGGTCGTCGACCTCGGCGGGCTCCGGCGGGACCGGCGTGCCGAACCTGCGGTTCACCTCGAGCAGCAGCGCGCCGATGCGCTCCGCCAGCACCGCGACCTGTTGCTTCTCCAAGACCACCGACACCACCCGCGAATCGCCCACGGCCTGTATGTAAAACGTGCGATTTCCGGGCTGGCCGACGGTCCCGGCCACGAAGCGGTCGGGCGTGCGGAAGACGTGAATTGCGCGGGCCATGGCACCTCCAAAATACCGGCTGTTGCCGTTGCCGTGCGATTCGATTGCCCCGCCCCAGGGAAACTAATCAGTCGAACCGCCGACCACCGCGTCGCTCGTCGGCACCGCTTCGGCCGGCCCGGTTTGCGACTCCCCCTTCGACTCATCGTGAGCCTCATCACCCTTGGACTCGTTTTTCGGCGGGGGCCCCGCCCGCAACGCGGCGGACAGCTTCGCGCCGGTGTGGTTGACGTGCAACACGAACGGCCGCAGCGGGGTGTAGCGGATCACCGTCACCGACCCCGGGTCGGCGGTCACGCGCTGGAAGCCATCCAGGTGCATGCCGTACGCATCGGCGACGACGGACTTGATGACGTCGCCGTGGGTGCACGCCACCCAGAGCGCGTCGCCGCCGTCTGCTCCGCCCTGCGCTCCGCCAATTTCTAAGGCCAGCCGCCGGTCGTGCGCGCGGATGGCCGCGACCGCGCGCGCCTGCACCTGCGCCAGGCCCTCGCCGCCCGGGAACACCGCGGCGCTGGGATGGGCCTGGACCACCCGCCACAGCGGCTCTTTCGTCAGCTCGCCGATTTTGCGGCCCGTCCAGTCTCCGTAGTCCACCTCGGCGAGTTCCTCGTCGATCAGCGGCTCGAGGCACAGCGCCTCGGCCAGCGGCTCGACGGTGCGCCGGCAGCGCAGCAGCGGAGAGGTGACCACCGCGCGGATCGGCAGGTCGCCGATCCGGTCGATCAGCCCGGCGGCCTGCTCGCGGCCCTTGTCGTCGAGGTCGACGCCCTCCGAGCGCCCGGCCAGGACGCCGGCGGTGTTCGAGGTGGAGCGGCCGTGCCTGAGCAGGATGACGGTCACCAGGACGACCGTACTCGGTAGGGCGTGGCTGGTTCGCTAGCGCGAGACCGGCACCGCGTGCGCGATGGAGTCGCGTACCGCGGCGGTCAGGCTGCGCTCGTCGGTGAGGTCGATGTCGACCAGGCCGCGGATCGCCCGCGCGACCACGTCCTCGGCCTGCGGAACGGGGCTGGAAAGGCGCGGCCGATAAATTTCGACGACGAGCGATCGGTGCTCGATGTGGAAGGAAAAACTGCGCCCATCCCCGAGTTGCCCGTACCCACTGGCAAAGATTCCCGTCGAGATATCCTCGACAGCAAACTCCTTGTCCGCGACATGCCGGTCAACGATGACGGTCATGACGCGACCATACCTCTCCAGTCCGACCCCATGCAGGCAACATGGCCATATTGGATGCGAAACCGTTCCCTAAACTTTGACTGTCATGTTGGTGACGCGAGGGAAAATAATTGCTGCGACGATATAGAGACAGGGCTCAGCACAGGTTTGTTGGCCTGTTGTCTTTGCTGGCGTTGATCACGGTCTGCGCCGGTTGCTCCGGCAATCCGCTCACAAGCGCGCCGCCGACGATCGAACCCGCCCAGGCCGCGGCCTCCCCGCCGACGTCTCAGAACCCCGCCGGGACGGTGCGACCGCTGGCCGGCCACGCCGCGGCGGCAATCTTTGACAACGCCACCCGTCAACTGGCCGTCCTGGCTCCCGGCGCCGACCCGGACGCGCCGGCCACCCTCACCGAATTCGGCGATCCGCAGGCCCCGCCGCGGGTGGTCGAGCTGCCGGGCCCCGCGACCGCGTTGACCGGCGACGGCCGGGGCGCGGCCTTCCTGGCCACCCGCGGCGGCTACATCACGGTCGACCTGTCCGCCGGTCAGGCAGCCCGGGTGCCCGTCGCCAACGCCCAACAGATCGACTTCACCGCGGTCGCCCAGCGCGCCGACGGCACGCTGGTGCTGGGCAGCGCCGACGGCGCCGTCTACACCTTTGCCTCCCGGACGCCGGCCTCGGTCAAGAGCGCCACCATCAGCAGCCGGAACAAGATCTTCGCGCGAGTGGATGCCCTTGCCACACAAGGGAATACGACGGTCGTGCTGGATCGGGGCCAAACCTCGGTGACGACGATCGGCGCCGATGGTCGCGCCGAGCAGGCGCTGCGGGCCGGGCAGGGTGCCACGACCCTGGCCGCCGATCCGCTGGGCCGCGTCCTGGTCGCCGACACCCGCGGCGGGCAGCTGCTGGTTTACGGCGTCGACCCGCTGATCCTGCGGCAGGCCTACCCGGTGCGGCAGTCCCCCTACGGCCTGGCCGGGTCCCGCGAGCTGGCCTGGGTGTCCCTAACCGCGTCGAACGTCGTCATTGGTTACGATCTGTCAACCGGAATTCCCGTCGAAAGGGTGCGATACCCAACCGTGCAGCAACCCAACTCGCTGGTTTTTGACGAAGCGTCGGGCACCTTGTTCGTGGTGTCGGGGTCGGGTGCGGGCGTCCAGATCATCGAGCACGCGCGGGGTGCGCCGTGACGAGGCCCGCGCCGCGATGGAGTCGGCTACCCGCGGGCTGGGAAGCGGAGATGTCCGACGAATACGAATGGATTCCGCTGCGCCTGCCGCCCGACGTGACGCGGGTCAGCGCGTCCATCCGACTGTCCATCGAGGCCGAATATCGCGGCTGGGAACTCACCCGGGTGCGGCTCTACACCGACGGCAGCCGACGGGTGTTGTTGCGCCGCAAGAAATCTCGTCTGGATAGCCGACGGCCCGACCAACCGGAATTGTGATGTACCGGCTTACCCGCCGGCTGTTGTTCCTGATCCCACCCGAGCGCATCCACACGCTGGTGTTCGAGGTTCTGCGCGGGGTCACCGCGCTGGCCGTGACGCGGCGATTGCTGCGCCGACGGCTCGGCCCGACCGATCCGATGTTGGCCAGCACGGTGTTCGGCGTGCGTTTCCCGGCGCCGCTGGGGCTGGCCGCCGGCTTCGACAAGGACGGCAAGGGCCTACTCACCTGGGGCGCATTGGGTTTCGGCTACGCCGAGGTCGGCACCGTTACGGCGCGGCCCCAGCCCGGCAACCCCGCCCCGCGGCTCTTCCGGCTGCCCGCCGACCGGGCCCTGCTGAACCGGATGGGGTTCAACAATCGCGGCGCCGGTGCGCTCGCGATCCGGCTCGCGCACCGCCGGCCGGACGTGCCGATCGGGGTCAACATCGGCAAGACCAAGGCGACCGCGGCCGCCGACGCCGTCGGCGACTACCGTGCCAGCGCCCGCCTGGTCGCGCCGCTGGCGTCGTATCTGGTGGTCAACGTCAGCTCGCCGAACACGCCGGGGCTGCGTGACCTACAGGCCATCGAGTCGCTGCGGCCCATCCTCCAGGGCGTCCTCCTGGAAGCCTTCCCCACGTCGACGCCGGTGCTGGTGAAGATCGCACCCGACGTCTCCGACTCCGACGTCGACGACATCGCGGACCTGGCCGTCGAGCTCGGCCTGGCCGGCATCGTCGCCACCAACACCACGGTGTCGCGCGACGGCCTGAGCACTCCCGGGGTGGAAAAACTCGGTGCGGGCGGCATCTCGGGGCCACCGGTCGCGCGCCGGGCCGTCGAAGTGCTGCGCCGGCTCTACGGCCGGGTCGGCGACCGCCTGGCGTTGATCAGCGTCGGAGGCATCGAGACCGCCGACGACGCGTGGGAACGGATCACCGCCGGCGCGTCGCTGCTGCAGGGTTACACCGGCTTCATCTATGGAGGAGGCTTGTGGCCCAAGCACATTCACGACGGCATCGCCCGCCGCTTGCACGACGGCGGGTTCGCTTCGTTGGCCGATGCGGTGGGGTCCGCGGCCATCGACACAGACGGACCACGGGGGTAGATCAGGCTGGCGCCGGGGCCGTTCTAGCAAATTTCTTATTGTGCGCATGTCAATTAACGGCGCGTGACGCCTCGCTCACACGAAGTTGTGCGGTTCCGGAACGACCTGCTACAAAGGGCGCTAAAGTCGGTGTTTAGCGGATCACAAAATGGGTAACAATGTGACTGCTATAACGACGTTGGCAAATCGGGCTAGTCAACAGGGGAGACGACGATGTCATTGGTAGTTGCTGCACCGGAAGCGATGGGGGCTTTCGCCGGAGAATTGGCGGGCATCGGTTCCACATTGCGAGAGGCCACCGCGGCCGCAGAGGGCCAGACGACCGCCATCTCTTCCGCTGCGGCGGATGATGTGTCGCTCGCCATCTCGAGATTGTTCGGCACGTACGGGCAGCAATTCCAGGCGATGAGCGCTCAGGCCGCGGCGTTTCACAACGAGTTTGTGAGCCTGTTGTCCGGCGGGGCTGAGGCCTACCTCAGCTCCGAGATCGCCAATGCACAGCAGATGATGGCCGCGGGCGGCGCGGCTGCCGCGTCCGACCCCCTTCTCGGCGGCTTGCTCGGCGGCGGCTCGGGCGGCCTTCTCGGCCTGGGCGGCTCGAGCGGCAGCGGCGGCCTGCTCGGTGGACTCGACGGACTGCTCGGCCTGGGCACCGGAGGCGGCGGGCTGATCGGCGGCCTGAACACCGGCTTGAGCCAGCTCTTCGGCCCCTTCAACACCATCGCCAGCCAATTCGCCAACGGCTTTGGCAACCCGCTTGCCTTTCTCGGTGCCTTCCCGACCCTGAGTGATTTCACCGGGCCCATCAATTTGGGCAACATAACCCCTGGCCTCAGCCTCACCAGCGGACCGTTCGCCGCGTTGGGTCCGACCCTCAACGGCGTCGGGCTGGACCTCGGCAACTTCTTCTCCAACGAGCTGAGCAACGGGATAACGCTGTCCAACCTTGTCGGTACCGTCCCCGGGCTGTTCCAGGACGTGCCGGCACTGCAGGGGCTTCAACCGCTGCTGAATGAGTTGTTCCCAGGGCTGTTCGGGCCCCTGCCAGCCGGCAGCCCGGCCCCCTACCCCAACCCGTACACGGTCCTCGGCGACACCACGGTGTACAACCTGAACCTGATGGCCGGGCGATTCGCGAGCCATCCGTTCCCGGTCATGAGCCAGATCATCGCCAACCAGAGTCACTACGCGCAGCTCATCGGGAACGCGATCGCGTACGACCTGCCGGGGTTCCCGGCCAATGTGGCGCCGAACGTTCAACTGGCCATCGCGGGTGCTTCCACCTTCAATCCGGCTGCCATCGGACAGGACTTCGTCGGTGGCACGACCGGCTTGTGGGGGACGGTCGGCTCGTCGCTCGCCAAGATGGGCTCGGACCTCCAGGGCACATTGCCCGCCGCGCTCCGCGACATGTCCGAGGCCCGGGACGCGATAGCCGTCGGCAATTACTTCCTGGCAGTACAGGACGCGGCGCATGCCCCGATCGATCTCTTCATTACGGGATTCGATACCAGCCAGTTGGCGATCAACACCACTCCCGTCATCATCCCGCCTGGCTTCCAGGTCAGTATCGCGGGACCGGTCGGGTTGGAGGGCCCGGTGGCGGACTTGCTGCCGATCCTGAGCGCCATCGGACAGCAGCCGGTGGGCGTGGCCAGCCTGGCCCCGCACGGCTCCATCCCCGGAATGATGTTGGGCAACGTGGCCAACGCGGTCGACGTACTCGTCAACGCAAATGTCACGGCGAATTTCACCCTGAACGTCACGACTCTGCCTCTAGGCGCCACCCTGGCGGGCACCGCCGTATTCGGGTTGCCGTTGCAGCTGGGCTTTGCGCTTATGGGCCCACCGTTCGCCATGGCGAACGGAATCGCCTATGGCGCGACGGCCTTCGGCGCGGCAGCGCAGACCGGCAACGTCCTGGGAATGCTGAACGCACTCGGGGATATGCCGGCCTTCGCCCTGAACGGCCTCCTCAACGGTCAACTTCTCGTGGATCTGCCGCTGCCCATCGCCGTGTCGGTGCCGGGGCTGGGCTCTGTCACAGTGCCGGCCATAGCCCACGTGCCGTTCGACGGGCTTCTTACCCCGCCGGAGCCGCTTACGGTCACAATTCCGCTGGACATTCTCGGCATCAGCATCCCCATCAACCAGACCCTCGGTGGCACGGAATTCGGCGGCCTCTTCCCGACGCTGCTGATCGACCTTCCGGACGCGATAGCCGCGGCAATCACACCCACCGGCTAGCTGGACCGTTAAGGGAGGCGCCGAAACTCGGCATTTCGGGTACGTGCAGGCCCCGCATTTGCGACCATGCTCACGTACCGTGCAGCGTAAGCCGAGGGGGAAGGTATGTCCTTTCTAGTCGCCACGCCGGAACTGGTGACAGCGGCGGCCGGGAGTTTGGCGGGGATCGGCTCCACGCTGAACGAGGCCACCTCGGCCGCGGCGGGCTCCACCACTAGCGTCGCCGCCGCGGGCGCCGACGACGTGTCCGTCGCGATCTCGCGCCTATTCGGCTTGTACGGTGAGCAATTTCAGGCTTTGAGCGTCCAGGCGGCGGCGTTTCACAACGAATTTTCGAATCTGCTGAACGGCGGGGCGGCCGCATACCTCGGCACCGACATGGCCAACGCGGCCAGCGCGATGAGCGCCCCCGCCGCGGCCACGGATCCGATCCTCGGCGGCCTGGCCCCCATCCTTGGCGGTGGCGGTGGCGGCGGCGGCGTTCTGGGGGGCCTGCTCGGCGGAAGCCCCCTGGGATCGGTCTTCGGCGGGGCCGGCCAGCAAATCGGTTCTTTCCTGACCACGCAGTGGAACGGGATCCAGATCAGGCTGCTGCCGGGCCTGTTCGCGACCGGAACGACCGCCTCCCAGGCCGGCGGGCCGTGGCAGATGCTCTTCTCCCACACCAGCGCCAACCTGCAAACCATCGGCAACGACTGGATGTCCGACCCGTTCCCGGCGCTGCGCCAGGTGATCAGCAACCAGAACGGGTACGCGCACACCGTCGGCACGGTGGTGGCCAGCCAGCTGCAGAACTTCCCCACCACGTTGGCCAACATCCCGGCGAACATCCAGATCAGTATCGACGGAACGTCGACCTTTTTGCCCGCGGTGCAATCGTTCATCAGCCAGCAGAACAGCTACAACCAGGCGACCAGCGCGGCCCTGCAGAACTTCGGCGCGGACCTGCAGAAAACCTTCCCGGTCTTTGAACACGACATGGGCATGGTCGGAAATTCGGTGATGACGGGTGATTACCACGGCGCGGTCCAAGCCGTCCCGCGCGCCTTCCTGGACCTCCTCCTCAGCGGGGTCGACATCAAGGTCATCAGAGTCGACCCCACCAACCCGACGCTGCTCAGCGCGCCGTCGTACACGGTCAATGGCCCGGCGGGAGACCTGCTCCCGTTGGCCTCCCTCCCGGCCGCGGAGGAACAGTCCCTCGTCAACCTGATACCGCCGGGCTCCATCCCCGCACAGATGGCGCAGAACTTCTTCAGTGCGCTCAACACGACCACCCTTCCATTGGGCTTCTCGATAATCGGTCCGCCGATCGCCGCGCTGGACGGGCTCGCAACGGGCGCAACGGCGTTCGGGGCGGCCGTTCAGACCGGCAACGGAGTGGCGGCGATCGGCGCCCTCGCCGACCTACCCGCCTACGCCCTGGACGGCTTCCTGAACGGCCATACCGTCATCGACCTGACAATCCCGGTCGCCGAGTCGGTGACGATCAGCGGTTTCCCACTCCTGCCGGACATCACGATCGTCCCCGCCAACACGCCGGTCGTGGTGCACATGCCTTTCGACGGGATTCTCACTCCGCCGCAACCGATCTCGGCGACAATGGAGGTCTCCCCGGGTATCGGTCAGCCCCTTCAGGTCGTCACCGTCACCTTGGGCGGAACGCAATTCGGCGGCCTGATCCCCGAATTGGTGAACTTCATGCCGCGCCAGATCGCCGAGGCTATCGCGCCGTAGCTTTGTGCCGCCCGCGCCGCGAACGTTCGAACTACTTCTGCTCGTAAGTCCCGTAGATGTAGGCGCGCGCGATCGCGTGCTGGAACAGGTTGAACCCGAGGAACGCCGGGCTGGCGTCCTCGGGCAGGTCGAGCTTCTCGACGTCCACGGCGTGCACCGCGACGTAATAACGATGCGGGCCGTGGCCCGGCGGCGGCGCGGCGCCGACGTAGCGGCGCATCCCGGCGTCGTTGACCAAAGTCAGTGCGGCGCCGGGCAGATCGCTGCCGTCGCCGGCATCGTCGGGCAGCTCGGTGACGTTCGCGGGCAGGTTGGCCACCGCCCAGTGCCAGAACCCGGACAGCGTCGGGGCGTCCGGGTCGTAGACGGTGACGGCGAAGCTGCGCGTCTCCTGCGGGAACCCCGACCAGCTCAGCTGCGGGCTGACGTCCTCGCCGCCGGCGCCCATGATCCCGCTGATCTGCGGGGTGGCCAGCGGCTGCCCGTTGGTGATCGAGTCCGAACTCAAGCTGAACGACGGCAGCTTGGGCAGCGCGTCGTACGGGTCGGGCGGCAGGGTCATGGGCGGTCCTCTCGTGTCGTCATCAGCAGTGCGTTAGAAAGTGTGCCAGCACGTCGGTGCCGAACCTCAGCGCGTCGATGGGTACCCGTTCATCGACGCCGTGGAACAGCGCGGCGAAATCCAGATCGGGCGGCAGCCGCAGCGGGCTGAAGCCGAAGCAGCGAATGCCCAAGCGCGCGAAGGCTTTCGCGTCGGTCCCTCCGGAAAGCATGTAGGGCACCGTCCGGCCGTCGGGGTCGAGCGCCAGCACGGCGGCGTTCATGGCGTCGACCAGATCGCCGTCGAAGCTGGTCTCATACGACGGGTGATCCCTGATCCATTCGCGGGTCACATTGGGGCCGATCAGCTCGTCGACCTCGGCCTCGAACGCCGCCTTGCGGCCGGGCAGGATGCGGCAGTCCACCACCGCCTCCGCCGTCGCCGGGATGACGTTGGCCTTGTACCCGGCCTTGAGCATCGTCGGGTTGGCGGTGTCGTGCAGCACGGCCTTGAGCATGCGGGCCATCGGGCCGAGCTTGTCGATCGTCCCCGCCAGGTCGTCCGACTCGACGTCGAAGCTCAGGCCGGTCTCCTCGCTGACGGCGGCGAGGAATTGCGCGACCGTGTCCGTCACCACGAGCGGAAACTGGTGCCGGCCCAGCCGGGCGACCGCCTCGGCGACGGCGGTGACGGCGTTCTGGTCGTGCACCATCGACCCGTGTCCGGCCGGGCCGTGGGCGCTCAGCCGCATCCACGACATGGCCTTCTCGGCCGTCTCGATGAGGTAGAGCCGGCGCTCTCCCCCGTCGCGGCGCGGCACGGTCAGGGAGAACCCGCCCACTTCGCCGATCGCCTCGGTGACGCCGTCGAACAGCTCCGGCCGATTGTCGACCAGCCATTGCGCCCCGTAGTGGCCGCCGTGCTCCTCGTCGGCGACGAACGCGAACACCAGATCGCGCGGCGGCACGACGCGGTCGCGCTTCAACTGCCGGGCGACCACGAGCATCATGCCGACCATGTCCTTCATGTCGACCGCGCCGCGGCCCCAGACGAAGCCGTCGCGGATCGCGCCCGAGAACGGGTGCACGGTCCAATCGGCGGGCTCGGCCGGGACCACATCGAGATGCCCGTGGATCAGCAGGGCGCCGCGTGAGCTGTCCGCGCCCTTCAGGCGGGCGACCACGTTGCCGCGCCCGGGCGCGCCGGACTCGATGTATTGCGGCAGGTAGCCGACCTCTTGGAGCTGCTCGGCGACCCACTGCGCGCACTCGGCCTCGCCCCGCGTGGTCTCGGGTTCGCCGGTGTTGGTGGTGTCGAACCGGATCAACCGGCTGACAACCTCGGCCACATCGTCGCGGGCATCGGACGTCAGCTCGGTGTGCTCGGTCACAACCACCTTTCCTACCACTGCCGGCGCCGCCGGGCTCGGGCCGGAACCCCCGGCGCGCGGCGAGCTAACTTGGGTCCGCACGGGCGGATCCGATAGCCTTAGCTGCCAACTCTCGTTGGTCTGGTCCGAGTGGCGGAATGGCAGACGCGCTAGCTTGAGGTGCTAGTGCCCTACTAATGGGCGTGGGGGTTCAAGTCCCCCCTCGGACACACGACTGAGGCGAGCGAAATGAATGCTCGCATTCATTTCCGAGCCGATGGAGTGTGTTGAGCGGCGAAGCCGCGAACACACATCCGGCGACCGAGGCGAGCGAAATTGCCCCACCAAGCACGGCCGAGGCCGCGTCATCGGATGGGTCTGGCGGCGGATTCGATGGAACCTGGCCCCTATGCAAGGAATTTGATTGCGGCGTCACTGAATTCGCGATGGTACTGGAAGATCGCGCCGTGGCCGGAGTCTGGGTAGATGATCAGTTCGGATCCGGCGATTCGTCGGTGCATGTCCTCGGAGAGCACGCTGGGGACCATGCGGTCGTTGTCGCCGTTGGCGATGAGTGTGGGCTTGGTGATGCGCGACAGGTCGGCGGGGGTGGAGCGTCCCCAGCGTTTGATGGCCTTGAGCTGGGTTTGGAAGGCTTTGACGGCGATCTTCGCGTCGCGGTCTGTGGTGCGTTGCTTGAGGCGTTCAACGAACGCGCGGGCCGCGCGCTTGCCGGTGTCGTCGCGGTTGAAGAACAGGTACTCCTTGGGGTCCTTGAGGGTGAGGGTGGCGCGCAGCGAGTCGTAGTACGTGGTGCCGGCGACCTTGTCGATTCCGTTGCCGCCCGCGGGACCGGTTCCGGTCAGGATGAGCCTGCGGACCAGGTCGGGGTGTTTGAGCACAAGAGCTTGGGCGACCATGCCGCCCAGGGAGAAGCCGAAGAGGTCGACGGTGTCGTATCCCAGCGCGGTGATGAAGGTGTAGGCGTCGTCGGCCATCGATTCGACGGTGTCGGGAACGCGCCCGGTGGAGGCCCCGACGCCGCGATTGTCGAAGGCGATGACGTGGTGATCGGCGGCGATGGGGTCGATGACGGCGGGATCCCAGTTGTCCAGCGTCGCCGCGAGGTGGACGAGGAAGACGACGGGGATGCCCCCGGTGGCTCCGAGTTCGCGGTAGGCGTAGGTGACGCCCTTGGCGGTGACGGTGCGCGTCGGTGCGTCCTTGTAGGACGTGACGGTGTTCGGGTGCTGCTGGTTAATGGCCATGAGTGGTGTCCTCAGAATTGTGGGTGGATGTTAGTCGGCGAGGAATTGCAATGCGGCGGGGACGAATTCGCGGTGGTGCTGGAACACGCCTCCGTGCCCGGAGTCGGGGTAGATGACCAGCTGGGCGTTGGGCAGCCGGCGTGCCATGTCGGCGGAGTGTTCGCTGGCGACCATCAAGTCGTTGGCTCCGTTGACCACCAGGACGGGCTGGGTGATCACCGAGAGGTCGTCGGGCTGGCTCTGACCGGCGTGGCGGATGGCTTTGATCTGGGCGACGCGGGCTTGCAGGGAGATTTTCTTGTCGAGGCCTGTGGTGCGCTCCCGTAGCCGCTGCAGGTAGTCGGCTGCGGCGCGTTTGCCTACGGGGGTGCGGGGGAAGAACAGGAAGTCACGCGGGTCGCTGCGGGTCAGGGCCGCTTTGAGGTAGGCGGCGCCGACGATCGTGGCCATCTTGTCGATGCCACCGCCGCCGCGCGGCCCGGTGCCGGCCAGGATGATGCGGCGCACCAGCTGCGGTGCCTGCAGGGCGACCATCTGCGCGACCCCGCCGCCGAGGGAGAACCCGAACAGGTCGACCTGTTCGAGGCCCAGGGCGCGGATGAACGCGATGGCGTCGGTGCCCATCTGTTCGACGGTGGTCGGCACGGAGCCGCCGGTGGCGCCGACGCCGCGGTTGTCGAAGGCGATGACGCGGCGGTGGGCGGCGATGCCGTCGACCACGCGTGGATCCCAGTCGTCCAGGACGGCAGTGAGGTGATGCAGGAACACCACAGGAACGCCTGTGCCGGTTCCGAGTTCGCGGTACGCGAAGCCCACGCCATTGACGTTGATGGTTCGGGTCGGTGCGTCTTTCCAGGTCGTGCTCACGGTGCACCTTTCGGTGGGAAGGTCTGTCAGCGGGTCGTGCGCAGTGGTCATCAGGAAGGCTTTTCCCTGGGAAGAACCTCGATTGACTTACGATCATACTATTATGACCGTAAGCTAAAGTGATAGCGTGGGTCAAGCACGAGATTCCGAAGACAACTGGGAGGTCGCCCATGGCGCGTTACGACCCGGAGCACAAGGCCGCGACGCGGAAGCGGATCATCGGCACGGCTAGCGAGCGGTTCAAACGGGGTGGCATCGATGGCTCCGGAATCGCCACGCTCATGTCCGATGCCGGACTGACCAACGGCGCGTTCTACGCGCACTTCGAATCCAAGGACGACCTCGTGGCCAACGTGGTGGCCGACCAGCTACGCGTGCAGTTCGACACCCTGAGCGCGTTGCCGCCGGAACGGTCGGCGATCGAGGACTACATCCGCGACTACCTGTCACCGCAACACCGCGACCACCCCGAATCGGGGTGCCCGAACGCCGCCCTGCTCGACGAGATCGTGCGTTGCAACGACACGGTTCGCGAAACATACACGCAGGGAATGCAATCCATCGTCGATCAGATCGCTGCGAAAATCTGTCCGCGCGATCCATCGAGCGCACGCGCCCAAGCGCTAGGGTTGATCACCGCCTTGGTCGGCACCCTGCAACTGGCGCGCGCGGTCTCGGACCGAGCGCTGTCCGACGAGATCCTGGCCGCCGGCATCCTCAACGCCGAGTCGTTGCTCAAACGCTAGTACAAACAACACATTTCACCTTAGGCGGCCTGACCGCGGGGTCCGGTCATGCGTCCTCAGCCGCGCTCAAACCCGAAGGAAGTAGCGAGGAAAGCGTTCGTCGTCGACCAGTACGGCAGGAACCAGACACCACCGGCGGCGACTGGACTGGTAAACACAGCAAGCACAGCACCGCCGAGGCAGCTCACGCGCTAGACCGAGCGCGACTAAATGCTCGCCAATCGGGACTGGCACGGCATCGACCGTTCCGCGCGCGTCATGCCCTGCAGTACAAGCACTTTCGCTTATCTACGCCGCACCACCATATCGCGGAAGGCGGGCCGAGTCGGCCCTTAGCCCGGTCTTGTGAGTGAAAGACCCTTGGTAAAAAGCTGGCGGCACCGGACGCCGCGCTGAGTCGTTACTGCAGCCAGCAGCTATATGTACAAATCACGGTTCAGTGAGTGTACAGTTCATGGTGTGGAGGTATCTGTGACCGAGTTGCGCGCACACCTCAGCGATTGGCTCGATCGAGTTCGGGCTGGTGGTGAGGTCGTCATCACCGACCGTGGGATTCCGGTCGCGCGACTCGCTGCGCTGGACAGCGCAGGCACTTTGGAGCGTCTCACGGCCGAAGGCGTGATTGGCAAGGCCACCGCGCCGCGGCCTGTCGCTGCGGGACGGTCCAGACCCCGACCACGGCGGCCGGTGTCTGACCGAGTCAGCGACCAGCGGCGCTGACCGGTGCCGCTCGTCTACTTCGACGCCAGCGCCTTCGTCAAACTTCTCACCAGCGAGACAGGGAGTTCGCTGGCGACCGCTCTATGGGACGGCTGCGACGCCGCATTGTCCAGCCGTCTGGCCTACCCCGAAGTCCGCGCCGCACTCGCCGCAGCAGCCCGCAATCGCGACCTAACCGAATCCGAGCTTGCCGAAGCCGAGCGTGACTGGGGAGATTTCTGGGCCGCCACCCGCCCGATCGAACTGACCGCGACGATTGAACAGCACGCCGGCCACCTCGCCCGAACCCATGCCTTGCGCGGAGCCGACGCTGTGCATCTGGCCAGCGCGTTGGCAGTCGGCGACCCCGGCCTGATCGTCGCCGTTTGGGACCGACGCCTGCACATCGGAGCCCAAGCCGCCGGGTGCCGCGTCGCCCCCGCCCAACTCGATCCCTAGCCCGACCTCCCGACGCCAGAGTGAGTCGAGCGCAGCACGGACTACAACCCGATACCCCGCTTCGGCGGCGGGTAGACGGCCCTGGCGATCGTCGCCGACAACCAGCCGATCCCCCACCCAAAGCCGACCAACAGGAACGTGCGCCGGGTATCCGCGCCGGCCACCGCCGAAACCCCGATCAAGATGACGGCCCACACCACCGCGCAGGCAATGCTGTAGGACGTGTAAGTGCGCCGACCCATTTCGCCGTTCCTCTCGTGTCGCCGCCAATTCCCCTCCCGCACAAGGCTATCTGAGTGATCAATCTCACCGGCGAAATCCGGCCGGACGGACTTCTTCGATAACCGCGACGCCGCACGTAGGCTGGGTAAAAGCCAGTAGCCTCCGAATGCGACCCATGACCCCACCGAGCGGCTTTCTTCGGCGAACGGCGACGCGCACGTTCCGCGACCGTCGTGAGGCCGGCCGCGTGCTCGCCGAGCAGTTGGCGTCCTACCGAGGCAAGGACGATCTACTGGTTTTCGGGCTCGCCCGCGGCGGCGTCCCGGTGGCGTGGGAAATCGCGGCCGCGCTGCACGCCCCGCTCGACGTGTTCCTGGTCCGCAAGCTCGGGGTGCCGCGCTGGCCCGAGCTCGCGATGGGCGCGCTGGCCAGCGGCGGTGCCGTGGTGATGAACGACAACGTGGTGTCCAGCCTGCACATCACCGACGAGCAGGTGCGCGAGGTGATCGCCAGCGAGGCGGCCGAACTGCACCGGCGCGAGCAGGCCTATCGGGGTGGGCGCCCCATCGCCGACCCGCGCGGCAAGATCGTGATCCTGGTCGACGACGGGATCGCCACCGGCGCCAGCATGCTGGTCGCCGTCCGGGCCCTGCGGGCCGCGGGGCCGCAGTCGATCGTCGTCGCGGTGCCGGTCGGTCCCCCGTCGACGTGTCGCGAGATCGGGCAGGAAGCCGACCAGGTGGTGTGCGTGACCATGCCGCCCGGATTCGAAGCCGTCGGGCAGGTCTACGCCGATTTCAACCAGGTCAGTGACGACGAGGTCCGCGAGCTGCTGAATATGCCGACGCGCTGACGGTTACTTGGCGCGGTCGTCGCCCGGGACCGCCGGCTCGTCGCTCGGTTCGGTGCCGGCATCCAACGACTCGGCGATCGTGGTCTCCCCGGCCTCCAACCGCTGTTCGTCCTGGTCCGGGAGTTCCTCGGGGTAATCGACCAACGCGTCCTTGTCCCCGGTTTCGTCCGCGGGCTCGGGCTCGGGCTCGGGCTCGGCGTCGCGCCGCTGGCGTTCCCGCAGGGCGTCGATGATCAGCAGCACCACGCCCAGGACGCTGGCGCCGATGCACACCCAGGCGACCAACTCGTTGCTGGTGACGACCGCGAACACCAACGCGACGAGCCCGATCAGGGCGAGTACCAGCGCAACGATCAGCATCGGCCATCCTCCAGGCGACGAGCGGGACTGCCAGGTCTAGTGCAGGTTAGTGTGCCGCGTCGTGGCTTGGCGAGTACCCGGCACGGCTGCCAGGCTAGTTATTACCCCGATTGAATTGGTCGAACCCGCCGGCGTCGGCGCTGGAGTCGACGGGTGCCGCCGACCCGCGCTGGCCGAGTTCCTCGAGCTGGGATTCGAGGTAGGTCTTGAGGCGGGTGCGGTATTCGCGTTCGAACGTGCGCAGCTGCTCGAGGCGGCCTTCCAGCACGGTGCGCTGCTGGTTGATGGTTCCCATGATTTCGGAATGCTTGCGTTCCGCGTCGGCTTGCAGGGCGTCGGCCTTCTCTTGGGCCTGCCGCAACTGGGTCTCCGAGCGGCTCTGGGCGTCGGCCAGCATGGCGTCGGCGCGTTGCCGGGCCTCGGCGACCGTGGTCTCGGCGGTGTGCTTGGCCTCGCTGAGGATCTGGTCGGCGTTGGCGCGCGCGTCGGCCAGCATCTTGTCGGATTCGGCCTTGGCGGTGCTGGTGAGCCGGTCGGCGGTGTCCTGGGCCAGGCTTAGCACCCGGGCGGCCTTGAGGGCCTGCTCCTCGTTGGTTCCCGCGGAGGGCGCGGGGGCCGGGGGCGGCGGGGCCGCCACGACCGGCGCCGGCTTGACCGGCTCGGGTTCGGGCTCGAAGGTGGGAATCGCCTGGGTGGGCTGGGCGGCGCCACCACCGCCACCGGCGGCCAGCTCGCGGTCCAGCTCCTCGATGCGTTGACGCAGATCGGAGTTCTCCTCGATGAGCCGCGTCAGCTCGTTTTCCACCAGGTCGAGGAAGGCGTCGACCTCGTCTTCGTTGTAACCGCGCTTGCCGATCGGCGGCTTACTGAACGCCACATTGTGGACGTCGGCTGGTGTAAGCGGCATTGTTCGTCCCCTCGAGTTCCTGTCAAACGATCTGGAAAGTGTAGAACGGAGTGGTTGCCGTCGTGCAACTGCCGTCCATCCTGTCACACCAGACCCGGCGGTAGCCGATTAGCCCAATAATTAAGAACCAATTTCAAACACTAAGACCAATAAAATCCAAACCCTTAAAGTTTTTAAATCGCGGCCGCCGAACCGACGCTAAAACGTGGCCGAACCGTCTCCCGGCTTCGTCGCCGCGGTCACGGCGTGGCTCCCGCCGCGGCGCCGAACGCGAGTTGCATGCCGATGAACGCGACCAGCAGCAGCACCATGATCGAGAGGTCGAAGCGGACCGCCCCGATGGTGAGCTGAGGGATCAACCGCCGCAGCAGCTTCACCGGCGGGTCGGTGATCGACATGATGATCTCGAGAATCACCACCGTGATGCCGGTCGGACGCCAGTCGCGGCTGAACGAACGGATGAACTCGACGACGACCCGGGCGATCAGCAGCAGCCAGAAGATGAACAGCGCGAACCCAAGGATCTGAAAGAACAGCACCAACTGGAGCCCCGACCTTACCGATGAGATGACCCGAATATCAGCCGCCAGCGTACCGATTCCGGGGTGCGGGCACACACCTCACCGACGCTGACCTGCCAGGCGGCGGGACGGGTGCGCCTATTGGTAAGCGTAAAAACCGGTTTCGGCGATCCGGCGCCGCTCCTCGGGTGAGACGTCGACGTCGGCGGGCGACAGCAGGAACACCTTGGTCGCAACCTTGTCGAACGAGCCGCGCAGCGCGAAGGCCAAGCCGGCCGCAAAGTCGACGAGCCGCTTCGCGTCGGCGTTGTCCATCGACACCAGGTCCATGATGACCGGGGTGCCGTCGCGGAACCGCTCGCCGATGGTGCGCGCCTCGCTGTAGTCCTTCGGACGCAGCGTGGTGATCTTGGACAACGGGCTGCCTTCTTCGAACAGCATCGCCATGCGGCGTGGGTCCATCGCCAGCGCGCCGCGCGTGGAATTCCGCAGCCACGACCCGAGGCGCGGGCGGCTCATCTCGGGACGGTCGAACTCGCGCGGATGCACGGGGCCGTAGCGCCCCTCGTCGGCGTAGCCGCCGCGGTAGCCACCGGTCGGCGGGTAGTCGGCGGGCTCGCCGCGCGGGTCGTCGTAGTCGCGCCCGTCATAGCGGCCATCCAAACGGCCGTAGCCCTCGTCGAAGCGCGGACGGGGGAAGCCGCGGGAGGGCGCACGGTCGTCGTAGTACTCGTCGTCGTAGTCCTCCATCGGAGCCATACCGAAGTAGGCCTTGACCTTGTGCAGTGTGCTCATCGCTTAAACCCTTCTAGCCCCTGGGATTATTGGTGTCTGTGATGAAGGTGTGACTACAGTGACTACTCACGGTGACGGTAACCGCCGCGGACCCAATAGCGCGGTACCGACACGCACACACGTCGAACCATGTTTTACGGCGATTTCGAAGTCGTTGGACATGCCGGCGGACAGGCCCACCGCGTCCGGGTGCGATTCGAGCACCCGGCGGTGCTCCGATTGCAGCAGGTCGAAGGCCCGCCCCGGGTCCCAGTCCAGCGGCGGGATGCCCATCAAGCCGAGCAGTTTCAGGCTTTTGGAGTCCGCCACCTGGGCGCAGACCTGATCGAGGGCGCCGGGCCCGGTGATGTCGACGCCGCCGCGGGACACGTCGCCGTCCAGGCTGACCTCGACGTAGACGCGCAGCGGCTCGCGCCGGCGCCCCTCGGACAGGGCCGTCGATACCGCCCGATCGAGCGCGGTCACCAGCCGCGTGCTGTCGACCGAGTGGGCGGTGTGCGCCCAGTTGGCCAGCGACCGCGCCTTATTGCGCTGAATGCGGCCGACCATGTGCCAGTGCATATTCGGTAAGTCCGCAAGGGCCGGAGTAGTGGCCAACCGCGCGACTTCGGCGACCTTCGCCGCGGCTTCCTGGTCGCGAGATTCGCCAACGCTGCGACAACCCAATCGAGACAAAATCGCTACATCGGTTGCTGGAAAGAATTTGGTAATGGGGAGAAGTTCAATTTCGCTGACATTGCGGCCCGCCGCTTCCGCGGCCGCCGCAAGTCGCGAACGAACCGCCGCCAATGCGCGTGTCAATTCCGTTTCGCGGTCTTGCCCGGCCGGCATGTCCACCGCCATGGTGGTCACTCCATCCAGACCAGCGACGCCAGCCGACCGGTCGGTGCGCCCCGGCGGTGGCTGAACAGGGTCGGGTCGGCCACCGTGCAGCGCGGATCGATGTCGATCGCCATGACACCCAAATCGCGGAGCTGGCAAGCGATTCCGGCGCGCAGGTCGAGTCCGGGGGTGCCGGCCGCGGTGGTGGTGCGGCTGCCCGGCAGCGCCGCCTCGACCTCGTCGGCCATCGCGGCGGGCACCTCGTAGTTGCGACCGCTGACCGCCGGCCCGAGCAGCGCCGAGATGTCGGCGGCCTGCGCGCCCAGTTTCAGCATCGCCTCCACCGCGCGCGCCACCACCCCCCGCGCCGCGCCGACGCGACCGGCGTGCACGGCGGCGACGACGCCGGCGCGCGCGTCGGCCATCAGTACGGGCACGCAGTCGGCGGTCACCACCGCCAGCGCCAATCGCGGAGTGCTCGTCACCAGCGCGTCGGTGCCGTCGACCGCCGTGTCCCGCGGTCCGTCGACCACTTCGACCCGGTCGCCGTGGACTTGGTTCATCCACACCACCCGGTCGGCGGCGCCCTTGACACTCAGGCCGAGGGCGGCGGCCAGCCGGGACCGGTTGGCGGCCACCGCCTTCGGGTCGTCGCCGACGTGGTCGCCCAGGTTGAAGGTGTCGAACGGCGGCGCCGAGACCCCGCCCGCCCGGGTGGTCGTCACCCGCCGGATGCGAACGCTCACGTGACCAGTATCCGGAAAGCCAGGCCGTTGCTGTGTCACGCGCACGGCGTCAGCGGCGCATGAACGGCGGCACGTCGACGTCGTCGTCGTCGCCGCCAATACTCAAGGTCGCGCCGTTGGTGTGCACCGGCACGCTCACCGCGTCGACAGGCTCGAACAGCGTCGACGTGAGCTTGCCGGCCTTCGCCGACTCGATCCGGTGCGCGCCGGACTTGTCCGCGGCGCTGCCCCCGATCACGGGCTTTCGGCCCGGCCCGCTGGCCTCGAAGCCGGCCGCGATGACGGTGACGCGCACCTCGTCGCCCAGCGAGTCGTCGATGACGGTGCCGAAGATGATGTTGGCGTCCTGATGGGCGGCGTCCTGCACCAGCGAGGCCGCCTCGTTGATCTCGAACAGGCCCAGGTCGCTGCCGCCGGCGATCGACATCAGCACGCCCTGGGCGCCCTCCATCGACGCCTCCAGCAGTGGGGAGTTGATCGCGATCTCGGCGGCCTTGAGCGAGCGGCCCTCGCCGCGCGCCGAGCCGATGCCCATCAACGCGGTGCCCGCGCCGGACATGATGCCCTTGACGTCGGCGAAGTCGACGTTGATCAGGCCCGGCGTGGTGATCAGGTCGGTGATGCCCTGCACGCCGTTGAGCAGCACCTCGTCGGCGCTGCGGAACGCGTCCATCAGCGACACCGCGGCATCGCCCATCTGCAGCAACCGGTCGTTGGGGATCACGATGAGCGTGTCGCAGCTCTCGCGCAGCGCGGAGATGCCGCTTTCGGCCTGGTTACCGCGCCGCTTGCCCTCAAACGAGAACGGCCGGGTGACCACGCCGACGGTCAGCGCGCCCAGCTTGCGGGCGATGCTGGCCACCACCGGCGCCCCGCCGGTGCCGGTGCCGCCGCCCTCGCCGGCGGTGACGAACACCATGTCCGCCCCGCGCAGCAGCTCTTCGATCTCGTCCTTGGCGTCCTCGGCGGCCCGGCGACCGACCTCGGGGTCGGCTCCGGCGCCCAGCCCGCGGGTGGAGTCGCGGCCGACGTCGAGCTTGACGTCGGCGTCGCTCATCAACAGCGCCTGGGCGTCGGTGTTGATGGCGATGAACTCCACGCCCTTGAGGCCCTGCTCGATCATCCGGTTGACGGCGTTGACGCCGCCGCCACCGATACCCACAACCTTGATGACGGCCAGGTAGTTATGCGGGGGGGTCATCATTACTTCTTCCTCCCTGGTGGGACTCGGTGTGTCCGCTTGGCAAACTCTCAACCTCAACCATAGAGTTAGAGTTATGTCAAGTAGTTCCGCGCAAACAGAACGGTATGGGTCCGGCGGGCGCTAATCCCGCAGGCGCGCCGAGGCGCGGCACGCAAATTTTTCCTGGCGTGGCTTCCGCGCGGCTACTTGACGGTGGGCAGATCGGGGCTGGACACGTCGTAGGTCCGGCCCGGCTGGGTCAGCAGGGCGGCCAGCTTCTCGGCCTTCTCGTCGGTGCGGTCGGTGGTCCCCCAGATCACCACCCGCCCGTCGCCCAGCGTCAGCGTGATCGAGGCCACCGACGGGGCGGCGATGCGGGCCACCTGGCCCGACACCTCGGGGCGCAGCGCGATCAGCACCTGCAGCGCGGCCTTGGTCGCCGGGTCGGTCGGGCCGGGGTCGGCGACGTCGATGTAGGGCAGCGCCGGGGGCGGCGGCGCGGTCGCGAAGTCGACGCCGTCGCGGTCGAACAGGTGCGGGCCGTCGGGAAAGTCCTTCACCACCAGCGGTACCCGCTCGACGATGGTGATGCGCAGGGCCGACGGGTACTGCCGCTGCACGCGCGCGCTGGCCACCCGCCGGATCGCGGCCACCCGCTCGGCGACCTGGTTGGTGTTGATCTGCAGCAGCGGCGTGCCGGGCCGCACTCGCGCCGCGTCCAGGACCTCCTCGCGCGTCACCGTGCCCGTCCCGGTGACGACGATCTCGCGCGCCGACATGGCCGGCGTGAAATACAGCACCAGCCCGAGCCCGACGCCGACGACGGCCAGCACCACGCTGATCAGCAGCATCTTCAGCCCCCGGACGACGCCGCGGGTGGCGGGTTTGGGTTGGTTGACGATGCGCCCGCTGGCCTGGCGCTTGGCCTCGCGACGGGCCTCCTCGATGGCCCGGGCGCGCTCCTGCGCGGCGCGGCGCTCGGCCCGCTCCCGTCGGGCCCGTCGCCGCGGCCCCTCGAACTCGGCCTGGTCCTCGGGCGCCGCGCCGTCCTGCTCCCCCGTCGCGAGCGGTTCGGTGATCACGCCGTCGGCGGTGTCGGCGCCCGGGTCGGGTGGGGTGGGCTGGTTCGGCTCGGTCATCGGGGGATCCCCGGCCGGCCCGGCGCGCTGCGGTTGGCCCGCACCCGCAGCGCGGTCACGATCTCGGGACCCAGCAGGGTCACGTCGCCGGCGCCCATCGTGACGACGACGTCGCCGGGGCCGGCGGCCGCGGCGACCTCCTCGGCGACGGCGGAGAAATCAGGGAGGTAGCGCACCGGCACGCCGACGTGCTCGGCGACGCTGGCCCCGCTGACGCCGGTCAGCGGTTGTTCGCGCGCGCCGTAGACGTCGAGGACGAAAACTTCGTCCGCGGCGTCCAGGGCGCGACCGAATTCGGCCGCGAAAGCCTTTGTGCGCGAATATAAATGGGGTTGGAAGACCACGATGGACCGGCCGCTGAGACCGCTCTGCTCGAGGACGGTGCGGACCGCCGCCAGCGTGGCGCCGATCTCCGTGGGGTGGTGGGCGTAGTCGTCGAACACCCGCACCGCCTCCGGGCCGGTTCCCGAGGTCCCGACGAGTTCGAATCGGCGCCGCACGCCCTCGAATCCGGCCAGCCCGTCGAGCACCTCGTCGGCCGACGCGCCGATCTCGGTTGCCGCCAGCAGCGCGCCCAGCGCGTTGAGCGCCATGTGCCGCCCGGGCACCGACAGCCGCATCACGCGCGGGTGCTCCTCGCCCGCCAGTTGAATGTGCGCGACCGCCTCGGTGCCCTGCTGCTCCCACGACAACAGCCGGGCGGCCAGGCCGTCGCCCGCCGAGCCGTAGCGCAGCACCCGGATGCCCAGCTCGGCGGTGCGCTCGGCCAGCGCCGCCGCCCCCGGGTCGTCGGTGCACACGACCAGCGCTCCCCCGGGCGCGAGCCGCTCCACGAACGCGTCGAACACCTCGACGTACGCGTCGGTGCTGCCGTAGAAGTCCAGGTGGTCGGCCTCGATGTTGGTGACCACCGCGACGTTGGGGGTGTACTCCAGCAGCGAGCCGTCGCTCTCGTCGGCCTCGGCGACGAAGCAGTCGCCGCTGCCGTGGTGCGCGTTGGTGCCGGCCTCGCCGAGCTCCCCGCCCACCGCGAACGACGGGTCGCGCCCGCAGTGCTGCAGGGCCACGATCAGCATCGACGTCGTCGTCGTCTTGCCGTGCGTGCCGGTGACCATCAGCGTGGTGCGCCCGGCCATCAGCTTGGCCAGCACGGCGGGCCGCAGGACGACGGGGATGCCGCGCCGGCGCGCCTCGACCAGCTCGGGGTTGGTCTTCGGGATGGCGGCGTGGGTGGTGATGACCGCGGTGACGCCGCCCGGCAGCTGATCCAGCGCCGACGCGTCGTGGCCGACGCGGATCTGCGCGCCCCGGGCCCGCAGCGCGTGCAGGCCGCGCGACTCCTTGGCGTCGGACCCGGAGACCAGGCCGCCCCGGTCGAGCAGGATGCGGGCGATGCCGGACATCCCGGCTCCCCCGATGCCGACCATGTGCACCCTCTGTAACTCAGGGGGTAGCGAGTGCGGCAACTGCTCGGCGGTCACCCGCGCCTCCGCGCCGCG
This sequence comes from Mycobacterium sp. NGS69, assembly GCF_059812165.1. NCBI lineage: Bacteria > Bacillati > Actinomycetota > Actinomycetes > Mycobacteriales > Mycobacteriaceae > Mycobacterium > Mycobacterium sp. NGS69. The sequence continues at coordinate 74,245 of NZ_JCALCD010000011.1, forward strand.
ATGTCGAGCGCCGCCTGGGCCACCCGTCGCGCCGCGTCCGGATGCCCCACCAGCGCGGCGGCCGTCGTCATGGCCGCCAGCCGCGCCGGGTCGTTGAGCAACCCGCCCGCCTCGCGGGCGACCAGCGCCGGCGTCAGGGCGCTGTCCGCGACGATGATGCCCCCGCCTGCGTTGACCACCGGCAGCGCGTTGAGCCGCTGCTCGCCGTTGCCGATCGGTAGCGGCACGTAGATGGCCGGCAGGCCGACGGCCGACACCTCCGCGACCGTCATCGCCCCCGATCGGCAGATGGCCAGGTCGGCGGCGGCGTAGGCCAGGTCCATCCGGTCCAGGTAGGGCACCGCCACGTAGGGCGGGTCGCCCGGCTCGGGCGTGCGCAGCTCGAGGGTGTTCTTGGGCCCGTGGGCGTGCAGCACGGCGACGCCGGCGGCGGCCAGGTCGGCCGCGGCCGCCGACACCGCCCGGTTGAGCGAGACCGCGCCCTGCGAGCCGCCGAACACCAGCAACACCCGCGCGTCGTCGGCGAAGCCGAAGTGCTTGCGGGCTTCGGCGCGCAGCGCGGCGCGGTCGAGCGCGGTGATGGCCGCCCGCACCGGCACCCCGACCACCTCGGCGCCGCGCAGCCCGGAATCCGGCACCGCCGAGAGGATCCGGTCGGCCGTGCGCGCGCCGACGCGGTTGGCGATGCCGGCCCGGGCGTTGGCCTCGTGGATCACCACCGGGACCCGGCGCCGAAGCCCGGGGATGCCGCGGGCGGCCAGGTAGGCCGGCACCGCCACGTACCCGCCGAAGCCGATCACCACGTCGGCGTCGACGGCGTCGAGCACCGCGCGCGTCTCCCGGACGGCGCGCCAGACGCGCGGTGGCAGCCGGGCCAGGTCGCCGCTGGGCTTTCGCGGCAGGGGGACCGGGGTGATCAGCTCGAGGTGATAGCCGCGCTCGGGCACCAGCCTGGTCTCCAGCCCACGGGCGGTGCCCAGCGCCGTGATCCGGACGTGCGGATCCAGGGCGCGCAGCGCGTCGGCGACGGCCATGGCGGGCTCCACGTGGCCGGCCGTCCCGCCGCCGGCCAGCACGACGGACAGGCCGGAATTGGCCGACGACGGGGAATCAAGGGCCGATGATGCGGCACCGGCGGGCAAGGGGCTTGCCGTTACGAGTGAGTGATCTTTGGTGGTCACGCGACTCGCACCCCATCTCGGGGTTGTTCCCCAGCCGATTGGCTGGTTCCCTTCCGCGCTTCACGGCCACCAGCCGGGCTAGGCCTGGTCTTACGGTCGGCTCCACGCTTGACGGCGGCCCCAACTGGGCCGACGACGCTATCGGTGTCCTCGTAGCGTGCGAGGTTGATTGCGGCGTTGTCATCACGCTGATGGGTGACCGAACAGCCATGGCATTGCCAATGTTCGTCCCAACCGAGGTCCTGCACATGCCCGCAGGCGTGACAGGTTTTCGATGACGGGAACCAGCGATCCGCGACCACCAGTGCCGACCCGTACCAGCCCGTCTTGTACGACAGCTGGCGCCGCGGCGTGCCCAGGGCCGCGTCCGAGAGTCCGCGCCGTCTAGCGCGGGCACCCGGCAAGCCCTTTTGCCGCACCATCCCTGCCGTGTCCAAACCTTCAACAACGACCAGGCCGTGAGTTTGAGCCAATCGTGTTGTCAGGACGTGCAGGTGATGCGTACGGACGTCATGGACCCGGCGGTGCAGCCGGGAGATCTGGGTGGTGCGTTCCCGGTACTGCCGCGAGCCTTTCACACAACGGGATCGCGCCCGACACACTTGTCGTAGCTCCCGCAACGCGGAGTCGAGCGGTCTCGGGTTGGGGACTTGTTCGATCACGACACCGTCGGCGGTGGCGACTGTGGCCAGCCGCCGCACCCCAACATCGACACCGACCCGCGAAGCAGGCAGCGCGACGTTGGGTTGCTGGGGCCGTTGGACAAGCACCCGCACGCTCGCGTCCAACCGAGTGCCGTTGCGGCGCACGCAGATCGCGAGGACCCGCGCTCGGCCGGCACGGATGAGGCGTTCGATGCGGCGGGTGTTCTCGCGCGTGCGGACCGTGCCGATCACGGGAAGTGTGAGGTGCCTGCGGTCGCGTTCGACGCGCATTGCACCGGTGGTGAAACATACCCGATCAGTGTCGTGGCCTTTGCGCTTGAAGCGCGGGAAGCCGACCAATCGCCCGGCACGCTTGCCCGATCTGGAGGTCTGCCAGTTCCAATACGCGTCCACCGCTCCGCGAATGCCGTCGGCGTAGGCCTCTTTCGAGCATTCGCGCCACCACACCTCGCCGGTGTCCGCGTCGACGCAGATGTCGTTCTTGACGGCGTTCCAGCGTTTCCGAAGCACCCGAAGGGATGGTTTCGCGGTCTCGACCCCCATCGCGTGCCACGCGTCGATATCGGCTTTCAGGGTGTCGACCGTCCAGTTAAAGGCCTTACGACGCGCACCGAAATGCCTCGCTAAGTTGGTCGCTTGCTCCTCGGTCGGGGCCAGCGTGAACCGAAACGCCTGCACACACCAGCCCTCGGGCACGTCAAACTTCGCCATCAGGCACCACCGCGCTGCCAAGCCGTCAGCGCGCGCTGAGCGGAGTTGCCGGCCGCACGCTCAGCCCACGCCACCAGATTCATACATCAGTCCCTACAGCACACCACCGACCACCCAACCCACAACAGGTAGCTACCCGCAGCCCGCCGGCCGGCTCTTTGATCGTGCCGTTCACCCGTAACGCTGACCTTCCAATGCGCGAGTCCGCCGTGCCTTACGCTCGCCGGCACGCTGGCCGGCGTACCGCTGGCCAGATCCATGATGCCCTCCCCGCCCACGCGGGGTGCCCCCAGACTGGCGCGTCGGCCGGGCGGACTTTCGCCCGGCGGGCTGCCGCAGCGGGGCGTCGTGGTTGCGGGCCCCCTTGCGCGGGGGCGCCTTGGGGCCCTTGCCGGCGGCTTGCGGACCGACCCGCTTGCGATCGCGGAACGACTCGATGCGGCTGGGCACGTACGGCTGGGGCAGCGGCAGCCGCAGCAGCCGGTTCACCTTGTCGTCGCGCCCGGCCCGCAGCGCGGCCACCGCCTCGGGTTCGTGCCGGGCCGCGTTGATCATGATGCCGATCATGAATAGTGTTGCGGCCGTGGATGTTCCGCCGGCGGAGATGAGCGGTAGCTGCAGGCCGGTGACCGGCAGCACGCCGATCACGTAGCCGATGTTGATGAACGCCTGGCCGAGGATCCACATGGTCGTGGTGGCGGTCAGCAGCCGCAGGAACGGGTCGGCCGAGCGGCGCGCGATCCGCATCCCGGTGTAGGCGAACACCCCGAACAGGGCCAGCAGCCCGAACGCGCCGATGAAGCCCAGCTCCTCGCCGATGATCGCGAAGATGAAGTCGTTGTGGGCGTTGGGCAGGTAGTTCCACTTGGCGACGCCCTGGCCGAGGCCGTCGCCGAAGACGCCGCCGTGGGCCAGCGCGAACTTGGCCTGCCGGGCCTGGTAGCCGGTGTCCTGCGGGTCGTTTTCGGGGTTGATCCAGGACCGCACCCGGTCCGAGCGGTAACCCGCGGACATCGCCAGGACCGCGCCGGCCATGAAGACGGCCGCCAGCGAGGTGACGAAGACCCGCAGCGGCAGCCCGGCGTACCACAGCAGGGCCAGCAGGATGATGCCCAGCGACACCGTCTGCCCGAGGTCGGGCTGGGCGACGATCAGCGCCAGGGCGATGACCGCGGCCGGGACCAGCGGGATCAGCATCTCGCGCAGCGAGGCCCGCTCCATTCGCCGGGCCGCCAGCAGGTGGGCCCCCCAGATGGCGAACGCGATCTTGGCCAGCTCCGACGGCTGCATGGAGAAGCCCGCGATCACGAACCACTTTCGCGAGCCGTTGGCCAGGTTGCCGATCCCGGGAACCAGCACGAGGACCAGCAGGATGATCGTGATCAGGTAGCCGGTGAAGGCCACGCGCCGGATGAAGCGCACCGACACGCGCATCGCGACGTAGGCCGCGATCAGCCCGATGATCGTCCAGAGCACCTGCTTGCCGAAGATCACCCACGCCGACCCGTCGGCGCCGTAGGAGCGCACGCCCGAGGCGGACAGCACCATGATCAGACCCAGCGTGGTCAGCAGCCCGGTGACGGCGATGATCAGGTGAAACGACGTCATCGGCCGGCCCAGCCAGGCGCCGAACCGGCCGCGCAGGCCGGCCGGCAGGGCCGTGAACCTGGCTTTTGCCGCTTTGGCGCCCGCCTTGGCGTCCACCTTGGCGTCCGGGGCGGCCTCGTAAGCGTCGAAGGCGTCGGTGGCGTCCTCGTCGTTCGGGACGTCCGCCTCGGCCGCCGCGTCCTGCCCGGCGGCGGTCTCCTTGCTCCCCTTGCCCCGGCGCAGCCGCCGGGTCAGTCCGTTAGCCACGCCTGCCTACTGGATCGCCGCGCGGACGGCCGCCGCGAACGCGTCGCCGCGGGCGGCGTACCCGGCGAACTGGTCGAACGACGCGCCGGCCGGTGCCAGCAGCACCGTGTCGCCCGGCTTGGCGAGGTTCCGGGCCGCGGCCACGGCCGCGGTCATGACGCGAGCGCCGAGGTCGCCGTCCGAAGGTCTCACTTCTGTCACAGAAGCATCAGGAACCACAGCAGTCGCATTCATATCAGCATCCTCGCCTGTCACAACCTGGACGACGGGGACATCCGGCGCGTGTCGCGATAACGCCTCTGCAACCTCGGCCCGATCGCGGCCGATGAGCACCGCGCCGACCAGCCGCGATGCGATCCTGGCGACCTCGGCGTCGACCGATGCGCCCTTCAGCAAACCGCCGGCCAGCCACACCACCCGCGGGTAGGCCAGCACGGACGCCTCGGCGGCGTGCGGGTTGGTGGCCTTGGAGTCGTCGACGTAGGTGATCCCGTCGGCGACGGCCACCACCTCGGCCCGGTGCCGGCCGAGCCGGAAGGAGGAGATCGCGGCCGCGATCGCTTCGGCGGGCACGCCGACGCTGCGGGCCAGGGCCGCCGCGGCCAGGGCGTCGAGTACGCCGACCGGGCCGGGCACCGGGATCGATTGGGCCGGCATTAGCGCCAGGTCGTCGGCGAAGGCGCGGTCGACCAGCAGCCCGTCGCGCACGCCGAGCTCGCCCGGGGCCGGCTCGCCGAGCCGGAAACCGGCCCGGACCGGGGCGGCCGCGGAGTCGAGCAGCGCGGCGGCCCGGGCGTCGTCCAGCCCGACCACCGCCACCCGGCCGCTTAGCACCCGGGCCTTGGCGGCGGTGTATTCGGCCATCGTGGAGTGCCAGTCCAGGTGGTCCTCGGCGATGTTGAGCACGACGCCGGCCTCGGGCCGCAGCGAGGGCGCCCAGTGCAGCTGGAAGCTGGACGCCTCGACGGCCAGCAGCTCGGCGGGCCGGTCCAGCACGTCGAGCACCGGATCGCCGATGTTGCCGCACAGCACGCTGCTTTTCCCGCCGGCGACCAGCATCGCGTGCAGCATCGACGTCGTCGTGGTCTTGCCGTTCGTCCCGGTGACCACCAGCCAGCGGCGCGGCGGCCCGTACTGGCCGGCGGCGTCGAGCCGCCAGGCCAGCTCCACGTCACCCCAGATGGGCACGCCCGCCGTCGCCGCGGCGGCCAGCAGCGGAGTGGACGGCGAGAAGCCGGGGCTGGTCACCACCAGGGCGTAGTCGCAGACCCTTTCCGCGGCCGTCGACGTCGTCACCGTCGCGACGCCGCCGTCGGCGTACCGGCGCAGGGTCGCGGGGTCGTCGTCGCAGAGGGTCGGGGCCGCACCGAATCGGGTCAGGGCCGCCAGCACCGCCTTGCCGGTGACGCCGCCGCCGGCCACCAGCACGGGCGCGCCCGGGGCGAGCGGGTCAAGCACGTCAGGCTCCGACCGTGGCCAGCCACTCACCGTAGAACAGGGCCACGCCCAGGCCGCAGGTGATCGCGGTGAGCAGCCAGAAACGGATGATCACCGTGGTTTCGGCCCAGCCGGCCAGTTCGAAATGGTGGTGGAAGGGCGCCATCCGGAACACCCGGCGCCCCGTGGTGCGGAAGGCCAGGATCTGCAGCACGACGGAGGTGACCTCGGCGACGAACAGCGAGCCCAGCACGACGGCCAGGAGCTCGGTGCGGCTGGTCACCGACAGGCCTGCGATGATGCCGCCCAGCGCCAGCGAGCCGGTGTCGCCCATGAAGATCTTGGCGGGCGCGGCGTTCCACCACAGAAAGCCGATGCAGGCGCCGGCGGTGGCGGCCGCGATCAGCGCCAGATCCAGCGGATCGCGCACGTTGTAGCAGCCCAGCCCCGGCGCGGTGGCGCACGCGTTGCGGTACTGCCAGAAGGTGATCAACACGTAGGCGGCGCTGACCATCGCCATGCAACCGGCGGCCAGCCCGTCCAGGCCGTCGGTGAAGTTGACCGCGTTGGACCACGCGCTGACGACGACGACGCAGAACAGCACGAACAGCCCGGGAGCCAGTGTGACGGTGGCGATTTCGCGCACGTAGGACAGGTTCGCGCTGGCCGGCGTGAGGCCGTTGGCGCCGTGGAACTGCAACACCAGCGCGCCGAAGAGCACCGCGGCGACGATCTGCCCGACCGTCTTGGCCGTCTTGTTCAGCCCGAGGTTGCGCGACCGGCGGATCTTGATCAGGTCGTCGAGGAACCCGACGACGCCCAGCGCGGTGGCCAGGCCGAGCACCAGCAGGCCGGACGCGGAAATGCCCTCGCCGTCGAACGCCAGGCCGGCCAGGTGGGTGCCCAGGTAGCCCGCCCAGATGCCGGCCAGGATCGCCACGCCGCCCATCGACGGGGTGCCGCGCTTGGTGTGGTGACTCGGCGGGCCGTCCTCGCGGATCTGGTGGCCGAAACCCTGCCTGGTGAACAGCCGGATCAGCGCCGGGGTCAACAGAATGGACACGGTCAGCGCGATGGCGACCGCGATGAGGATCTGTCTCACGGGCGCGCCCTACTGTCGGCCGCGAGCGCTTCCGCGAGCGCCCCCAGGCCGGCGGCGTTGGACGCCTTGACCAGCACGACGTCACCGGGCCGCAGCTCCGCCCGCAGCAGGGCCAGCGCGGCGTCGCCGTCGGGCACGCTGACGGTCTCGCCCCCCCAGGAGCCTTCCATGACCGCCGCATGGTGCATGGCGCTCATCGACCTCCCGGTTCCGACGACAACGAGTCGAGACACATCTAAGCGCACCGCGAGCCGGCCGATGCGATCGTGCTCGGTTATCGCGTCCTCGCCGAGCTCGGCCATCTCGCCGAGCACCGCCCAGCTCCGGCGCTTTGGGCTCGGGCCGCCGTGGGCGATCCAGGCCAGCGCCTGCAGCCCGGCCCGCATCGAGTCGGGGTTGGCGTTGTAGGCGTCGTCGATCACCGTGACGCCGTCGGCGCGGGTGGTCACCTGCATGCGATGGCGCGACACCGGGCCGGCCCCGGCCAGCGCGTCCGCCACCTGCTCGAGGCCGGCTCCGCAATGCAGCGCGACCGCGCCGGCGCACAGCGCGTTGGTGACCTGATGGTCGCCGAACACGCTGAGTTGCACCTCAACAGCGCTGTCCATCGCGTGCAGGGTAAAGCGCGGCCGGGCCAGTTCGTCCAGCGACACTCCATCGGCCCACACGTCGCTTGGCCCCGCATCCGTGCGGCCGGCGCGGCTGACCCGGACCACCCGGGCGCTGGTGACGTCGGCCATTGCCGCCACGGCCGGGTCGTCGACGTTGAGAATGACGACGCCGGACGGCGGAACGGCTTGGGCCAGTTCGGATTTGGTTCGCGCGATGGCCTCCCGGGAGCCGAATTCGCCCAGGTGGGCGGTCCCGACGTTGAGGACCACCCCGATCGAGGGCGGGGCGATCTCGGCCAGCGCGGCGATGTTGCCGGGGTGGCGCGCCGACATCTCGAGGATCAGGTAGTCGGTGCGCCGCGTCGCGCGCAGCACCGTCCAGGGGTGACCCAACTCGTTGTTGAACGACCCGGGCGGGGCGACCACCTCCCCGAGGGGCGCCAGCACGGCGGCCACCAGATCCTTGGTCGAGGTCTTTCCCGACGAGCCGGTGATCCCGACAATGGTCAGCCCGCCCGCCACCAGTTCGGCCGCCACCGCCCGGGCCAGCCTGGCCAGCGCCGCCAGGACCGCGGCGCCGGAGCCGTCGGCGTCGTGCTCCAGCACGCCGGCCCGCGATCCGGAGGCGCCTTCGGGGGCGACCACGATGGCGGGGACGCCGACCGGACGGGCCGCCAGCACCGCGACCGCGCCGGCCGCGACCGCCGAGGCCGCGTGGTCGTGGCCGTCGGAGCGGGCCCCCGGCAGCGCCAGGAACAGCCCGCCCGGGCCCACGGCCCGCGAGTCGAACTCGACGGTGCCGGTGACGCGCAGTTCGGCGGCGTCTTGCGGTGCGATGTCCGCCAGGGTGCCGCCGACGATTTCGGCGATCTGCGCGACGGTCAGCTCGATCACGCGCGATCCTCCAGGGCCCGGGCGAGCTCCACGCGATCGTCGAACGGGCGGACCACGTCGCCGGTGCGCTGGCCGGTTTCGTGGCCCTTGCCGGCGATCAGCACGACGTCGCCGGGGCCCGCCCAGTTGACCGCATGCCGGATCGCCTCGCGCCGGTCGCCGATCTCGACGACCTCCGCCTTGGTGCCCGCTTCGGCTGCGCCGCTGAGGATTTCGCGCCGGATCGCCGCGGGGTCTTCACTGCGCGGATTGTCGTCGGTGACGACGACCAGGTCGGCGAGCTCGGCGGCGACGGCGCCCATGGCGGCCCGCTTGCCCGGATCGCGATCGCCCCCGGCGCCGAACACCACGGCCAGCCGGCGCTGCGGGCGCGTCAGGGCGCCGAGCACCGCGCGCAACGCGCCCGGCTTGTGGGCGTAGTCGACCAGCGCCAGGAAATCCTGGCCGCGGTCGATCTCTTCGAGCCGCCCGGGGACGCGCGTGTTCTGCAACCCCGGGGCCGCCTGCTCCGGCGAGACGCCCACCGCGTCCAGGATCGCCAGCGCCACAAGGGCATTGGCGACGTTGTAGTGGCCGGGCAGCCGGATGCCGACGCGGTGGTGTACGCCCGCGGGGTCCACGGCGGTGAACTGCTGTCCGCCCGCGCCCATCGGCGCCAGGTCCGTGGCGCGCCAGTCGGCCGGTTGGCCGGTGGCGCTGACGGTCACGGCGTCACCGGCCCTGGTGGCCATCGCGCGCCCGGCGTCGTCGTCGACGCACACGATGGCCCGTCGGGCGCACAGCGGCGAATCGGGGTCGAACAGCAGCGCCTTGGCCTCGAAATAGTCGGCCATGGTCGGGTGGAAGTCGAGGTGGTCGCGGGACAGGTTGGTGAAGGCGCCCACCGCGAACCCGGTGCCGTCCACCCGGCCCAACGCCAGCGCATGACTGGACACCTCCATGACCACCGTGTCCACCCCTTGTTCGGCCATCGCCGCGAGCATCGCCTGCAGCGCGGGCGCCTCAGGTGTCGTCAGCGCGCTGGGGATGTCGGCGCCGTCGACGCGGATGCCGATGGTTCCGATCAACCCCGCCGTCCGGCCGCCGGCGCGCAGACCCGACTCGACGAGGTACGTCGTGGTGGTCTTGCCCGACGTTCCGGTGATCCCGATGACCGTGAGGCGCTCCGACGGGTTTCCGTACACCGCGGCGGCGAGGCCGCCGAGCACGCCGCGGGGCGCCGGGTGCACCAGGATCGGGACGGCGCGCGGGCCCATCTCCGCGACGCCGGCGGCGTCGGTCAGCACCGCGACGGCACCGCTTTGGATCGCGTCGCCGGCATAGCGGGCGCCGTGCGTGGCCGAGCCGGGCAGCGCGGCGAACAGGTCCCCGGGCCGCACGTCCTGGGCGCGCAGCGTGACGCCGGTGACCGGGACGTCGGGCACGGCCACGCCGTCGGCCATCACCGCACCAACCTGGGCCGCCAGCTCAGGTAACCGGGCGCCGGCGCCGGCGCTTGGGCGCAAATCAGTGGACACCGACACACCTCCCGTCCCACCCGCGTGGTCCTTTTGATCGGCCATGACACCCTACCGAGGAGCACCGGCCGGCCGGCGTTCCCGGGCGAGCGTGCGCAGTTGTACACCTCCCCCGCGTGCCGACGTACAGACACGCACCGTCGCGGTGAAGAGGGCGCGGTGGAGAGGGCTACGTGGCCTGCAGGGTGAGCGGCGGTCCCGGATCCGGCGACAGCGGCACGTTCTCGCGCTGCATCAGCCAGCCGGCGATGTTGTGGAACAGCGGGGCCGCCGAGTGCCCGGGTGTGCCGTCGGCGTTGCGCTGGGGGTTGTCCATCATGATGCCGATGACGTAGCGGGGATTGTCGACGGTGGCCATGCCGGCAAAGGTGATCCAGTAGACGTCGTCGAAGTAGCAACCGCAGCCGGGGTTGATCTGCTGGGCGGTGCCGGTCTTGCCCGCCATCTGATAGCCGGACACCGCGGCGGCCGGCCCGGTGCCCTGCTGGTAGCCCATCGGGTCGTGCTGCACGACGGCGCGCAGCATGCCCCGGACCGTCTGGGCGGTCTGCGGCGACACCACCCGAACCCCGTCCGGGTGCGGTTCCTCGGTCCGAGTGCCGTCGGGGGCGATGGTGGCCTTGATGATCCGCGGCGGTACCCGCAGGCCGTCGTTGGCGATCGTCTGGTACATGTCGGTCATCTGCAGCAGGGTCATCGAAAGCCCTTGGCCGATGGGCAGGTTCGAGAAGGTGCTGCCCGACCATTGGTCGATGGGCGGCACCAGCCCGGCGCTCTCACCGGGCAGCCCGACGTTGGTGCGCTGGCCGAGCCCGAACTTGCGGACCATGTCGTAGAAGCGTTCCGGGCCGACGCGCTGCGCGAGCATCAGGGTGCCGACGTTCGACGACTTCCCGAACACGCCGGTGGTGGTGTAGGGCATCACGCCGTGGTCCCAGGCGTCGTGGATGGTGACGCCGCCCATCTGGATCTGGCCGGGCACCTGCAACACCTCGTCGGGGTTGGACAGGCCGTACTCGATGACCGAGGACGCGGTGATGACCTTGTTCACCGACCCCGGTTCGAAGGGCGAGGACACCGTCAGGTTGCCCAGTTGCCGGTCGCCCTGGCGCCCGATGTCCTGGGACGGGTCGAAGGTGTTGTCGTTGGCCATGGCCAGCACCTCGCCCGTCTTGGAGTCCAGCACGACGGCCGAAACATTGTGCGCCCCAGACAGATTCTTCGCCTGCTGGACCTGCTGCTGGACGTAGAACTGGATGTCGTCGTCCAGGGTCAGCTGGACGGTCGAGCCGTTGACCGCCCGGTGCCGGTTGCGGTAGCTGCCGGGGATGACGACCCCGTCGGATCCGCGGTCATAGGTGACGGAGCCGTCGGTTCCGGACAGGACGGAGTCCAGGGAGTCCTCCAGCCCGAGCAGTCCGTGGCCGTCCCAGTCGATGCCGCCGACGATGTTGGCGGCCAGCGATCCGCCCGGATACTGGCGCAGGTCCTGGCGCTCGGAGCCGACCTCGGGGAACTTCTCCGAGATCGCGCTGGCGACCGCGGGGTCGACGGCGCGGGCCAGATACACGAAATTCTCGTTGCTCTGCAGCTTCTTCAGCACGGTCGCAAAATCCGGCTTGTTGTTCAGCCGCGCCGAGACTTCCTTGGCCATGTCACGCAGCCGCTCCTGCGGATCGGGTGCCGCGGGGTTCTTCTTTTTCGCCTCCTCCAGCTGCTGGTGAATCCGCTTGGGCTGGAACGTCAGTGCGCGCGACTCGATGGTGAACGCCAGCTGTTGGTTGTTGCGGTCCACGATGCTGCCGCGGATGGCCTTCTCGACGTCGGTGACCTTGAGCTGCCCGGCCGCCTGCGCGCGCAGCTTCGGCGCGTCCGTCACCTGCAGGACGAACAGCTGCGCCGCCGCGACCGCCATCAGCGCCACGATCACCACGTTGCCGGCCCGATGCCGGAAGACGAACGACGCGCCGCGCGAGCCCATTTCCACGATCTGGCGGGTGCGCCGGTCGCGCGCCGAGTGTCCGACCGCCATCGCTTCGGCCGGACGAGCTTGCTTGGCCTGCTTGGCGTTACGGGGCTTCTTCGGTTGCCGCACGTCCTTGGGCTCTTGCGGCTTACGGGGCCGGCGCGTCGGTCGCGCCGGCGATCGGCGTCCCCGCCCGTCCTCGCCGCGGCTCATCGGGGGGCACCCGGCGTCGCGGCGGCCAGCGGGCCGGGCTGTTGGCCGTTAGCCGGCACGCCGGCCTGAGGCACCTGGGGGACCTGGGCAGCCGGGCCGGGCAACCCCGGCCGCACCGGGACCGGCACCTCCGCGGGCAGCGGGGCGGGCACCGGTCCGGGAGCCGGGATCGGCAGCCCGCCCATGGGAATCGAGACCTCGGCGGGCGCCGGAGGCTGCGCGGGGCCCGCCGGGGACGGCAGACCAGGCGTCGGCAGCACCGGCACCACCCCCTGGAAGTGCCCCGTGGCCGGGCCGCCCGGCATCCCCGGCAACGGGGCTATGGCCTGCGAAGGGATTTGCGCGGGCAGGTGCTGGCCGCCCACGGTCGACGAACCGTCCGGGGCGCGCAACAGCGCCTCCGGCCCCGGCCGCGCCGGCACCGGCAGGCCCCCGGGCGCCGGCAGCACCCGGACCGGGACCTCCGGCGGCAGCGCGGGCGGCGGCGGAGCCGGTGGGGGCGCGTCGGAGATCTTGCTGTTCAGCGGTGGCGGCGGGACGCCGTCGGCCGGCTTCGGGCTGCCGACGACCACCCAGTTACCGGTCGGGTCCTGGACCAGGTGTGCGGTGTCCCGCGTCGGGATCATGCCCTGCTTGCGCGCCGCTTCGGCCAGCGCCGGCGCCGACTCCGCCTCGCGCACATCGCGTTCCAGCGACTCCTTCTGCTGCTGCAGCATCCGGTTCTTCTCGCGGGCGTGGCTCAACTGATAGGAGCGCTCGGCGGAGTCGGTGGACAACCACAGCGTCAGGCCCAACCCCAGGCCGAGGGCGCCGATGATCAGCACGACAAACGGAACCTTGCTCGCCAGCGTCCGCGGGCGCAGATCGATCGACGCGAGCCGGGCGGCCAACCGCTCGGTCAGGCGGGGCCGGACGGCCTTGGGCGCCTTGGCTTTCCGCGCTTTGGCCCGCGCTTTGGCCTGGCTCGCATTCTTGGGGCGGCCCGAGCGTTCGACCGGCCGGGCAATCGGGCTGGTTTGCGGTCCCGAACTGTGCGACCGGCTTTCGCGGGCGGTGGACGAGGCGGTCCCGGGCCGCGTGCGACGCGAAGACGCCCCGTCGGCGACGGCGCGCCTGTTCTTGCGGGCCGAGCCGCCGCGGCGCTTGGGCGTCTCGCGCGTTACCTTCATGAGTCGCCTTTCCCGCTAGCCTGCTGTGATTTCGCGTTCGGTCCCAGCCGTTGCAGCGCCCGCAATCGCACGGCGGCGCTGCGGGGATTGCGTTCGACCTCGGCCGCGTCCGCGCGTTCGGCGCCGCGCGTCAACGACCGGAATCTCGGCTCGTGGCCGGGAAGTTCGAAGGGCAGATCCACCGGCGTGCGTGACGCGACCGCGTCGGCGAACACGCGCTTGACGATCCGGTCCTCCAGCGATTGGTAGGCCATCACCGCGATGCGCCCGCCGACGGTCAGCGCGTCCAGCGCGGCGGGAAGGGCGTCGCGCAGCGAGGTCAGTTCGTCGTTGACGGCGATCCGCAGCGCCTGGAAGGTGCGCTTGGCCGGATGTCCGCCGGTGCGCCGGGCGGGTGCCGGAATCGCTTGGTACAGCAGCTCTACCAACTGCGCGGTCGAGGTGAACGGGGCGCTGCGGCGCCGGCGGACGATGTGGCCGGCGATGCGGCGGGCGAACCGCTCCTCGCCGTAGCGGTGCAGGATGTCCGCCAGCGCGCCCTCGTCGTAGGTGTTGACGATGTCGGCCGCGGTCAGCGGCGACGACGGGTCCATCCGCATGTCCAGCGGCGCGTCCTGGGCATAGGCGAAGCCCCGTTCGGCGCGATCGAGCTGCATGGAGGAAACGCCGAGGTCGAAAAGGATCCCATCGACGGATTCAGTTGCGGCACAGCCGGATTCGGCCAGCGCTTCGGCGAGACCGTCGTACCGGGTCCGGACCAGGGTGACCCGGTCGGCGAACCGGTCCAGTCGGTCCCGGGCGATGTCGAGGGCGCTGGGATCGCGGTCGAGTCCGATCAGACGCAGACCGGGCAGGTCGGTCAGGAATCGCTCGGCGTGACCGCCGGCGCCGAGCGTGGCGTCGACGAGGACCGCGCCGCTCCCGTCGGGGTGCCGGCGCGTCAGGGCGGGGGTGAGCAGCTCGACGCAGCGGTGCAGCAGGACGGGCACGTGCCCGAAATCGTCCGAATTCTCAGCCACCGCAACGCCTCCCCTGAGAACCGCCCTTGCATCCTGGTCTCTGTCCGAAGGTACGAACCTGGCGTTGGGGAAGTACGCCAGGGTCGGTTCGGGCAGAGGCCACGATGCACGGGCATGCGCCTCAGATAATGTCGCCGAGTGCTTCATCGCTGGCCGCGGAGAAGTTCTCTTCGTGGGTCTGCTGGTAGTCGTGCCAGGCCTGCGCATCCCAGATCTCGAGGTAGTCGACCGCCCCGATCACCACGCAGTCCTTGGTCAGGTTCGCGTAACGGCGGTGGTCGGCCGACAGGGTGATGCGGCCCTGCGCGTCGGGATGCTGCTCGTCGGTGCCGGCGGCGAGATTGCGCAGGAAGGCCCGGGCCTCGGGGTTGCTGCGCGAGGTCTTGCTGGCCCGGCGTGCCAGCTGCTCGAATTCCGTCCGGGGGTAGACCGCGAGGCTGTGGTCCTGGCTCTTGGTGACCATCAACCCCCCTGCCAACGTGTCGCGGAACTTGGCGGGCAACGTCAGCCGCCCCTTGTCGTCGAGCTTGGGCGTGTAGGTGCCGAGAAACACCAGCTCACCTCCCATGGAGACCCGGCTCTCGCCTCACCCAAACGCTTCAGCCACCATACCCCACCATCCCCCACTTCGCCCCATTATTCGGGTGTCGTGGGCGCGTTTTCCCCGTTGTCCGCCACCGAGCCCGGCCCTGGCGCCGGCCGGTGGCTCCGGACGTCCCGTTGCCGCCCGATCTTCCCGCCGGAAAACCGCACCTCAGGGCCATGGAATCGCCGGGTGGGGCGCAGTGGGGCGTCTCGGTGGGGCCCGGTGGGGCATCTCGGGCGCGGGAAGGCTCGGTTTGGGCTCGATTGGGAGTCGAAATGAACTCCACCCGGCGTACCCACTCGCCCGGGCGCAAAAAAAGAGGTAGCCGTGATGGCTACCCCTGGTGACGCCTCGTCGTCTCCGCTACTCGTCGAAGCGCCGGCGGAAGCGATCCTCCATGCGACTGGTGAACGAGCCGCCGCCCTTGTTGCGCCGCTGGCGCGACGATCCGGGCGCGGATCCGGAACGATCCGGCCTGCTCGCCAGCCGCGGGCCGGTGATCGCGTAGACCACGCCGCCGAACATCACGATGAAGCCAAAGACGCTCAGGATCGGGAAACTTCCGATCATCGTGGCTTTGAACGCCACCCCGGACACCAACATCGCCAGGCCGACGACGAACAACGCCGCGCCCTGCAGGCGCCGCCGCGCGGTCGGTGCGCGCAACCCTCCGCCGCGGACGCTCGACGCGAACTTGGGATCCTCCGCGTAGAGGGCGCTCTCGATCTGATCGAGCATCCGCTGTTCATGATCGGAGAGTGGCATTCGTCCCTCCTTGCCGACAGTTTGACACGTAACTATCGATAGCACGCGGATGCCCGGTGTAAGGGCAACTACCACAAATGATACGAGGTCAACCTGCGCCGTACCACTGGTTCGGCAGCGATTCTATCCCGGGCGCGCTCCCACGCCCGCACACCCGGCAACGACGGTGCGCCGCAACCCGCTTGCCGATGGGGCGCGCTTCGCCCCGTCATGGCAGGCTCCTAGCTGCGGCCGCCGGGCGCGCGGAGCCGCGGGGGTCGGATAATGGCGACAGCCGCACGGGGCCGGAGCCCCACCTGAAGCCACCCGATGAGGAGGACACCGCGAGTTGGCGATATTCCTCATCGATCTGCCGCCGAACGATATGGAGCGCCGCCTGGCTGACGCCCTCGGGGTGTACGTCGAAGCGATGCGATACCCGCGGGGCACCGAGAACCAGCGCGCCGCCATGTGGCTCGAACACATCCGTCGGCACGGCTGGCAGGGGGTGGCCGCCGTCGAGGCCGAGGCGCCCGGGGACCCCGGCGCCCAGGCGCCGTCGGCCGCAGAACTGAGCGACGCGCCGCTGCTCGGCGTGGCCTACGGCTATCCCGGGGCGCCCGGGCAGTGGTGGCAGCAGCAGGTGGTCCTGGGCTTGCAACGCGGCGGCTCGCCGCCGCAGGAGATCGCCCAGCTGATGAACAGCTACTTCGAGCTGACCGAACTGCACATCCACCCCCGTGCGCAGGGCCGCGGCCTCGGCGAGGCGTTGGCCCGCCGGCTGCTCGCCGCGCGCCCAGAGAAGAACGTCCTGCTCTCCACGCCGGAAATCAACGGAGAGCCCAACCGCGCGTGGCGGTTATACCGGCGACTGGGCTTCACCGACGTCATCCGCGGCTATCACTTCGCCGGGGACCCACGCGCGTTCGCGATCCTGGGCCGCTCCCTTCCGCTGTAGCGACACCGCCCGGGGCGGCGCACCCGGGGCGCCGGATCTGGCACGATGACCTCGTGCACGCCAGTCCCGCCCCGGTCCGGCCCCGCGGCTTCACGCCCCGCCGGCGCCGCGTCCTGGCCATCGCGATGCTGCTGCTGATCGTGCCCCTGGCCAGCGGGTGCCTGCGGGTCCGGGCGTCGCTCACCGTCTCGCCCGACGACCTGGTGTCCGGGGAGATCATCGCGGCGGCCAAACCAAAGACGCCGAAGGACACCGGCCCGCAGCTCGACACCAACAACCTGCCGTTCGGCCAGAAAGTGGCGGTGTCGAACTACGACAGCGACGGCTACGTGGGTTCGCAGGCGGTGTTCTCCGACCTGACGTTCGCCGAGTTGCCGCAGCTGGCGAACATGAACTCCGACGCCCAGGGGGTGAGCCTGTCGCTGCGCCGCAACGGCAACCTGGTGATCCTCGAGGGCCGGGCGGACCTGACATCTGTGACCGACAACGACGCCGACGTCGAGTTGACGGTCGCGTTTCCCGGCGTCGTGACCTCCACCAACGGCGACCGCGTCGAGCCGGACGTGGTGTCGTGGAAGCTCAAACCGGGCGTGGTGACCGCCATGAGCGCCAACGCCCGCTACACCGATCCGAACACCCGTAACTTCACCGGCGCGGGCGTCTGGCTGGGCATCGCGTCCTTCGCGGCGGCCGGCGTGGTGGCGCTGCTGGCCTGGATGAGCCGCGACCGTTCGCCGCGGCTCACCGCGCCGCGCGACCAGCCGCCCAGCTAGGGCGATCGCGAGCGCGGCGTTTCGCCGGGCGAAGCGGGTCGCCCGAAGGCAGCCTAGGGCGACCAGTAGTCCAGCATCTCCGCGAAGGTCTGGAACGCGGGCCCGGAAACCCCGTAGGTCGCCTCGAAATGGATGCTCAGCGGGAAGCCGAGCCCGGCCACGCCGTCGATCACGCGCTTGTACAGGTCGACCATCAGCCGGCGCTTCTGCTCCGGTTCGCTGCCGGCCAACCGTCGGACGAACTCCTGTTCGCCGGCCACGGCGGCGTTGCCGGGATCCTGAATCAGCCAGTTGATCAGGCCGACGCGGCTCTCCACCTTCGGCACGAACCCGAAGGACAGCAGGATCTCGGGCCGGTGATCGGTGTTCTTGGCGAAGTCGGTCAGAAAGCCCACGATCGCGTCGGAATACAGCAGCTGCGTCATCCCGTACGTCGCGCCCTGGTTGCATTTGAAGTTCAGCCGGCCCTGCTCCCCCTCGCGGGTGGGGATCACGATCACGCCGCGGTTGGTCACCAGGTCGCGATAGATCGACAGGGCGTCGGTCGGTGCGACGCCGGAACCCTCGCCGTCGTTCATGGTGCGCGGGACGCCGACGAAGACGACGCCCTCCATCCCGGCGGCGCACAGGTCGGTCAGCCGCTGGCGCAGCGACACCTCGTCCATGAACGCGGTCACCTGGGTGCACAGGCCCTGGAAGCCGGGCAATTCGGGCTTGATGATCGACCAGAAGTCCAGCACGTCGAATTTCGGCTTCATGGCCACGGGCCGATCGTCGTCCTCCGCGATCATCCCGGGGATCATCACGTGCCGGATCCGGCCCTCGAGGCCGAACTCGCGCGAGTACCGCACCACTTTTCGCGCGTCTTCGAGCGCCCGCTCCTTGCCGTCTTCGACGTTGGGGGGCACCAACTCGAGCGCGATGGTGTTGAGGGTCACGCGGCTCCTATCGGTCGGATCCATCAGACGACTTGTTTCCCAGATCGCCAGCATAGGGGCGCAATAGTGAGGCAGTCGAAGCAACTGGGGCCCGGAAGCGACATACACTGTCGGCCCAGGGACTGACGAGCAGAAAGGGGCGCCGCGCTGAGCTTGAAAGCTTCGGAGGCAGCGGCAACCGTCGAGTTGACCGGCGCGATCACCGAGCAACTTCGGCGATACCTGCGCGACCGGCGCGACCGGACGGCCTACATCGGCGCCGACTACGACGTCCTGGTCGCCGCCCTGGAGGACTTCGTGCTCAACGGCGGCAAACGGCTGCGGCCCGCCTTCGCCTACTGGGGCTGGCGGTCGGTGGCCACCGGCGAGCCCGAACCCGAAGTGTTGCTGCTGTTTTCCGCGCTCGAACTGCTGCACGCCTGCGCGCTGGTGCACGACGACGTGATCGACGACTCCTCCACCCGCCGCGGCAAGCCGACCGCGCATGTCCGCTTCGCGGCGCTGCACCGCGACCGGGGCTGGCGCGGCTCGCCGGAGCGGTTCGGGACGTCGGCGGCCATCCTGCTCGGCGACCTGGCACTGGCCTGGGCCGACGACATCGTCTTCGGGGTGGGATTGCCGCCCGACGCGCGGGGGCGCGTCCAGCACGTGTGGGCCGACATCCGCACCGAGGTGCTCGGCGGGCAATACCTCGACATCGTCGCCGAGAACAGCGCCGCCGAGTCGATCGCGTCGGCGATGAACGTCGACACCTTCAAGACCGCCTGCTACACCGTGGCGCGGCCGCTGCAGCTGGGCGTGGCGGCCGCCGCCGACCGGCCCGACGTGCAGGCCGCCTTCAAAGAATTCGGGACCGACCTGGGTGTGGCGTTCCAGCTGCGCGACGACGTGCTGGGCGTGTTCGGCGACCCCGCGGTGACGGGCAAGCCGTCCGGCGACGATCTGAGGTCCGGCAAGCGAACCGTGCTGCTGGCCGAGGCGGTGGAGCTGGCGGACAAGTCGGACCCGTTGGCGGCCAACCGGTTACGCGGCTCGATCGGTGCGCAGCTGACCGACGCGCAGGTCGCCGGACTGCGCGACGTCATCGAGTCGGTGGGCGCGCTGGCCGCGGCGGAGCGACGCATCGCCGCGTTGACCGAACGCGCGCTCGGCACGCTCGCGGCGGCACCGATCAACGCGGCGGCCAAAGCGGGGCTGGCCGAGCTCGCCAGGATGGCCACGAATCGGTCCGCCTAGTCCGATGACAAGTCCCACGAGCACCGCCGCCGAGCCGTCGGCGACCAAAGGATGGGTGGCGCAATACCTTTCACGGCTCGTCGCGTTCGCCGCCACCCCCGACGCGCGACCGGCGAAGCTCGGCTTCCTGGGCTCCGTGCTGATCACCCTGGGCGGGCTGGGCGCCGGCAGCACCAAACCGCACGACCCCCTGCTGGAAGTGCTGCACCTGTCCTGGCTGCGCTTCGGCCACGGTCTGGTGCTGTCGTCGATCGTGTTGTGGGCGGGCGTGGGCGTCATGCTGATCGCGTGGGTGATGCTGGGCCGGCGCGCGCTGGCCGGGAACGCCACCGAGTTCACCATGCGGGCGACCACCGCCTTCTGGCTGGCGCCGCTGCTGTTGTCGGTGCCCGTCTTCAGCCGCGACACCTATTCCTACCTGGCGCAGGGCGCGCTACTGCGCGACGGCTTCGACCCCTACGCCGTCGGCCCGGTCGCCAATCCAAACACCTTGCTGGACAACGTGAGTCCGATCTGGACCATCACCACGGCGCCCTACGGGCCGGCGTTCATCCTGATCGCCAAGCTGGTCACGATGGTGGTGGGCAACCACGTGATCGCCGGCACGATGCTGCTGCGGCTGTGCATGCTGCCCGGGTTGGCGCTGCTGATCTGGGCCACTCCCCGGCTCGCCCATCACCTGGGCACCAACGGCGCACTGGCGCTGTGGATCTGCGTTCTCAACCCGCTCGTGCTCATCCACCTGATGGGCGGCGTCCACAACGAGATGCTGATGGTGGGCCTGATGGCCGCCGGGATCGCGCTCACCTTCCAGGGCCGCCACGTCCTGGGCGTCGTGCTGATCACGGCGGCGATCGCGGTCAAGGCCACCGCCGGAATCTCGTTGCCGTTCCTGGTGTGGGTGTGGATGCGCCACCTCCGCGACCGGCGGGGATACCGGGCGGTCCGGGCGTTTTTGGCGGCCACCGCGACCTCCGTGGCGGTCTTCGCGGTGGTGTTCGCGATCCTGTCGGCGGCCGCCGGTGTCGGGCTGGGGTGGCTGACCGCGTTGGCCGGGTCGGTGAAGATCATCAACTGGCTGACCGTGCCGACCGCGGTCGCCAACCTGATCCACGCCCTGGGCAGCGGCTTCTTCCACGTCGACTTCTACGCGACGCTGCGCGTCACCCGGTTCATCGGCATCGCGATCATCGCCGTGTCGTTGCCGCTGTTGTGGTGGCGGTTCCGCCGCGACGACCGGGCCGCGCTGACCGGGATCGCGTGGTCGATGCTGATCGTGGTGCTGTTCGTCCCGGCCGCGCTGCCCTGGTACTACTCCTGGCCGCTGGCGGTGGCGGCCCCGCTGACCCAGTCACGGCGCGCGGTCGCGGCCATCGCCGGCCTGTCGACCTGGGTCATGGTGATCTTCAAACCCGACGGATCGCACGGCATGTACTCGTGGCTGCAGTTCTCGCTGGCCACCGCCTGCGCGCTGGCCGCCTGGTACGCGCTGTACCGGGCGCCGGAATCCGTCAGTACGCCATAGCCTGCGCGCGCCGCACCACTTCCCGCGCCTGGTGGCAGTGCAATGCGTCGACGGGGCGGGCATTGGCGATCGCGTCGCGGGTGCCGTCGCGCGTGATCGTCAGCGACGGGTCGGGGGTGAACAGCCAGCGCACGATCTCCGTCTCGTGATAGCCACCGTCGTGCAGGATCGTCAACAGCCCCGGCAGGCTCTTGACCACCTCACCGGAGTTGGTGAAGAACACCTGGGGCACCACCACACCGCCGCCGCGCTTGACCGCGACCAGGTGACCCTCCCGCAGCTGCTGCTGCACCTTGCTCACCGACACGCCGAGTATTGCGGCCACCCCCGGCAGATCGTAGGTCGGCTCGTCGGGATCCAGGACGTCGTCGCCGGCCGGAACACTGCTCACGGCGCCAGTGTAGGCCCTGCTTAGCGCCTCGGGCCTACGTTTTCGCGTCCCGCACCTACGATGGCCCCGTGACCGGAGCTGGGGCGCGCGACCCGCTGGAGGGGACGTTGCTGGACGGCCGCTACCGCGTGGAGTCCCGGATCGCCAGCGGCGGCACCTCGACGGTGTATCGCGGCCTCGACGTCCGGCTCGACCGCCCGGTCGCGGTGAAGGTGATGGACACCCGCTATGCCGGCGACGACCAATTCCTGATCCGCTTCCAGCTCGAGGCGCGCACCGTCGCCCGCCTGAAAAATCCCGGCCTGGTCGCGGTCTATGACCAGGGCATGGACGCCCGGCATCCGTTTTTGGTGATGGAGCTCATCGAGGGCGGAACGCTGCGCGAGCTGCTGGCCGAGCGCGGTCCGATGCCGCCCCACGCCGTCGCGGCGGTGCTTCGCCCGGTGTTGGGCGGGCTGGCCGCCGCGCACCGGGCCGGGCTGGTGCATCGCGACGTCAAGCCCGAGAACGTCCTGATCTCCGACGACGGCGACGTCAAGATCGCCGATTTCGGGCTGGTCCGCGCTGTCGCCGCCGCCGGAATCACCTCCACCAGCGTCATTCTCGGCACCGCCGCCTACCTGTCGCCCGAACAGGTGCGCGACGGCAACGCCGGCCCGCGCAGCGATGTCTACTCCGCCGGGATCCTCACCTATGAGCTGCTGACCGGGAGCACGCCGTTCACCGGCGACTCGGCGTTGTCGATCGCCTACCGCCGCCTGGACGCCGACGTGCCGCCGCCCAGCGCCGCGATCGACGGCGTGCCAGCGCAATTCGACGAATTGGTGGCGCGGGCGACCGCGCGCGACCCCGCCGACCGGTACGCCGACGCCATCGAGATGGGCGCCGACCTCGCGGCGATCGCCGAAGAACTCGCGCTGCCGGACTTCCGGGTGCCCGCGCCGCGCAACTCCGCCCAACACCGATCGGCGGCGCTGCACCACAGCCGGATGAGCCAGCGCCAGCCCGCCGCCCCGCAATCGCGCCCCCCGGCGCCGGCCGCGGCACCGGTTCGCAATCCCACCCGGCAGCTCCCGCGCGAAACCGACGACCGGGTAAGCGAATACCAGCCCGTCGCAGGCGAATTCGCCGGCATCGCGATGAGCGAATTCGTCTGGGCCCGCCAGCACGCGCGGCGGATGGTGCTGGTGTGGGTGGCCGTCGTGCTGGCGCTCACAGGGCTGGTCGCCACCGTGGCCTGGACTCTCGGAAGCAATCTCAGCGGCCTGCTCTGAGCCCCTTTACTCAGTCGCGCAGCATCTCCGCGACCAGGAACGCCAGCTCCAGCGACTGCTGGGTGTTCAGCCGCGGGTCGCAGGCCGTCTCGTAGCGCCCGGCCAGGTCGGTGTCCGAAATGTCTTGCGCCCCACCCAAACACTCGGTGACGTTCTCGCCGGTGATCTCGACGTGGATGCCGCCGGGGTGGGTGCCCAGCGCGCGGTGCACCTCGAAGAACCCCTGCACCTCGTCCACGATGCGGTCGAAGTGGCGGGTCTTGTAGCCGTTGGACGACTCGTGCGTGTTGCCGTGCATCGGGTCGCACTGCCAGATCACCTGGTGCCCGGTGGCCTGCACCTTCTCCACGATCGGCGGCAGCAGGTCGCGCACCTTGTTGTTGCCCAGCCGGCTCACCAGCGTCAGCCGCCCGGGCTTGTTGTGCGGGTCGAGGCGCTCGACGTATTCGACGGCCAGCTCGGGGGTCATCGTCGGGCCGATCTTCACGCCGATCGGGTTGGCGATCACCTCCGCGAACGCGATGTGGGCGCCGTCGAGCTGGCGGGTCCGCTCGCCGATCCACACCGTGTGCGCCGACAGGTCATACAGCTGCGGCTCGCCGCCCTCGACGTCGGACAGGCGCAACATCGCCCGCTCGTAGTCGAGCACCAAAGCCTCGTGGCTGGCGTAGATTTCGGCGGTTTGCAGGTTGCGGTCGGCGACCCCGCAGGCGCTCATGAACTTCAAACCCCGGTCGATCTCGCTGGCCAGCGCCTCGTAACGCGCACCCGCCGGCGAGGTCCGGACGAATTCCCGGTTCCAGTCGTGCACCAGGTGCAGCGAAGCCAGGCCCGAGGAGGTCAGGGCGCGCACCAGGTTCATCGCGGCGCTGGCGTTGGCGTAGGCGCGCACCAGCCGCGACGGGTCGTGCTCGCGGGCCGCGGCGTCGGGGGCGAAGCCGTTGATCATGTCGCCGCGGTAGGAGCGCAGGCCCAGCGCGTCGAGGTCGGCCGAGCGGGGCTTGGCGTACTGGCCGGCGATGCGGGCGACCTTGACCACCGGCATGCTGGCGCCGTAGGTCAGTACCACGGCCATCTGCAGCAGGGTCCGGATGTTGCCGCGGATGTGGGGTTCGGTGTTGTCGACGAACGTCTCCGCGCAGTCGCCGCCCTGCAGCAGGAATGCCTCGCCCCGGGCGACCTGCGCCAGCTGATCCTGCAGCCGCACGATCTCGGACGGCACGGTCACCGGCGGCACGCTCTCGAGGACCGTGCGCATCGCGGCGGCCTGTTCGGCGTCCCAGCTGGGCTGCTGGGCGGCCGGCTTGGCCAGCGCGGCGTCCAGTCGCGCCCGCAGCTCGGTCGAGAGCGGCGGCAGCGGCGGCAGCTGCTCGATCGGTATGTCGACGGTCCAGTTCATCGGTCCATGGTAACCGGGGCGCGGCACCGCTCGGTCACGCCTGATCAGGGCGAACGCCCGCGCCTTCGGCCGAGGTGATCAGCCGGAATCGGCGGAGCTGATCGCGGGCGTCGACCAGCGCGTCGTGGGCGTCGCGCGGCCGCGGCGGCATCCGCGGGGATCCGCGCTCCTCCCACAGCTGCCGAACTTCCCTGGTGAAGCGGGGTATCGCCTGGGGAAGTGCTGGCATCGCGCCCCACAACTGGCACAGCGCCACGTGGTCGTAGGCCCCCACCCAGGCCCACAGCTCGATCGGCTCGGTGCCGCCCACCCCGAAAAACTCCTCCAGGTCCAGGCGGATCTGCTTGCGCGAGCGCCACAGCTGCGACGACGGCGGCGGCAGCTTGGGCAGCACGTTGGCGCGCACCCAGCTACCGGCGCGCTCGGGATCGAATTCGGTGGACACGGCGTAGTACTCGCGGCCGTCCTCGGCGACCACCCCGATCGAGATCAGCTCGATGGTGCGGCCGTCCTCGATGAATTCCGTGTCATAGAAGTACCGCACCTGAAAAGCCTAGGGGAACGCCACTATCGGCTGATCAGGATGGGCCCCGTCGGCGGCGGCGCCGCGTGCACGTCATGGTCGAGCTGGGCGTCGATCAGGCGCTCGTCGGGCAGGCGCGGGGTGCCGGCGATCGCGCACTGCACCCACAGCTTGACCCGCACGACCGGGCGGCGCAGCCTGCGTTCCCGCTGCAGCGCGCGTCGCATCTTGTCGGGCTGGGTGGTGTAGCGCCAGCGGGCCCATGGGGCGTGCGGGCGCGACAGCCGGATCGCGCCGATGACCAGCAGCACGACGATGAACATGCCCAGCAATCCGGTCCACACCTTGCCCTTGAGCAGCACCACCACGGCCAGCGGCAGAGTGAACACCAGCTCACCGGCCACCCCGGCGCGCAGCGCCACCGCGTCGGCGCCGTGCCAGAACGGCAGGAAGAACATCAGTGGGTGCAGGCCCATCATCAACAGCCCGGCCACCGCCACCGCGGCGAACACCGCGTCCACCGAGGTGCGGCCGTCCTCTTCCCAGTACACGTCCGACAGGTGCAGGATCAACGCGTACTCGTCGAGGACCAGCGCGGCCCCGATCCCGAAAAGGCTTGCCGCCAAGGTGAACTCGGGCTCCTGCCCACTGATGGACAGGGTCACCAGCATCAACCCGGAGAGCATCACCAGGACCACGCCGAACGCCACATGGTGGATGTGCACCTCTCCGATGTGGACGTTGCGCGGTTGCCACCACCGGGCCGGACGCCCGGTTCGGGCGCGGTGGCGGATAAGCCGCACGCACGTTCGCGTGACGAAGAAGGTCAGGATGAAGGCGACCAGGCAGCACAGCAGCGGCAGCCGGCCGCGGTCGATGATGTCGTGCGCGAACCAGTGGGCCACCCCGAACACGAACCAGTGCAGCACGCTAGAAACGTACGCCTGCATTTCCGGGCAGCGCGGGAGCCGCGCTGCGACACGTCGCCGGTGCCGCTACCGATTACGCTGTTATCCGACATGAGTAGATGGCGGGCGCCCGGCGTGGGCAGTCAACCCGGGCGGGTGGTGCTGTGGTGCCTGCTTTGGCTGGTCGCGGCCGCGGCCATCTACTACGTGGCCTCGGGCCTGTTCGGGCACACCCCATACCGCATCGACATCGACATCTATCAGATGGGCGGCCAGGCCTGGCTGGACAACCATCCCCTCTACCGCGGCGACGTGAAGTTCCACACACCCATCGGGCTGAACCTGCCGTTCACCTATCCCCCGCTGGCGGCCATCGTGTTCTGCCCGTTCTCCTGGCTGCACATGCCCGCCGCCAGCGTGGCGATCACGGTGTTGACGCTGGTCCTTTTGATCGTCTCGACGACGATCCTGCTGACCGGCCTCGACGTGTGGAACACGTCTTCCGTGCTGGGCGGCCCGGCGTGGCTGCGCCGGCTGTGGTTGGCGGTGCTCATCACGGCCGCCGCGGCGACCTGGCTGGAGCCGATCGTTTCCAACTTCGCCTTCGGCCAGATCAACGTCGTGCTGATGACGCTGGTGATCGCGGACTGCGTGCCGCGCCGCACGCCGTGGCCGCGCGGCCTGCTGCTGGGCCTGGGGATCGCGCTGAAGCTCACCCCGGCGGTTTTCCTGCTCTATTTCCTGCTGCGCCGGGACAACCGCGCGGCGCTGACGGCGATGGCATCGTTCGCGGCGATGACCCTGCTGGGCTTCGCGCTGGCGTGGAGCGATTCGTGGGAGTACTGGACGCGCACGGTCCACCACACCGACCGCATCGGTGAGGCCGCGCTGAACACCGACCAGAACATCGCGGGCGCCCTGGCCCGCCTGGGGCTCGACGAGCACGCGCGGTTCCCGTTGTGGGTCGCCGCGTGCCTGCTGGTGCTGGCGGCGACGATCTGGGCGATGCGGCGGGTGCTGCGGGCCGGCGAGCCGATCATGGCGGTGATCTGCGTCGCCCTGTTCGGTTTGGTGGTCTCCCCGGTGTCCTGGTCACACCACTGGGTCTGGGCGCTGCCGACGGTGCTGGTGACGGGGGTGCTGGCCTGGCGGCGCCGCAACATCGCGCTGGGCGTGCTCAGCGCCGGCGGGGTGGCGCTGATGAGGTGGACGCCGATCGACCTGCTGCCCAAGCACCACGAGACCACCGCCAACTGGTGGCGCCAGCTCGTCGGCGCGTCCTACGTGTGGTGGGCGTTGGCGGTCATCGTCGCGGCGGGGCTGACGATCTCGGCCCGAACGAGCCGGTCCGCGCCGGCCACGGCCACGCCGACGCCGGTCGCTGCTTCCAGCTAGCCGACGGCCGTCTCGGGAATCCGCGCGGCGGCCTCATCCGTCGGGTCGGCGCCCTCCGATTCGGCGCCGCGTTCCTTGAGGCTGGCGGCGTAGATGTCGACGTACTCCTGCCCGGAGAGCCCCATCAGCTCGTAGATCACCTCGTCGGTGACGGCCCGCTCGATGAAGCGGTTGCCGGCCATTCCCTCGAACCGGGAGAAGTCCATCGGCTTGCCGAACCGGACGGTGACGCGCCCGAAACGCAGCATCGTGGTGCCCGGCGGATTGACCACGTTGGTGCCGATCATCGCCACCGGGATCACCGGGACACCGGTGTGCAGCGCCAGCCGCGCCAGCCCGGTCTTGCCCTTGTACAACCGGCCGTCGGGCGAGCGGGTGCCCTCGGGGTACATGCCCAGCAGCTTGCCCTGCTTCAGCACCTGCTCGGCGGTGTTGAGCGCGGCCTGGGCGGCGTCGGCGTCGGTGCGGTCGATCGGCACCTGCCCGACGGCGGTGAAGAACCACCGGCTGAACCAGCCCTTCAGACCGGTGCCGGTGAAATATTCGGACTTCGCGAGGAAGGTGATCCGGCGCCGGACCACCAGCGGCAGGAAGAAGCTGTCCATCACGGCGAGGTGATTACTCGCCAGGATCACCGGCCCCGACGTCGGAACGTATTCCAGCCCTTCAACTTTCGGCCGGCCAAGCAGGGACAGCAACGGGCCCAGCAGGATGTACTTGAATAGCCAGTACCACATGGCCCTCCCTCTCGCCCGCCACCCGCAGTGTTCTGGCCAACTGTACCGATCCCCGGGGCAACCGACCACCTTCACACCGGGCGGGTCATTCCTCCACGGTGACCGGGATGGGCTGGTATCGGGTCCGCACGGTGCCGTCACCGTCGGGAGCCCCGGCGCCGGACTCGGCGCCGCCACCGCCGCCGGGCGGCCCGTCCGGTGGCGATTCGGTCGAGCGGTCGATGTCGTTGACGATGCCGCGGATCACCTCCAGCAGGGCGATGCTGTGGTCGGCGATCACGGTGAGCAACGGGTGCTGCTCACCGGTGGCCAAGGCGGCCAGCGCGCACACCGGGCACCACACCTGCTGGCACTTGCCGGTCCCGACGCCGCCGCCGGCCGTCAAAGCCGCCGCCGTTCGCACCGCCGGGTCGATCCCGTCCAGGATCGCCTGGGCGAGCCGGCGCAGCTCCGGACCGATATCGGAATGAGCCCCACTCACTTAGGCCACACCTCCGGATCCGGTCGAAAACGAACAGTCAGCTCACCGCCCCGCAGGTGCGCGTCGAGCACCGTGCAGCGCCGCAGCACGGACGCCAACCGAACCCTGCGCCGCAGCCCTCCGGCGCTGATGATCAGGTCGTCGTCGACTCGGCCCAACGAAAGTCCTCCGGGATCAAGTTGGGGCAACGTTAGCCGCATACGGTATATCGACCCAAGCCCCGATCCGGATTCGAGGTCCACGACGGGCCGCAGCGGACCCGGCGGCGCCGTCCCGCCGCGCCGGCGGGCGCTGTCGAGCAGTGCGCCCAGCGCCTTGGGGCCGATCGGCTCGCCGGACAGGTGCGGGGTAAGCACCAGCGCCACGTCACCGATGGTCGCGTCGAGTTCGTCGAGCACGACGCGTTGTTCGGCGATGCGCTCGGCGTACCAATAGAACGCCGGGTGCTCGGGCAGGTTGCGGTACTCGTAAGACTCGTCCTCGGTCAGGACCTGGTTGACGATCAGCTCCTCGACCCGCACCCCCATCAGCGCCAGCGAACCCAGCGTCCGCACCGCCTCGGCCGCCACCACCCGCTCGGGGGTCAGCACCAGATGCGCGGTGACGAGCTCGCCGTCGGTCAGCAGTTCGCTGAGGCGGTCGACGCTGGCGCTGATGCGCTCCAGCAGCTCCACCATCGCGCCCGAGCGGGCGTCGTCGGCGGCGATGGACAGCCGGCGATGCCGTGGCCACGCGCGTTCCACGTAGAGCCCGAAGGTGGCGGGCAAGGTCAACATGCGCAACGCATCCGCCGTCGAGGCGCAATCGACGACGATGCGATCCCAGCGTCCCGAGGCGGCCAGCTCGCCGACGGCGTAGAGGCCCAGCACCTCCTGGACGCCCGGCAACGCCGAAAGTTCTTCGGGCGCAATGGTGCTCAACTCGGAATCGGGAAACCGCCCGTCCAGCGTGGTGACGACGTCGTGCCACCGGGTCTCCAGCAGGGCCAGGGTGTCCAGCGCCAGCGCGTCGAGGAAGCCTCCGCCCGCCTCCGCGTCATCGGCGAGCACCCGGACCAGTTCGCCCCGGCCGCTGGGCGGGACCGGCACGCCCAGCACGTCGCCCAGGGAGTGCGCCTGGTCGGTCGAGACCACCAGCACCCGCTGGCCCGTGCCCGCGTCGCAGACCGCGGTGGCAGCTGCCAGGGTGGACTTACCTACCCCGCCCTTCCCAACGAACAGGCTGATCCGGGCCGGGGTGGCGCTGGACTCATTCAGCCTCGACTCGTTTCTTCAGATCCTTCAAAGCGGTGTCGGTCAGGCGCCGCTCGGCCTTGCGCTTGAGCAAGCCGATCATGGGGATGGCCAGGTCGACCGACAGCTCGTAGGTGACGTCGGTGCCGGATCCCTTGGGCGCCAAGCGATACGAGCCTTCGAGCGAACGCAGCAACGAGCTGGAGACCAGGGTCCAGCTCAGCGACTGACGGTCCTTGGGCCACTGATACGACATCACCATGGTGTCCTTGATGACGCCCGCGTCCATCACGAATCGCACCGTCTTCGGGTAGCCGTCGGCGCCCCGCTCCTGCACCTCGGCTTCCTTGTATTCCGAGATCCACTCCGGGTACGAATCGATGTCGGCAATCACCTCCAGGACGGTGCCCGGATCGGCGTCGATGTGGATGGTCTGCGTCGTCTTCTCCGCCACCTGGCTGATGCCCTCTCTCCCGCGAGCGGGTAGGCCCGCCATGCGCAGGACTACCCCGGCCTTCGGGGCGAAACGGTACTCCTACCGCCCGACCTTGATCCGGTTAAGCTACCGGAGAAACGCCGACCGGACGCGACCGTTCCGCCGTCCGTTTGACCTCGAACGCCATTTTCTTGCCCGCCACCCGACGGCGGTGCGTCATCTTCGCCAAATTCAACTTTGCCAGCTGCCAGGCCGCCACGCCGCTGGGCTCGGCGTGCAGGAAGTAATGCAGCACCACCCCGTCCAGCGACGGCTCCAGCCAGATCTCCATGGTGCCGGTCAACGCGCCGGTGACCGTCCACCGGATCCCCTTGTCGGCGCGGTCCTCGACGACCTGCAGCCGCAGGTCCGGCCACCACCGGCGCCAGCTCGACGGGTCGGCGACCACCGCGCCCACCCGCGCACCGTCGGCGGCGACAAACGTCTGGTCGGCGATCTGAATGCTGTTCACCGCCATAGCTTCACACACGGATCCGGATCACCGGTACGCAGGCGCTCGGGCCGCAACCGCGGCCACCGCCCGACAGACCTCCGCCATGCTGCGCGAATTCGCGGATTAGGCTGGGCCACAGCAAGCCGGCAGGCAACATCACGAATCCAATCGAGGTCTTTCAGTGCGTGAGTACAGCGTCCCCGCCCGGTTCACGGTCGGCGACCACGAAAACGTCGCGGCCATGGTCTTCGAGCACGAGCGCGACGACCCCGGCTTCGTCATCTACCAACGGCAGATCGACGGGGTTTGGACCGACGTCACCTGCGCCGAGGCGGCCAAGCAGGTGCGCGCCGCGGCGCTGGGCCTGATCTCGCTCGGCGTACAGGCCGGCGACCGGGTGTCCATCTTTTCGGCCACCCGCTACGAGTGGGCGATCCTGGACCTGGCGATCCTGTCGGTGGGGGCGGTCACCGTGCCGATCTACGAGACGTCCTCGGCCGAGCAGGTGCGCTGGGTGCTGCAGGACTCGGGGGCGGTGGTGGCCTTCGCCGAAACCGACGCGCACGCCGCGATGGTCACCGAGCTCACCGCCGAGCTGCCCGAGCTGCGCCGGGTGCTGCACATCGACGGGTCGGGCCCCAAGGCGCTCGAGCAGCTCGCCGAGGCCGGCGCCGAAGTGGAGCCGGCCGAGCTGACCGCCCGACTCGAGGCGCTGCGCGCCGCCGACCCGGCCACCCTGATCTACACCTCGGGCACCACCGGGCGGCCCAAGGGCTGCCAGCTCACCCATTCCAACCTGCTCTACGAGCGCCGGGGCGCCAAGGAATGCCTGCCGACCCTGCTGAACGAGGGGCAGCGGCTGCTGGTCTTCCTGCCGCTGGCCCACGTGCTGGCCCGGTCGCTGACCTTGTCCGCGTGCGCGAACAAGGTGACGGTGGGATTCACCAGCGACATCAAGAACCTGCTGCCGATGCTCGCGGTGTTCAAGCCGACCGTGGTGGTGTCGGTGCCGCGGGTGTTCGAGAAGGTGTACAACACCGCCGAGCAGAACGCGGCCAACGACGGCAACGGCCGGATCTTCGCGATGGCCGTGCAGACCGCGGTCGACTGGAGCCAGGCCCACGCCGACGGCGGGCGACCGGGCCTGCTGCTGCGGGCCCGGCACGCGCTGTTCGACCGGCTGGTCTACCACAAGCTGCGCGCGGCGCTGGGCGGCGACTGCCACGCGTCCGTCTCGGGTGGCGCGCCGCTGGGCGCCCGGCTGGGCCACTTCTACCGCGGCGTGGGCCTGACCATCCACGAGGGCTACGGCCTGACCGAGACCAGCTCTGCCATCACGGTCAACCAGGTCGGCCACGTCAAGATCGGGACCGTCGGAACGTTGTTGCCCGGCAACAGCATGCGCATCGCCGAGGACGGCGAGCTGTTGGTGCGCGGCGGCGTGGTGTTCAGCGGCTACTGGCACAACGAGCAGGCCACCCGCGACGCGTTCACCGACGGCTGGTTCAAGACCGGCGACCTCGGCGCGCTCGACGAGGACGGCTTTTTGAAGATCACCGGCCGCAAGAAGGAGATCATCGTCACCGCCGGCGGCAAGAACGTCGCCCCCGCGGTGCTCGAGGATCAGCTGCGGGCGCACCCGCTGATCAGCCAGGCCATGGTGGTCGGCGACGCCAAGCCGTTCATCGGCGCGCTGATCACCATCGACCCCGAGGCCTTCGGCCCCTGGAAGGAACGCAACCACAAACAGGCCGACGCGTCCGTCGGCGATCTGGCCACCGACCCCGACCTGTTCGCCGAGATCGACGCCGCCGTCAAGAACGCCAACCAGGCCGTCTCGCACGCCGAGTCGATCCGCAAGTTCCGCATCCTGCCGGTCGACTTCACCGAGGACACCGGCGAGCTGACGCCGACAATGAAGGTCAAGCGCAACGTGGTGGCCGAGAAATTCGCCGCCGACATCGAATCGATCTACCAGAAGGACTGACCGCTCGCTTAGCCGCGCCTAGCCCCGCAGCAGGTCGGCCAGCCGGGCGGCCAGCGTGTCCCAGCGCCATTGGGACGTCACCCATTCGCGGCCGGCCACGCCCATCGCGGCGGCCCGCCCGGGATCGCCCAGCAACTCGGCGACGGCCTCGGCGACCTCGTCCACCGACCGGCCGTCGACCACCAGCCCGGTCTTGTTGTGCCGCACGGTTTCCGGGGCCCCGCCCGATTGGCCGGCGATGACGGGCACGCCCGTCGCCGAGGCCTCCAGGAAGACGATGCCCAGGCCCTCGACGTCCATGCCGGCGCCGCGGGTGCGGCATGGCATCGCGAAGACGTCGGCCAGCGCGTGGTGGGCGGGCAGTTCGGCGGCCTGCACGCCACCGGTGAATGTGACATGCTCGGCCACACCGCAATCGGAGGCCAGCTTGCGCAGCGCGTCCAGGTACGGCCCGCCGCCGACGATGACCAGTGCCGCCCCGTCCACCCGCCGCCGGATCGATGGCAGCGCCTTGATCAACGCGTCCTGACCCTTGCGCGGCACCAGCCGCGACAGGCACAGCACCGTCGGCCGCTCGCCCAGCCCGTAACGGGCCCGCAGCTCGGCCCGGGCGGCCGGGTCGGGCCGGAACCGGTCGGTGTCCACGCCGGGCGGCAGGTATTCCAGCCTCGCCTCGGGCCCGAACGCCGACGCGAAGCGCGACCGGGTGTAGCGGCTGACGAAGGTGACGACGTCGGTGCCGTCGCCGATGCGCCGCAGCACTGACCGCGCGACCGGAAGCATCGACCAGCCGACCTCGTGGCCGTGCGTGCTGGCCAGCACCCGGGTCGCCCCGGCCTGCCGGGCGCGCGGCGCCAACAACGCCAGCGGCGCGGCCGCGCCGAACCAGACGGTGTCGATCCCGTGCTCGCCGATCAGCCGGCGCATCCGCCCGTCCACCGCCGGGCCGGGCAGCATCAGCGTGCCCGGGTGGCGCACCACGCGGTATCCGGCCGCCGCGGCCGCGTCGTCGAAGGCGTCGGCGCCCTTCCATTGCGGTGCGTACACCAGCACGGAATGCGAGCCCGCGCCGGCTAGCCGGCCGACGAACTCGCCCAGGTAGGACTGGATGCCGCCGGGGCGGGGTGGAAAGTCGTTGGTTACCAGCAGGACCCGGCTCACCTGCGTCAGGCTAGCGGGCCAGCCACTGGTGCCAGTGCACCAGCAGCCCGGCGGGGTCGATGTCGAGGACCTGGTGGGCGGCGGTGGGCACGTCGGTGTGCCCCACACCGCAGCTGGCCAGGTAGAGCTCGCGCAGCTTGGGTGCCCCGTAGGTGTCGGCGACGAAGCGGGCGAACCACCACGCGCGGTCATACGCCAACGAGCGCTGCGGCCCCGGCGCTTCCAGATCACCGTCGGTCGGCAGCGTCAGCGGCACCGGCACCGCGTCGGCGGGCACCGGGGTGTGTGGGCGGGCGACGAAATCGGCCACGCCCTCGGTGAGCCACTGGGGCGCGTCCGATGCGGTGTAGGGACGCGCGGCGTAGTGAAAAAGCTCGTGCGTCAAGACAATTCGCAGCGCGGACTCATTCATGTTGGCGGCGCCCGGCGCGAACACGATCCGTTGCCCGAGCGCCACCCGGTGCACGGGGTCGACGCGCTCGGCGACCGTAACGGCCGCGATGTCGGCCCACTGCGACGGCGGTCCCCCGCCGGCGGCGGCGCGAAACTGTTCGTCGGAGCCGGCGGCGAGCACCGTGATCTCGCGCGTCCACTCGACACCCCAGAAGGCCTCCACCGCCTTGATCGCGGCGCCGATGTCGGCCGCCACCCGGGACAGCAGCCGGTCGCCGGCCGGGCCGCCGAGGCCCACCAACCGGACGGTGCGATCGCCGACCACCAGCGACTTCGCCGCGGCGCCGGCCTGGCTGCGCGCGGGGGTGACCAGCTGCGCGTGTCGCGCCTTGCTGTCGCTGGCCTCGTCGAAGGGCACGGCCGCGGCCACGATCAGCTCGAGGGCGAACACCCAGGCCAGCAGGATCGGCAACCGCCGCCGCCAACCGGAACGATCAGTAGCGACGCGCGTCGTGGATCGGACCTGCGGCATTCATCGGCACCACCCGGACCGGCACGCCGTAGGTGGAGGAATGGATCACCATGCCGTCGCCGACGTAGATGCCGCTGTGTGACGCGTCGTTATAGAACGTGATCACGTCGCCGGGCTGCAGGTCCGACAGCGCCACCGGCTGACCGCCCTGGGCCTGCGCCTGGCTGGAGTGCGGCAGCGAGATGCCAGCCTGCTGGAACGCCCACATCACCAGGCCTGAGCAGTCGAACGCGCCGGGCGAGGCGCCGCCCCATACATAGGACGATCCGACCTGCGTCAACGCCGCCTGCACGACGGTCGCGCGGTCACCGCCGCCCACTCCGCCGGGGCCGCCGGGCGGCAGCATTCCGGGCATGCCGGGCATCATCGCGCTGATGGGCGGACCGTCGCCGGGCGGCGGGGCGCCGGGCGGCAACGCGTCCGGTGCCGGTGCGCCGGGCGGCGGGGCGGCCGCGGGGGGCTGCCCGGGGTCGGCCAGCGCGGTGCGCTGCTGCGGCGTCAGGGAGACGTACTGCGACTTGACGACCGCGATCTGCACCTGCAGCTGGCTCTGCTTGGACTGCAGGCTCGCCCGTACCGCCGCGGCCTGCTCGGCCGCGCTCTTCGCGTCGGCGGCGGACTTGGCGGATGCCTGCTCGGCCTTGGCGGCCTGCTCACCCGCGATACGGTAACTCGCCATCTGCGTGCGCATCTGGGTCGCCATCAGCCGCTGCACGGCCAGCTTGTCGATCAGGCCCTGCGGCGATCCCGCGGTCAGCATGGCCTCCATGCCGTCAACGCGTCCGCCCATGTACTGGGCGGCGGCCAGCTTGTTGACGGCGCCCTGGAAGGCGGCCAGCCGGGCCTTGGCGGAATCCACCGCTGCCTGGTCATCGGCGTGTTTCTTCTCCGCCGCCTGCTGGACCTTGAGCTTCTCGTTCAGGTCGAGCTGCGCGGTGTGCATCGCCTCGGTGGTCTGCTCGGCCTGACGAGACAGCTGGTTGAGTTTCGCCAGCGCGTCTTCGGCCGGATCGGCGCCGGAATTCGTGGCAAAAGCCCCCGCGAAGATAGTCAAGCCCGCTAACGTCCCGAGGGCAGACCGTGTAATGACACGCGCGCGCGGGTACATACAAGCGAACCTCAAAATTGCATCCTTAAACGGGGCCTAGGACGGCTTATGCCTGGCACTGCCGGGGCGCCGTCGAGCTAGTTTAGGTCTCAAACAGGTTACGAAACGATATCGACGTTTGTCCAAGCGGGACCGTTAAGAAATCAGAAAGATTTCTGTCATTCGTCTGTGAATGATGGCAATCCCCTAAGACGGTCCAGCGGTTTTGGCGCACAAGGCAATTAGGCTACACCGGCCCCCCGGCCGCGATGAATCGGCACGAGCCGAAGGCGCGGCGCCAGCCCGGCGTCCGCGAGGACTTCGAGCGCGGCCCGTTCGTCCTGCAACAACGTCTCGGGGACCCCGAGTAGGACGCTGACCACGCAGTCGCGGCAGCCCGGGCCGCGCACCGCGCAATCGTCGCAGTCGATCACCACCGGCGCCGCACCGTCGGGGTGCGCCGTGTCGTCGCGGTATGCCATCAGGTTGCCGTCCTCTCGGTCTGGCGTTGGGAAGCTCTTGCCCGCACGCTAACGGCGACCACCGACATCCATCGGCCGCTCCCGGCGTGGGAACCCGGCGGCTGTCGGTGCACGTGCCTAACGTCGCGGCCATGGGTGCGAGCGGTGCGACTCAGCTGAGTTTCGCCGGCTTGGGCCCGGCCGCCTCCCCCGTCGACGAACTCCCCTTGCGCGAGACCACTTTCGTCGTGGTGGACCTCGAGACCACCGGCGGGCGCACCAAGAGCGCCGACGGCGCGCCGTGCGACGCCATCACCGAGATCGGGGCGGTCAAGGTCCGCGGCGGCGTCGTGCTGGGCGAGTTCGCCACCCTCGTCGATCCGCAGCGCAGCATCCCGCCCCAGATCGTGCAGCTCACCGGCATCACGACGGCGATGGTGTGCGACGCCCCGACCATCGGCGCCGTGCTGCCGATGTTTTTGGAGTTCGCCGACTTGGACCGGGGGGCGGTGCTCGTCGCGCACAACGCCGGGTTCGACGTCGGATTCCTGCGGGCCGCCGCGCGCAGCTGCGACATCGACTGGCCGCGGCCGCCGGTGCTGTGCACGGTCCGGCTGGCGAGGCGGGTCCTGGGCCGCGAGGAAGCCCCCAGCGTGCGGCTGGCCGAGTTGGCGCGGCTGTTCGCCGTCGCCGCCCAGCCGACGCACCGCGCCCTCGACGACGCCCGCGCCACCGTCGAGGTGTTGCATGCGCTGATCGAGCGGGTCGGCAACCAGGGCGTGCACACCTACGCCGACCTGCGTTCGTACCTGCCCGACGTGACGCCGGCCCAGCGGCGCAAGAAGGTGCTGGCCGAAGGGCTGCCGCACCGGCCCGGGGTCTACCTGTTCCGCGGTCCGGCGGGTGTCGGGCCCCCGCGCAGCTGGGGAGTGCTCTACGTCGGGACCGCCGTCGACCTGCGGCGGCGCGTGGGCCAGTACTTCACCGGCGCCGATCCCCGCGGCCGTATGAAGGAAATGGTCGCCCTGGCCAGCGCCGTCGACCACGTCGAATGCGCGCATGCGCTGGAGGCCGGGGTGCGGGAGCTGCGGATGCTGGCCGCGCACGCCCCGCCGTACAACCGGCGGTCGAGGTTCCCGCAGCGGTGGTGGTGGCTGGCGCTCACCGACGAGGCGTTTCCGCGGCTGGCGGCGGTGCGCGCGCCGCGCCACGACCGCGCCGTCGGCCCGTTCCGGTCCCGCGCCGACGCCGCCGACACCGCGGCCGTGCTGGCGCGGTTCACTGGCGCCCGGACGTGCACCGCGCGGCTCGCGCGCTCGGCGCTGCACGGGCCGGCCTGCCCGGAGGTCGAAGTGTCGCCCTGCCCCGCGCCGCGCGGCGTCACGGCCACCCAGTACGCGGCGGCGGTGGCGCGGGTCGCGGCGCTGCTCGACGGGCTGGATGACGGCGCTCTGGCCGCCGCCGTGCGCCAGGTCACGGCGCTCGCCGAGCAACGTCACTTCGAGAGCGCGGCGCGGCTGCGCGACCGCGTCGCCGCCGCCATCGAGACGCTGTGGCGCGGCCAGCGGCTGCGGGCGCTGGCCGCGCTGCCCGAGCTGATCGCCGCCGCGCCCGACGGTCAGGGCGGCTACCACCTCGCCGTCGTCCGCTACGGCCAGCTCGCGGCGGCCGGCACCGCCAAGCGGGGGGTGCCGCCGATGCCGGTGATCGACGCCATTCACGCTGGCGCACAGGCGATCCTGCGGGCGGCGGCCCCGCTCGGCGGCGCGCTGGTGGAGGAGACGGCGCTGATCGCACGCTGGCTGGCGGCGCCCGGGGTGCGCATCGTCCGGGTTTCGGGCCTCTCCGACGAGGGATGGGCCTCGCCGCTGCGGTCGGCCGGCGCGTGGTCGGCATGGGCCGCGCTGGCCCGCTCTGCGCGGCTGGCCTCGCAACAGGATCCGGCGCAGGTCGAGTCAGAGCTGCTGGCCGAACCGCACCCATCGCGCGAGCAGCTTTTCGGCCGCCCCGGAGTCGATGGCCGCGCAGGCCCGGCGCAGCCCGTCCTCCCAAGCCGGCAGCCATTCGGCGCGGCTGGATAGGCCGGCGTGGGCGACGATCGCCCCGGCGGCGTTGAGCACGACGGCGTCGCGGACCGGGCCCTTGGCCCCGCCCAGCACCGCACGAGCCTCCGCGGCGTTGGCCTGGGCGTCGCCGCCCACCAGCTCGCCCAGCTCGGCGCGGTGGAACCCGAAGCCGGCCGGATCGAACGTCAGCCGGTCCACCGTGCCCGCCTGCACGCGCCAGATCGTGCTCGTGGTGGTGGTGGTCAGCTCGTCGAGCCCGTCGTCGCCGTGCACCACCAGCACGCTGGACCGGCGCGACGCGAACACCCCGGCCATCACCTCGGCGAGGTCGGCGAACGCGCAGCCGATCAAACCCGCCCGCGGCTTCGCCGGATTCGTAAGCGGCCCAAGGAGATTGAACACCGTCGGCACCCCGATCTCGCGGCGCACGACGGAGGCGTGCCGGTAGGACGGGTGAAACAGCGGCGCGAAGCAGAACCCGATCCCGACCTCCGCGACGCTGCGCGCGACCTCGTCGGGTTCGGAGTCGATGCGCACCCCGAGCGCCTCCAGGGTGTCGGCGCCCCCCGACAGCGACGACGCCGCCCGGTTGCCGTGCTTGACCACCGGCACCCCCGCGGCGGCCACCACGATCGACGCCATGGTGGACAGGTTGACCGTGTTGACGCCGTCGCCGCCGGTACCCACGATGTCGACCGCGTCGTCGGGGATCCCCGCGGCGGGCAACGGGCGGGCGTGGCTGAGCATGACGTCGGCCAGCTCACTTACTTCGGCGGCGGTGGGGACCTTCATCGTCATCGCCACGGCGAACGCGGCGATCTGGGCCGGGCTGGCGGCGCCGGACATGATCTGGTCCATGGCCCAGCCGGCCTGGCCCCGCGCCAGTTCCCGCCCGCCCGTCAGGCGCGCGAGGACCTGCGACCACTTCGGCGCCTCGGCGAGAGGGCCGGACGCGGGTTCGGATGACGCGGGCACGCGCCGATGGTCCCACGAGGATCAGCGGGCTCCCAACCGTTGCCGGACGCGGGGCCGGTGGCGGCGCCGGAAACGCCGATTCGCGAAATTTCCGACCCGGGTAGAGTTCGACAACTACAAAGCGTCATACT
Organism: Mycobacterium sp. NGS69; assembly: GCF_059812165.1. Taxonomy (NCBI): domain Bacteria; kingdom Bacillati; phylum Actinomycetota; class Actinomycetes; order Mycobacteriales; family Mycobacteriaceae; genus Mycobacterium; species Mycobacterium sp. NGS69. Next base: position 113,406 of record NZ_JCALCD010000011.1, read on the forward strand.
TGCGGATGTGACCAGCGCTGTGGGGACCTCGGGTACTGCGATCACTTCGCGAGTGCATTCGCTGAATCGGCCCAACATGGTCGCCGTCGGCACCATAGTCTGGCTTTCCAGCGAACTCATGTTCTTTGCTGGCCTGTTCGCGATGTACTTCACCGCGCGGGCGCAGGCCGGCGGGAAGTGGCCGCCGCCGCCCACCGAGTTGAACCTCTATCAGGCCGTGCCGGTGACGCTCGTGCTGATCGCGTCGTCGTTCACGTGTCAGATGGGCGTGTTCGCGGCCGAACGCGGCGACGTCTTCGGGCTGCGCCGCTGGTACGTGATCACGTTCCTGATGGGCCTGTTCTTCGTCCTCGGCCAGGCGTACGAGTACTACCACCTGATGTCGCACGGGACGACCATCCCCGGCAGCGCCTACGGCACTGTCTTCTACCTGGCGACGGGCTTCCACGGCCTGCACGTCACGGGCGGTTTGATCGCGTTCATCTTCCTGCTGGCCCGTACCGCGATGAGCAAGTTCACGCCCGCGCAGGCGACGGCCAGCATCGTCGTCTCCTATTACTGGCATTTCGTCGACATCGTGTGGATCGCGCTGTTCACCGTGATCTATTTCATCCGATGAGCCGGCGCTAGACCTAGACGGACAGGAGTGCTCGGTTGAAGAAACTGGGGTCTACCCGAAACGGTGCGCGGCGGGGTCAGCCGCGAAAAGGGCAGCGTGACCGCTCGCGACGGCGTCTGCGGCGCCGGCTGTCGGGGGGCCTGCTGCTGCTGATCGCGCTGACCGTCGCGGGCGGCCTGGCCGCCGTGCTGACCCCCACCCCGCAGGTGGCGGTCGCCGACGAGTCGTCGTCGGCGCTGCTGCGCAACGGCAAGCAGCTGTTCGACACGTCCTGCGTGTCGTGCCACGGCGCCAACCTGCAGGGCGTGGTCGACCACGGGCCGAGCCTGATCGGCGTCGGCGAGGCGGCCGTCTATTTCCAGGTGTCCACCGGCCGGATGCCGGTCATGGCCGGCGAGGCCCAGGCTCCCCGTAAGGAGCCGATCTTCGACGAAGCCCAGATCGACGCGATCGGCGCCTACGTGCAGGCCAACGGCGGCGGACCCACCGTCGTGCGCAACCCCGACGGCAGCCTCGCGATGCACTCGCTGCGCGGCGACGACCTGGGCCGTGGCGGCGACCTGTTCCGGCTGAACTGCTCGTCGTGCCATAACTTCACCGGAAAGGGCGGGGCGCTGTCGTCCGGTAAGTACGCGCCCGACCTGGGTCCGGCCAACGAGCAGCAGATCCTGACCGCGATGCTGACCGGCCCGGAGAGCATGCCGAAGTTCTCCGATCGTCAGCTGTCCTTCGACGCCAAGAAGGACATCATCGGCTACATCAAGGCGGTCAGCGAGGAACGGCAGCCGGGCGGCTACGGCCTCGGCGGATTCGGACCCGCCCCCGAGGGCATGGCCTTCTGGATCATCGGGATGGTGGCCGCGATCGGGTTGGCACTGTGGATTGGGGCGCGAGCATCATGAGCGACACCGATAAGGACCCGGTGGGACGCGAGCCCGACGAGGCGGCTCTGGCCGCGATGTCGCAGCAGGAACTCGTGGCTCTGGGCGGCAGGCTCGACGGCGTCGAGACGGTCTTCAAGGAGCCCCGCTGGCCCGTCGAGGGCACCAAGGCCGAGAAGCGCGCGGAGCGCTCCGTCGCCCGTTGGCTTTTGCTGGGCGGCGGGTTCGGGCTGGCGTTGCTGGTGATCTTCCTGTTCTGGCCGTGGGAATACCGGCCCAAGGAGGCCTCGGGCAACTTTCTGTACTCGCTGGCCACGCCGCTGTACGGCTTCACCTTCGGGATGTCCATCCTCTGCATCGCGATCGGCGCCGTGCTGTACCAGAAAAGGTTTATCCCGGAAGAGATCTCGATCCAGCAGCGCCATGACGGCGCCTCGCGCGAGATCGACCGCAAGACGGTCGTGGCGAACCTGGGCGACGCCTACCAGGGTTCGACGATCGGCCGGCGCAAGCTCGTCGGACTGTCGCTTGGCGTGGGACTGGGCGCGTTCGGCCTGAGCACCCTGGTCGCGTTTGCCGGCGGCCTGATCAAGAACCCATGGAAGCCCGTCGTGCCCACCGCCGACGGCATGAAGGCCGAGCTGTGGACGTCGGGCTGGACCCCGCGCTATCACGGCGAAACGATCTTCCTGGCGCGGGCCACCGGTTCGCACTCGGGGGCGCCGTTCGTGAAGATGCGCCCCGAGGACATGGACGCCGGCGCCATGGAGACCGTCTTCCCGTGGCGCGAGTCCGACGGCGACGGCACCACCGCGGAGTCACACGAGAAGCTGACCGCGATCAAGATGGGCGTCCGAAACCCGGTGATGCTCATCCGTATTCGACCGACCGACCTGCCGCGGATGGTCAAGCGTCAGGGTCAGGAGAGCTTCAACTTCGGCGAGTTTTTCGCCTACACGAAGGTCTGCTCGCACCTGGGCTGCCCCGCATCGCTGTACGAGTCGCAGACCTACCGAATCCTGTGCCCATGTCACCAGTCGCAGTTCGACGCGCTGCATTTCGCCAAGCCGATATTCGGCCCCGCCGCGCGTGCATTGGCGCAACTGCCGATCACCATTGACTCCAACGGGTATCTGGTCGCCAACGGTGACTTCATCGAGCCCGTCGGTCCGGCATTCTGGGAGAGGACGACAACATGAGTCCGAAACTGAGTCCCCCGAAGATCGGTGATGTCCTGGCCCGCCAAGGCGAGGACATCGACACGCGCTACCACCCGTCGGCAGCGGTGCGCCGGCAGCTCAACAAGGTCTTCCCCACCCACTGGTCGTTCCTGCTGGGCGAGATCGCGTTGTACAGCTTCGTCGTCCTGCTGCTCACCGGCGTGTACCTGACGCTGTTCTTCGACCCGTCCATGGTCGACGTCACCTACAACGGCGTCTACCAACCGCTGCGCGGGGTCGAGATGTCGCGGGCCTACGAGTCGGCGCTGAACATCTCGTTCGAGGTCCGGGGCGGCCTGTTCGTCCGCCAGATCCACCACTGGGCCGCGCTGATGTTCTCCGGGGCGATCATGGTGCACCTGGCGCGCATCTTCTTCACCGGGGCGTTCCGCCGTCCCCGCGAGGCCAACTGGGTCATCGGTTCGCTGCTGCTGATCCTGTCGATGTTCGAGGGCTACTTCGGCTACTCGCTGCCCGACGACCTGCTGTCGGGCATCGGCCTGCGCGCCGCGCTGTCGTCGATCACGCTGGGCATGCCGGTGATCGGCACCTGGCTGCACTGGGCACTGTTCGGCGGCGACTTCCCCGGCACCATCCTGATCCCCCGGCTCTACGCGCTGCACATTTTGCTGCTGCCGGGGATCATCCTGGCCCTGATCGGGCTGCACCTGGCGCTGGTGTGGTTCCAGAAGCACACCCAGTTCCCCGGCCCCGGCCGCACCGAGCACAACGTCGTCGGCGTGCGAGTGATGCCGATCTTCGCGGTCAAGTCCGGCGCGTTCTTCGCCGCGATCGTCGGCGTGCTGGGCCTGATGGGCGGCCTGCTACAGATCAACCCGATCTGGAACCTGGGCCCCTACAAGCCATCTCAGGTTTCCGCGGGCTCCCAGCCCGACTTCTACATGATGTGGACCGAGGGCTTGGCGCGCATCTGGCCGCCATGGGAGTTCTACTTCTGGCACCACACCATTCCCGCGGTGGTCTGGGTCGCGCTGCTCATGGGCGCGGTCTTCATCCTGCTGATCATCTACCCGTTCCTGGAGAAGCGGTTCTCCGGCGACTACGCGCACCACAATTTGCTGCAGCGTCCGCGCGACGTTCCGGTGCGCACCTCGATCGGGGCCATGGCGATCTCCTTCTACATGGTGCTGACCCTCGCCGCGATGAACGACATCATCGCGTTCAAGTTCCACATCTCGCTGAACGCGACGACGTGGATCGGGCGCATCGGGATGGTGATTCTGCCGCCGTTCGTCTACTTCATCACCTACCGGTGGTGCATCGGTCTGCAGCGCAGTGACCGCGACGTGCTCGAGCACGGCATCGAGACGGGCATCATCAAGCGGCTGCCGCACGGTGCCTACATCGAGCTGCACCAGCCGCTCGGGCCGGTCGACGACCACGGCCACCCGATCCCGCTGGCGTACCAGGGCTCGGCGCTGCCCAAGCGGATGAACAAGCTGGGTTCGGCCGGCTCTCCGGGCAGCGGCAGCTTCCTGTTCGCCGATCCCACGTCCGAGGACGCCGCGCTGCGCGAGGCGGCGCACTCCGCCGAGCAACGCTCCCTCACCGCGTTGCGCGAACACCAGGACAGCATCGTGGGCTCCCCCAACGGCGAGCACGGCGAGCACTAGAGGCGCGCCGGTTTCGCCGCGACAGCCCGCGAAAGCGCAAGCCGGACGGTTGATTTGGCGGACCTACACTCGCCGGCCGGCTCTCAACAGCGCGTGTCGCGGCGATTTTGTCGAGATCGACGCTAGCGCGGAGAAGTGCGAGTGCCATGCACGCTGGCGTCGATCTCGGCGTGCAAGGACGCGCATATGGCACGTGACGGAGCGCGGCCAGCGAGCGCGGCGGGCTAGCGGGCTTCCTGGATGCGGCGCAGCTGCCGGATGTGCAGCCATTCGACCGCCGGCATCGCCACGGTGATGACCCCGGCCAGGCCGTACCCCACCCAGGACCCGCCGTCCTGACCGACGGCCATCAGGTATGTCGCGGTGGCCGCCGCGATCAGCGCGGCGCCCATCGTTCCCGCCAGCAGGGCGGTGCCGCGCAACCAGATCCGGTCCACCGCCGCACCCGACCACTCGGCGGCCGGCTCCGCGGCCTGCCCCCGCGGCTGACGGGCCCGCTCGGCCGCGGTGCGCGGGGCGGGGGCCATCAGGCGCACCGGGGGGCGGCTCGGCGGGCGAGCGGGCCGGGCCGCAGGCTCGATCAGACCCATGCGACGCGCCCGCACCAGCACCGGGATCGCCCCGGCGATGATCAGCGCGGAAACGATGATGACGGCGTACAACACCCACGAGGTGTGCGAGCCCCCGGCCGCCTTGTGATAGCCCCGGCCCAGGTCCACCAAAGCGACGGTCGCGGCCACGCTCACGCCCAGCAGCACCAACCAGACGACGGCGCAGGCGCCCAGCAGTATGCGGTCGACGACGTCCGGCGGAATGGTGTCCGAACCCCGCCGATAGGCGGAATACCTGCTGACCATCAGCAGCTCGTCTGCGGCGAGTCGTTGTTGTTCGACGACAGCACCGTCCCGTCGCTGGTGGTGATCGAGCAATTGAGCCGGCTGACCCGGAAAAGGCTGGACGCCTGGACCGATCCGACGTCGGACGTCGAGATCGGTGTCACGGTCATCGACCACGGGATGTACACGTTGTGCTGGGTACGAGACCGGCCCGACGCGTCGACGTAGGTCACCGAGATGATGTCCCCCGGGGCCTTGGTGCCGGTCACCGAGTAGGTCACCTGCCGCGGGCCGGTCGGGGCGGTGGTGGCCGGCGGCGGGCCGGCCGCCGACGTCGTGGTCGCGGGCGGGGGCGCCGGGGCGCTCGTCGCCGGTGGGGGCGGCGGCGGTGGCGGCGGGGTGGGCGTCACCGTCACGGTCTGGGTCTCGGTGGGCGGTGGAGGGGCCTCGGTGGTGGGCGGCGGCGGGGGCGGCGGTGGTGGCGGTTTGGTGGTCGTTATCTCGTCCTGCATCGGCGGCGTCGACGGCGCGGTGGTGGTGGCGGGGTTGGCCAGCTTGTTGGTGTCGGTGCGGGTGACGAGCAGCGACACCGAGACCACGAGCGCGATCGCGGCCACGATCGCGGCGATGCCGACCACCCACGGCCACCGTGGGGCGCGGTGTTCGTCGTCGGCGTCGGCGGGCTCGTCGTAGCTGTCGTAGTCGTACAGCCGCATATCGGCCGGCAGGTAGGGGCCCGTGATGAAGTGCTCCGACTCGGGGGCCGAATAGGCCCGCGAATAGGCGTCCGTCTGGCCGGTCTGGTCGGCCGCGGCGATTTCGGCGCTGCCGTCGCCGGGCTCCAGCTCGTCGTGGGGATCGACCGCGTCGTCGCCGGAGTCCGGTTGGTGGCTGAGGTCGCTGCCGGGATCGGGTTCGTCAGGTTCCCATCCCGGAGGATTCGGCCCGCTCATAGTTGCCTGCCCTGTCCAACTGCATCACCAGCGCGCGAGGCCCCGCGGCTGCATCGGTGCGCGCGCACTTGGGAGTTTCTCATGGTGCCTGGGCAAACCCTACCGAACGGGATAGAGCAAAGAAGTCTCGGAAAACGGGCCCCGATCAACTGATGCCCTGATTGTGACCTTTGAGTCGCAAATCAGTGCTTCTCGGGGCCCGTGTAGTACTCGAAGACCAGTCCGGCCGCCGATGCGAGGATGAACACCACCCCGGCGACGATCAACCAGGGCAGCCACAGCCCGATGCCGATCGCCGCGACGGAGCCGGCCAGCGCCACCAGAATGGGCCACCAACTGTGCGGCGCGAAAAAGCCCAATTCTCCTGCACCGTCGCTGATCTCGGCGCCCTCGTAGTCCTCGGGCCGGGTGTCCAGTCGACGCGAGATGAACCAGAAGAAGCTACCCGTGATGACCGCCAGGCCACCGGTCAGCGCGAGCGCGGTGGTCCCCGCCCACTCCACGCCGCCCGTCGCGAACAGCGCGGTCAGGATCCCGTAGAGCACCGCCGACACAACGAAGAAAGCGGCGATGAATTCGAACAGCCTGGTTTCGATCTTCATTGAGCGTCCTAACCTACTGGCGAGCCCTGGGCCGCTTCGCCGCGACGGGTATCGAACGGATGGGTGGTCACCGCCAGCGGCGGTTGCGCGATGGCCTGCAGCGCCTCGGCGTTGGTCTTCCCGCCGATCCGTTGCTGCAAGTAGGCCTTGAAGTCGTTGGGCGGCACTACCCGCACCTCGAAGTTCATCATCGAGTGATAGGTGCCGCAGAACTCGGCGCAGTGGCCGACGAACGCCCCGGTCTTCTGGATCTCGTCAACCTGGAACACGTTGACCGAGTTGTTCGCCTCGGGGTTGGGCATCACGTCGCGCTTGAAGAGGAATTCCGGCACCCAGAACGTGTGCACGACGTCCGCGGAGGCCAACCGGAATTCGATCTGTTTGCCGGCGGGCAGCACCAGCACCGGGATTTCCGTGGCGGTCCCCAGGGTCTCGACCTTGTCGAAATTCAAATACGTCCGGTCCTGCGGGTTGAGGCCGCGCACCGCGCCGACGCGCTCCTCCCCGTGCTCGTCCTTGCCCTCCGGCTTGGAGACCATCGCGTTCTTCCGGGCCGGGTCGGCCCCGTCATAGGTCAGCGTGCCGTCCTTGAAGTTGACGCGCTGGTAGCCGAACTTCCAGTTCCACTGGAAGGAGGTGACATCGATCACGACCTCGGGGTCCTTGGCCAGGTGCAGCATCTTCTCCTGCACCACCACGGTGAAGTAGAACAGCACGGAGATGATGAGGAACGGCGTCACGGTGAGCACCAGCTCCAGCGGCATGTTGTAACCGAACTGGCGGGGCAACTCGGTGTCCGTCGCCTTCTTGCGGTGAAACGCCGACGCCCAGAAGATGAGCCCCCACACGATGACGCCGACCACCAGGGAGGCGATCACCGCCCCGACCCACAGCTCCCGGTTGAGGTGGGCCTCCGGCGTGATGCCCTCCGGCCAGCCCATGCCGAGCACCTGCGACCAGCTGCATCCGCTCAGGGTTAGCGCCAGCACGCCCAGCGTCACGGCCAGCGCCAGCGGCCGGAGACGACGCTGGAACCTGCGCTGCGACGGACGTTGCGAACGGACCTGCTCGCGAGGTGACACGTTGGCGCCTCCTGCTCGGATTCGAATACTACGCAGCGTAGACCACGCCGCTGGCGCCGTCGCGCAAACCCCGGCCGGTCTGGGGCGTGCGGCGCCCCCGGCGCCGCGAAGTGGGGCATACTGGGGCGCCGTGTGTGGTCTGTTGGCGTTCGTGGCGGCCCCGGCCGGCGCCGACGGCGGCGGGGCAGCTTCTGGCGACGCCACGGCGGCCGCGGCCCGGGCCGACCGCGCCATTTCCGCCGCGTCGCACCTGATGCGCCACCGCGGGCCCGACGAGCCGGGAACGTGGGCCGATCCGGGCGCCGACGGCTCCGTCGTGTTCGGCTTCAACCGGCTGTCCATCATCGACATCGCCCATTCGCACCAGCCGCTGCGCTGGGGGCCGCCGGAGGCGCCCGACCGCTACGTGCTGGTGTTCAACGGCGAGATCTACAACTACCTCGAGCTGCGCGAAGAACTGGCCGCCCAGCACGGCGCCGCGTTCGCCACCGACGGTGACGGCGAGTCGATCGTCGCGGGCTATCACCACTGGGGCACCGACGTGCTGCGCAGGCTGCGCGGCATGTTCGCATTCGCGCTGTGGGACACCGAGACCCGCGAATTGTTCTGCGCCCGAGACCCTTTCGGCATCAAGCCGCTGTTCATGGCCACCGGCACCGGCGGCACCGCGCTGGCCAGCGAGAAGAAATGCCTGATGGACCTGGCCGAGTTGGTCGGGTTCGACACCGCCATCGACGAGCGCGCGGTGCAGCACTACACCGTGCTGCAGTACGTGCCGGAGCCCGAGACGCTGCACCGCGGGGTGCGCCGGCTGGAATCGGGCTGCTTCGCGCGCGTAAGGCCCGGGCAGCCGCCCGAGACCACCCGTTACTTCGTGCCGCGATTCGCCGCCACGCCGATCACCGCCGGCACCGAACAGGCCCGCTACGACGAGATCACCGCGGTACTGGAGGACTCGGTAGCCAAGCACATGCGCGCCGACGTCACCGTCGGGGCGTTCCTGTCCGGGGGGATCGACTCCACCGCCATCGCGGCGCTGGCCATCCGGCACAACCCCCGGCTGATCACGTTCACCACCGGCTTCGAGCGCGAGGGGTTCTCCGAGATCGACGTCGCGGTGGCCTCGGCCGAGGCCATCGGGGCGCGCCACATCGCCAAGGTGGTCAGCCCCGACGAGTTCGTCGCCGCCCTGCCCGAGATCGTCTGGTACCTCGACGAACCCGTCGCCGACCCGGCGCTGGTCCCGCTGTTCTTCGTCGCCCGCGAGGCCCGCAAGCACGTCAAGGTGGTGCTGTCCGGCGAGGGCGCCGACGAGCTGTTCGGTGGCTACACCATCTACCGGGAACCGTTGTCGCTGAAGCCTTTTGACTATCTGCCGCGGCCGCTGCGCCGGTCGATGGGCAAGGTGTCCAAGCCGCTGCCGGAGGGCATGCGCGGCAAGAGCCTGCTGCACCGCGGCTCGCTGACGCTCGAGGAGCGCTACTACGGCAACGCCCGCAGCTTCTCCGACGCGCAGCTGCGCGACGTGCTGCCGGGGTTCCGCGACGAGTGGACCCACACCGATGTGACCGCCTCGGTGTACGCCGAATCCGCCGGCTGGGACCCGGTGGCCCGCATGCAGCACGTCGACCTGTTCACCTGGTTGCGCGGCGACATTCTGGTCAAGGCCGACAAGATGACGATGGCCAACTCGCTCGAGCTGCGGGTGCCGTTCCTGGATCCCGAGGTGTTCGCCGTCGCCTCGCGGCTGCCCGTCGAGGCCAAGATCACCCGAACCACCACCAAGTACGCGTTGCGGCGCGCGCTGGAGCCGATCGTTCCCGCGCACGTGCTGCACCGGCCCAAGCTCGGTTTCCCGGTGCCGATCCGGCATTGGCTGCGCGCGGGCGAATTGCTGGAGTGGGCGTACGCGTTGGTCGACTCGTCGCAGGCCGATCAGCTGGTCGACCTGGCCGCGGTGCGCCGGATGCTCGACGAACACCGAAGCGGCACAAGCGATCACAGCCGTCGGCTATGGACGGTGCTGATCTTCATGCTGTGGCACGCGATCTTCGTCGAGTACAGCGTGGTGCCGCAGATCAGCGAGCCGGTCTACCCCGTGCAGCTCTAACGGCGAGCAGACGCAGAATCGCACTGAGCGGGCCTCCCGCGTGCGATTCTGCGTCTGGTGGCCGGGCAGGGCCCGGCGAACACTGCCGGAGGACTCGGCGAGCGAGCTAGGCCAGCACCGCGGCGATCTCGGCGGCCGCGTCCTCGCCGTACGCGCCGGCCAGCCGGCTCTTGGCGACCTCGTGGTCCCAGGCCCACTCCTGCGTTCCCGTGGACTCCAGCACCAGCACCGCCACCAGCGACCCCAGCTGCGCCGAGCGCTCCAGGCTGAGGCCCGCGCTGCGCCCGGTGAGGAAGCCGGCCCGGAAGGCGTCGCCGACGCCGGTGGGGTCGACCTGGCTGGTCTCGGGCACCACGTCGACGTGGGTGACCGTGCCGTCGGGTTCGACCAGGTCCACGCCCTTGGGGCCGAGCGTGGTCACCCGCAGCTCGACCTGGGCCGCCACGTCGGCCTCCGTCCAGCCGGTCTTGGACAGCATCAGGTCCCACTCGTAGTCATTGGTGAACAGGTACTTGGCGCCGTCGGTAAGCGTGCGGATCTCGTCGCCGGACAGCCGGGCCAGCTGCTGGGACGGGTCGGCGGCGAAGGGCAGCCCGAGCTTGCGGCACTCCTCGGTGTGCACCTGCATGGCCTCCGGGTCGTTGGCCCCGATGATGACCAGCTCCGGCGTGCCGACGGACGACACCACGTCGGCGAGCTTGATGTTGCGGGCCTCCGACATGGCGCCCGGGTAGAACGACGCGATCTGAGCCATGTCGACGTCGGTGGTGCAGGTGAAGCGCGCGGTGTGCGCGGTCTCGGAGATCAGGACGTTGTCGCAGTTGACGTTGTGGGACACCAGCCAGTTGCGGTAGTCGGCGAAGTCGTCGCCGGCGGCGCCGACCAGCGCGACGTCGCCGCCCAGCACACCGATGGCGAACGCGATGTTGCCCGCCACGCCGCCGCGATGGATGACCAGGTCGTCGACCAGGAAGCTGAGCGACACCTTCTGCAGGTGCTCCGGCAGCAGCTGCTCGGAAAATCGGCTGGGGAACCGCATCAGGTGGTCGGTCGCAATCGAACCCGTTACCGCGATCGTCACGAAATCTCCTTCGTTAGTAAGGTTATCTAGCTTACTCAGGCGTATCGAGCGTCGTCGCGTCACGGTCCGCGCAAAGGGGTGCGCTAGCCTGCCTAGAAAGTCACTCAGCCGCCGGGACCCCGCCTTGGCCGCAGCCCCGCTCATGGTCCCGCCCACCAGCGTAGGAGAACCACATGGCAGGTCCGCACTGGCCGGACCAGAGTGTCGGCACCGACGGACCAACCCCCCAGCCCCAGCCGCTTGAGTTCCCCGATCAGCCCGCCGCCGACGCGCCGCCGAATTATCCCGGGCAGCCGGTGCCCTACCCGCAGCGGCGATCCAAGCGGCGCATCGTCATCGGCGCACTGCTGGCCTTAGTGCTGGCGGCCGCGCTGACGCTGGCGATCACGTACGGGGTTCGCACCAACGGGGCCAACACCGGCACCTCGCTGTCCGACGGCGCGGCCAAAACGGCCATTCAGGAGTACCTGGACGCGCTGGAGCACCGCGACATCGACGTCATCGTCCGCAACGCGCTGTGCGGCATGTACGACGGCGTGCGCGACAAACGCTCCGACCAGGCCCTGGCCAAAATGAGCAGCGACGCCTTCCGCAAGCAGTTCTCCGAGGTGGAACTGACGTCCGTCGACAAGATCGTGTACCTGTCGCAATACCAGGCGCAGGCGCTGTTCACCATGCGGGTCACCCCCGCGGCCGGCGGCCCGACACGCGACGACGTGCAAGGGGTGGCCCAGCTGCTATTTCAGCGGGGGCAGATCGAGGTCTGCTCGTATGTGCTGCGCACCGGCGGCTCCTACTGAGCCGTCGATCTCAGGTCAGTTGAAGGAGTCCCCGCAGGCGCACGAACCGGTGGCGTTGGGGTTGTCGATGGTGAAGCCCTGCTTCTCGATGGTGTCGACGAAGTCGATGGACGCGCCCTCGACGTAGGGCGCGCTCATCCGGTCGACCGTCAGGGTCACGCCGCCGAACTCCGCGGTCAGGTCGCCGTCCAGCGATCGGTCGTCGAAGAACAGGTTGTAGCGCAGCCCGGCGCAGCCACCCGGCTGGACCGCGATGCGCAGCGCCAGGTCATCACGGCCCTCCTGGTCCAGCAGGGACTTCGCCTTGGCGGCGGCGGCATCGGTCAGGATCACGCCGTGGGTCTTGGCGGTTGACTCGTTTTGCACCGTCATTGCTTCTCCTAGTTGGCACTTTTTCTAGTTGGTCCTGGTCGGCTCGACATCCGGGCGATCGCTCGGGAAAAAGCCCACTGCATCAACGGTACATTGCGGGACCGCTATTCCCGAGTCGCGCCGCGACCTGGGAGGCCAAACCCATCAGCTGATTGGCCGCGTCGGCCTGCGCCAACCGCACCGAACCTGCGTAATCGGCGATGGACAGCGCGGACATGATGCCCGACGAGCGCACCGCGGAATTCTCCAGGTCGACCTGCCCGGCCAGCACGATCACCGGAATGCCCAGCGGGCGGGCCGACTCGGCGAGATAGCCGACCACCTTCCCGAACAGGGACTGCTCGTCGAAGCGGCCCTCACCCGTGACGATCATGTCCGCGACCTCGAGTTCGTCGGCCAGGCCGGTGTGCTCGGCGATGATCTCCGCGCCCAGCTCGCAACGGCCGCCCAGCGCCATCAGCCCGGCCCCGATGCCGCCGGCGGCCCCGGCGCCCGGCTCCGAGCTCACGTCCCGTCCGGCCGCGGCCTCCAGTTCCAGCGCCCACGCCTCGAGGCGGACTTCCAGGGCGGCGACGGCGGCGGTGTCCGCGCCCTTCTGCGGCCCGAACACCCTGGCCGCCCCCCAGGGGCCCACCAGTGGGTATTCGGTGTCCGAGGCGGCGATCAGGTCCACGTTGGTCATCCGCTGGCGCGCCTCCGCCAGGCCGCCGAGCTGGGTGATCATCCCCTTCCCGCCGTCGGTGCAGGCGCTGCCTCCCAGCCCGACCACGATCCGCATCGCGCCGGCCCGCAGCGCCTCGTCGATGAGCTGCCCGACGCCGCTGCTGTCGGCCGCAAGCGCGGTCTCCGGGGTGGGCGGACCGCCGAGCAGGGCCAGGCCGCAGGCCTGCGCGCACTCCAGGTACGCCGTCCGCGAGGTGCGGTCGAACACCCAGGCGGCCTCCACCGTGCTGTCCAGCGGCCCGCACACCCGCACCCGCCGCGTCTGCCCCAGCCGCCGGCCCAGCACCTCGACGAAACCGGGGCCGCCGTCGGACATGGGCGCGACGGTGAACCGATCGCCGGGACGTGACCGCGTCCAGCCGGTCGCGATGGCGGCGGCGGCCTCCACGGCGGACAAGCTGTCCCCGTAGCAATCCGGGGCGACCAAGACCTGCATGGCCGGCAGGCGCAGACGGCCCGGTGCGAGGCCAGCGGCAGCGTCATCCGAGGCCATCGTGCCGTCGTCCATCACAGGTAGCCATTCATCACAGTCAAGCGTAAGCGTCACGCGTTGCGCTGGCGCATGACCAATAACAACGCATTCCAGGTCCGTTACGGGCCGGTCTCCCCGCGAAGTAACCTGGCCATTGTGAAGCTATTGGGCCGCAAAAAGGGCGAGAACGACGACTTCGCAGTTGCCGAAGTCGAGACGGACGGTGCCGCCGAGACCGCGCCGCGCCGGACCGGGCCCAAGGGCCGGCCCACGCCCAAGCGCAGCGAGGCGCGGCGCAACGCGCGGAAGGGCCCGATCGCACCGGCACCCATGACCGCGTCCGAGGCGCGGGCCCGGCGCAAGACGCTGGCCGGGCCCAAGCTCAGCCGCGAGGAGCGCCGGGCCGAGCGGACGGCGAGCCGGGCGCGGATGACGGACCGCCGCGAGCGCATGATGGCCGGCGAAGAGGCCTACCTGTTGCCGCGCGATCAGGGACCCGTCAAGCGCTACGTGCGCGACGTGGTGGACTCCCGGCGCAACGCGCTGGGCCTGTTCATGCCGGCGACGCTGCTCTTGCTGTTCGCCTCGTTCGGTGTACCGCAGGTGCAGCTGTACGCCTCCCCGGCGATGCTGGTGCTGATGGTCGTGATGGGCGTCGACGGAGTCCTGCTGGGCCGCAAGGTCAGCAGGCTGGTCGACGCGAAGTTCCCCGACAACACCGAAAGTCGTTGGAGGCTGGGCATTTACGCCGCCGGCAGGGCTTCGCAGCTGCGCCGCATGCGCACGCCCCGGCCCCAAGTCGAACGCGGCAGCAGTGTCGGCTGACCGGCGCCCGAAAGCCGCCTGACCCCGGTGCGCACCCTGGTGCTCGGCGGGATCCGCTCGGGCAAGTCCCGCTGGGCCGAGGAGGCCATCGCCACGTCGCTGCCGCCAGGGCAGCCGGTCCGTTACCTGGCGCCCCGCGTCGAGGGTCACGCCGACGCGGACTGGGCGGAACGGGTCGCGCGGCACCGGGAGCGCCGGCCCGCGCATTGGTCAACGGTCGAAACGGACGACGTCACAGGGCAATTGCGCCAGTCGCCGGGTAGCCCGACGCTCGTCGACGACCTCGGCGGCTGGCTCACCGGCACGCTGGACCGCAACGGCGCGTGGGACGACGGGTCGGTAACCGGGGCCCCCGTAGGCGACGCAATCGACGACATGCTCGCCGCGGTAGGCGAATTCGGTTCCACGCTGGTGCTGGTCAGCCCGGAGGTCGGGTTGACCGTGGTGCCGGCCACCGCGTCCGGGCGCCGGTTCACCGACGAACTGGGCAGCCTGAACCAGCGCATCGCCGAGCTGTGCGATCGGGTGGTGCTGGTGGTGGCCGGGCAGGCGGTGCAGATCAAGCCGTCGGGAACCTGATGGAATTCGCCCCGGTATCGCCGCCCGACGCGGACGCCGCCGCAGCGGCCCGCGCCCGCCAGGACACGCTGACCAAGCCGCGCGGCGCCCTGGGGCGCCTCGAGGACCTGTCGGTATGGGTCGCCTCATGTCAGGGGCATTGTCCGCCAAGACAATTCGATCGCGCCCGGGTGATCGTCTTCGCGGGTGACCACGGGGTCGCGCGCTCGGGGGTGTCGGCGTACCCGCCGGAGGTGACCGCCCAGATGGTCGCCAACATCGACGCCGGCGGCGCGGCGATCAACGCGCTGGCCGGAATCGCCGGCGCGACGGTGCGGCTGGCGGACTTGGCGGTCGACGCCGAGGCGGCCTCGGAGCGGATCGGCGCCCACAAGGTGCGGCGCGGCAGCGGCGACATCACCGCGCAGGACGCGCTGTCCGACGCCGAGACCATCGCCGCGATCGCCGCGGGCCGGGCGATCGCCGACGAGGAGGTCGACGCCGGCGCCGACCTGCTGATCGCGGGCGACATGGGGATCGGAAACACCACCGCGGCGGCGGTTTTGGTGGCGGCGCTGACGAACGCCGAGCCGGTCGCCGCGGTCGGCTTCGGGACCGGGATCGACGACGCGGGCTGGGCGCGCAAGACCGCCGCCGTGCGTGACGCCCTGTTCCGGGCGCGGCTGGTGTTGCCCGACCCGGTCGGGCTGCTGCGCTGCTGCGGCGGCGCGGATTTGGCCGCGATGGCCGGCTTTTGCGCGCAGGCCGCGGTGCGGCGCACCCCGCTGCTGCTCGACGGCCTGGCGGTGACCGCCGCGGCGTTGGTCGCCGAGCGACTGGCGCCCGGCGCGCGGCACTGGTGGCAGGCCGGTCACCGTTCGACGGAGCCGGCCCACGAGCTGGCCCTGGCGGCCCTCGAGTTGGACCCGATCCTGGACCTGCGCATGCGCCTCGGCGAGGGAACAGGCGCCGCGGTCGCGCTGCCGGTGCTGCGCGCGGCGGTGGCCGCGCTGTGCTCGATGGCGACCTTCTCAGAAGCAGGGGTGGCCGGCCCCGGCGCCCCGCCGCCGTGATGCGATCCCTGGCAACGGCTTTCGCGTTCGGAACGGTGCTACCCGTCCCGGGCACGCGGAACGCCCTGATGGGCCGCGGCGCGATGACCGCGCTGCCCGTGGTCGGTGCCGCGCTGGGGGCGTTGGCCGCGGGCGTGACGTGGTGTGGCGCTTGGGTTTTCGGTTCGTCGAGCCCGCTGTCCGGGTTGCTCGCCGTGGCGGCGCTGCTGCTCGCCACCCGCGGGCTGCACATCGATGGCGTCGCCGACACGGCCGACGGGCTGGGTTGCTACGGCCCGCCGCAGCGCGCGCTCGCGGTGATGCGCGACGGGTCGACCGGACCGTTCGGTGTGGCGGCCGTCGTGCTGGTGATCCTGTTGCAGGGGTTGGCCTTCGCGGCGCTGAAGCCGTCGGCCATTGCCCTGGCGGTGTTTTCCGGCCGGGTCGCCGCCGCGCTGGCCTGCCGCCGGTCGGTGCCGGCGGCCGAGGGCAGCGCGCTCGGCGCGCGGGTCGCGGGGAGTCAGCCGGCGCCGGTGGTGGCGGCCTGGGCGGCGGCGCTGCTCGCCGTGTCGCTGCTGGCGGGTTCGCGGCCGTGGCAGGGGCCGGTGGCGGTCCTGGTGGCGCTGGGCTGTGGCGCGGCGCTGGTGGCGCACTGCGTGCGCCGGTTCGGCGGCATCACCGGTGACGTGCTGGGCGCCGCGATCGAACTCACCACGACGGTGAGTGCGGTGGTGTTGGCGGCTTTTCACTGACGAGCAGACGCAAAAGCCCCCGACACGCCGCGCGCAAGGGGCTTTC
>NZ_JCALCD010000012.1:0-114887 GCF_059812165.1 Mycobacterium sp. NGS69
AGGGGAACGCGAGAAGAAGGCGAGGGGCTACCAGCGCACCAGCGAGAAGGGGTAGGTGTTCACCCCGCCAGGCGACCCGCCGCAACCGGTGGCGAACGTCGACTCCACCTGGCCCTGCAACGTCACCGCATCCCACGAGTACACGTCATGCGAGGGAAGGAACTGCACCACGCAGCGCACGCCGTCGGGGACATCGACGGCCAACGTGTAGCGGCCGTCGGACAGAAAAGCATTCCCGTCGTAGGGCGCCGCCTGCCCGTTGGGTTGCGGAACCGCCGAAACATGAACGCATCCCGCTTGGCCGTCGACGCACTGCCGAACCGACCACATCCAGATGTGGCCGGGATCGCGGTTGGTGTCCACCTTGTAGTTGCCCAGCGTCATGCCCGCGTGGGCGCTCGGCGCCAGCGCCAACGCGGCGACGGCGAACACGACGCTTACCGTGAGTCTCTTCACCGTTCAGCTCCTTGGCGTCCACGCGACCGGCAACCTCTTGATGCCGTGGATGAATTGCGACAGCAGCATCGAGGGTTCTTCGACCGCGACGATGTCGGGGATCTCGCGGCGCAATTCGTCGAACGCGACCCTGATCTCGCGGCGGGCCAGGTTGGCGCCCAGGCAGAAATGGGCGCCGCCGCCGCCGAAACCGAGATGCGGGTTGGGGTCGCGCGCCACGTCGAACATCCACGGGTTGGCGAACTTTGACTCGTCGCGGTTGGCCGAGTTGTACCACAGCGCGGCCTTGTCGCCGGCCCTCATCGTCACGCCGCTCAGCTCGATGTCGCGGGTCAGGGTGCGCCGCATGTAGACCACCGGCGAGGCCCACCGCACGATCTCCTCGACCGCGGTGGCCGCCAGGCCGTCGTAGTCGGCCCACCACTTGTCCCGTTCGTCGGGGTAGCGCGACAGCGCCAGCACCCCGTGGCTGATCGCGTTGCGCGTCGTCTCGTTGCCCGCGACCACCAGCAGGATGAAGAACGACGCGATCTCCTGCGACGTGAGCCGCTCGCCGTCGACCTCGGCCTCCACCAGGCTCGTGGTCAGGTCGTCGTGATGGTTGACGCGGCGATCCTCGGCCAGCGCGGTGGCGTAGGCGCCGATGTCCATCGAAACCTGGGTGAATTCCTCGAAATCGGTCGACAGGTCGGGGTCGCCGAACCCGAGAATGACGTTGGTCCAATGGAATACGCGCTGATGGTCCTCCTCGGGGATGCCCATCATGTCGCAGATGATCTGCAACGGCAGGGGACCGGCGAGCTCGCTCACCAGATCGGCCTCGCCGTTGGGATGATTGGCGATCAGCCCCGCCACCAGTCGGTGCGCCCGCTCGCGCACCGACGCCTCGATGCGCGCCACCACCTTCGGGGTGAACGCCCGGCTGACGATCGAGCGCAGTCGCTGGTGTCGCGGGTCGTCCGTCACGATCATCGAGCCGAAATACTCGGCGAGCTCCGGCATCTGGTCGCCGATCGTGATGCCGCCCGCGGAGCTGAAGACGTCCGGATGACGGCTGGCGTAGTGCACGTCGTCGTGCTTGGTCAGCGCCCAATACCCGTTGCCGGCCTCGAACCCCTCGTACTCGACGGCGGGCCAAAACGAGAGCGGCGCCTCGCGGCGCAGGGTCGCGAAGGCGCCGTCGCGGTAGTCGTCGTCGAACCCCCAGAACTCGAGCGACTCGAGGTGAATGTCGGCCAGCGGAATCTCGGGCGGCGGCGCCCCATTTGCGCGAGTCGCGATACCTGTCCTAAGTGGCACGGCCGGCCGTTATCAGTGCGTACACACGGTTCGGGCCGGCGTCCCCGTCGTCGCCGTCGCGTCGCTGACCACGTTGCCGTCGAGCTTGATCTTGCACGAGATGGGGCCCGGCCCCTGGGCGCTGAGCGCGAACACCTCGCCGCCGAATCCGGTGAACTGGGTCGACCAGGGCAGTTTGACGTTCACCGCGTGCTGCTGGCCGTTGTCGGATTGGTAGGAGATGTATTCGGCGACGGCCGGGCCGCTCACCTCGTAGATGACCCTGGGGTTCTCGGGGATCGCGCTCGCTACGCCGCACCCGTTTGCGAGCGCGACGCCGATCGCCAACAGGACCGCGGGCCCGCGCAGATGACTGATCATGGTTTCCCATCGTGTCACCACAAACATCGCCTGGTCTATAGGGTGAACCGGGGGCTGATGCTCAGGAAGGTGTGTATGTCGGGACACGACCCAAAGCGCGTGGTGGTCTGGGGCACCGGATTCGTCGGCAGCATGGTGATCGCCGAGATCGTCAAGCATCCACTGTTCGAGTTGGTGGGCGTCGGGGTCAGCAACCCCAACAAGATCGGCCGCGACGTCGGCGACATCTGCGGGCTGCCCGAACCGGTGGGCATCATCGCCACCGACGACGTCGACGCGCTGATCGCGCTGCGGCCCGACGCGCTGGTGCACTACGGCCCGACGGCGATGCACGCCGACGCCAACATCGCGCTGATCACCCGGTTTCTGCGGGCCGGCATCGACGTCTGCTCGACCGCGATGACGCCGTGGGTCTGGCCGACCATGCACCTGAACCCGCCGAACTGGATCGAGCCCATCACCGAGGCGTGTGAGCTGGGCGGATCGTCGTGCTTCACCACCGGCATCGACCCGGGTTTCGCCAACGACCTGTTCCCCATGACCCTGATGGGCGTCTGCTCGGAGGTGCGCCGCGTGCGCGCGTCGGAGCTGCTGGACTACACCAACTACGAGGGCGACTACGAGGTCGAGATGGGCATCGGCCGCGAGCCCGAATACAGCCCGATGCTGGAAAACTCCAGCGTGCTGATCTTCGCGTGGGGCGCCACCGTGCCGATGATCGCGCACGCGGCGGGCATCATGCTCGACGAGATCACCACCACGTGGGACAAGTGGGTGACGCCCACCGAGCGCACCACGGTCAAGGGCGTCATCAAGCCCGGGCACGTCGCCGCCGTCCGGTTCACCATCAACGGGATCTACAAGGGCGAGACGCGCATCCAGCTCGAGCACGTCAACCGGATCGGCAACGACGCCGCGCCCGACTGGCCGTCGGGCCACGACAACGACGTCTACCGGGTCGACATCGAGGGGACGCCGAGCATCTTCCAGGAGACCGCGTTCCGGTTCACCGACGGCTCGGGCCGCGACCCGGCCACGGCCGGGTGCCTGGCCACCGGCATGCGGGCGCTCAACGCCGTGCCGGCGGTCAACGACCTGCGCCCGGGCTGGGTCACCCCGCTCGACCTCCCGCTGATCGCGGGCGCGGGCTCGATTCGCTGAGGGCACAGCGACGGCTGTGTCGTTATACAGCTCACGCATAGCATGCGCTGAGACTGGCTATAGCTTGTGGCGGCACGATGGGGGTGCTGCTGAACGTGGGGATTGGTGGATAGATGGTCGATACAGCTAGGCCCGCGCTGGGCCTGTCGATTGGGTCCACCAACCTGGCGGCCGTGACCGCGGACCAGGCGATCATCCGCAAGCCGGTCCTCACGCTGTATCGCCAACGCCCGCCCGAGGTCGGCGTGCCCTCGGAAAACCCCAGGCTCGACGAGCCCGGCCTGATCATCACCGGCTTCGTGGACCGGATCGGGGACCCGGTGGGAATCGTGGCCGCCGACGGGTCCGTGCACCGCAGCGACGCGTTGATCGCCGACGCGATGCGCTCGCTGGCCTACGCCGCGACCGGCGGGCGCCCGCTGCCCGAAAGCATCGCGGTGACCTATCCATCCCATTGGCCCGAAAAGACAGTGGAGACCACGGGGGCCGCGCTGAGTCGAGTGGTCGAATGGTCGGATCCCGGCCGACCGCTGGTGCTGGTGCCCGATGCCGCGGCGACGCTGTTCGCCGTGCGGGCGGATCCGGGCATACCGGCGCGCGGCACCGTGGCCGTGTGCGATTTCGGCGGCAGCGGCACCAGCATCACGCTGATGGACGCCGCCGGCGATTACCAGGCCCTGGCCCCGACCGTGCGGCACCGCGACTTCTCCGGCGACATGATCGACCAGGCGTTGCTGACCGCCGTCATGGCCAATATGGCGAACACGGGGTCATTCGACCCGTCCGGCACCTCGGCCATCGGCGCGCTGGGCCGGCTGCGGGCCGGGTGCCGCGTCGCCAAGGAGCAACTGTCGTCGAAGACGGTGACCACCCTGCCCGACAGCGCCATCCGACTCACCAGGATCGAACTCGAGGAGGCGATCCGCGGAGCGCTGACCAATTTCGTGGCGGCGCTGGACGAGACCTTGCGACGCAACAAGATTCGCGACCTCGTCGCGGTGGTCTCGGTGGGCGGCGGAGCGAACATCCCGGCGGTCACCACGACGCTGTCGGGACATTTCCGCGTCCCGGTCATCACGACGCCGCGCCCCCAACTGGCCGCGGCCACCGGGGCCGCCCTGCGGGCCGCGCAGCCCCCGGGGCACAACATCGCGACCGCGCTGAGCCCGGCCGCGCCGGCAACGGCGACCGCGATGGCGCCGCTGGCGCCGCCGCCTCCCCGGGTCTGGCCGACTCATGGCGCCGGCGGGACCGCGACGGCCCAGGCGCCCGCGCCGGTGATGATGCCCGCGGTGGCCTGGTCGCAGGCCGCCGGCCAGTCGCCGGTCCCGCCCGCCGGAGTCGGCGGCACGTCGGCCCGCCCGGCGCTGCAGTTCGAGGAGGCCGAGGGGCCACCCGCGGAGCGCAAGAACTCGATCATTCCCTGGCGCCGGCTGCCGCTGGTGGCGGTGATCGGCGCATTGATCGCTATCGCGCTGGTGGGCACCGCACTCGCGATCGGGCTGGGCTCCGGCGACAAGCCGGCGACGACGCCTGGCGGCAAAACGACTCCGGCGGCCCCGGCGCCGCCCCCGGCGACCCAGTCGCCGCCCCCGCCTTCGGGCGTCGACACCAACCCGCCCGCGGCGCCCCCGGCCGCGACGAACGCACCGCCGCCCGCCCAAGAACCCACCGAGGCACCGGCTCCGCCGGCCGCCCCGCCCGCGGCGGCCCCACCGCCCGAGCCGGCGGCCCCACCGCCCGCCCCGGCCCCACCTGCTGCGCCGCCGGTTCCGCCGATCCCGCAAATCCCGCAAATCCCCGCGATCCCGCCGATCCCGCGGATCCCGGGGATCAACGCGCCGATCCCCGGGTTCCCGGAAATCCCGACGCTACTCGGCGAACTCGCCTCGCACGGTCGCTGAATCAGCTTCCGGTTGGACGCTTTTCGCCCTTGTTCTCCTGGGCCGCGGCCTTCTTCAGCTCCTCGTTGAGGGCCTTGTCCTTTTCGACTTGTTCCTGGTAGGCCTCGGGGTCCTTGCCTTCGTCCTGCTGGTCCGACGGGGCGCCCTCGGGCGACTCGGATTTCGGGTTGCCGTCCTCGTCCAGCCAATCGTTGACCGCGGTGCCCGTCACCATCGCGGCGGAACCCGGCAGCACCAGGGTGGGGCGGTCCTCGTAGGCCGTCATCATCTCGGCGGCCTTTTCCTTGTGCTCCTCGTTCGGCTCCGGCTTCTCGGTTTGCTGCCGGTCGCCTTCATTGCCCGACTCCTGGTCGGTGGCCCGCTGGTCTTCTTCCTGGCCAGTCTCTTTGTCGTCCTGCACGCTCATGCACGTACCCCCTTGGAGTCGCAGCGACTATCCCCGGGGGTTACCCGCTGCGGCGGCGTGCCGAAACTCTCGTCACTGCGATCGGCCGCGCTTGACCAGCACCACCGTGGCGATCGGAATCCGCATGGCCTGCGGCGCGCTTGACAGACGTCCAGCAACGGCGCTCTCCAGCTGTTCGACGAAAGCGACCGCGCGCGGGTCGCCGGAGCCGCCGTTCAGCCCGCCCACCAGGGCCGGGAAGAGCGCGGCCCGCGCGAAGGCCGCCCATTGCGCGCCGAAAGCGTTTGCGTCGTCGTCAATTTGGAGGCGGGCCCAGAATCGGTCCTCGGCGTTGAACATCTCGAGATGCTCGATGGTCAGGCCCTCAAACCGCCCGCTCGGCGCGAACGGGGCGCGAAAGTCCTTCTCGCTGCGGGCGAATGTGGGGATGGCCATGCGGCGCCGCTCGTCCTCGTCGAGCAGGCCGTCGCGCGCCTGATCGGCCAGCGCCGCGACGATGGCGTCGAGCAGCGGCCGGAAGCCGGACGTGCCGTCGTCGTCGACGCCCGATGTCATCACCACCAGCCGCCCCTCGGGAACCAACTCGCGGCCCCGGAACGCGACGAAGTCGTTCCAGTCGACCGCGGCCTGATTCGCGTAGGCGGCGCGGGCCGCGTCGTCACTGCTGTAGCCCACGTGCACGTGATCGTGCAGCTCGCAGGGGATTCGGCTCACCCACTGGGTCGCCCACGACGTCCAGCCGAGGTTGACCGTGTTCGACGGCAGGATCTGGCCGTAGAACGACCGCCCGATCGCCGAGGCGAAACTCGTTGTGTCCGTGTGCAAATAGCTGTCCGGGTCGTCGGACAGGGTCCGAAACAGCGCGGTGAAGTCGTTGTCCGGCACGTCGGTGTGCGCCACCAGGATCGCGTGGTCGTGGCGGGTGCGCCGGCGCAGCGTCGCGATGCCGGCCGACATCGGCTTGAGCGAATTGTGCCCGTTGGCGGTGCCGTAGTCGGCGATGACGATCGGCTGGGGCGGCGCGGGGATCGGCACCTGCTCGGCGGCGCGTTCGAACAGCGCGATGCCCTGGGCCAGGCCGGCGGCCTGCAGCCGGGATGACTGGGTGTAGGTCGCGCTGTCCGTCGGCTCTGGCCGGACCACGATGCTCGACTCGGGCATTCGCCGTTCCGGCCGCATGCATCAACGATAGTCAGTTCGGCCCGGGATAGCTGACTCCGGTGAGCTGCTCGGACAGCTCCCACAGGCGCCGGCAGTCGTCCTCGTTGCGGGCGAGCTTGGGCACCCTGGCCAGAGCGACCCCGCCGCCGGCCAGCTCCTGGAACCCGCGGGGCCCGTAGAACGCGCCCCCCTCGGCGTGCGGCGCGGCGGCCGCGTACAGCGCCGGCAGGATCCCCGCGTCGATCTCCTGCCACAAGAACGGGGTGAAACGCCAGGACGCCTTGTACAGCCGCTCCATCAGCGCGGGCCGTTCGCGGCCGTGCGAGGGCCCGGCGATCTGCAGGTTGGTTTTCGTGAGGCCGGGGTGCGCGGCGTTGGACACGATGCCCCAGCCGCCCGCGCGGCTGCGCCGGTCGAGCTCGAGCGCGAACATCAGCACCGCCAGCTTCGACTGGCCGTAGGCCGACATGGCGGCGTAGGACTTCTCGAACTGCGGGTCGTCGAAGTGGATCTTGCCGCTCTGGCGGGCCGCGAGGCTGCTCAGCGAGACGACGCGGGCGCCCTTGGCGGCACGCAGCAGCGGCAGCAGGTGGCCGGTCAGCGCGAAATGCCCGAGATGGTTGCTGCCGAACTGCAATTCGAAGCCGTCGGCGGTGGTGTCGCGCTCCGGCGGCGTCATGACGCCGGCGTTGTTGATCAGGATGTCGATGGGGCGGCCCTCGGCGTTGAGCTGTTCGCCCAGGGCGGCGACCGACGCCAGGGACGACAGGTCGAGGGCCTTGATGGTCAGCTTGGCGTCGGGAACCGTGGCGCGGATTTCCTCGATCGCCTTTTCCCCTTTGGCGCGGTTGCGGATCGCCATCACGACGTCGGCGCCGGCCGCCGACAGGCGCCGGGCGAGCCCGAAGCCCAGGCCGCTGTTGGCCCCGGTGACGATTGCCAGCCTGCCCGACAGGTCGGGAACCGTGGCGACGAGATCGTTGGCCATGCGTATCACTCCTTGGTCGGTGTCAGCCCCGTCCTAGTCTGCTCTTTGTGTCGCGGTCAGCGAACCCCTGCGGCAATCTGGTCGCCGCGTTGGTGCTCGGCGCGCTGCCCGCGCTCGCCTTCCCCGCGCCGACGTGGTGGTGGCTGGCCTGGGTCGGCCTGGTTCCGCTGCTGTTGCTGGTGCGGGCGGCGCCGTCGGGATGGGCGGGCGCGGTGCGGGCCTGGTGCGGTGTCGCCGGGTTTGTGCTGGCCACCCAGTACTGGCTGGTGACGAGCATCGGCCCGGTGCTGCCGCTGCTGGCCTTCGGGGTGGGTGCGCTGTGGCTGCCGTGGGGGTGGCTGGCGCATCGGTTATTGTCGCCGCCCGTCGGCGCCGGGCGAACGGTCGCGGCCGTGGTGGTGCTGCCCAGCGCGTGGGTGTTGGCCGAAGTCGTGCGGTCCTGGCCGCCGCTCGGCGGTTCGTGGGCGCCACTCGGCGCGTCGCAGGCCGCGCAGCCCGTGGCGCTGGCGTCGGCGTCGTTGGGCGGGGTGTGGCTGCCGAGTTTCCTTGTGGCGGCGTGCAATACGGCTGTGGTGGGCGTGCTGGTGCACCGGGGCGCTTTGGGCCGTGTGCTGGCGCTGGGCTGCGCGGCGGCATGCGTCTCGCTCGGCCCTTTGTGGTATCTGCTGGGCCCCGCGCCGGCCGGCGGTGCGACCGCGCGCGTGGCGCTGGTGCAGCCCGGCGACATCGCCGACTCCGGCTCTCGCGAGGCGGCGAGCGAGGCGCTCACCGCGAGCCTCGCCGGCGCGCGGCTCGATCTGGTCGTCTGGGGTGAAAGCAGCGTGGGATCCGATCTCGGCGGCCATCCGGAGGTGCTGGCCCGGCTCACCGACCTGTCGCGGCGGGTGGGCGCCGACCTGCTGGTCAACGTCGACGCGCCCGCGCCGGGCGGCGGGATCTACAAGTCGGCCGTGCTCGTCGGGGAGCGTGGAGTGTTGGGCAGCTACCGCAAGACCCGGCTGGTGCCGTTCGGCGAATACGTCCCGCTGCGACCGCTTTTCGGCTGGATCACCCGGCACAGCCGGGCCGCCGCCGAGGACCGGCAGCGCGGGAGCGGCACCGTGGTGCTGCGCGCGGGCGACCTGCCGATCGGGCCGCTCGTCAGCTACGAGACCCTGTTCTCCGACTTGGCCCTGCGGGAGGCGCGACTGGGTGCCGGGCTGCTGGTGTATCAGAGCTCCACGTCGTCGTTCCAGGGCAGTTGGGCGCAGCCGCAGCTGGCCGCTCAGCCCGCGGTGCGCGCCGTCGAGGCGGGCCGGCCGGCGGTGCACGTCGGGTTGTCGGGCGACAGCTCGGCCTTCGACGCGCGAGGCCACCGCCTGGCCTGGTGCCCGTCGGGATTCCGGGGTGTGACCGTCGTCGCGGTGCCGTTGGGGTCGACCGTCACGCCCTACCAACGGCTGGGGGACTGGGTGCCGGTGCTGGCGTTGGTGATCCTCGTCGGCTTTGCGGCTTTTCGCTCGCATCGCCTGGCCCGCGGTGCCACACTGCCTGGATGACCAGCAGACGGCTCGCGAAGGCCTCGCTGTCCGCCGCCGTCGCGCTGATGGTCGTGTCGGTGGGCGGCTTCATCGTCGCGCTGGTGCTCAACGCGTTCTTTCTGGACAAGTACAACGCCTACGGCGAGGTGCCGATCCCGGGATCGAAAAGCCTGTACCTGCCCGCCGGCGAGGTCACCGTCAGCCTGCACACCGTCGTCGTCGGCAGCCCCAACGGCGGCCTGCCGGTACCGCCGCTCGGGGTCACGATCGCGCCGCCCGAGGGGGTGGCGCAACCGGCGGTCAACGAAAACATCGGCAGCACAACGACGGTCAACAACGACGCGCACGTGCGGGTGTGGGTGGCCCAGATTCCCGTCGCCGGCACCTACAACATCACGACCGACGGCCAGGTCAACGGATACATCAACCCGCGACTGGCCTTCGGCCACAAAAGTTCCTACGGCTTTCTAGTGTGGTTGTTCGTCGGCCTGTTCGTGGTGGGACTGGTCGATTCGATTCTGTCGGGCATGTGGCTGTCCCGCACCCGGCGCAAGGCGGTGGTGGCGGCCAACCCGTTCTACCAACCGCCGGCGCCCGTGTCCGTGCCGATAGAACCCGGCGACGAGGGGGTCCGCCTCGAGCGGCTCAAAACGTTGGCGGCGCTGCGGGATTCCGGCGCGTTGACGCCCGAGGAGTTCGAGGCCGAAAAGCGCCGGATCCTCGACGGGCACTGATGGGCCCGAACCCTAGGATGCGCGGCCCAACCGCGATACGATCCGCCCTAAGAGTTTGGCCGTGGGGTTGGAGAGGTGGCTCGTGTCAGATGTGACCGCGACGCCGCAGGTGATGGCGGCCGCGGCCGGGGACTTGGCCTCGGTGGGGTCGACGATCAACGCGGCCAATTCGACCGCAGCAGCCGGGACCGCGGGAGTGGAAGCTCCGGGTGGCGACGCGGTGTCGGCGTTCGTATCGGCGCTGTTTTCCGCGCACTCGAAGGCCTACCAGGCCGTCGGCGCCCAAGCGGCTTATTACCACGACCAGTTTGTGCAGGTCCTGCGCGCGAGCGCGGGAGCGTATGCCAGAGCCGAGGCCCTCAACGCGTCGCCGCTGCAGAAGGTGCAGGAATTCATCGGCGCGGCCAGCCAGAGTCCCGCCGGCCATCTGATCGGCAACACCGCCCACGGGGCGATCGATGCCGCGCAACACGGCGGAACCGGCGGCCCGGTGGTCGGCGGTGGCACCACCGCGCCCGTCGGCGGCACCCACGCGGGCGGCGGGGCCGCCGGAAACGGTCAGTCGGCGGCGGCCGGTGGCCCAGCGGGCGGCACTGCCGGGGGCGGCGGCGCCGTCACCGGTGATGGCGGCGGGCCCAGTGGCGGCGGTGGATCATCAGCCGCGGTCGCTGATCCGGGTGGCGCTGGGGTCGTCAGCGTCGGCGGAGCCACTGCCGCGGCGGCTGCCCCGGCCGCTTGGGCACCGGCGGGGCCGGCCGCGCCATTCGTGCCGGGCGTCGCGGCGGCGCCGGCGGCGCCCGCCGCCATGGCCCCCGCCTACCCGGTTTCGCCGATGTTCGCGGGGCTGGGCGCGGAGGGTGTCAGCGGCCACGCCGCGGCCGTCGGTGGCCTGGGTGAACCGGTGGCACCGGCGGCCTCCGCCGCGGCGCCACCGCCGGCCGCCCCGGCCATACCGACGGCACCCAAGGCGCTACATCAGGGCGGCCCGTCGCACCCCGGCGACCACCCGAGCGACTCGGACCGCGACAAACCGGCAATGCCCATTCCCGTACCGCCGCTTCGGCTACCGAGGCTGCGGGGGTTGCGCGGAAAGCTGCGGTTGGGGCTTCGGGACAGGGAAGAGTGGCGCAACGAACTTCGCGAGGCCGCGATCAGCAAGCCGTGGGGGCGCGAGGAGCTTCTGGGCGCCCTCGGCCTTCGCCCGCCCGGGAACTAATGACTCGCTGAACCGCCAGGCACTGCGGTGGCTCGCAGCAGTCCGCGTAGCCGTGGCGCGTCGGCGCTGTACGCGTAGGCGCCGAGCCAGGCGGTGAGCTTGGCCGTGAGCTCGGAAGGCATCGACGCACGCCGCTGTGCCATAGTTTGCAGCGCCGTGTCGATCGCGGCGTAGCACTCGCCCGAACCGATCGCGGCGTAAAACCGATTGCGGTCGCGGTCGGTGAGTAGAGGGCCGACCGCATCAGCCAGTTCCCACGCCAGGTCGCATTCGGCCCTATCGTCCACGCCCTCAATCTTCGTCGGCCCGAGCCGTTTCGGCGACTCAGAGCGTGACGAAGTCGGCCATCATGGCCATGTCCTCGTGCTCGAGGTTGTGGCAATGCACGAGGTACGTTCCGCGGTAGTCGGTGAATTGGACGGCGACCTCCACCGCCCCGGACGGCGCGACATCGACGGTGTCCTTCCATCCGCGGTCGTAGCGGCCGGGAGCCCTGTTGTTGCGCGAGAGCACCTGGAAGTGGTTGAGATGTAAATGGATCGGGTGCCGGATGTCTGTGATGAAGCGCCAGATTTCGACATCACCCAGGCGCGGCGTGGCCAGCGGAACCCCCGGCTTGTACGGCTTGTTGTTGATGGTCCAGATGCCGGCGCGGCCCTGTCCGAACAGGAAGGTGCGGGTGGCCACGGCGCGACCGGGCTCCAGCGAGGCGTAACTTTCGCTGAGTTTCTCGGGAATCGTCGTTTCGTCCGATCGGTCGGTGCCGACGATGTCGAAGCGCATGATCTCCGAGGCGGACTGTGTCCCAAGCGCATTGGTGAGCCGCACCCGGGTTCCCGCCGGGTAGCGGGAGAAGTCGACGACGAGGTCGAACCGTTCGGCCGGGGCGAGGTCGACCGCGTCGTGGTTGATCGGTGCGGCCAGCAGGCCGCCGTCGCTTCCTATTTGAGTGAACGCGGACCCGCCCGGCGGCGGCGGGTCGAGCTGCAGCCGGTACCGGCGCGCGTTGGAGGCGTTCAGCACCCGGAATCGGTACCGTGCGGGGTCGGTTTCGAGCACCGGCCAGGGCGCCCCGTTGACCAAGACGACGTCGCCGAGCACACCGTTCATGTAGGGGAGGGCGACGTCGCCGTCCTCTGTGGTCGGGTACTGGAACGAGCCGTCGGCGCCAAACGACCGGTCGGTGATCATCAGCGGTATGTCGCGGTGCCCTTTCGGTAGTGGCAGCGCGTCCTCTTCGTCGTCGCGCACGATGTGGAAACCGGCGAGCCCGCGCCAGACGGCCTGGCCGGTGTAGCCCATGCGGTGATCGTGATACCAGAGGGTGGCCGCGCGTTGCTGCATCGGGTAGACGTATTCACGCTGTCCGACAACGGAATCGCGCGACGTGTTGTGCATGCCCGGGTGGCCGGCCGCGGCGTGCGCCGCGTGCGGCTCGATGAGGTCGAGCGGGTACCCGTCGCTGTCCGGCGGGGTGTGACCGCCATGCAGGTGCACCGCGACCGGAACGGGCAGCGCATTGTGATGGCGGATCGCGGTTCGCCGGCCCGACCGCGACTCGATTGTGGGTCCGGGAAACGTGCCGCCGTACGTCCACGCTTGCGTGGTCAGTCCGGGCAGTATCGCCAAGTCGGCGACCCGCTGGGTGATGGTGTAATAGTCCGTCGCGCCATCGGTTTCGTCGGGGGCGAGCCGAGCCGGTATGGGCAGCGGCACCCGAAAACGTGGCGGCAGCGGCGCGCCGCTCGCCAGCAGCGCGCCCGGCTCGGCGGGCCCCAGCGCTGATTGCGCGGCCGGCAACGCGGCGCCCACGACGCCCACACCCGCGGTGAGCAGGCCCGCGCGCAGCACGGCGCGGCGGTTCATCGCGTCGCCCCGAGGTCCGCGACGCCATGCCGCGCCGGCAGGGGCATACGCCAGATCATCGTCACCAGTTGGACGATCCCGGCGACCAACAGCACACCAAGCGGGATGTGCAGGGCGGTGAGGCGCAGTTCGCCGGTCGCGAACTCGGCGACGAGCAGCAGGGTCTGCACGAGGCCCGCAAAGAAGGGGCCGCGACGGTGGGTGCTGCGCCAGACCCACGCCAGGATCAGGATCTGCACCGCGGAGGTGACGGTGATCGCTCGGGCGCCGAGCGCGTGCAGCCGCAGCGCGTCGTATTGGCCGCCGAGGAAGTTGCCCGCCAAAATCGCCTGCGTGAGCGCCCAGGCGACCATCAACGCGGTGCTGAACCGCGCCAGCAGCAATGGTGCACGCGCGGCCCGCATGTTCACAAGACCCCCGGGTGGGCGGCGATCGCGGACGTCAGGGCGACGCAGTTGAGCGCGAGCAGGAACGCGCCGAACATCATCTGGCCGGTGATGTCGTGGGCAAGCACGTGGGTGTAGACCGCGCAGACGAAGAAGATGACCAGTCCCGCCGCCGCCGCGATCCCGATGGCCGGAACCCACAGGCCGACAACGAGTCCCACGGTGCCCAGCGTCTTCAACGTGCCGATGGGAAACCTCAACCACGAGACCGGCACGCCCGCGCTTGCCATCCCCGGAAGAATCGGCGCGAAGTGAACCAGCGCCGCGACGCCGGAAAATCCATCGAAGGCGATCGCGGTGAGCGTTATGACGAGATATGCGGTGTGCACGTCGCTCTCCTATCGGAGCAATTAATCACGAATGATGATCATCATCATATGTGACAATAATGCGCGACGCCAGACCCCTTGAGGTCCGAGTGGTGGGGCGCCCGGTGATCAGGCCAAGTGCGGGTGGATTCCCGGGATGAGCCCCGCCCCGGCGGCGACCCGCTGCAAAAGTCCCCGCAGCGTGGCCCGCTCCTTGGCGGACAGCGGCGCGGCGATCTCGTCTTCGAGCTCACGGCCCTGGTCGTCCAGGGCCGGCAGCAGGCGGCGGGCCTTGGCGGTGAGCGTCACGGCCACCGCGCGTCTGTCGTCGGGATGGGTCAACCGTTTGGCCAGCCCGCGTTGCTCGAGGCCGTCGATGACCATGACCATGGCATTGCGGTGAATGCCGAGGCGCTCGGAAAGCTCGCGCTGCGACTGCCCGTCGGAACTGGCCAACGCCACCAGCACCGCATACGTGCGCGGGTCGGCTCCGATCGGCGCCAGCCGGCGCTGGAAATCGCTGCTGACATGGGCGCCCAGCTGCGAGAGCAGAAATGGGATCCGTTCGTCGAGTTCGGTGATGCCGGAGCCCTGTTCAGTCATTGGCCAAGGCTAACATCGGCCAGGATTGTCACGGGTCAGGATAATCAATACGCCACGCCGAGCGGCTGCCGGATCGTCCGTGCCGATCCCAGAGCGTCGAGCATGGCGTGCGCAACGTCCGCCCTCGAGATGGCCGAGCCGCGGGCCACGTTGGCGCCCACCACCGTGCGGTAATTGCCGGTGAGGGGTTGGTCCACGAGCCGGGGCGGACGCACGACGGTCCAGTCGGTTTCGCTTTGCTGCAGGAGGGATTCCGTCTCGGCGAGGTCGGCATAGACGTTTCCCAGGACGGTTTTCAGCACAGGGAGCAACACCCAGCGCGTCGTCAGGCGCTCGCCCTCGGCCGTCGGGCCCACCGGCAGCGCGCTGACGGCGACGAATCGCTTTGTCGAGCAGGCGTTCATCGCCGCCAGGATCGCGCGGGTGCTGCTGCTCACGACGGGGCCGTCTTTTCGTCCACGCGGGCCGAGGGCCGACAGCACGGCGTCGCTGCCGCGGATCGCGGGGACGAGGGTACCCGGATCGTCCAGCGCGGTGACGGTGACGACGTCCAGCGCTGGATCTGTCATGCCGAGCCGGCCGGCATCCCGTACGACGGCGGTCACGCCGTAACCGCGTCCCAGCCCTTGCTTTACGACCTCGCGGCCGACGCCGCCCGTCGCCCCGAACACCGTGATCTTCATGCTTCGTCTCCTCGTTGCCGACGCAAGATTATCACTAATCGTGACAATATACGAGTATGACGAAATTGACCGGTTTGATGTAAGACGCTGGACCTAGTGGCCGCGCGCCACCCACTCCTCGTAGTGCACGATCTCGTCGCCGATGGTGGTGCTGTCGCCGTGACCGGTGTGTACGACGGTGTCGCCGGGCAGCGTGCCGAGGCGCTCGGAGATGGACTGCAGGATCGTCGGGAAATCGGAGTACGAGCGGCCGGTCGCGCCGGGACCGCCGGAGAACAGGGTGTCGCCGCTGAACACGACGCCCAGGTCATGCGAATACCAACACACGGATCCGGGGGAGTGGCCCGGGGTGTGCAGCGCCCGCAGCTCCGTCCCTCCCACGCTCAGCGTCAGGCCGTCGGAAATGGAGCGGAAGTCTTTGTCCGGGTGCGTCATTCGCCACAGCACCTCGTCGGCCGGATGTAGCAGCACCGGTGCGTCGAGCGTCTCGCCGAGTTCCGGCGCGACCGTCACGTGGTCGTTGTGGCCGTGCGTGCACACCACCGCGACGACGTGGCGGCCACCCACGGCCTCGACGATCGGCGCCGCGTCGTGCGCGGCATCGAACACCACGACATTGGAATTGTCGCCGATCAGCCAGATGTTGTTGTCGACTTCCCAACTGCCGCCGTCCAATTCGAACGTGCCGTGGGTCACCACCCGATCGATGCTCACCATCAGAGCACCACCACCGAACGCAACACCTTGCCGCCATGCATCTTGTGGAACGCTTCCTCGACGCCGTCGAGCCCGATGCGCTCGGAGACGAACTTGTCCAGCGGCAGCCGGCCCTGCAGGTACAGGTCGATCAGGGTGGGGAAGTCGCGCTCGGGCAGGCAGTCGCCGTACCACGACGACTTCAGCGACCCGCCGTGGCTGAAGAAGTCCACCAGCGGCATGTCCAGGCGCATGTCCGGCGTCGGAACACCAACCAGCACAACGGTTCCCGCGAGATCGCGGGCGTAGAAGGCCTGCTGCCAGGTTTCGGGCCGGCCCACGGCGTCGATCGCCACGTTGACGCCGAAGCCGTCGGTCAGATCCTGGATCGTCTTCACCACGTCGAATTCGCGGGCGTTGATCGTGTGGGTGGCGCCGAACTTGCGGGCCAGGTCCAGTTTCGTGTTGTCGGTGTCGACGGCGATGATCCGCCGGGCCCCGACCAGCGCGGCCCCCGCGATGGCGGCGTCGCCCACACCGCCGCAACCGATCACGGCGACGGTGTCGTCACGCGTCACCGCCCCGGTGTTGATGGCGGCGCCGATCCCGGCCATTACGCCGCAGCCCAGCAGGCCGGCGACCGCGGGGTCGGCCTGCGGGTCGACCTTGGTGCACTGGCCGGAATGCACCAGCGTCTTGTCGGCGAACGCTCCGATGCCCAGCGCCGGCGTCAGTTCCGTGCCGTCGGTCAGCGTCATCCTCTGTTCGGCGTTGAACGTGTCGAAGCAATACTGCGGCCGGCCGCGCTTGCAGGCCCGGCACTGCCCGCACACGGCGCGCCAGTTCAGGATCACGAAGTCGCCCGGCTCGACGGCCGTCACGCCCGGCCCGACCGCCTCGACGCGCCCGGCGGCTTCGTGGCCCAACAGGAACGGGTACTCGTCGTTGATGCCGCCCTCGCGGTAGGTCAGGTCTGTGTGGCAGACCCCGCAGGCGATGACGTCGACCACCGCCTCGCCGGGTCCGGGGTCGGGGACGACGATGTTGACCAGCTCGACGGGTTCGCCCTTCTTGCGTGAAATGACTCCGCGCACTGTCTGACTCATGGCACCAACCTACTGACGGGGGTAATGCCTCGCGCAATTGGCCGCCCGCCCAGTGAAAAGACCCGGTGTAGCGTCGCTGGATGTGACAGCACCAGAGAAGATCTCCGAAACCACAGAGGAATTCGCAGGGCGAATGGTCGCCGCCATCGACGGCGCGAGCCTGACCCTCCTGCTGAGCATCGGGCACCAGACCGGCCTGCTGGACACGCTGGCCGGGATGCCGCCAGCCACCAGCGCACAGATCGCCGAGGCCGCCGGCCTCAACGAACGCTATGTGCGGGAGTGGCTGGCCGGCATGGTCACCGGGCACGTCGTCGAGTACGACCCGGCCACCGCCACCTACACGTTGCCCGCGCATCGGGCGGCCGCCCTCACGCGTGCCGCCGGCCCGCACAACCTTGCCCTGGTAGCCCTGTTCATCCCGCACCTCGGCGAGGTGGAGCAGAAGATCGTCGACTGCTTCCGCGCGGGCGGCGGGCTGGCGTACAGCGAATTCCCGCGCTTCCACGCGCTGATGGCCGAGCAGAGCGCCGCGGTGTTCGACATCGCGCTCGTCGACGTCGTGCTGCCGTTGGTCGACGGCCTGCCCGATCGCCTGCGCTCCGGGGCCGACGTGGCCGACTTCGGCTGCGGCAGCGGACACGCGATCAACGTGATGGCACAGGCGTTCCCGGCGAGCCGGTTCACCGGCATCGACTTCTCCGACGAGGCGATCGCGAACGGCGTCGCCGAGGCGGCTCGCCTCGGCCTGACCAACGCGACTTTCGAGGCGCACAATCTGACCGACCTGGACAAGCAAGACGCCTACGACGTGATCACCACGTTCGACGCCATCCACGACCAGGCGCAGCCGGCGCGGGTGCTCGAGAACATCTACCGCGCGCTGCGGCCCGGCGGGGTTTTCCTGATGGCCGACATCAAGGCGTCGAGCCGGCTCGAGGAGAACGTCGACATCCCGATGAGCACCTACCTCTACACCGTGTCGCTGATGCACTGCATGACGGTGTCGCTGGCGCTGGACGGCGTCGGGCTGGGCACCGCGTGGGGGACGCAGCTGGCCACCTCGATGCTCGCCGACGCCGGATTCGACGACGTCCGGGTGACCGAGGTCGAGGGCGATCCGATCAACAACTACTACATCGCCAGGAAGTGATGTCGGCCCTCGAGCGCATCGCCGACTGGCCGGTGGCGGCCGCGGCCGCCGCGGTCGTCGGGCCCGCCGGAGTGCTGGCCAGCTACGGCGACGCCGGGCGGGTCTTCGAGCTGGCCTCGGTGACCAAGCCGCTGGTGGCCCGGGCCGCGCAGATCGCCGTCGAGGAGGGGGTCGTCGAGCTGGACACCCCGGCCGGCCCGCCCGGCTCCACGGTCCGGCACCTGCTGGCGCACGCGTCGGGCCTGGCGATGCACAACGATCGGGTGCTGGCCAAGCCGGGCACCCGCCGGATGTATTCAAATCAGGGCTTCACCGTGCTGGCCCAAACCCTGGAGGCGGAGTCGGGGATCGAATTCGGCCGCTACCTCGCCGAGGCGGTATGCGAACCGCTCGGCATGGCGACGACCCGGCTGAACGGCGGCGCCGCGGCCGCTGGGTTCGGCGCGACATCCACGGTCGCCGACCTGGCCACCTTCGCCGGCGAGCTGCTGCGCCCGGCCACGGTGTCGGCGGAGCTGCACGCCGAGGCCACGAGCGTGCAATTTCCCGGCCTGGACGGCGTCCTGCCCGGTTACGGGGTGCAGCGGCCCAACGACTGGGGCCTGGGTTTCGAGATCCGGGACGCCAAATCGCCGCACTGGACGGGGTCGCGTAACTCGGCGCGGACGTACGGACATTTCGGCCAGTCAGGCGGGTTTATCTGGGCGGATCCGGAGGCGGACCTGGCACTGGTGGTGCTCACGGACCGCGATTTCGGCGACTGGGCGCTCGAGCCGTGGCCTGCGCTTTCAGACGCAGTGATATTTGACCACTCCGCACACTAGCGCAACAGGGGCATCAGAGGGCACAATAGACACGCAGGACACAAAAATTTACATGCATCCCGCTTGCACGGGTCCACCAGGTCGTTGGGGAAGACGTCCCTCGTGGAACCGAAGGAGCAGGAGATGCGTGCGTCGAATCAATTTGCCGACGTGACGACTGGCGTGGTGTACGTCCACGCCTCGCCCGCGGCGGTGTGCCCGCATGTCGAGTGGGCGTTGTCGTCGACCCTGCAGTCCAAGGCCAACCTGGTCTGGACGCCGCAGCCGGCGATGCCCGGGCAGCTGCGCGCGGTCACCAACTGGGTCGGGCCGGTGGGCACCGGCGCCCGGTTGGCCAATGCCCTGCGCTCCTGGTCGGTGCTGCGGTTCGAGGTCACCGAGGACCCGAGCCCGGGGGTCGACGGCCAGCGGTTCAGCCACACCCCGCAGCTCGGTCTGTGGAGCGGGTCGATGAGCGCCAACGGCGACGTCATGGTCGGGGAGATGCGGCTGCGGTCGATGATGGCCCAGGGCGCCGACTATCTGGCCGCCGAGCTGGATTCCGTGCTGGGGACGGCGTGGGACGAGGCGCTCGAGGTGTATCGCGACGGTGGCGACGCCGGGGAAGTGACCTGGCTCAGCCGGGGCGTCGGGTAGGCCGCAGGATCCGCGCCGCGGCGGGAACCGCGGAAATCTCGGCGGGCAGCGCGCAGGCGAAGTCGCCGTCGGCGTAGACGTTGATGCCGGGGCACTCGACGTGGATCGTCTTGGCGCGCGCGGTGGTGACCTCGTCGAGGTCGACGTGCGTGCCCTTCATGACGGTGGGGAACAGGCGGACCAACTTCGTGCGCGACGCCGAATGCGCCATGGTGATGTCGAGCAGGCCGTCGGTGGGGTCGGCGTTGGGACAGATCAACAGGCCGCCGCCGTAGCTGCGGGTATTGCCGAAGGCCGCCAGCGTGATGTCCGCGTCGATCTCCTGCGTGCCGTCGAGCACCATGCGGAACGGCAAGAGCCGCAGCTGCGACAGCTCGGCCAGCATCGCGATGTAGTAGCGCAACCGCCCGTGCGGCCAGGTCATCCGGTTGGCGCGGTCGGTCACCAGGGAGTCGAAGCCGGTGGCCGCGACGGTGCCGAACCACTTCTCGGTGTCGTCCCATTGGATCCGGCCGAGGTCGATGGTTTCGGTCCAGCCGTCGGCGACGACGTCCGCGGCGGCCTCGGGATCCTTGGTGGGAATGCGGAATTCGCGGGCGTGGTCGTTGCCGGTGCCAGCCGGGATGATGCCCAGCGGAACGTCGGTGCCGGCCAGCACCTGCAGCGCGTTGGAGACGACGCCGTCGCCGCCGGTGACCATGACCGCGTCGGTTCCCCGTTCGATTTCGGTGGCGACGAGGTGGCGCGCGTCCTCGGCGTCGTCGCCGATGATCTCGGTGACCTGCACGCCGCGCTCGTGCAGCCGGGCGATCGCGACCTGCGCGGCGCGGATCGCGGCGCCGTGACCGGAGACGGGGTTGGTCAGCGCGGTCACTTTGCCGATCTCGCGCTTGGCGTTCACGGAATCAGCTTGCCGGGGTTGAGGATTCCCGCCGGGTCGAGCGTCGCCTTGACCGCGCGCAGGACCTGCACGCCCAGCTCGCCGACCTCGTCGCGCATCCAGGGCCGGTGGTCGGCGCCGACCGAATGATGGTGGGTGATTGTTCCGCCGGCGGCGACGATCGCGTCCGAGGCGGCCTTCTTGGCGGCCCACCACTGCTCGATCGGGTTGCCGCGCTGCCCGGCGACGACGGTGAAGTAGAGCGAAGCGCCGGTGGGGTAGACGTGCGAGATGTGGCACATCACCAGCGCGGGTGTGCCGGATTCGGCCAGCGCGCTGGTAAGCGCGTCGGTGACAGCGGCTTTCAGCCTCGGAACGTTCGACCAGTCGGTGGCGGTCTCGAGGGTCTCGCACAGCGCGCCGGCGGACAGCAGCGAGTCGCGCAGGTACGGCGCGGCGAACCGCCCGCGCTCCCAGGCCTGCGCCGGCGCTTCGCCCAGTGACGTGCCGCCCGTCGTCGCCAACAGTGCGCTGGTCTCGGCGTGCCGGCTCTCGACATGCTCCTTGGTGCCCTCGAACACGGTGATGCCCAGGCAGCCGCCGGTGATCTGGCTTTCGCCGATGGCCTCGGTGGTGGCGAGGTTGACCCCGGTCTCGATCTCGTCGGAGAGCCGAATGACGGTGGGGCCGGTGGCATCCTGGGTGACGGCGCGCAGGGCCGCGGCCCCGGTTTCGAAATCGGGGAACGACCACGCCTCGTAGCGCACGGCCTCGGGGATTCGGTGCACGCGCAGGCGCACCTGGGTGATGACGCCGAACGCCCCCTCGGAGCCGAGCAGCAGCTGGCGCAGGTCGGGGCCCGCGGCCGATTCCGGTGCGCGGCCCAGGTCCATCGTGCCCACGGGCGTGACCATCCGCAGGCCGCGAACCATGTCGTTGAACCGGCCGTAGCCGGCCGAGTCCTGACCGGAGGACCGTGTCGCGGCGAATCCGCCGATGGTGGCGTACTCGAAGCTCTGCGGGAAGTGCCCGAGCGAAAACCCGTGTTCGCCGAGCAGGCGTTCGGCGTCCGGCCCGGTGACCCCGGCCCCGAAAACGGCCTGGCCGGACACCTCGTCGAGATCGATGAGCCGGTCGAGGCGGCGCAGGTCGAGCGACACCACGGCGCCGAATTCGCCGCGGCCGGGGTCGAGACCGCCGACCACGCTGGTGCCGCCGCCGAACGGGATCACGGCGATGCGATGCTCGGAGCAATAGCGCAGGACCGCGCCGACCGCGTCGTCGTCTGCAGGGAGCAACACGGCGTCGGGGGCGTCCTGAACCCCGGTGTCCTTTCGGCGCAGCAGGTCGAGCGTGGACTTGCCGCCCGCCCGCAGCAGCCGATCGCGGCCATCGGTGCGGCAGTACTCGGCGCCCACGATGCCGGCCAGCGCCTCTTTGTGGGCGGGCGACAGGGCCGAGGGGCGCAGCTTCACCTGGTCGGCATCGATGTCGGGTAGGTCCGAATCCTGCAGTCCCACAGCCTGTTTCAGCAGCGAGCGAATGCCCTCGGAGAGCGGCTTGGCAGCGGCGGGATCCCCCCACGCGTTCCATTTCATCGGCGGGAGGAGTTGCTCGGCGTGCGTCATGCGTTACAGTATTACACATGCTGTCAACCAGTAACGCTCCGCCGGATACCCGCGACCGGATCCTGTCGGCGGCGGCCAGCTGCGTCGTGGACTTCGGGGTGGACCGGGTCACCTTGGCGGAGATCGCCCGGCGGGCCGGTGTCAGCCGGCCCACCGTGTACCGCCGCTGGCCGGACACCAAGTCGATAGTCGCGGCGCTGCTGACCCAGCGCATCGTCGGCGTGATGCGCGACGCGCCGCTACAGGGCGACGACCGGGAATCGCTGGTGCGACAGATCGTTACGGTCGCCGATCTGCTGCGTCACGACGAGCTGGTGATGTCGGTGATGCATTCGGAGCTGGCGCCGATCTACATCACCGAGCGCCTCGGGGCCAGCCAGCAGATGCTGATCGACGCCCTGGCCGAGCGGCTGCGCGCGGCCCAGCGCCACGGCAGCGTCCGTGCCGGCGATCCGCTACAGATGGCCACGATGGTGTTGCTCATCGCGCAGTCGACCATCCAGTCGGAACGCATCGTCCGCCCGATCCTCGATGCCGACGCGCTGGCCGCCGAGCTCGCGTACTCGCTGAATGGATACCTGTCGTGACGGCCTTGAACGCGGCGCGGCGAGCCGCTGATCTGACTGCACTCGCCGATGGGGCGCCGCTGGACATCGTCGTGATCGGTGGCGGCATCACCGGCGTGGGGATCGCCCTGGACGCCGCGTCGCGGGGGCTGCGGGTGGCGCTGGTGGAAAAACACGACCTGGCGTTCGGCACCAGCCGGTGGAGTTCCAAGCTGGTCCACGGCGGTCTGCGCTACCTGGCGACCGGCAACGTCGGCATCGCCCGGCGCAGCGCCATCGAGCGCGGAATCCTGATGACGCGCAACGCCCCTCATCTCGTCCACGCGATGCCGCAGCTGGTGCCGTTGTTGCCCTCGCTGAGTCACACCAAGCGCGCGTTGGTGCGCGCCGGGTTCCTGGCCGGCGATGGGCTGCGGGCGCTGGCGGGCACGCCTTCGTCGGTGCTGCCCCGGTCGCGGCGGATTTCGGCGGGGCGCGCCGTGGAGATGGCGCCCACGGTCCGGCGCGACGGCCTCGACGGCGGCTTGCTGGCCTACGACGGGCAGTTGATCGACGACGCCCGGCTGGTCACGGCGGTCGCGCGGACCGCGGCGCAACACGGCGCGCGCATCCTGACCTACGTCGCGGCCTCGGAGGCGTCCGGCACCTCGGTGCGGCTGACCGATCAGCGGACGGGGCAGTCGTTCGACGTGTCGGCCCGCGCGGTCATCAACGCGGCCGGGGTGTGGGCGGCCGAGATCGACGATTCGCTGCGGCTGCGGCCCAGCCGCGGGACGCACCTCGTCTTCGACGCTGGGGTGTTCGGGAATCCGACTGCGGCCCTTACGGTTCCGATTCCCGGTGAGCTCAACCGCTTCGTGTTCGCGATGCCCGAGCAGCTGGGCCGGGTCTATCTGGGCCTCACCGACGAAGACGCGCCCGGCCCGATTCCCGACGTGCCGGAGCCGTCGGCCGAAGAGATCACGTTCCTGCTGGACACGGTGAACACGGCGTTGGGCATGGCGCTCGGCACGGCCGACGTGATCGGCGCCTACGCCGGGCTGCGCCCGCTCATCGACACTGGCGAGGGCCGCACCGCCGATGTGTCGCGCGAGCACGCCGTCCTCGAGGCGCCGTCCGGCGTCATCAGCATCATCGGCGGCAAGCTGACCGAATACCGGCACATGGCCGAGGATGTCCTGGACTTCGCCGTCGGCCGGCGGGGGCTGAGCGCGGGCGGCTGCCGGACCCGTGACCTGCCGCTGATCGGGGCGCCGGGCAATCCCGGGTCGGGCGATCGGCTTTGCGCCGGATTGCCCGCGTCGCTGGTGGCGCGGTACGGCGCGGAGGCGCCCCACGTCATCGCGAGCGCGAGCTGCGATCGACCGACCGACCCCGTCGCGGAGGGCATCGACGTGACCCGGGCGGAGTTCGAGTACGCCGTCACTCACGAGGGCGCGCTGGGCGTCGGCGACATCCTGGACCGGCGGACCCGGATCGGGCTGGTGGCGCGCGATCGCGAGCGGGCGGCGGGCGTGGCCGAGGAATTCGTAGCGCGCGTCGGCTGAGGATATCATTGAACGGAACTAGCCCGTATCGTTA
The DNA here is from genome assembly GCF_059812165.1 of Mycobacterium sp. NGS69. Classification (NCBI taxonomy): domain Bacteria; kingdom Bacillati; phylum Actinomycetota; class Actinomycetes; order Mycobacteriales; family Mycobacteriaceae; genus Mycobacterium; species Mycobacterium sp. NGS69. The sequence goes on from NZ_JCALCD010000012.1 coordinate 24,182, forward strand.
GGAACGTTATGAAGCCCGAAAGCGGCCAGGCCAGCGCGTCGAGCCGGACCCGGAGCCCGGGACGCCTGGATCGATCGCTGGACGCGGCCATCCTCGACGCGACCCTGGCCGGTGTCGCCGACGTCGGCTATGACCGGTTGAGCATGGACGACGTCGCGTCGCGCGCCGGCGTCGGGAAGGCGGCGATCTATCGTCGCTGGCCGTCGAAGGAGGTGGTGGTCGCCGATGCGATCGCGCATTGGCGGCGGCGGCTGGGACCCATCGAACCGCCCGACACCGGCAGCCTTCGTGGTGACATAGACGCGCTGGCTGCGGCCACTCCTGACCTGAATGACGCTGATACACATATGATTCGCGTGGTTGTCGGGGTGGCGACGGCGGCAATGCACAACCCCGTCCTGGCGGCCGCCCTGGACGACCTGGTGTTGTCGACCCCGCGACAGGTGGTCCGCGCGGTGCTCGACCACGCGGTGGCTCGCGGGGAAATTCCGGCCGGCCGCGACCTGAGCCTGATCCCCGACGTCGCGCTGGGCCTCAACGTGCTGCGGGTGATTACCGGACGGCCGATCGACCGGGTCTATGTCCGGCGCATGCTCGAAGACGTGATCTTGCCGATGGCCGGGGGGCCGGCGCCGTAGTTGTTGCGCATTCCGCCGCGCCGTGCCACATTGGGTCTAGACGGAACTAATCCGTTCCGTCTAGATGGGAGACGAACGATGAACGTCACGCATGTCCCGGTGCTGATCGTCGGCGCGGGAGCCGCCGGGCTGGCCACCTCCGCACTGCTCGCAAAACACGGTGTTCGCTCGCTGGTGGTCGAAAGGCGCGGTGAGGTGTTCATCTACCCGAAAGCGCGCAACCTGAGCTTCCGCACCCTGGAGATCCTGCGTGGCCTCGGATTGGCCGACGAGGTCCACGCGATCGCCCACGGCGTTTCCGACATGCTGACCAAGCCGACGCTCAACAGCGCCGAACAGCGTCAGGCGCTCGACGTCAACGCGATCTTCGCGCCGTTCAAGGATCTGAGCCCGGAGCCCGGCGGCCAGTACTGCCCGCAGAGTGCCTTCGAACCGGTCCTCCTCACCCACATCCGTGGACACGGTAGCGAGGCGCGCTACAACACGCAGTTGGACTCGTTCGACCAGGACGAAAGCGGCGTCACCGCGGTCATCCGCGATCGCGAGTCGGGCGCGACCGAGACGATACGCGCTGACTATCTCGTCGCCGCCGACGGCGTACACAGCCCGATCCGGGATGCGCTGGGCGTGACGACCTCCGGCTACGGGGCACTGCCGATCTATGTCGTGTTCGTCTACTTCCGGGCGCCATGGCGACAATTCGCCCGCGACCTCGGTGCGGGCGACGGCATCCAAGTCAAAAACCCGGACGTGGAGGGCATCTTTCTGCCGGTGCGCGACGACCTCGGAATGTTCATCAACACCTACTTTCCCGCCCGCGGCGAATCCGCCGAACAGTTCACCGCGCAGCGGTGCCGCGAGATGCTGACGAAAGCGATCGGCGAGCCGATCGACGTGGAAGTCATCGACGTGGCATCCTGGCAGCCGTACGAGCGGGTCGCCGACCAATTCCGCTGCGGCCGAGTGTTTCTCGTCGGCGATTCGGCCCACACCATGCCGCCGTTCAAGGCCGGCGGGGCCAACACGGCCATCCAGAGCGCGCACAACCTGGCCTGGAAGCTGGCCGCCGTCTTGAACGGGACCGCCGACCCGGCCTTATTGGGCACCTACCATGCCGAGCGGCACCCGGTCGGGCGCTTCAACGCGCGCCAGTCGCTCACCGGGCCGTCGCTGGCCTTCTTGCGGTTGGACGACGACCGGCCGCTATTGCCGCCGGACGAAGAGGCGCCCATGTTCGCGGTGCTCATCGGATACCGATACCGTTCTGCCGCGGTGGTTTCCGACGATCCCGTTCCACCGGATGCCGACGCCGTGTCACTGGTGGAAGAATTGCGCGGGCAGCCCGGCACCCGCGTCCCGCACGCCTGGGTTACCGACGACGGGAAGCGGGTCTCGACCCTCGATCTGCTCGGGCCTGGCTTCACGCTGCTCACCGGAGACGACGATGCGGCGTGGTCGGACGCGGCGACCTGCGCGTCGAAGGCCGCCGGCGTCCCAATCACCGTGCGGCGCATCGGAACCGCGCTCGATGCCGACGGCGCGTGGGCCGCCGCGACGGGACTCGCGCCCGACGGGGCGTTGTTGGTGCGCCCCGACGACTTCGTCGCCTGGCGGGCCGACGAGCTCCCGCGTTCGCCCGGGGACGAGCTCGGCCGGGCGCTGTGCCGGATCCTCGGCCGCGCGCCATGACCGACCCGCCGCGTTTGGAAACGGTGGCCTGCCTGGGATCGAGCACCACCGCGTCGAGGGGAACGTCGGCGTCGGCTGAGATTCCACCGCGAGCAGACGCAGAATCGCACTGCGCGAGGGTCTTTTGTGCGATTCTGCGTCTGCTCGCCATCGTTAACCGGCTTTGCGTGCACGGTCCAAATGGGTGGCGATGCGCATGGCAAGTCGCTCGGGTTCGCGTCTTACATCGAGGACGACGATAGGAATGATCGTCCATCCTAGTTCCTGGATGCTGCCCGATCTTGTTTTGTCTCGGAGCATCTCGCTGCGTCCCGCATGCCACTCGATGCTTTCGTATTCAGCCGCTACGCGCATGTCCGGCCATGCAAAGTCGACTCGCCACAATTCACCGGCGCGACCAAGAATTGGGTATTGAAGTTCAGGGAGCGGGAGCCCGTGGTCGATCATCACAAGCCGGGCTTCGCTTTCCATCGCGGATTCCGCACGTCCGTCGGCAAAGGGAAGAAGTCCCCGCACGGCCACTATCCCGCGGCGGCCCCGCTGCTCGGCGACCGCACATTCGAGTTCAGCACGGCTGCAACGCATCGAACGCAATGCGGCGTCAAGTGTTGCGATTGCGCGAGGACGCGGCAACTGCCTCGCGACTTCGACAGCCGTCCAGGCAGGTCTGGTCGCGAGACGCCCTGCTATCCGTTGCAATGGGGCGCCAGTACGTTGGTGAACCATCAGGCCGACTACGGGACGCATTCGTACGCCAGGATCGAGTATGTGGATTGCGGTCGCGCCTTCCGTGTCGAAGCCGTACAAGGCGGCGGCTGTGTTCATGCACACAACGGCGTGCTGCCCCATAAAGATGTCCAACGCGGTCAGGCGACCTGAAAGATCTGGCTCCTTAGCGGCGTAAACCCCATACCAGACGCGTTTGAGGCCTCCGTTTCGAACTTGGACATCGAGCTGCTGCCGGGTCATTACCGTCAGCAACTGGGCGGTAGTGGCGAACCCGCCAGCCTGCTGTAGGACTGCGAGCGCTCCAGCATGCACCGCCAGAGCATGCGAGGAGCACGCCGAATTGGCGAGTCACCGCTGGGGATAGACGGCCGAGCAGACGCAGAATCGCACTGCGCAGCGCGCGCTTGTGCGATTCTGCGTCTGCTCGCGGTAAAAAGGCGAGCTACAGCGGGATGTTCTTGTGGCGTCCGCGGCGCGCCGGCGCCTGGGCCAACGCCTCGGTGATCTTGCTGCGGGTGTGCGCCGGGTCGATCTTCTCGTCGACCACGCCGATCTCGATGGCGCTGTCGACGCCGCCGGCGATCCGCTCGTGCTCGGCGGCCAACTCGTCGTGCAGCGCCTCGCGTTCGTGGTCGGCCGCGGCGGCCAGCTTCTTCTTGTGCAGGATGCCGACGGCCGCCTTGGCGCCCATCACGGCGACCTCGGCGTCCGGCCACGCGAACACCTTGGTCGCGTTCAGCGAGCGGGAGTTCATCGCAATGTAGGCCCCGCCGTATGTCTTTCGGGTGACCAGGGTGACCCGGGGGACGGTGGCCTCGCCGAACGCGTGCAGCAGCTTGGCGCCGCGGCGCACCACGCCGCCCCACTCCTGGTCGACGCCCGGCAGGTAACCGGGCACGTCGACCACCACGATCAGCGGAATCCCGAAGGCGTCGCACAGCCGCACGAAACGTGCCGCCTTCTCGGCGCTTTCGGAGTTCAGGCAGCCGCCGAGGCGCAGCGGGTTGTTGGCCAGCACGCCGACTGTGCGGCCGGCCAGCCGGCCCAGCCCGACCACCATGGACGGCGCCCAGTGGCCCTGGAACTCGTCGAAAGCGGTGTCCGAGTCGAGGAGCGCGGTCACGATCGGGTGCACGTCGTAGGCCCGTCGCGCCGACTCGGGCAGCAGCGCGTGGATGTCGGTGTCCCCGGCCTCGGCCTTGCTGCGGTCGAAATGCCCTTGCTGGCAGAATAATCCGACCAACCGGCGGCCCCGCTCGTAGGCGTCGAGCTCGTCGTCGGCGACGATGTGGCACACCCCGGACTTCTTGTGGTGCGTCTCCGGGCCGCCGAGCGACGCCATGTCGACGTCCTCGCCGGTGACGCTGCGCACCACGTCGGGCCCGGTGACGAACACCCGGCTCTCGGGCGCCATCACGACGACGTCCGTCAGCGCCGGTCCGTAGGCGGCGCCGCCGGCGGCGAAGCCGACGACGACCGAGACCTGCGGAATGTAGCCCGACGCGCGGATCATGGCCTCGAACACCAGCCCGACCGCGTGCAGCGCCCGGACCCCCTCGGCCAACCGCGCCCCGCCGGAGTGCCAGATGCCCACGATCGGGCTCTGTTCCTCGATGGCGGTGTCGTAGGCGTTGACGATGTGCGTGCACCCCTCGATGCCCATCGCGCCGCCCATCACCGTGCCGTCCGTGCAGAACGCGATGGTGCGCAGCCCATTCACGGTCCCCGAGGCGGCCAGCACGCCCGAGCGGTCACGCTCGTGCAGGAGCTCCACGCTGCCGTTGTCGAAGAAATTGCTCAGGCGCAGCAACGGGTCCCGGGGGTCGAGCGACTCACCAACCGACGAGGGGGCCATGATTGTCATCGCGGGTCTCCTGTTTCCGAGTGTGCCCGGGCTATAGGGCGGGGTTAGTACCGCCCGAAGGCGATCGCCACGTTGTGACCGCCGAATCCGAACGAGTTGTTGATCGCGTACTTGTAGTCGCCCGGCCGCGGCTTGCCCGCCACCACGTCCAAATCGATCTCCGGATCGAGGTTTACGAGGTTAAGTGTCGGCGGGACCACCTGATCCCGCAACGCGAGCACCGTCAAGATCGACTCCACCGCACCGACCGCACCCACCGAGTGGCCGAGCGCGGACTTGGGTGCGTACACCGCCGCCTTGTTGCTGCCCAGCGCCTTGTTGATGGCCCGAGCCTCGGCCACGTCGCCGACCTGGGTGCCCGTGGCGTGGGCGTTGATGTGGTCGATGTCGTTGGGGGTGAGGCCCGCGAGCTGGATTGCCCGGGACATCGCATGGCCGGCGCGCTCCCCATTGGGGTCCGGCGCCACCATGTGGAAGCCGTCCGAGGTGATGCTGGCCCCCATGATCCGGGCCAGGATGTTGGCGCCGCGAGCCTTTGCGGTCTCCTCGGTCTCGATCAACATGAGCGCTCCGGCCTCGCCGAACACGAACCCGTCGCGGTCCTTGTCGAATGGACGGCAGGCACCGGCGGGGTCGTCGTTGTTGGTGGACATCACGATGCGCATCTGGGCGAACCCGGCGATGGGCACCGCCTCGATCCGCGTTTCCACGCCACCGCAGATCGCGGCGTCGGCCTCACCGAGCACGATCTGCTGCCAGGCACGGGCGATGCCCTCCGAACCGGACGCACACGCCGAGATCGGCGTCATCACACCGGCTTTGGCGTGCCGTTCCAGTCCCACAGCCGCGGCGGCGCCGTTGGGCATGTACTTCTGCACCGCCAGTGGTGAGACCGCCTTCATGCCGCGAGCGCGCAGGTCGTCGTAGCTGAAGACGAGCTCCTCTGCCGAGCCCAGCCCGGTCCCGATGGAGACCGCCAACCGGTTGGTGTCGAGCTCGGGATTACCGGCGTTCTCCCACAGGCGCCGGCTCAATACGGTGGACATCTTCTGCAGGTAGCCCATCCGGCGCAGCTCGACTCGCGTGAGCTGACTGTCGAACTCCTCCAGCAGGTGCCCGCCGATCTTCACCGGCAGGTCGAACTCCTCGACGAACGGGTCGTCGAGGGTGCGGATCCCGCTTTGGCTGTCCAGCAACATCTTCCACGTGTTCTCGGCGTCCGTTGCGAGTGCGGTCGTCATGGCAACGCCGGTAACCACTACATTGGGGAGTGCTTTCCCCGTAACCAGCTCCGTCATGGCTTTAGCGAACGTTCCTTCCGTGCTGCCTAGTAGCGCCCAAACGCGAGCGCCACGTTGTGACCACCGAAGCCGAACGAGTTGTTGATTGCGTAACGGAATTCGCCGTAGCGAGGTTCGCCCGCGACCACATCAAGGTCGATCTCGGGATCCGGGGTTTCGTAATTCAACGTGGGTGGTATGACGCCGTCCCGAAGGCTCAATACCGTCAAAACGGATTCCAGCGCGCCGACCGCGCCGATCGAGTGGCCCAGCGCCGACTTCGGCGCATACACTGCGGCGTGCTCGCAACCGGCGACACGGAGCGCGTTGGCCTCCGCGGCGTCGCCGATCGGTGTCGCCGTCCCGTGCGCGTTCACGTGGTCAATGTCCTTGGCGGACAAGCCCGCCAGCTCCAACGACCGCGTCATCGCACGACCGGCACGAACACCGTCCGCGGCGGGCGCCACCATGTGGAAGGCGTCCGAGGTGATACCGGCACCCAGCAGGCGGGCCAGCGGCTTGGCGCCGCGGGCCTTGGCGTGCTCTTCCGTCTCGATGAGCATGAGCGCCCCGGCCTCGCCGAACACGAAGCCGTCGCGGTCCTTGTCGAACGGACGCGAGGCACGCTCGGGCTCGTCGTTGCGGGTCGACATGGCCCGCATCATCGAGAACGCCGCGATGGGCAGCGCCTCGATCGGCCCCTCGACGCCACCGGCGACGGCGACGTCGGCATCCCCCATGACGATCTGGCGCCACGCGTGGGCGATGGCCTCCGAACCCGACGAGCACGCCGAGACCGGGGTCATCACGCCGGCGCGGGCCCCGAGCTGCAGACCCACCACCGCGGCGGCGCCGTTGGGCATGATCATCTGAACGGCGAGCGGCGACACCTTACGGGGGCCGCCCTCGTTCATCAGGTCATAGCTCTCGATGACCCGCTCGGCGCCACCCAGGCCCGTGCCGACCACGACCGAAAACCGGTCGGGGTCGACCTCGGGACTGCCGGCGTTCTCCCAGAGCTGACCGGACAGCAGCTTGCCCATCCGCTGGACGTAGGACATGCGGCGCAGGTCGAGCCTGCCCATGTGGTTGTCGATGGGCTCCTTGAGGTGTCCACCGATCTTCACGGGCAGGTCCCACTTGGTGACGAACTCGTCTTCGAGTACGTGGATGCCGCTCTCGCCGGCCAACAAGCCCTTCCACGTGCTCTCGATGTCCGGCGCGATCGATGTCGTCGCCGTGACGGCGGTTACCACAACGCTGGGGTAACCGCCATTGGCAGTGGAAGGCTTGGTCACTTGCTGTCCGCTTCCAGCCTCGCCTTGACGTTGGCAACAGCCTCGGGGTTCTCCGACTCCAGCTTGGCGCGCAGCGCTGCGGCGGCCTCGGGGTCCTCTTCCTCGAGCTTCTGGATGTAGGCGACCACGTCACCGACGGTGCGCAGGCCGGCGAGGTCCTCGTCGGGGATCTTGACGCCGTACTTGTCCTCGGTCTGCACCGCGATCTCGACCATCGACAGCGAGTCGATGTCCAGGTCGTCGACGAACGACTTCTCCGGGGTGACCTCCGACGGCTCGATACCGGTCACCTCTTCGATGATCTCGGCGATACCGGCGATAATTTCTTCCTGAGTGACGGCCACGGCCTATTCCCTTCGTAATGTGTTGTGTGCAAATCGGATTGACGTTTGCAGTATTTATTTTTCTGGCGAAAAGCCGGCGGTTTAGAGGTCTGCCAACTCGTCCAGATCTGCGGGTGACTTCACGGCACGGGCCGTAACCCCCCGAAGTTCGCGTTTGGCGATGCCGGTGAGCGTCCCCGCCGGGGGGAACTCCACGATCGCCGAAACATCATGCGCACGCAGATACTCGGTGCACAGGTCCCAGCGCACCGGCTGGGTCAGCTGGGCAACGAGCGTGTCCATCGCGGCCGCCGCCGAGGCGACGGGCTTTCCGTCCCGATTGGACAGCAGTGTGGCGGTCGGCTCGGCGGTCGTGACGGTGGCCGCCGCGGCGGCGTAACCGTCCAGGGCCGGAGCCATGTACTTGGTGTGGAAGGCACCGGCCACGCCGAGGGCGCGCACACGCGCCTTGGCCGGCGGGTCCTCGGCGAGCTTTTCCAGCGCGGTCAGCGGGCCCGCGGCGACGATCTGCCCGGGCGCGTTGCGGTTGGCCGGGAACAGCTCGAGCTCCTCGAGGCGGCCCAGCACCTCGGCCTCGTCACCGCCGAGCACCGCGGACATGCCGGTGGGCTCGATGGCGCAGGCCTTGGCCATTTCGGCGCCGCGGGTGGCGGCCAGCGCGACGGCGTCGTCGGCGGCCAGCACGCCGGCGATCGCGTAGGCCGCGATTTCCCCGACGGAGTGCCCGGCGACGATGAATTCTTCACCGGCGAGCAGGTCGCGCCTGGTCAGCTCCTGGTGCGCGAGCAGCGTGGCCGCGACGATCAGGGGCTGGGCGACCGCGGTGTCGGTGATTTCCTCGGTCGATGCGGTGGTCCCGAGGCGAACCAGGTCCAGGCCGCTGGCCTTAGACCACAGGGCCAGCTGGTCTGCGGCGCCTGGCAGCTCCAACCACGGCGACAGCATCCCCTCCGTCTGCGAACCCTGTCCGGGCGCAAGCAATGCAATCACGTGTTTAAGAGAACACTGTGGAAACGGTTTTGGCGGGTGTAACAGATTATGAACCTCGTCTTAGGTTTTTGTATGCATCTTACAAAACCGCCCTCTAAGCTACGGTTTTGATACCGCGCCGCGATCTGTTGGCTGGATCACTATCGCTCAGACGCGCGTGCAGCGTCACTCCTGGCCGGTAGGGGGACCGGCGCCAGGGCTGTGTTGTCGATGCTGGACGGCTGCGCGGGATAGTTCAGCTGGCCCACCGTCGAGGCCACACGCAGGACGTATGCGTCGCGCGGCTGGGTGGGATCACGCCCGGTGAAGTCGGTGATGCGCTTGAGCCGGTAGCGCACCGTGTTTGGATGAACGAACAACTTTCTGGCACAAGCTTCAATCGCGCCGCCACAATCTAAGTACGCGTCGAGGGTCTCGATCAGCGTTGGCCCGGCGTCCGCCAGCGGCCCCATCACGTCGGTGTGCAGCGCCACGATCGCCGACGCGTCGCCCATCAGCGCGCGTTCGGGGAGCAGCTCCCGGGCCAGCACGGGCCGCGGCGCCCCCCGCCACCCGGCGACGGCGTTCATCCCGGAGATCGCCTCGCTGGCGCTGTGGTAGGCCGCGGTCAGCATCGGCGCCGTCGGCCCGATGACCACCGGGCCGTCCGACAACGCATTCAAAAGGTCCCCCAGGAATTTGTCGGTTAGCGATAGTTGGCCGGACACGATCGCCACCAGCCAGGTGCCGTGCACGTCGGTGAGCGCCGCGCGGCCGTGCTGCGCGGCGATGTCGCGGACGTCCTGGCTGGCCCGCTGGCTGCCGCTGTCGCCGTTCGCGCCGTCCCGGGCGGGCGCGGGGATCCCGACGACGACCGTCGCCGGGGCGGTGGTGTCCCAGTTCAGGGCCGCGGCGCGGGACAGCAGTTCGGGTCCGGTGTCGCCGCGAACGACCGCGTCGACGACGCTGGCCTCCATCCGGCTGTCCCAGGTGCCGCGCGCCTCGGCCGCGTTCGCGTAGGACGAGGCGGCGGTGAACGCCAGGTCGCGGCTGTACTTCAGGATGCCCACGGTCAGGGCGGTCAGCTGCTCCTCGGAGCGGGCCACCAGGGGCACGACCTCCTCGAAGAACTCCATGGTGACGCGGGCCAGGTCCACGGTGTCGCGCAACGCGATGCGGCGGGCCAGGTCCTGGGGCACCAGTTCGAAGGCCTGCGCGGTGTAGCTGACGTCGCTGTGCGGGTCCTGCATCCACTCGACGAAGTTGTTGATGGCCGTCTGCACCACCAGGGCCACGCTGGCCCGCTGCGACGCCTCCAGGCCGGCGAAGAACGGCAACCGATCGCCCATGACCGCCACCGCCTCGGTGGCCAGCCGGCCGGAGTACTGCTTCAGCCGGCGCAGCAGGGATTCCGGGACCGTGTCCAGCAGCTCGAGCGGTGAACGCGGGTGCTTGGCGAATGGGCCGGCGAAGGGGTTGTCGTTCACCCCTAAAACCTACGCCATTTTTTGGAAGTATTCGCCAAAGGTGTGCCCGCGTCGCGCGCTTTGGGGTGTGGTGACGGGCCGAGTGTGCGGTAGGGAGGCGGCCGGCGTCAGGCGACGCCGGGGTCGGAGGTCTGCTCCGGCGCAGCCATGACGTCGTCGATCCGGTACTGGCGGGCGGCCGCGACCGGCACGGACGGGTCGATCTCGCCGTCGCGCGCCAGCGCCTCGAGCACCGCGACGACCTGCGACTCGGCGTCGGTGTTGAAGAAGCGCCGCGCGGCGGGCCGGGTGTCGGAGAAGCCGAACCCGTCGGTGCCCAGCGTGACGAAGGTGCCCGGCACCCATTGGCGGATCTGCTCGGGCACGGCGCGCATCCAGTCCGACACCGCGATCACGGGGCCGCTGGCATCGGCGAGGGCGCGGGTCACGTAGGGAGTGCCGGCCGGCTGGTCCGGGTGGCGCAGCCGGGCCCGCTCGACGCTGACGCCGTCGCGGTTCAGCTCGCCCCAGCTGGTCACCGACCACACGTCGGCCGCGACGTCCCACTCGGCGGCCAGCATTTCGGCCGCCTGCAGCGCCGACGGCATGGCCACTCCGGAGGCCAGGATCTGCGCCTTGTTCGCCCGCTGTTCGGTGGCGACGCGATAGCGGTAGATGCCGCGCAGCACACCCTCGGGATCGAAGTTGTCCGGCTCGGGCGGCTGCGGGTATGGCTCGTTGTAGATGGTGATGTAGAAGAACACGTTCTCCGGGTTCTCCCCGAACATGCGGGCCAGCCCGCTCTCCACGATGTAGGCGATCTCGAACGCGAACGCCGGGTCGTAGGACACCGCCGCGGGATTGGTGGCGGCCAGCAGCAACGAGTGGCCGTCGGCGTGCTGGAGGCCCTCACCGGTCAGCGTGGTGCGGCCCGCGGTCGCGCCGAGCAGGAAGCCGCGCGCCATCTGGTCGGCCGCGGCCCACAGCCCGTCGCCGGTGCGCTGGAACCCGAACATCGAATAGAAGATGTAGATCGGGATCATCGGCTCGTTGTGCGTCGCGTACGACGTGCCGGCCGCGATGAACGAGCCCACCGAGCCCGCCTCGTTGATGCCCTCGTGCAGGATCTGGCCGACTTCGCTTTCCTTGTAGGCCAGCATCAGATCGGCGTCGACGGCGGTGTACAGCTGGCCGAGGCGGTTGTAGATCTTCAGCGACGGGAACCACGAGTCCATCCCGAACGTGCGCGCCTCGTCGGGAATGATCGGCACGATCCGCGGTCCAACTTCCTTGTGCCGCAACACTTCCTTGAACGTCCGCACCGTCGCCATGGTGGTGGCGACCTCTTGGTGGCCCGACCCCTTCTTCAGCGCGGCGTAGGTCTCGCGGCCGGGCAGCGAAAGCGCCTTGGCCTTGGTCCGGCGCTCGGGCAGGAAGCCGCCCAGCGCGCGGCGCCGGTCGAGCAGGTAGCGGATCTCCGGGGCGTCCGGGCCGGGGTGGTAGTAGGGCGGCAGGTAGGGATCCTCTTCGAGCTGGGCGTCGCTGATCGGGATCCGGATGGCGTCGCGGAAGTCCTTGAGGTCTTGCAGCGCAAGCTTTTTCATCTGGTGGGTGGCGTTGCGGCCCTGGAAGTGCGCGCCCAGCGAGTAGCCCTTGATGGTCTTGGCCAGGATCACCGTCGGCTGTCCCTTGTGGTCGACGGCGGCGCGGTAGGCGGCGTAGACCTTGCGGTAGTCGTGGCCGCCGCGCTTGAGGTTCCAGATCTCCGAATCGGTCATCTGCTCGACGAGCGCCTTGGTGCGGGGGTCGCGACCGAAGAAGTGGTCGCGCACGTAGGCGCCGTCGTTGGCCTTGTACGTCTGGTAGTCGCCGTCGGGCGTGGTGTTCATCAGGTTGACCAGCGCGCCGTCCTTGTCGGCGTGCAGCAGGGCGTCCCACTCGCGGCCCCAGACCACCTTGATGACGTTCCAGCCGGCGCCGCGGAAGAACGACTCCAGCTCCTGGATGATCTTGCCGTTGCCGCGCACCGGGCCGTCGAGGCGCTGCAGGTTGCAGTTGATCACGAAGGTCAGGTTGTCCAGGCCCTCGAGCGCGCCGACGTGGGCCAGGCCGCGGCTTTCGGGCTCGTCCATCTCGCCGTCGCCCAGGAAGCACCAGACGTGCTGGTCGGAGGTGTCCTTGATGCCGCGGTCGTGCAGGTAGTGGTTGAACCGCGCCTGATAGATGGCGTTGAGCGGGCCCAGGCCCATCGACACGGTCGGGAACTCCCAGAAGTCGGGCATCAGCCGCGGGTGCGGGTAGGAGGGCAGCCCGCCGCCGGCGTGGCTGTGCTCCTGGCGGAAGCCGTCGAGCCGCTCCTCGCTGAGCCGGCCCTCGAGGAAGGCGCGCGCGTAAATGCCGGGGGAGGCGTGGCCCTGGATGAAGACCTGGTCCCCGCCGCCGGGGTGCGACTTGCCGCGGAAGAAGTGGTTGAAGCCGACCTCGTAGAGCGCCGCCGACGAGGCGTAGGTCGAAATGTGGCCGCCCACGCCGATTCCCGGGCGCTGGGCGCGGTGCACCATGATCGCGGCGTTCCACCGGATCCACGCCCGGTAGCGGCGTTCGACGTCCTCGTCGCCGGGGAACCACGGCTCCAGCTCGGTCGGGATGGTGTTGACGTAGTCGGTCGACGTCAGCGACGGGAGGGCCACCCGCTGGTCGCCCGCGCGCTCGAGCAGCCGGAGCATCAGGTAGCGCGCCCGCGCCGGCCCCGAGCGCTCCAGCATTTCGTCGAAGGACTCGAGCCATTCCGACGTCTCGTCGGGGTCGATGTCGGGCAGATAGGACGCCACACCCTCGCGGATCACCCGAACGCGGTCGGGTTCGCTTGCGCTACTTGGGGTTTTCGCCAGGTCGTGGCGCGCGAACTCGGTGGTCAACTTCCGCTCCTGTAGTCGGCGGGGCAACGGCTTTCGTCGTATCCCCCTATCGTGCCGCACCGACGTTTCGGGCGGGTACCCGCGGTGAGGATCCGGACCCGGTAACGTCTCCAACCGTGCTCATCGGATGGCGTGCCGTCCCTCGCATGCACCTGGGGGAGATCCCCAAGCGAGGCGCGCTGGCGCTTGGCTGTGTCGCGGCGGTGATCCTCGGGATCGTGGGGTGTACCAGTGTCACCAAGGGGACCGCCACGCCCGATACGAATGTCGCCCCGGCCTACCGGCAGTCGGTGTCCGCGTCGGTGTCGGCGTCGTCGGCCACCTCGCGGGTCCGCGAGTCGCAGCGCCAGGCCTCGCTGACGACCAGGGCGGTGCGCACCTCCTGCGACACGCTGGCCACCTCCGCCAAGGACGCGATCGACCGGGTGAACGACTACGTCGCGTCGTTCAACGCGGGCCGCAACACCGGCCCGAACGAGGGCCCGGCGATCGGCGCGCTCAACGACAGCGCCACCACGGTCTCCAACAGCTTCAGCGATGCCCTGTCGCAGCAGCTGAAGGACGCCTTCAACGCCTACGTCGACGCGGCGCGCGGGGTGGCCAACGCTATCGGCACGCACGCGTCGATAGCCGAGTTCAACAAACGGGTCGACCAGCTCAACGACACCAAGACGAAGGCGCTGAAACTCTGCCTGGCATCCTACTGAGACGCCTGGTGAGGCACGGGTATGGACCGCGTCGCGGCTGTGCGACGATAATTCCCATCACACGGCGCGCAGATAGCTTAAGGAGGCTCCACGGTGGTCGCGGCGGATGACGCCCCGAGCTACGCTCGCAAACTCGGCATCCATCGAGACCAAGTCGTCCAGGAGTGGGGCTGGGATGAGGACACCGACGACGACATCCGCGCCGCGGTCGAGGAGGCCTGCGGCAGCGAGCTGCTCGACGAGGACAGCGACGAGGTGATCGACGTCGTGCTGCTGTGGTGGCGCGACGGCGACGGTGACCTGGTGGACACCCTGATGGACGCGATCGGCCCGCTGGCCGAGGACGGCGTGATCTGGGTGCTGACGCCCAAGACCGGCAAGCCCGGTCACGTGCTGCCCGCCGAGATCGCCGAGGCGGCCCCCACCGCGGGCCTGATGCCAACCTCGTCGGTCAACCTGGGTAACTGGAGCGCCAGCCAGCTGGTACAGCCGAAGTCGCGGACCGGGAAGCGTTGATGCTGCCCGTCGGCACCGCCGCCCCCGACTTCACATTGCGCGACCAGAACCAGCAGCCCGTCACCCTGAGCTCCTACCGCGGCGCCAAGAACGTCCTGCTGATCTTCTTCCCGCTGGCATTCACCGGGATCTGCCAGGGTGAGCTCGACCTGCTGCGCGATCACCTGCCGGAATTCGAGAACGACGACAGCGTGGCGTTGGCGATCTCGGTGGGTCCGCCGCCGACGCACAAGATCTGGGCGCTAGAGAGCGGATTCACCTTTCCGGTGCTGTCGGACTTCTGGCCGCACGGCGAGGTCAGCCAGGCCTACGGCGTGTTCAACGCCGACGCCGGCTACCCCAACCGCGGCACCTTCGTCGTCGACCGGTCCGGGATAATCCGATTCGCCGAGATGAAGGACCCCGGAGAATCCCGCGACCAGCGGCTGTGGACTCAAGCCTTGGCGGCTCTGAAGGCCTGAATTTTTGGGTGCACGGCCCGTCGGCGTGTAGCCTGCTGCGGGCATAAGGGCGCGTAGCTCAGTGGTAGAGCTCTGGTTTTACACACCAGCGGTCGGCGGTTCGATACCGTCCGCGCCCACCGATGTTATTGCAGTTCAAGGCCGTACGACGGCGGTGCGGGCCTGGAGAGAAAACCCCCGATGCGCCGAGGTTGTGCCGACGGGGTTCGCAAATGTTCGCGATGTGTCGGGGGGTCTCGGGCCGGATGGGTGAGCCGTCCTCGGTGACAGCACCAGACCGCTGTCGGGCAGATGGGCGGTTCTGCTCCAGCCTCCGCCCCCAATGCGAACAGTAGCGTTACTCTGCCCGGACCGTTTGACGACCGGCGAGTTTTCCGAGTTGACCGTGAACGGGGCGACCCTGGTGCCGGCGGGGCTGGGCCGACTGATGCCGAAGGCGTGAAAGGGCAACCGGCACAATGGCTCTCACGATGGCCGATCTCACGCCCCGCGCGCGTGAGCTGATCGAGCCGGCTTTCGACGAAAGCGGCCACGCTATCGGCGGCGTGCTTGCCGGGGGCGTGCTCTTCTCGGCGGTCGTGTCCGGTGGTCTTCGGCACGGCGATATCAGCGGATTGACCACCTTCGATTTGCTGCCGCCGGGCCGGGAGCCTGAGATGGCGTTTGCCGGCCCTTGGGCACAAGCACGGTGGCGTCACGGCCGGTGCACGACCCAGCGTGGGATGTGGGCGGCGTTGGACGATACCGGCCGTGAGGACGCCGCTGTGTTGAGCTTGGCCGGTGGCACGGCTGCGGGTGTCCGCGTCATTCCGTTGATGCAGCGGTGCCGGGGCTCGGTCGTCGAACTGGCGGCGCAGCTCTGCGGCGAAAGCAACGTCGAGCACGCCGATGTGCTCGCCGCGCTCCAATTGACGAAGCAGACCGCGCCGATCGGCCTCTCATCAATCCGATCGGGTTGTGCACCAGGTACTTTCACCGTGATACGGGCGCCCGCCGCCTAACAGTGTTGACGATGAATTGAGCCGCTCGCGATGAATGTGGGGGGGCCGATCAACTATTCAGACTTGGACTGGGGCAATCCAGTTCCCAATGCAGGTAGTCCTGTGCAAAGAACTGGTATGGGTATCCCCCAAAACCGCGTTACGATTCGGATCGGCGCGTGACCTGATGCTCGTCCAGGCGATTCCGGGTCGCGATGACGTATAAGTCAATTAGGTGGTGGGAGGTTTCCCATGTCGGTTGTGATCGCGACGCCGGAGCTGATGACGGCGGCGGCAACAGATCTGGCGAGTGTCGGCTCGTCGCTCAGCGCGGCCAACGCGGCTGCGGCCGGCCCGACGACGGGGGTGCTGGCCGCTGCTGAGGATGAGGTGTCGGCGGCGGTGGCGTCGCTGTTCTCGGCTCATGGTCAGGGGTTTCAGGCGCTCGGTGCGCAGGCGGCGGCGTTTCATGCCCAGTTTGTGCGGGCGTTGAACGCCGCCGGTGGTGCCTATATGGCCGCCGAGGCGGCCAATGCCTCGCCGTTGCAGGCCCTCCCGCAACCGTTGGAGACCCTCTGGCAAGACGTGCGGGGAGTGATTAATGCGCCCACCGAGCTGTTGTTGGGGACCCCGTTGATCGGCAAGGGCATTAACGGGGCGCCGGGGACCGGGCAGGCCGGCGGGCCGGGGGGGCTTTTGTTCGGGCCCGGCGGTGATGGCGGGTCGGGCGCACCGGGACAGCCTGGCGGCCGGGGCGGTAACGCCTGGTTGTTCGGCAGCGGCGGCCACGGCGGGGCCGGTGGGGCTGGCACGGGCGGCCACGGCGGCAACGGCGGGGCCGGCGGCAACGGCGGGCTGATCCTGGGCAACGGGGGTGCCGGCGGCGACGGCGGCGCCGGCGGCGCCATCAACACCACCGGCAACGTCACCGTGACCGGCGGCAACGGCGGCAACGGCGGGCCCGGCGGCAACGGCACCAACGGCGGCCCCGGCGGCAACGGCGGCCCCGGCGGTGGCGGCGTCCTGACCGCCGGCACCACTTCCGCCATCGGTGGTGGTGGTGGTGGCAGCGGCGGCGCAGGCGGTAACAGCACCGGCCTCGGCGTCGGTGGTGTCGGCGGTGCCGGCGGCGCCGGCGGTTCGGTCACACTGGGCGGGATCCCCGGCGGTGCCGGCGGCGGCGGCGATGGCGGCCAAGGTGGCGGCGCAGCCGGCACCACTGGCGGTACCGGTGGTGGTGGCGGAGGAGGCGGCGCCGCCAGCTTCGGTATCGCTACGGTTACCGGCGGCAACGGCCACGGTGCCGCCGGCGGCGGCGGCGGTGGTGCCGGCGCCTCCGCCAGCGGCACCAGCGGCACGCCTATCGTCGCCGCCGGTGGCGGCGGCGGTGGCGGCGGTGGTATCACCGGCGGCATCGGCGGCGCCGGTGGTGCGGGCGGCCAAGTCGCCGGCAGCATTCCGGGCGGTCTCGGCGGCGCCCCTGGCAACGGCGGCAGCGGCGGTGGCCTTGTCTTTGGCCCGAGCGTCGCAGCGGGAAGCGTCGTCTCCACCAGTGCCGGTGCCGCCGGCATCGGCGGTGGTGGTGGCGGCGGCGCCGCGACTGTCGTGACCGGCGGCGGCTCCGGGACTGGCGGTAAGGGCGGCAACGGCGGGTAGCACTGGCTAACACCGGCGGCGGGCCGACCAGGCCCGCCCGGTTACGAACGCGGAATTCGCCGAATTCGTCTCCGCCACAGGGCATGTCACCGTCGCCGAGCGGGCGCTCGGCACCGCGGACTACCCCGGCGCACCGAAAGAGAACCTGCAGCCCGGATCGATGGTGTTCACCCGGACCAGCGGACCGGTCGACCTGCGCCATCTGAGCCAGTGGTGGACCTGGACGCCCAGGGCGTCGTGGCGTCATCCGGTGGGGCCGCACTCGTCGATCGCCAAGCGCGCCGACCATCCCGTCGTGCACGTCGCCTATGACGACGCAAAGGCGTACGCGGCCTGGGCGGACGCGCGCTGCCGACCGAGGCGGAATGGGAGTCCGCGGCCCGCGGCGGTCTTGACCACGCGGCGTATGCGTGGGACAGCGAACCTGAGGAGCCCGGGCCATCGGGGCAGCGCCTGGCCAACTACTGGCACGGCGACTTCCCCTGGCGCCCCGACGCCGGCTACGGGCGCACCACGCCGGAATACCACCGCAGGTGCGATCTCGGCGGACGCCCTGGTCGATCCATCGGAACGGCGGCGCGATGTTGTCCGCGGAGTCTGCGCCGGGAGGCGCCAATCCGGCCAGGTCAACGCCACGCCAAGAATTTAGGCAAGGCTAGCTTTACTAGCTCTAGTGTGTGTAGCCTACCCTTACTTCGGGCAGCTTAATGGTGGAAGGACGACTACATATGAGTTTTCTGGTGTTGCCGCCAGAGATTAATTCGGCGCGGATGTACACGGGTCCGGGTGCGGGCCCGATGCTTGCCGCCGCCGCGGCCTGGGATGGGTTGGCCGCCGAGCTGGACTCGGCGGCAGGCTCGTTCGGATCGGTGACCTCCGGCCTGGCCGCGGAGGCGTGGCAGGGCGCCGCGGCGCAGGCGATGGCCGGTGCGGCCGCACCCTACGCGGCGTGGTTGGCCGAGGCCGCGGCTCGCGCGCAGACGGTAGCCGGTCAGGCCAACTCCGCGGCCGCGGTGTTTGAGGCCGCCCGGGCGGCGGCGGTGCATCCAGGGCTGGTCTCGGCCAACCGGTCCCAATTGGTGTCGCTGGTCAACTCGAACCTGTTGGGCCTCAACGCGCCGGCGATCGCAGCCGCCGAGTCCGAATACGAGCAGATGTGGGCCCAGGATGTGGTCGCGATGGTGAGTTACCACGGCGGGGCGTCGGCGGCCGTCGCGGCGCTGACACCGTGGGAGCATGCGTTGCAAAGCCTGCCGAGCCTGCAAGGTTTGAACCTGGGTCTCGGCAACATCGGCATCTTGAACCTGGGCAGCGGGAACTATGGGTCGTATAACTTCGGCGGGGGAAACAGCGGCCCCGGCACGACCGGCGGGGGCAACTTCAACTTCGGCTTCGGCAACTACGGATCCTTCAACTTCGGTGCGGGCAACGGTAACTCGCTCTTCAGCGAGGCGACGTCCTACTACAACGTGGGATTCGCCAACATAGGTCAATTCAACTTCGGCGTCGGCAACATCGGTGGCGGCAACATCGGCATCGGCAACGGCAGCGCCTATTCGCACGACAACCCGGCCCCCGGCTATCTCAACGTCGGTATTGGCAACCTCGGCAACGGCAACTGGGGCATCGGGAACCTGGGTAACAACAACATCGGCTTGGGAAACCTCGGCAACAACGACATCGGCATCGGGCTCACCGGCAACAACCAAATCGGGTTCGGCGGGCTCAACGCCAATGGTGCCGGTTGGAACATCGGCCTGGGTAACAACGGCAGCTTCAACTTCGGCTTCGGCAACACCGGCAACAACAACTTCGGCCTGGCCAACACCGGCAACCACGACATCGGCATCGGACTCACCGGCGACAACCAAATGGGCTTCGGCGGCTGGAACTCGGGCAGTGGCAACACCGGCCTGTTCAACTCGGGCACCGGCAACACCGGAATCTTCAACTCGGGGACCGGCAACTGGGGCATCGGCAATACCGGCAGCCATAACTGGGGGCTGGTCAACTCCGGCACGTTCGACACCGGTGTCGGCAACACGGGTAGCACCGAAACCGGTTTCTGGAACGCCGGCAGCAGGAGCACCGGTTTGTTCAACGCAGGCTCCAACAACTTCGGCGTTCTGGATGCAGGTACCAGGAACGTCGGTTTCTTCGATGCGGGAACCGCCAACGTGGGCAGCTTCGATTCGGGCCTCAGCAACGTCGGCTTTGGTAACTCGGGCTTTGCCAATGTGGGCTCGTTCAACGCCGGAAGCTGCAACACGGGAGCCTTCAACTCCGGGGGCACCATTGACGGGGCCGGAAACACCGGCTTCTTCAACGCGGGCAACACCAACACGGGCTTCTTCAACTCGGGCAACACCAACACCGGTTTCTGGAACTCGGGCAATGTGAATACGGGCTTCTTCGGTACGGGCAGCTACAGCGGCAACTCGGGCTTCGGCAACACCGGCACGGGCAACTCCGGCTTTTTCAACACCGGCGGTGACTACAACTCCGGATTCCACAATTCGGCCGCCGGCGGGTACAGCTCGGGATTCTGGAACTCCGGCGGCGGCACAGAAATGGGCTTCTTCAACTCGGGTGACAACGGATACAACGTCGGTCTCTTCAACTCGGGCCACGGGGGTAGCAACATCGGCATCGGCAACTCGGGTACCGGCGGCGGCAACGTCGGCCTTTTCAACACCGACTCGAATCCCACCGAGGGCGAAAGCACCGGCATCCTCAATTCCGGCGCCGGCCACAACGTCGGCTTCTACGACTCGGGCGACCACGACTCCGGTGTCGGCAACTCGGGCAGCAGAAGTTCGGGTGGCTTCAACACCGGCAACTATCAGTCAGGGTTCTTCAGCGGCAGATAGGCAGCGCCTGGCGGGCAGGCGAGGCGGTGTGGCAGCCTCAGGGCGTGAACGAGCAACCCGTAAAGCCGTTTCGAATCGACGTGCCCGACGACGTCCTCGACGACCTGCGCTCGCGCCTGGCGCGCACCCGCTGGCCGGAGGCCGAATGCGTCGACGACTGGAGCCAGGGCATTCCGCTGACGTACACGCGCGAGCTGGCCGAATACTGGGCGAACGAATACGACTGGCGGTCCCGGGAGGCCGCGCTCAACCGCTTCGATCAGTTCATCACCGAAATCGACGGGCTGGACATTCATTTCATCCACCAGCGCTCGCCGCACGACGACGCCTTCCCGCTGCTGATCACCCACGGCTGGCCGGGCTCAATCGTGGAGTTTCACAAGGTGATCGAGCCGCTGACCAATCCGGCGTCGGGGCGCGCCGAGGACGCGTTCCACGTCGTGTGCCCATCGCTTCCGGGGTACGGGTTCTCCGGCAAGCCCACCCGCACGGGATGGGGAGTGGAAAAGATCGCCGACGCCTGGGAGACGCTTATGCTGCGCCTCGGCTACGACCGCTACGGCGCGCAGGGCGGCGACTGGGGCGCCGCGGTCACCACGCAGATGGGCCGAAACGGCGGGCATTGCGCGGCAATTCACCTGAACATGCCGATCGGGCGGCCCACCAAGGAGGCGCTGGCCGACCCGACCCCGGAGGAGCAACGCGCACTGGCGTCGATGGCCGAGCACCGCAAATGGGGCACCGGCTATTCCAAGCAGCAGTCCACCCGGCCGCAAACGCTGGGCTACGGGCTGGTCGATTCGCCGGTGGGGCAGCTGGCGTGGATCGTCGAGAAGTTTTGGGCGTGGGCCGATTGCGACGGGCACCCAGAGAACGTGTTCGGCCGCGACGAGCTGCTGGACAACGTGATGATGTACTGGGTGACCGCCACCGGCGCGTCGTCGGCCCGGTTGTACTGGGAGAGTTTCCGGGTCTTCGGCCAGATGGACCGGGTCGAATTGCCAACTGGCGTCAGCGCTTTCCCGGGCGAGCTGCTGAAGGCGCCGCGGAGCTGGTGCGAGCCGGTGTACAACATCACGCACTGGACGGACATGCCGCGCGGGGGGCACTTCGCCGCGTTCGAACAACCGGAGCTGTTCGTGGACGACGTTCGCGCGTTCTTCGCGACGGTGCGCTGATCCGCCTTCGCCCAGCGTGCATTTCACGACGCGATACGCCGTGGGAGCGTCGCCATTTGCACGCTCGAACGGCAAGGGGCGCGCTAAACGATGCGCCAACCCCGGCGTGCCCGAATGCGCATGTCCCACAGGTAAAGCTGATAGCCGAAGACCCACGCCCGGTGCGGGATGAGCCGGTCCGCCAGCCGCAGGCCGATCAGCAGCCATTCGAACCGGCGCTGCTGGACCTGCGACCAGTCCAGCTCCATCATCGCCCGGAACTCCGGGGCCAAGAATCCCGTCGTCGCGAACCGGTTGAACGGCCCACCCAGCGCCCGCAGCGGCAGCGGCAGAAACGCCATCGAGGCCACCCCGTGCAGGTGCTCGCGCACCGGCGGGTCGATGCGCAGCTCGTCGAGGGAGCGCTTCCAGTACTCGTCGAACGCGGCGAGGTCCGGCGGCCACATCCGCTCGGGCACCTGCAGCGTGGTCCCCAGCCGTTTGGCGTCGCGATAGACCGATTCGGCGGTGGCGTCGTCCAGCGGACCGTGCAAGAACTCGTGCTGATCGACGAAATAGCGGTACAGGCAGGCGGCCACCCAAAGCTGCAGCTTGGGGTCGAAAGCGTTGTAGGACACCGGGCTTGACGACGTCGAGCGAACCTGCCGGTGCGCGACGTCCACGGCGTCGCGGATCAACGCCCGGTCGGACTCGGTCCCGATGGCCGCGACGGCCAGGTAGGTCCCGGTGGTGCGGGCCCGCTTGAACGGATGCTTGTAGACGTTGCCGCTGTCCACCGGGCTTTCCAGCACGCCGTAACCGACGCCGGGCAGGGACAGCTGCATGATCACGTTCGCGGCGGGCAGCAACATCGCCGCCGGGTTCAGCAAATCCGCGATCCGGGTTGCGGGCCGCTTCATCGCGGATTACCCCTCATGGAGTCGAGTACACCACGGCAAACCGTTATATCCGCGGAAAAACGGGCAGACCTGCACCATGAGTACCCAACCTGGTAACCCCATCCGGCCGCTGCCGCGCGCGCCCAACCTGGCACCGACGGCCGACCCCGACGCATTGCTGTGGTGGGTGGTGGGCCTGCTGATCGCCGTGGTGGTCGTGGCGGCGATTTTGGCCATCTAGCGTGGCCGACCCCCGGTCGCCGCGGGTATGAGACGCTGCCCGGGTGCGTGCGACCCGGGCCCGAGCCGCCGGCGTGCTGGCCGGCTACGTCGCCGACCTCGCACTGGGGGACCCCAAACGCGGCCACCCGGTCGCGCTGTTCGGCAGGGCGGCCGCGGCGGTGGAGCGCGGCACCTACCGCGACGCCCGGGGCGCCGGCGCGCTGCACGTGGGCCTGCTGGTCGGCGCGGTGACGCTGCTGGGTGCGGCCGCCTCGCGTCGGGGCGGGCCGCTGGCCACCGCCGCGGCGACGTGGGCCTGTCTGGGCGGAACGTCGTTGGGCCGCACCGGCCTGGAAATGTCGCGGCTGCTGGAGCGCGGCGACGTCGACGCCGCCCGGCGGCTGCTGCCGTCGTTGTGCGGGCGCGACCCGGCCCGGCTGGACGCCGCGGGCCTGACGCGCGCGGCGCTCGAATCGGTCGCGGAGAACACCTCGGACGCCGAGGTAGCGCCGCTGCTGTGGGCGGCGGCGGGCGGGGCGCCCGCGGTGCTGGCCTACCGCGGCATCAACACGCTGGATTCGATGATCGGCCACCGCACCCCGCGTTACCTCCGATTCGGTTGGGCCGCAGCGAGATTGGACGACGCGGCCAACTACGTCCCCGCGCGGTTGACCGCGGCGCTGGTGGTGCTGTGCGCACCGCTGGTCTCGGGTTCGCCGTCGGGGGCGTTGCGGGCCTGGCGCGCTGACGCGGCGCGGCATCCCAGCCCCAACGCCGGGGTGGTCGAGGCGGCGTTCGCGGGGGCGCTGGGCGTTCGCCTGGGCGGGCCGACGCAGTATCGCCACGAGCTGCAGATCCGGCCCACGCTGGGGGACGGGCGGGCTCCCGAGGTGGCCGACCTGCGCCGCGCGGTGGCGCTGTCGCGGGTTGTCCAGGCGGCCGCGGCCTTGGTGGCGTGTGCGCTCACGGCTTTGGGTGTGAGCGCAAGGCGGGAGAATCGCGTTCTCCGCGCCTTCAGCGCACACTGAAAACCCTCAACGCACACCAAAAGTGCCTACCGCCGGCGGCCGTAGCGGTCGGCGAGCTTCTCCTCGACGGTCGCCGGCGCGGCGGCGGTTTGTTGCTTTTCCCGGCGGCGCACCCGCAGCTCGGAGTAGACGAAGTAGCCCAACCCGATGGGCGCGAGGATGCCGAACGAGATCCACTGGATGCCATAGGACAGGAACGGTCCGGCGTCGAGGTGCGGCACACCGATCACGCCCAGTCCGCCGGGCTGGTTGTCGACCAGTTGCAGATACGACGCGGCCAGCGGCACCTTCGTCAACGCCGAGACCTGTTCGGTGTTGATCGAATACACCTGCTGCACACCGTCTCTGACGAAGGGATCCTTGCCCGCCACGGCGGGTTCGGAGTCCCGCAGCCGCGCGGTGAGGGTCACCGTCTCCGCCGGCGGGCGGGAGATCGGGGGGACATGGGATCCCGGCTCGGGGCGCACGTAGCCCCGGTCGACCAGCACCGTGGGGCCGTCGTCGACGATGAAGGGCGCCAGCACCTCGAACGCCTGATCGCCCTCGACCACCCGCAGGCGGGCCAGCACCTGCACGTCGGGCAGGTAGTGCCCGGTCGCCGTCACCCGGCGCCACTGCGCGCCCGGCGCCGACGAATCCTGCTGGGGCAGCAGGGTTTTCAGCGGAACGGGTGGGGTGTTGAGGGAGTACTCGATCTGGTGGTTCTCCCGCGACGTCCTGGTGTTCTTTCCCAGCTGCCACGGGGCGAGCACCATGAAGCACAGGTAGGTGAAGGCGATCACCACCACCGCCAGGGCTATCCAGCCCGGCCGCAGCAGAAACGCCATGCGTCGCATCTAGGCGCGCCCGTTTTCCGCGAGCCGTTCGTCGACCCAGGCGTGCAGGCCGGGCAGGGCGGCCTCGATGACCGTGAAGACGTCCTCGAAGTCGTCGTGGTCGCCGTAATAGGGGTCCTCGACGTCGAGCGCGTGCCTACCCGAGCGCGGGTCGAACGACCGCAGCATCCGGATCCGGTCGTCCTCGACGCCCAGCTGACGCAGCATGCGAACGTGGTTGCGGCCCAGGGCGACCACCAGGTCGGCGGCGAGGTGGTCGTCGTTCAGCTGCGCGGCGCAGTGGGCGGTGGGATAGCCGTGGGCATGCAGCACGCGGGTGGCCCGGTCGTCGGCGCAACTGCCGATATGCCAGTTCCCGGTGCCCGCGCTGGTCACCCGGACCGCGTCGCCGAGGCCGCGCCGCTGCAGTTGGTCGGCGAACATCTTCTCGGCCATCGGGGAGCGGCAGATGTTGCCGGTGCAGACGAAGGTGACGTGCAGGCGCTCAGACACCGAGGGCACCCCGCAACTCCTGCACGGTCGAGGCGTGCGTCACGCCTGCGAGGCTGAAGCCCTCGTGAAAGTCGTCGCGCCCGTAGCCCCAGCCGACCACCACGGTGTCGATGCCGTGCGCGGCCGCGCCGTGCACGTCGTGGCTGCGGTCGCCGACCATCAGCACCCGTTCGGGCAGTGGCTGGAGCTGTTCGAGGGCGTGGGCCAGCACCTCCTCCTTGCTCTTGCGCGACCCGTCGGGGGCCGCGCCGGCGATCACCTCGAAGTACCCGTCGAGCCCGAAATGGGCGAGGATGCGCCGCGCCGTCGGCTCCAGCTTGGAGGTTGCGACGGCGAGTCGGACGTCGGCGGCGCGCAAGTCGGCCAGCAGCGGCTCGATGCCGTCGAACAGCGTGTTCATCGCCCAGCCGCGGGCGCCGTACTCGGCCCGGAAGGCCGTGATCGCGTCCTCGGCGGAGTCGCCGAACATCGTGCGGAGGGTGTCGTCCATGGGCGGCCCGACGATCTGCGCGGCCAGGTCGCCCTCGGGCACGGCGGCCCCGACGTGCTCGAGCGCGTGCAGGAAGCTGGCCACGATCCCGTCCGCCGAGTCGGTCAGCGTGCCGTCGAGATCGAAGATCACCAGCTGCGGTGCGCCCGTCGAGACTGTGCCTGTCACCTCACCATTGTCCTAGATGCCCGCGCGCGCTCAGCGGGGCCCACTAGTGTTTCTCGGATGGCGACTCTGAACCCGAGCCCGCCAGCGGCGGCCCGCTATCACGGCGATCAGGCCGTGGCGCCCGGGATGCTCGATTTCGCCGTCAACGTCCGGCACGCGCAGCCGCCGGAGTGGCTGATGCGCCGGCTGGCCGCGCGGCTGCCCGACCTGGCGCGCTACCCGGGCCTGGCGGACGTGCACCGGGCGCAGGACGCGGCCGCCGGGCGGCACGGCCGCACCCGCGACGAGGTGCTGCCGCTGGCCGGCGCGGCCGAGGGCTTCGCGTTGCTGCCCAACCTGCGCCCGGCGCGGGCGGCGATCGTGGCGCCGTCGTTCACCGAGCCGGCAGTGGCGCTGGGCGCGGCCGGGGTGCCGGTGCGGCACGTCGTCCTGGAGCCCCCGTTCCGGCTGGACGGCGCGCGGGTGCCCGACGACGCCGACCTCGTCGTGGTGGGCAACCCGACGAACCCCACCTCGGTGCTGCACACCCGCGAGCAGCTGCTCGCGCTGCGCCGGCCGGGCCGGACCCTGGTGGTCGACGAGGCCTTCGCCGATTCCATTCCCGGCGAGCCGGAGTCGCTGGCCGGCGCCTCGTTGCCCGACGTGCTGGTGCTGCGCAGCCTGACCAAGACCTGGGCGCTGGCCGGGTTGCGGGTGGGCTACGCCCTGGGCGCGCCGGAGCTGTTGGCGCGGCTGACGACGCGGCGCGCGCACTGGCCGGTGGGGACCCTGCAGCTGACGGCCATCGCGGAGTGCTGCGACCCGCGGGCCGTCGCCGAGGCGGCGGCCGGCGCGCTCCGACTGGCGCAGCTGCGCGACGAGATGGTCGCGGGCCTGGGCTCGGTGGGCGCCGACGCGGTCGACGGCCGGGGCCCGTTCGTCCTGTTCCGCCTGCCCGACGCCGACCGCATACGAAACAGGTTGGAGCGCAAGGGAATTGCCGTGCGACGGTGTGACACCTTCGTCGGCCTGGACGACCGGTACCTGCGGGCGGCGGTGCGACGGGACTGGCCATTGCTGGTCCAGGCCATCGCGGAGGTGGCCCGGTGAGCGTGCGGCTGGCCGACGTGATCGAGGTGCTCGACGAGGCGTACCCGCCGCAGCTCGCCCAGTCGTGGGATTCCGTGGGCCTGGTGTGCGGCGACCCCGACGACGCGCTGGACTCGGTGACCGTCGCCGTCGACGCGACACCGGCCGTCGTCGACGAGGTTCCCGACGGCGGGCTGCTGCTGGCCCATCACCCGTTGCTGCTGCGCGGGGTCGACACCGTGGCGGCCAGCACGCCCAAGGGCGCGCTGGTGCACCGCCTGATCCGCACCGGGCGTTCGCTGTTCACCGCGCACACCAACGCCGACTCCGCCTCCCCGGGGGTGTCCGACGCGCTGGCCGACGCCCTCGGCCTGACCGTGGAGGCCGTGCTCGAACCGCTCACGGCGGCGGGCGATCTCGACAAGTGGGTCGTCTACGTGCCGCGCGAAAACGCCGAGGCGGTGCAGCAGGCCGTGTTCGAGGCCGGCGCCGGCCACATCGGCGACTATTCGCACTGCAGCTGGAGCGTGAGCGGCATCGGGCAGTTCCTGCCGCACGAGGGCGCTTCGCCGGCGATCGGCAGCGTCGGCAGCGTCGAACGGGTGCCCGAGGACCGGTTCGAGGTCGTCGCCCCGGTGCGCGCCCGTGGTGCGGTGCTGGCGGCGATGCGCGGCGCGCATCCGTACGAGGAGCCCGCGTTCGACATCTTCGCGCTGGTGCCCCCGCCCGGCGACGCCGGGTTGGGCCGCATCGGCACGCTCGCCCGACCGGAACCGCTGCGCAGCTTCGTCTCTCGCGTCGGCGCCGCGCTGCCGCCGACCTCGTGGGGCGTGCGCGCGTCCGGGGACCCCGACGCGCCGGTGTCGCGGGTCGCCGTGTGCGGCGGCGCCGGGGATTCGCTGCTGGCCGCCGCGGCCCGCGCGGACGTGCAGGCCTATGTCACCGCCGACCTGCGGCACCATCCGGCCGACGAGCACCGCCGGGCCTCGAACGTGGCCCTGGTCGACGTGGCGCACTGGGCGAGCGAATTCCCCTGGTGCGAGCAGGCCGCCGGCATACTGCGGTCCCGATTCGGGGAGGCGCTGCCCGTTCGGGTGTGCACCGTTCGCACCGACCCATGGGACCTTGGCACCAACAGCGGGGAGAAAAGACATGAAAGCTGAGGTCGCGCAGCAAATTTCACTACTCGAATTGTCGAAGCTGGATGCGGAGCTGTCCCGCATCGCGCACCAGGCCTCCCATCTGCCCCAGCAGGAGGCCGTCGAGCGGATCCGGGCCGACCACAGCGCCGCCGCCGACCGGCTGGGCGCGCTGCGAATCGCGCTGGAAGACTTGGACGCCCAGGTGTCGCGGTTCGAGTCGGAGATCGAGGCGGTGCGGCAACGCGAAGACCGGGACCGCTCGATGCTCACGTCCGGTGCGACGGACGCCAAACAACTGTCGGATCTCCAGCACGAGCTCGAGACCCTGCTCCGGCGTCAAACCAACCTCGAGGATTCGCTGCTGGAGGTGATGGAGCGGCGCGAGGAGTTGCAGGCCCAGCTGGACGGCGAGCAGCGGGCCGTCGAGGCGTTGGAGTCCGAACTCGCCGTCGCCCAGGAGGCCCTCGACGCTGCGGTCGCCGAAATCGACGAGGCGCGCCAGGTTCGTTCGTCGCGACGCGACACCCTGTCGGCGGGGCTGGATCCCGACCTGTCCGCCATGTACGAGCGGCAGCGCGCCAGGGGCGGGCCGGGGGCCGGGCCGCTGCTCGGTCATCGGTGCGGCGCCTGCCGGATCGAGATCGGCCGCACCGAACTGTCCCGCATCTCGGCCGCCCCCGAGGATGAGCTGGTGCGCTGCCCGGAATGCGGCGCGATCCTGTTGCGGGTCAAGGGGTTCGACCAGTGAAAGTCGTCGTCGAAGCCGACGGCGGGTCGCGCGGCAACCCGGGACCGGCCGGTTACGGCGCGGTGGTCCGCACCGCGGACCGCGCAACGGTGCTGGCCGAGACCAAGCAGGCCATCGGCGTGGCGACCAACAACGTCGCCGAATATCGCGGGCTGATAGCCGGTTTAGACGACGCCCTGCAAATGGGCGCCACCGAGGTCGAGGCCTTCTTGGACTCCAAGCTGGTGGTCGAACAAATGACCGGGCGCTGGAAGGTCAAGCATCCCGACCTGATCGAGCTGCATGCGCAGGCCCGAAAGCTGGCGTCGCGGTTCGACCGGATCTCTTACGCCTGGGTGCCCCGGGCCCAGAACTCGCACGCCGACCGGTTGGCCAACGAGGCGATGGACGCCGCGGCGGACATCGACGAGCCGTCGGAGCCCACGAAAAGCGTTGCGGCCGAGGCCCGGACGTCGCCCGGCTGGACGGGGGCGCGGGGCACGCCGACCCGGCTGCTGTTGCTGCGGCACGGGCAGACGGACCTTTCGGCGGAACGCCGCTACTCGGGGCGCGGCAATCCGGCGCTGACGGGTGTCGGGCGCCGGCAGGCCGGGGCCGCGGCGCGATACATCGCGGAGCGCGGCGGGATCGCCGCGGTGATCTCCTCGCCGTTGCAGCGGGCCTACGACACCGCCGCGGCGGCGGCCAAGGCGCTCGGTCTGGACGTCACGGTGGACGACGACTTGATCGAGACGGATTTCGGCGCGTGGGAGGGGCTGACGTTCGTCGAAGCGGCCGAACGTGATCCGGAGCTGCACCGGCGGTGGCTGCGCGACACGAGCACGACGCCGCCGGGCGGTGAAAGTTTCGACGCCGTGCTCGACCGGGTGCTTCGGGTTCGCGAACGGATCATCGAGTCGCACGCGGGCGCGACGGTGCTGGTGGTCTCCCACGTGACGCCGATCAAGATGCTGCTGCGGCTGGCGCTGGACGCCGGGCCTGGCATCCTGTACCGGTTGCATCTTGACCTGGCGTCGCTGAGCATCGCAGAGTTCTACTCGGATGGGGCGTCGTCGGTACGGCTGGTAAACCAGACGGGCTATCTGTAGCCGGGCTATAAAGGGGGACATCGATGCAGGCGTCTCAACCACGCGATGAATCCGTTTCTGCCGAGGTACGTGAGCGGGTGATGGTGGCGGCGCTCGATGAGTTGACTCTCTGGGGTGTCGAGCGGTTCAGCATCGAGGCCCTGGCGGAACGTCATCACCTCGATCCCGCGATGATCCACCGTTATTGGGGCAGCCGGCAGCGACTCATCGTTGCCGCGGCCCTGGCAGACGCGGAGGCCTACAGTTCGATCGCCGACACCGGCTCACTGCGCGGGGACCTGCTGACGTTGGCCCGCAAGCTGGCCGATCGGATCAACAGCCAGGCGGGTCGCGCGTTTATGCGGGCGCTGGTCATGGACCGTCGTGGACCGCACGACGAGGAGACCCGAATGATGGTGTGGGAGGCCCGTTTTGCCGTGGTGCGAGAGGTCGTAGACCGGGCCAGGAAGCGCGGCGATTTGCGTGACGATGTCAATACCCTGGCCGCCGTGCAGATCGTCCTGGCGCCGCTGAACGTTCGCGCCCTCTACTCCGACATGCCCGTCGACGACCGCTACTGCGAGGCGGTCGCGGAGATGGCGTGGCACGCGCTGGGGCGAAAATAGGCGTGGCTAGGTCTGTGGTCACGAGGCTTTGACTGTCTCGGTGTCGCGCCCGGACCGCAGCACGGTGCCGGGCAGGGCGCCGGTGGCGGCGCCGTCGCGGCACACCTCGACACCACCGACCAGCACCGAGGTGATCCCGTACGCGTCGGCGACCAGCCGCGCCGCGCCGGCGGGCAGGTCGTAGCGGGTGCGCTCGGGCCCGTGGTCGACGGTGGCCGGGTCGAACAGCACCAGGTCGGCGTGCCAGCCGGGCTCGATGCGGCCGCGTTCGGTCAGCCCGTAGAACCGGGCCGGCACGTCGGTGATCAGCCGGACGGCCTCCTCGAGCGTGACGACCTGATGCTCGCGGACGCCGCGGCCGAGCAGCGCCGTCGTGTAGATGGCGCCGCACATCATGTCGAGGTGGGCGCCCGCGTCGGAGCCGCCGATCACCGCGCCCGGGTGGTGCCACACCTCGGCGCGCGCCCGCCAGTCGGCCGCGCCGTCGCCGGTGAGCGGCGGGGACAGGCCGGTGCGCAGCTCGTCGGCGATCACGATGTCCAGCAGCGTGTCGAAGGGCTCGCCGCCCCGGGCGGCGGCGATCTCGCCGACGCTGCGGCCGGTCGCGTCGGCGTTCTCCGGTGCGAACGTCTCGACGATGACGAGCCGGTCCCACTGCGCGAGGCCGCGCAGCATGCCGGCCTCCTTGGAGGCGGCGCCCTCGGCGAGGCGGCGGCGCACCGCCGGATCGGCAAGCGCGACAAGGCGTTCGGGCACCGGCAGGTGCATCGTGTCACGCCAGCCGGGCAGCCCGTCGAGCACGAAGCCGGACAGGAACGACAGCCGGATCTTCATGGCTTGCGGCAGGGTCAGTGCCACCACCCGGCCGCCGCGTCGGGCCGCGGCGGCGTAGGCGCGTAACTGCTTTTCGTGCCCGGTCGGGTTGGCCGCCGAGACGCCGAGCAGGTTCCAGTTCAGCGGGCGGTCCGCGGCCGCCGACATGTCGGTGAGCAGCGCGATGTCGTCGTCGGTGAAGCCCGACAGGCAGCCGGGGATGATGGCCTCGAGCGTGGTGCCGGGGTGGTCGCGGAGCGCGGCTGCCAGGGTCACCAGTTCCTCTGGAGACGCGCTGCGCGACGGCACCGGCTGGCCGGCGCCGTCGTTGTGGGTGGGCGACTGCGAGGTCGACAGCCCGAGCGCGCCGGCGGCCAGCGCGTCATGCAGCACCGCGACCATCTTTTCGATGTGTTCCGGTGTCGCCTCGCCGCCGACGCCGTCGGCGCCCATCGCGGCCAGCCGCAGCGCCGAATGACCCACCAGGAAGCCGGCATTGACCGCGGTGCGGCCGTCCAGGCGGCCCAGCCAGTCGCCGAACGATGCCCAGCCCCAGTCCAGACCGGCGCGCAGCGCGTCCAGCGGCATCCCCTCCACCCGCGCCAGCATCCGGGTGAGGTAGTCGTGCTGGTCGGGCGTGGCGGGCGCCAGCGTGAAGCCGCAGTTGCCGCCGAAGACGGTGGTCACGCCGTGCTGCACCGACGGGCTGGCGGTCGGGTCCCAGAACAGCTGCGCGTCGTAGTGGGTGTGCAGGTCCACGAATCCCGGCGCCAGTGTCTGTCCTTGGGCGTCAACGGTTTTGGCGGCCATGTCATCGACTTCGCCGACGGCGACGATGCGCCCGTCGCTGACGCCGACGTCGCCATGTCGGCTGGGTGCCCCGGTGCCGTCGACGATCTCGGCGTCGCGGATGAGCAGGTCGAGCATGAGGGCCTCCTACGCCGTGGCTAGCCACCCCTCGTCGGGCAGCGGGTGGCGGAACAGCTGCGCCGCGTTGCGGTGGGTGATCCGGGCCGCGTCCTGCGTCGACAGGCCGGCGACGTTGCGCGCCACCACCTGCTGGGTGTCGGGCCAGGTCGAATCGGCGTGCGGGTAGTCGCTTTCGACGAGGATGCGGTCGGCGCCGATCGCGTCGAGCGCGCCGAACGCGTGCGGGTCGTCGATCGAGCAGAACCAGAAGTTGCGCCGCAGCACCTCGCTGGGCAGCAGGTCGCTCTTCCACGCGCCGCCCTCGTGGCCCGAAGCGGAGTGCGCCAGAACGTAATCGGCGCGGTCGCCCAGCATGGCCGCCCAGCCGAGACCGCCCTCGGCGAGCGTGATGTTCAGCCCCGGGAACCGCACCGGGATGCCCGACCACAGCATGTCCGCGCACGCGACCAGACCGTTCACCGGGAACAGGGTGGTGATGGTCTCAAAGGGCGTGTCGGGGGCGGGGATTGGCGCCCACTGCGCCGATCCGGTGTGCAGGCACACCACGGTGCCGGTCTCCTCGCAGGCGGCGAAGAACGGATCCCACGCGCCGCTGTGCAGGCTCGGGATCCCGCACTGGGCCGGCAGCTCGGGGAAGCTCACCGCCTTGAAGCCGCGCGCGGCGTTGCGGCGGACTTCCTCGGGCGCGAGTTGCGGGTCGGCCAGCCACGGCAGCTGCAGCGGGATGATCCGGTCGGGATAGGCGCCGGCCCAGGCCTCGAGGTGCCAGTCGTTCCAGGCCCGCAGGGTGGCCAGGCCGAGCTCCAGGTCGTCGCTCTTCCAGAAGACCGTGCCGGCGAACCCGGCGATCAGCGACGGGAAGTTCAGGGATGCCCAGATGCCGGCCAGGTCCATGTCGGCGATCCGGGCATCGACATCCCAACAGCCGGGCCGCATTTCGTCGAACCGGGCGGCCTCCATGCTCCATTCCTCGCGGGGCCGCCCGATCACCGCGTTGAGGCCGATGTTGGGATACTCGCGGCCTTCGTAGTGCCACACCTGGCGCCCGTCGTCGGTCTCGACGACCTTGGGGGCCCGCTCGGACAGCGCCGCGGGGAGCCGGCCGATGAACAGATCGGGCGGCTCGATGACGTGGTCGTCGACCGAGATCACGACGTGCTGTCGCTGCCGGGGATCAGGGTCTGGCAGCAGCGCCATACCTGATGACTATCGTCGGTTTTCCGGCGCTGTCAATGCTATCTATGCAATCAATATGAGGTTTGCGGGCGCGCGTGCGGTGGCGGCGTTTTCGTGTGAGCCCAGGGCGCCACCCGTGCACACGCGACGCCCTGAGTGCACACTCGAACCCACCACCAGCGGAAGGAATCCGGGCAGATGGCCAAGACACGTGCCGAAGCGGCGCAGTACCTCAGGGATGCCGGAGGCTTGAAGCTTGTCGTTTTCGGGGCCGACGGGCGCGAGGTCGCGGCGATGTTCGTGCAGGGGTCGGTGACCTACGATCAGGAGGCCGCGCGCTTCATTGCGGTTGCCGAGGACGGCCACGCGGTTGGGGAGCTGTTCGTCGACGAAGCGGTCGGTTACGACGAGAGCACCGACGCCTTTGTCATTCGAACCGCACGGTAGCCACCGACTTCAATGCCCGGCGTCGAATGCGATGGGCAGCGTCATGGGTCCGCTCAGCCCGGTGAGGGGCTTCCACGGAGCCGGACCGGTGCGCCGCGGGTTGGGCATGCGCCGGGTCATGATCGCCAGGGCCTCGGCCAGCTCCAGTCTGGCCAGGTTGGCGCCCAGGCAGTAGTGCATGCCGGCGCCGAACGTCTGCATCGGCGGGGCGCCTTCGCGGGTGATGTCGAGGCGGTCGGGCGCGTCGTACACCGCGGGATCGCGGTTCGCGGCGGCGGTGTTGGCGATGACCAGCGTGCCGGCCGGGATGAGCACCCCGGCGATTTCGACGTCCTCGAGAGCGGTGCGCAGCGTGGCGGCCGCGATAGGGGAATGGCGCATCGTCTCTTCGACCGCTTTGGCCGCGAGTTCGGGATGCCGGGCCAGCAGCTCCCACTGGTCGGGGTGTTCGCACAGCGCCTGCACGGACGCCGCCAGCTGGTTGCGGGTGGTGTCGGTGCCGGCGATCAGGAGGCCCGCCGCGAGCATCCGTAGCTCGTCTGCGCTGAGGTGATCGCCGTCGTCCTCGGCGCGGATCAGCTCGGAGATCAGGTCGTCGGTCAGCGTGTGACGCCGCTGGGCGACCATCGCGTCGGTGTAGGCGTCGAGTTCGTCCCACGCGGCCAGGATGGTTTGCTGGTGAGCGGCGACGTCCCAGCTGAAGGCCTTGAAGACGTCGTCGGTCCAGTCCGAGAAGAGCTGCCAATCCTCGTCCGGGGCGCCCAGCAACGCGCAGATGATCGGGATCGGGTACTGGCGGGCGATCTCGCTCACCACCTCGCAGTGCCCGGTTCGGGAGTGGCGGTCCACCAGTTCGGTGATCACGTCGACGATCGTCGCGCGCAGTCGCTCGGTGGCCCGCGGTGTGAAGGCCTTGGACACCAGTCGTCGCAGCCGATGGTGCTCGGCCCCGTCGAGGCTGATCAAGTTGGTTGCGACGCGCTGCCATAACGGGCCGCTGGTGATGCCCTGGGAGGCCAGGAACATGCCCTGCGGCAGGCGGAATCGGGGGTCGCGCAGCACCGTTCGAACCAGGTCGTGGGTCAGCAGCTCCGGCCCGTGCGGGCCGAGCGCGATCGGCGCCTGGCGCCGGGCTCGATGCAGGATCTCGTGCGCCTCCGCCGGGCTCTGGCAATGCTCGTAATCGATCGTCGGTAGGCCGGCGTCGAACACGCTCGGGCAGGTCGGCGCATCAACGGCGATGGTCATGGTGGTCCCCAGAGGTCGTCGGTGAAGTGCTTTCACCGGGAAGTCTTGGTGGCGGGGGACCGCATGACACGCGTAGTCGACTACCCCAGTTTTCGTTGACTGAGTGCGCGTTCAGGGCGCCCTGAGTGCACTCGGCGCGTAGCCTCGCCGTATGCGAAGGACTTTCGTCGTCACGCTCGCGTTCGGGGTGATCGTCGCGCTGTTCGGTCTGATCTGGGCGCTCCAGGGGTTCGGTGTGCTTCTCGGTAGCCCGATGAGCAACACGACAACATGGTCGATCATCGGTCCCATCACCGTGCTGATCGGCATCGCGATCGCGGTGTTCAGCTGGCGGAAACTCTCGTCGAAATAACGGTTCACCGCTCCGACACGGTGAAGTCCACCGTGTGCCAGCCGGTGGCCCCGTCGGGGACGCTACCGACCTCATCCGGCGTTTGGGTGGCTCCGGTGTTGTCGGTGGCGCGCACGGTGATGTTATGTCTTCCAGGCTTTTTCGCCTGCCAAGGGAAGCTCCACAGCCGCCACGTGTCGTTGGAATAGCTCGCGCCCTGCTCGGCGGGCTGCCACCCGCCGTCGTCGATGCGAACCTCTACGGCCCGCACGCCGCGGTTCTGTGCCCACGCGACCCCGCCGAACACCACGGGCCCCATCGGAACCTGCTGACCACCTTTCGGCACGTCGATCCGCGACTCGGTCTTGACGGGTGCGCGCGGCGCCCAGCCTTGCCGCGTCCAGTACGCCTTCGCCCTGTCGAAGCGGGTCAGCTCCAAATCGACGATCCACTTGGTCGCCGACACGTACCCGTAGAGCCCGGGCACCACCAGCCGGGCCGGGTAGCCGTGCTCGATCGGCAGCGGCTGACCGTTGAGGCCGACCGCCAGGAGCGCGGCGCGGCCATCGATGAGCGCCTGCACGGGCGTGCCGGCGGTGAACCCGTCGATCGACGTCGAGAGCACCATGTCGGCGTCGGCGTGCACGCCGGCCGCCGCCAGCAGCTCCGCCACTCGGTAGCCCGTCCAGATGCCCGTCGAAATTAGGCTTCCGCCAACGGGATTCGATACGCAAGTCAGCGTCGTCACGGTTTCGACGACGTCGAAGCGGGCCAGGTCGTCGAAGTGGTAGGTGGTTTCGCGGTCCACCATGCCGTGGATGCGCAGCCGCCAGTCGCCGTGGCTGAGCTGGGGAACGGTCAGCGCGGTGTCCACGCGGTAAAAGTCGGCACTGGGGGTGATAAAGCTCGACAGCGCAACGCCGTTCGGTTGCACATCGGCGGGTATGGGGGGCGCGGGCGTGCGCGGGCGGGGAAGCGCGAAGCCGGTGCGGTCGGCGGCCACCGAATGCACCAACCGCGTGACGACCGCACCCGCCACGCCGCTCACGACTCCGAATCCGAGCAGTCCCAGCATGACCAACCTGCGCCTGCCCGCGTCCGGACCGGCGTCCGGATCACCGGGACCCGACCAGATCCGGCGGGTGAGCAAACGAAGGGTCACCACGCCGCACGCGGCGCCGGCGAGCGTCGGGATCGTGTCAAGCGCCGTCGCACCCTGCCGTGACAGGACTGCGAGGCAGCCGAGGACGCCCGCCGCGGCGATCGTGGCGCTCCCGACGGGGCGGCGCGGGGTCTCGAGGGTGCCGGCGATGGCGGCGATCGTGGCGATCGCCACCAGGACGATGACGGCCACAAACGGCTTGTCCAGGGAGCCGAGCGTCTGAATGCCCCACTCTTTGACGGGTCCCGGTGTGACGTCGACGGCCACCGAGCCGATCGCGGCACGCGCATCGGCCCGCGCGCCGAACGGGATGCCCACCAGCTGGGCCACCCCGAGCGAGACGGCCGCGGCGGCGATGCCGGCGATCATCCGCTCGTTCGACGGGGCGACGGCCATCGCGCCACTCTACTCGCGTTCGCCGCCCCCATCGGGGGCCGCAAACACCTTGCCGTGCAGGAAGACCGGTGAACCCGCCGCACGGCTAGTCTGGAAACGGCCGAGATACCCGCTTCGGCTTGCAGATATGAAAAAAGTGATTTAGCCTCCGACACCCTGTATATCCGCTTATCTTGGGCTTTGTAGGCCCGGGGGACGCATGGGAGCGTAAGACTTGACCGCGACCCGCCGAACGATCCGTTCGTCGATTCCGGTTGTCTTGGCGAATGCGGAACGCGGCGCGCTGCGGGCTCTGGATGCCGTCGAGCGCTTGGGGTTTGGTGACGCGGCATGACGCGCGCAACAGCAGCCGAACAGGTCGACAGCGAAAACCCATGGCCGGGGCTCGAGCCCTTTGAGGAATACGCGCGTGCGTTCTTCCACGGACGCGGTCATGAATCGTCAACGCTGCTGAGTTGCGTTCTCGACGCCCATATCACGCTCTTGTACGGACGGTCCGGCGTCGGCAAAACGTCGTTGCTGCGAGCGGGGTTGTTCTCGTTGCTGCGCGACAACCATTTTCTGCCGGTCTACGTGCGCTTCGACCTTGCGCCGGATGCCGCACCCCTCACTCGTCAATTGCGTCAATCGGTCTACGACGCGATTCGGGGTGATGTGCGCGATCCTGTGCTGCCTTCGGAGGGTGAATCTCTATCGGGATATCTGCATCGCGATGACTTTGAGCTCCGAAGCGAGCGGGGCGAGCTACTTACGCCGGTGATCGTCCTCGATCAGTTCGAGGAACTCTGTGCGCCCGGTCAGCGGGTTGCGGATCTCGTTCGGGAATTCAGGAACGAGCTTGGTGAGCTGGCCGAGCGGGAGGGCCATTACAAGTTATTGATCTGCCTGCGCGAGGAATTCCTCCCCGAACTCGAGGGGTGGCGCCAGCTCATCCCTTCACTTGGCCACTCGCGGATGCGCCTGCTGCGGATGGGGACCAGCGAGGCCGTCGATGCGGTGTACAAACCAGCCGAAGAGATGATGCCGCGTTCGCTGGCGCGGCGGGTCGTGGGGATCGTCGCGGGCGAGCATCTGCACCGCGCCCGGCCTAGCTTCGATGCCCCGGGGGCATTGGAGGTGGAACCCGCGCTGCTCAGCATGTTCTGCCGCGAGCTCAACGAGGAGCGGAAGCGGCGTGGGCAGAGTCACTTCGACGACCTGCTGGTCCAGGACGCCAGGCGGGACATCCTGTCGAACTACTACCTGTCGTGTGTGCGCGACTTTCCCCCGCGCGTCACGCAGTTCATCGAGTCCGAGCTCATCACGGAGAAGGGATTCCGCGACAGCTATGTTCGCGAGGAAGCGGTTCCTTCGCGGCTCACCGATGACGAACTGACCCGGCTGATAGCGTCGCGGCTGCTGCGGCTCGAGGAGCACTACGGCGCGCAACGCATCGAGCTCGCGCACGATGTGCTCACCGAGCCGGTACGCGAGCACCGGAACCGGCGGCGCGCGGGAAAGACGAACGCCGCCTTGGCATCCCGCGCGGACCGCCCGCAAGACGGGCTGGAAGCCGCCCAGCGGCGCGCGGCCGCCCTGCGCAAACGCGCACGGATCCTCGTCGCCGCGTTGGCGGTCACCGCCGTCGTCGCCCTCGTCGCCGTGATGCTCGGCGTGCAGGCCGTCCAAGCCCGGCACGAGGCCCAACTGCAGCTGCACCAGAAGCTGCTCACGCAGCGCCAGATCCTGATCGCCGAGGCGCAGGACATGCTGGCCGGCACCCAGCCCGGCGGCGACGCGCGGGCGTTCCAGCAAATCCTCGCCGCGCGCGCCCTGCTCACCCCCGCCGACGACGGCCCGCTCTACACCGCGGTGGCCCAACGAGCCAGCACCCTCAAGATCATCACCGGCCACACCGGCGCGGTAAACGGTGTCGCGTTCAGCTCCGACGGGCGCCGGCTCGCCAGCGTGGGCCTCGACAAGACGGTGCGGGTGTGGAACGCCGAGAACGGCCAAGAGGTCGGCGCGCCGCTGACCGGTCATCAGGACAACGTGATCGGCGTGGCGTTCAGCCCCGACGGGCGCCGGGTGGCTTCCGCGAGCATGGACAAGACGGCCCGGATCTGGGACGTCGAAACGGGCCAGCAGGTCGGCGCCCCGCTGCGCGGCCACACCGGTTCCGTGCTGGGCGTGGCGTTCAGCCCGGACGGGAATTGGCTGGCCACCGCGAGCAGCGATCGGACCGTCCAGCTGTGGGATGTCCGGACGGGTTACTCGCCGGGTCCCCGCCTCGTCGGTCACACCGGCTCGGTGGTCAGCGTGGCGTTCAGCCCCGACGGGCAGCGGCTGGCGACCGCGAGCGACGACCAGACAGTGCGCCTATGGGACGCCCGGGCCGGCCGACCGGCCGGCGCCCCGCTGGTCGGCCACATCGGCCCGGTGCTCAGCGTCGCGTTTCGCCCCGACGGGCACCGGCTGGCTTCCGGAAGCATGGATACGACGGTCCGGATATGGGACGCCGACACAGGTCAGGCGGTGGGCCCGCCACTCACCGGTCACACGGGGCCGGTGCAGAGCGTGGCCTTCGACCCCGACGGACACCGGTTGGCCAGCGCGAGCGCAGACCAGACCGTACGGCTGTGGGACGCCGACACCGGCCGCGACCGGGGCCCATTGCTCGTCGGCCACACGGGCATCGTGAACGGCGTGGCGTTCAGCCCCGACGGGCACCGGCTGGCCAGCGCCAGCAGCGACGCCACCCTCCGGCTGTGGGACACCGGCCTACCGTTCGGCGCACCGCTGGTTGGTCACACCGGCAAAGTGAACAGCGTGGCGTTCAGCCCCGACGGCCACCGCCTCGCCTCGGCCAGTGACGACCAGACGGTGCGGCTGTGGGATGCCGGCACCGGCCAACCGGTCGGCGCGCCCCTGGTCGGGCATGCCGGCAACGTGAACAGTGTGGCCTTCAGTCCGGACGGGCGCCGGCTGGCCTCGGCCAGTGACGACCAGACGGTGCGGCTGTGGGACGCGGGGACCGGGCAACCGGTCGGCGCGCCCCTGGTCGGGCACACCGGCCCCGTGCTCGGCGTGGCGTTCAGCCCCGACGGCCGCCAGTTGGCTTCGGCCGGCGCCGACCGGACCGTGCGGCTGTGGGACATCGCCACCGGCAAGTCGATCGCCCTGACCGGCCACACCGGCAAAGTCGATGGTGTGGCGTTCAGTCCCGACGGTCGCCGGTTGGCCTCGGCCAGTTTCGACCAGACGGTGCGGCTATGGGATGCCGGCACCGGGCAATCGGTCGGCGTCCTCGACGGTCATGCCGGCCCGGTGTTCAGCGTGGCGTTCAGCCCGGACGGTCGCCGGTTGGCGACCGCGAGCGGCGACCAGAGGGTGCGTCTGTGGGACGCGGGAACCCAACAACCGGTCGGTGAGCCGCTCAATGGAAACGGCGACACCGTGAACGCCGTGGCCTTCAGTCCCAACGGACGGCGGCTGGCCAGCGCGGAAAGCGAAGGCACGCTGCAGCTTTGGGATGCCACGACCGGCCAACCATTCGGCGCCTTCCAAGGCCATTCGGGTCCGGTGCTCAGCGTGGCGTTCGACCCCGACGGGCAACGGCTGGCCACCGGTGGCGCCGACGCCACGCTGCGGCTGTGGCCGGCGGATGCGTCGCCGGAGATGCTGTGCGCCAAGCTCACCTCGAACATGAGCCGCCAGCAGTGGCGCGACTGGGTGTCGCCCGATATGGGCTACGTCAAGCTGTGCCCGGGATTGCCGATCGCCGGTAGTGGCTAACTCGGCGCCGGATGCCGGACGAACGTTCGCGGCTGGGTGAAGGCCCGGATCCCGTCGACGCCGAGTTCCCGGCCCAGGCCCGACTGGCCGCAGCCGCCGAACGGCAGCCGCGGGTCCTGCGCGGCCAGGCCATGGCAGTTGACGCTGACCGTGCCCGCGACCAGCCGGCCGGTGATCCGGTCGGCGAGCGCGTCGTCGCCGGTCCAGACCGACGCGGTGAGCCCGAATTCCGTTGCGTTGGCGGCGGTTACGGCGTCGTCGATGTCGTCGTAGCCGAAGATCGGCAGCACCGGGCCGAACTGCTCCTCGGTGGCCAGCCGCGAATCGGGAGCGAGGTCGGTGACGACCGTCGGCAGGGCGAAGTAGCCACCGGAGTCGGCGTCGGCCTCGCGGATTCGCCCCGCGGTGCGCACCGACGCGCCCTGGGCCTCGGCGTCACCGACCAGCGCGGCGACCCGGTCGCGGCCGGCGGCGGTGTGTAGCGGACCGAGCGTGGTCTCGTCGGCGAGGCCGTCGCCGATCACCTCGCGCTCGCAGCGCGCGAGCACCGCCTCGGCCAGCTCGCCGACCTTCCCGGCGGGCGCGTACAGCCGCTTGATCGCCATGCAGACCTGGCCGCCGGTGGTGTAGGTCGCGGTCACCAACCGCTCCACCAGCTCGTCGGTGACCTCGATGTCCGAAGCGATGATCGCGGCGTCGTTGCCGCCGAGCTCGAGCAGCACCGGGGTGAGGCGCGCCGCGGCGGCCGCCATGACGGCGCGCCCGGTGGCGACGCCGCCGGTCAGCGAGATCAGGTCGATGCCCGAGTGAGTCACCAGCGCCTGGGCCAGCTCGCTGCCCGGCCCGGACAGGACGTTCACCACGCCCGGCGGCAGCGCCGAGGCTACCGCCCCGGCGAGCTGCAACGCCGCCAGCGGACAACTCGGTGGCACCTTGACGACGACGGTGTTTCCCGCCGTCAGCGCCGACGCCAGCTTCGTCATCGTCAGCGCCAGTGGCCAGTTGAACGGCAGCACCAGCGCGGCCACGCCGAAGGGCTCCCGGTGCAGCCGCGGATAGACGGAGCCGGGGT
Source organism: Mycobacterium sp. NGS69 (assembly GCF_059812165.1). Taxonomy (NCBI): domain Bacteria; kingdom Bacillati; phylum Actinomycetota; class Actinomycetes; order Mycobacteriales; family Mycobacteriaceae; genus Mycobacterium; species Mycobacterium sp. NGS69. Next base: position 65,859 of record NZ_JCALCD010000012.1, read on the forward strand.
CGACCTGCTCGGGAGCCAGCGCGGCCTCGGCCATCGAACCGATCAGCGCGGCGAGCCCCGGCCCGGTGCTGATCTCGAAGTTCGCCTCGCTGAGCACCTTTCCGTGCTCGCGGGTGTAGCGCCGCGCGCCGTCGCGGGCGGCCAGCTGTTCGGCGGCCGTGGCCGCGGCGACCGAGATGGCGGCGACCCGCTCGGCGACCCCCAGCGCCCGCCATTCCGCCGCGGCGCGCCTTGCCGCCGACACCGCGGCGTCCAGTTGGGCGCGGTCGGCGGCGGGCGCGTGGCCGACGATCTCGGCCGGCCGGGCCGGGTTGTGGACGGGATAGGTCCCCGCGGCGCCTTGCTGCGGTTCGCCGCCGATCGTCAGGGCCGGCTCGTCACCGGCGGTTTGGCTTTCCCGCGTGATCGTCGTTGATCCCGTCATGACCCGTCTCCCTTGACCCGGTGCGGTTGTCCAGCCATCGTAAGTCGCTATGACGCCGATCACATTTTTGGTCCGATGAAAGCCGTCGTGCTGCGCGAGGTCGGCCGGCCCACGGCGGTGGAGGAACTCGCGCTGCGGTCGCTGGGCGGCCACGAGGTCCGGGTGCGGCTGCACGCCAGCGGGGTGTGCCACAGCGATCTGTCGTTGCGCGACGGGGCGATACCGACGCTGCTGCCGTCGACGCTCGGACACGAGGGCGCCGGGATCGTCGCCGAGGTGGGCGCCGACGTCACCACCGTCAACCCGGGTGACCACGTGGTGCTGACGTGGAACGTGCCCTGCCGCTCCTGCCCGCACTGCCTGCGCGGCGAGGCGCAGCTGTGCGTGCACGGCTACGACCACGCCTACGGCGGCCCGTACGCCGAGGGCGCCGGCGCGCCGGTGTGGCCGGGAATGGGCGTCGGGTCGCTCGCCGAGGAGACGCTGCTGCCGGCGGCGGCGGTGGTGGCGGTCGACGAGTCGTTGCCGCTCGACCTCGCGGCGCTGCTGGGCTGCGGCGTCACCACCGGGGTCGGTGCGGTGATGCGCACCGCGGCCGTGCGTCCGGGGGAGAGCGTGCTCGTGATCGGTTGCGGCGGTGTGGGTTTGGCCGCGATCCAGGGTGCGCGGCTGGCCGGCGCGGCGCCGATCATCGCCGCCGACCGGGCCGCCGGCCAACTTCCGGCCGCGTTGGCCAACGGGGCGACCGACACCATCGACGCCGGCGAGGCCGACGTCGTCGCCGCGGTGCGCGACCTGACCGGTGGCCTTGGGGCCGATCACGGGATCGAGGTGGTGGGCAAGCCCGCCACCATGCGCCTGGCCTACGAGGCCACCCGCCGGGGCGGCAAGGTGACTTTGGTGGGCGCAGCCGGGATCGCCGAGGAGGTGGCGTTTCCGGCGCTGTCGTTGATGGCCGACGGCAAGGCGATCCAGGGCAGCGTCTACGGTGCCAGCGACCCGGCGCGCGACATCCCGGTGCTGGCCGCGCTGGCCCAGCGCGGCAAGCTCGACCTCGAAGCGTTGGTCACCAGGCGGATCGGCATCGACGACGTCGAGGCAGCGTTCACCGACATGTCCGCCGGGCGCGGCGCTCGCAGCGTGGTGTGCTTCGCGTAATCCTCAGGGCGACAGCGTGATTGCCTGCTCCGGGCAGTTCTGCTCACCGGTTTTGGCCTGCGTCTCGAGGTCGCCCGAGACGTCCTCGACGAGAACCACGCAGTGGCCCACGTCGTCGGCGTCGAAGACGTCGGGAGCCAGGGTGTAGCAGCGGCCGTGCCCGGTGCAGCGGTCGGGGTCGACCGAGACTCTGCTCACGACGCCGGGAACACCAACGGCAGCGACTCCACCGACCGCAGCGCCGCGGTGTAGGTCAGCTGCGTGCCGGGCTTGACCTCGTATTCCGGGATGCGGCGGTGGAATTCGCGCAGCGCCACCCGCAGCTCCATGCGGGCGAGGTGGGATCCCAGGCAGCGGTGCGGGCCGCCGCCGAACGCGCGGTGCCGGTTCGGGTTGCGGCTGAAGTCCACGACGTCCGGATCGGGGAATTCGGCGGGGTCGGTGTTGGCGGCGCCGAGCAGCGGGCTGACCCGTTCGCCCTTGTTGATCGGGCACCCGCCCACCTCGGTGTCCTGGATGGCGACGCGGGCCACGCCCGGCACGGGCGTCTCCCAGCGCAACAATTCCTCGATGGCGCTCGGCAATATGTCGGGCTGCTCGACGAGCTGGCGACGGTGCTCGGGGTGGCGGGCCAGGAATACGAAGAAGCAGTCCAGGGAGTCCGTCACGGTGTCGAGCCCGGCGATCAGGAACAGGATGCAGATGTCGAGCAGCTCCTCGCGCGTCAGCGGTTTGCCTTCCACCTCCGCCGCGATCATGGCGGACAGCACGTCGTCGCGCGGGCTGGCGATGTGGTCGTCGATGGCGCGGTCGAAGTACTCGTAGATCTGCTGCGCCGTGGGAGCACCGGACTCGTGACGGCGGTCGAAGCCCGCGTCGCCCTCCGGCCGGATGATGCCGTCCTTCCACTGAAGGAACTGGTCGAGATCCTCCAGCGGCAGGCCGAGCAGCTGCAGGAAGACTGTGCAGGGGAGGGGAACGGCGAATTCTTCGTGGAAGTCGCATTCGCCCCGTCCGGCGAAGCGGTCGATCATCTCGTTGACCAGCTGGCTGACTTGGGGTTCGCGCCGGGCCATCTCCCGCGGGGTGAACAGCGGGTCGAGGACGCGGCGGTACTTTGCGTGGTTGGGCGGGTCGATTTGCAGCGGGATCATCGGCCGGACGTTGCCGAGGTCGACGGCGTCCATGTTCGACGAGAACAACTCGGTGTGTTTGAGGGCCATCTCGATGTCGGCCAGGCGACTGAGCACCCACGCCGACGGTGACCGGAACACCGGGGTGGTTTCGCGCAACGCCTTGTACATCGGCTGCGGGTCGGCGAGCCCCGCGAACGCCTGATCGACATACCCTTCGGTTTCTGCCATGAGGTCAATGTGACACCAACATCGCTATTTAGGCAATGATTAGGTAATTGCGGACATGGCCGAATGTCGCTGGTCAGCAGATTCCGCGGCGAGTACCGTGGAACGTCGCGGACGAGTTGGCCGGGCGGCCGCGGCTCGCATGTCGAGTCGAGGAAAGTCCGGACTTCACAGAGCAGGGTGATTGCTAACGGCAATCCGAGGTGACTCGCGGGAAAGTGCCACAGAAAACAGACCGCCACCCTCGCGGTGGTAAGGGTGAAACGGTGCGGTAAGAGCGCACCAGCATTCCGGGTGACCGGAGTGGCTAGGCAAACCCCACCCGAAGCAAGGCCAAGAAGGCCGCATCGAAAGGTGCGGCCGCGCAGGCGTTCGAGGGTTGCTCGCCCGAGCCTGCGGGTAGGCCGCTCGAGGCACCCGGCAACGGTGTGTCCAGATGGATGGTCGCCGCCCCGCCGCCGTTGCTTATGCCGCGGCGGCGGGGAACAGAATCCGGCTTACAGGCCAACTCGTCCGCCCACCGCCGGAGCTCAGTGCACCGCCTTGGCGAGTTTGCGTAACGCGTCGTCGAGCTGCTGGCGGCACCGCTCGGCGAGGTCGGCCTCCTGCTGGTACAGCAGCCCGTAGGTGAAGGTGTCCTCGCCGGCCGTGTGCGCGGCTTCGGCCTGGTGGCCCAGGTGTTCGCGACTGACGACGCTGTCCTGGTGATCGCCCAGCAGCGTCTGGATGGCCTTCGCCTGCTCGGACACCTGGGTGGCGCCGGTCGCGGCGGCGGTGTAGCGAAGCCGCTTGGCGCGCTTGCGAATTCGATGCAGCGCCAGGTCGCGTTCGTGCTCGTCGCCGGATTCCACCTGCGCGGCGGCCTTCGCCGCCTTGCGGACCTTGCGGTACGCGGCGTCGAGGGTCACCGGCGCCGGCTCCTCGCCCGCAACGGCCGCGGGAACTTCGGCCACCCACGCCTCGAGGGCGTCGAGCAACCGGAAGTACCGCTGTGAACGCATCGCGATCAGCGAGCGCCGCAGGCCGGTCTGGTAGCGGCGGCGGGCCCCGTCGACGAGGCGTTCGCGGATGCGTCCGCGCACCAGCTCGGCCGGCAGCTTGTCCAGCGCCTGCTGGTAGCGCTCGGCCAGCACCTCGGCATCCCGGGCCGTGCCCAGCACGTTGCCCAGCTCGCGGAGCTCGTCGAGGATCCACGCGTTCTCGGACAATCCGGACGAGTCACCGGAATCGGCCATCAGGCTGCGGATCTTGCGGATGGTCACCCGCATCTGGTGCACGGCGTCATAGGCGTCGGCCCGCACCGCCCGATCCCATACCAGCAGCTCGCCGACCTGCTCGGCCACCGCCCGGTGGACCGGGTCGGCGGGCTCCGCCGTGCCGTCGGGACGCGCCGGCGTGCCGAGCACGCGGGCCAGCTTGGAGGCGTGACCGGCCGGCGCGGCACCGGCGTCGAGCAGCCGATTGCTCAACCGGCTCAACAGCTCGGTGTCAGCCGCCCCGTTCCCTTCGGCGAGCTCGAGTTCCCACTCGCGCCACTCCTGTTCGGCGGGCTGTGCGTCGGAGTCCCCGGCCGCCCACGCGGTGACGTGGTCGTTGCTGAACTCGGCCAGGGCCGCCCCGTCGGCGCCGTAGAGCACCTGGGTCTCGCGTTCGGTGCTGATGCGTGCGACGGGTTGCAGCGGGCGCTCACGGACGATGGCCAGCACCACGTCGCGCAACTCGCCCGGCACGGTGTCCGGCTCCGATGCGTCCAGTGGCGCGCGCACCTCGGTGCGAGCCTCCGGGCCCGATGGCAGCTTCAGGTGCCAGCCCGCGTCGTGACCGCCGGTGCGGCGGCGCAGGGTGATTTTGTTGCGGGCCAGGTCCTGCGTCGGCGTGTCGAAGTACGTCGCGTCGAGCGATTCGACCGGCGACTTGTCCACGTGGGCGACGGCGGCGATGCCTTCGAACGACGGTGACACCGTGGACTCCACCACGTCGAACTTGCGCTCCACCTCCAGATGACGCGAGGTCTTCGGCGCTTTCACAGGCATTCTCGGCTCCATTGAGGCGGCGGTGGGCAACCCATAGGGTGCCACATCGCGGTAAAGCGCTACCCGTTGAGATGCATCGCCCCGCCGGTGAGCTGACGGATCGTCTGGATCTCGCCGTCCTGAAACGGCCGCCCGTCGGGTTGCAACAGGTCGTGGAACCACACGTCCGGGATCGCGGCGTACGGGTGATCCCACGAGTCCCACGGAAAGTACGTCTGGGTCTTGCCCGCGACGAGCCCCCAGTTGATCGCGCCGACCTTGTGGCGCTTGGCAATCGGCAGGATGTCCGCGACGGTGCTGCCCAGGGGCCGGGCCAGGTACTCGGTGCAGAGAATCGGTCGGTCCTGGGAGGCGAGCTCGTTGATGCGGTTCTCGAAGTCCGCCGGCCCGCCGTAGGAGTGGAAGGTGAGGACGTCGGAGTTGTTGAGCTGAATTCCGGCGATCGCGCTGGTGCTCCCGGCGTCGGGCCATTCGCCCTGCCACACGGCGCTCGTCAACGGCTGGGCGGGATCAACCGAGCGGGCCCACCCGAACACCTGCGGAAGCAGGTCGGCGACCAGCTGTTCCTTGTCCGGCCGCTCGACCGACGCATAGTGGTGCGAGGGATTGTCGGGCTCGTTCCACAGGTCCCAACCCAAAACCCGGTCGTCGTTGCGGAATTGGGTCAGCACTGCCGTCACGTAGGCGCGCATGGTGTCGAGGTAGCCGCGGTCGCCAAGGCGTTCGGCGCCCGGGCCCTGGACCCAGCCCGAGTTGTGGACGCCGGGCGTCGGGGCACGCTGCGGGCCGAGCCTCGGGAACGGGTCCCAGCAGGAGTCGAACAAGACGAACAGGGGCTTGATGCCGCGGTCGGCCGCGATGGCGACGAACTGGGCGAGGCGGGCCTGGAACCCGCGCTGATCCTGAGCCCAGAGCTGGTCGTGCAGGAACACCCGCACCGCGTTGAATCCGGCGGAGCGGGCCCAGCCCAACTCGACATGGATGCGCAGCGGGTCGAAGGTGTCGGGCTGGAACATCTCCAGCTGGTTGATGGCGTTCGAAGTGACGTAGTTGGCGCCGACGAGCCAGCCCTGCGCCCGGTACCAGCGGTCGGCGCGCTCGGGTGACCACCGGCTCGCTTCCGGCGGGCTGGGGGACGGTTGTGCGGCGGCGCGAGGCACTCGCGCCAGGGTAGCGCCTCCTGCCAGTAGCAGCGGCAACTTCAAGACCGTTCGGCGGTGCACGAAGCCACCACAAGTGCCGATGTGTTCAACCCTCCGCCACGGAGTCGCAATTGTTTACAGAAGAAATCGTACTCCCTGTCACGCAACGGATTTCAGCAAAAACTTGTCTGGACAGAGTCGACTCTTCAACCGGGGGAAAGGGTGGGTCGCGAACCTTTCGGCTAACCGGCGTTTAGAAGCAATGCTCCTCGGCCGGGAAGGAGCCTTCGGCCACCTCTTGAGCGTATTGCGTTGCCGCCTTTCGCAATTCGGCCCCGATGTCGGCGAACCGCTTGACGAAACGCGCGGGCTTGCCGCCGCTCAGGCCCGCCATGTCCTGCCAGACGAGGACCTGGGCGTCGCAGTTGGGACCGGCCCCGATGCCGATGGTCGGGATGGTGAGCTTGCCGGTGATCTGGGTGGCGAGCTCGGCGGGCACCATCTCCATCACGACGGAGAACGCTCCGGCCTCGGCGACGGCGATCGCGTCGTGCACGGTCTGTTCCGAGGCGTCGCCGCGGCCCTGCACCCGGAAGCCGCCGAGGCTGTTCACGCTTTGCGGCGTGAAGCCGATGTGCGCCATCACCGGGATGCCCGCGGCGGTTAGGCAGGCGATCTGGTCGGCCACCCGCTCGCCGCCCTCGAGCTTGACGGCGTGCGCGCCGCCCTCCTTCATGAACCGGGTGGCGGCGGCCAGCGCCGCGGCCGGGCCGGCCTCGTAGCTGCCGAAAGGCAGGTCGGCGACGACCATCGCGTGCTCGGCGCCGCGCGCCACGCCGCGCACCAGCGGGATGAGTTCGTCGATCGAGACGGGCACGGTGGTGTCGTAGCCGTACACGACGTTGGCGGCCGAATCGCCGACCAGCAGCACCGGGATGCCGGCGTCGTCGAAGATCCGGGCGGTCGAGTAGTCGTAGGCCGTGAGCATGGCCCACTTGTGGCCTTCGGCCTTCATTTTCTGCAGGTGGTGGGTGCGGATGCGGGTCGGCGGCTTGGCGTGCGCAGGCGGGTTTGCACCGTAAGGGTTCTGCTCAGACATCATTGTCCCTGGTAGTGGTCGGATCGATCCTCGTGGCCATTCAGGTCCCCGGGTTCGCTGACTCCCGTCATTGTGCCATCTCCGGTGCGCGGTTGCACCGCCCGTGTGGTGTGAGACATACCATTGGCGCCCATGCAGCGGCTCAGCGGTCTCGACGCCAGTTTCCTGTACCTCGAGACCCCCGCACAGCCCATGCATGTTTGCTCGATCATCGAGGTGGACACCTCGACGATGCCGGGCGGCTACACCTTCGACCGGCTGCGCGACGCGCTGACGCTGCGCCTGAAGGCGATGCCCCAGTTCCGCGAGAAGCTCGCCGACAGCGCGCTGAACCTCGATCACCCGGTGTGGGTGGAGGACGAGAGCTTCGACGTGGACCGCCACCTGCACCGCATCGGGTTGCCGCCGCCCGGCGGCCGCAGCGAGTTGTCGGAGATCTGCGGGCACATCGCGTCGCTACAGCTGGACCGGAGCCGGCCGCTGTGGGAGATGTGGGTGATCGAGGGGGTGGCGGGCACCGACTGCCACCGTGACGGCCGGCTGGCGGTGATGACCAAGGTGCACCACTGCGGGGTGGACGGGGTGACGGGCGCGAACCTGATGTCGCAGCTGTGCGCCACCGAGGCCGACGCGCCCGCGCCGGATCCGGTGGACGGCGTCGGCGGCGGCAGCGGGTGGCAGATCGCCGCGGGCGGGTTGGTCCGGTTCGCCAGCCGGCCGCTGCGGCTGGCCAACGTGCTGCCCCAGACCGTGTCCTCGGTGGTCGCGACGGTGCGCAAGGCCGTCGAGGGCCAGGCGATGGCGCGTCCGTTCGCCGCGCCGCGGACCGCTTTCAACGCCAGCATTACCGGCCGCCGCAACATCGCGTACGCCCAGCTGGACCTCGAGGACGTCAAGCGCGTGAAGAACCACTTCGGAGTCAAGGTCAACGACGTCGTGATGGCCCTGGTGTCCGGGGTGCTGCGCCAATACCTGGCCGAGCGCGACGCGCTGCCCGACTCGCCGCTGGTGGCGTCGGTGCCGGTGTCGGTGCACGGAAAGTCGGATCGCCCTGGCCGCAACCAGGTTTCGGCCATGTTCTCCAATCTGCACACCGAGATCGCCGATCCGGTCGAGCGGCTGGCGGCCATCGCCGAGGCGAATTCGCTTGCCAAGGAACATAGTTCGGCGATCGGCGCCTCACTGCTGCAGGACTGGACGCAGTTCGCCGCGCCGGCGGTGTTCGGCATCGCGATGCGGCTGTACGCCCGGACCCGGCTGACCGAGAGCATGCCGGTGCACAACCTGGTGGTCTCCAACGTCCCGGGCCCCCAGGAGCCGCTGTACTTCCTGGGCTGCGAGGTCAAGGCGATGTATCCGCTGGGGCCGATCTTCCACGGCTCGGGGCTCAACATCACGGTGATGTCGCTGAACGGCACCTTGGACGTCGGGCTGATCTCGTGCCCGGAGTTGCTGCCGGACCTGTGGGAGATGGCCGACGACTTCGCGGTGGCGATGGAAGAACTGCTCGCGGCCGCCGGGTAGTTCGCCGTTGGAGGCGCTCATCAGAATCTCAGGTTGGCTCTGGCAGCATATGTGGGCATGGGGTTGTCTCGCCGCGACAAGGTCGCGCGCACGCTGCTGATCTGGACGGCGATCGCGGCCGTGGCGATGCTGCTCGCCGGCTGCCTCCGCGTGGTCAACGGGCGCGCCGTCATGGCGGGGCCCAAGCTGGGCCAGGCGGTCGAATGGACACCGTGCCGCTCGTCCAACCCCAAGGCCAAGATCCCCAGCGGCGCCATGTGCGGCAGGCTGGCCGTGCCCGTCGACTACAACCACCTCGACGGCGACGTCGCCACCCTGGCGATGGTCCGGTTCCCGGCGACGGGCGACAAGATCGGCTCGCTGGTGATCAATCCCGGCGGCCCCGGCGAGTCCGGCATCGACGCCGCGCTGAGCGTCGTCCAGACGTTGCCGAAGCGGATCCGCGAACGCTTCGATCTGGTCGGCTTCGATCCCCGCGGGGTCGGGTCGTCGCGGCCGGCCATCTGGTGCAACTCCGACGCCGACAACGACCGGCTGCGCACCGAGCCGAACGTCGACTACAGCCCGGCCGGCGTCGCGCACATGGAGGACGAGACCAAGGAGTTCGTCGGCCGCTGCGTCGACAAAATGGGCAAGGACTTTCTGGCGAATGTGGGGACGGTCAACGTCGCCCGCGATCTGGACGCCATCCGCGCGGCGCTGGGCGACGACAAGCTGACCTACCTCGGTTACTCGTACGGCACCCGGATCGGCTCGGCCTACGCGGAGGCCTACCCGACGAAGGTGCGGGCGATGATCCTCGACGGCGCCGTCGACCCGAACGCGGACCAGATCGAGGCGGATCTGCGCCAAGCCAAGGGATTTGAGGACGCGTTCAACGACTTCGCCACCGACTGCGCCAAGCAGCCCACCTGCCCGCTGGGCACCGACCCGGCCAAGGCCGTCACCGTCTACCACAGCCTGGTGGACCCGATGGTGGACCCGAACAACACGATGGTCGGCCGGCCGATACCCACCAAGGACCCGCGCGGGTTGAGCTATGCCGACGCCATCGTGGGCACCATCATGGCGCTGTACTCGCCGTCGCTGTGGCACCACCTGACCGACGGCCTGTCCGAGCTCGTCGACCACCGCGGCGACACCATGCTGGCGCTGGCCGACATGTACATGCGCCGCGACCCGCACGGCCACTACAGCAACGCCACCGACGCCCGGGTCGCGATCAATTGCGTTGACCAGCCGCCGATTACGGACCGCGCCAAGGTGATCGACGAGGACCGCCGGTCCCGCGAGGTCGCCCCGTTCATGAGCTACGGGCAGTTCACCGGGGACGCCCCGCTGGGCACCTGCGCGTTCTGGCCGGTGCCGCCGACCAGCAAGCCGCACGCGATCACGGCGCCCGGCCTGGCGCCGACGGTGGTGGTGTCGACCACCCACGACCCGGCGACGCCCTACAAGGCCGGCGTCGACCTGGCGCAGGAGCTGCGCGGCTCGCTGCTGACCTTCGACGGGACGCAGCACACGGTGGTGTTCCAGGGCGACAGCTGCATCGACGACTACGTGACGGAGTACCTGATCGGCGGCGACACGCCGCCGAGCGGCGCCAAGTGCTAGGCCCGTCGTCTCGCCGAGACTGCGCCCAGCGCGAGAAATCCGCCCATTTTCAGCGCTGAGCGCAGTCTCGACGGAGTAGTGGCGGCGCGCCGACGCGAGATCAACCCGTGACCGTTTCGCGGCCCGACGGGAATATGCGGCTGCAAACATTGACAGCCATGTCGCGCCTGAGAACGCTGAGCTCGGCGCTGCTGTCGTTCGGGATTTTCGTTGTGGGACAACCGGTGCTGCCGGTGGCGGGCGCGACCCCGGAACCGGGTGCGGGCCAGACCCCGGCCCCGGCTCCGCCGGCCGCCGCGGCGCGTCCGCAGAACTGGGGCGGCTGCAGCCAATTCCTGACCGACACCAGCGACGTCCCCACCGCCCAGTGCACCACCGTGTCGGTCCCGGTCGACTACGCCAATCCGGGTGGCGCGCAGGCCAAGCTGGCGGTGATCCGGGTGCCCGCGACGGGCCGCCGGATGGGATCGCTGTTGATCAACCCGGGCGGGCCGGGCGGGTCCGCGGTCGACATGGTCGCCGGCATGGCGTCGGACCTGGAAAACAGCGACATCACCCGAAACTTCGACCTGGTCGGGTTCGACCCTCGAGGGGTGGGCCACTCGACCCCGCAGTTGCGCTGCCGCAGCGATGCCGACTTCGACGCGTTCCGGCGCGAACCGATGGTCGACTACAGCCCGGGCGGCGTGGCACACATCGAGCAGCTCAACCAGCACCTGGCCCAGCAATGCGCCAGCCGGATGGGCAACGCGTTCCTGGCGAACGCGGGGACCGCGTCCGTCGCGCACGACATGGACATGGTCCGCCAGGCGCTGGGCGACGATCAGATCAACTACCTCGGCTACAGCTACGGCACCGAGCTGGGCACCGCCTACCTCGAGGCGTTCGGTGAGCACGTGCGCGCGATGGTGCTCGACGGCGCCATCGACCCGACGGTGGACCCGGTCACCGAGAACATCAACCAAATGGCCGGATTCCAAACGGCTTTCAACGACTACGCCACCGACTGCGCCCGCTCGGCCGGCTGCCCGCTGGGCACCGATCCGGCTCAGTTCGTCAACCGCTACCACGCCCTGGTCGATCCGCTGGTCGCCAAGCCGGGCCGGACGTCGGACCCGCGCGGCCTGAGCTACGCCGACGCGACCACCGGCACCATCAACGCGCTTTACACCCCGGCGCACTGGAAGTACCTGACCAGTGGCCTGCTCGGGCTGGCGCGCGGCACCGACGCCGGCGACCTGCTGCTGCTGGCCGACGACTACGAGGGCCGGGACAAGAACGGGCACTACAGCAACGACCAGGACGCGTTCAACGCGGTGCGGTGCGTCGACGCGCCGACGCCGACCGACTCGGCGACGTGGGTCGCCGCCGATCAGAAGATGCGCCAGGTCGCCCCGTTCCTGAGCTACGGACAGTTCACCGGCAACGCCCCCCGCGACCTGTGCGCGCTGTGGCCGGTGCCCGCCACCTCCAGGCCGCACGCCGCGGCGCCCGTCGCGCCCGGCAAGGCCGTCGTCGTCTCCACGACGCACGACCCCGCCACCCCGTACCAGGCCGGGGTGAACCTGGCCCGGCAGCTCGGGGCCCCGCTGATCACCTACGACGGCACCCAGCACACCGCCGTGTTCAATGGCGACCAATGCGTGGACGCCGCGGTGGTGCGCTACTTCGTGGCGGGCGCGCTGCCGCCCGCGTCGCTGCGGTGCCGGTCCTGACCTAAACCGCGCCCTTGCCCTCGGGCCTCCTGCTACGTTGCAGGCACCTGACGGGTGGAGGACCGCCGGGCTAGTGACGACCGGGGCTAGCTGGTAGGTGGACCGACATGTCGTTTCTCATCGCGGCACCGGAGCTGATGGCGGCGGCCGCGTCGGATTTGGCCGGTATCGGGTCGACCCTCGGTGTGGCCCGCGCGGCGGCGATCTCGACGACCGGGGTGCTCGCCGCGGGCGAGGACGAGGTGTCCGCGGCCATCGCGGCGATGTTCTCCCTGCCTCCTCCGTGGAAGTCGCCGGCGGCGGTGGCGGCGCCGCCGTCATGAGCACGGGCACCGGCACCGCCACCGGCGGCCGCGGCGGCACGGGCCTCTAGCCGACCGGTTTCTGCGGCCGATCGGCGCAACGGCACAGGTTAAAAGCACCTCGGTAACACAAAATTAACAGCCGTTGCCTACTGTTCGAGTTATGGATCGACAGAAGGAATTCGTCCTCCGCACCCTGGAGGAGCGGGACATCCGCTTCGTTCGGCTCTGGTTCACCGATGTGCTGGGCTACCTGAAGTCCGTCGCTATCGCCCCGGCCGAACTCGAGGGCGCCTTCGAGGAGGGCATCGGCTTCGACGGCTCCTCGATCGAGGGCTTCGCGCGCGTCTCCGAATCCGACACCGTCGCTAACCCGGACCCTTCGACCTTCCAGGTGCTGCCCTGGGCCACGTCGTCCGGTCACCACCACTCCGCGCGGATGTTCTGCGACATCACCATGCCCGACGGCTCGCCGTCCTGGGCGGACCCGCGGCACGTGCTGCGCCGCCAGCTGCAGAAGGCCAACGACCTCGGCTTTTCCTGCTACGTGCACCCCGAGATCGAATTCTTCCTGCTGAAGCCCGGCCCCGACGACGGGTCGAGTCCCGTCCCCGTCGACAGCGCCGGCTATTTCGACCAGGCGGTGCACGACTCCGCGTCCAACTTCCGCCGCGACGCCATCGAAGCCTTGGAATTCATGGGAATTTCGGTCGAGTTCAGCCATCACGAGGGCGCGCCCGGCCAGCAGGAGATTGACCTGCGCTTCGCCGACGCGCTGTCGATGGCCGACAACGTGATGACGTTCCGCTACGTCATCAAGGAGGTCGCGATCGAAAACGGCGCGCGCGCGTCGTTCATGCCCAAGCCGTTCGCGGAACACCCCGGTTCGGCCATGCACACCCACATGAGCCTGTTCGAGGGCGACGTCAACGCCTTCCACAGCACCGACGACCCGCTGCAGCTCTCGGACGTGGGCAAGTCGTTCATCGCCGGGATCCTCGAGCACGCCTCGGAGATCAGCGCCGTCACCAACCAATGGGTCAACTCCTACAAGCGGCTGGTGCAGGGCGGCGAGGCGCCCACCAACGCGTCGTGGGGCGCGGCCAACCGGTCGGCGTTGGTGCGGGTGCCCATGTACACGCCGCACAAGACGTCGTCGCGGCGGATCGAGGTGCGCAGCCCCGACTCGGCGTGCAACCCGTACCTGGCGTTCGCCGTGCTGCTGGCCGCCGGATTGCGCGGGGTGGAGAAGGGCTACGTGTTGGGCCCGCAGGCCGAGGACAACGTGTGGGACCTGACGCCCGAGGAACGCCTCACGATGGGCTACCGCGAGCTGCCCACCAGTCTCGACGCCGCGCTTCGCGCCATGGAGGCCTCCGAGCTGGTCGCGGAAACCTTGGGGGAGCACGTGTTTGACTTCTTCCTGCGCAACAAGCGCGCGGAATGGGCGAATTACCGCAGCCACGTCACGCCCTACGAGCTGCGCACCTACCTGTCGCTGTAGGCGGGCTGCGCTACGGTCGTGGGCGTGACCAAACCCGCGACGGAGCGCCCCCGCCTGCCCAGCGTGGGCCGGCTCGGGTTGGTCGACCCACCCGCGGGTGACCGTCTGGCGCAGCTGGGTTGGTACGCGCGCGACGATCAGAACTACATCGACCGGTTGTGGGCGTTGTCGCGCGCGCCCGACCCCGACGCCGCGCTGCGGGTGCTGGTCCGGCTATGGGAGAACCCGGACAGCGACTGGCACGAATTGAGCGCCGCGCTGCTCACCGAACGCGGGCTGCGGGGCCGGCTGTTCGGGGTGCTGGGCTCGTCGCTGGCCTTGGGCGATCACCTGGCCGCCAACCCGCAGTCCTGGAAGCTGTTGCGGGGCAAGGCCCACCTGCCCTCGCGGGACGAACTGCTCACGACGTTCATCGAGTGCTGCGACGAGGCGCTGGGCGCCCCCGGCTCGGCGCTGGAGCGTCTGCGCATCCTGTACCGCGACCAGCTGCTGGTGCTGGCGGCCCTGGACGTGGCCGCCACGGTCGAGGACGAGCCGGTCCTGCCGTTCACCGTGGTGAGCGCCCAGCTGTCGGACCTGGCGGACGCGGCCCTGGCGGCCGCGCTGCGGGTCGCCGAGGTCAGCGTGTGCGGCGAGCGGACGCCGCCTCGGCTGGCGGTCATCGCGATGGGCAAATGCGGTGCCCGCGAACTGAACTACGTCAGCGACGTCGACGTCATCTTCGTCGCCGAGCGCGCCGACGCGCAGAGCGCCCGCGTGGCCGGCGAGATGATGAAGGTGGCCTCGGAGGCCTTCTTCCAGGTCGACGCCGGGCTGCGTCCGGAGGGTCGCAGCGGCGAGCTGGTCCGCACCGTCGAATCGCACGTCGCCTACTACCAGCGCTGGGCAAAGACGTGGGAGTTCCAGGCGCTGCTGAAAGCCCGGGCGGCCGTCGGCGACGCCGAACTCGGCGAGCGCTACCTGGCCGCGTTGTTGCCCATGGTCTGGGTCGCCTGCGAGCGGGAGGATTTCGTCGTCGAGGTCCAGGCCATGCGCCGGCGGGTCGAGCGGCTGGTGCCCGCCGAGGTCCGCGGCCGCGAGCTCAAACTCGGCAGCGGCGGTCTGCGGGACGTGGAGTTCGCGGTGCAGCTGCTGCAGCTGGTGCACGGCCGCAGCGACGACTCGCTGCATGTGGCCTCCACGGTGGACGCGCTCGACGCGCTGGGCCAGGGCGGCTACATCGGACGCGAGGACGCGGCGAACCTGACCGCGTCCTACGAGTTCCTCCGGCTGCTCGAGCACCGGTTGCAGCTGCAACGGCTCAAGCGCACCCATCTGCTGCCGGCGCCCGACGACGAGGAGGCGGTGCGCTGGCTGGCGCGCGCCGCGCACATCCGGCCCGACGGCCGCCACGACGCGGCCGGGGTGCTGCGCGAGGAGCTCCGGCACCAGAACGTGCGGGTGTCGGGGCTGCACGCCAAGCTCTTCTATCAGCCGCTGCTGGAATCGATCGGTCCGGCCGGCCTGGAGATCGCGCACGGCATCACCTCCGAGGGCGCCGAGCGGCAGCTGGCGGCGCTGGGCTACGAGGGGCCGCAGACCGCGTTGAAGCACATGTCGGCACTGGTCAACCAGAGCGGGCGGCGCGGCCGGGTGCAGTCGGTGCTGCTGCCCCGGCTGCTGAACTGGATGTCCTACGCCCCCGACCCCGACGGCGGGCTGCTGGCCTACCGGCGCCTGTCCGAGGCGTTGGGCGGGGAGAGCTGGTACCTGTCCACGCTGCGCGACAAGCCCGCGGTGGCCAGGCGGCTGATGCACGTGCTGGGAACCTCCGCCTACGTGCCGGACCTGCTGATGCGCGCGCCCCGGGTGATTCAGGACTACGGCGACGGCCCGGGCGGCCCCAAGCTGCTCGAAACCGACCCCGCCACGGTGGCCCGGGCGCTGATCGCCTCGGCGAGCCGCCACCCCGACCCGGTCCGGGCGATCGCCGCCGCCCGCACGCTGCGCCGCCGCGAGCTGGCCCGCATCGGTTCGGCCGACCTGCTCGGTTTCCTCGAGGTCACCGACGTGTGCAAGGCGCTCACCTCGGTGTGGGTGGCCGTGCTGCAGGCCGCCCTGGACGCGATGATCCGGGCCAATCTCCCCGAGGACGGCCGGGCTCCCGCGGCGATCGCGGTCATCGGCATGGGCCGGCTGGGCGGCGCCGAGCTGGGCTACGGCTCCGACGCCGACGTGATGTTCGTCTGCGAGCCGGCCACCGGCGTCGACGACTCGCGGGCGGTGCGTTGGTCGACGACGATCGCCGAGCAGGTGCGGGCGCTGCTGGGCACGCCCAGCGTCGACCCGCCGCTTGAGGTCGATGCGAACCTGCGGCCCGAGGGCCGCAGCGGCCCCCTGGTGCGCACGTTGAGTTCCTACACCGCCTATTACTCCCAGTGGGCGCAGCCGTGGGAGATCCAGGCGCTGCTGCGCGCGCACGCGGTCGCCGGCGACGCCGAGCTGGGCCAGCGGTTCTTGGTGATGGCCGACCAGACGCGCTACCCGCCCGACGGCGTGTCGGCGGAGGCGGTGCGCGAAATCCGCCGCATCAAGGCCCGCGTCGAGTCCGAGCGGTTGCCGCGGGGAGCGGACCCCAACACCCACACCAAGCTGGGCCGCGGGGGATTGGCCGACATCGAATGGACCGTGCAGCTCATGCAGCTGCGCCACGCCCACCGGGTCCCGGCCCTGCACAACACCTCGACGCTGGAATCCCTGGACGCCATCGCCGCGGCCGACCTGGTGCCCGCCGACGACGTGGACCTGCTGCGGCAGGCCTGGCTGACGGCCACGCGGGCCCGCAACGCGTTGGTGCTGGTGCGCGGCAAGCCCACCGACCAGCTGCCGGGGCCGGGGCGCCAGCTCAAGGCGGTCGCCGTTGCCGCGGGCTGGTCATCCGACGACGGCGGCGAGTTCCTGGACAATTATCTGCGAGTGACGCGCCGGGCAAAAGCGGTGGTGCGCAAGGTGTTTGGAAGTTGAGTCAGGAGGCCGGCGCGTTGGACGCCACATTCGAGGTGCTCAGCGCGGCGGAAGCCCAACGCGTGACGGCCCTGTACACCCCGCTGGCCGATGCGGTCCGGGAACTCATCGACGCCACGATCCGGACCGAGGCCGACGACGCCGTCGTCGCCGACGCGCGAGCCGCGATCGAGGCCGTCACCGAGTCGCTGCGGCAACGAACCCGGCCGAGGGGGGTGACCTACCGCGTCGACGGCGGCCGCCCGCTGACCCTGGGAAACGCCGCGATCGGGCTGGGCAACCCGATCGCGCCACCCGTGATCGTCCACCACGACGGCGGTGGCCGGTGCTGGAGCGAGTTCGTCCTCGGGACGGCGTACGAGGGCCCGCCCAAGCTGGTGCACGGCGGGGTGAGCGCCCTGGTGCTCGACCACATGCTCGGCGAGGCGGCCAGCGAGGGGCTGTCCAAGCCGCGGTTCACCGGGACCATCACGGTGAAGTACTTGCGCGGCACCCCGCTGGGCCCGCTGCGTTCCGAGGCGTGGATCGACCGCAAGGAGGGCGTCAAAGTCTTTGCGCGCGGCACCATTTCGGACGCGCACGGGGTGACCGTTGAGGCCGACGGCATCTTCATCGAGCCGTCGTGGGCTAGGGAAGCCGAATGAAGTTCTACGTCAGCAGCGCCTTCTTGAACACCCGCGAGATCGTCGAGATCGCCAAGGCGGCCGACGAACTCGGCTACGACGGGATCGGGATCCCCGATCACGTCGTCAACCTGGAGACCCTGGAGACCCCGTACCCGTACACCAGGGACGGCCAACGGCGCTGGCAGCCCTTCACCGACTGGCCCGATCCCTGGGTGCTCGTCGGCGCGCTGGCCCAGGTCACCACCCGGCTGCGGTTCGTCACCACCGTCTACATTCCCGCCATGCGCAACCCGTATTCGGCGGCGAAAGCCATTGGCACGGCGGCGGTTTTGGCGTCCGGCCGGGTGGAGCTCGGCATCGGTGTCGGCTGGTGCCGCGAGGAATTCGCGTTGATGGGCGAGCAGTTCGAGGCCCGCGGCAAACGCACCGACGAGATCATCGACCTGATGCGGGCGCTGTGGCGGCCGGGCTGGACCGAGTTCGACGGCGCGTTCTACCGCACACCGCGACTGGAAATGGAGCCGACTCCGCCACCGATACCCGTGTATGTCGGCGGCCTCAGCGACATCGCGCTGCGCCGCGCCGCCCGCAACGACGGCTGGATCGGCGACCTGATCAAGACCGATCGGGCCATCGAGGCGGTGGGCCGGCTGCGCGAACTGCGGGCCGAACTCGGCTTGTCCATGGACGATTTCACCATCCTGACGCCGCTGACCGACTCCTTCACCACCGCCGACTACCGGCGCGCCGCCGACGCCGGCATCACCGGCATCATCACCATGCCGTGGATGTTCTACGCCGGCCCGGACGCCACGCTGGACGACAAGATCGACGGCATGCAGCGCTTCCGCAAGGACCTGTCGCTGGACGGCTAGAATTTACCGGTGGCTTTCACGGTCGTTTTCAGCAACGGTGAACCGCGGGATTACGGCGCCTTAGACAGCTACGAGGTCACCGACGCGGGGTGTTGATCATCTCGATGCACCGCGAGGACGTCGAGCGGCATTACGTCGCGCCGGGCGGCTGGCTGGAGGTGGTCGAGATGGCCGAGGGCCAGCCGGTCCGGATGACGCGCGGGATCCTGGGCCGCTGCCCCGGTTGACCCTGCGGCAGAGACACTTTCACCGCCGAGCAGACGCAGAATCGCACCGAAGCGCGGCGCTGAGGGCGATTCTGCGTCTGCTCGCGACGATTAGACGGGCTTAAACGTCGAAGTAGAGCGAGAACTCGTACGGGTGCGGCCGGATCTGGACCGGCAGGATCTCGTACTCGCGCTTGAAGTTGATCCACGTCTCGATCAGGTCCGGCGTGAAAACGCCGCCCTCGGTGAGGTATTCGTGGTCGGCCTCGAGCCGGTCGATCACCGCGGACAGCTGGGTGGGCGCCTGCGGGATGTTGGCGGCCTCCTCGGGCGGCAGCTCGTAGAGGTCCTTGTCGACCGGCGCCTGCGGCTCGATCTTGTTCTTGATGCCGTCCAGGCCGGCCATCAGCATGGCCGAGAACGCCAGGTACGGGTTGCCCGACGAGTCGGGGCAACGGAACTCCAGCCGCTTGGCCTTCGGATTGCTGCCGGTGATCGGGATGCGCACGCACGCCGACCGGTTGCGCTGGCTGTACACCAGGTTGATCGGCGCCTCGAAGCCGGGAACCAGGCGCTTGTAGGAGTTCACCGTCGGGTTGGTGAACGCCAGCAGCGACGGCGCGTGGTGCAGCAGGCCGCCGATGTAGTGGCGCGCGGTGTCCGACAGGCCGGCGTAGCCCGTCTCGTCGTACATCAGCGGGCTGCCGTCCTTCCACAGCGACTGGTGGGTGTGCATGCCGGAGCCGTTGTCGCCGAACAGCGGCTTGGGCATGAAGGTGACGGTCTTGCCCGCCTGCCACGCGGTGTTCTTGACGATGTACTTGTACAGCTGCATGTCGTCGGCCGCGTGCAGCAGCGTGTTGAACTTGTAGTTGATCTCGGCCTGGCCGCCGCTGCCCACCTCGTGGTGGCCCTTCTCCAGGCTGAAGCCCGATTTGATGAGGTTCGACAGCATGTCGGCGCGCAGGTCGACGTAGTGGTCGACTGGAGCGACCGGGAAGTAGCCGCCCTTGGGCCGGACCTTGTAGCCCCGGTTGGGGCTGCCGTCGCTCTCGTTGGGCTCACCGGTGTTCCACCAGCCGGAGATCGCGTCCACCTCATAGAAGGAGCCGTTGGTGCGCGAGTCGAAGCTGACCGAGTCGAAGATGTAGAACTCGGCCTCGGCGCCGAAATACGCGGTGTCGGCGACCCCGGTGCTGATCAGGTAATTCTCCGCCTTGCGAGCGATGTTGCGCGGGTCGCGCGAGTAGGGCTCGAGGGTGAACGGGTCGTGCACGAAGAAGTTCAGGTTCAGCGTCTTGTGCGCGGTGAACAGGTCGATCTGGGCCGTCGCGGGGTCGGGCAGGAGCAACATGTCGGACTCGTGGATCGACTGGAACCCGCGAATCGAGGAGCCGTCGAAGGCCAAGCCGTCCTCGAACACGCTCTCGTCGAAGAACGAAATCGGAATCGTGAAGTGCTGCATGATGCCTGGCAAGTCACAGAACCGGACATCGACAAACTCGACGTTCTCGTCCTTGGCGAGTTTGAAGACGTCGTCGGGCGTCATTTCCGTCACAGAATTGCTCCTTTACTTGGTGATCCGCGGCCTGACGCTATGGAGCTTGTGTTGCCCGTCAGTCAACCCGATGTTGCGCAGAGGTTACGTGACCATGCTTCCCCGCACCAGAATCCGGGTCGCTGGAGGGGTTCTATTGTGGGGCCATGGACGGCAGCATCGTATCTGGTCCGCAACACGGGCACACCGCCGCATCCCGCCCGGGTTTCGGGCTCGCGGGGGAGTCCCGCCGGGCCGCCGGAAGCCGTCCGTGACCGACGGTTTGCCGGGATCGCGATCGGCCTATCCGGGCGAGAGCCTCGGCCTGCCACAGGGCGGGCCGGGATCGCTGGCGCCGATGGGTCGACGGCTGGTCGCGCTGATGATCGACTGGCTGATCTCCTACGGGCTGGGCGCGCTGGCCATGGCGTTCGGCCTGTTCTCCCAGCGGGCGCTGGCGACCGCGGTGTTGGTGATCTGGTTCGTGCTCGGGGTGGTGGCGGTGCGGCTGTTCAGCTTCACGCCCGGGCAGTTGGCCCTGGGTCTGCAGGTGGCGTCGGTGGACGGGCGGGTGCCGGTCGGGCTCGGCCGGCTGGTGGCGCGCGGGCTGCTCATCGCGACGGTCATCCCGGCGTTGTTCACCGACTCCGACGGCCGGGGCCTGCACGATCGGATCACCGGGACGGCCGTGCTGCGGCGCTAGTGCCGTTACCTGCGACGCACCGTGCGCTGTACACCGCGCATCTTGCCGGCGTTGGGCAGCGGCCCCTTCGGCATCACGCCGGCGCCGGCGCGCGAGCCCAGCGCGGCCAGCCGCGACTCCAGCGTGTCGATCTGCTTGGCGGTGACGTTGGCCGGAAGCTTGGTGAGGTGGCGCTCCAGCTTGCCCAGCGGGACCTCGCCCTCGCCGTTGCCGACCACGATGTCGTATATCGGCACGTCGCCGACCAGCCTGGCGGTGCGCTTCTTCTCCTGGGCCAGCAGCGGTTTGACCCGGACGGCCGATCCCTCGCCGACCAGGATTACGCCGGGCCGGCCGAGCACCCGGTGCACGGCGTCGAAGTGGCCGGTCGCGGCGACCCCGGGGGTCACCCGCCACTTGCCGCGCAGGTTGTCCAGCACCCACGCGGCCGCGCCGGTCTGGCCTTCGGCTTTGCTGTAGACCGCGCGCTGGGCGCGGCGGCTGAAGATGATGAACGCCACCAGGGCGCCCAACAGCACCCCGAACGGGATCATCGTGATCATGGTCAGCCCGCCGGCCCAGATGCCGACGGCCACCGCGGCGCCGACGATCAGCACAAAGGCGCCGATCATGTACGGCAGCAGGCGCTTGTCTTCCTTGCGCTGCATGTTGAACGCCTGCCACAGCTGGCCGCGGCGTTCCTTCGCGGCGGCCTTGCGGGCGGCGGTTGCCTGGGCCCGGGCGGCCTTGTTCTCGGCGGCGGTGCGGGGTTTAGCCATAATCACCAAGGATACGTTCGGGGCCGGTGATCTATGGTGCCGAGGCCCGGCCGCGAACGGCTTGGTCGTAGAGCCGTCCCGCCCGATAGGACGAGCGCACCAGCGGCCCGGATAACACCCCCGAGAAGCCGAGGCTCTCGGCGTGCCGGGCGAACTCGTCGAACTCGTCGGGCGTGACCCAACGCTCGACGGGATGGTGGCGCGACGTCGGGCGCAGGTATTGGGTGATGGTGACGATGTCGCAGCCGGCGTCGCGCAGGTCGGCCAGCGCGCCGCGCACCTCGTCGGCGGTTTCGCCCAGCCCGAGGATGAGGTTGCTCTTGGTGATCAGGCCGAAATCGCGGGCCGCGGTGAGCACGCCCAGGCTGCGTTCGTAGGTGAAGGCGGGCCGGATCCGCTTGAAGATCCGCGGCACGGTTTCGACGTTGTGGGCCAACACTTCCGGGCTCGACCCGAAGACCTCCGCGAGCCGCACGCGCTCGCCGTTGAAGTCGGGGATCAACAGCTCGACGCCGGTCGACGGGTTGAGCTCTTTGATGGCCCGGACCGTCTCCGCGTACAGCCAGGCGCCGCCGTCGGGCAGGTCGTCGCGCGCGACGCCGGTGATGGTCGCGTAGCGCAGCCCCATCGCCTGCACGCTCTCGGCGACCCGGCGGGGCTCGTCGCGGTCCAGCTCGGCGGGCTTTCCGGTGTCGATCTGGCAGAAGTCGCAGCGGCGCGTGCACTGGTCGCCGCCGATCAGGAAGGTTGCTTCCCGGTCCTCCCAGCATTCGAAGATGTTGGGGCAGCCGGCCTCTTCGCACACCGTGTGCAGACCCTCGCGGCGGACCAGGCCCTTCAGCTGCGTGTACTCCGGGCCCATCCGGGCCCTGACCTTGATCCACGGCGGCTTGCGCTCGATCGGGGTCTGCGCGTTGCGCACCTCCAGGCGCAGCAGCTTGCGGCCTTCGGGAGCGACAGTCACATCGTTGATGCTACGCGGGTCACCGGGTGGTCACGCACCGGAAGCGCGCCGTCCAAGGCGTCGCAGACGGCGACGGCGACGGCCGCCCGGACCTCCTCGACGGTGACCGTGCGCCGCAGCTCGGCGGACACCGACGTCACCCCCGCGTCGCTGATGCCGCACGGGACGATCGAGTTGTAGGCACCCAGATCGCAGTCGCAGTTCAGGGCGAACCCGTGCATCGTGGTCGCCCGGGACACCCGCACTCCGATGGCGGCGACCTTGCGCGCCGGCCGGCCGCCGCCGGCGGGCACCCAGACCCCGGACCTGCCGTCGACCCGGGTGGTGTCCAGGCCCAGGTCGCCGCACACCTTGATGAGCGATTCCTCAAGGCGCCGAACGTATTTGACGACATCGAGCGGCTCGGCCAGCCCGATGATCGGGTAGCCGACCAATTGCCCGGGGCCGTGCCAGGTGATCTTGCCGCCGCGGTCGGTGTCGACCACCGGCGTCCCGTCCACCGGCCGCTCGTGTGGTTCCGTGCGCCGCCCGGCGGTGTAGACCGCGGGGTGCTCCAGCAGCAGTAGGGTGTCGGGGCCTCCGGCGACCCGGGCGTCGGCCAGGTCGCGCTGCAGCTGCCAGGCGGTGCGGTATTCGACCGTCCCCAGCTGGCGGACGTCGATCGCGCTCACGCTCGACCGGATGGAATCGCTCACCCCGCCGACGCTACTCGGCCCGCGCTCGACCGGCGACGCGACGCCACGCCGCGCGGCTAGTCGTGCTCGCGGCGGGCCGTGGCGTAGGCGAGCGCCTCGCCAATGGTGTTGTGATGGAACTCGAAACCGGCGCGTTCCAGCGCGGACGGGATGGCGCGCTGACCGATGAGCAGCCCCTCGTCGGCGAACTCCCCGAGCGCCGCCCGCACCGCGAAACCGGGCAGCATGAACGGGGTCGGGCGATTGAGCGCACGCCCGAATGCGGTGGTGAACTCCGCGTTGGTGACCGGCGCCGGCCCGGTCAGGTTCACCGGCCCCGACAGCGACGGGTGCGAGATGGCGAACAGCAGCGCCCGCACCTCGTCTTCGAGGGTGATCCACGACATGTATTGACGGCCGCTGCCCATCCGGGCGCCGAGTCCCGCCGAGAAGAGCGGCCGCAACCGGCGCAGCGCGCCACCCGACCGGGACAGCACCAGGCCGGTGCGGGCCAGCACCACCCGGGTGCCGGCGTATTGGGCGGGCAGCGTGGCGGCTTCCCAGTCCTCGCACAGCTGCGCGAGGAAACCGCTTCCCGGCCGGGCGTTTTCGTCGACCACCCGGTCCCGGGTGTTGCCGTAGTAGCCGACCGCGCTGGCGTTGATCAGCGTTTCCACGCCGGCGTCGGCGACGGCGTTGGCCAGCACCTCGGTGGGGGCGATGCGGCTGTCGCGCAGGCTCTGCTTGAAGGCGCCCGACCAACGACGCTGCCCGATGTTGACGCCGCACAGGTTGACGACGGCGTCGACGTCGACCAGCGCGTCGGCATCGAACTCGCCGCTCTCCGGATTCCAGTGCAGCTCTTCGGAATTCGCCGGCGTCCGGCGCACGATGCGCAGCACCGGGTGGTCGGCTGCGCGCAGGGCCGCCGCCAGGGCCGAACCGATCAGGCCGGAGGAACCCGCAATCGCGATGACCGGCTTGGGCACGTCGTCACAGCCCCAGGTCAGCCTCGAAGGCTCCCTCTTCGAGCCGGTTCTTGATCGTGGTGAGGAAACGTCCCGCGTCGGCGCCGTCGATCAGGCGATGGTCGTAGGTCAGCGGGAGATAGCAGATGGAGCGGACGCCGATCGACTCGTTGCCGAACTCGTCCACGATCACCCGCGGCCGCTTGACGATCGCGCCGGTGCCCAGCATGGCCGCCTGCGGCGGAACCAGGATCGGGGTGTCGAACAGGGCGCCCTGGCTGCCGATGTTGGTGATGGTGAACGTGCCGCCGGACAGCTCGTCGGGCTTCAGGTTGCCCGACCGGGCGCGCTCGGCGATGTCGGCGATCGCCCGGGCCAGCCCGGCCAGCGACAGGTCGCCGGCGTTGTGGACGACGGGGGAGAGCAGGCCCTGGTCGGTGTCGACCGCGAAGCCGAGGTGCTCGGCGTCGTAGTAGGTGATCTCCTTGGTTTCCTCGTTGTAGCTGGCGTTGATGTTGGGGTGGATCTTTAAGGCGTCGATCACGGCGCGGGCGATGAACGGCAGGTAGGTCAGGTTGACGCCCTCGCGTTCGGCGAACGCGGACTTGGCCCGGGCCCGCAGCCCCACGATCTTGGTCATGTCGACCTCGTGGGTCTGGGTGAGCTGGGCCGTGGCCTGCAGCGATTCGCGCGTCTTGGCCGCGGTGAGCTGACGGATCCGGCTGGCCTTCTGGGTGGTGCCGCGCAGGTGGGCCAGCGCGGCCGCCGGGGTGGGGGCGGCGGGAGCGGCCTTGCCGTCGGCGGCGGGCGCGGCGGCGGGTGCCGTGGCGGCTGCGGGCGCAGGCGCCTTTTTCGCCTCGTCCCTCTTCTGCGCGGCCGCGAGCACGTCCTGCTTGCGGATGCGACCGCCGACGCCGGTGCCGGCGACCTGCGCGAGGTCGATGTTGTTCTCGTTGGCCAGCTTTCGCACCAGCGGGGTCACGTAGGGCGCGCCGTCCGGGCTCGGGCCGCCCGCCGGCGCCGGGGCGGGCGCGGCCTGTGCCGGTTCGGGTTGCGGCGCCGGCGCGGGCGCGGGCTTCGCCGCCGCCGGCTCCGGCTTGGGTTCGGGTTTTGGCTCCGGCTTGGGTTCGGGTTTTGGTGCGGGCGGCGCCGGGGGAGCCGAGGGGGCCGGCGCGGCGGCGTCCGTTCCGGCACCGATCCGCGCCAGCTCGCCGCCGACCGGGACGGTCGCGTCCTCCTCGGCGGTGATGCTGAGCAGGACGCCGGCCACCGGCGACGGGATCTCGGTGTCCACCTTGTCGGTGGACACCTCCACCAGCGGCTCGTCGACCTGGACGGAATCGCCGACCTTCTTCAGCCAGCGGGTCACGGTGCCTTCGGCCACCGACTCGCCGAGTTCGGGCATCAGCACCGGCTTGGCGTCGCCGGAACCGCCGCCCGACGCGGCCGGCTGGGCCGGCGCCGCCGGCTGGGGCTCGGGCTGGGCCTGGGCCTGGGCTTGGGGTTCCGGCTCGGGTTCCGGTTGCGGCTCCGGCTGGCTGGGCGCCTGGGGCTGGGCCTGGGGTTGCTCACCCGCGTCGCCGATGACCGCCAGCTCGCCGCCGACCTCGACCGTGTCGTCCTCCTGGGCCACGATCTTGGTCAGCACACCGGCGGCCGGCGACGGGATTTCGGTGTCCACCTTGTCGGTCGACACCTCGACGAGCGGCTCGTCGAGTTCGACCGTGTCGCCTTCCTGCTTGAGCCAGCGGGTGACCGTCCCCTCGGTGACGCTTTCACCGAGTGCCGGCATCTGGACGGAGAAGGCCATCTCTTCTGACTCCTCGATCGTAGGTCGGGGCACGTCGAACATGTCGCTTGGCAGAACCGAAGTCGCTATCAAAACTATCCTGTCACCGCGCATTCGTCGGCACACATCCAGGGCGGACAGCGCTCGGGTGCCAGGTCGGCGCCGGCCCGCTTGCTACGGTGTGGCCACTGGCGCAGGGGCCAGTCAGAGCGGGGAGGTTCGATGCCGGCGCTACCACAGGTACCCCAGCGGTTCGTCGACAGCAGCGACGGCGTGCGCGTCGCGGTATACGAGGAGGGCAACCGCGAGGGCCCGACGGTCGTGCTGGTGCACGGCTTCCCCGACTCGCACGTGCTCTGGGACGGCGTCGTCCCGCAGCTGACCGAGCGATTCCGCGTCATCCGCTACGACAACCGCGGCGTCGGCATGACGTCGGCGCCCAAACGGGTCTCCGCCTACACCATGGCCCGGTTCGCCGACGACTTCGCCGCGGTGATCGGCGAGCTCAGCCCGGGCGGGCCGGTGCACGTGCTGGCCCACGACTGGGGCTCGGTGGGCATCTGGGAGTACCTGAAGCGGCCGGGCGCGGCCGACCGGGTCGCCTCGTTCACGTCGGTGTCCGGCCCCAGCCAGGAGCAGCTGGTCCACTACATGTTCAGCGGGCTGCGCCAGCCCTGGCGCCCGCGGAGGTTCCTGCGCTCGATCATCCAGGCGCTGCGGCTGACCTACATGGTGTTCTTCTCGATCCCGGTGCTCGCGCCCCTGTCTCTCCGGCTGGCGCTGTCGATCCCGGCGCTGCGCCGCAACGCCGTCGACAACATCCCCGCTGACAAAATTCACCACTCGGACAAGCTGGCCTCCGACGCCGCGCGTTCGGTGAAGACCTACCCCGCCAACTACTTTCGCTCCTTCTCCATGCGCGGCCGGCCGCAGACCGTCGACGTGCCGGTGCAGCTCATCGTCAACACCCGCGACAAGTACGTGCGGCCCTACGGGTACGACGAGACCGCGCGCTGGGTGCCGCGGTTGTGGCGCCGCGACATCCGGGCCGGTCACTTCTCGCCTATGTCGCACCCGCAGGTGATGGCGGCCGCGGTGCACGACTTCGCCGACCTGACCGACGGCAAGCCGCCGAGCCGGGCGATGCTGCGCGCGCAGGTCGGGCGTCCCCGCGAGTACTTCGGCGACACCCTGGTGTCGGTCACCGGCGCGGGCAGCGGCATCGGGCGCGAGACCGCGTTCGCCTTCGCGCGCGAGGGCGCCGAGCTGGTGGTCAGCGACATCGACGAGGCGACCGTCAAGGAGACCGCCGCCGAGATCACCGCGCGTGGCGGCGTCGCCCACGCCTACGTGCTCGACGTGTCCGACGCCGACGCGGTCGAGGCGTTCGCCGAGCGCGTCAGCGCCGAACACGGCGTCCCCGACATCGTCGTCAACAACGCCGGCATCGGCGCGGCCGGCGGATTCCTGGACACCCCCGCCGAGCAGTTCGACCGGGTGCTCGACATCAACCTGGGCGGCGTGGTCAACGGCTGCCGGTCCTTCGGCCGGCGCCTGGTCGAGCGCGGCACCGGCGGCTACATCGTCAACGTGGCGTCGATGGCCGCATTCTCGCCGCTGGGGTCGCTGAGCGCCTACTGCACCTCGAAGGCGGCCACCTACATGTTCTCCGACTGCCTGCGGGCCGAACTGGACGTGGCCGACGTCGGGCTGACCACCATCTGCCCCGGCGTCATCAACACCAACATCATCAGCACCACCCGCTTCACCGCGCCCGTGGGCAAGGACGAGCAGGTCGACGACCGGCGCGGCCAGATCGGCCGGATGTTCGCGCTGCGCCACTACGGGCCGGACAAGGTCGCCAACGCGATCCTGTCGTCGGTCAAGAAGAAGAAGCCGATTCGGCCCGTCGCGCCGGAAGCCTATGCGGTCTACGGCCTGTCCCGCGTGGCGCCGCAGGCGTTGCGCAACGCCGCACGCGTGCGGGTGATCTAGTCCAATGGTGGCGACCCGCTTCGCCCGGCTACGCCGCGCTCGCAATCGCCACTAGACGCCCGTCCGCCGCGCCCCCTGCCGTGCGACCACCAGCCCGCCGCCGACGGCGAGGATGCCGACGACGGCCAGCGGGATCGTCCAACTGCGACGGCTGTTGACCGACGACTGGCATTGGGCCACGTAGTCGGTGTGCGGGAGGACCTGGTTCAGGATCGGGATGTTGGCGCCGTTCTTGTCGTTTGCGCTGCGCGCGCTGGACAAATCGGTGGCGATTCCGTTCCCGCACGACACGGAATTGCCGCTGCCGTCGGACACGGACACCGGCACCAGCAGCCCGATGATGCCGGCCAGCAAGAGCACCGCACCCACCGCGATGATCAACCGTCGCACAGTCACTATTGGCCTCCTGTCAAACGCGAGTCTGGTAACGGCGTAGTAGCCGCTGGCCGCGGCCGCTAAACGTTTGCCGTGGCCCGATCCGGCGCATGGTTTGCGCCGACCCGGGTATCCGGACGCCATGACTTTGGCTGCAACCCGCGAGGTAAGGGCGTCCCGCCAGCAGATCTGGGACACGATGACCGATGGCTGGACGTACGCGCAGTGGGTGGTGGGCAACAGCCGGACCCGCGCGGTGGACCCGGATTGGCCGGCGCCCGGCTCCGCGATCAAGCACTCGGTGGGGGTGTGGCCGCTGGTCATCAGCGATGCGACCGTGTCCGAAAGCTGCACGCCCGGTGAGGAACTCGTCCTGCGCGCTGGTCTCGGGCGATTGGGCGCCGCACGAATAACTTTGCGGCTCAGCGATACTCCGGACGGCGGGTGCCGGATCGAGATGATCGAGGTGCCGGCGTCCGGTCCGATGAGGATCGTTCCCGACCAGTTGGCCCTGGCCGCCGTCTATCCGCGCAACCGCGAGTGCTTGCTGCGGTTGACCGCGCTCGCCGAACGGCTCGAGCCGAGCCAGGTCAAATAGGCGCATGGCCGACGAGACGGCCGACGCCGTCGTCATCGGGGCCGGGCACCACGGGTTGGTGGCCGCGTCGATGCTGGCCGACGCGGGCTGGGACGTGCTGGTGCTCGAGGCCCAACCCGAGCCCGGCGGCGCGGTGCGCAGCGCCGAGCTGACACCGGGATACATCACCGACCTGTTCAGCTCGTTCTACCCGATGACGGTGGCGTCGCCGGCGATGGCGGCGCTGCGGCTGGAAGACCACGGGCTGCGGTGGTCACACGCGCCCGCGGTGGTGGGCCATCCGCGCAACGCGGCCGACGACGACCCGCCCGTCATCTACCGCGACCCGGCCCGCACCGCAACGGAATTGGCGCGCCGCGAGCGGGCCGACGGCGACAATTGGTGGCGCGCGGTGGAATTGTGGCGCAAGATCTCCGCGCCGTTGCTAGACGCCATGCTGGCGCCGTTTCCGCCGGTGCGCCCGATGCTGCGGCTGCTGCTCAAGCTCGGTACCGCCGACGCCGTGCGGCTCGCCCGCCTGTTGATCCAGCCGGCCAACACCATGGTGGACGAGCTATTCGACGGCGAGGCGCCGCGAATCCTGTTGCTGGGCAACGCGATGCACGCCGACGTCCCGCCGGACGCGCCCGTCAGCGGCGCCATGGGCTTTCTGATGACGATGCTCGCCCAGGACGGCGGCTGGCCGGTGCCCGTCGGCGGGTCGGGACAGCTGACGGCCGCGCTGGTGAGGCGCGCCGAGGCCGCCGGTGCGCGAATCGAATGCGACCAGAACGTGTCTCGCATCCAGGTGCGCGGCGGCCGGGCGGTCGCGGTGACCACGGCCGGCGGGCGGACGGTCCGGGCGCGCCGGGCGATCGTGGCCGACGTGACGGCGCCACGGCTGTTCTGCGACATGCTGCCCGCCGACGCGGTGCCGGCCGGGTTGCGCCGCGCCCTCGAGCATTACGTCTGGGACCCGCCGGTGGTGAAGGTCAACTATGCGCTGGCCGGCCCCATCCCGTGGCGAGCGGAAGGCCTGCGGGGCCTGGGCACGGTGCACCTGGGGGCCGACGCCGACGGGCTGGTGCGCTGGATGGCCGACCTGAACACGCGGGTGGTGCCCGAGCATCCGTTCATGCTGTTGGGCCAGACCACCACCGCGGACCCGAGCCGGTCGCCGAAAGGCACCGAAAGCGTCTGGGCCTACACGCATTTGCCGCGCAACGTGGCCGACGACGCCGCGGCCGAGCGGCTGGCCAAGTCGATGGATCACGTCATCGAAGAGCATGCCCCCGGTTTCGGCTCGGCGGTGATCGACCGGTTCGTGCAGCGCCCGTCGGACCTGGAGGCCAGCGACGCCAACCTGCACCTGGGCGCCCTCAACGGGGGAACCGCGCAGCTGCAACAGATGGCGATCTTCCGTCCGGCGGCGGGGCTGGGCCGCGCCGAAACCCCGGTCGAGGGGCTGTATCTGGGCAGCGCGTCCGCCACCCCCGGGGGATCCGTGCACGGCGCGTGCGGGCGCAACGCGGCCAACGCGGCGCTGGCCGCGGCGCGCGTGACGGGCTGGCCGCGCCGGAAGGTGGGCCGGGCGGTGCTCAAGCGGCTGACGGCGTAGGGCTCAGCCGTTCTCGGCGATGTCCTCGAGCACCGCGAACATGGTGCGGGTCGGCACGCCGGTGGCCCCCTTGGGCGTGTACCCCCACGGGCTGCCGGTGTTGTAGGCCGGCCCGGCGACGTCGATGTGCGCCCAGTCCACGCCGTCGGCGACGAACTCGCGCAGGAAAACCCCGGCCACCAGCATGCCGGCGAAGCGCTGGCCGCTGATGTTGGACAGGTCGGCCACTCCTGACTTCAGGTCGTCCTTGAGCTCGTCGGGCAGTGGCATCGGCCAGCCGTTCTCGCCCACCCGCTGGCTGATCGCGGCCACCCGGTCGCGGAACTCGTCGCTGCCCATCACGCCGGGGATGCGGGCGCCCAGCGCGACGGTTTGCGCGCCGGTCAGCGTGGACGTCTCGATGAGATAGTCCGGGTTGTCCTCACACGCCCGCACGATCGCGTCGGCCAGGATGAGCCGGCCCTCGGCGTCGGTGTTCTGCACCTCGACGGTGATTCCGCCGTACTGCGTCAGCACGTCGCCGGGGCGCTGCGCCGTGGCCGACGGCATGTTCTCGGCCATCGGCACGGTGGCGATCACGTCGATCGGCAGCTGCTGCTGCGCGGCCAGCGCGACCGTCGCGATGACGGCGGCGGCGCCACCCATGTCCGAGGTCATGTAGTGCATCGAGGCCGCCGGCTTGATCGAGATACCCCCGGTGTCGAACGTGACGCCCTTGCCGACCAGCGCGACCTTTTTGACCTGTTTCGCCTTCTTGGCCAGCTTCGAGCCGCGGTGGATGAGCCGCACCAGCCGCGGCGGCCGCGACGAGCCCTGCCCGACGCCGATCACCCCGCCGTAGCCGGCCTTCTGCAGCGCCTTGTCGTCGAGCACCTCCACCTCGAGGCCGACCGACTCTCCCAAAGCCTTTGCGCGCTTGGCGAATTCGGCCGGAAACAGGTGGCTGGGCGGAGTGTTGACGAGATCGCGGGCCGTGGCGACCGCTGTCGCGACGGCGGCGCCGTGCGCGCTCTGTTTCTTGGCGTCCTTGGCGGTGGCGAGGACGGTGAGTTTGCGCAGGCCTTTGTCTTTGGGGGCGGTCTTGTCGCTGCGGAACTCGGTGAACCGGTAGCTGCCCAGCACCAGCCCCTCCACCGCGGCCGAGCACACGTCGTCGCCCGGCAGCTCGCCCAGCGTGGTGATCACCGCCTCGGCGGTGCCCAGCGACCGGGCCGCCACGCCGGCGGCGCGCCGGATCGTGTCGGCCGGCCACTCGGGGCGCGGCTTGCCCAGGCCAATCGTCAGCACGCTGGACACCGGCAGCGACGGCACCACCAGCCGGTGCACCTGCTCACTGCCGCCGGTGGCCTCCAGCGCCCGCAGCCCGTCCTGGATCTCGGCAATAGCCTCCTCGGACAGGAACGCCTCGGCCGCGGCGACGACCGCGCCCGGCTTGTCCTCGTCGCCGGTCGAGACGACCGGCACCAGCAATACCGTCGATCCCGCACCGCGCTTGGGTAGCGCCGTGGCGACGTTGACGGTGGGGGCGTGGTAGCCAGGTTCGGTGGTCACGGCAAACCACCCTAATCACCTGCGCCGGGCGTTTCCTGGGCAGTCTCCCGGCCGTGCAGTTCGAAGGCGGTCACCGGCCCGTCGAAACCCTTGAGCGCCAACGGGCCGTGGGGGACCGCGGGCCAGTCGGGCAACTGGTCATGGAGCTCGGACGCGATGAGGATCTGCCCGGGCGCCGCGGAGGCCACCAGGCGGGCGGCCAGGTTCACCGGGACGCCGAAGTAGTCGCCGTTGATGGCCAGCACGGCGCCGTAGGCCAGACCGGCCCGCACGCCCAGGCCCGCCTCGCGCGCCCGCGGATGGTCGACGAGATCGACCGCGGCCCGCGCGAGCCGCTCGGGCGACGAGCACACCCACATCACGGCATCGCCGATGAACTTCACCACCCGGCCGCCGTCGGCGTGCACCAGGTCCGCGACGGTGGCCCCGAACTCGGTGAGCAGGTCGGACAACTGCGCGGGCGTCAGCGCCTGGGTCAACGCGGTGAAGCTGGACAGATCGGCAAAACCGATGCCGCACACCACGCTCGCCGACGTGTCGCGCAGCACCCCCTCGAAATAGGTGCGCGCGCTGGTCAGGTGGTGGCGGTGCACGACGTCGATCAGGGCGCCGATGCGGGGCACGAACTCGGCGACCGACCGGTACGCCTGTGCGGTCGCGAGCTCGTCGTGGGTGTGGTTCATCTGGATGTCCGGTGTCCCGGCGCGGATCACCGACGACTCGGCCTCCGCCAGCCGGGCCATCGCGGCGCCGAGTACCCGCAGCATCCCGAGCGCCCCGTCCTCGCCCACCACCGCCTTGAGCCCCACCCACGTCGACAGGGCGTCGACGTCGGCCTGGCTCAGCGCCGGGACGTCGGGGCCGGCGACCGTCAGGCCGAGCGAAGCCCACGCCTGGGCCACGTCGTCGGCGGACAGGCCGAGCCGGTCGGCGGCGGATTGCAGCGTGTAGATCGGGCGGCCCGTCCCCGCCAGGACGTCACCGGCCAGCCCGAACAGCCGCCCGCGGCGTTCGGCTTCCGCCATCTCGTCGACGCTGAAGCCGAGCCCGTCGAGGTATTTGATCAGGTCGGCCCGCTCGCGGGGGTTCGCGACGCCCGCGGCCTCGAGCTCGTCGAAGTCCAGCGGATTGGACACCTGCCCAAGTGTGCCAGCCGTGGCGCCGATTAGGGTAAGGCGTCGTGACGGAGCTGCTGCACGGACCGCTGGACGACCGCCATCGCGACCTGGGCGCAAACTTCGCCGAGTTCGGCGGCTGGCTGATGCCGGTGTCCTATGCCGGCACCGTCAGCGAACACAACGCCACCCGCAACGCGGTGGGCCTGTTCGACGTCAGCCACCTGGGCAAGGCGTTGGTCCGCGGGCCGGGCGCCGCCGCGTTCGTCAACTCCGCGCTCACCAACGACCTGGGCCGCATCGGCCCGGGCAAGGCGCAATACACGCTGTGCTGCACCGAATCCGGTGGCGTGATCGACGACCTGATCGCCTACTACGTCGACGACGACGAAATCTTTCTGGTGCCCAACGCCGCCAACACCGCCGCGGTGGTCGACGCGCTGCGGGCGGCCGCCCCGGCCGGGCTGACGATCACCAACGAACATCGCTCCTACGCCGTGCTGGCCGTGCAGGGTCCACGATCGGCGGACGTCCTCGGCGAGCTGGGCCTGCCGACCGATATGGATTACATGGGCTACGCCGACGCGTCGTACTCGGGGGTGCCGGTGCGCGTCTGCCGCACCGGTTACACCGGGGAGCACGGCTACGAGCTGCTGCCGCCCTGGGACTCGGCGGGGGTGGTGTTCGACGGGCTGGTCGCCGCCGTGCGCGCCGCCGGGGGAGAGCCCGCCGGCCTGGGCGCCCGCGACACGCTGCGCACCGAGATGGGCTATCCGCTGCACGGGCACGAACTTTCGCTCGACATCTCGCCGCTGCAGGCCCGCTGCGGCTGGGCGATCGGCTGGAAGAAGGACGCGTTCTTCGGCCGTGAGGCGCTGCTGGCCGAGAAAGAAGCCGGGCCGCGGCGGCTGCTGCGCGGCCTGCGGATGGTCGGCCGCGGCGTGCTGCGTCCCGGGCTGACGGTCCTGGCGGGGGAGCGACCGGTCGGGGTCACCACGTCCGGGACGTTCTCTCCGACACTGCAAGTCGGCATCGCGCTGGCGTTGATCGACACCGACGCGGGGATCGACGACGGTCAGCGTGTCACCGTCGACGTCCGCGGCCGCGCCGCCGAATGCGAGGTCGTGCGCCCGCCGTTCGTCGCCGTGAAAACGCGTTAGCGCGCGTTCGGTGGCAAAAACCCGTTGGCGCGCGGATATAGAATCGGCCCCATGACCAGCGACTCGCCCGAGTTCACGGTTCTACGCGCGTCCAATCCGGCGACCGACAGCGAACGTGATGCAATCCTCGCCGACCCGGGTTTCGGCAGGTATTTCACCGACCACATGGTGTCGATCGACTACGCCGAGGGGCAGGGCTGGCACAACCCGCGCGTAATCCCCTACGGCCCGATCGAACTGGACCCGTCGGCGATCGTGCTGCACTACGCCCAGGAAGTGTTCGAGGGCCTCAAGGCCTACCGCTGGGCGGACGGCTCCGTCGTGTCATTCCGCGCCGAGGCCAACGCCGCCAGGCTGCGGTCGTCGGCGCGGCGGCTGGCCATTCCCGAGCTGCCCGAAAACCTGTTCATCGAATCGCTTTGCCAGCTCGTCGCCGTCGACAAGGCCTGGGTGCCGCGGGCCGGCGGCGAAGAGGCGCTGTACCTGCGGCCGTTCATCTTCGCCACCGAGCCGGGGCTGGGGGTGCGACCGTCCAAGCAGTACCGCTACCTGCTGATCGCGTCGCCGGCCGGCGCCTACTTCAAGGGCGGCATCAGCCCCGTGACCGTGTGGCTGTCGACGGAATACGTGCGGGCCAGCCCGGGCGGCACCGGTGCCGCCAAGTTCGGCGGGAACTACGCCGCGTCGCTGCTGGCCCAGGCCGAGGCCGCCGAAAACGGGTGCGACCAGGTGGTGTGGCTGGACGGCGTCGAACGCCGCTTCATCGAAGAGATGGGCGGGATGAACCTCTTCTTCGTGTTCGGCAGCGGCGGATCGGCACGGCTGGTCACCCCGGAGCTGTCTGGGTCGCTGCTGCCCGGCATCACGCGGGATTCCTTGCTGCAGTTGGCCATTGACGCCGGGTTCGCCGTCGAGGAACGCAAAATCGACATCGACGAGTGGCAGAAGAAGGCCGCGGCCGGCGAGATCACCGAGGTGTTCGCGTGCGGCACCGCCGCCGTCATCACCCCGGTGTCGCGGGTGAAGTACGGCGACAGCGAATTCACCATCGCCGACGGCCAACCCGGTGAGGTGACGATGGCGCTGCGCGACACGCTGACCGGGATCCAGCGGGGCACCTTCGCCGACACCCACGGCTGGATGGCCCGGCTCGGGTAGGGCCGAACCGGTTGTCGGCGAATTATTGATCAGCGTGTCCACCGGATGCGATGATCGCCGGTTATGCGCGGCAACGCCGGCCCTGTGACGAACAGTATGCGTTTCGGCCGGCCGCGCCGATCCGGTTGGGCGCTGGCGGCGACGCTCGTCATCGCCACGGTCGGCTGCTCGCACCCGGCGGCGCGGCAATCGCAACCGCAACCGCAACCGCAACCGCCGTCGTCGGCGCCGACGAAAGCCCCGGGCGTCAGCTTCATCGAATTCCCGTTCCACCCCACCGAATTGGCCTACAGTTCGGGATCGGCCAAATTATATGTGTTCCAAACGTTTCCGAGCTGGGGCACTATTTATGTGGTCTCGACATCCTCGCCGGCCGCCACACCAGTGCAGCTGGACGAGTCGATAGCGCACGGAGGCGTCCACCACATCGCGGTCAACAACGCGCTCAAACGTGGTTACGCCCTACTGGCTTCCGGCGATCTGCGGGTGTTCGACACCGATACGGACACACTGATTTCGACAACGTCGCGACGGTCTTGCACGGCCGAGGTGCTGGCGGTCGACCAGGCGACCGGACTGGTGTACGGCGGCGGGCTCTCGCCCACCGGGCAATGCCTTGTTCAGTTCGACTCGGCCGGGCAACTGGTCCGCGAGCACGACGTCGCACCGCTCGTCAGAACCGAGAACAGGCTGATTCAGTTCATCGCCGCCGACCCCGTCCGCGGGGGAGCGGTGTACACCGACCCGCACCACGTCGCGCGCGCCGACCAGAACCTCAGCGAGACGTGGCGGACGCCGGTCGGCGGGCCCAGCGAAGCGAACGACCTGGGCTTCGAACCCAAGACCAACACGGTGTACGTCTCGGCCGGGGGCCCGCCGGTGATCGCGCCCGCAACGATTTCGGTGTACGACGGCGCCAACGGCGCATCGCTCACGCAGTTCACCGGGCCGGGTTCGGCGCAGGACATGCTGCCCGACGGCGCCGGGCGCCTGTTCGCGTTGTTCTTCAATTCCGCCGACATCTACGAGCTGCCCGGTCGGGGGAGTGCGCTGAAGACGTTCGCGTCGCTGGGCAAAATTCCGGGATGGTCGCCCAGCGACGCCCAGTGGCTGGCGATCGACGAGTCCGGGCACCGGCTGTTCGTGTCGCCGGGCGGCGACGACCGGCGCGTGTACGTCTATCCATACTCACCCGGACCGCCCTGATCGATGGCCCCGCTGCGGTTGCCAACCGTGCCGCGGTGTGTCGAAAATGTGAGAGCGTTCCCGCTCGGTACGGCGGGGAGCTGACCTTTCGGGTGGTTTTTGGCCTGTGTGGGCGGCCGCCACACAGGGAGACACGGGAGTCCAATCACGGTGACTTTCCTGAACGGTAGTTCGATAGCCCCGTGTTGGCGGAGTCTCTCCGCGGTGGGAGTTGTTACCGTTGGTGTCGTCGCCATGGTGGCGACCGGTTCCATACCGAGCGCCAGTGCCCAAGGTGCAGTTGCCGATTGGCTTTCCCGCGTCACCGCCCCAGTTGAAGACATCCATAAGGCGGAAAACGCCGCGTTCGAAGTCCTGCAGGCCTCGGGTGCGATCAATGCCGATAAGCTGCTCGCGAATTGCACACAGCTCCGCGATGCCGATGAACGGTTGCGGCAAGACATGCCGACCCCGGATACAAAACTGACCGTTGAGGTCCAGCAGGCGATCGACAACTTCGACAGCGCAGCGCAATCCTGCATCGAGTCCGTCTTCACCCGTAGCATGCCCAAACTCGACGACTTTGCGTCGTTTCTGGCCACGGCGGAACAACATCTATCTCGTGCCGACACCATTCTGGTGGCACTTCCCCCGTCCGGGTGATCAGCGATGCCAGCCGAATGCCGGGGGAGACAACGATTTATGGGCGCCGCGGGCGCGGCGGTGTCGGTGATCGTGTTGGTCGCCGGTTGCTCGCATCCGCCCCCGAAGCCTCCCGAATTCCAGCCACCCATACCGGAGGTCGCCAACCCGTCGCAGGTGGCGGGCGCGCCCGTCGCGAACGGAACCTCGGGCCTGCGGCCCGGGGCTCCCGGTCCGACGCGAGCGATTCAAGACGGTGACGGCGGCGAGATCGACAACCTCGCCGCTATGGGGGTCGCCGATATCGAGCAATTCTGGTCGGGCGCCTACGGCAGGCCCTTGAAGGGCAAGTTCGCGCCCGTCAACGCCGTGTTCTCGTGGGACTCGCGCTACAAGAACGGCTCCTTTTGCGGTGGCTCCACGCACGGCACCGTCAACGCCATGTGGTGCGGCAGCACCGAAGCACGAGACCAGAACTGTCCCGACGACCGGCCAAGCCCGCCGGCCCTGTGCACGCCGTCGGACAACACGATCGGATGGGATCGCGGCGTGCTGATGCCCCAGGAGCGCGACACCGGTGGCGATATGGGTCCCGTGGTAGTGCTCGCGCACGAATACGGCCACGCCATCCAGCACATGGCGTCCTTGGTCGACGTCAAAAACGCCGCCACCGCGACGGTGGCCGAACAGCAGGCCGACTGTTTTGCGGGCGTCTACATGCGCTGGGTGGCAGACGGCAAATCCCCCCGCTTCACGTTGAGCACCGGCGATGGGCTGGCGAAGCTGCTGATGGTCATGATCGGGATCCGCGACCCACTGCTCACCGAAGGCAACCCTCGAGAGCAAAGACTGGTACACGGCTCGGCGTTCGAGCGGGTCACGGCGTTCCAATTCGGATTCGACGGCGGCGTTTCGACCTGCGCGGGTATCGACGAAACGGAGATCGCGCAGCGCCGCAGCACTCTCCCAAAGGAATGGCTCGAGCACGGCAACACCGGTGAAACGCCGATCACCACCGAGTTGGCGAAGGCGGTGATCGAGGCGATGAACAAGGTTTTTGCGCCGCAGACGCCCCCACAACTCGCCTTCGACCGGCCGCCCTGCCCCGACGCCCCTCCGAGCCCGCCGGCATGGTACTGCCCGTCGAGCAACACCATCGTCGCTGACATGCCCCGGCTCATCTTGATGGGCACGAGCTTGGCCCGTGGCTCGCCCCTGGACATGATGGGGCCCCTGTTCGGTGACTACACCGCGTTTTCGGTCTTGGTGTCGCGCTTCATGCTTGCCGTGGAGAAGCAACACGGTGGATTGGCGCTCGACAACACGAACGCGGGGCTGCGAACCGCGTGCCTGACCGGCGTGGCCACCGCGAAACTAGCCAAGCCCGTGACGGTCTCGAACGGAGCCACGATCGCACTGACCGGCGGCGACGTCGACGAGGCCGTATCGGGCCTGCTGACCAACGGCCGGGCGGCCAGCGACATCAACGGCGAGTCGGCGCCATCGGTGTTCGCCCGTGTCGCGGCGTTCCGCGTGGGGGTGCTCGGTGACGAAAACGGTTGCCTCAAGCGCTGGCCATGACGCCCGCCCCGACCGCAAAATGCCTCCCGCGCCCAACGGCGCGTCGATATTCTTTGCCGATGCACCAATGGCAATGCGCGCGGCGCCTGTCGACGCCTCGGATTCGCGACCGGCGGCCGCTTGAATGACGCTGCATTCCGGCCCCGAAGGCAACCACCAATCGGCCGAAAGCCGTTGGCGCAGCGGCATTGCGATCGATGACCCGGCCGCCCCCTTGGCTCGGCTGAGCCGGCTGACTCTGCGAATCGCGCAGGTATTGCTACTTGTTGTCTCCGTCGGACTCATCACCTGTCTGGCGGTGTTTGCCTCTCATTTTCAGCGGAAGTGGCCTCGGTGGCTGGAGTGGCTGGCCCAGGGCGGCGACTGGGTCCCGGTCGTCCTCGTCAGCGGGGTCATCGCGCTGTTGTGCGTCATCACCTACCTGTTGCGGCGCAACCGTTCGTCGGTGGCGGTGCCGGTCATGATCGTCGTCGGCCTCACCCTGACCAGCCTGGTGCTGGGCTTGAACTCGTTTTGGAGATGCACGAACAGAGACCATCCGACCCTCATCGGCCCGTTGTTGTGGACGGTCTCCCTGGTGAAGGGCGGCATCGGCGACGAATCTCTCGACGGCGCGGCATGTCCGAAACCCACACCGGCCGCGCTCGAGGTCGCGCGGTTGACGATCGTCGCTGCGATCTTCATCAGCCTGGTGGGAGTCGCCGCCGCGGCGTTCCGCGCGCAATCCGACCGGCTGCGCGCGGCTTGGGCCAGGTGGGTCACCGTCGTGGTGGACCTCGATGACGACTCGGCGTCGATGATCGGCCCCATTTCACGCACACTTCGCCCGGGTAGCGCCCTGGTGCTCATAACGGACAGCCCTGAGCGGGCCTGCGTGGCCGAGTCGCGCAGGGCCGGCGCGCGCATCGTGCAGGTGAGCTTCGATCGCGCGGAAACGCTTGTGATGCAGAGGTTCTGGCGGCGGATGAGCGGCCTTTATCTGCTCTCCGCCGATCCGTCGACCAACCTGTTGCGGCTGTCGCTCATCAGCCACCGGTTGGCGCCCATCGCCACCAAGCGACGCATCCCCCTTATCGTGCGCATCGACGACCCGTGGCTGGCCGAGGCGTGGCGGGCCCAGAAGTTCGGACAGCACGGGGGCGAGTCCGATCACCTGTGGGCCGCGGACACGGTCTCGAAGTATGAGGCGACGGCTCGTCGACTGATCGAGGAGATTCTGCGGAACAAATCGGTTCGACGAATCATCGTCTGCGGCACTTCGCAATTAACCCTCGCGCTCTGCGCCGAAATGTCGCAGCGGCATGTCGAACGCTGTTTCCACGCTCCGGAGGGCGAACCGGGGCTGCCCGCGCTGACACTGGTCGCACCGGACGCCGACGAATACGTCCGTGATCATGAGGCACGCCACGAGCGGAAGGGACTCACCAGCGGTCCGCCACCGGTCGACCGGGTCGCCGCCACGCCCTCCGCGGCGGGGGTCAGCGGGGTGGTCGAGCAGACGGACGGCGCCGACTCCACCAAGGCGGTGATCGTGGTGGACTCGACCGCGGCCGCCGACCCGA
The DNA here is from genome assembly GCF_059812165.1 of Mycobacterium sp. NGS69. NCBI lineage: Bacteria > Bacillati > Actinomycetota > Actinomycetes > Mycobacteriales > Mycobacteriaceae > Mycobacterium > Mycobacterium sp. NGS69. Next base: position 106,357 of record NZ_JCALCD010000012.1, read on the forward strand.
CCTTGGGAACGCGGCTGGCCGCCAGCCATCCCACGATGCCGATCTACATGTGCGATCCGGCTGCCCGGATCGATGCCGAACGCGTACCGGTCGCCTGTGAGTTGCGTACCTACCGGCTCGGGATGGCGCTGTCAGATGGGCAGGCGCACGACAACTTCGAGCGCGCCGCCATGTTGATCCACGATCGATACGCGTCGTCGCAGGAGGACCGCACCAAGCCGTCGGCGCAGCCCTGGGAGAAGCTCAGCGGCTTCTACAAGGATTCGAACCGTCGTCAGCTGCGAAATGCCCTCTGGATGGTGGAAAAGATCGCCGGTCATACCTGGAACGTGGGAGATTCGCGCCACGGCCATGTCTCCCCGGAGAGTCTGAAAGAGCTGGATGCCCTCGTCGACGGCGGAACCACCCCACCCGGCGATGCCGCCGGGCCCGCGGCCGAGACGCTGGAACGCCTGGGATTCAACCCAGTCGCCATTTACGTTCTGGCACAAGCGGAGTGGGAAAGGTGGAGCCGCTACTTGCGCGACCGCGGATGGACCTGGGGCCCCTCGCGCAACGTCAAGAACAAGCAGCACGAAAGGCTGGTGGAGAGCTGGGAAGCCACCTTGGCTGATCCGGAATTGAGAGGCGCCGCACTGAAGAATTTGGCGGATTCGGAGATCGCGCTGGCCCAGTTGAAGCGGCTCGAATTCACCGAAGACTCCGCGTATGCGATGGCGCGAGCGGAATGGGAAGACTGGAGCCGCTGCCTCCGTGAACACGGGTGGTCCCGCGGCGACGAGCGAGATGAACGCAACAAGTTGCACGAAAAGTTGGTGGACGATTGGGAAGCCACCGTCGTCGACCCGGAATTGAAGGCGGCGGCGCTGACGAGCCTGGCCGGCACTCTCATCGAGCTGACGAAGCTCGGTTACCGCTCGCAACCGATGTGGAAGACATACCAGCGGGTGGGAACCGTCACCGCGAAACGCCATCGCAGGCAATGGAAGTGCACCACCGGGTCCGGCGAGCCGATCCATGGGTCGGCCGGTGATTGGGAGGTGTGCGACGACGGCCACAGCTGGCCGGTTCGCAACGACATCTTTCGTGCGTCGTATCGGCGCATACCGGGAGGCCGATGGGAACGCCGGGGCACGGTGCTCGCGCGCCCGGCACGGACCGGCGAGACCGTCTATACGCTTGAGGGTCCCGTCATCGCCGGCGACGGCGACTTCGTGATCCAGGGCGACCGGGGCGAAGAATGGCCGGTGCCCCTGGAAGAATTCCGGCGACGCTACCGTGGACCGGTGCCCGTCTATCAGGGCCCGGAATTCTCGACGACGAAAGCACCGGCGCCCGCGGGCGCTTGAGCGCAAGCGATTCAGCGCGCCGTTTCAAGCGTCGCTTCGAGATCGGGGTCGTCCCAGCCCCGGATTCGCAGTGCGGCGCTGGACCGCTGGTTATACGGGCGGTCGAACACGATATGCCGCCAGCTGGCCCGGCCGTCGTTCGTGTCGACGTCCGGCCGGTCGTCGATCAGGGCAAGGCCGGCGTAGCGGTACTTGTCCTTATCGATGATCGCCTCGCTGACCACCTGTTCGCCGAATTGCGGCACGAAGTGACATCGCAGCCACGCGAGTTTGTTCTGCACGGACTGCTTGTTTCTCCTTAGCGGCGCCGAACAAACCCGGGGTCGGTACCCGGCGTCGATGAGGCGTTGCCATCCCTGCAGCGCGTTGTCGACCAGCGGCAAGTCGAGGAAGAAATCCGGATGGCTCGTGATGTATCTGACGTGGGCGACGTGCCCCGGGTAGTCCTCGGCGATGTAGAAATTCGCTCGCGCGACGCGCGCGATCGACGGCGGAAGCTGCTCGAGCACCGCGGCGTCGAAATCGGCCAGTACCCCGTCCATGTCGACCAGCACGACGTTGTCGCTGCCGCGCTTCGTCATCAGGGCCGATTCTGCTTCGTGGAAATCGTGCTGCTCAGGAAGTCTCGCGCTTGGCGCAGCACCGACTCGGTGGTCGTCGTCGTGGTGTCGATGAAGATCGCCGGGATGCCCACGAAGGCCGCCAACGACGGCAATCCGGCGCCGACGCATTCGTAGAACCGCGACGTCTGCCGGTGTTGCTCGGTGATGAAGTCGAGCGTCTCGTACTTGTCGCCGTTTTCGTCCGCGGAGATGCGGTCGAACGCGACCCGCGGCTCGGCGGTCAAGTAGATGATCGCCGCCGGACGTTCGAGTTCCCGGGTCCGCAGCAGCCAATCCGAGTCCTCGTAGCTGACGCCCTGCACGGCCCCGAAGATGAAATTGTCCATCCAGCCCCGCTGAGAGAGCAAGAGCTGGTGGGCCTCCCGCCATGACCGAATGCGGGCGTTGGTCAACCGGGCGTCCGTCGCGAAAAGCAAGCGATCCGTGTGGGCGTCGCCGAATGCCGACCCCCCTCCGGAAAGATCGAGGAATTGGCGCACGAACTGGTGGTACGGCAGGCGGAACTGAAAGCCGCCCAGCGCCTCGGCCAAGCCCCGCAGCAACGTCGTCTTTCCCGAGCCGTCCAGCCCGGTGACCGTGATCCACGGAGCGAGGGGTGCTGTCACCGTTGCGCTCGTCTTCCGTTCCGAAGTCCTACGCGGACGATCGCAGATCCTCGACCAGACACGCGTTCATTGTCCGCCACGGCCCGGAATCAGGTTGGGATTCGGCGGGCTGACCAAGCCCCGCCGCGATGACCGCCGTCGCGGCAGCAATGCTTGGAATTGACAGCAGCCATGACGACATCGCGGATAGGTTCGGTCGCAGAGGCGACCGGAGGTGATATGGCCGATAAGGACCGCGGGAGTCCGCCCGGACGGAAGAAGACTGCTTGCCGTCGAACGGTTCGGCGGATTGCCGGGGGAGGCCGGTGATTTCGCCGTTCAGGGTTGAGCTAACCGGTGCACGTTTCGCGCATGCGGTGCACGTCAGCGCGGCGAGTCAATTGCGCCCGGCACTCGACGCGCTTGGCCTGCATCCGCCGCGGCCGGCCGTGGTGGTCGTCGGCGGAGCCGCAGGGCTGGGGGAGGCCCGCATGGATGGCCTGCGTCCGCTGTTCGCGGAAGTCATTGCGCCGATGATGCAGCGGTGCGGGGCGGTCGGCGTCGACGGAGGGACGTGGGTCGGTGTGATGCGGCTGTTCGGCGAAGCCCGTGCGAGCATGGCGGGGACATTTCCGCTTCTGGGCGTGGTGGCCGCCGGACCGGTCGAGCTGCCGCGCTGGCGACCCCCCAGCCGCGTCCAAGCCGCGCTCGAACCCCATCACACCCACTTCATCGTGGTCCCGGGCCAGGATTGGGGTGCGGAGGCGCCGTGGATCGCGCGCACGGCGACCGTCCTGTCGGGGACGGCACGGTCCGTCACGCTGCTCGTCAATGGCGGCCGGATCGCCTACGCGGATGTCCGGCACAGCCTCGAAGCCGGTCGACCGATCGTGGTGATCTCGGGTTCTGGTGGCACCGCCGACGTGTTCGCCGACGCGCTGGCCGGCGCTTCGGGCGACGACCAGGCGGCGGCGCTGGTCGGCTCGGGGCTCATTCGTGCGGTGCGGATCGATGAGCCGGGGACTTTGGCCGAGGTGCTCACCACGGCCTTCGGTGAGTCGGCGGAAAGTGACGGGTGAAGCGGCTGCGCCGCGCCGAATGGTTGAAACCGATTGGCGTGCAGCACTTTCTGTCGTCGCCCAGAAGCACCCGCCCTCGATCAATTTGTCAGGCCGCTCATCGCGCTGCGACGCCGAGAGATTGAAGGCTCAACGGTTGATCCCCAACGACGGGAAGTAACACCGACAGATCCATTCGGCGGCTTGCGCATTGAGCCGGTGCGAAGCAGCGGCGCGTACTTCGGTGACCGCTGGACGCTGATTGATATGCCGAGGCGGTTAATTCCAGGCAAAGAGACGCCTTGGCCGGCTTGAAATATTTTCAAAAGTGCCCGAAAAACGCTTGCGACCTGGCAAACTTGGCGACCGATCGTGCTGTTCGCCCCTCGGAGTCTGGCATGTTACGTATCTTCATGAGCCATTCCAGCCGTAACAATCGGGAGGCTGTGGCTCTTAGGCAGTGGCTGACCGAACGCCGTCCCGAGCTTGCCAGCGAGATCTTTCTGGACATCGACGACAAGACGGGTTTGCAGCTCGGCCGTCAATGGAAGGAAGAGCTGTTACTGCGCAACACCGGTTGTGAATGGCTGCTCTGCTTGGTATCTCGCGACTGGATCGCCTCCAAGGAATGCTTGATCGAATACGAACTGGCGGACCGCACGGGCAAAGGGATCGTGATCGCACGGCTCGACGAATTGAGCGACGCCGACTGGCGTCAGGCCGGCGAGCCGAAAGGCGACATCACTTCCCACTGGCAGCGCTGCGATCTGTTCCGCGGCGGACCAAAGACGGAAATTGAAGTCGTCGCCGACCCGCCGACGATCCCCGACGGCCCGCCGGTGGCTTTCAACACCGCGGCGCTGCACAACATCTGTCGTCTGATCGAAGGGCCAGGCATTGGGCCGGACTCGTTCGTGTGGCCGCCCCGCAACGATCCTCAGCGGGCCCCATATCGCGGCTGGGAGCCGTTTGAGGACATCGACGCGGGAGTCTTCTTCGGCCGCGACGCGGCGATCGCGTTAGGCTGGGCCGCGCTGCGCAACATGCGTTTCCCTTCACCCGACCGATTTCCCGGGCCCGAGTCAATGTTCGTGGTACTTGGACCTTCCGGAAGTGGTAAGTCGTCATTCCTGCGGGCGGGACTGATTCCCAGACTGCAGCGCGATGACCGTAACTTCGCCGTGCTCGGGCTGGTGCGGGCCGGCCATGCCCTCACCGGGGAGCAGGGCCTGGCCGGAGCGATCGATCAGGGACGCCGCGCTTTGGGGGTGACCGTCAGCTCGTTGGACGATATCGAGGATGCCTGCAAGAGGGGCGACGCGGCCCGAATTTGCGAGCTGTTCACGCGGATGCGCACCGCGGCGGCCGCCCGCCGTGACCCAGCGGACAAGGCGAATGATGCTGGGGGGACGGCGGTCTCGGGAATCACCGACGCTGCGCAGCGCAGCGGTTCTCCCGATGGTGAACGGGCGATGGCCCCTCCCACGCTGGTGTTGCCGCTGGATCAGGCCGAGGAGCTGTTTCCCGCCCGGGCCGGCACAGAGGCGGCGCGGTTCCTCGAGCTGGTCGCGGAGCTGCTTGCGCAGACGAACACCGCCGATCTCGGGCTGATCGTGGCCGCCACCATCCGCACCGACCGCTACGAAAGGATGCAAACCCATCCCGGCCTGCGCGCCGTCGGTGCGGTCCTGTTCAACGATCTCAAACCGATGCCGGCCAGTGAACACAAGGAGGTAATCACCGGGCCGGCGCGGCGAGTCAGCGAGAAGACCCCGCTGAGTTTCGATCCGGACCTTGTGCAGCAGTTGATGACCGACGCCGAAGGCGCCGACACCCTGCCGTTGCTGGCGCTGACCCTCGACCGGCTCTATCGGCGCTATCACCACAACGGCCGGTTGACGCTGGAGAACTACCGCCGCATGGGCGGCATGCGCGACGTTGTCAATAACGAAATCGACCAGGTCCTGCCGGCCGACGGGCTGGAACGCGATCGGGACCTGGCGCTGCTGCGCGCGGCCTTCATTCCGTGCCTGGTCAATATCAACCCCGAGAACAACCGGCCGATGCGCCGCGTTGCACCCGAATCCGAGCTTCCCGAGGCGGCCCGTCCCCTGATCGACAAGATGGTGCAGAGACGGCTGCTGGTCCGCGACCGCGACGAGCACGGTCGCGTGGTCATCGAGGTCGCGCTGGAAAGCCTCTTCGAGCATTGGGACGACCTGCGAGGCTGGCTGGACCAGCAGCGCGAGGATCTCAAGAACATCCACGACATCGAGCGCAGCGCCGCCGGGTGGCACGCGCACCGCAATCCGGATTGGCTCCTTACCCGCACACGCTTGGCGGACGCCGAAAAACTCGCCGAGTCAACGCAATTCGGCACACGACTTGCGGGCGTGGAGGAATTCTTGGCGGCCTCCCGGCAGGCCGAAGACCAGCGAACCGCCGACGCGGTGCGCATCGAGCGCGAACGCCGGGAAGCCGCCGAAGCCCTCGCCGAAGAGGAGCGGGCGCACTCGCGAAAGCTGCGGCGGGCGGTCGCGATCATCGGCGTCATCGCCACGGTGGCGGTTGTCAGTCTCGGCTACGCGATCTACGCCCAGCACCAGGCCGCGCAGCAACGGGACGCCGCCCGCCGGGGCCTCTTGCGGGCGACCGCGGAGAAGGTGGGCGCGGATGCACTGGGCATCCTCAACCGGGACCGTCCCGGCAGCGACGTACAGGCGATTCAGGAAATGCTTGCGGCGACTGCACTTTCGCCGACGACGACCGCCGACTACGCCGTCGCCGCAGCGGTCAAGCTATCGTGGGCGAGCAAGCTGATCTCCCCGGGATCGACATCGACGGCGGCGTACAGCGCGGACGGTCGGCGCATCGCCTCCGGTGGGTTCGACTACACGGTGCGCATCTGGAACGCCGATTCCGGAGTGGAGATCGGCCGGCCGCTGCTGGGTCACCACAGCCGCATCACCGGCGTGGCGTTCAGTCCCGACGGGCGACGCCTGGTATCAACCGGCGAGGACGGCGAAGTTCGGCTGTGGGATGCGGAGAATGGCCACCTGATCGCGTGCAGGAACACTGCCGGCTCCGAGTGCCCAGCCAACCCCGAACCGTTCAGTAACATTCCCGGTATCGCGTCGCTGGCATATAGCCCCGACGGCAAGTACCTCGCGACCGGCGACACCGATAACAAGGTGCAACTTTGGGACCCGCAAACGCTGCAATTCAGCCGGCCCGCGCTGACGGGCCACACCGACACTGTGTTCAGCGTGGCGTTCAGCCCGGACAGCCACCGGCTCGCGTCGGGCGGCTTCGACAAGGCGATCATGCTGTGGGATCCCGACACGGGCGCGCTGCTTGCCGGCCCGCTCGAGGGCCAACCCAATTCGATCATCTCGCTCGCGTTCAATCCCGATGGACGTCGGCTCGCCTCGGGCAGCTATGACGGATCCATCTGGATATGGAACGGGGTAAACACCGAACGGCCGGTGGGCGCCGAGTTGCTCGATCACCTGAAGCCGCATGCCGTGCACACGGCACCGGTCAGCGCGGTGACATTCAGCCCCACCGGCGGCCTGCTGATGTCGGGGAGCCAGGACGGCACCATCCGGTGGTGGGACGTCGGTGAGGGGTCGGCGTCGTACGCGTATAGCTTTCTGTTCCCCTCAACACGCCGTGGAGATCCGGTCCAAAGCGTCGCGTTCAACGACGGGCGCCGGTGCGATTCCAAGGGGAGTTGTGATGCCAGCGGCACGCTGGGCGCCATGTCCAGCAGCCCGGCGGGCGGCATTCAGGTGTGGAACAACGTATCCAAGGCAATCCCGCTCTCGGGACCCGAAGACACAGTGAATGTCGTGGCATTCGACCCCGCAGATCCGGGCGTTTTCGCGGCGGGCGACCACGACGGCCACATTTTGGTGTGGGACCGGGATGCGGACTACCGGCCCATCCAAAACCTGTCGTCCTGCGGGGGCGCCCCCGACTGCAAACTCGCGGGCGTGAACTGGCTCGCGTTCAGCCCCGACGGTAAGCGCATCGTCTCGGGTCATTCGGACGGCAAGCTCTACCTCTGGGACCGCCAGGAGGGCAAATTGGCGAATCCCGGCATCATCCCGACGACCGCGACGACGGTCGCCGCGGTGGCATACAGCCCCGACGGGCAGCGCATCCTCTCCGCCGGTGACGACGAGAACACAAAACAATGGGCCGTGCAGATGTGGGACGCGCACACCGGCGCCCAGATCGGGCAGCCCCTGACCGGCCACGGCCCCGGTTTGGAGACCCTGGCCGTCAGTCCCAACGGCGCGCTGATCGCGGTAGGCGGGGACGACAACACCATCCGGCTGTGGGACGCCCACAATGGCCAGCCCAAGGGGCAGCTGGTTGGCCACAGCGACATCGTCTACAGCGTGGTGTTCAGCCCGGACAGCCGAATGCTGGTCTCCGGCAGCTGGGACGGCACTGTGCGCCGATGGGATACGGCCCAGCTCAAGCAGATGGATGCGCCGTTGATGGGCCATGTGGGCAAGGTCAATGTGGTCACAATCTCACCAGACGGTCACTACATCGCGTCCTCCGGCCACGACGGAACCGTGCGATTGTGGAACGCCCAAACCGGCGAACCCGTCGGCGCACCGCTCACGGCCAGTGCCGAATCGGTGTACGGCGTGGCGTTCAGCCCGGCGGGCAACGCGCTGGTCAGTGGTGGCGTCGATAAATACGTGCACACCTGGCCGTTTCCCCTCAACGCGCAGAACACCCTGTGCGAGAAGATCGCCGCCAACATGAGCCACGAGCAGTGGCGCCACTGGGTTTCACCCACGATCGGCTACCGACTGCAATGCCCCGGCAAACCCATCGCGCCGGACGGCCAAGGGCCCTGACCGTGCCGAGGGTTGCCCGGCTGGGGTAGATCCCGTG
>NZ_JCALCD010000013.1:0-107181 GCF_059812165.1 Mycobacterium sp. NGS69
GTGGTCCGTCCGGCCCGGGCCAACGCGTCGTAGTAGGCCTCGGCGGAACGCACCGCACCCGGTTCGGCGAGTTCGGGCATGGCCGCGCGAATCGTTCCCGGTGTCCCGGGCAGGGTCGAGCGGCCCTTTTCGACGAACAGCACCCGCCGGCCCGCGCGGGCCAGTGAGTGGCCCAGCATCCCGCCGCCCATGCCCGTGCCGACGACGATCACGTCCCACACAACGCGTTCGGCCTCGCGCGCACTCAGGTCGCCGTCAGCCAATCGAGCTCCTCAGCGGATGGTGTCCAACGCTTTGCCCGGTCCGGGCGAATCGCGATCCTAGCATCGCTTTGCCGCGGTCCGATCTGTTCAAAATTGTTGCGGTGGCCAGCCGGATCGACTGTTAGCATCGCCCCCATGTCTGCAGGCGGCGGCCCGGTACGGATCGGAATCTTGGGTGCTTCACGCTGGGCGCCGACGACGTTTCTCACCCCGGCCAAGGAGAACACCGAGGTCGTCGTCGCCGCGGTGGCCTCGCGGGATGCGTCCCGCGCCCGGGACTTTGCCGCCAAACACGGCATCGCCCGGGCGCACGACAGCTACGAGGAGTTGGTCGCCGACCCGGACCTGGACGCGGTCTACAACCTGCTGCCGACCAGCGTGCACGGCAGGTGGACCCGGGCCACGCTCGACGCGGGCAAGCACGTGCTGTGCGAAAAGCCGTTCACCGCCAATGCCGCCGAGGCCCGCGAGATCGCCGAACTGGCCGCCAAGTCCGACCGGGTCGTGATGGAGGCGCTGCAATACCGCTTTCACCCGCTGACCTTGCGCGTGGAGCAGATCATCGGTTCGGGGGAGTTGGGCAAGCTGGAGCGGGTGGAGGTCGCCGTCTGCGTGCTGCTGCCGAAGCGCTCCAACGCCAACGTGTACGACTACGGCCTGGCCGGGGGCGCGGTGATGGACGCCGGCGTCTATACGGTCGACATGCTCCGCACGTTCGGCGGTTCGACTCCCGAAGTCGTCGCGGCCAAAGCGAAACTGGACGGTCCCCAGGTGGACCGGGTGATGACGGCGGAGATGCGGTTCGCCGAGGGGCACACGGGCCGGCTGCACTGCGCGCTGTGGTCGTCGAATCTGTTTTGGGCGAACGCCAAGATCATCGGCGATCGCGGCCAGCTGAGCTACTTCAGCCCGGCGGCCCCGCACCTGCTGCCCCGGCTCTCGATCCGCACGGCCGACGGCAAGCGCGTGGAGCGCTTCCCGCGGCGCACCACCTACGCGTATCAGCTCGACGCTTTCGCCGGGGCGGTGCTGCGCGGGGAGCCGGTGAAGACGACGGCCGAAGGCGCGATCGAGAACATGACCGTCATCGACGGGATCTATCGCGCCGCCGGCCTTCCGCTCCGCCAGCCGGGCTGAGCCGCTCAGCGACGACGCACCTTCGGCACTGCGATTTCGGGCGGCAGGGCGCCATCGGTGAACCATGCGTCGAGGGTGCGCGCGAACAGGTCCGGATAGCGCGTGGCCCAGTCATGGGGCATCCCGAGTGCGACCCTGTCCACCCCGTTGGGCATTTGCCGAGCGAGCGCGGCGGCCCACCGGCGGACAAGCGGCAACTCCTTGGCGCCGGTCACGAACATGGTGGGCGAATCCGATTGGCCGAGTTCCTCGGGAAGCGTGAACCCCGAGGACGCCATCGTAACGTCGGCGAGCTGCCCGCTGGTGATGAGACGCACGTCCTCGCGATACTCATCGATGTGGGCCGCGGGAACCCTTGCCTGCCAAGCGTTCCGGTAGCGGCGCACCATCCAGCGGTATGCCGGGTTCCGGGCGGGCAGTGACATCACGCGCCGCGTCAACCCCACGAACGGCACCCTGTTGATGATCGTCCCGCACAGCACCGCGCGATCGACGAGTTTTGGCTCGGTCGCCAGCAACTGCACCCCCACTTGAGCCCCGAGCGACAGGCCCACCACGTGCGCCCGGCCGGTGTCCACCCGGGAGCGGATCAGTTCCGCGACCGCCGCGGCCGCCCGGCCCATCTCGAACGGCCCCTGCTCGAAGCTCTTGCCGTAGTGGGGCAGATCGGGGACCAGGCAGCGGTATTGAGGCATGCGTTCGACCACCGGCTCCCAGTACCAGCCGCTGGTATAAGCGCCGTGCAGGAAGACGATTGTGGGTGCCCCGACCGGACCGGATTCGCGTACGAACAGGCCCATGCGGGCGACCTTATCAGCCATACACGGGGATCTTTCGGGTCGATCGCGGTCGTCCACCCAGGTGGTACTCGAAGCCTAAGTCTGGGTGCATACCCAAACTTGTGGTCTATTGTACCGGTGTTGGATTAGACTGCCGGACGGTTGGCTAGGGGCGGGAGGCCCCTTCCATTCGACAACGCGCACGGGGGACCGAAGGGTTGGGTTCCGCGATGGCTGAAGGCGTGTTCGGGCGCAGCGATGCTGAGACCGATCTACTCGTCCGCGGCATGCGGTCGGGGATCGCGGTGGTGGGCTTCGGTTACATCGGCACGGTGATCGGTGCCGTGCTCGCCGATCGCGGCTGGCCGGTGACCGGGATCGACGTGCGGCAGAACGTCGTCGACGAGATCAACTCGGGCAAGACCAGCGTGCCGGAGCCGGGGCTCGGCGAGATGGTGGCCACCAACGTGCGTGTCGGGCGGCTTCGCGCCACCACCGATTTCGGCGCGCTGGCCCACAATGACTTCGTCATCGTGACCGTCGGGACGCCGCTTGGTCCGGACTACGAGCCCATCGTCGATGACATCAAGGAGGCGGCGCGGGCGGTGGGGCAGCACCTGCACCGCGGCCACCTCGTCATCCTCAAGAGCACCGTGCCGCCCAACACCACCGAGAACCTGGTGCTGCCGATCCTCGAAGAGGCCTCGGGGCTGCGGGCGGGGGTCGACTTCGGGTTGGCGTTCTGCCCGGAACGGCTCGCCGAAGGCCAGGCCATCCACGAGCTGACGTCGATCCCCGTGGTGGTCGGTGCGGTCGATGAGGTCACCGCACGCGCCTGCTCGACGCTGTGGCGACATGCCCTGGGAGTGGAATCCATCGTCGTCGACGATCCACGCACGGCTGAGATGGTCAAGCTCGCGGACAACCTCTGGATCGATCTCAACATCGCGATGGCCAACGAACTGGCCAAGGTGTGCGACCGGCTGAACATGGACGGGCTGCAGGTCATCGAGGCGGCCAATTCGATGCCCAAGGGCACCCACAACGTGAACATCCTGCGGCCGAGTATGGGCGTCGGCGGCTACTGCCTGACGAAGGATCCGTGGTTCGTCAACCATCTCGGCGAGTCGCTCGGGTTGGAGCTGGGCATCCCGCGGACGTCGAGGACCGTCAACGACACCATGCCCGCCTACACCTACGGGCTGCTCACGCAACTGCTCGCCGAGCAGGACAAGACGATCGAGACCAGCAAGATCGCGGTCCTGGGCATCGCGTTCAAGAACAACACCGGCGACTGCCGGCTCACGCCCACCAAGTACGTCGTCGAGCTACTCGAGGCGTCCGCCTGCGAGCTGTCGATCCATGACCCCTGGGTGCCCGACGAGGAAGCTCCCACGGTGACCAAGATTCCATTGACCCCGGACATCGAGTCGGCGGTCAAGGATGCCGACGCCCTGGTGGTTCTCGCGGGCCACCGGGAATTCCACCAGATCCCGCTGGCTCGGCTCGCGGACCTGACGGCTCCCGGCTGCGTGTTCCTCGACGGGCGCAACAGCTTCGACCCGGCGGCCGTGCGCGCCGCCGGATTCGTCTACAAGGGGATCGGCCGATAGGCATACTGCAGGCGAAGTAAACCCTGTACCCAGAATGAAAGAGCGACTATGTCTCATGTCGTCGTAACGGGCGGCTACGGTCTGATCGGATCGCACCTGGTGTCCACGCTGCTGGACCGCGGCGACACGGTCACGGTGTTCGACCAGGCAAAGAACACCCGCGACACCAGCATCGACTTCGACCGGCACCCCAACTTCCGGTTCGTGCAAGGCGACGTCACCGATCTGAGCGCGCTCGAGCAAGCCCTGACGCCCGGTGTCGACAAGATCTTCCACCTGGCCGCGGTCGTCGGCGTCAAGAACTACATGAAGGATCCGCTGCGCGTTCTCGACGTCAACGTGACCGGCACGCGCAACGTCCTGGAGCTGAGCCAGCGGCACGGCACCCGCGTGGTGTTCGCCAGCACGTCCGAGGTGTTCGGCAAGAACCCCAACCCGCCGTGGGCCGAGGACGACGACCGCGTCCTCGGTTCCACCAGGACGGCGCGGTGGAGCTACAGCACCAGCAAGGCCATGGCCGAGCATCTCGTCTTCGCGATGCACACCGCCCTCGGGCTGCCGGTGACGGTCGTTCGCTACTTCAACGTGTACGGCCCGCGGCAGAACCCGATATTCGTGATCTCGCAGTCCGTTCACCGCATCCTCAACGGCCGCCAACCGCTGCTCTACGACTCGGGTGACCAGACGCGGTGCTTCACCTACGTCGACGACGCGATCGCCGGCACCCTGCTCGCGGCCGACAGCGACAAGGCGATCGGCGAGGCCTTCAACATCGGGAGCATGACCGAGACCACCATGCGTGACGCCGTCGAACTGGCGATCAAGATCGCCAACGTCGACGGAGTCTCCGACGCTGAAGTCGTCGACACGGCGGCGCGCTACGGCGGTCGCTACGAGGACATCCCCCGTCGTATCCCGGACTCCACCAAGGCGCAGCGGGAGCTCGGCTGGCGCCTCAAGGTCGACGTCGAGGAGGGCATCCGCCGCACCATCGATTGGGCGCGGGCCAACCCCTGGTACCTCGAAGGACCCGCGGGGGACTAGCCGGCAGACGGCTCACCCGTGGGCGAGCGCGCGGTCGGCGAGCGCCCCCATCGCCGGCGCCAGCTCCCGGGAGTAATCGGCCGTGATGTGGTTCCAGTCGAGGTAAACCATGGCGTTGCCGACGATGACGGGGCAGCGGCTCGTGGTGCAGAACAGCTCGGTGAGGTCGGCGTATTGGCCGCCGCCGGCTTTGGTGGCGGCGGTCTCGGCCGCGATCCCGGCGTCGTTCACCGCGGCAGACCGGGGCGGGGAGCAGGCCGTGGCGTCATCGAGGTGGCCGGACAGGCATTCCGGCACCGGTGTGCCGGGGTCCGGGACCGGGCCCAGCACCAACACCTTGGCACCGGTGCCGCGCAGCTGCTGCACCAGGCGGGTCAGGCTGTCGATCCACGCCGGGTCGTACGGCGTGTAGCCCGCCTGCCAACTGCCCTCACTGTGTTCCCGCGACATGCTAACCACGACCAGCCGCGGATGCTCGGCGCGTAACCTGGCCAGGATCAGCGCCCGCCACTCGTCGCAGTGCATGAAGCGTTCGATCAGGCCGTCGAGATGCTTGGCGATGGGCACGTCGATCAACGGGCAGCCGGCCTTGGCCATCATCTCCAGCCGCCAGTGCCGTTGTTCGGCGATCGGCTGAAAGGCCGGATCCCACATCGCGGCGTGCGAGTCGCCGACCAGGGCCACCGTCGTGCTCGACGCGGTATCGCCCGCCGCGCACTCGGGCTGCCCGCTTTGGTTGGCCCCGCGGAAGCAGCCGCTGGACCACATCGCGTTCTGTCCGGCCGTCGCCTCGGCGACCGGCGGCTGCAGGTTCGACGGCACGGCCCTCAGCTCGGCCGACGCCGCGACCGCGGCCTGCGCCTGCGCGAACGCCTGCTGCACCGCCGCGTCATAGTCCATGCCGTCGCCCGCGGGGACGGGTGCGGAGGTGATGGTCAACGGAATGCCGGGCGCGCCGCGGCCGACCGGGACCGGAATCCACGCCAGCATCGCAACGCCCACGCCCACGGCCACCGCGGTGGCGGTGGCGCCCACCGCGAAACTGGCCAGCGGGGACTTGCGCAGCGGGGCGGCGTAGCGCAGCGGGGTCTCGACGAACCGCAGCGTGAGCATCCCCAAGCCGCCGGACAGCAGGACGGCAACCAACCGGCCGGCCAGCCCCAGCTGATGACCCAGCAGCGGCACCGCGAGCACCAGCACGGGCCAGTGCCACAGATACCACGAGTAGGACAGCCGGCCCATCTCCCGCATCGGCTTGAACGCCAGGATGCGGCCCGCTCCCAGCGTGGGTGTGGCGCAGCCGGCGCCGATCACCAGGACCGTGCCGAGCAGCGGCCATATCGCGGCGGTGCCCGGATACGGCGTCGCGGGGGTGAGCCGGTTGCAGACCACCACGATCAGGGCCAGCCCCGCCCATCCGGTGATCGCGGCCGCCCGTGCCGGCAGCCGGCGCCACTGGTTGGCGGTGAGGGCCAGCATGCCGCCCACGGCCAGGTCCCAGGCCCGCGTGGGCAACGAGAAGTAGGCCGCCGGGGGCACCAGATAGGTGGTCAGCAGCGACAGAGCGAAAGACAGGATCGCGACCAAAGCGAACACCGCCAGGAAGGCGCGCTTCGGTGAGTTCGGCGACGTATTAGTAGTAGCGCCGGTGCGTCGGCGGCGGGTGTGCCGGATCAGCCACCAGGTGCCGATGATCAGCACCGGCCACACCAGGTAGAACTGCTCCTCCACGCCCAGGGTCCAGTAGTGCTGGAACGGCGACGGCGGCTGATGGCCGCCGAAGTAGTCGACGTTTTCGTGAATGAACCAGTAGTTGCCGACGTACAACGCGCACGCGATGCCGTCCTCCACCACGCTCTTGGCCTGCAAGGGCGACAACAGGACCGCCGAGGCGATCACGGTCACGCTGCCGATCAGGGCCGCGACCGGCAGCAGGCGGCGGACCCGTGCGGCATAGAACTTGCGCAGCCCGAGCGTGCCGGTGTTGTTCACCTCGCGCCAAAGCTGCCCGGTGATGACGAAACCGGAAATGATGAAGAAGATGTCCGGGCCGACGAACCCACCGCTCGCGCCGGGCACGTCGGCGTGGAAGAGCAGGATGGCCACCAGCGTCAGCGCGCGCAGGCCCTCGATGTCCGGGCGGAATTCCTTGTGTGCCGAGCCCCGATCCTGCGCCACCCCGGCGGGGCTAACGCTTTCGGCCTGGACCACGGTCACCCACCTGTCTGAGGAGGCGTTCATCGAATCGAGGCATTATCACACACACGTTCAATGCCCCTCGGCCGAATCAGCCAGTGCCCGGTTATGCTGCTGGGCGGCTGGGCCGGGGACGCGAGCGACCGCGTCCATTCCCCACCCGCGCAAGGGAAGTGAAAGGCTAGGATCTCGCCGATGAAATTCGTGCTGGCAAACTGGGGAACTCGCGGCGAGGTCGAGCCCTACGTCACTGTCGGCCGCGAGCTGGTGCGCCGCGGGCACGACGTCCACATGGCCGTCGCGCCCGAGATGGTCAGCTTCACCGAGGCGGCCGGGCCCACGGCGGTCGCCTACGGACCGGAGCTGAAGGCCATCCTGGACCCGCACCGCGATTTCTGGGCGGGCCTGTTCACCACCCCCTGGAAGGTCCGGGAGCTGGGCCGGTTGTCGGGCGAATATTCGGCGCCCCTTTCCCAGTGCCGGCCCGAGGTCAGCGCGACGCTGACGTCGCTGGCCGACGGCGCCGACCTGCTGCTGACCGGCATGAATTTCGAGGATGACGCGCTCAACGCCGCGGAGTATCGCGGCATCCCGTTTGCCACCCTGCACATCTTCCCGCTGCGGGCCAACGGCCGGCTCCTGCCGTTCCTGCCGTCGCCGCTGGCCCGCTCCGCGACCCGGACGCTGGACTGGCTGGCCTGGCGCGGGGGCAAGACGCTCGAGGATGCGCAGCGCCGTGACCTCGGTTTGCCGGCGGCGACGCGCCCGTGGCCGCGCCGGATCGCCGAACGCGGCTCGCTGGAAATCCAGGCCTACGACGAGGTGTGTTACCCCGGGCTGGCGGCCGAATGGGCGGAATTCGGCGGCCGACGGCCGTTCGTCGGCGCGCTGACGATGGAGCTGCCGACCGATGCCGACGAGGAAGTCGCGTCGTGGATCGCCGCGGGAAAACCGCCGATCTGCTTCGGATTCGGCAGCGTGGGCGTCGAATCCGCTGCCGACACGCTCGCGATGATCGGCTCGGCGTGCGCGCAGCTGGGCGAGCGGGCCCTGGTGTGCGCGG
Organism: Mycobacterium sp. NGS69; assembly: GCF_059812165.1. Classification (NCBI taxonomy): domain Bacteria; kingdom Bacillati; phylum Actinomycetota; class Actinomycetes; order Mycobacteriales; family Mycobacteriaceae; genus Mycobacterium; species Mycobacterium sp. NGS69. The sequence goes on from NZ_JCALCD010000013.1 coordinate 8,096, forward strand.
CCGGGTCGGATTACAGCAACGTCCCGCACTCCGAGCACGTCAAGGTCGTGGGCGTGATGAACTACGCGGCGGCCTTGCCCGCCTGCCGCGCGTTCGTGCACCACGGTGGCTGCGGCACCACGAACGCGGGCCTGCGCGCCGGGCTGCCGACGTTGATCCTCTGGACGTTGCCCGATCAGGGGCTCTGGGGAGCTCGGGTCAAACGACTGAAAGTCGGTACCGGGCGGCGCTTTTCGGCCACCACCGAGAAATCGTTGGTCGCGGACCTGCGCACCATCCTCGATCCGCAATGCCTCACCCATGCCCGCGAACTCGCCGCCCGGATGACCAAGCCCGCCGAGAGCGTTGCGGTGACCGCCGATCTGGTGGAGAACTTCGCGCGCCGCAAGCGGGTCGGCTGAGGGGCGACCGCGGCATTCAGGCGTGCGCGAGCGTGCGGTCGGCCAGCGCCGCGACTGCCGGCGCCAACAGCCGGGAGTATTCGAACGTGAGATGACCCCGGTCGAGGTACACCAGTGTGTTGCCGATGATGACCGGGCAGCGGTTGGTGGTGCAGAACAGATCGGTGATGTCGGCATATTGTCCGCCGGCGGAGGTGGTGGCCGCGGATTCGGCCGTGATCCCGGCTTCGTTCACTGCGGCCGATCTGGACGGCGAGCAGGCGCTCGCGTCATCGAGGTGGCCCGACAGGCAGATCGGCACGTACGACTGCGGGTCCGGGGCGGGCCCGAGCGCCAGCACCTGCGCACCGGTGCCGCGCAGCTCCTGGATCAGGCGGAAGAAGCTGTTGGTCCACGCCGAGTCGTAGGACGTGAAGCCCGACGGCAAACCGTAGCGGGCGCCGTATTGGCGCATCACGCTGAGCACGATCAGCCGCGGGTGCTCGGCGCCCAAGCGGGCGAGGATCTGACCGCGCCACCGCGTGCACTCGGCGTATTCGCGGTGCAGGTTCGGGCTGATGATGTGCAGGTCCAGCAGTGGGCAACCGGCCTTGGCCATCATCTCCAGCCGCCAGTGCCGTTGGGTGGCGATCTGCTGCAACGCCGGGTTCCACATCACGGCGGTGGAGTCGCCGACCAGCGCCACCGTCGTCGCTGACGAGGTGTCGCCCGTCGCGCACTCCGGCTGTCCGTCCTGGGAAAAGTTGCGCATGCAGCCGTCGCGGAAAAAGACCTGGTGTTCGGCCGCGGCGTCGGCCAGCGGGGGATCGAGGTTCGACGGCACGGATCTGAGGTCGGCCGACGCCGCCACCGCGGCGTGCACTTGCGCGAACGCCTGCTGTACCGCCGCGTCGTAGGCGGCCATGGCGGCGCCCGCCGGGGGAGGCGCCGCGGTGATGGACAGCGGCGCGGCCGGCGCGCCGCGCCCGACCGGGGTGGGCACCCACACCAGCAGCGCCACGCCCACACAGACCGCCACCGCGGTGGATACACCGCCGAGTAGGAGGCTGGCCCGCGCCGAGCGGCGCACGGGATCGGCGAACCGCAGCGGGTTTTCGATGAATCGCAGCGTGAGTACGGCCAGCGCGCCGGACGCGATGGCCGCTGTCAACCTGGCGGCCAGCCCCAACGGGTGGCCAAGTAATGCCGGCGTGAGCAGCAGCACCGGCCAGTGCCACAGATACCACGAGTAGGAGATCCGGCCGATCGCGCGCATCGGCGAGGATCCCAACACGCGGCCGCATCCCTGCGACGGTGTGGCACAGCCGGCGCCGATCACCAGCATCGCGCCGAGTGTGGGCAACAGCGCGGCGGTACCCGGATACAGCGTGGCCGAGTTGAACTGATTGCAGCCGACCACGATGAGTGCCAGTCCGGCCCATCCGGCCAGCGCGGCAGCTCGTGCCGGCAGGCGGCGCCACCGGTCGGCCGTGAGGGCTATCAGCCCGCCGGCGGCCAACTGCCAGGCCCGGGTGGGCAGCGAAAAGAACGCGATCGCAGGTGCCGCCTCGGTGATCACAAACGACAGCGCGAAGGACGCGGCCGCGACGAACGCGAGGACCACTAGATACGGGCGCTGAGACGATGGCGGCGAGGAGTCGGTGTCGGTCTTGGCGCGCCGGCGTGCACGCCGGACGAGCCACGCCGTCCCGATGATCAGGGCCGGCCAGACCAGGTAGAACTGTTCCTCCACCCCGAGTGACCAGTAGTGCTGGAACGGCGAAGTCGGCGTCATGCCGCCGAAGTAGTCGACCCCCTGCTGGATGAACCAGTAGTTGCTGACATACAGCGCGCTGGCGATGCCGTCGAAGATGACGCCCCGGGCCTGTAACGGGGGGAGCAGCACGGCCGAGCCGATCAGGGTGACGACGCCGACGGTGGCCGATGCCGGCAGCAGCCGGCGGGCCCGGGCGCCGTAGAACTTGCCCAGCCCGACGGTGCCGGTGCCGCTCACCTCTCGCCACAGCAGTCCGGTGATCAGGAAGCCCGAGATGACGAAGAAAACGTCCACCCCGATGAACCCGCCGTCCACCCCGGGCACGTCGGCGTGAAACAGGACGACCGCAAGCACCGCGACCGCGCGCAAGCCCTCGATGTCCGGGCGGAACCGCGACTGTGCCGAGCGCCGACCCTGCGCTTCTTCGGTAGGGCGAACGCTGTCGGACTGGCGCAAGGTCACCTACCTGAAAGAAGACACGTTCTCGAATCGAGGAATTATCACACACCCGTTCAACAGGCTCGACCGATTCCAGCACGCACCATTCGACCCGCACCACCCGTGGTGGCCGATCGGCGACGGCGGCGGTTTGAAGTGGGTGGTTAGGCCTGCTCGCCGATCCAGTCGAGCAGAACACGCAGCCCGTCCTCGAGCGCCCACTTGGGACTCCAGCCGAGCTCGACGCCGGCCGGCTCGATGTCGCATCTCGCCGCGCGCACGTCGCCGTCGCGGAATTTCGCCACGACGACCGGTTCGGGGGCCGCGCAGATGGCAGCGATCTTCTGCGCCAGCTCGTGGATGGTGGTCGGGATTCCGGAGCCGATGTCGACGCAGCGAGCCACGGTCGCAGGTTTTTCGATCGCGGCGAACAGGGCCTGCACGACATCGTCTATATAGATGAAATCGCGCACGATGCGTCCGTCTTCGTAGACCTCCAACGCCTGCTGCTCGCGCGCCAATCGGGCGAAAAGCGCGACTATTCCGGTGTAGGAGTTGGTCAGCGACTGGCCCGGCCCGAAGACGTTCTGCAGCCGCAGCATGCTCACGTTGGTGTCATGAGCCGCGGTCCAGGCGGCCAGGATGTGCTCCTGAGCGAGCTTGGTCGCGGCGTAGATGTTCGTGGGTCGCGGCTCCGTTCGGCCGGCACAGCTCGGCAGCGGTATCGCGGGATCGTCCGTCGGCCCCCGCGGGTCCCAGATGCCGGCCAGGAGCTGAGCGTGGCTGCGAGGCTGCGGGTAGAAGACCTGCGCGCCGCATTGCCAAGCCCCCTCTCCGTAGACGGCCCTCGACGACGCCAGGACGAGCTGGTCGGGCACGTGTCCCGAGCGGCCCAGGGCATCGAGAAGTTGAGTCGTTCCCACCACGTTCACCGAACCATGGCGCGTCGCCTCGGAAAGCGACTGCGCCGTTCCCGTCTCGGCCGCCAAATGGACGATCTGGGAGGGACGGAACAACCGAAGCACCGCGTCGCAGTCCGGGGCGTGGGTGACGTCGCCGGTGAACAACCGCACCGATGGCGGCAGGTTGATCGCGGCACCCTCGGCATGGACCTGCGGGTGAAAGACGTCCATGACGGCGACGTCGTAGCCGGCTTCCACGAGGCGGCGAGCAAGTGCGGACCCGATGAATCCCGCCCCGCCAGTGATGAGCACCGATGTAGACAACTGCCGACGCCTCCGGTTCCTCTGTACAGAGAATTTGGTGACCGGCACGCGTCGCCGTGGGCGCGGTCCGGGTGATCATAACGGGAACCCGTAGCTCGATCGCCCGTATCGGCGGTAAGGGTCAGCCGCCGGCGGCCGTGCGGTCGGCCGGTCCCCCCGATGCGCTGGCGAGCGCGCGTTCGGCGAGCGCCCCCATTGCGGGTGCGAGCGCCCGCGCGTATTCGCTCGTCAGGTGATCGTCGAAATACACCATGCTGTTGCCCACGACGACCGGGCAGCGGTCGGCGGTGCAGAACAGCGGGGTGAGGTTTTCGTAGTGTCCGCCGCCGGCCTTGGTGGCTGCGGCCTCGTCCGCGATCCCGGCCCGGTTCAACGCCTTCGACCGCGGCGACGAGCAGGCCATCGCATCGTCGAGATGGTCGGACAGGCAGATCGGCACCGATTCGTATGGATTCGGAACCGGCCCGAGGACCAGCACCTGCGCACCGGTACCGCGCAGCTGCTGCACGAGACGGGTCAGGCCGTCGGACCATGCCCGGTTGTAGGGCTTGGGCAGGTAGTCCAGGCCGCCGTACCCGCGCGACATGCTCACCACGACGAGCTTGGGGTGCTCGGCGCGCAACCGCGCCAGCATCGCGGTGCGCCACTGCTCGCAGCGCTGAACGTAGTCGACCAGGCGGCCGACGAAGCCGTTGACGGGCAAGCTCATCGGCGGACACGCCCCCTTGGTCAGCGTCTCCAGCCGCCAGTGCTGCTGCTCGGCGACCTGCTGGAACGCCGGGGCCCACATCGTGGCGTGCGAGTCACCCAGCAGCGCCACCGTCGTCGTCGACGCCGGGTCGCCCAGCACGCACCCGGGCTGTCCGACCGCCAAGAGGTTGCGCTGGCAGCCGTTGAAGAACTCCGCCCGGTATTCGGCGGCCGCGTGAGCCAGCGGCGGCTCGAGGTTCGACGGTACGGCCCTCAGATTGGCGGCCGCCGCGACCGCGGCCTGCACCTGGGCGAACGTGTCGTGCACCGCCGCGTCGTAGGCGTCGATGCTGGAGCCCGGCGGGGGAGTCGACGCCGTGATGGTCAGCCGCGCAGCGGGCGCGCCCCCGCCGACCGGGTCGGGCAACATGCCGATCAGCACCACGCCGACGCAGACGGCGGCCGCGGTGGCGACACCGCCCAGCGCGAGACTGGCCAGGGCGGACCGGCGTATCGGGGCGGCGAATCGGAAGGGGTCTTCGATGAAACGCAACGTGAGCACGGCCAGCGCGCCGGAGACGAGGACCGTCACCAGCCTGCCGGCCAGACCCAGGGGATGGCCCAGCAATGCCGGTGCGAGCAGCAGCACCGGCCAGTGCCACAAGTACAAGGAGTAGGAGATCCGGCCGATCGCGCGCATTGGCGCCGCCGCCAGCACGCGGCCGCATCCCCGGGCGGGTGTGGCGCAGCCGGCGCCGATCACCAGCACCGCACCCAGCACCGGCAAGAGCGCGGCCGTGCCCGGATACAGCGTGCCCGGGCCAAGCAGGCCGCAGGCCAGCAGGATCACCGCCAGGCCCGCCCATCCCAGCATCGTGGCGGCGCGTGCCGGGAGTCGGCTCAACTGGCCGGCCGCCAGCGCCACCAGGCCGCCCGCCGCCAGCTGCCACGCCCGGGTGGGCAGGGAAAAGAACGCCACGGAGGGCGCGACGAAAGTGGCGGCCAGCGACAGCGCGAACGACAGCGCCGCGACCAGGGCGAGGACCACCAGATACGGGGTCTGCTTGGACGGGAGGCCGGCCTTGGTGCGCCGACGCACCAACCGGACGAGCCACGTCGTGCCGATGATCAACGCCGGCCACACCAGGTAGAACTGCTCCTCTACGCCCAGCGACCAGTAGTGCTGAAACGGCGAGGGCGGCTGTGCCGGGGAGAAGTAGCTCAGGCCCTCGTGAGCGAAGTGGTTGTTGCTGACATACAGCGCGCTGTAGACACCGTCCACGAGCACGTCGTGGGCCTGCAGCGGGGGCAGCAGGGCGGCCGAGCCGATCGCGGTGACCACGCCGACTACGGCCGACGCCGGCAGCAGCCGGCGGGCACGGGCTCCGTAGAAGCGGCTCAACTTCACGGTGCCGGCGGAGCTCACCTCGCGCCACAGCAGCCCGGTGATCAGGAAGCCCGAGATGACGAAGAACACGTCCACGCCGACGAATCCCCCGCCCACGCCGGGCAGGCCGGCGTGAAAGAGGACGACGGCCACTACCGCGACGGCGCGCAGGCCTTCGATGTCGGCGCGAAAGCCCGACCCTGCTGAGCGCTGACCCCCCCGGCCGTCGATACGGCTGACGCTGTCGGCGTGGAGCAAGGAAGCAACCTTGATAAGAAGAAGAATGAGGGCGTGTCCCCCCGGTCGGGGGAAGTATCACACACGTGTTGAACCCATTGGGTATGTTTGCGAATCATTGTTCATCGTCTTCGGCTCGGGAGCTCTGGCTCCGTGGGCTGTCCGAGGGCTGACGGAAGGCGGAGCTCGCCCATGACCTGGCTCAGACGCCAAGCCGACCCGGTAGCGCCGAGTCGGGCCGAGACCCTGGAGGTGAACCGGTGAGCGTAGTCGACAGCCCGACGGTGGAAAGCCCGCAAGTCGACCGGACGAACCTGCACAAGGTGTGGAAAGCGGTCCTCGTCGGCATCGCCCTCGTGCTGGCCGCGGCGTGCTATTTCCAGCCGGTACTTCTCGTCGTGGTCGGCGCGCTTGTGCTGTTGCTGCTGATCGCGCGCCTCGTTTTCCGGGATCGCGACCGCTACATACCGAACCTGTATGCCCGGGACATCAGGGTGTACGACGACGCGTACCGCGCGTTCATCGCCCGCACGCTCGAGGACATGCGGCGGTGCAAGATTCGGGGCCACACGCTGTTATGGGAGGCGTCGCGACTGCCGAGACCCGGCGGCCAGGGCTCCGACGAACTGCTGCTCGACCTGGGCGTCTGGCTCGGCTGGTCGACGAGGCTGATGTCGGATGCTTCGGGCCGCCAGGTGTACGGCTTCGACACCTTCGAGGGCCTCGTCGAAGACTGGCAGATCGACGACCAGGCCCTCATCAAGCAGGGCACCTTCTCGCTGTCGGAACCGCTCGCGCAACGTTCCATGCAGGACACCGGTGTGATCCTGCACGACGGGGTCCCCGACGCGCTCGGCCGCAAGGTGCAGTTCGTCAAGGGCAGCACGTACGACACGTTGGCCCCCTTCCTGGCCGATCGCCCGGGCGCCCCGATCGCGTTGTTCCACATGGATCTGGACACCTACGAGAGTTGCCTGCATGCGCTGGAAACGTGCAAGGACCGCTTCGTCGAGGGATCCATTTTGGTCTTCGACGAATACCTCGTCACCAACGCCGAAATGCTGGCGTTCTTCGAGTTCGTCAGCAAGTACGAGCTGGAATGGCGATACCGGGCCTGGGGCCTCGAGATCATGGAGATGAATCTCGAGATGGTCGTTTCGCGGTGGAAGCGGGCGACCTACTACCTGCCCTGGATTCTGGGCTATTGGTTGGTGGGCGACGGCAGCTACGTCTGGAAGTTCTTCCGCAAGCGGTTTTGGCGGTTCTGGCTGGGCGCACCGGTTGGCGACATCTTCTTCATGCTTGGCGCTGCCGGACAACGGAAGTCGGTCAGCCTCGAAATCACCGGTCTCGGCAAGCTGGACCCGAACCGCCCAGCGTGACGAGGACCAGGCCGCGATGAAGTTTGTGTTGGCAAGCTGGGGAAGTCGCGGTGATGTCGAGCCCAACCTCGCCGTCGGGCGCGAGCTGACGCTGCGAGGGCACGACGTGTGCATGGCCGTCCCGCCCGACCTGGTCGGCTTCGCGGAGGCGGCCGGGGTCGCGGCTGTCGGCTTCGGACCGGAGTCGAAGTCCATCCTCGACGCGCACCGCGAATTCTGGACCTGTTTCTTCAGCCACCCCTGGCGGATCAGGGATCTGACGACGGCGCGGCTCGCGATCGGCGGGCCTTTACTCCAGGGTTGGCAGGACATGAGCACGACCCTGCGGTCCCTGGCCGACGGGGCCGACCTGATTTTCACCGGCATCAACTTCGAGGACGCCGCCGCCAATGTCGCGGAGTACTACGGCATTCCCCTGGCCACGTTGCACTACTTCCCGCTGCGGCCCAACCGCCAGACCCTCCGGTTCCTGCCGGCGCGGCTGCGGCGTCCGGCGGTGGCGGCATTCTGGTGGGTGTCGTGGCGCGGGATGAAGAAGGTGGAAGACGCCCAGCGCCGTGAACTCGGCCTGCCGAAGGCAACCGGTTCCGCACCGCGACGGATCACCGAACGCGGATCGCTGGAAATCCAGGCCTACGACGAGGCGTGTTTTCCCGGGCTGGCGGCGGAATGGGCGCAATGGGATCGTCAACGTCCGTTTGTGGGCACGCTGACGCTGGAATTGCCGACGGATGCCGATCGAGACGTCGCGTCCTGGATCGCCGCGGGGACACCGCCGATCGTTTTCGGGTTCGGCAGCATCCCGGTCGAATCTCCGGCGGACACGATCGCCATGATCGCCGCGGCCAGCGCGCGGTTGGGCGAGCGGGCATTGGTGGTCGCCGGCGGGACCGATTACAGCGACGTCCCGCACTTCGACCACGTCAAGGTGGTGGGCGCGATGAATTACGCGACCGTGTTTCCCGCCTGCCGCGCCGTCGTCCACCACGGCGGCTCGGGCACCACGCCCGTGGCCATGCGCGCGGGGATCCCGCAGGTGATCCTCTATTGGGACCTCGTGCACGCGGTTTACGGAGCCGCGGTCAAACGGCTCAAAGTCGGCACCGCCCGGCGCTTTTCGACGGCCAGCGAGAGATCGTTGATCGCGGATTTGCGCACCGTCCTCTCCCCGCAGTACGCCGCCCGGGCCCGCGAACTGGCCGGCCAAATGACCGAACCGGCCAAAAGCGCCGCGGCCGCCGCCGACCTGCTGGAGAATTTCGCCCGCCTCAAACGGGCTCGCTGATCGGCCAAGGCGATTTGTAAGGCAGGGGCCAGGGCCAGGAAGTATGGTTTAGCACTTGTTAGACCCAAGTAGAAGAGCGAGGAGCTCCATGAAGTTTGTGCTGGCGTGCTGGGGAAGCCGTGGCGATATCGAGCCCGTCGCGGTCGTTGGCCGCGAGCTGGCGCGCCGCGGGCACGAAGTGTGCATGGCCGTCCCGCCCGACCAGATCGCCTTCGTCGAAAAGCTCGGGCTTTCGGCGGTCGCCTATGGGGTCGACTGGTCGGAGAGCATGAAACCGTTGCGCAGCTTCATGAGTTTGTTTTTCCGGCAACCCTGGAAAATCCGGGGCCTGATCAGCTTCTGGCGCGACAGATGGGACGTCTTCACCACGTGCTGGGCCGACATGAGCAGGACGCTCGTCGCCGCGGCGGAGGGCGCCGACCTGCTGTTGACCGGCCAGAGCTGGGAGGAGCAGGCGAGCAGCGTGGCGGAGCACTACAACATCCCGTTGGCCACGCTGCATTACAACCCGATCCGGGCCACCGCCGCCCGACAGGTGCGGGCGTACGAATGGGGTTATTGGCTGCTGAGCAAGAAGGTCGAAGGCGCGCAGCGTCGTGAGCTCGGCCTGCCGAAGGCCACCAAGCCCGCGCCCCAGCGGATCGTCGAACGCGGTTCGCTGGAGCTGCAGGCCTACGACGCAGCGCTGTTTCCCTGGTTGCCGGCCCAATGGGCGGAATACACCAAGGAGCGCCCCAATGTCGGCACGCTGACGCTGGAGTGGCAGACCGACGCCGACGACGAGATCGCGGCCTGGATCGCCGAAGGCGAACCGCCGATTTCCTTCGGCTTCGGCAGCATCCCGGTGGACGACCCGACCGCGATCATGACCATGATCGGCGCGGCCACCGCGGAGCTAGGGGTGCGGGGGCTGGTGGTATCCGCGGGCAGCGACTACAGCAACGGCCCGCATTTCGACCACGTCAAGGTGGTGGACACGATGAACTACGCGCGGATCTTTCCCACCGTTCGTGCGATCGTGCACCGCGGAGGTTCGGGCACGACGAACGCCGCCCTGCGCTCGGGCGTGCCCGCGTTGATTCTCTGGAAGTTGCCCGACCAGTTCTTCTGGGGAAACCAAATCAAACGACTGAAGGTGGGCACCGCCCGGCGGCTGTCGACGGCCACCACGGAAACGCTCCTGAAGGATCTCCGCACCATCCTCACCCCGGAATACGCCGCCCGGGCGCGTGAAGTCGCGTCGCAAATGAGCGACGCGTCCAAAGGCACCGTGGCCGCCGGCGACCTGGTCGAAAATTTCGCCCGCGCGCGAGTGGCCGGCTGACCGGCTGATCGGCGAACCGATCGGCAAGCTGCGTGACGGCTGTCTCAGTTACCTATTCGCGTGACAGGCGTCTCACCCAGCAAGTATGGTCTAGAACTTGTTATACCCATGTCGAGTAGATGGTCTGGAGACGCGGTTGAGCATCAATCCCTTCGAAGACGGCGGGGGCTGCTTTTTCGTCTTGGTTAACGACGAGAAGCAACAGCAGATGATCGGCGGTCGGAAATGACCGATCTACGTGGATCAGAGGGCACGGGCGAGAGCTTCGCGATCGTCGGCTACGCGGTGCGCCTCCCCGGCGCCGCCGATGCCAACGCGTTCTGGGATGTGCTGAGCGAAGGCCGGGACGCGCTCTCGGAGGTGCCCCCGGACCGCTGGGACGTCGACCAGTTCTACGACCCGGATCCCGATGCGCCCGGAAAGATCGTCAGCCGCCGGGCCGGGTTCATCGAGGATGTGACCGGGTTCGACGCGCCGTTCTTCGGGCTGTCGAACCGGGAGACCATGCTGATCGACCCGCAGCACCGGATATTGCTGGAGACGGCGTGGCAGGCGGTGGAGCATTCCGGTACCGCCCCGTCGGCCCTGGCGAACAGCAAGACCGGTGTGTTCATGGGTCTGGGCACCCACGACTACCTGGGATTGATCTCCGAACAGCTGAGCTACGAGGAGATCGAGGCATACGTCGCGATCGGCACGTCGTCCGCCGCGGGCGCGGGCCGGATCAGCTACGGGCTGGGCTTGCAGGGCCCGGCCGTGTCCGTCGACACGGCATGCAGCTCGTCGCTGGTGGCCGTCCATCAGGCGTGCCAGGCGCTGCGCTTCGGGGAATGTGACCTCGCGCTGGCCGGCGGGGTGAACGTCCTGCTCAGCGCGAAGACCGCGATGACCTTCTCGCACGCGCACATGCTGGCCCCTGACGGCCGGTGCAAGACCTTCGACGCCGCCGCCGACGGTTATGTCCGCGGCGAGGGCTGCGGTGTCGTCGTCGTCAAGCGCCTCGAGGACGCCATCCGGGACGGCGACCGGATCCGGGCCGTCATCCGCGGCAGCGCGGTCAACCAGGACGGCGCGTCGGGCGGATTGACGGTGCCCAACGGGGTCGCCCAGCAGCGCGTGATCGCCGAGGCGCTGCAGTGCGCGGGCGTCGCGCCCGGCGACGTGGGATACCTGGAGGCGCACGGCACCGGCACCTCGCTGGGTGACCCGATCGAGGTCCAGGCGGCCGGAGCGGCACTGGGCAAGGGGCGCGACACCGACCGGCCGTTGCTGATCGGGTCGGTGAAGACGAACATCGGGCACCTGGAAGCGGCCGCGGGAATCGCGGGTCTGATCAAGGTGATCCTGTCGCTCGAGCACGAGGTGCTGCCGAAGCACCTGAACTTCAGCAAGCCGTCGCCGCACATTCCCTGGGACCGGCTTCCGGTGCGGGTGGTGGACGAGGCCCTGCCCTGGCCACGCGACGGACGGCCCCGCATCGCCGGGATCAGCTCGTTCGGGTTCTCCGGGACCAACTCGCACATCATCCTCGAGGAAGCTCCCGAGGTGGCCCAGGTCGCCGCGGCACCGGTGCCGACGGACGACCGGCGGTTCAGCCTGTTGCCGCTCTCGGCGCGCAACCCGGCAGCCCTGGCGGAGCTCGCCAAGACATACGGCAGTTGGCTGGAAGCCCACCCGGACGCCTCGCTGGCCGACGTCTGCCTCACCGCCGGCGCCGGGCGCTCACACTTCGAGCACCGGGCCGCCCTGGTGGTGAATTCGACGGACTCCGCACGCGAGCAACTCGCCGCGCTGGCCGACGATCGCCCCGCGCCGGGCCTGCTGCGCGGCGACTGCACCGACCGGCCGAAGACGGCGTGGTTGTTCACGGGCCAGGGCAGCCAGTATGCCGGCATGGCGCGGGAGCTGTTCGAGACCGAACCGGTGTTCGCCGAGACGATGACCCGGTGCGCGGCGGCGGTCGCCGACGTGCTCGAAAAGCCGCTGCTGGACGTGATTTTCGACCCGGAGGGCGACGACACCCTGCGACAGACCAGTTACGCCCAGCCCGCCCTGTTCGCGGTCGAGATGGGCCTGGCCCGCCTCTGGCAGTCGTGGGGCTTCGAGGCGGACGTGGTGATCGGCCACAGCGTCGGCCAATACACGGCCGCCTGCGTCGCGGGCGTGTTCAGCCTCGAGGACGGAATGCTGCTGATGGCCGAGCGCGGCCGCCTGTTCGGCAGCCTCCCCGACGGCGGGCGGATGGTCGCGGTCTTCGCCGCTCCCGAGCGGGTGGAAAGCATCACCGACGAGTTCCCCAGCCTGTCCGTCGCCGCCTACAACGGCGCCAACACCGTGCTGTCGGGACCCGTGCAGGACCTCGACCAGGCGGTGGCCGGCCTGGAAGCCGACGGTGTGCGCTGCGACTGGCTCGACACCAGCCACGCCTTCCACTCGGCGCTGCTGGATCCGGTCCTCGACGAATTCGAGGCGTACGCGAACCGGTTCGAGTTCGGTGCGCCGCAAAAGACATTGGTGTGCAACCGCACCGGCGCGGCCCTGGGCCGAAGCGCCAAACTGGACGGCGCCTACTGGCGTCGCCACGCCCGGCAGCCGGTCGAGTTCGCCAAGAGCGTGCGCACCCTGGCCGAACTGCACTGCACGATGCTGCTGGAGATCGGCCCGCAACCGATCCTGACCGCCGCGGCCATGCGGGCGTGGCCGGACCCGGCCACCGCGCCGCGGGCCATCGCGTCGATGCGCAGGAACATCGCGGATCACCGCCAGATCACCGAAGCCCTCGCCAACGCCTACATCGTCGGGCACCGGCCCGACTTCGCCGCGCTCGCGCCGGTGACCGCGCGCAAGCTCGACCTGCCCACCTATCCGTTCCAGCACCGCCAGTACTGGTTCCGTGAGCAGCGGGCCGCGGCCACCCACAGCGCCAGCGAGCCGTCGGCCATGCGAACCCAGGCCGTCGGGCTCCTGGAGGACGGCCGGATCGAGGAACTCGCCGCGCTGCTGGGCGGTGGCACCAGCAATCCACAGGCCGTCGATGTGCTGAAACAGCTTGCGGCAGAACACAACCAACAGCGCAACGCCCAGTCCATCACGGACTCTCGCTACGAGATCCGCTGGGAGAAATCGGCCGCCAAGGCCGCTGCCGCGGCCGGCGAGGGCTCGACGTGGCTCCTCGTCAGCGACGACGCGCAGGGGGTTCAGCCGTTGGTCGACGCGCTGATGGCGCGCGGGCACCGGGCCCGAATCGTGGGGTTGCCGGTGTCCGACGCGGACGCCGAGCGGCTCCAGGGTGTGTTGCGCGACGCGGCAGCCGACGAACCGGCGCTGCGCATCCTGCATCTCGCCGCCGTCGGGTCGGACCCGTCACCGTCGACGCAATCGCTGTTGCGGATGCAACACCAGGTCCTGAGCGGAACGCGGCGGCTCTTCTGCGCCGCCGCCGCCGCCGACCTGCGCGCACCGATCTGGCTGATAACCCGTGGCGCGCAACGGGTCACCGACGCGGACAAGGTGTCACCGGCGCAGTCCTGCCTGTGGGGCTTCGGTCGCGCCGCCGCGCTGGAGCACCCCCGGCTGTGGGGCGGACTGGCGGATCTGGCCGGCAGCGGTGCCGACCAGTGGTCCGCGCTGATCGACCAGCTGGTGTCGGCGCCGGCGGGTGAAGACCAATTCGCGCTCCGGGAGGGCGCGGTCTACGTTCCGCGGCTGACTCGACGCTCGGGTCAGCCGGTCGCGACGCCGCTGGCGCTGCGTGACGACGCAACGTATCTGGTGACCGGCGGACTGGGCGCGATCGGACTGGAAGTCGCCGAATACCTGGCCGCGCACGGCGCGCGGCACCTGGTGCTGACCAGCCGGCGCGCACCCAGCGAGGCCGCGCAACAACGCATCGACGCGATACGCGACCAGAGCGGCGCCGAAGTCCGGGTCATCACGGCCGACGTGGCCAACCCGCACGACGTCGCCCACGTCCTGGCCACCTTGCGGGCCGACCTGCCGCCGCTGGCCGGGATCGTTCATGCCGCGGGCGAGATCAGCACCACCCCGCTGCAGTCCCTGGATGACGCCGAAGTGGATCGGGTGTTCGCCGGGAAGGTTTGGGGCGCTTGGAATTTGAGCGAAGCCACCGCGGACCTGAAGCTGGACTTCTTCCTCAGCACCTCCTCGATCGCCGGCGTATGGGGCGCCGGCGGCCAGACCGCCTACAGCGCGGCCAACGCCTTCCTGGACGGGTTGGCCTGGCGCCTGCGTGAGCAGGGTGTGCCCGGGGTCAGCGTCAACTTCGGTCCGTGGTCGAACGCGGGCATGGCCGACGAGGCCGCCCGCGCGGAACTGGACAAGCGTGGGGTCCGGCCCTTGTCGCCCGCCGATGCCTTGGCGGGCATGGCCGAACTGGTGGCGTCTTCGGGCAAGGGCGCGTCCCACGGGGCGGTGGCCCGGATCGACTGGACCAAGTTCCTGCCGCTTTACCAGATGGCGGGGAAGCGCGCGTTCTTCACGCAATTGCAGCGCGAGGTGCCCGCCGAGGCGGCGGGGGCGGAACAGGCGGCCGCGTCCGGGACCACCCAACTGGTCGACCGGCTCACGGCGGCCCCGGTGCAGCAGCGCAAGAAACTCGTCATCGACTACCTGCGCGACGCCGTCGCGGATGTGACCCGGATTGACCCCGCGGAAATCCGCGAGGAGGCGGGGCTTTTCGACCTCGGCATGGATTCGCTGATGGCCGTCGAACTGCGGCGCCGGCTCGAGCGAGCGGTCGGCGCGGAGCTGCCGTCGACGCTGGCGATGGACTACCCGCGAATCACCGACGTGGCGAACTTCCTCGTCAACGACGTCCTGAGCCTGGACGCACCGGCGCCCGTCGCCGCGGCGGCGCAGCAGGCGCCGGCGGTGGCCGCGGTCACGGCGCGCACGGACGAGCCGATCGCGATCGTCGCGGTGGCCTGCCGCTTCCCGGGTGCACCCGACCCCGACGCCTACTGGGAGCTGCTGTCCGGCGGCGTCGACGCGATCCGGGAGATCCCGGACGACCGCTTCAACGTCGACGAATACTACGACCCCGACCCCGAGGCGGCGGGCAAGATCTACACCCGCTACGGCGGATACCTGGAAAGCATCGACGGATTCGATCCGGAGTTCTTCGGTATCTCCCCGCGCGAGGCCGTGTGGATGGATCCCCAGCAGCGGTTGATGCTGGAGATCGCGTGGGAGGGCCTGGAACGTGCCGGGTATGCGCCCGCGGGGTTGCGCGGCAGTCGAACCGGCGTGTTCGTGGGTGTGGCGGCAAACGAGTATTCGCAGCTGCTGAACGCGAACTCGGTCGACACCATCGAGGCCCACTTCATCACCGGCAACGCGCTGAACGTCATCGCGGGCCGGGTGGCGTTCGCGCTCGGCCTGGAAGGGCCGGCGATGGCGGTGGACACCGCGTGCAGCGCCTCGCTGGTGGCCGTCCACCAGGCCTGCCAGGCACTGCATTCCGGTGACTGCGACATGGCGCTGGCCGGTGGGGTCAACGTCTTGGTGAGCCCGGCATCCATCGTTGCCACCGCGCGCGCCAGAATGCTGGCCGCCGACGGCCGATGCAAGACGTTCGACGCCGCCGCGAACGGCTATGCGCGCAGCGAGGGCTGCGGGATCCTGGTGCTCAAGCGGCTGAGCGATGCCGAGCGCGACGGCGACCACATTTGCGCCGTCATCCGCGGCAGCGCGGTCAACCAGGACGGCGCTTCCAGTGGTCTGACGGTGCCGAACGGCGGTGCGCAGCAACGGCTTATCGCCGCGGCGCTGGCTCGCGCCGGTCTTGTCGGCGGGGATGTCGATTACCTCGAGGCGCACGGCACCGGCACCTCGCTGGGTGACCCGATCGAGGTCCAGGCCGCCGCGGCCGCGTATGGCGTCGGCCGTGACCCGAACCGGCCGCTGTTGATCGGATCGGCGAAGACCAACATCGGGCACCTCGAATCGGCGGCGGGAATCGCCGGCCTGATCAAGGTCGTGTTGTCCTTGCAGCACGAGGCCCTGCCGCAGAACCTGCACTTCGAGAACCCGTCGCCGAACATCCCATGGGACGCGCTGCCGGTTCGGGTGGTGGACAAGCCGATTCCGTGGCACGCCAACGGCAGGCCGCGCCGCGCCGGGACGAGTTCCTTCGGGTTCTCCGGCACCAACGCGCACGTCCTCATCGAGGAGGCGCCGGCGAAATCCGAAGCCGCCGAGGACACTTCGGCGGGCGACGTCGCCCCCGACGTCACCGCGGCCACCGAGCCCGGGCACGGACCCGTCAGCGTGCTGCCGCTGTCGGCGCGCTCGCCGCAGGCGCTGGTGTCGTTGGCGCAGCGGTACGGCGCCTGGCTGGAGGAGCACCCGGACGCCGACATCACCGACGTGTGCTACACGGCGGCGGTGGGGCGTTCGCACTTCGAACACCGGGCGGCGCTGGTCGTGGACTCGGTTCAGGGCGCCCGCGAGCTGCTGGCCGGGTTGGCCGAGAACCGGCTGGGGCCGGGCGCGGTGCGCGGCGAGTGCGGTGACCCGCCGAAGACGGCGTGGTTGTTCACCGGGCAGGGCAGCCAATACTCGGGAATGGCGCGCGAGTTGTTCGAGACGGAGCCGGTTTTCGCCGACACCGTGAAGCAGTGCGCGGACGCCATCGACGGGATGTTGCCGCGCCCGCTGCTGGAGGTGCTGTTCGACGAGGAGGCCGCAGAAACCCTGCGGCACACCTCGTTTGCCCAGCCGGCGCTGTTCGCCATCGAGATGGGCCTGGCGAGGTTGTGGCAGTCGTGGGGCGTCGAGCCCGACGTGGTGCTGGGCCACAGCGTGGGCCAGTACGCCGCGGCGTGCGTGGCCGGAGTGTTCAGCCTCGAGGACGGGGCACGGCTGATGGCCGAACGCGGCCGGCTGTTCGGGAATCTGCCCGAGGGCGGCCGGATGGTGGCGGTGTTCGCCGACCCCCAGCAGGTGGAGCGCATCGCCGACGAGTTCCCGCACATCTCGGTCGCCGCCTACAACGGCCCCAACACGGTGTTGTCGGGTCCGGCCGGCGATCTGGAACAGATCGTCGCCAGGCTCAGCGGCGACGGCACCCGCTGCACCTGGCTGGAAACCAGCCATGCCTTCCATTCGGAGTTGCTGGAGCCGGCGCTCGACGAATTCGAATCGTTCGCAAAGGGATTCGAATTCGCCGTTCCGACCCTGCCCCTGGTGTGCAACCGCACCGGGGCGGTGATCACCGCGGAGACCCCGCTGGACGCGCAGTACTGGAGGCGGCATTCCCGCCAGCCGGTGCAGTTCGCCGAAAGCGTGCAGACCGTGGCGGGGCTGGGCTGCTCGGTGCTGATGGAGATCGGCCCGCAACCGGTGCTGACCGGGGCCGCGGTGCAGGCGTGGCCCGAATCCTCGGCCACCCCGCGTTCCATCGTGTCCTTGCGCAAGGGCGTCGACGCCCGTGGACAGATCGCCGAAGCGCTGGCCGCGGTGTACGTGGCCGGGCACCGGCCCGACTTCGCCGCGCTGTACCACCGGCCGCACCACACGGTCGAATTGCCCACCTACCCCTTCCAGCGCCGCCGGTTCTGGCCCAAAACCGCCGACGTCGCGGTCGACGGCGCCGCCGCCTCCGGAATCCTGGGTAGCGCAAAGGATCTCGCCTCCGGCGACTCCGTCTACACCAGCAGGTGGTCCGTCAAGTCGCAGCCGTGGCTTTCCGATCACGTCATCTACGGCACCGTCGTCGTTCCCGGTGCCACGTACGCGGCGATGGCCATCGCCGCGGTCGGGGCCCCGGCCCAGGTGCGCGACGTCTTCTTCTACGAGCCGATCATCCTGCCCGACAAGAACTCCCGGGAGGTGCAGCTGACCGTGCATCCCCTCGAGGACGGGGGCGGTTGGACCTTCCAGGTGCACAGCCGCCCGTACGGTGACCGCGACGCCGAGTGGTCGTTGAACGCCGACGGCCGGATCGTCAGCGGTGATGACGAAGAGCCCGCGCTGGAGCCGACGGAATCCATCGACGCCGCCTGCGAGCGGCTGGGCCGCACGCGTCCGCAGCAGCTGTTCGACACCTTCGCCGACATGGAGCTGGCCTGGGGTCCCACCTGGGCCACGTCGCTCAAATCGCTGTGGGCCGGTGAGGGCGAGGCGGTCGGCGACATCGCCATCGGCGACGAGCTCGCCGAACAGCTGGGCGCCGAGCCCATCCACCCGGTGCTGCTCGACCTGTGCACCGGGATCGCCTTCCCGGCCCTCGAGGCGGCGCTCGCCGCGACCGAAGACGGCGGGGGACTGAGCGATCTGTTCCTGCCGCTGCGCTACGGGCGGGTGGTGCTGCACGACAAGATGCCCAAGCGGTTCTACTGCCGCGCGCGGTGGCAGAGTGGCGGTCTCGACAGCGAAACGCAGGCCTTCGATCTCGACTTCGTGGATCGCGACGGCCGCCAGCTCGGCGAGATCCGCGACTTCACGGTCAAACGCGCGCCCCGGGAGGCGCTGCTGCGCGGGCTCGGCGGCGACGCCACCCGCAACCTCTACACCCTGGGCTGGGAGGAAGTGCCGGCCCCGGCGTCGGGCGGCGCAGCCGGAAACGGCGACGGCACCTGGCTGATCGCCGGGTTTGAGGAGCTGGCGGCCGACGTGCCGGGTTGTGTCTCGGTGGACCGCGCCTCGCTGGACCCGCAGCGCTGGACGCGGCTGTTCGCGGAGGCCCAGGAGCGCGGCGCCCCCGTCTCCGGCGTCGTCTGGCGCAGCCCCCGGCGGCCCGACGCGGGGGAGTCGGGCGCCGAATTCGCCGGGCGGCTCGAGACCGAGATCGATGAGCTGCTCACGGCCGTGCGCGCGCTGCTGGCGCAGCCGGACCTGAAACTCACCGGCGGCCTGTGGATCGTCACCGAACGCGCGGTGGCGACCGAGGCCGGCGAGCCGGTGGACCCGGCGCAGTCGGCGCTGTGGGGCTTCGGGCGGACCGTCATCACCGAGCAGCCGAGCCTGCGCTGCCGGCTGGTCGACTCGGACGGGGCCGACGATGCCGCGCGCTCGCTGGCCGGCCTGCTCGGCACGCCCGCGGACGAACCCGAAGTCGCGTTGCGACAAGGGAAGTACTTCGTGCCGCGGCTGCTGCCGTGGGCGCGCGACGGCCACCTCGAGGTGCCGCGCACGACCGATTACATCCTGGACGTGACGGAACGCGGTGCGATCGACAACCTTCGCCTGATCGAGATGAAGGTGCCGCCGCCGGCGGCGGGCCAGGTCCAGATCCGCGTGGAGGCCGCGGGCCTGAACTTCCGCGACGTGCTCAACGTGCTCGGCCTCTATCCGGGCGATCCGGGCCGAATCGGCGGCGGTGACCTCTCCGGCGTCGTCACCGAACTGGGTGCCGGGGTAACGGGATTCGAGGTCGGCCAGCGCGTCTTCGGCTTCATGCCGGGGTCGTTCACCACCCGCGTCAACGTGCCGCAGGAGTTCCTGGCGGCGGTGCCGAACGGGGTGAGCGCCGTGGGAGCGGCGACCATCCCCGCCGGCGCGCTGACGACCCGGCTCGCGTTCGACTGGGCGCAGGTCGGGCCCGGCGATCGGGTGCTGATCCACGCCGCCAGTGGCGGCGTCGGCCTGGCCGCGATCCAGCTGGCGCAGCAACGCGGCGCGACCGTGTTCGCCACCGCCAGCGCCTACAAGCGCGCGACGCTGCGCAAGCTGGGCGTGGAACACGTCTACGACTCGCGCAGTACGGATTTCGCCGACCAGATACTGGCGGACACCGGCGGCGCGGGCGTCGACGTGGTGCTCAACAGCCTGACCAACGAGGGGTTTGTCGAGGCGACGGTGCGGGCCACCGCACAGGGCGGCCGGTTCGCCGAGATCGCCAAGCGCGACATCTGGACTCCGGAG
This sequence comes from Mycobacterium sp. NGS69, assembly GCF_059812165.1. Taxonomy (NCBI): domain Bacteria; kingdom Bacillati; phylum Actinomycetota; class Actinomycetes; order Mycobacteriales; family Mycobacteriaceae; genus Mycobacterium; species Mycobacterium sp. NGS69. Next base: position 28,107 of record NZ_JCALCD010000013.1, read on the forward strand.
CAGATGGCGGCGGCCCGTCCCGACATCGCCTACGAGATCGTCGCGCTGGACGTGACCATCGAGCAGGAACCCGAGCGGGTCGGGAGGTTGCTGGCCGAGCTGGCGGACAGCATGGCCCGCGGCGAACTGGCGCCGCTGGCGGCCGAGGTCTACCCGGTTACGGAGGCCAAGACGGCGTTCCGCCGCATGCAGCAGGCGCGGCACATCGGCAAGATCGTGCTGCAGATGCCGAAACCGCTGCAGCCGCGCGGGGATCGGAGCTATCTGATCACCGGTGGCGTCGGTGCGCTCGGCCTGCACACGGCGGCCCATCTGGCCCAACTCGGCGCCGGCGACATCGTGTTGACCAGCCGGCGCGCACCCGATGCGGACGCGCAGCTGGCCATCGACGGCATCACCGAGCGCTACCGAAGCCGCATCCACGTCATCACGGCCGACGTCGGCGAGCGGTCAGAAGTCGAAGGTCTGCTGGAGCGGATCCGGGCGGACTTCCCGCCGCTCGCGGGGGTGGCGCATCTGGCGGGCGTCCTCGACGACGCGCTGCTGCCACAGCAGACCCTCGAGGGTTTCCGCAAGGCGTTGGCGCCGAAGGCCTTCGGCGGCTGCCACCTGCATCAGCTGACGAAGGACGACGATCTCGACTTCTTCGTCGTCTACTCGTCGGCCTCCAGCGTGATCGGTTCGCCCGGCCAGGCCAACTACGCGACCGCCAACGCGCTGCTCGACGGGCTCGTCGCGGACCGCAGGGCCCAGGGCCTGCCCGCGACCTCGATCAACTGGGGCCCGTGGGCCAAGGGCGGCATGGCCACTTCGCACGCCGCGCGCGCCAACCTCAGTGCGCAGGGCCTGATCCCGCTGGAGCCCTCGGCCGCCCTCAACGCGCTCGACGAGATCCTCGCCCACGGAACCGGGCAGGCGACCGTCATCAAAGCCAACTGGCAGCGTGCCGCGAAGGGGTTGGGCGCCTCTCGCCCGGCGATGCTCGACCATGTGCTGCCGAGCGCTGTCACGGCGACCCGCGGCGACAGCGAGTTGTTGCGGCAACTGCACGAGGTGCCGGAGGCGGAGCGCGGCAGCTTCCTCACGGAATACCTGCGCTACGAGGTCCAGAATTTCCTGCGCCTCGCGCAGCCGCCGGCCGCCACCAGCCGGTTCCTGGAGCTGGGCACCGATTCACTGATGGCGGTCGAATTCAGCAACCGGTTGCTCCCGCAGTTCGGTGGCGCGTTCACGATCAGCGCCACCGCGGTATTCGACTATCCGACGATCGGGTCGCTCGCCGAGTACCTGGCCGGTCAGGTGCCGGAGTCGGATAGGGCGGATTCGGTCGGCCTGGTCGAGCCCACGTAATCGACGCGACGAAATGGCCGGGCCAGGGCAGCGTTCGCGCGTATGTCGGTCGACCACGGACGCCTGCACGTCACCGACCGGATTGTTGTTCAGGAGGCCGAGAGCCGTTCCTGTTGAGCCTCACCGGGCAGCCGGAAGCTAGACGGGAGCGTGCGGGACGTGGCCGTAGGACGCGAACTCGTCAGCGCCGTGGGGGGCAGACGGCGGATTCTCGTTACCGGCGCACCCCGGTCCGGCACCACCTGGACCGGCCGGATGATCTCCCACGCGCCCGGTATGGGCTACATCCATGAGCCCTTCACCCCGGAAAACGGCGACCTATGCGGCTTCGCCAACCCCGTAAAAGTGAATTTTCAGTACATAACCGATGAGAATTCTCACCAATTCGACAACTACCTCGAGGGTCTGGTCGATTTCAAATACCCCTTGCGGACAAATCTTCTGCACGCCAGGAGCTCGCGGGAAGCGGCGCGGTGTCTATTGGCTTTTGCGAATCTTTCCACGCACAGATTGAGAAAACACACAGCAGTCATGAAAGACCCGGTCGCCGTGTTTTCCGCCCCCTGGTTGGCTCGGCGATTCGATATGAACGTCGTCGTCATGATCCGGCATCCCGCCGCGCTGTGTTCCAGTCTGAAGATTTTGAATTGGAAATTCGACTTCAACCACTTCCTGCGGCAACCGCAACTCATGCGCGAAACCAGATTGGCGGATTTTGAATCGGAGATCCGCTACTTCGCCGAGCATGAGCAGGAAACCATCCCGGTAGGGGCCCTCCTGTGGAATTGCATCTACGCGGTGGTCAACGAGTACCGCACGCGCTATCCGGGGTGGCTGTTCCTCAAGCACGAAGAATTGTCCATGGATCCCGTGGGCAGTTTCCAAAAGATCTATGCGGCACTCGGCCTGGAATTCACGACCAGCGTCCAAACCGCCATCGAGGCCAGCTCGGGCGAGCAGAACCCTTCCGTACCGCCGCGGGGCGATGAATTCAGCATCAGACGAAATAGCAAGGTGAACGTCTCAAACTGGAAGAATCGGCTCAGCGACCGCGAAATCCTCACCATCAAAGAGCTGACGAGCGACGTATCGAGGCTGTTCTACTCCGACCTCGAGTGGTGATATCGCCGCTATGCGGCTTCGGTCCGCAGTTGAGACCTCAGTATCCGGTATTCCAATAGGCCGGCCCGCATTTGTTCGTAGATCGCCGAGCCGGGCAGGGAGAGGAAGTTCGCGACGCGGGCATTTCGGTCGCCGTATACCTCGGCCCAGGTATCGCTCGCTTGATCGCGCGAGGCCAGCACGTTCGCGGTAATGTCCCGGTCGCTTTCGGTGACGAAGCCCGAGCGCTTCAGACGCATCCTCACCTGGTCCCAGTCCTCGGGGCTCAGGAAGTCGGTGTGCAGGAACCATGCTCCGGGTCGGCAGATCCTGCGCACCTCACTCAGGAATTTGGGCAGGTTGCCGTATGAGTGTGAGGACTCCACGTTGACGACGGCGTCGCACGACGCGTCGGGCAGCGGGATGTTCAACGCATCGCCGACCCGGAAGTCGATCGGGCGCTTTACGTGCGTCTTGCTGCAGAAAGCGATCGCCTCCGAGGACATGTCGATGCCGATCACCTCGGCGCTGAACTTCTCCGCGACGAGCGCGGCGTTGCCACCGCGGCCGCATCCGATTTCGACGACCGTGCGGTCGTTGAGGTCGACCGGTCCGATGACTTCGAACACCAACCGGACCGAGTTGGCGTTGAAAGTTCCCGGCCGAATGGTGAATGCCGATTCGTCGTTCGAACCCAGAGACGCGTACCCGTAATTGAGGAAGAACGATGAATCGGCGACCCCGGCGTCCTCCAGGCGGCGGCTGAGCAAATTGTAAAAGCTTTTCCACCCGCCGGCGGTCGTGGAAAGTAAGTCGTCAGCGAGGTGCTCCGACATTGCAACGGGTGATTTATCCTTCGTTTCAACCTGCGCCGAAGGTTCGTTATGGCTGTCCATTTATGTCGCCCCAACCAGATCTGCGTTGACCCATGATCGGTCACATGGTGTCTTTATTGTGGATATTTTGATTCGGAATACACCCGGTTCAACGTGCCGCCCAATCAGGTTGCATGCTACACGACCGTCCGGCGCCCGCTAGGGGCTCAACCTTCTCGCGTTAGGCGGCATAAATTCATGTGGTCGAGAGGCCGTCAGGGCGGCGCAATTTAGTACGGCGACGCGGCCGACGAGGCGAAAGCGGCGTCGATGTGTGCCGCCTCCGAGGCGGTGGTTTGGAGCCCGCACCGCTGAATGCGCGTGCCGCGACGAGAGGTAGTAGTTCCGGGGACCGCGCGAGCCTCCCGAGGCGGGCTCGGCAATTTCCCCTACCTATATACATAGGTGCGCGAGGGACGGCACGGCCCCACGGGCAACCGGTCGATCCGGGCCGACGGCCGTTTTTCTGCATGTTCTGCCCGTGCGGCCGGGGAGAGAGCGACGTCGAGGCCGGCAGGCGCCGGTTGACAGACCACGGGTAGCCCAGTAGGCGGCTAAACCGTACCAATAGTTCGTCTAGGCAACATTCCGGATGCCGTGGCGCCAGTAGATCCCCGCCACCTCAAATTCCCCGAAGGCTTAGACAAGCTCTGTGGGGCTCCAGTATGGTTTAGAACTTGTTATACCCATGTCCAGTTAGACGGTCTGGAGACGCGGTGAGCACTAATCCGTTCGACGACGACGACGGCAGTTTTTTCGTCTTGGTCAACGACGAGGAACAACACAGCCTGTGGCCGGCGTTCGCCGACGTTCCGGCCGGCTGGCGGGTGGTGTACGGCGAAGCGGACCGCGCAGCGTGCCTGGACTACATCGAACAGAACTGGACCGATATACGGCCGAGAACTCTGCGCGAAAGGTTAGCGGCGGGACAGGGGTTTGATAGGTAATCCGGATGGAACTTGATGACCGGGCTCTCCCGCTGACGCGGGGACAGCTGGACATTTGGCTCGCGCAGGAAACGGGCCACTCCGGTACGGAGTGGCAGCTTGGCGTGCTTGTCCGATTCGACGGCACGGTGGACCGCGAGTTGCTCCACCGGGCGATCCGTCACGTGATGCAGGAGGCCGAACCGGCCAGGGCCGCCGTCTTCGAGGTGGATGGCCGGGTCTTCCAGCGGGCGATCGATTACCCGGACTTCGAGGTCGCCTTCCACGATCTGAGCGACACGCGCCATCCGGTGCAGGAAGCCCGTCGGATGGCGTTAGCGATCCAACGCACGCCGATGCCGGTGGCCGGCCCGCTGTTCAATTTTGCTTTATTCCAGACATGGTCCGATGAATTCTATTTGTTCGGGTGCTTCCATCACATGATCGTGGACGGCACCGGAATCACGCTTATCGCAAATCGGATTGCGACCGTGTACGCCGCAATTGTTTCGAACGAATCCATTCCCCCCGCTTTCTTCGGCTCGTTGGAGGACTTGGTTCGCCTCGAGTCGGAATACGAAGCGTCCACCGATTACGCCGAAGATCAGGACTACTGGGCCAGGAATCTGCCGCCGGAGAGCGGGCCACACAACGGGTTTCTCCCGACCGGGGAGGATGGGGAACGGTCCCAGCCGTCCGCGCCGGTTCGGCTGGATTCCGTCGTGCTGCGCCGAGTTCAAGAACTCTCCGACGCGTGGAAGGTGCCGCGGTCGTCGGTCATCACCGCGGCCTGCGCCCTTTTGGTGCGCGGGTGGTGCGCCGACAGTTCAGAGGTGGTGCTCGAGTTTCCGGTCAGCCGGCGCGTGCGCCCGGAGTCAAAGACGCTGCCGGGAATGGTTTCCGGCGTGGTGCCGCTGGTGCTGAGCGTTTCGCCGCGATCCACGGTCGCCGGTTTTTGTGCGTATGTCGACGCGCGCATCCGCGAGGCGCTGGACCATCAGCGGTTCCCGGTGCACGCCCTCGAACGCAAGGCCGACCCGCGCGGGGCGCGACCCGATCGGGTGAGCGTCAATTTCATGCCGTCGAAAATGACGATGGACTTCGCCGGTGTCGCGGCGTCGGCGTCGTTCACGAATCCCGTTCAGGTGGGCGCCTTTGCGTTGATGTTCTCCGGCGGCGGCGACCAGCTTTTCCTCAGCACCGCCGGCGCCGGGAGCCCGCTCGCGAAATTCGAGGTCGCCGAATTGGCGAAGCGGCTGGCGCGCGTGCTGGTGGCGATGACCGCCGACCCGGGGCGGCGGCTCTCGTCGATGGACCTGTTCGAGGACGCCGAGCTCGACAGGCTCGACGGGTGGGGTAACCGCGCGGTGTTGAGCCGGCCGGCAACCGCTTCGCAGTCGATTCCGGCGATGTTCGCCGCGCAGGCCGCCCGCGCGCCGGAGGCGGTGGCGATCACGTTCGGGCAATCGTCGTGGACCTACCGCCAGGTCGAGGAGGGCGCCGATCGGTTGGCGCGACTGCTGGCCCGCCACGGGGTGGGGCCGGGGCAGCGGGTGGCGCTGTTGCTGCCGCGATCGGCCGAGGCGATCGTGGCGATCCTCGCGGTGCTCAAGACCGGGGCGGCGTACGTGCCGATCGACCCCGCGGTGCCGGCGGCCCGAATCGAGTTCATGCTCGACGATGCCGCGCCGGTCGCGGCGATCACCGCCGCCGGCCTGGCCGACCGGCTGAACGGGCGCGATCTGCTCGTCATCGACGTCGCCGAGCTGGCAAACCCCGCCGTCGGCCCCGAATCCGGCACGGCGCTGCCGGTGCCGGAGCCGGACGACATCGCCTACCTCATCTACACCTCGGGGACGACGGGGGTGCCCAAGGGCGTGGCCATCACCCACCACAACGTGACCCGGCTGCTGGAGTCCCTGGCAGTCGAGCTGTCGCCGGGACAGGTGTGGTCGCAGTGGCACTCGTTGGCCTTCGACGTCTCGGTGTGCGAGATCTGGGGTGCGCTGCTGTCCGGCGGGCGCCTCGTCGTGGTGCCCGAGTCGGTGGCGCGTTCGCCCGAAGATTTCCACGCGTTGCTGGCCAAGGAACAGGTCGAAGTCTTGAGCCAGACCCCGTCGGCGTTCTACGCGCTGCAAACCGCGGACGCGCTGGCGCCCGAGCTCGGACGCCAGCTCAAACTTCGCGCGGTGATCTTCGCCGGCGAAGCGCTGGAACCGCAGCGGTTGCGCACCTGGCTGGACAACCATCCGGAAGCACCCCGGCTGCTCAACTTGTATGGCACCACCGAGACGACGGTGCATGCCTCGTTCCGGGAGATCTTCCCCGAGGATGTGGACAGTTCCGCCAGTCCCATTGGCGTGCCGTTGGACCAGTACGCGTTCTTCGTGCTCGACGGGTGGATGCGGCAGGTGCCGGCCGGGGTGGTCGGGGAGTTGTACGTGGCTGGCGGCGGCGCCGGGTGTGGCTATTGGCGGCGAGGGGGTTTGACGTCGACGCGGTTCGTGGCGTGCCCGTTCGGCGAGCCCGGGTTGCGCATGTACCGCACCGGGGACCTGGCGTGGTGGGGCGCCGACGGGCAGCTGCGGTATGTGGGGCGCGCCGACGAGCAGGTCAAGATCCGCGGGTTCCGCATCGAGCTGGGTGAAGTCCAAGCCGCCCTCGCCGACCTGGACGGCGTCGAGCAGGCCGTGGTGCTGGCGCGCGAGGACCGCCCCGGCGACAAGCGCCTGGTGGGGTACGTGACCGGGTCCGCCGAGCCGGCCGCCGCGCGCGCCGCGCTGGCCGAGCGGTTGCCGGCGTACATGGTGCCGGCCGCGGTCGTGGTGATCGACGCGGTGCCGCTGACGGTCAACGGCAAGCTCGACAAGCGAGCCCTGCCGGCGCCGGAGTATCAGGACGTCGATCGCTACCGGGCCCCGGGCAACGCGGTCGAGGAGATCCTGGCCGACATCTACGCGCAGGTCCTCGGGCTGGAGCGCGTCGGGGTGGACGAGTCGTTCTTCGAGCTCGGCGGGGACAGCATCCTGTCTATGCAGGTGGTGGCGCGGGCGCGGGCCGCCGGGGTGGTGTGCCGGCCGCGCGACATCTTCGTCGAGCAGACCGTCGCCCAGCTGGCCCGGGTGGCCGAAGTGGCCGCCGGCGACGCCGATTTCGGCGACGACGGCGTCGGTCCGGTGGACGCGACCCCGATCATGCGCTGGCTGCGTGGCGTCGAGGGCCCGGTCGATCAGTTCAACCAGGCGGTGTCGGTGCAGGCCCCGGCGGGGGCGACGGAGGCCGACGTGGTGGCGGTGCTGCAGGCCGTGCTCGATCGGCACGCCATGCTGCGGCTGCGGGTCGAGGACGACGGCGCCGGCGGCTGGTCGCTGACGGTTCCGGAGGCCGGCTCGGTGGATGCCCGCCGGTGCCTTCGCGCGGTGCCTGCGTTGTCCGACGAGACGGTGGTCGAGGCGCGGTCGCGGTTGGATCCGGCGGCCGGGCTGATGCTCAGCGCGCTGTGGGTCGGTGACACCGGGCAGTTGGTGCTGATCGTTCACCACCTGGCCGTCGACGGGGTGTCGTGGCGGATCCTGCTCGAGGACCTCAACATCGCCTGGGCCCAGCATCGCGGTGGGCAGGAGTTGGTGTTGCCGGCGCCGGGGACGTCGTTCGCCCAGTGGGCGTTGCTGTTGGCCGAGCACGCGTACCGCCCGGAGGTCGTGGCGCAGGCCGAGGCCTGGCGCCAGATTGCGGCGGCGCCCGCGGCGCTGCCGCCGGTGCGTCCCGAGGCGGACACCTATGCGAGCGCGGGCAACCTGTCGGCGCAGCTGGATGGCGATACCACCCGCGCGCTGCTGGACGAGGTGCCGGCGGCGTTCCATGCCGGGGTGCACGAGATCCTGTTGATCGCCTTCGCTCTGGCGATGGCGGAATTCGTGGGCAGCGGCGGCGCTCCGATCGTCATCGATGTGGAGGGTCACGGGCGCCAGGAGGAACTGGCTCCCCACGTCGACCTGTCCCGCACGGTCGGGTGGTTCACCACCAAGTACCCGGTGTCGGTCGCGGTCGGCGGCCTGGACTGGGCGCGGGTGGTGGCCGGCGACACCAGGCTCGGCGCGGTCGTCAAGGACGCCAAAGAGCAACTTCGCGCGCTGCCGGACGGCTTGACCTACGGGGCGTTGCGCTACTTGAACGCCGATGTCGACCTGGCCCCGCCCGACCCGCCGATCGGGTTCAACTACCTGGGGCGGCTCGGCGCGGCGGCCGAAGTGTCCGGCGACGTGTGGCGGCTCAGCCAGGGCGGCTGGTCGGTGACCGACGTCGCCGCGGCCATCCCCATGCCGCTGATGCACACCGTGGAGCTCAACGCCAGCACGGTCGACACCGACGCCGGCCCACAGCTGCACGCCCGCTGGACCTGGGCGCCCTCCACGCTGAACCACGCGCAGATCACCCGGCTGAGCCGGTTGTGGTTCGACGCGTTGGCCGGCATCTGCGCGCACGTGCGAGGCGGCGGGGGCGGGTTGACGCCCTCCGACATCGCCGCCGGTCTCAGCCAGCAGCAAATCGACGACCTGCAGCGGCAATATGCGGATAGCTGACGTATTGCCACTGACCCCCTTGCAGCAGGGGCTGTGGTTCCATGCCATCACCGCCGACGGCGACGACGACGTCTATTCGGTGCAGCTGGAGATCGCACTGAGCGGTCCGGTCGATCAGGACCGCCTGCGTGACGCGGTGCAGGCGGTGGTCACCCGCCACCCCAACCTGGCGGCCCGGTTTTCCGACAAGTTCGACCAGCCGGTGCAGATCATCCCGGCCGATCCCGTGGTGCCCTGGCGCTTCGTCGACCTTCGCGGGGGCCGCCCGGACCTCGACGAGCAGATCCGGCAGGTGTGCGCGGCCGAACGCGCCGCGGTCTGCAACCTCACCAATCAGTCGGCCTTTCGCGCCGCGCTCATCGGCACCGCCGCGGACCAGCACCGGTTGGTGCTGACCAATCACCACATCGTGCTGGACGGCTGGTCGCTGCCGATCCTGGTCGGGGAGATATTCGCCAGCTATCACGGGCAGTGGCTGCCCGCGGCGGCGAAGTATCGCAGCTACGTGACGTGGCTGACCGGTCGCGACCTGGATGCCGCCCGCGAAGCCTGGGGTGAGGTGCTGGCCGGATTCGACACCCCAACGCTGGTGGCCCCGGCGAGCCGGTTGGGCCTGGGGCCGCGAGGCGTCGCGTCGTTCCGGGTGCCCGAGCAGACCACGCGGGCGCTCGGCGAGCTGGCGCGCTCCAGCCACACCACCGTCAGCACCGTCGTGCAGGCCGCCTGGGCCCAGCTGCTGATGTGGTTGACCGGCCGGCACGACGTCGCCTTCGGCACGACGGTCTCGGGACGGCCGCCCGAGGTGCCCGGCGCGGACTCGATGGTGGGCCTGTTCATCAACACGGTGCCGGTGCGGGCCAGCATCACGGCGACCACCAGCACCGCCGACCTGCTCGATCAGCTGCAGAACGCCTACAGCCACACGATCGACCACCAGCACCTGGCGCTCAGCGAGATGCACCGCCTCACCGGCCAGGACCACCTGTTCGACACCATTTTCGTGTACGAGAACTACCCGCTCGACGCGGCCGCCCTGTCGGGCGGCCAAGGCGACCAAGGGCTGACCATCACCGATTTCACCCACCGCGAGTACAACCACTACCCGCTCGCGGTCCAGGCCATGCCGGGCACCGAAATGGGTCTGCGGGTCGAATTCGACACGGGCGTGTTCGACGCGGCCGACATCGAGACGCTGATCGAGCGGTTCAAGCGGGTGCTGGCGGCGATGACGGCCGACCCGGGCCGGCGGTTGTCGTCGATGGACGTGCTCGACGCCGCCGAGCACGCGCAGCTCCAGAGGTGGGGGAATCGCGCGGGCTTGACCCAGCCGGTCGGCGTGCCGGTGTCGATTCCGGTGCTGTTCGGCGCGCAAGTGGCGCGCACGCCCGAGGCGGTGGCGATCAGCGCGGGGGACCGTTCGTGGACCTACCGCGAGGTGAAGCAGGCGGCCAACCGGCTGGCGCACCTGCTGGCCGGCCGGGGTGTGGGTCCGGGGCAGCGGGTGGCGCTGTTGTTGCCGCGGTCGGCCGACGCGGTCGTCGCGATGTTGGCCGTGCTGAAGACCGGCGCGGCGTACGTGCCGATCGACCCGACGGTGCCGCCGGCCCGGATGGGGTTTGTGCTCGACGACGCCGCGCCGATCGCGGTGATCACGACCGCCGGGTTGGCCGATCGGCTGGCCGGGCGCGACGTGGCGGTCATCGACATCGACGACCCCGCCATCGACGGCCAGCCCAGCACTCCGTTGCCGGCGCCGGCCCCGGACGACATCGCCTACCTCATCTACACCTCGGGCACGACCGGAACCCCCAAAGGCGTGGCGATCCCGCATCGCAACGTGACCCGGCTGCTGGAGACGCTGGACGTCGACCTCGAGCTGGCGGGGCAGGTGTGGTCGCAGTGCCATTCGCTGGCCTTCGACTTTTCGGTGTGGGAGATCTGGGGGGCGCTGCTCTACGGCGGCCGGCTGGTGATCGTGCCCGATGCGGTGGTGCGCTCGCCGCAAGACCTGCACGCCTTGTTGGTGGCCGAAGAGGTCACCGTGTTGAGCCAGACCCCGTCGGCGTTCTACGCGCTGCAGAGCGCCGACGCGGCACAGCCCGAGCCGGAACCCCGCCTCAAGCTCGAGGCCGTGGTGTTCGGCGGCGAGGCGCTCGAACCGCAGCGGCTGCGGGCCTGGCTGGACAACCACCCGGGTTTGCCGCGGCTGATCAACATGTACGGCATCACCGAGACGACGGTGCACGCGTCGTTCCGGGAGATCGTCGCCGGCGACGTCGACAGCGTCGCCAGCCCCATCGGCGTGCCGCTGGCCCATCTCGGATTTTTCGTGCTCGACGGGTGGCTGCGGCCGGTCCCGGCGGGGGTGGTGGGCGAGTTGTACGTGGCCGGGGCCGGGGTGGCGGACGGCTACGTGGGCCGGCCGGCGCTGAGCTCGACGCGGTTCGTGGCCTGTCCGTTCGGAGAGCCGGGACAGCGGATGTACCGCACCGGGGACCTGGTGTGGTGGGGCGCCGACGGGCAGCTGCGGTACGTGGGGCGGGCCGACAAGCAGGTCAAGATCCGCGGGTATCGCATCGAACTCGGCGAAATCCAGGCGGCGCTGGGCGCGCTGGACGGCGTCAAGCAGGCGGCCGTGATCGCCCGCGAGGACCGCCCCGGCGACAAGCGGCTGGTGGGCTACGTCACCGGACCCACGGATCCGGCGTCGTTCGCGGCGTCGGCGCGTGCGGCGCTGGCCGAGCGGCTCCCGGCGTACATGGTGCCGGCCGCGGTGATGGTGATCGACGCGCTGCCGCTGACGGTCAACGGCAAACTCGACACCCGGGCCCTGCCGGCGCCCGAATACCAGGATGGCGGCCCCTATCGCGCCCCGACCAACGCGGTCGAGGAGCTGCTGGCCGGCATCTACGCGCAGGTGCTGGGCGTGCAGCCGCCGCGACTGGTCGGGGTCGACGAGTCGTTCTTCGACCTCGGCGGGGATTCGCTGTCGGCCGTGCGCCTGATCGCCGCGGTCAACAGCGGCCTGGACGCCGGTCTTTCGGTGCGCACGCTGTTCGAGGCGCCCACGGTCGCCCAGTTGGCGACGCGGATCGGTGGGGATGACGCCCGGTTGGAGCCGTTGACCGCCGTCGAGCGGCCCGCGGTGATTCCGCTGTCGTTCGCCCAGAGCCGGCTGTGGTTCATCGACCAGTTCCAGGGCCCCTCAACGATCTACAACATGGCGGTCGCCCTGCGGCTGCGTGGGCGGATGGATGCCTTCGAAGAGGACGCGTTGGGCGCGGCGCTGGCCGACGTGGTGGTCCGGCAGGAGAGCCTGCGCACGCTGTTCGCCGCACACGACGGGGTCCCGCGGCAACTGATCGTGCCTCCCGAGCGGGCCGACTTCGGTTGGGCCGTCGTCGACGCCACCGGCTGGCCGGAAAGCCGGCTGGCCGAGGCCCTCGACGAGGTGGCCCATCACCCGTTCGACCTGGCGGCCGAGATCCCCATGCGGGCAAGGCTTTTCCGGGTCGCCGACGACGAACACGTGCTGGTGGCCGTGGTGCACCACATCGCCGCCGACGGCGCCTCGATCGCCCCGCTGGTGCGCGATCTCGGGGTGGCCTACGCCAGCCGCCGGGTGGGGCAACCCCCCGACTGGGCCGACCTGGCGGTGCAGTACGCCGATTACACGCTGTGGCAGCGCGCGCAGCTCGGCGATCTCGGCGACAGCGACAGCCGCATCGCCGCGCAGCTGGCCTACTGGCAAGAGGCCCTGGCAGGGATGCCGGAGCACCTGCAGCTGCCCACCGACCGGGCGTACCCGCCGGTCGCGGACTACCGCGGCGCGAGCGTGTCGGTGGACTGGCCCGCCGAGCTGCAGCGGGAGGTCGCCCGGGTGGCCCGGGAACACAACGCCACCAGTTTCATGGTGATGCAGGCCGCCATGGCCGTGTTGCTGGCCAAGCTCAGCGCGAGTTCCGATGTGTCCGTGGGTTTTCCGATCGCCGGGCGCGGGGACCCCGCGCTGGACGAACTGGTGGGCTTCTTCGTCAACACCCTGGTGTTGCGGGTTGATCTGGCCGGTGATCCCAGCGTCGCCGAACTGCTCGCTCAGGTGCGCGCGCGCAGCCTATCGGCATACGAGCACCAGGATGTGCCGTTCGAGGTCTTGGTGGAACGGCTCAACCCGACCCGAAGCCTGACGCACCACCCGCTGGTCCAAGTGATGCTGGCCTGGCAGAGCGGGCAGGGACAGGGCCCGACCGGCTTGGCCCTGGGCGGGTTGCAGGCCACGCCGCTGCCGCTGGATACCCGGACGGCCCGCACCGACCTCGCGTTCTCCCTGGGCGAGACGTGGACCGACGCCGGTGAGCCCGCCGGCATCGCCGGGGCGGTGGAATTCCGGACCGACGTGTTCGACGCCGCCAGCATCGAAACGCTCATCGAGCGGCTCAAGCGGGTGTTGGTCGCCATGACGGCGGATCCGGCGCGCCGGCTGTCGTCGGTGGACCTGCTCGACGAGGCCGAGCACGCCCGCCTCGATGAGGTGGGCAACCGCGCGGTGCTGACGCGGCGGGACCCGGCGGTGTCGATACCCGAGCTGTTCGCTGCGCAGGTGGCCCGCGCCCCGGAGGCGCCGGCGGTGACCTTCGGGGACCGGTCGATGACCTATCGGGAACTCGACGACGCCGCCAACCGGTTCGCGCACTTGCTGTCCGGCCATGGTGTCGGCCCCGGCGCCTGTGTGGCGTTGCTGGTGGAGCGGTCGGCCCAGGCCGTCATGGCCATGCTGGCGGTGCTGAAGACCGGGGCGGCCTACCTGGCGATCGACCCGGCGCTGCCGGCGGCCCGGGTCGACTTCATGCTGGGCGACGCCGCGCCCGTCGCCGCGGTCACCACCGCCGGGCTGGCCGACCGGCTGTCCGGGCGGGGTCTGACGGTCGTCGACATCGACGACCCCGCCGTCGAAAACCAGCCCGCCACCGCGCCGCCGGCGCCGTCGGCCGACGACATCGCCTACCTGATCTACACGTCGGGAACCACCGGAACGCCCAAGGGCGTTGCCATCGCCCACCGCAACCTGGCGCACCTGGCGCCGTCGACGCCCACATCCCTGCCGGCGACACAGGTGTGGACGCAATGCCACTCGTATGCCTTCGACTTCTCGGTGTGGGAGATCTGGGCCGCGCTGCTCGGCGGCGGGCGGCTGGTGGTGGTGCCGCCGTCGGTCGTCGTCTCGCCGGACGATTTCCACGACCTGCTGGCCCGTGAACGCGTCAACGTGCTCACCCAAACCCCGTCGGCGGTGGCCGCCCTGTCCCCGCAGCGGTTGGAGGCGGAGGCGTTGCTGCTCGGCGGCGAGGCGTGCTCGGCCGAGGTGGTGGACCAGTGGGCGCCCGGGCGGGTGGTGATCAACGCCTACGGCCCCACCGAGGCCACGGTCTACGCCTCGATGAGTACGCCGTTGCGGGCGGGGTCCGGGGCGGCCCCGATCGGCGGCCCGGTGTCGACGGCGGCGCTGTTCGTCCTGGACGATTCGTTGCGCCGGGTGCCGGCCGGTGTCGTCGGCGAACTGTACGTGGCCGGCCGGGGCGTGGGCGTCGGATACGTCGGCCGGACCGGGCTGACCGCATCGCGCTTTGTGGCCTGCCCGTTCGCCGGCGCGGACGCACCCGGGACCCGCATGTACCGCACCGGCGACCTGGTGCGCTGGCGCGCCGACGGGCAGCTGCAATACCTGGGCCGCGCCGATGAGCAGGTCAAGATCCGCGGATATCGCGTCGAACCGGGCGAAGTGCGGGCCGCGCTGGCCGCGTGCGACGGCGTCGAGCAGGCGGTGGTGGTCGCCCGCGAGGACCGTCCCGGCGACAAGCGCTTGGTCGGATACATCACCGGGACCGCGGACCCGGCCGCGGTGCGATCCGCGCTGGCCGAGCGGCTGCCGGCCTACCTGGTCCCCGCCGCGGTGGTGGCGTTGGCGGCGCTGCCGTTGACGGTCAACGGCAAGCTCGACACCCGGGCCCTGCCGGCACCGGACTACGAGGCCACCGACCGTTACCGCGCACCGACCACCCCGACCGAGGAGATCCTGGCCGGCATCTATGCCCAGGTGCTGGGCGTGGAGCGGGTCGGGGTGGACGACTCGTTCTTCGACCTGGGCGGGGATTCGCTGTCGGCGATGCGTCTGGTCGCCGCGATCAACAGCGGCCTGGGCGCCGCCGTCGCGGTGCGCGCCGTGTTCGAGGCGCCCGCGGTGGCCCAGCTGGCGACCCGTATCCACGGCGGCGAGGGCGTGCTGGAGCCGTTGGTGGCCGCCCCGCGGCCGGCGGTGGTGCCCCTGTCCTTCGCGCAGAACCGGTTGTGGTTCATCGACCAGTTGCAGGGCCCGTCGCCGGTGTACAACCTGGCGCTCGCGTTGCGACTGCGTGGGCCGCTGGACGCCGACGCGTTCTGCGCGGCGTTGGCCGACGTGGTGGGCCGCCACGAAAGCCTGCGCACGCTGTTCACCGCCCCCGACGGAATACCGCAACAGCTGGTGCTGCCCGCCGAGCGGGCCGACTTCGGCTGGGACGTGGTCGACGCGACCGCGTGGTCGCCGGGCCGGCTGCAGGAGGCCATCGAGGAGACCGCGCGGCACAGCTTCGATCTCGCCGCCGAGATCCCTTTGCGCGCAAAGCTTTTCCGCGTCGCCGACGACGAACACGTGCTGGTCGCCGTGGTGCATCACATCGCCGCCGACGGCTTGTCGATCCCCCCGCTGGTGCGTGACATCGCCGTGGCCTACGCCAGCCGCTGTGAGGGGCAAGCCCCCGGTTGGACGCCGTTACCGGTGCAGTACATCGACTACACGCTGTGGCAGCGCGCGCAGTTCGGCGATCTCACCGATCCCGACAGCCCGATCGCCGCGCAGCTGGAGTACTGGCAGCAGGCCCTGGCGGACATGCCCGAGCGCCTCGGCCTGCCCACCGACCGGCCCTACCCGCCGGTGGCCGATCAACGGGGCGCCAGCGTGGCGGTGCGTCTGCCCGTCGAGTTGCAGCGGCAGGTCGTGCGGGTGGCCCGCGAACACAACGCGACGAATTTCATGGTGATGCAGGCGGCGCTGGGGGTGCTGCTGGCCAAGCTCAGCGCGAGTTCCGATGTGGCGGTGGGGTTCCCGATCGGCGGGCGCCGCGACCCCGCGCTCGACGAGTTGGTCGGCTTCTTCGTCAACACGTTGGTGTTGCGCGTGGACGTGACCGGCGACCCCAGCGTCGCCGACCTGCTCGCCCAGGTGCGGGCGCGCAGCCTGGCCGCCTACGAGCACCAAGACGTGCCCTTCGAAGTGGTCGTCGAGCGGCTGAACCCCACCCGATCGCTCACGCACCACCCGCTCGTGCAGGTGATGCTGGCGTGGCGGACCCTGCACGACACCACCGGCGACCCCACCGCCCGGTTCGCGTCGGGGGAGCTGGAGCTCACCCAGATGCCGGTGGACACCGGCACCGCCCGCATGGACCTGGCGTTTGCTCTGGAAGAGCACTTGGACGCGGACGGCGAGCCGGCCGGCATCGGCGGGGTGGTGGAATTTCGCACCGACGTGTTCGACGCGGCCAGCATCCAAACCCTGGTCGAGCGTTTCCAGCGCGTGCTGGTCGAGATGACTACCGACCCGACCCGGCGGGTGTCGTCGATCGGCGTGCTCGCCGACGTCGAGCGCACCCAGCTGGCGGACTGGGGCAACCGGGCGGCGCTGACCGAGCCGGTGAGCCCGCCGGTGTCGATTCCCCAGCTGTTCGCCGCGCAGGTGGCCCGGGTGCCCGACGCGGCGGCGGTGACCTGCGAGGGCCGTTCGCTGACCTACCGCCAGCTCGACGACGCGGCAAACCGGTTGGCGCACCGGTTGGCCGGCGGGGGCGTGGGGCCGGGCCGGCGCGTGGCGCTGCTGCTGCCCCGCTCGGCCGAGGCGATCGTGGCGATCCTGGCGGTGGTGAAGACCGGGGCGGCGTACGTGCCGATCGACCCGGCGGTGCCGGAGGCCCGGATGCAGTTCGTACTCGGCGATGCCGCGCCGATCGCCGCGATCACCACCGCGGAGTACCGCCCGCGGCTGGCCGGACGCGACCTGCTGATCGTCGACGTCGACGACGCCGGTGACCCCGACGTCGACGCCCGCCTCGGCGCCGCACCGTCGGTGGCCTGCCCGGACGACGTCGCCTACATCATCTACACGTCGGGCACGACCGGGACCCCGAAGGGTGTGGCGGTCCCGCATCGCAACGTGACCCGGCTGCTTGCGACGCTGGCCGGCGACATGGAGCTCGGCGGCCGGGTGTGGACGCAGTGCCACTCGTTGGCGTTCGACTTCTCGGTGTGGGAGATCTGGGGTGCGCTGCTCTACGGCGGCCGCGTGGTGGTGGTGCCCGACTCGGTGGTGCGCTCGCCCGAAGACCTGCACGCGCTGCTGGTGACCGAACGGGTCAGCGTCCTGAGCCAGACCCCGTCGGCGTTTTATGCCTTGCAGGCCGCCGACGCGTTGCAGCCCGAGCTGGGGTCTCGGTTGGAGCTGGAGGCCGTGGTGTTCGGCGGCGAGGCGCTCGAACCGCAGCGCCTGCGCGCGTGGCTGGACGCTCACCCGGCTCGGCCCCGGTTGATCAACATGTACGGCATCACCGAGACGACCGTGCATGCCTCGTTCCGCGAGATCGTCGCCGACGATGTCGACGTCGCCGTGAGCCCGATCGGGGTGCCGCTGGCCCACCTCGGTTTCTTCGTGCTCGACGGGTCGTTGCAGCCGGTGCCGCCCGGCGTGGTCGGGGAGTTGTACGTCGCCGGCGCCGGGTTGGCGCACGGCTACATCGGCCGCGCGGGTTTGACGGGGACGCGGTTCGTCGCGTGTCCGTTCGGCGGTCCGGGTGCGCGCATGTACCGCACCGGGGACCTGATGTGCTGGGGCGCCGACGGGCAGCTGCGGTACATGGGCCGCGCCGACGAGCAGGTCAAGATCCGCGGCTACCGCATCGAGCTGGGTGAGGTCCAGGCGACGTTGAACGGCCTGGACGGCGTCGAGCAGGCGGTGGTGATCGCCCGCGAGGACCGCCCCGGCGACAAGCGCCTGGTGGGGTACGTGACCGGGGCGGTGGACCTGGCCGAGCTGCGTGCCGCGCTGGCGGATCGCCTGCCGGCGTATATGGTTCCGGCCGCCGTGGTGGCGTTGGACGCGTTGCCGCTGACGGTCAACGGCAAGCTCGACACCCGCGCCCTGCCGGCCCCGGAGTATCAGGACGTCGACCACTACCGCGCCCCGGCCGACGCGGTCGAGGAGATCCTGGCCGGCATCTACGCCCAGGTGCTGGGGCTCGAGCGGGTCGGGGTCGAGGAGTCGTTTTTCGAGCTCGGCGGGGACAGCATCCTGTCGATGCAGGTGGTGGCGCGGGCGCGGGCCGCCGGCGTGGTGTGCCGGCCGCGCGACATCTTCGTCGAGCAGACCGTGGCGAAGCTGGCCCGGGTGGCCGGGGTGGTCGCCGACGACGCCGAGGTGATCGACGAGGGCGTCGGCTCGGTGGTGGCCACCCCGATCATGCGCTGGTTGCGAAGCGTCGACGGCCCGGTGGGCGAGTTCAACCAGACGGTGCTGGTGCAGGCGCCGGTGGGGGTGACCTCGTCCGACGTGGTTGCGGTGCTGCAGGCCCTGCTCGACCGGCACGCGACGTTGCGGCTGCGCGTCGACGACGACGGCGCCGACGGGTGGTCGGTGACGGTGCCCGAGCCCGGTTCGGTGGACGCGCGCGGATGCCTGCAGACGGTGGACGTGCTGTCCGACGACGCGGTTTTGGCCGCGCGGTCGCGGCTGGACCCGGCCGCCGGGGTGATGCTGAGCGCGCTGTGGGCGCCCCCGACCGGCCAGTTGCTGCTGATCGTTCACCACCTGGCGGTCGACGGGGTGTCGTGGCGGATCCTGCTCGAGGACCTCAACCTGGCGTGGGCCCAGCACCGCGGCGGGCAGCAGGTGGTGTTGCCGGCGCCGAGGACGTCGTTCGCCCGGTGGGCCGCGCTGCTGGCCGAATACGCCCACCGCCCCGAGGTGGTGGACCTCGCGCCCGCCTGGCGGCAGATCGCCGCGTTGCCCGCGCAGCTGCCGGCGGTGCAACCGGCGGTGGACACCTACGCGACGGCCGGCAACCTGTCGGTGGAGCTGGACGCCGAGACCACCCGGATGCTGCTCGGCGAGGTGCCCGCGGCGCTCCACGCCGGGATCCACGAAATCTTGCTGATCGCATTCGCTTTGGCGTGCGCCGAGTTCTTGGGGACCGGCTCCGCGCCGGTCGTGATCGACGCGGAGGGGCACGGGCGCCAGGAGGAGCTGGACCCCCATGTCGACCTGTCGCGCACGGTGGGATGGTTCACCACCAAGTATCCGGTGGCCCTCGCGGTGGGCGGGCTGGACTGGGCGCAGGTGCTTTCCGGCGACACGGGGCTCGGGGCGGTCATCAAAGACGCCAAAGAGCAGCTTCGGGCGCTGCCGGACGGTTTGACCTACGGGGTGCTGCGCTACCTGAACAGCGACGTCGACCTGGACGGCGCCGACCCCACGATCGGGTTCAACTACCTGGGGCGCCTGGGCGCCGCGGCGACCGAGGTCTCCGGCGACATCTGGGAGATCCGCCAGGACGGCTGGTCGGTGACCGGTGTTGCCGCGGCGACTCCGATGCCGCTGATGCACACCGTGGAGCTCAACGCCGGCACCCTGGACGCCGAGACCGGTCCGCGCCTGCGGGCGGGCTGGACGTGGGCCCCGTCAGCCCTGGATCAGGCGCAGGTCGGCCGGCTGAGCCGGCTGTGGTTCGACGCGCTGGCCGGCATCTGCGCGCACGTGCGGGGCGGCGGCGGCGGGTTGACGCCGTCGGACATCGCGCCCGCGCGGCTGAGCCAGCTGCAGATCGACGAGCTCGCGCGCCATTACCGCATCGCCGACGTGCTGCCGCTGACCCCGCTGCAGCAGGGGCTGCTGTTTCACGCCAGCACCGCTCAGGGCGGCGACGACGTGTACGCGGTGCAGCTCGACGTCGCGCTGAGCGGCCGGCTCGACCAGCACCGCCTGCGTGACGCCGTGCACACCGTCGTCGCCCGCCACCCCAACCTGGCGGCCCGCTTCAGCGCGCGGTTCGACCAGCCGGTGCAGATCATCCCGGCCGATCCCGTTGTGCCCTGGCGCTATGTCGACCTCAGCGGGGGAGATGCGGACCTCGACGAGCAGATCCAGCAGGTCTGCGCCGCCGAACGCGCCGCGGTCTACGACCTGGCCGATCACCCGGCCCTGCGGGTCGCCTTGATCCGCACCGCGGAAGACCGGCACCGGTTTGTGCTGACGAATCACCACATCGTGCTGGACGGCTGGTCGCTGCCGATCCTGCTGGGCGAATTGTTCGCCAGCTACTACGGGCAACGGCTGCCCGCGGCGGGTTCTTATCGCAGGTTCGTGTCCTGGCTGGCCGGTCGCGACCTGGATACCGCCCGCGCGGTGTGGCGGGAGATGTTCGCCGGCTTTCAAGCCCCCACCCTGGTCGGGCCGCCGGATTGGTTCGGGCTGGGCCGGCGCGGCGTCGCATCGTTCCGGGTGCCCGAAGAGACCACGCGGGCGCTGGGCGAGTTGGCGCGCTCGCGCCACACCACCGTCAGCACGGTGCTGCAGGCCGCGTGGGCGCAGCTGCTGACGTGGCTGACCGGCCAGCGCGATGTCGCCTTCGGCGCCGTCGTCTCGGGGCGGCCGGCCGAGGTGCCGGGCGCGGACTCGATGGTGGGCCTGTTCATCAACACGGTGCCGGTGCGGGCGACCATCACGCGGGAGACCACCGTCACCGACCTGCTTGATCAACTGCAAGCCGACCACAACCGCACGCTGGACCACCAGCACCTGGCGCTGAGCGAGGTGCACCGCGTCACCGGTCACGGAAGGCTCTTCGACACCGTTTTCGTGTACGAGAATTACCCGGCCGACGCCGCCGCCTTGTCGGGGAACGACGGGCTGGCGATCACCGAGATCAGCAACCGCGACTACTACCACTACCCGCTGACGGTCCAGGCGGTGCCGGGCCGCGAATTGGAACTGCACGTCCAATTCCGCGCGGACGTCTTCGGCCCGGCCGACATCGAGGCACTGATCGAGCGGTTTAAGGAGACGTTGGTCGCCATGACCACCGACCCGGCGCGACCGTTGTTGTCGGTCGATGTGCAGGACGAGGGGAAGCACGCGCGCGCGGACAGGTCGAACAACCACGCGCCGGCGGCCCAGCCGGCGGTGTCAGGACCCAGACACCACCACCACCACAACGGCGACGGTCACCACGCCCCGACCAGCCTCGTCGAGCAGATCTTGACCGGCATCTACGCGCAGGTGCTCGGCGTGGACCGGGTCGGAGTCGACGAGTCGTTCTTCGACCTCGGCGGGGACTCCCTCGCCGCGATGCGGGCCACCGCCACGATCAACACGGCCCTCGACGCCAACCTCGAGGTGACCGCCCTATTCGAGGCCCCGTCCGTCAGGCGCTTGAGTCAGCGGTTGGGCGGACATGCCCGCTCGGTGGAAGAAGTTCCAGTCATCCCGGATCTGTAGAACCGCCCGCGGTCGCTACCACATGGACGGCACGAGGCGATAGCGAACCTTCTGCGTGTATTCGCGGTAGCCGTCCAGCTCCTTCTGGAGCAGCTGCTCCTCGTCGCGGATGCGTGAGGCCAGCACGAGCAGGCCGGGAACGACGAAAACCAGTCCCCAGTAAGAACCGAGCGCCAGGGGGATGCCGACCATCATGATCACGTTGCCGGTGTACATCGGGTGGCGCACCAGCCCGTAGAGGCCGCTGGAGACGACCTTTTGGTCCGCCTGCACCTGGACGGTCGCCGAGGCGTAGCTGTTCTGAATGATCACCATCGCCACCACACCCAGGCCAATGGCGACCAGAACGTCTCCGACCACGCAGATCGCCGTCGGCACCGGCGACCAGCCGAAGCGATGGTCAAGCGCGCTGACCACGACCATCGCCGCCAGCGACGCGTACAAGCCGGCGATGATGACCCGCTGCGCCATCCGGCCCTCGGCCGCCGGCCCGCCACGCATCCGCGCCTCGAGCGCGGCGGGGTTCATCCGCAGCAAGTACACGGCGGGGATCCAGGCCGAGACGCCGACCACCACCAGAAAAACCCATGCCTGCCAGTAATTGAATGTGCCCGCCGGAAAAAACAGCATCGCGCCGAACACGACAAACTCAACAACCGCGAAGACCAGCATCTTAGGAATGGTTTTCACCCATCCTCCTTCGTCCGTCCCTACGGCACGCCAATAGCGCGGCCTTCGCGCCGGCGAGCACGCCGGCGGCACAGACTGAAACTACCGTCGCCTACCCGGCGGATGTGGGCGAATGTGTCATTGCCCCGCACGAAGTCCGGCGAGCGTGCCGAAGTGACGTCGAAGGCTTATGGGATTAAGGGCGCAGGTGCTGCTGCGCGACCCGCAGCAACGCAAAATCCGTCTTCGGCGGCAGCACGGGCGCGCATTCCCGGGGCGTGTCTTGGCAGGAACCACCGCGCCGCAGCTTCTCGATCGCCCCGAGCACCTGGCGACCTACCGACATCTGATACTCACGCAGGTACTGCACGCGGCGCGGGTCATCCTCCGTCAAGTGGTGGGTGAGCGGATGCTGCGTCTTCCAAACCGCGTCCTGCGCGGCTTCCCCGACGGCTACCAGAAAGTCGTCCTCGTCCATGCTCCCCCGATCGCGCATCACGCATCCAGTATCGGTAATTCTCCATCTGAGAGCGGGTTTTAGCAATTTTTGTACCCGGTCATTTCGCTATTAAACATCCGTCTAGTGAGAATGGATCCAGTAAACATTTTCACACTGACAACTATCGACCGAAAATGAAGGCCCGTCCGGACGTTACGAACTGATCGCCCTGCATAACATGGCAACTGGTACCGACGCCGGCGGACGGAAGGGTGGATGGTACGAGTCCTTCGGCTCCGCGAGGGCAAATTCCTTTTCCGGTTCGCCAAATTGCCCATGACGCAAATTCCGATTTTCACTTTGTTTGCCGACCGGCACGCCAGCGGGCGAGGGCAATTCGGCCTCACCAGCCCTAACCGGGGGCGAAGACGCGGGTGCGGGGGAGCCGCGGCAATTGCGGACGCGTGTCTTTCCGCGGCGCCGGCGAACCGGCGCGAATCCGGGCCCGGCCCTCGCCACCACGCCCACGCGGCCGGCCGCCAGAGGCATGCCGCGGCGCGGGCGTCCGCCGCGGCGGTAATAACGACCTTTCCTCTGGACCCGCCCGAAGATACGCAAAGTTGGGAATGCCACGCCTAATCGTGATTTAGGATGGATTGAGGCGGAATCAGATGCATGACGTTATGTGTGCCGATCGTGACCGGTGTTGGCACCAGCGACCGCGGTGGGTGGCCAGCGCGGGCGCCGGACGTCGGATAAATGGCTCTTCCCGGCCTGCCGCCGCGGGTGCGAAACGCGTTGGACCAAATCTCGTGAAACGTTGTAAGGCACGTGTGCAACGGGATAGGTTTTCACTTTGGTCAGTGGATTGTGATCGTCGTCGTATGGAGGCCTACGAGCCCGAGGCGGTCTTCGGAGGTCAGCCATGTCGTATCTGATCGCGGCGCCGGATGCGCTCGCGGCGGCGGCGGCGAAGGTGGCGAGTATCGGCTCGTCGGTCAGCGCCGCTAACGCGGCCGCGGCCGCCCCCACCACCGGTGTGATCGCCGCAGCTGGCGACGAGGTTTCGGCGGCGGTCGCCTCGGTGTTCTCCGACGCCGCAAAGCAGTTTCAGGCGTTAAGCGCTCAGGCAGCGACGTTTCAATCCCAGTTCGTGCAGGCCCTGACCGGGTCGGGCGGGGCGTATGCCGCCGCCGAGGCAACCAATGCGGCCAGCATTTCGCCTTACTCGATTTTCGCGCCGATTTGGAACGCGGTGGCGGACGCCTCCGGGCCGGCCCCGCCGCCCAGGACGGACGTCCTGGGGACGGTGATGTACGAGTTGAACCAGACCAGCCAGCAGCTGGTCGGGGCCCCGCTGTTCTTCGACGGGGCCGACGGCACGCAGACCAGCCCGAACGGCCAGAACGGCGGCTTGTTGCTCGGTAATGGCGGCAAGGGCTGGGACTCCACCCTCGCCGGCGTGGCCGGCGGCAACGGCGGGCAGGCCGGGATCTTCGGCAACGGGGGTGCCGGCGGGCTGGGCGGCGCGGGCGCGGCCGGGGGCAACGGCGGGGCCGCCATTTGGGGCGGCAATGGCGGGGCCGGCGGGGCCGGCGGCGCCTCCATCACCTCGGGGGTGAACGGTGGTAACGGCGGGATCGGCGGGCCCGGTGGATTCCTGTCGGGTGTCGGTGGCGCCGGCGGGGCCGGCGGGAACGCAACCGACGCGACCGGCGGCACCGGCGGAGCAGGCGGCAACACGGGCTTCCTCGGGGGCGCCGAATTGGGCGTGGGCGTTCCGCAGGGCGGTACCGGCGGGGCCGGCGGCCTGAGCCTCACCGGCCAGGGCGGCGATGGTGGGGCCGGCGGAGCCGGCTTCGCATTGGGCGGCACCGGCGGGGCCGGCGGCCAGGGCGCCACCGGCGGCAACGGCGGCTCGGGCGGTGTCGCGTTCAACCTGGGGTGGGGAACCGCGACCGGCGGGACCGGCGGCGCGGGTGGCATCGGCACGGTCGGCGCCGGGGGGAACGGCGGTCACGGCGGGGGCGCGATCATGGGGCCCTATAACTTCACCGTCGACACTTTCAACGGCCTGGCGATCTACCCGCCCGAGTGGGGCACCGCCACCGGCGGGCTCGGCGGCACCGGTGGCTTCGGGGTCACGGTCGGCGGCACCGGCGGCCAGGGCGGCACCGCCCAAAACTATTTGTCGACCGGACATTCCATCGGCGGCACCGGCGGGACCGGCGGCGGCGGCGCCATCGGCGGCAACGGCGGCAACGGCGGCAACGCCTACTCGATCACCGCGGGCAACACCACCGTCGGGACCGGCGGCGCGGCCGGCGGCATCGGCGGGACCCCCGGCAATCCCGGGCAGGTCATCACACCGTAGCGAGGGCCGATGCCGCCCGCCCCGTAGGCTGAAGGCCCATGAACGCCTTCCCGCGGGCACCGATCGAGGTATCACCGCTGGCCTGGCTGGACGCGGTGGAGAGCCAGCGCCGCGAGGCCGGGCTGCGTCGCTCGCTCCGCCCGCGTCCCGCCGTCACCACTGAGCTGGACCTGGCTTCCAACGACTATCTCGGGCTCTCCCAGCACCCCGACGTGATCGAGGGGGGCATTGCGGCGCTGCGCATGTGGGGCGCCGGGGCCACCGGCTCGCGCCTGGTCACCGGCGACACCGAGCTGCACCAGGAATTCGAATCGGAGCTCGCCGAGTTCGTCGGCGCCGCCTCGGGCTTGCTGTTCTCCTCCGGATACACCGCCAACCTGGGGGCCGTGGTCGGCCTGTCCGGCCCCGGTTCGCTGCTGGTGTCCGACGCCCTGTCGCACGCCTCGCTGGTGGACGCGTGCCGGCTGTCACGCGCCCGGGTGCTGGTGACGCCGCACCGCGACGTGACCGCAGTGGACGCGGCCCTGGCTTCCCGGGACGAGGAGCGCGCCGTCGTCGTCACCGACTCCGTCTTCAGCGCCGACGGCTCGCTGGCCTCGGTGCGCGAATTGCACGAGGTATGCCGCCGCCACCGCGCGCTGCTCATCGTCGACGAGGCCCACGGCCTCGGGGTGCGCGGCGGCGGGCGCGGGCTGCTGCACGAGCTCGGGCTCGCGGGCGCGCCCGACATCGTGATGACCACGACGCTGTCCAAGGCGCTGGGCAGTCAGGGCGGCGTGGTGCTCGGGCCGGCGCCGGTGCGCGCCCACCTGATCGACGCGGCCCGCCCGTTCATCTTCGACACCGGCCTCGCGCCGGCGGCGGTGGGCGCCGCGCGGGCCGCGCTGCAGGTGCTGCGGGCCGAGGCGTGGCGCCCGGACGCGGTGCTGCGCCACGCCCGCGTCCTGGCCGAAACCTGCGACGTGCCGGAACAGCCGCAGTCCGCGGTGGTGTCGGTGATCCTGGGCGATCCGGAAGTGGCGCTCGCCGCCGCGACCGCCTGCCTGGACGCCGGCGTCAAGGTCGGCTGCTTCCGCCCCCCGACCGTGCCCGCCGGGACGTCGCGGCTGCGCCTGTCCGCGCGCGCGTCGCTGGACTCCGACGACCTCGAGATCGCGCGCGGGGTGCTGACCGACGTCCTTGCCGTCGCACGCCGTTGACCGTTCTGGTCGTCACCGGCACCGGCACCGGGGTCGGTAAGACGGTCGCCACCGCGGCGCTGGCCTGCCACGCCCGCCAGGCCGGCATCGATGTGGCGGTGTGCAAACCGGTCCAGACCGGCACCGATGCCGGCGACGACGACCTCGCCGAGGTCGGCCGGCTGTCCGGGGTGACCGAACTGGTCGGGCTGGCGCGGTATCCGTTGCCGCTGGCCCCGGCCGCCGCGGCCGAGCACGCCGGGACGGCGTTGCCCGCCGGCGACCGGGTGCTACGGCTGATCCGCGACCTGGACCGCCCGGGGCGGCTGACGCTGGTCGAAGGCGCGGGCGGCCTGCTGGTCGAACTCGCCGAGCCCTGCGTCACGCTGCGCGACCTCGCCGTCGGGCTGGGCGCCGCTGCGCTGGTCGTCGTCAGCGCCGAGCTGGGCACCCTCAACCACACCGCGCTTACCCTGGAAGGCCTTGCTGCCCAACGAGTTCCGTGCGCGGGCCTGGTCATCGGGAGCTGGCCGGCCCGGCCCGGCCTGGCGGAGGCGTCGAACCGGACGGCGCTGGCCGGGCTGGCCCCGGTGCGGGCCGCGCTGCCCGCCGGCGCGGCGTCCCTGCCCGACTTCGCGGCCATCAGCGCCGCGGCGTTCGACCACGACTGGGTGAGCGCGCTGGTGCGCTGATGGTCCATTCCATCGAGCTGGTCTTCGACCCCGACACCGAGGAGGCCGTTCGCGGCATCTGGCGGGCGTTGGCCGCCGCCGGGATCCCGAGCCAGGCGCCGGCCAGCCGGCCGCACGTCACGCTGGCCGTCGCCGAACGCATCGACCCCCAGGTCGACGCGCTGCTGGGTCCGGTCGTCCAACGGCTTCCGCTGGGCGCGGCGATCGGCGCACCGGTGCTGTTCGGGCGGGCGAACGTCGTGTTCGCGCGGCTGATCGTGCCGACGAGCGAGCTGCTGGCCCTGCACGCCGAGGTGCACCGGCTGTGCGGTCCGCATCTGGCGCCGGCGCCGATGTCCAACAGCCTGCCCGGCCAGTGGACCGCCCACCTCACGCTGGCCCGCCGCGTCGGCGGGCACCAACTCGGGCGGGCGCTGCGCGTCGCGGGCCGCCCGGCGCAGCTCGACGGCCGCTTCGCCGGCCTGCGCCGCTGGGACGGCGGCAAGAAGGCCGAACACCCGATCGTCGGCTAACCGCCGAACAGCAGATACAGGCCGGTGAACGTGTAGCCGACCATGACCAGCATCATGGTGAGCTGCCCGGTGAGCTGATGGCCGGCCGGCAGCAGCCGCAGCGCCCTGTCGTGCGCGGCGACCACCGCCACGATGTGGCCGGTCACCACGGACGCCACCTTGATCCCGGCGAGTACCGGGGGATGCGCCGACAGCACATAGGCGACGTGAAAATGGGCCAGCCCCAACAGGTTCCATCCGCGGCCGAACGGATCGGCCAGCGCGATCACGGCCTGCTGGCCGCGCTCGACGAGGTAGGACAGGTAGTGCGCGAAGATGTAGCCCACCACGATCGGGATCAGCGAATGCGCCATCCTGCCCGGCAGCGCGCGGCGCTGCTCGCGGTCGATGCCGCCGGCGGCCCGCGCCGCGAGCGAAAACGTCACCGCCACAACGGAAATGAACACGATTAGCCCCACGGTGCGCAACACCGACGACGACAGCGTCGGCGGCAGGCCGAAGCTTCGGGAGATTCCGTCGGCGAACCCGCGCCACGTCGGCGACGACGAGAAACTGTCGAACGCCGTCGACCCGAGCAGCACCGCCAGCAGCACCACCACGCCGGGGCGGACGGGCAGCGACGGCAGGTGGTCGAGCGGGTTTCCGACGACGATCTTGCCGGTGGCGGGGTTGCGGCGAAACGGGCAGAGGCGGGAAACCGCCATGCTGTACACGCCGAACGGGTCGGCCCGGGCCAGCCAGCGCTGCCCGCACAGCCACGCCCCGCCCAGCATCAGCGCGGCATAGATCGCCAGCCACGCCCGCACCAGCGGCAGCGACGCCGAGTTGGGGCTGGCCAGCTCCAACCACACGAAGGCGAACAGGCCCAGCGCCGCGGGGCGATAGCCCCAGCCCTCGCGATAGGACCGCCGCGGCCGACCGAGTCGCACCGGCGTCACGCGCCGCAGCAGCACATACACCGTGCGCATCGGCGAGATCACCCGCCAGACCGGCCCGAAGAGCAACGACAGCGCCACCAACCCGACCCACAGCAGCACGTAGAACGCCCCGAGCAGGGCGTTGGACTCCGACTGCGGGCCCCACACCCCGGCCAGCACCACCCACGCCGCGAACGCCAGCGCCAGCCCGGCGGCCGTCCAGCGGGTGGCCCGGGCGTCGACGAAGGAGGTCAGCGCCGACGGCAGCGGGCGGCCGGGCTTCCCCGGATCAAACCGCGGCCGCCGCCACGCGAACGCCACCAGCGCGAAGGTGAAGGTCAGCGCCCACGCGGCCCCGACCATCGCGTACAGATACGGCACCGGAAGGTCGCCCGACCCGCCCAGACCGTGCGCGAGCACCGCGGTCGCGCCGCCGGCACTCACGGCTCGACTTGGATGGTCGCGATCGTGCGGTCCAGGTGGTGCAGCTCGACCTCGACGTTGCCGGGGACGTCGACGCTGAACTGAAAGGTTTGGCCGGGCGTGGCCGCGACCGGGAACTTGTGATCGGGCGTTGAGTGCACGTGCAGCTCGTCGGCGGCGTCGCTGTTGACCCGCAGGGTGATCTGCTGGCGCACCTTCGCCTGCAGCGTGGCGTTGGTCGGGGTGACCTGGCCCTTGGCGATGGTGACGTCGACGACCGGCGCCGCGGCGGAGGACTGGGTGTGCGAACCGCCGCAGGCGACCAGCGCCCACGCCAGCGCGGCCGTCCACGCTACGACGAGGGCGCTGCGAACCGTCATCACGCTATGCAGCCCTGGGAGCCCCCGGCACAGGGTGCCTTTCCTCGACCGGCTCCGGCGATTCCTGGGCGTTGTTCAGCCGGCCGGCACCCCACGTCAGCGCGCTGATCACCATCAGGGTCAGGATCAGCACCACGATCCCGCCGGCGGTGAACAGCCAGGCCGGTGCGCTCTGGTCGCGTTCGCGCTGCAGGATGGTGACCTCCAGGACGAACGGCCGCACGCTTTGCGCCAGCGCGGGAACCTCGGGCGCCGGAATGGCGTCGTCCGCCGGCTCCCAGATCGGCACGGCCGTCATCGTGCGGCCGTCCTGCACCCGCAGCAGCGTCTTCCAGTCCCCCCACACGGGAACCGGCTGGGTGGACCGGTAGTGCCCCGGACCGACCTTCTCCAGTCGGTCGATCATCAGGCCGCGGTTGTTCTCCATTCGCCCCTGCCAGGACAGGATCGTCAGCCAGTCCGGATGGTCGCTGACGAACGGCGGCGTGAGCTGCACGTCCGCCGACACCATCCGCCGCCCCGGTTGGCTGGGCTGGTCGGTCAGCGTGACGGTGGCGGTGTTTTGGCTTGGCACCACGATGTGCAGGCCGTTGGCCACCGCGCCGCCGATCACCAACACCGTCAACACCACCGCGGCGATGCCGATCCCGCGGCCCGGGAGCCGCTGTCCGGTGAGCACCATCCCGAACATCGCCCCGCACACCCCGGTCAGCACGGCCACCGGCACCGACATCGCCAGCGCCTCCCCCCACATCCTCGTCGGCCAGGGGTAGTGGTACACCGCGCCGATCCACAGCGACTCCAACCACAGCCCGACGGTCGCCACGCCGAGGCCGCAGACGGCACCAAAAGCGATGGGGCGCTTGAGGAGCGGGCTCAGGGCCACCAGCTCGACGACCAGCGCCGGCCCCAGATACAGCGGGAACCAGTTGATCGGCGCGCCCAGGATGGGGCCGACCACCAACGCGACCAGGCCCCGCAGCGCGATGGCGAGCAAGGCCCCGATGATCGCGCCGCCGCGCCCCATGGTCAGGCGGGCGGCCACCGCCGCCAGCGAGGACGCAGCGGCGATCAGCATCGGCTGGAACACCAGCCGGAATTGTGGGACGCCGAAGTCGAATTCGATCTGATAGACGGACAGGCCGATGAACAGGCCGCCGAAGGACAGGTAGCGCAGGAACGTGATGAACGGGCCATGGAAGACCTCCGCGCCCTCCCGGGCCTCGCCCTCGCGCTCCAGCATCAGCACCGAGAAAAGGGAAAAGCAGGCGCCGCCGATCATCATCAAATGCGTTGGGCCCCAAAGTGTCACGTCCTGCCCGAAGATGCGGTGCCAGATGTCGTCGAGCGGGAACCCGATCATCGCGTACAGCCCGCAGCCCGCCATCAGCACGCCGCCCACCGGCGCGTACCAGTTACGCGTGATGCGCACCGCCGCCGGGCCTGGTTTGTCGAACGGCAGCACGACCGACAACATGCCCGCGACGAAGATCCCGAACAGCCCGATGATGATGAAGTAGTGCGCCGGGTTCGCCAGCGGGCCGGGGTCGCGCCCGTTGCCGATGTGCCAGCTGACGTCCCAGATGAAGCCGAACAGAGCGCAAATGATGAACGTGGTGAAGACCAGCACCGGCAGGGCGACCCAGTTGGGGCGGTGGAACTTTTCGCCCACCTTGTCGGCGATCCGGGTCAACCATTCGATTCGGTGGGTGCGGTGCGCATAACCGATCCACAGCATGGCCGCGCCGATCACCATGGCGGCAATCGACAATCCGATCACCTGGTTGAGGCCGGCGCCGCGCGCGGGCGCCTCGGCCACAAAAGTGAGTTCCGCCGATTTCATCGTCAAACCCTCCTGCACCCCGGCCTGGCGAGCTGTGATGCAACTCGCAGGAACCGGAATGCCCCGATCGAGGGCTCGTCAATCACGCTTTGGGTCGGCGGCGTCGCTTTGCTGGTTCGTCCCCTCTGCGCCGCTGCGGCGGTCCCTCAACGCGACGAACAGGATGACGCCGACCACCACGATCGCCGGCAGGAAGGCCGGGATCGCCAGCAGCAGCATGTGGTGGGCGATGTAAACGACCTGCGGATCGGTCTGCTGATAGGTCACTGTCCAGACATACCCCGGCGGTGCCCATGTGCCTCGTTTTTTCGGGGGCCGTTACCCTACTTTGAACACCGATTTATTCAGGCTGCCGCGACGACGTGGCAGGTGCGGGTGCGCGCGCACGCAAAAGATGCAGGGGAGTACCTGGTGACTCAAGCGGCAACTCGGCCGACGACCGACGCCGACGACTCGAACGACGACATCCTCGCGGTGGCCCGCCGGCAGGTGCTGGAGGGCGGCCAGGGCCTGACCCGGGACCAGGTGCTGCGGGTGCTGCAGCTGCCCGACGACCGCCTCGAGGAGCTGCTGGCCCTGGCCCACGAGGTGCGGATGCGCTGGTGCGGCCCCGAGGTCGAGGTCGAGGGCATCATCAGCCTCAAGACCGGCGGGTGCCCGGAGGATTGCCACTTCTGCTCCCAGTCCGGGCTGTTCTCGTCCCCGGTGCGCAGCGCGCGCCTCGACATCCCCAGCCTGGTCGAGGCGGCCAAGCAGACCGCCAAGTCCGGTGCCACCGAGTTCTGCATCGTCGCCGCGGTGCGCGGCCCCGACGAGCGGTTGATGTCGCAGGTCGCGGCCGGCATCGAGGCGATCCGCGACGAGGTGGAGATCAATATCGCCTGCTCGCTGGGGATGCTGAGCGCCGAGCAGGTGGAGCAGCTCTCCGCGATGGGCGTGCACCGCTACAACCACAACCTGGAGACCGCCCGCTCGTTCTTCCCTAATGTCGTGACGACCCACACCTGGGAAGAGCGCTGGGAGACGCTGTCGATGGTGCGCGACGCCGGCATGGAGGTGTGCTGCGGCGGCATCCTCGGCATGGGCGAAACCCTGGAACAGCGCGCGGAATTCGCGGCCGACCTGGCCGAACTCGGCCCCGACGAGGTGCCGTTGAACTTCCTCAACCCGCGGCCCGGCACTCCGTTCGGCGACCTGGAGGTGCTGCCGGTCAGCGAGGCGTTGAAGTCGGTCGCCGCCTTCCGGCTGGCGTTGCCGCGCACGATGCTGCGCTTTGCCGGCGGCCGCGAGATCACCCTGGGTGACCTCGGCGCCAAGCAGGGCATCCTGGGCGGCATCAACGCGGTCATCGTCGGGAACTACCTGACCACGCTCGGGCGCCCCGCCGAGGCGGACCTGGAACTGCTCGAGGATCTGCAGATGCCGATCAAGGCGCTCAACGCCAGCCTGTAAGAAACTGGAGACGTGGTTCGGGATCTGGGCGCCCCGGTCAGCGCCGGCGTCTACAACGTCTACACCGGGGAGTTGGCGGGCACGGCCGTGCCGACGGCCGCCCAGCTGGGGCTCGAGCCGCCCCGGTTCTGCGCGCAATGCGGACGCCGGATGGTGGTCCAGGTTCGGCCCGACGGCTGGCGGGCGCGGTGCTCGCGGCACGGAGAGGTGGACTCGGCGGACATGGAGGCCCAGCGGTGAGCGACTACGCCGAGCCGGCGCCCATGCAGCCCGTCGGCGTTCCCCGCCGCGCGCGGGTGCGCGCGGTCGTCGCCGTGGCGCTTGGGTTGGCCGCGACCGGGCTGGTGATCGGTGGGCTGTGGGCCTGGATCGCGCCGCCGATCCGTGCGGTGGTGGCGATCACGCGGGCCGGCGAGCGGGTCCACGACTACCTCGGCACCGAATCGGAGCATTTCTTCATCGCGCCGGCCCTGCTGCTGGGCCTGTTGACGGCGCTGGCGGTGGTGGGCGCGGTGCTGGTGTGGCAGCGGCGCGAGCACCGTGGTCCCGCGATGGTCGTCGGGCTGTCGGTCGGCATGGTGGTCGCCGCCGCGGTGGCCGCGGGGACGGGCGCGCTGCTGGTTCGGCTGCGCTACGGCGCACTGAACTTCGACGCCGTCCCGCTGTCGGGCAGCCCCTCGGTCGCCTACGTGACCCAGGCGCCGCCGGTGTTCTTCGCCCTCGATGTGCCGCAGGTGGCGGTCACCCTGATGTGGCCCGCCGGGATCGCCGCGCTGGTGTACGCCCTGCTCGCGGCCGCCGACGCTCGCGACGACCTGGGCGGCCTTCCGGTGGCCGACCGGCCGTCCGGCGCGGTGCCGATGGAGCCCGAGGCGCCGGAGGCCGCCGTCTCGTAGCGCTCCCAACGCCGCGAGTCGGCTCAGCCGCATCGAATGTGCGTCCACGGCTTTCGGTGTGAGCTCACGGTGAGATCTGGGCGATCTTCCCGCCCTGGATGCACACGCAAAGCCCAGGACGCACTCGACCTAAGAGGGGTGCCCTACAGGGGACGGTGCGGGACCTTGCGGCCGGTGATGACCTTGGCCGCGATCTTGACCAGCCGCGCCATGCCGACGTAGGTCATCGGGTTGAACATCGTCGGCCACGTCGTCCTGATGAGGTGCTCCGTGAGCGGACGGCCGGCGAACCGGTCGGTGAGCCAGCGCAGCGTCATCGGGGCGGACAGCGGGTGCAGGCAGATGTGCTCGTTGAAGGCGTCCCGGTGGTAGGTCACCCGCGCGCCGCCGGCCGAATAGGCGTCGGCGAGATTGTCGATGTCGTGCACGTCGATCAGGTAGTCGTGCACCGCCTGCACGATCAGCACCGGTGGCGTCGGCACCGCCGCGCCCAGCTTGATGCTGTCGAAGACGTACGTGATCTCCGGGGTGGACAGGATGTCTTCGAGCGGCTCGTCGAGGTAGTCGCCCATGTTCTTGCCGGCCATCCGCAGGACGGCTTCCACGGTCGTCATCTCGTGCAGCGAGTCGAGCAGGGCGCGGCCCTCCTCGTTGGTGTGCTCCTTGATCACCCGGTCCAGGTCGGGATAGACCTTGGCGAGCGCGGCCACCACCAGCGCGGGCAGGCCGGCCAGGAAGCTCCCGTTGAGCCTGCGGAACGTGTGGCCGAGGTCGCCGACGGGCGAGCCCAGCACCGCGCCGACGATGTCCAGCTCGGGGGCGTACTCGCCGCACATTTCCGCGGCCCACGCGCTGGCCAGGCCGCCGCCGGAGTAGCCCCACAGGCCGATCGGCGCCGACGGCGCCAGCCCGAGCCGGTCGGAGTTCAGGGCGGCGCGGATGCCGTCCAGCACGCGATAACCGGGCTCGTACGGCGCGCCCCACGAGCCGTGGAGGCCTTCGTGGTCGGGCACCGACACGGCCCAGCCCTCGGCGACGGCGGCGGTGATCAGCAAGAACTCGAACTGGCTGAGTGATCCGAGGGCCTTCGCGCGGCGCCTCATCGCATAGGACGGAAAGCAGCGGGACGTCATCGCGTCGATCGCGCACTGGTAGGACAACACCGGGCAGGTCTGCCCGGGAGCCAGCTCGGCCGGGACGATCACGGTGGTCGCCGTCGCCTCGGCCTCGCCGTTCATGTTCATCGTGCGGTAGAGCAGCTGGACGGCCTTGACGGGCTGCGGGATCAGACCCAGAAACGCCAGCTCGACGTCGCGCGAGCGCAGCACCGTCCCCGGCTCGGCGTGCTGGTAGCCGGGCGGGGGCTGGTAGAACGGGTCGTCCGAGGGCAGCAGCGGCCGGACCTTGCGCTGCAGCTCCTCGTGCTGCGGCCGCCCGATCCACTGAGCGCCACGCGTCCCCGCGAGATTGCCGAGCTCAACCATTCGCAGATCCCTCCTTGGCCAACCGGCATTCTCGCGCATGAACGGGCGGTGGCCAAAACGTAATCGCCGCATTGTGAGCCAGTTCTCGTGGTCCCCCCAGCTCACGGGCGAGGGTGTTCCGCCCAATGTACCGGCGTGTCGGGGGCGGCCGCTGGCTACAGCTGCCCGGGCGGCCGAAACGCGGCGAATTCGTCGGTGACCCGCAGCCGGGAGTCGGTGAAGTGGTACAGCGCCGCCGGGCGCCCCCCGCTGCGGCCGGACTGCGCGATGGTGCCGGTCTGGCTGATGACCCCGCGCCTGGCCAGCACCCGCTGCAGGTTCGTCGCGTCGACCTGGTAGCCCAGCGCGGCGCCGTAGATGTCGCGCAGCGTGGACAGCGCGAATTCCCTTGGCGCCAAGGCGAACCCGATGTTGGTGTAAGACATCTTGGCGACCAGCCTGGTCTGGGCGTGGGCCACCATCGGGCCGTGATCGAACGCCATCGGCGGCAGCGAATTCACCGGGTGCCAGCGAGTGTCCGGTGGTAGCTCGGGGGTGGCGGGGGACGGCACCAGGCCCAGGAACGTCGACGCGATCACCCGCGCACCGGGCACCCGGAGTGGGTCGGAAAACACAGCGAGCTGCTCTAAGTGAGCCAGCTCTCGTAGGTCGACCTTTTCGGCCAGCTGGCGGCGAACGGAGGTGGTCAGGTCCTCGTCGTTGCGCAACCGTCCGCCCGGCAGCGACCAGGCACCCTTCTGCGGATCCCTGGCACGCTGCCATAACAGCACGTTCAACTGCGGTTTTTCTCTGCGCGTAGCGCCCGTTACCTGACGAACCTGAAACACGACGGCGAGCACCTCGTGTTCAGTGCTAGTATGGCGCATGTTTTCGATTCTAAGTCGAAAACCTCCCGGCGCAAAAGGAGCCGCCAATGACGGTCTTGACTCGCATGGACACGCTCGCGCACGACATGAGTGCCCGCATCACCGACACCCCCGCCGGCTACGCCGGCCTGGACGGCGACGAGCAGTGGGCCGCCGAGGTTCGCCGGCTGGCCACGCTTCGCGGCGCCACGCTGCTCGCGCATAACTACCAGCTGCCCGCGATCCAGGACGTCGCCGACCACGTGGGCGACTCGCTGGCGCTGTCGCGGATCGCCGCCGACGCGCCCGAGGACACCATCGTGTTCTGCGGGGTGCACTTCATGGCCGAGACCGCCAAGATCCTCAGCCCAGACAAGGCCGTGCTCATTCCGGACCAGCGGGCCGGCTGCTCGCTGGCCGATTCCATCACCCCCGACGAGCTGCGCGCATGGAAGGACGAGCACCCCGGCGCCGTCGTCGTCTCCTACGTCAACACCACCGCCGCGGTGAAGGCCCTCACCGACATCTGCTGCACGTCGTCCAACGCGGTCGAGGTCGTCGAGTCCATCGACCCCGACCGCGAGGTGCTGTTCTGCCCGGACCAGTTCCTCGGAGCCCACGTCCGCCGGGTGACGGGCCGTAAGAACCTGCACGTGTGGGCCGGGGAATGCCACGTGCACGCCGGCATCAACGGCGACGAGCTCTCCGAGCAGGCGCGGGCCAACCCCGACGCCGAGCTGTACGTGCACCCCGAATGCGGCTGCGCCACTTCGGCTTTGTACCTCGCCGGCGAGGGCGCCTTCCCGGCGGAGCGGGTGAAGATCCTGTCCACCGGCGGCATGCTCGACGCCGCCCACGAGACCCACGCCCGCAAGGTCCTGGTCGCCACCGAGGTCGGCATGCTGCACCAATTGCGCCGCGCCGCACCGCAAGTCGACTTTCGCGCGGTCAACGACCGAGCCTCCTGCAAATACATGAAGATGATCACCCCCGCCGCGCTGCTGCGCTGCCTGGCCGAAGGGGCCGACGAAGTCCACGTCGACCCCGAGATCGCGGCGGCGGGCCGGCGCAGCGTGCAGCGAATGATCGAGATCGGGCAGCCGGGCGGCGGCGAATGATCACCCGCCCGGATTGGACCCACAGCGCCGACGTGGTCGTAATCGGCACCGGCGTCGGGGGTTTGGCCGCGGCGCTGGCGGCCCATCGCGCCGGCCGCAGCGTCGTCGTGCTGAGCAAGGCCGACCGGGCGAAGGGGGGGACCGCGACACACTACGCGCAGGGCGGCATCGCGGTGGTGCTTCCCGACAACCCGGAAAACCTGGACTCCGCCGAGGCCCACGTCGCCGATACCCTGGCCGCCGGCGCCGGCCTGTGCGATCCCGACGCGGTGTACTCCATTGTTGCCGACGGGTACCGGGCGGTGTCCGAATTGGTCGGTGACGGAGCGCGATTCGACGAAGCCATCCCCGGCCGGTGGGACGTGACGCGCGAGGGCGGGCACTCCCGGCGGCGCATCGTGCACGCCGGCGGCGACGCCACCGGCGCCGAGGTGCAGCGCGCGCTCGACCACGCCGCGGCCAGGCTGGACATCCGCGCCGGCCATGTTGCCCTGCGGGTATTGCGCAACGACGACACCGTCACCGGGGTGCTGCTGGGCGGTGTGGACGGCTACGGAATCATCAACGCGCCCTCGGTGATCCTGGCGTCCGGCGGGCTCGGGCACCTCTACGGGGCGACCACCAATCCCGACGGCTCCACGGGCGACGGCATCGCGCTGGCGCTGTGGGCCGGCGTGCCGGTGAGCGACCTCGAGTTCATCCAGTTCCACCCGACCATGTTGTTCGGCGGCGGAGGCGGGCGCCGCCCGCTGGTCACCGAGGCGATCCGCGGCGAGGGCGCGATACTGCTTGATGCGCAAGGCAATTCGGTCACGGCCGGCGTCCACCCGCTGGGCGACCTGGCCCCCCGCGACGTCGTCGCGGCGGCCATCGACGCGCGGCTGCGGGAGACCGGCGACCGGTGCGTCTTTCTCGACGCGCGCGGCATCGCGGGCTTCGAGGCGCGGTTCCCGACCGTCACCGCCGCGTGCCGCGAGGCCGGGATCGACCCCGTGCGCCAACCCATCCCGGTCGTCCCCGGCGCCCACTACAGCTGCGGCGGCGTGGTCACCGACGTATACGGGCGGACGGAGTTGCCCGGGCTGTTCGCCGCGGGCGAGGTGGCCCGCACCGGGATGCACGGCGCGAACCGCTTGGCGTCCAACAGCCTGCTCGAGGGGCTGGTGGTGGGCGGGCGCGCCGGGAGAGCCGCGGCGGCGCACGCCGCTTCCGCCGGGCGCACCCGCGCCGTCGCGCCCGAACCCGTCGCTCACACCGCCACGCCCCGCGGCGACCTGCACCGGGCCATGAGCCGGGACGCTTCGGTGGTGCGCGACGCCGCCGGGCTGAACCGGTTGTCCGACAAGCTGTCCGGGTCCCCGGTCCGCAACATCGCCGGCCGCCGCGATTTCGAGGACGTCGCGCTGACGCTGACCGCCCGGGCGGTGACCGCGGGGGCCTTGGCGCGCAACGAAAGCCGTGGCTGCCACCACCGCGCGGAGTACCCGGACGCCGCGCCCGAACAAGCCCGCAGCAGCGTGCTCCGGCTGGCCGACGACCAGAACTCGGTGCTGGTGGAGGCGCTGGCGGCGGTGGGGTGACGATGCTGTCCGACGACGAATTCGACGCCGCCCGCGACCTCATCCGACGCGCCCTGGAGGAGGACCTTCGCTACGGCCCCGACGTCACCACGCAGGCCACGGTCCCCGCCGGCGCGGTGACCACCGCGTCCATGGTGCCCCGCGAGCCGGGCGTGATCGCCGGGGTGGACGTCGCGTTGCTGGTCCTCGACGAGGTGATCGGCGCCGGCGGCTATCAGGTGCTCGATCGCGTCGAGGACGGCGCCCGGCCGGCGCCCGGCGAGCCGCTGCTGACGGTCCGGGCGGACACCCGCGGCCTGTTGACCGCGGAGCGGACCGCGCTGAACCTCATCTGCCACCTGTCGGGGATCGCCACCGCGACCGCGGCCTGGGTCGACGCGGTGCACGGCACCAAGGCCAGGGTCCGCGACACCCGAAAAACCCTGCCGGGCCTGCGGGCGCTGCAGAAATACGCGGTCCGCGTCGGCGGTGGCGTCAACCACCGGCTGGGGCTGGGCGACGCGGCGCTGATCAAGGACAACCACGTCGCGGCCGCCGGGTCCGTGGTTGAGGCGCTGCGCGCGGTGCGCGAAGCCGCCCCCAACCTGCCCTGCGAGGTCGAGGTGGATTCGCTCGAGCAGCTGGACGAGGTGCTGCCCGAGAAGCCCGAGCTGATCCTGCTGGACAACTTCCCGGTGTGGCAGACGCAGATCGCCGTGCAGCGCCGCGACGACCGGGCGCCCGCCGTGCTGCTCGAGTCCTCCGGCGGCCTCAGTCTGGAGAATGCGGCGACGTACGCCGCGACCGGCGTCGACTACCTGGCCGTCGGCGCGCTGACCCACTCGGTGCGCGTGCTCGACATCGGCCTGGACATGTAGGGCCTCTTCATCCGGCCGCGAAGGTGCAACTACCGACGCCCGCACTCGGGCGATGTGTCGCCAGTTGCACGCTCAGGCGATATCGCCGACGAACACCCCGACCCTGCCCAGCTGCGCGCGGACCATCCGCGGTAGGCCTTCACCGTCGGAGCCGGCGGGCAGGATCCGCGGGTTGGTGATGTGCACGACGCGGTTGCGGCTGTACTGCACGTCGGCCTCGCCGGCGGCCAGCACGTTCTTGACCCAGTTCGTCTTGCCGTGGGCCAACGCGATCGCCAGCACGTTGCCCTTGCGGTAGGGGGTGATGATGGTCTCGTACTCCTTGCCGGAGGTGCGGCCGCGATGCTTGATGGTCGCGGTCCCCGGCAGAAAACGCGCGATCGGCTTGACCGCCGGGTTGAAGTATTTGATCTGGAAGCGCTCGAACCAGACCGGGAATACCATCGGGACGCCCGGGGCGTTGTTCGGGTGATCCTTTGTGGACATTGCGGCTCCTTGCCGAAACTCTGCGGGCCTCGCGATCGCCTTTCATGCGCACTGTAGCGGTTGGCGACGCCCGCCGGGAAAGCCGCTTCACCCGCCATTCGGACCAGGGCCCGGCCCAAGCCCTTTTCGGGTAGCAGCAACGATGAAAACGGGTGGCTACGCACTGAACCGCGTGCTTGCGGGTTTAGCGTCCAGTCCATGGTCAGTGGTGGTGCGCAGGGGTAGGGCGGTGTTTGCGGACGAACCGCAGAGCAACGCGCTTGATGAAGCCGTCCTGGGGCGGGGGCTGGTCGCGGCATTCCAGCGTGTGGTGGCGTTGCCCAGCGAGACGGTCGTCGGCTACGAAGCGTTGGCCCGCTGGCCGGCTCTGCCTGACGCAGCGCCGGTTGACATATTCGCTCACGCGGCCAGGACGGGTCGGTTAGATCATCTGGACCATGCGTGTGTCCGCGCTGCGGTGCAGGGGGCACTGAAAGGCCGGTCCACCCCCGGAATGCTGTTGCTGGTCAACACCGAACCGGTAACCACGCATGTCAATCCGGCTGACGACCTTGATTACGTGCGCGCCGCCGCCTGGTTTCGTCTGACGTTCGAGCTCACCGAACGCGGTCTGTTGACCAATCCTCGGGCACTTCTTCGCAAGGTCGCGGCCCTGCGTTCGCTGGGATTCGCGATCGCGCTCGACGACATCGGGGCGCATCCGGACTCGTTGGCTTTGCTCGACGTGGTGGCGCCGGAGATCTTGAAGCTGGACATGGGAGTTGTGCAACGCCAACCCGATCGGATGCAGGCCCGCACGGTCGCGGCGGTCACCGCGCACCATGAGCGTACGGGCGCGGTCATCTGCGCGGAGGGTATCGAGACCGACGACCATCTGGAACGGGCGTTGGCATATGGCGCCACGCTGGGGCAGGGGATCCGGTTCGGCGTGCCCGGGGAGCTATCGGTGGCCCCGTCGGCGTTCTCCAACCAGATGCCGACGACGTACCCGCCGGCGGGTGCCCATCCCTCAACGTTCGACCTGGCGACGACGGTGCGGAATACGCGGACCGTTCGTGAGCAGACTTTGGTCGAGCTGTTCGGGCATGTCGAACACGTCGCGGTCAGCGCGGAAAGCCCTCCGATCGTCTTGAGGACGATGCAATCGAGTGATGACTTGAGTGAGGCAACGAAACGACGGCTTTCGGCTATTGCCGAAAGGTCGGCGTTGGTAGCGGTTTTCGCCGAGAACCCACCCGCCGATCTGGGGCCGCGGGTAAGGCGGGTGACGCTCGATCGCGCTGATCCATTGTCGGGTGAGTCCACCATCCTGGCGCTCGGCCCCGACACCGCGGCGGCGGTAATCGCGCGTGAAAAACGCTGTGACTCAGGATATTCCCATGACACTGAAGGCCGTCGTTTCGACATGGCAATCACCTTCGACCGCGCACACGTGACGGCGGCGGCGCGGGATCTACTGAGCCGCCTGATCTGAGTTTCAAACGTCAGCCATGACCTTCGGCGGTTCAAGGCAGGATCTCGCGCCGTCGCGCCTCGGATATCGATTCGCCGCGTGTGTTCACACCGAGCTTGACGTAGATGCTCTTGAGATACCACTTGACGGTGTTGATGGTCACTCCGACACTGCGGGCGATCTGTTTGTTCGCAAGTCCGGCCTCCACCAGGCGCAGGATTTCCACTTCGCGGGCGTTGAGCGGTTCCTCCGGAAGAGGACCGCGACCGGTGGCGCGGCCGATCACTGGAATCGCTGCTCTTGAGACGTCGGCTTGGGCGGTGCTGAGCAACCGCGACAGGTAGTCGAGCGGAACTTCGGGTAAGCCGGCCCCCCAGCGACCGGTTCGGCCGGCTTCGCGGAGGCCGACCACAACGTCCAACACCTCCGGACCGGCGTCGATGACGGTGCGAATGATGCCGGACTGCGCGCCCACCACTAATCCGGGCACAAGTGTTTCAATTGCGGCATCGGTGTCCCCGCTAAGGGAAAACACCCTGGCGAGCTCGATGGTGCTGTTGATCTCGGCGTAACGCCATCCGCTGGAACTGCTTTCGCGCTTGATCGTGGAAACCACTTCGTGCGCGGCGTCGTAGTCGCGCTGGGCGCACAGGATCCGTGCGTGCATTCCGAGTTGGTAGTGGCGCGTTGCCATTGCGATGCCGTCCATGCCCGACGCGATATCCGCCAGATGGGGCCTCAGAGTGTCTTGGGCGCGGTCCGTGTCGCCGACCCCCAGGTACAGACGCACGCGTTCGTAGTCGAGGGCCGCGGACAACCGGGGTAGCGAAAGGCGTTGCGCCGCCTGATCGCCTTCATCGAGCAAGGAAAGGGCGCCATCGACGTCCCCTTTTAGCACTTTGATGCGGGCCAGCCTGGTGTAGGTCGCGATCATGAATTCCGCTACGCCGCTTTCGGCCCCGAGTTCATGGCATTCTGTCAAAAGCCGTTCGGCTGTTTCGATTTCGCCGCGTTCGTAACAGACGGTGCCCAGCAGCGACCCCGCCAATCGGGCCGCGTGGGAATGGCGGCCGGCCACGCGCTGCGCCAGAGCCAGGCCCCCGGCGTAGTGGTCTTCGGCGGCGCGCATATCGAGCTGAGATCCGGCGGCCAGGCCGGCAAAGCATCGCCCGTAGACGCCGACAAAGGGTCCGCTGGCCGTCTCGTGAAAGCCCTTCGCCCAGCGTTGGAGTGACAACGCGTTCTCGTGACCAAACGTGTGAATGTCGACGAACGTGTGGATGTTCGCCGACACCGCTACCAGAAAGGGCCGGCAATGTTGATGATTCGCGAGGCACGGAGTGACCAGGGCGACGGCTCGGTCGATGCGGTCGCGATAAACGTCGGTGCAGGCCTGCACGACGTCGGCCTCACCGAGGATTTCGGCGCTGGTTGCATCGGTACTCGAACGCAGGGCTGTGCGCACGTGGTCGAGTGCGATCTCGGCCTCCTCCGCCCGCTGCAGCAGGCAATTGGCCCACGCGATGGCGATCTGGAGCCCTGGCCGCCCGGACACCACGTTGCCGGGCAATTTGTCCACCAACGCGAGCAGGCTGCCCATGCGGCTGTGTTCGACCAGATACATGGCCTGTCGTTCCACCAGATCTACCGCCTCGACGTCATCGCCGGCGGCCAGGGCGTGAGTCACTGCCTCGCTCAGCAGCCCGTGATCGGCAAACCACGCCGAGGCCGTCCTGTGCAGGCCCTCGATTTGGTCCGCGTAGTCGCGTTCCAGCCGCTGACGCAGGTATCCGCCGAAAAGGTGGTGATAGCGAAACCACTCACGGTCGTCATCGAGCGGCAGCAGAAACATGTCCCGGCGTTCGAGTTCTTCGAGGATGGCCTGGCCCCGCGGCTGCCCGCTGACTGCGGCGGCGAGGCCGCCGCACAGGCGGTCACAGATCGAGGTGGTCAGCAAAAATCGCAGCAGTTCGCCGGGCAATGCGTCGAGCACGTTTTCGGCCAGGTAATCGCCGATGGAGTGGTGGCGCCCGGAGAAGCCGCCGACCAGCGCAGACGCGTCCGAGGCGTTGCGCAATGAGAGGCTGGCCAGCTGTAGGGCCGCGATCCAGCCGTCGGTGTTGCACCATAGGCGGTGCACATCGTCGTCGCTGAGCTCGAGCGCGTTGAGGTCCAGAAGGAATTCGGCGGATTCCCTTTCGTCGAAACGCAGCTGCGCCGCATCGATCTCGGTGACCTGATTGCGCACTTGGAGTTTGCCGATCGCCGGTGCGCGGGTTCGGCTGGTGACGATCAACTGCAGGTTGTCCGGGCCGGAGTTGAACAGGAACTCCAGCGCTCCCGTCGCATCGGATCCATCGACCAGGTGCCAGTCATCGAGCACGATCGCGACCGGGCGCCGGCATTCGGCCAGTTGGTTGACAAGCTCGGCCAGTACGTAGCGCCGCGCATTGCCGGACTGCTGCTCCAGCAGATTTCCCAGATCCGCGCCGACAGTAGGTTCCACCCGCCGCACAGCCTCGACAAGGTGCCCGAGAAAGCAGACGACGTCCCTGTCGTCGGCGTCCAGACTCACCCATGCCGCGGGCAGGCCCTCCGAACTCAACTCCTGTTGCCATTGCATCGCGAGGGTGGTTTTGCCGAACCCGGCCGGTGCGTGGATCAACGTCAGCCGCTTGGCGCGGCCGGCCCGCATCAGGTCGATGAGCCGACTGCGGGTGACCAGCCTCCCAAAATTGGTCGGTGGCTGAACCCTCGTGGACACGATGCGCAGCCTTGCGTGCTCGTTTGCACCCAACTCACCCCTCCTCCGGAGCGTCATGCCCGGTCAGCTTCGCCCACGCGAGCTTCACGCATCGAATGTTTATCGCAAGCGGTAATTTAATCCCAATTAAGCTCTGGGGCGGCAATCGAGGTACCGGCTATCCGGCGCCGACCGCGCGCCGCGAACCCCCGCGAGCTAATCCGGTTGCTCCCATCAGGGACAATGGTCTATGTGAACACGATCGCCCGCATTGACCTGCGCGGCGCGGAGCTGACGGCCGCCCGGCTGCGGGCGGCGCTGCCGCGCGGCGGGGCCGACGTGGACAGCGTGCTGCCCACGGTGCGCCCCATCGTGGAGGCCGTCGCGGAGCGCGGGGCCGAGGCGGCGCTGGAATACGGCGCGTCCTTCGACGGGGTGCGGCCCCCGGCCGTCCGGGTCCCCGGCGCGGCGCTCGACAAGGCCCTGGCGGATCTCGTACCTGAGGTAGCCGAGGCGCTGCGGGTCATGATCGAGCGCACCCGCGCCGTGCATGCCGCCCAGCGCCGCGCCGACGTCATCACCACGCTCGGCCCCGGCGCCACGGTCACCGAGCGGTGGGTGCCCGTGGAGCGGGTGGGCCTGTACGTGCCCGGCGGCAACGCGGTGTACCCGTCCAGCGTGGTGATGAACGTGGTGCCGGCGCAGGCCGCCGGGGTCGGCTCCCTGGTGGTGGCCAGCCCGCCGCAGGCGGCGTTCGACGGCCTGCCGCACCCGACGATCCTGGCCGCGGCCCGGCTCCTGGGCGTCGACGAGGTGTGGGCCGTCGGCGGCGCGCAGGCGGTCGCGCTGCTGGCCTACGGCGGCACCGACACCGACGGCTCGGACCTCGCGCCGGTTGACATGATCACGGGGCCCGGCAACATCTACGTCACCGCCGCCAAGCGGCTGTGCCGGTCCCGGGTGGGCATCGACGCCGAGGCGGGGCCGACGGAGATCGCCATCCTCGCCGACCACACCGCCGACCCCGCCCACGTGGCCGCCGACCTGATCAGCCAGGCCGAGCACGACGAGATGGC
The DNA here is from genome assembly GCF_059812165.1 of Mycobacterium sp. NGS69. Classification (NCBI taxonomy): domain Bacteria; kingdom Bacillati; phylum Actinomycetota; class Actinomycetes; order Mycobacteriales; family Mycobacteriaceae; genus Mycobacterium; species Mycobacterium sp. NGS69. Next base: position 72,936 of record NZ_JCALCD010000013.1, read on the forward strand.
GGGCAGCGTGCTGGTGACGCCCAGCGAAAGCCTCGCCGCCGCCACCGACACCGAGCTGGCCGCCCAGCTGCAAACGACCGTGCACCGCGAGCGGGTGACGGCCGCGCTCGGCGGGCCGCAGTCGGCGATCATCCTGGTCGACGACCTGGACGCCGGTGTCAAGGTGGTCAACGCCTACGCCGCCGAACACCTGGAGATCCAGACCGTCGACGCGGCAGCGGTCGCCGGCCGAATCCGTTCGGCCGGAGCCATTTTCGTTGGTCCGTACGCGCCGGTGAGCCTCGGCGACTACTGCGCCGGGTCCAACCACGTGCTGCCGACCGGCGGCAGCGCCCGCCACTCCAGCGGCCTGTCAGTGCAGACGTTCCTGCGCGGCATCCACGTCGTCGACTACACCGAGGCGGCGCTGAAAGACGTGTCCGGACACGTGGTCGTGCTGGCCGAGGCCGAGGACCTGCCGTCGCACGGCGAGGCGGTCCGGCGGAGGTTCGAGCGATGACCGAACGCGACCAGCCCACGCTGGACGACCTACCGCTGCGCGACGACCTGCGCGGCAAATCGCCTTACGGGGCGCCGCAATTGCCGGTTCCGGTGCGGCTGAACACCAACGAGAACCCGCACCCGCCGACCCAGGCGCTGGTCGACGACGTGGTGCGGTCGGTGCGCGAGGCCGCCGCCGACCTGCACCGCTACCCCGACCGTGACGCGGTCGCCCTGCGTCGCGACCTGGCCGCCTACCTCACCGCCCAGACCGGCACCCCGCTCGACGTCGAAAACCTCTGGGCCGCCAATGGCTCCAACGAGATCCTGCAGCAGCTACTGCAGGCGTTCGGCGGGCCGGGGCGCAGCGCGATCGGGTTCGTCCCGTCCTACTCGATGCACCCGATCATCGCCGACGGCACCCGCACCGAGTGGCTCGAGGCGGCGCGCGCCGAGGACTTCAGCCTCGACGTGGACGCGGCCGTCGCCGCGGTCGTCGACCGCCGGCCCGACGTGGTGTTCATCGCCAGCCCCAACAACCCGACCGGGCAAAGCGTTTCGCTGGCCGACCTGCGGCGGCTGCTCGACGTGGTGCCGGGCATCCTGATCGTCGACGAGGCCTACGGCGAGTTCTCGTCGCAGCCCAGCGCGGTGGCGCTGGTCGCGGAGTATCCGACCAAGCTCGTCGTCACCCGCACCATGAGCAAGGCATTCGCGTTCGCCGGCGGGCGGCTCGGGTACCTGGTCGCCACGCCGGCGATGATCGACGCGATGCTGCTGGTGCGGCTGCCGTATCACCTGTCGTCGGTCACCCAGGCCGCGGCCCGCGCCGCGCTGCGGCACGCCGACGACACCTTGGGCAGCGTGGCCACCCTGATCGCCGAGCGGGAGCGCGTCACAACGGCGTTGAGCGGCATGGGTTTTCGGGTGATCCCGAGCGACGCGAACTTCGTGCTGTTCGGCGAATTCGCCGACGCGCCGACCGCGTGGGCGCGCTACCTGGAGGCCGGCGTCCTGATCCGCGACGTCGGGATCCCCGGCTACCTGCGCGCCACAACGGGTCTGGCCGAGGAGAACGACGCCTTCCTGCGGGCCAGCGCCCTGATCGCGGCCACCGAACTGGCCCCAGCCACCTCAGTAGGAGCCCCGTGAGCACCGAGACCCGCCGCGCCCGAATCGAACGGCGCACCAAGGAATCCGACATCGTCGTCGAGCTCGACCTCGACGGCACCGGACAGGTCGATGTCGACACCGGGGTGCCGTTCTACGACCACATGCTGACGGCGCTGGGCAGCCACGCCAGCTTCGACCTGACCGTGCGCACCAAGGGCGACGTCGAGATCGAGGGCCACCACACCATCGAGGACACCGCGATCGCGCTGGGCCAGGCGCTCGGGCAGGCGCTGGGCGACAAGAAGGGCATCCGCCGCTTCGGGGACGCCTTCATTCCGATGGACGAGGCGCTGGCCCACGCCGCGGTGGACGTCTCCGGGCGGCCCTACTGCGTGCACACCGGCGAGCCGGATCACCTGCAGCACACCACGATCACCGGCAGCTCGGTGCCGTATCACACCGTCGTCAACCGGCACGTGTTCGAAACGCTGGCCTCCAACGCCCGCATCGCGCTGCACGTGCGCGTCCTGCACGGCCGCGACCCGCACCACATCACCGAGGCGGAATACAAGGCGGTGGCCCGCGCGCTGCGTCAGGCGGTCGAGCGCGATCCCCGGGTGTCGGGTGTGCCGTCCACCAAAGGTGTTCTGTGAGCAAATCTGTTGTGGTGCTCGATTACGGCTCGGGCAACCTGCGGTCGGCGCAACGCGCGCTGCAGCGGGTCGGCGCGTCGGTCGAGGTGACCGCCGACCCGGCGGCCGCGGCGGCCGCCGACGGGCTGGTGGTGCCGGGGGTCGGCGCTTTCGAGGCCTGCATGACGGGCCTGCGGAAAGTCGGGGGAGACCGCATCATCGCCGAGCGGGTAGCCGCCGGGCGCCCCGTGCTGGGTGTGTGCGTGGGCATGCAGATCCTGTTCGCCCGGGGCGTGGAATTCGGGGTGGAGACCAAGGGCTGCGGGCAGTGGCCGGGGGCGGTCACCCGGCTGGACGCCCCGGTGATCCCGCACATGGGCTGGAACGTGGTCGAACCCGCGCCCGGCAGCGCGCTGTTCAGGGGGCTGGCCCCCGACGCGCGGTTCTACTTCGTGCACTCCTACGCCGCACAGCGGTGGGAGGGTTCGCCGGAGGCGATGCTGACGTGGGCGACCCACCAGGTGCCGTTCCTGGCCGCGGTCGAGGACGGGCCGCTGGCCGCCACCCAATTCCACCCGGAGAAGAGCGGCGACGCCGGCGCAGCGGTGCTGAGCAATTGGGTTGAGGGACTGTGAACAACTTCGCGAGGGTGCCGCTGGCGACGCAAACGCCGGGAAGGGGCGTCGCCAGTTGCACTTTCGGCGCGCGGGAGGGACTGTGCTGATTCTGTTACCGGCCGTCGACGTGGTCGACGGCCGCGCCGTGCGCCTGGTGCAGGGCAAGGCCGGCAGCGAAACCGAGTACGGCTCGGCGCTGGACGCCGCGCTGGGCTGGCAGCGCGACGGCGCCGAGTGGATCCACCTGGTCGACCTGGACGCCGCGTTCGGCCGCGGCTCCAACCGCGCGCTGCTCGCCGAGGTGGTGGGCAAGCTCGACGTCAAGGTGGAGCTGTCCGGCGGCATCCGCGACGACGACTCGCTGGCCGCGGCGTTGGCCACCGGCTGCGCGCGGGTCAACCTCGGCACCGCGGCCCTGGAGAACCCGCAATGGTGCGCGCGGGCGATCGACGAGCACGGCGACAAGGTCGCCGTCGGCCTCGACGTCCAGATCGACCCCACCCATCCAGAAGGCCAGCACCGGCTGCGCGGCCGCGGCTGGGAGACCGACGGCGGCGACCTGTGGGAGGTGCTGGAACGCCTTGACGGGCAAGGGTGTTCGCGGTACGTCGTCACCGACGTCACCAAGGACGGGACTTTGGGCGGCCCCAACCTCGAGCTGCTGGGCGCGGTGGCCGACCGCACCGAGGTACCGGTGATCGCGTCGGGCGGCGTGTCCAGCCTGGACGACCTGCGCGCCATCGCCACGCTCACCGACCGCGGGGTCGAGGGCGCCATCGTGGGCAAGGCGCTCTACGCCGGGCGGTTCACCCTGCCGCAGGCCCTGGCCGCGATGAGGGCGTAGCCGCATGGACCTGAACGCAATGGTGTCGCCCCTGGTCGACAAGGCGTCCGTCATCCTCGACGCCGCGGTGCCGCGCTTCCTGGAGGGCCACCGCGCCGATTCCGCGGTTGCCAAGAAGGGCAACGACTTCGCCACCGAGATCGACCTCGCCATCGAGCGGCAGGTCGTCACCGCGCTGCAAGCCACCACCGGGATCGGGGTACACGGCGAGGAATTCGGCGGCACCGACGTGAACTCGCCGTGGGTGTGGGTGGTGGATCCCGTCGACGGCACGTTCAACTACGCGGCCGGGTCGCCGATGGCCGCGATCCTGCTGGCCCTGCTGCACGACGGCGAGCCCGTCGCGGGCCTGACCTGGCTGCCGTTCACCGGCGAGCGATACACCGCCATCGCTGGCGGCCCGCTGATCAAAAACGGTGCGCCGCAGCCGTCGCTGGAAACCACGCAGCTGGCCGACAGCCTGGTCGCGGTCGGAACGTTCAGCGCCGACTCGCGCGGCCGGTTCCCGGGCCGCTACCGGCTCGCCCTGCTGGAGAACCTGAGCCGGGTGTCGTCGCGGCTGCGCATGCACGGCTCCACCGGCATCGACCTGGTCTACGTCGCGGACGGGATCGTCGGTGCGGCAATAAGTTTCGGTGGCCACGTCTGGGACCACGCCGCCGGCGTGGCGCAGGTGAGGTCCGCGGGCGGCGTCGTCACCGACCTGGCCGGCAAACCGTGGACCCCCGCGTCGGACTCGGTGCTGGCCGCGGCGCCCGGCGCGCACGAGGAGGTCCTCGAGATCCTGCGCGCCGTCGGCGATCGGGAGGACTACTGAGATGTACTCCGGTAGCGGCCTTGCCGTGCGGGTAATCCCGTGCCTGGACGTCGACGCCGGGCGGGTGGTCAAGGGCGTCAACTTCGAAAACCTCCGCGACGCCGGCGATCCGGTGGAACTGGCCGCGGCTTATGACGCCGAGGGTGCCGACGAGCTGACCTTCCTGGACGTGACGGCGTCGTCGTCGGGCAGGGCGACCATGCTGGACGTGGTGCGCCGCACCGCCGAGCAGGTGTTCATCCCGCTCACGGTCGGTGGCGGGGTGCGCACCGTGGCCGACGTCGACACCCTGCTGCGGGCGGGGGCCGACAAGGTGTCGGTCAACACCGCCGCGATCGCCCGGCCGGACCTGCTCGCCGAGATGGCAACCCAATTCGGTTCGCAGTGCATCGTGCTGTCCGTCGACGCCCGCACGGTGCCAGCCGGGTCGGCGCCGACGCCGTCGGGCTGGGAGGTGACCACCCACGGGGGGCGCCGCGGCACCGGCATCGACGCCGTCGAATGGGCGGCCCGCGGCGCCGAGTTGGGGGTGGGGGAGATTCTGCTCAACTCGATGGACGCTGACGGCACCAAGGCGGGGTTCGACCTGCCGATGCTGCGCGCGGTGCGCGCGGCGGTCACGGTGCCGGTGATCGCCAGCGGCGGCGCCGGCGCGGTCGAACACTTCGCGCCCGCGGTCGCCGCCGGGGCCGATGCGGTGTTGGCGGCCAGCGTCTTTCACTTCCGCGAACTGACCATCGGGCAGGTCAAGGCCGCCATGGCGGCGGAAAAGATCACGGTCCGATGACGCTCGACCCGAAGATCGCCGCGCGACTGAAGCGCAACGCCGAAGGGCTCGTCACCGCCGTCGTGCAGGAGCGCGGCAGCGGCGACGTGCTCATGGTCGCCTGGATGGACGACGACGCACTGGCCCGCACCCTGGAAACCCGTGAGGCAACGTACTTTTCGCGGTCCCGCGGCGAACAGTGGATCAAGGGGGCAACGTCCGGGCACACCCAGCACGTCCACTCGGTGCGCCTGGACTGCGATGGCGACACCGTGCTGCTGACCGTCGACCAAGTCGGCGGCGCCTGCCACACCGGCGATCACAGCTGCTTCGACGGCGACCAGCTGCTGGCGCCCGAAGGCTAGCTCGGCGCGACGTCCAACCCGGTGGCCGCTGCGATCGCGGCGCGCGCCCATTCGTGGCGGAAGACCGCCGGCGCGATGCGGTCCCGGCGGATGATCTCCAAATCGATCGCCTTTCCGGTGAGCGCCGCGTTGGGCACCCGGAAGGAAAAGGCGGGCTCGCCGGTGGCCACCGCCAGGATGGCGTCGCTGTCGGTGAAATGGTTTGCGACCATGACGTTTTCGGCCCACTTGAATGGTTTGAGGCCGCCGAAGTTCGGGACGTACATCACCCACAACCTGGTGCCGCGCCCGTTGTAGAGGTTGGTGAGCGCGCGGTTGACGGCGTCGTACTCGAGCGGCCCGAGCACGCCCGACTGATCGGTGATCTGGCCGGACAGCTGGATCGCGGCGGGTGCCGGAGTCGGAGCTGGGTTGCCGGGCGACAACGGCGCCGCCGACGCCGATGGTGCGCTGGCTTTGTGCGAGTGGTTTCGGGCGCCGAGGGCGCGGACCCCGAAGTAGGCGCCCACGGCGACCACCGCGATCGCTACGAGCGCGGCGATCGCCACCACCGGTCCCCGCCCGCCGGAACGCTCCGCGGCCGGGGCCGGCGGCGCGCTCTTGGGCTTCGGGATCACCGTCGTCGGCGCGGGGATGACCGAGGTGGGGCCGGCCGTCACCGCCGACGCCGCGGTGTCGAGCCCGCTGCCCAGCGCGGCGGCGAATTCGGCGCACGTGGCGAAGCGGTCGTCGGGCTTCTTGGCCAGCGCCTTGGCGATGGCGCCGTCCAGGTCGGCCAGCTCGGGCCGGCGCTCGCTGATGTTCGGCGGCGGCGCGGACAGGTGCTGGGTGATGACCACCGCCGGGTTGGAGTGGCGGAACGGGGCGGACCCGGCCAGCAGGTCGAACGCGGTGCAGCCCAGCGCGTATTGGTCGGCCCGCCCGTCCACATCGAGGCCCTGCAGCTGTTCGGGCGCGCAGTACGCGGTGGTGCCCACCAACATGTTGGTCGCGGTCAAACCGCTGATCTCGCCCAATTCGCGGGCGATGCCGAAGTCGGCGAGCAGGATCCGTCGTTTGGGGCTGGCGTCGGTCAGCAGGATGTTGGCCGGTTTGACGTCGCGATGCAGCAGCCCGCGCGAATGGGCGTAGTCGAGCGCGTCGGCGACGGCCGAAATGATCTCCACCACATCGGCTTTCGGCATCCCTGACGGGTACTGGCTGCGCAGCAGATTGGCGGCGTCGGTGCCCTCCACGTAGTCCATCGAGATCCACAGCTGCCCGTTGTATTCGCCGCGGTCGTGGATGCCGACGATGTGTTCGTTGTACAGGCTCGCCGCCAGGTCGGCCTCGCGGTTGAAGCGTTGGCGAAATTCGTCGTTCGCGGTTAGTTCGCCCGGCAGGATCTTCAGGGCGTCGCGCCGTGGCAGCCGCGGGTGCTGCGCCAGATACACCTGGCCCATGCCGCCCGTGCCGAGACGGCGGATGATCGTGTATCCGGCGAAAACCTGCCCCTCGGTCAGGTCTTCGTGGCGCCCGCCGCTTTCTGGCATGTGAGCATGGTACTGAGGCCGCTGTCGCGCAAAGCCGTATTCGGCCCAGGCCGGAAGATGACTGCCTCGCCCGGGTGCACCCGTCGGGCGCGGGCGCGCGTCATCGGCGAGAATGGCGGGCGATGCGCAAGCGGCTGTCGTGGGACTCCTGGACCACAGCGGTGCCGGTGATCGCCGTCGTCGTGCTGACGGCCACCTGGGGCGAGCACCTCGGGCCGGTACTGATCGCGCTGCAGGCCGTGCTGTTGATCGGGGCCGTGCTGGCGGCCGTCCAGCACGCCGAGGTGGTCGCGGCCCGCGTCGGCGAGCCGTTCGGGTCGCTGGTCCTCGCGGGCGCCGTGACGATCATCGAGGTGGCTCTCATCGTCGAGCTGATGGCGTCGGGCGGCAACGAGGCGGCCACGCTCGCCCGGGACACCGCGTTCGCCGCGTTCATGATCACCACCAACGGGATTGCGGGTTTGTCGCTGTCGTGGGGTTCCCGGCGCTACGGCGTGACGCTGTTCAACGCCGAGGGCAGCGGAGCCGCGCTGGCCACCCTCACCACGTTGGCGACGCTGAGCCTCGCGCTACCCGCGTTCACCATCAGCCACCCCGGTAAGGAGTTCTCCCCGGGCCAGCTCATCTTTGCCGCCGTCGCCTCGCTCCTGCTGTACCTGCTGTTCGTGTTCACGCAGACCGTTCGGCATCGCGACTTCTTCCTGCCCGTCGCGCAGAAGGGCCAGAAGCGGCTTTTCGAAGAGGACGAAAACCACGCCGACCCGCCGAGCGCCCGTTCGGCGCTGGTCAGCCTGGTGCTGCTGCTCGTCGCGCTGGTGGCGGTGGTGGGCCTGGCCGAACAGGAATCGCCGGCCGTAGAACGCCTGGTGACGGCGGCCGGGTTTCCCCAGACGTTCGTCGGGGTGGTGATCGCGATGCTGGTGTTGCTGCCCGAGACGCTCGCGGCGGTGCGCGCGGCCCGGCGCGGCCGCATCCAGACCAGCCTCAACCTCGCCTACGGCTCCGCGATGGCCAGCATCGGGCTGACGATCCCCGCCATCGCGCTGGCCAGCATCTGGCTGAAGGGGCCGCTGGTGCTCGGCCTGGCGCCCACCCAGCTGGTGTTGCTGGCGCTGACCGTGGTGATCAGCATGCTGACCGTGGTGCCCGGCCGGGCCACCCGCCTACAGGGCGAGGTGCACCTGGTGTTGCTCGCCGCCTACGTGTTCCTGGCGATCATCCCCTGACAGGTACCGCGAGCTGGGGGCACCTCCCGCTTGCGGGGGAACGCAGAATCGCATAAACCCTCGCGCTTTCACGCGATTCTGCGTCTGCTCGCGCGGGCTAGGGGCTAGGCCGAGGACCGCGCCCGCAGCGTCTCCAGCGCCTTGTCGGCGTGGGTGTCCATGCTCAGCTCGCTGGAGATGACGTCGAGCACCGTGCGGTCGGTGTCGATGACGAACGTCGTGCGCTTGACGGGGATCAGCTTTCCGAGCAGCCCGCGCTTGACGCCGAACTGCGCGGCGACGGCGCCCTCGGTGTCCGACAGCAGCGGGTAGTCGAACTTCTGCGTCTCGGCGAACTTGGCTTGCTTTTGCACAGGATCGACGCTGATGCCGACCCGGTTGGCGCCGACGGCGGCGAATTCGGAGGCCAGGTCGCGGAAGTGACAGGCCTCCTTGGTGCACCCGGGCGTCATCGCGGCGGGGTAGAAGAACAGCACCACGGGGCCGTCGGCGAGCAGGGCGCTGAGCCTGCGCGGCGTTCCCGTCTGGTCGGGGAGCTCGAAGTCGGCCACGGTGTCACCAGGTTTCATGCGCGTCACGCTACGCCCGAATGCCTCGTCGGCCCATCTGGGAAGATGGGTCGGTGCACGCCCACCTCGCCTCCGGCACCTCACGGGAGGAGTTCCGCCAGCTCGCCGCGGAGCACCGTGTGGTCCCGGTGACCCGCAAGGTCTTGGCCGACAGCGAGACTCCGCTGTCCGCCTACCGCAAGCTCGCCGCCAACCGGCCCGGCACGTTCCTGCTGGAGTCCGCCGAAAACGGGCGATCCTGGTCGCGGTGGTCCTTCATCGGGGCGGGGACGCCGTCGGCGCTGACCGTGCGCGACGGCGAAGCGGTGTGGCTGGGCACGGTGCCGAAGGACGCCCCCACGGGCGGCGACCCGCTGCGGGTGCTGCGGGAGAGCCTCGAGCTGCTGGCCACCGCCGCCATGCCCGGGCTGCCGCCGCTGTCGGGCGGCATGGTCGGCTTCTTCGCCTACGACCTGGTGCGACGGCTGGAACGCCTGCCCCAGCTGGCGGTCGACGACCTGCACCTGCCCGACATGTTGCTGCTGCTGGCCACCGACCTGGCGGCCGTGGACCACCACGAGGGCACCATCACGCTGATCGCCAACGCCGTGAACTGGAACGGCACCGACGAGCGCGTCGACGAGGCCTACGACGACGCGGTGGCCCGCCTCGACGTGATGACCGCGGCCCTAGGCCAGCCGTTGCCGTCGACCGTCGCCACGTTCGGCCGGCCCGAACCCCGGCACCGCTCGCAGCGCACCGTCGAGGAATACAGCAAGATCGTCGACTACCTCGTCGAGCAGATCGCGGCGGGCGAGGCGTTCCAGGTGGTGCCGTCGCAGCGCTTCGAGATGGACACCGACGTCGATCCCATCGACGTGTACCGGATGCTGCGGGCCACCAATCCGAGCCCCTACATGTATCTGTTGCACGTGCCGAATAGCGCTGGGGAGACGGACTTTTCGATCGTCGGGTCCAGCCCGGAGGCGCTGGTCACCGTCGCCGACGGCTGGGCCACCACGCACCCGATCGCCGGGACCCGCTGGCGCGGCGACACCGACGAAGCGGATCAGCTGCTGGAAAAGGAGCTGCTGGCCGACGAGAAGGAACGCGCCGAGCACCTGATGCTCGTCGACCTTGGCCGCAACGACCTCGGCCGGGTCTGCACGCCCGGCACGGTTCGCGTCGACGACTACAGCCACATCGAGCGCTACAGCCACGTCATGCACCTGGTGTCGACGGTGACCGGGATGCTCGGCGAGGGCCGCACCGCACTGGACGCGGTGACGGCCTGCTTCCCGGCCGGCACGCTGTCGGGCGCACCCAAGGTGCGCGCGATGGAGCTCATCGAGGAGGTGGAGAAGACGCGCCGCGGCCTGTACGGCGGCGTGGTCGGTTACCTCGACTTCGCCGGCAACGCCGACTTCGCCATCGCCATCCGCACCGCGTTGATGCGCGACGGCATCGCCTACGTTCAGGCCGGCGGCGGCGTGGTGGCCGACTCCAACGGCCCCTACGAATACACCGAGGCCTCCAACAAGGCGCGGGCGGTGCTCAACGCGATCGCGGCCGCCGAGACGCTGACCGCGCCGCCCTCGAGCGACGATGGCTGAATCCCGTCGGGCCCGGCTCACGATCGTCATCGCCCAACTGCTGCTGGTGGTGGCCGCGGGGGCCCTGTGGGTGGCGTCGCGGCTGCCGTGGGTGGTGATCCGCTCCTTCGACGGGCTGGGCCAGCCCAAGCAGGTGACGTTGTCCGGCGGCTCGTGGTCGACGGCGCTGCTGCCGTTGGCGCTGCTCATGCTGGCCACCGCCGTCGCGGCCCTCGCGGTGCGCGGCTGGCCGCTGCGGGTGCTGGCCGTGCTGCTGGCCGCGGCCAGCCTGGCGGTCGGCTATCTGGGGGTCAGCCTGTGGGTGCTTCCGGAGGTGGCGGCGCGCGGTGCCGAACTGGCCCATGTCCCGCTGATGTTCCTGGTCGGAAGCGAACGGCGGTACTTCGGCGCCGGGGTCGCCGTGGCCGCCGCCGTGTGCACGCTGATCGCGGCCGTCTTGTTGATGCGGTCGGGGGGTCTGCCGCGCGAGAGCGCGACTAAATACGCTGCGCCCGCGACCCGCCGATCCAATGCGCTACGCGAAAGCGATCGCGGGGAGATGCTGGAGGGGCAGCAGCAGCCGGAGATGTCGGAGCGGATGATTTGGGATGCGCTTGACGAGGGACACGACCCGACCGATCGGGCCCGGGGGTCAGACAGCGAGGGTCGGTGACGAGCCGCGAGGTGACGGTCGCTACCCTTCATTGACGTCATCGAAATCGGCTGAATACCCGAGCGACAGTGGGATGGCAGTGGGAAGGGAACGACAGGCATGAGTCCGGCATCCGTGCTTGACTCCATCCTCGAGGGAGTCCGAGCCGACGTTGCCGCGCGCGAAGCCGTTGTCAGCCTGAGCGAGATCAAGGCGGCCGCCGCAGCGGCGCCCCCGCCGTTGGACGTCATGGCCGCGTTGCGCGAGCCCGGGATCGGCGTCATCGCCGAGGTCAAGCGCGCCAGCCCGTCGGCGGGTTCACTAGCGCCCATTGCCGATCCGGCGAAGCTGGCCCGGGCCTACGAGGACGGTGGCGCCCGCATCATCAGCGTCCTGACCGAAGAGCGACGTTTCAACGGCTCGCTCGACGACCTCGACGCGGTGCGGGCCGCGGTCTCAATTCCGGTGTTGCGCAAAGACTTTGTGGTGCAGCCCTATCAGATCCACGAGGCGCGTGCGCACGGCGCCGACATGCTGTTGCTCATCGTCGCCGCGCTGGAGCAGTCGGCGCTGGTGTCGATGCTCGACCGCACCGAATCGCTCGGCATGACGGCGCTGGTCGAGGTGCACACCGAGGAAGAGGCCGACCGGGCGCTGAAGGCGGGGGCCAACGTGATCGGCGTCAACGCGCGCGATCTCACGACGCTGAACGTGGACCGGGATTGCTTCGCCCGCATCGCCCCGGGGCTGCCCAGCAAGGTGATCAGGATCGCCGAATCCGGCGTCCGCGGCACCGGGGACCTGCTGGCCTACGCCGGTGCCGGCGCCGACGCCGTGCTCGTCGGTGAAGGTCTGGTCAAGAGCGGTGACCCCCGCGCGGCGGTTGCCGATCTGGTCACCGCGGGCACCCACCCGTCCTGCCCGAAACCGTCTCGCTAGGACGCCGATGAGCCGTCCCCGCGTCGAGAATTGGTGATGGTAGACCTGTCCCGCCCGGAGCTTCCGCTCGCGAGTGCGGCCATCGCCGAACCCACCCGACATGACCCCGATCAGGGTGGTCATTTCGGCGTGTACGGCGGTCGCTACGTCGCCGAGGCGCTGATGGCGGTCATCGAGGAGGTGACCGCCGCCTACGAAAAGGAACGCGTCAACCCGGACTTCCTCGACACCCTCGACGACCTGCAGGTCAACTACGCGGGCCGGCCGTCGCCGCTGTACGAGGCCGTCCGCCTGTCCGAGCACGCCGGCTCGGCGCGGATCTTCCTCAAGCGAGAAGACTTGAACCACACCGGTTCTCACAAGATCAACAATGTCCTGGGCCAGGCCTTGCTGGCCAAGCGGATGGGCAAGACCCGGGTGATCGCCGAGACCGGGGCCGGTCAGCATGGCGTGGCCACGGCCACCGCGTGCGCACTGCTCGGGTTGGACTGCGTGGTCTACATGGGCGCCGTCGACACCGCGCGCCAGGCGCTCAACGTGGCCCGGATGCGGCTGCTGGGCACCGAGGTGGTCTCCGTCGACAGCGGCTCGCAAACGCTCAAGGACGCCATCAACGAGGCGTTTCGGGACTGGGTGACCAACGCCGACAACACCTACTACTGCTTCGGCACCGCGGCGGGCCCACACCCGTTCCCGACCATGGTGCGCGACTTCCAGCGCGTCATCGGGCTGGAGACCCGCGCCCAGATCCAGGCGCAGGCCGGCAGGTTGCCTGACGCGGTCACGGCGTGCATCGGCGGCGGATCCAACGCGATCGGGATCTTCCACGCCTTCATCGACGATCCCGGCGTGCGGCTGATCGGATTCGAGGCGGCCGGCGACGGCGTCGAGACCGGCCGGCACGCGGCGACGTTCACCGGCGGTTCGCCGGGCGCGTTCCAGGGATCGTTCTCCTACCTGCTGCAGGACGAGGACGGGCAGACCATCGAATCCCATTCCATCTCGGCCGGTCTGGACTACCCGGGCGTGGGCCCCGAGCACGCGTGGCTGCGGGAGACCGGACGCGCCGAATACCGGCCCATCACCGACGCCGAGGCGATGGACGCCTTCCGGCTGCTGTGCCGCACGGAGGGCATCATCCCGGCGATCGAATCCGCGCACGCGGTGGCCGGCGCCGTCAAGCTCGGCGCCGAGTTGGGCAAGGGCGCCGTCATCGTCGTGAACCTGTCGGGGCGCGGCGACAAGGACGTGGAGACGGCCGCGAAGTGGTTCGGCCTGTTGGGGTCCGGGGACAAGTGACCGTCGAACAGAGCCAAGCGAGCCGGCTGGGGCCGACGTTCGATGCGTGCCGCACGGACAATCGCGCGGCGCTGATCGGGTACCTGCCGACCGGTTATCCCGACGTGCCGACGTCGGTGGAAGCGATGATCGCGCTCGTCGAATGCGGTTGCGACATCATCGAAGTCGGTGTGCCGTATTCGGACCCGGGCATGGACGGCCCGACCATCGCCCGGGCCACCGAGGCCGCCTTGCACGGGGGAGTGCGGGTCCGTGACACGCTGGCCGCCGTCGAGGCGATCAGCGCGGCCGGCGGGCGCGCGGTGGTGATGACGTACTGGAACCCGGTGCTGCACTACGGGGTTGACGCGTTCTCGCGCGACCTGGCGGCGGCGGGCGGGCACGGCCTGATCACGCCCGACCTCATTCCCGACGAGGCCGGGCAGTGGCTGGCGGCGTCCGAGGAGCATCGGTTGGATCGCATCTTCCTGGTGGCGCCGTCCTCGACCCCGCAGCGGTTGGTCACCACCGTCGAGGCGTCGCGCGGGTTCGTCTACGCCGCCTCGACGATGGGGGTGACCGGCGCGCGCGACGCGGTGTCGCGGGCCGCGCCCGAGTTGGTGAGCAGGGTGAAGGCGGTGTCCGACATACCCGTCGGCGTCGGCCTCGGCGTGCGTTCGCGGGAGCAGGCCGCGCAGATCGGCAGCTACGCCGACGGCGTCATCGTCGGGTCCGCGCTGGTGTCGGCCCTGGGCGACGGGGGATTGCCCGCGCTGCGCGCGCTCACCGGGGAACTGGCCGACGGTGTGCGGCTGAGGGCGGCCGCGTCGTGACACAGCTGCTCGCGTACATCCCCAGCCCGCCGCAGGGCGTGTGGCACCTGGGGCCGTTGCCCATTCGCGCCTACGCCCTGTTCATCATCGCCGGCATCGTGGCGGCCCTGATGATCGGCGACCGGCGCTGGGAGGCGCGCGGCGGGCAGCGTGGCGTGATCTACGACATCGCGCTGTGGGCCGTGCCGTTCGGCTTGGTGGGCGGCAGGCTCTATCACCTGGCCACCGATTGGCGCACCTATTGGGGCCCGGCCGGTGCCGGGTCGATGGCGGCGCTGCGGATCTGGGACGGCGGGCTGGGCATCTGGGGTGCGGTGGCCCTGGGTGCCGTCGGTGCGTGGATCGGCTGCCGGCGGCGCGGAATTCCGTTGCCGGCCTTCGGCGACGCGATTGCGCCGGGAATCATTTTGGCGCAGGCGATCGGTCGGCTGGGAAACTATTTCAACCAGGAGCTCTACGGCCGGGACACCACGCTGCCGTGGGGTTTGGAGATCTTCTACCGGCGCGACCCCTCCGGATACGTCGACCCGCATTCGCTCGACGGGGTCTCGACGGGTCAGGTCGCGCTCGTCGTGCAGCCGACGTTCCTTTACGAATTGATCTGGAACCTCCTGGTTTTCGTCGCGTTGATCTACATCGACCGGCGGTTCAACTTCGGCCACGGGCGACTGTTCGCGCTCTATGTCGCCGCCTACTGCGTCGGGCGCTTCGGCGTCGAACTGCTGCGCAACGACACGGCCACCCAGATCGCCGGGATCCGGATCAACGTCTTCACTTCGACTTTCGTGTTCATCGGGGCCGTGGTCTACATCATCCTGGCGCCGAAGGGCCGCGAGGACCCCGCGAGCCTGCGCGGCAATGACTACGAGGCCGAGGAAGCGCCGAAACCCAAGCCGGAAGCGAAGCCGGAGCCCAAGCCGGAGCTCGAGCCGATAACCGGCGTTCGGGTCTTGGGGGCCGCCGGCGTTGCCGCGGTTATTGGGGCGGGGAGGGCGACGAAGAAGCTGATACCGGGGAGGCGGTCGAGCCCGGTGGAGGCCGCTGAGGCCGAAGCCGTCGATGCCGACACCGTCGAAGCGGCGGCCCCGAAGTCGGGGGCCGAAGAGTCGGCGGCCGAAGCGCCCGAAACCGTCGAGGCCACGGTCGCGGAGCCCGAAGCCGAAGAACCGGAAGCCGAAGAGCCCGAACCTGCGGAGTCGGAAGCTGCCGAGGCGGAAGCCGAGCAGCCCGAGGCCGAAGAGCCCGAGGCCGAAGAATCCGAAGCTGAAGAGTCCGACGAGTCCGAGGAACCCGAAGTCGCGGATGCGGAGGCTGCCGTGGCGGAGGCCATCGAAAGTGAATCCGCAGAGCCCGAGGCCGCGGAGGCGGAGGCGGTTGCTACCGAGGCCGCGGACGCCGAAGTCGCGGAGCCCGAGGCCGAAGAACTCGAACCCGAGGTCGAGGCAACCGAGGCCGAGCAGCCCGAATCCGACGAGACCGAAGCCGAAGACGCCGACGAACCCGAAGTCGCGGAACCCGAGGCCGAAGAGCTCGAGCCCGCGGCCGCCGAGCCCAAAACTGAAGAGCCAGAAGTTGATTCGGAGTCTCCGCAGCCGGAAGGGTCGGTGCAGGATGCCGGCGGCGAGCAGGCGGAAGCCGATGAGATCGCCTCGACGCGGCGCCGATTGAGTTTCCGCCTGAGGGGCCGCCGGGGTCGTTAAGGCTCGTCGAACGTCGAGTTGTTGTGCGAAATTGGCGGTTTTGCCCGCAACTAGTCGACGTTCGGCGCGGTAATGGGGCATGCTGAAAACGTGACTGACCAGCCGTGGATCGACCCCGCACAGCCGGCCCCGCCGCCGCAGCAGCCGGGATATCAGCCGGGGTATCCACCGCAGTACCCGCCGCAATATCCCGCGGCTGGCCCCTACTACGACCCTTCCGCGCCGTATGGCCGACATCCCGTGACCGGGCAACCGTTTTCGGACAAATCGAAAACCATCGCGGGCCTGCTGCAGCTACTCAGCCTGATCGGCGTTGGCGGGATCGGCCGCTTCTACATCGGCGACATCGGGATCGGTGTCGCACAGCTGCTCGTGGGCTGGCTTACCTGTGGGATCGGGCTGATCTGGCCGATCGTGGACGCGATTCTGATGTTGACCGGCAACGTGCCCGACTCGCAGGGACGCCCGCTGCGCGATGGCACCTGACCCTGCACCGCGCGCGCCGGGGAGCACGCACCGCCATCGCACGGCCATCGCGGCCGGCGGCGGGGCGCTGCTGGCCGGCGCGCTCGGTTACGTCGGACTGGTCGACCCGCACAACGTGAATTCGGTGTATCCGCTGTGCCCGTTCAAGTTGCTCACCGGCTGGAATTGCCCGCTGTGCGGTGGCCTTCGGATGACGCACGACCTGCTGCACGGCGACCTGATGGCCACCATCAACGACAACGTGTTCCTACTGGTCGGTATCCCGATGCTGGCCGGATGGATCCTGGTTCGCCGCCGCAACGGTCAGTCGGTCCTGCCGATCCCGGCGGTCGTGTCCGTCCTCGTCGCGGCCATCGCCTGGACGGTGCTGCGCAACCTTCCGGGTTTCCCGTTGGTGCCGACCGTCCTCAGCGGGTAGCCGCCGCCCGTCGGGTCGGTTAAGTCGGGCTGCCATCGCCCCGCACGACTATGCTGGTTCGTCGTGAGTAGACGCGGGAAGATCGTCTGCACCCTTGGCCCTGCAACCAACTCTGACGAGCTGATTCTGGCGCTGGTGGAGGCCGGAATGGACGTCGCCCGAATGAACTTCAGCCACGGCGACTACGCCGATCACAAGGCCGCCCATGACCGCGTGCGGGCCGCCTCCGACACCACCGGTCGCGCGGTGGGTGTGCTCGCCGACTTGCAGGGCCCGAAGATCCGGCTGGGACGCTTCGCCACCGGGTCCACCTACTGGGCCGACGGAGAAACGGTGCGCATCACCGTCGCGGACTGCGAAGGCACGCACGACCGGGTATCGACCACCTATAAGAGGCTGGTCAAGGATGCAGTCGTCGGTGACCGGGTGCTGGTCGACGACGGCAACGTCGGTCTGGTGGTCGATGCCATCGACGGCGACGACGTCGTCTGCATCGTCAGCGAGGGCGGTCCGGTCAGCAACAACAAGGGCATGTCGCTGCCCGGCATGAACGTGTCAGCCCCCGCCCTGTCCGACAAGGACATCGAGGATCTCACCTTCGCACTCGACCTCGGGGTCGACCTGGTCGCGCTGTCGTTCGTGCGTTCGCCGTCCGACGTCGAGCTGGTCCACGAGGTGATGGACCGGGTCGGTCGGCGGGTTCCGGTGATCGCCAAGCTGGAAAAGCCGGAGGCCGTCGACAACCTGGAAGCGATCGTGCTCGCGTTCGACGCCATCATGGTGGCGCGCGGCGACCTGGGCGTAGAGCTACCTCTGGAAGAGGTCCCGCTGGTGCAGAAGCGGGCCATCCAAATGGCCCGGGAGAACGCCAAACCCGTCATCGTGGCAACCCAGATGCTTGAGTCGATGATCGAGAACTCGCGGCCGACGCGCGCCGAGGCCTCCGACGTCGCCAACGCCGTGCTCGACGGCGCCGACGCGGTGATGTTGTCCGGCGAGACGTCGGTGGGCAAGTACCCGCTGGCGGCGGTACGCACCATGTCGCGGATCATCTGCGCCGTCGAGGACAATTCCACCGCCGCCCCGCCGCTGACGCACGTGCCGCGCACCAAGCGGGGAGTGATCTCCTACGCCGCCCGCGACATCGGTGAGCGCCTCGACGCCAAGGCCCTGGTCGCGTTCACCCAGTCCGGCGACACGGTGAAGCGGCTGGCGCGCCTGCACACTCCGTTGCCGCTGCTGGCCTTCACGGCCTGGCCCGAGGTGCGCAGCCAACTCGCCATGACGTGGGGCACCGAGACGTTCATCGTCCCGATGATGACGTCGACGGACGGCATGATTCGCCAGGTCGACAAGTCGCTGCTCGAGCTCGGTCGCTACAAGCGCGGCGACCTGGTGGTCATCGTCGCGGGCGCGCCGCCGGGCACAGTAGGCTCGACCAACCTGATCCATGTGCACCGGATCGGGGAGGACGACGTCTAAGGAGCTGAGGAGTGCCCGTGCCGGCTGGCAACGATTTCGAGGAACTGCTGGCGCTACTCGACCTGAACCGTGTTTCGGAAAATCACTTCACCGGCTCGCACCCCAGCAAGAACCCGATGCGCACGTTCGGCGGCCAGCTCATGGCGCAGTCGTTCGTCGCCAGCAGCCGCACGCTGGCCCAGGAAGACCTGCCGCCCAGCGCGCTCTCGGTGCACTTCATCAACGGCGGCGACATCACCAAGGACATCGAATTCCACGTCACACGGCTGCGCGACGAGCGCCGCTTCGCCAACCGGCGCATCGACGCCGTGCAGGACGGGATTCTGTTGTCCACGGCCCTGATCTCGTACATGTCGGGCGGCCCCGGCCTCGAGCACGGCGTCGACCCGCCTCAGGTGGCGCCGCCCCACGCGCAGCCGTCGCTCGGCGAGCTGTTGCGCGGCTACGAAAAGATCGTCCCGCACTTCGTCAACGCCCTGCAGCCCATCGAATGGCGCTTCACCAATGATCCCTCCTGGGTCATGCGCGACAAGGGAGAGCGGCTGGCGCACAACAGGGTCTGGATGAAGGCGCTGGGTGCGCTGCCCGACGACCCCGTGCTGCACACCGCCACCATGTTGTTCTCCTCAGACACCACGGTGCTGGACTCGGCCATCACCACCCACGGGCTGTCGTGGGGCTTCGACCGCATCTTCGCGGCGTCCGCCAACCATTCCGTGTGGTTTCACCGGCAGGTGAAATTCGACGACTGGGTCCTGTACTCGACGTCGTCGCCGGTGGCCGCGGATTCGCGTGGGCTTGGCACCGGTCACTTCTTCGACCGCTCCGGGCGGGTGATCGCCACGGTGGCGCAGGAAGGCGTGCTGTTATATTTCCCGGCTTCCGGACGATAGACAGGTCACAGTACGACATACCCGCAGGAAAACCGCCTGATTTGGCGCCCACTGGGGCCGCGATCGGGCGTAAGTTCCAATCAGCAGGGTATTCGGTGCGAAGGGCGGTGATTAGGCCGCCGAGCTGGACTTATCGCATCGGGAGGTGAGAGTGAACGGGCCGGTTGACGTCGCAGTCAAACCCCGCGCGGGGGAACGCGTTGTCGTCCACGTCGATTCACGGGCCGCCCGCTGGGTCGGGGCACTGGCCCTGCTGTGCGCGGCCGGGTGGTTGATCCTCATCTTGGCCCGCCACCACCAGCAGCCCTACTGGCACTACTCCGACCGGCTGGGCTGGTCGCTGACGATCCTGGGCGCGGTGGCGTTCATCGCGCGCGGCATCTTCCTGGGCCGTCCGGTGACGGCCATGCACGCCGTCGCCGCAGCGCTTTTCGTGGTGGCGGGGCTGGGCGCGCACGTGCTGTCCTTCGACCTGCTCGGGGACTTGCTGATCGCCGGCTCCGGGATGGTGCTGATGTGGCCGACCACCGCGCATCCGCGGCCCGAGGACCTGCCCCGCATCTGGAAGTTGATCCATGCCAGCGCCGACGACCCGCTGGCCCCGTTCGCCATGCAGACCGGCAAGTGCTATCACTTCACGCCGGACGGCACCGCCGCGCTGGCGTATCGGACCCGGCTGGGATACGCCGCGGTCGGTGGGGACCCCGTCGGCGACGAAGCGAAGTTCGCCGAGTTGGCCGCCGACTTCGCCGCCATGTGCCACACCCACGGGTGGCGGATCGCGGTGGTGGGGTGCAGCCAGCGCCGCCTCGGGTTGTGGCGCGACCCGGCGGTGATGGGGCAGACGTTGCGCGCGATACCGATCGGGCGCGACGTCGTCGTCGACGTGGCGAGCTTCGAGATGGTGGGACGCAAGTTCCGCAACCTGCGGCAGGCGGTGCAGCGCACCCACAACTGCGGCGTCACCACCGAGATCGTGGACGAGCAGCAACTCGACGAGAAACTGCTTGCCGAGCTCACGGACGTGGTGCGGGCCTCGCCCAGCGGCGCACACCACGATCGCGGCTTCTACATGAACCTCGACGGCGTGCTGGAGGGGCGGTTCCCCGGCATCAAGCTGATCGTCGCCAGGGACGCCTCGGGCCGGGTGCAGGGCTTCCATCGGTACGCGACCGCCGGCGGGGGCAGCGATATCAGCCTCGACGTGCCGTGGCGGCGGCGCGGGGCCCCCAACGGCATCGACGAGCGGCTCAGCGTCGACATGATCATGGCCGCGAAAGAAGCTGGCGCGCAACGGGTATCGCTCTCGTTCGCGGCGTTCCCGGAGATCTTCGAGGACAAGGACCGCGGCCGGGTCCAGCGCGTCTTCTACCGGTTGATCCACGTGCTCGACCCGCTGATCGCGCTCGAGTCGCTGTACCGCTACGTGCGCAAGTTCCACGCGATGGACGCCCGGCGTTACGCGGTGATCTCGATGACCCAGCTGGTCCAGTTGGTGGTGGTGTTGTTGACGCTGGAGTTCACGCCGCGCCGGCGACACCTGTAGTTGCCGGGCGCTGTCATGTCGAAAAACCGCTAGCCTTCGGCCGCGGCGGCCTGTTGGCTGGAATCATGACAGCAATCGTGAATCTCCGCGATGACGCCATGCGCGAGCTGATTTCGAGCTTGTCAGAATTGCAGGCGAGCGCGCCGACGTGGTGTGCGGGGTGGAGCGTCCACGAGCTCACCGCGCATGTCGCGGCCGCCGCCAACGAGCGCGCCGACCTAATCGAGGACCATATCGCGGGCAGGCCGGCGCGGCCGACGCGGTCCTGGGAGGTGCGCGAGCCGCCGTTTCGCGCGTTGCCCGATGCCGAGCTTCGAGAACGCCTGGTGGAATACGCAATTCGCTTCGAGTCCAGCGTCGCGGGCATGACTGAAGGCGACACCATCATTTACACGGGCTGGGCGATGACAGCCGAACGGCTGCGCATGCACAGCCACAGCGAAGCCGCGCTGCATCGATGGGATCTCGTCGGCGAGGACGACATCAGCATCCGGTTGCTCTCCGATCCGGCGATGGTCAGCCACGCGCTGGCGGTGTTCGACGCGATCCCCGCGTTGGCGGAGGCCCGGCGCTGGCGCGGGTCCAATCTCGTTGTGGCCCCGGGGAAGGGGCTATCGGCTAGCGGTGTCGCGATCGAGCTGCGGCCGCACGAGCTGCCGCTCGTCCTCTGGGGGCGCTGTTCGTCAAGGCTGCGCGACCCGAACGCCAACGCCGAGACCATCGACGACGTCCTCCGGCGCATCTCGGCGCGCTCGTAGTGACCGGGTGCGCCTTCGGCCCGGATCGAATGTCGGTGTCGACCGTTCTGGCCCGGGAATTTGGCCGTATAACAGGACATTCTAAGTGGTTTGCCGTCAGGCCCCGGATACGGGCAACCGGAGGTCAGCGGCCCTTGCAAATTTGAGCTTGGCTTACTCATAATGCAAGTGGCACTTTCCAGACGCCCGGGTTCGGTGTGCCGGTGACGACGAGGAGGGGCGAGTGTGACCTGCCGCATCCATTCGGCGGACCCCAACGCTAGATCGGAGGCATCATGACAACGCTCGTAGCTCACCCCGAGGACACCACCACAGACCCGCTACCACCGCGGCGCGTCGCGCCGGCTATGGTCCTGGCCGTCATCGGAGCGCTCGTTGCGGGGTATGCCCTGTGGACTTGGGCGGGATGGCTGGCCGATGGTCCAAAACCGATCATCGCGAACCGCGATCCCGAGTCGGCTTCGCGCTGGGTCGCCCGCGGCTACGAGGTGATCATGGTGGTGGTCGCCGTGGCGATCGCGGTCCGCGTGGTTCGTGAGTGCCTGCGGGAGCGTCGACTCGTCTTCGACGCCATCATGGTGATCGCCGGATTCTTCACGCTGTTTTGGGATCCGATGGTCAACTGGATGCAGCCCAACTTCATGTACAGCTGCCAGTGGCTCAACCTGAACACCTGGGTCGCCAATGCCCCCGGGGTGGTCAATCCGACCGGCAACCTGATGCCGCAACCGGTGTTCATCATGCTCATCTACCCGTTCGGGCTGCTGGGCTTCGCGATGATCCTGAACTACGCGATGAAACGCATCCGGCAGCGCTTCCCGCGAATCAGCACCCTCGAGTTGCTCGCCTGCACCTACGCGTTCGGGTGGTTCCTGGGGGTGTGTCTGGAGGCGCCGATGTTCCTGTCCAACCTGTGGGGGCTGCCCGGGGCGCCCGCCGGGCTGTCGTTCTTCTCCGATGCTCACCGCTTTGCCTGGGCCGAGTACCTGACCACAGGGATCGTGTTCACCACGTTCGCCGCGGTGCGGTTCTTCCGCGACGACAAGGGGCACGCGCTCAGCGAGCGCGGTCTCGAAGGATTGAAACCGGTTGCGCGGGCGGCGGTCTCGGTCTTTGCCACCGTCGCGATCTTCGCGATGTCGATGTGGGCGTTGTTGCTCGTGCAGATCCCGGCCGGGCTGCACTCGTCGCCATACCCCGCCGGATACCCCGCCCACCTGATCAACGGGCTGTGCAACATCCCGGGCAACCCGCACTCCACGCAGCCCACCACCTACGGCCCGTGCCCGGGCAGCCCGGGCTTCCGGATGCCGGTGAACAACACCTTCGTGCCCGGCGCAGCGGATTGATCAGGTGAGCGCAGAACGCGACCTGTTCGATTTCGTGGTGATCGGCGGCGGACACAACGGCCTGAGCGCCGCGTGCACGTTGTCGGCGTCGGGCGCCAGCGTCGCGGTGCTGGAGTCACGCAATCACTTGGGCGGGCTGGCCAACAGCGGCGCATTCCTGGCCGAGGCCCCCGAGCACATTCTGAGCCTGGGCGCGATGGACGACATGTTCATGTCCTGCACGCCATTCATCTCCGATCTCGGCCTGCAGCGGTATGGCTACGCCGGCACCCCGGTCGAGGCACCGTACGGGTGGATCGGCGACGACGGCTCCACGCTGCTGCTGTTTCACGACCTGGAACGCACCCTGGCCGAGGTGCGGCGCTACTCGGCGCGCGACGCACGCGCATACGCCGAACTGCAGCCCGCCCTGTCCTGGATTTTCGCGGCGCTGACCGCGGTCATGCCGCACCACCCCGCCGACCTGCCGAAGAAGGACTTGGGCAAGCTGCTGCTCAAACTCGCCCCCAGCCGGTCGGTTCGGCGCAGGCTGGGCCAGATCATGAGCAGCAACCTGGTCGACTTGATGGCCGAGGTGTTCGAAAGCGACCAGATGCGCTCGCTCGGCACCTACTGGGGCAGCATGATCGGGCCCATCGACCACGACGGGGGCGGCTTCTACTGCGTGGGTCTGGCCGCGGTGCACCGCAAGCCGGGAGTGATCCGCCCGCGCGGCGGCATGAACGGCATCATGGCGGCGATGGGCGCGTATGCCACCGATCGCGGCGCAACGATCCGAACCGGCGCACCGGTGGCCCAGGTGCTGGTCTCGGGTAACCGCGCCATCGGGGTGCGGCTGGGCGACGGCACGGAGATCGGCGCGCGCCGCGGCGTGTTGGCGGCGGTCCCGCCGCAGAGCGCCTACGGCCCGCTGCTGGCCGACGGGGTGCTGGACTCGGGCACGCGGGCCAAGGTGGCGATCCTGCCCGCCAGCGGCAACAACTCGGCCACCTTTAAGATCGACGTGGCGCTCTCGGGTCGGCTCAGCTACCCCAAGGGAGCGCAAAAGCGAAGCGGCATCGATGGTTTCGATATCCGCAAGACGTCGCTGATGACCGGGACGTTCGATGACCAGATCCGCCAACTCGCCGCGATCCGCGCGGGCGAGTCGTTGGACAATCCGCCGGTGTACATGGCGGTGCTGACGGCCAACGACGCCGGTCTGGCCCCGGAGGGGCAGGAGGTTGCCTACCTGGCGTCGAATGTTCCGGCCCAACCCCGCGACGGCTGGGACAAAGTCAAACCGTGGTTCTCTGACGCCATCATGAAATCGGTCACCACGCACCTGGCCGGATTTGAGACCGAGATCGGCCGGATCGAAACCAGTCCGGCGGATTTCGGCGAACAGTACGCGACGCCCAACGGTTCCTACTTCCATGTCGACATGACGCCGTTGCGGCTGTTGATGAATCGTCCGGCGCGCGGCCTTGGGGGCTATCGGTCGCCGATCGAGGGTTACTACCACGCGGGCGCGGGCTCGCACCCCGGCGGGGGCGTGAGCGGGTGGCCGGGGCGGCTAGCCGCCGAGACCGCCCTTGGACGCCACTGAAGCGGCCGATACAGGACTAACGCACAGTTCGCGGCAGCCAATCCCGTTGGGCAAGTGGTGAGTAGCCACCACCACGGTCCGGTCCGCGGACATGAGGCCATTCGGGCCCAACAGATCGCGCAGGACCCGCTCGGCGTCGGTCGCGTCGAGGTGCTCGGTGGGCTCGTCGAGCAGCACGATCCGGGCGGGGGAGATCACGGCGCGGGCCACCAACAGCCGTCGGCGCTGGCCCGCCGAAAGCGCGTGCGCGCCGCCGGTCAACACCGTGGACAGGCCGTCGGGCAGGCCGGCGAGCCAGCCGCCGAGGCCGACCGCTTCCAGCGCCGCCGTCAGCTCGTCGTCGTCGCAGTCCCCGCGGGCGACCAGCAGGTTGTCGCGGACCGTGGTGGCGAAGACGTGCGCGTCCTCGGCGAAAAAGCTCACCGCCCTGTGCAATTCGTCTTCGTCGAAGCGGGCGATGTCGGTGCCGTCCAGCGTCACCCGCCCGTCCAGTGGGGGGATCAGCCCGGCGAGCGTCATCAGCAGCGTCGTCTTACCCGAACCGCTCGCGCCCGTGACGGCCAGTCGGGCGCCCGGTGGTAGAACGAACTCCACGCGGGTGAGCCGGACCGCGTTCGGGTGGCCGTAGCAGACATCGACTCCGAGCGCGCCGGTGCCATCGGGCACCGGTTGGCCGGGCTCCTTCGGGCGCTCCGGGGGAGTCAGGTCGAGCAGGCGACGCGCGGCGATCCGTGACCGCGTCAGCTGCACGGCGGCGGCCGGCAACGGCGTGGTCGCCTCGAACGCGGACAGCGGCAACAACATCAGGACCGCGAGCGTGGTGGGCGCGACGGTGTGCGTCAACGCGATCCCGGCCACCACCGCGCCCAGCACGCTCGCCCCGATTGCCGCGGTCGGCATCGCCTCGGCGATCGCGGCCGGTCTCGCCGCGGCGTCGAGGGCCCCGGCCCAGGCGCGCTGGCGGCGTTGCGCGTCGGCGATGACGCCGGGCAGCGCGCCCGCGACGCGCAGCTCCGGGGCGTGTTCGAGGGCGATCATCGCCGAGGTGTCGCGATCGGAATGGTGTTGGCGGGCAACCTCTTCCTGGGTGGCGGCGGCCCTGCCGGCGAGCCGTGGGGCAATGTAGCCGGCGATCAGCAGGCAGGCCGCCAGCACCGCGGCGGCCGGCGGCGAAATGGCCGCGACGACCGCGGTCGCCGCCACCGCGAGCACCGCGGCGACGGCGATCGGCACCACGGCGCGCACCAGCGCGTTGGCCAGCTCGTCGACGTCGGCGCCCACCCTCGCCGCCAGCTCACCGCTGTGCAGGCGGACGGCCGCCGCCGCGGGCCCCCGGGCCAGCCGGCGGTAGATCTGCGCCCGGGCGGTGCCGGCCGCCCGCAGCGCGGTGTCATGGGTGGCCAGCCGCTCGCAGTAGTGCAGCACGCCACGCGAAATCGCGAAAGCGCGCACGGCGACGACCGCGACGGACAGGTCCACCACGGGCGGCATCTGCCAGGCCCGCGTGATCAGCCACGCCGAAACCCCGGCCAGGGCCAGCGCGCTGCCCAGCGACAGCACGCCCAGCGCGACGGCCGCGAGGATCCTCGGCAGCCGCGGGCGCAGCAGGCTGGTGGTGGCCAGGAGGAGATCAGACCGCGGCATGGCGTACCCCCGCGTCGGCGGCCACTTCGACCACCCGGTCACCGATCGCGAGGACGGGCTCGCGGTGCCCGACGACCACCGCCGTCGCGCCGGCGCGCGCGCGCTCGACGATGGCCCGCAGCACCCGCTGTTCGGTGCGCGCGTCCAGGTGCGCGGTGGGCTCGTCGAGCAACAGCACCGGGGCGGCCGAGCCGAGCGCCCGGGCGAGCCCGAGCCGCTGGCGCTGGCCCAGCGACAACCCGACGCCGCCGCGCCCGAGCACGGTTTCCATGCCGTCGGCCAGTTCGGCCAGCACGGTGTCGAAACCCGATGCGGCGCAGGCCCCGTCGAGGTCGTCGAGCTCGCCGAACAGGGTCAGGTTGTCGCGCACGGTGCCCGGGACGAGGACGGGGCGCTGCGGCAGCCAGGACAGCTGGCGCCACCACGCGTCACGGTTCAGGTCGGCGACGTCGGTTCCGGCCACGGTGATCCGGCCGGAGGACGGCGCGGTCAGCCCGGCGATGGCCTGCAGCGTGGTGCTCTTGCCCGCGCCGTTGTGCCCCGTCAACACCGTGACCCGGCCGGGTTCCAGAACCGCGGTGAGCTCTCGGGGCGCGTGGCCGTCTCGGCCCCGCACCCTGAGGTCCTCGATGCGGATCCGTTCGCCCCGCGCGGTCACGGACCGGCTTCGCACCGTCGGGGCCGCGGGCTCGCCGATGAGGGCGAACGCCTTGTCGGCCGCGGTCCTACCCTCCTGGGCGGCATGAAATTCCACGCCGATGCGGCGAAGCGGCCAGTAGACGTCGGGCGCCAGCAGCAGCACCGTCAGGCCGGTGGTCAGGGTCATCTCGCCGAACAGCAGCCGCAGGCCGATACCGACCGCGATCAGTGCCACGCCGAGCGTGGCCAGCAATTCGAGCACCAGCGCCGACAGGAACGCGATCCGCAGCGTCGCCATCGCCGAGCGTCGATGGGCCGCAGCCAGTTCGGCGATCCGGTGTTCGGGACCGCGGCCACGGCCCAGCGCGCGCAGCGTCGGGATACCGGCG
Source organism: Mycobacterium sp. NGS69 (assembly GCF_059812165.1). NCBI lineage: Bacteria > Bacillati > Actinomycetota > Actinomycetes > Mycobacteriales > Mycobacteriaceae > Mycobacterium > Mycobacterium sp. NGS69. The sequence goes on from NZ_JCALCD010000013.1 coordinate 100,062, forward strand.
ATCAGGTCCAGCAGCCGGGCCTGCAGCGTCGTCATGGCCTCCAGCGCCGCCGCGGATCGGTCGGCCGTCGCCATCCCGATCAGCGCCATGAAAACCGGGATCAGCGGCAGCGTGATCAGCACGATCACCATCGATTTCGGGTCGTAGAGCGCAATAACGGCGACGGTCGCCGGGGTCAGGATCGCGGCAAGCAGCAAGGTGGGCAGGTATCCGGTGAAGTAGGGCCGCAACCCGTCCAGGCCGCGCGTCACCACGACCGCCGCGGCATCGCGTTGCGCGGCGAGTTCGGCCGGCTGCCGGGCCGTCACGGCGGCCAGCACCTCACCGTTGAGGTCGGCGATGACGGCGCCGGCACCGCGCTGACCCAGGCGGGCCTGCAGCCAGTGTACGAACGTGCGAATCATCCACAGCGCCAACAGGATCGCCAGCGGCCCGAGCCAGGCGCGCAAGCCACGCGCCGGGGGGTCGCCGACGGTGCGGGCCACGACGTTCGCCAGCACGATCGCCGAGCCGATCGCACAGCCGGAGATCACCACCCCACAGCCGACCGTGGCGACCAGATAGCGCCGCAACGCGCCCGACACCCACCACAGCCGCGGGTCCAGCGGTGCTCGCGATGCCCTTGCGCTCAGGACGCACGCCTCGCCAGGCCGATGGGCGGCGGTATCCGCTCGGACGAGATCCGTTGCCGGAACACCCAATACGTCCACGCCTGGTAGACGACCGTCAGCGGGGCCATGAACGCCGTCACCCAGGTCATGATCTTCAGGGTGTAGGGGGTCGACGAGGCGTTGTAGATCGTCACGTTCCACTGACTGTTCAGCGTCGAGGGCACCAGGTTCGGGTACAGCGAGCCGAACAGCAGGATGACGACGGCCGCGACCACCAACGCCGTGCAGGTGAAGGCCCAGCCGTCCGACGCGCGCCGCCACACCAGCAGCACCGCCGCCAGCTGCGCGACGACCGCGACCCCCAGCACCACCCACGTCCAGCCCTTGCCGTGCGCCAGCTGCGTCCAAAGCCCAAAGGCCGCAACCAGTACGGTCACCGGCAGCGACAGCCACACCGCGAATCGATGCGCGTCGTCGCGGATCGTGCCCGAGGTCTTCAGGCCGACGAACACCGCGCCGTAGAGCAGGAACAGCCCGGCGGTGGCCAGGCCACCCAGCAGTGTGTAGGCGTTGAGCACGTCGGTGATCGACAGGTTGACGTGACCGGCGGCGTCCACCGGCAGCCCGCGGACCAGGATGGCGAACGCGACGCCCCATAGGATGGCGGGCAGCCAAGATCCGGCGGCGATCCCGAAATCGGCCCAGCCGCGCCACTTCGTGTCATCTACCTTGCCGCGCCATTCGATTGCGACGGAACGCACGATCATGCCGAACAGGATCGCCAGCAGCGGCAGATACAGCGTCGAGAACACCGTGGCGTACCAGCCGGGAAACGCGGCGAACATCGCCGCGCCGCCGGTGATCAGCCAGACCTCGTTGCCGTCCCACACCGGACCGATGGTGTTGAGCGCCGTGCGACGATGCAGCTCCGGGTCCCCCACGCCGAAGCGCGCGAACGGTTCCATCAGCATGCCCACGCCGAAGTCGAAGCCCTCGAGGATGAAGAAACCGAGGAACAGCATCGCGATGATGCCGAACCACAACTGTTGCAATGCCACCGGTCAGCTCCTTAATACGCGAACGAAAGTGGCGCCACGTCGTCCTCGCTGGGCGCTCGGGGCGGTGCCGGTTCGGCGTCGTGTTCCTGTGGGCCCGCAGCGACGTAGCGCCGGAGCAGGTAGAACCAGATGACCGCGAGCACCGCGTAGACGAGGGTGAAGGTCACCAGGGACGTGACCACCATTCCGGGGGTGAGGTGGGAGACGGCTTCGTGAACGGTAAACCTCACCTGTTGATCGCCGGTCGGGTTCGGAACGACGATCCAGGGCTGGCGGCCCATTTCGGTGAAGACCCACCCGGAGATGTTGGCCAGGAACGGCGTTGGAATGGTCAGCAGCGCAAACCACGAGAACCAGCGCTGGTTGGGCACCCGGTCGCCGCGGGTGAACCACAACGTCGCGAGCGCGAACAGCACCGGAATGGCGAGGAATCCGATCATTGCGCGGAACGACCAGTAGGTGACGAAAAGATTGGGCCGGTAGTCGTTAGGCCCGAATCGGTGCTCGAAGTCCTGCTGGATGTTGCGCACACCTTGCAACGTGACACCGCTGGTCTTGCCCTCGGCCAGGAACGGCAACACGTACGGCACCTCGATCACGCGGGTGATGCTGTCGCAGTTGTTGTGCGTGCCGACGGTCAGGATCGAGAAGTTCGGATCGGATTCGGTGCTGCACAACGATTCCGCCGACGCCATCTTCATCGGCTGCTGAACGAACATCAGCTTGCCCTGGCGGTCGCCGGTGAAGAACAGACCGACTGCGGCGAGCAGCACCACCCAGCAGCCCAGGATGGCCGCGGGGCGAAACACGTTGCGGGCGTCGGCTTCGGAGAGGGCGGATGCCGGATTGCGCGAACGGATCAGCCACCACGCGCTGACGGCGGCGACGAAAGTTCCGGCGGTTAGTAGCGCCCCTGCCACCGTGTGCGTAAACGCTGCCAGCGCAGTGTTATTGGACAGCAGCGCGAAGATGCTGTTCAGCTCGGCGCGGTGCGTCGTCGGGTTGTAGTGCGCGCCGACTGGGTGCTGCATGAACGAGTTTGCCACGATGATGAAGAACGCGGACACGTTGACACTGATCGCGACGATCCAGATGCAGGCCAGGTGAAGCAGCCGCGGCAGCCGGCTCCAGCCGAAGATCCACAACCCGATGAAGGTGGACTCGAAGAAGAAGGCGAACAGGCCCTCCATCGCAAGGGGGGCGCCGAAGATGTCGCCGACGAACCGGGAGTACTCGCTCCAGTTCATCCCGAACTGAAATTCCTGGACGATGCCCGTCGCCACGCCGATGGCGAAGTTGATCAGGAACAGCTTGCCGAAGAACTTGGTCAGCCGATACCAGGCCGCGTTGCCCGTGGCCACCCACACCGTCTGCATGACGGCCAGCAGCGGGGCCAAGCCGATGGTGAGCGGCACGAAGATGAAGTGGTAGACGGTGGTGATGCCGAACTGCCACCGCGAAATATCGACGACACTCATCTGTCATCTCCCTACTGCGGGCTATCTACGACGCAGTGTAGTAGTTAGTCGGCGCTGACGCCACGAGCCAATTCCTTGGACGCCTTGCGGATGCCGAACGAGGACACGATCTCGAAAACGCCGATTACCACGAACCAGACGCCGACCACGATCGCCAGGGTGACGATCGAGGAGAACGGCGACGCCAAAACGACGATCCCGGCAAGCAGGCTGATCACGCCGATGAAAATCGACCAGCCCCGCCCTGGCAGGACGGGATCGCTGATGGCCGAAACCGTCGTCGCGACCCCGCGGAAAATGAACCCGATGCCAATCCAGATGGCCAGCAACAAGACCGCGTAGCCCTGGCCGAAGTGACGAAATGCCAAGACCGCCAGGATGAGTGATGCCGCGCCGCTGATGAACAACAAGATCCGGCTTCCCGCCGAAACATGCAGGCTGAACGCGAAGACTACCTGCGCGGCACCGGTGATCAACAGGTAGATGCCGAACGCGATGGCGGCGGCCAGGATGGAAATCCCCGGCCACGCCAGGATCACGGCGCCGACGATGAGCGAGAGAAGTCCCGATACCAGCGCGGATTTCCACAAGTGCGGCAACAAGCTTGGGACAGGGGCGGTTCCAGGCGTGGTTTGCATGGCCGAAGTCTGGCACAAATCACGGAACGGGGGATAGGGACTTTCGGCTCAGACGCGCGCGGTGCGCGGTTCCTCGGCGGGCAGGTCGGTGGGCTCCTCGGTTGCCTTGCGCCCGATCAGGTACCAGGTTCGCATGAGGCCCTTGCCCTTGATCTCGATGCTGCCCCGCTCCTGCAGCACGAACTCGTCCTTGAGGCGCTCGTACATCGCCTCGGGCACCTGGATCCGGCCCACCGAGTCGGTGGATTCCATCCGGGAGGCGACGTTGACCGCGTCGCCCCACACGTCGTAGAAGAACCTGCGCGAGCCGACGACACCCGCGACCACCGGCCCGCAGGCCATGCCCACCCGCAGCTGGATCGGCTGACCGTGCGGATCCCTCAGCGCCGCTGCGACATTGGCCATGTCAAGCGCGAAATCCGCCAGCGCGCGGGAATGGTCGGGCCGCGACCGCGGAACGCCGCTGACCACCATGTACGAATCGCCGCTGACTTTGATTTTCTCCAGGCCGTGCTTGTCCACAAGGGCGTCGAACGCGCCGTACAGGCGGTCGAGGAAGCGCACCAGGTCGGCGGGCGGGGTGCTGCTGGCACGCTCGGTGAATCCGACGATGTCGGCGAACAACACCGAGGCATCGTCGTACTTGTCGGCGATGACGTTGCGGCCGGGCTCCTTGAGGCGCTCGGCGATGCTGGCGGGCAACATGTTCTCCAGCAGCGTCTCCGAGCGCTCGTACTGGGCTTCCATGACCGCCTCGGCGCGGGCGGTGTCACGCAACGCGAACCAGACCGTCACCACCACCATCACGACGCTGGAGACGGCGGTGACGACGAAGCCAGTCGACGTGGCCCAGGCCGGCTGCAGCCCGGTGTTGCGCGGCACCAGAAACTCGACCGCGATGATCAGGCCGGCGGCGATGGCCGCCAGCGCGGACGCCAACACGATGTGTTCGATGCCCAGCACCAGCACGACGATGCAGGCGCCGACCAGGAAGAAGAACTGCGATCCGGAACCGGTGCCCACGTCCAGGCAGCTGGCGAAGATGGAGACGTAGGCCGCGCCGACAAAGGTAAGTGGCGCAACCAGTTCCCCGAATCGCTGCAGCCAGGGCACCATCGCGAAGACCATGGCGCCGGCGATGTTGATCGAGCTGACCTGCCAGGTCCAGGAATCGGTGAGGATCTGCACGAGCACGAAGCTCACGCTCACCATCACCGCCAGCCACGAGGTGATCGTGAGGATCCGGCCCCGGCGCGCGGCGCTGGCGGCGTAGTGCTGATTGCGATCGCGGGTCTGCGCCCGCACCACGGCGACGCAGTCCGGGCGGTTCGGTGAGCCTTCTGACCGGGGTGGGGCTCCGCACTTCTTCGCGCCCACGTTCAAAGCGTAACCGTTGACCTCGCTGTCTGTCGGCTGCCCAGTCGAATGGTTGCGATACGCGGCCCCCGGCGACGCCGCGCTTGCGATCGCAACTAGTCAGGACGGCCGGGGGGCGCGCCGGGGTCTTCAGTCGTTCCGAGGGTCGTGCGCCGAGGGTTGGCGGATAAACCCATCTCAGCCATTGTGGTCGTGCGTCTTCCCAAGCTTCCATAGTGCAGCGTACGATCCCGCTTACACATATTCGCCTCGGCTATTTGCGACTTATTCCGCGCGGACTAAGGGGGTGCGGATGGCGAGTTTTTGGAAGAGACTCTGTCTCGCGCTATTTCTCGCTTTCACCGCCGTGGTGACGAGCAGCTGCGCCACCGACTGCGGTGGACCGCCGTGGTTGCTGCAGGTAGCTACCGATTCGATACAGAACGATCCCACGCATGTCAACGTGGTGCATTCGGAAGCCCAGGTGTGCCTCGGCCGGTGAGCCCGCGAGTGAGCGAATATCGCTGTGTCTGAATCCTTTTGGTCGACGCGAACGGCCTGTGCCCGGCACCGTTTTTGATGACGCCGAATGAGCGTCGAGCCGTACGTCAGGACCTCTGCGCTGCGCTGATAAACGTTGCTGGTTTACGCAAGATTTCTGTACTCGCCCCAGAAATAAAAACGACAGATTCAACTTTAACGCCATATTCCGGTGCTGTTGCCGGAATGCAAAATCTTCACCCTTGCCGACCGATCGCCAACGTACGAAGAACGTTAATAATTGAGGAAATTCATACCCTGGGCCAGGCGCCATGGGGATCGACAAACTGAAAGACTAGCTTATCGGCGAAAATAAATACTGCTGCGCTGGAAAGTAGGTGAAATGGATGATGCGCATGCGCATGGGTATGCCGGCGCACCCGGGGCCGTCCCCCCGATCCGGGAAGGGGCGCGGGGCCGTGCTGCGGCGCTGAAGCGGCCCGGCCGCGACGGGCCGCTTGGGCATCGCGCCGGCTCGCAAGTGACAAACCGATGCCGTACAGAGGTTCGAACGGCGCTTCGCTGGTGCCCTCGGTGGGATTCGAACCCACACTGGACGGGTTTTGAGTCCGTTTCCTCTGCCAGTTGGGATACGAGGGCAGGCAGCCTCCCACCATAGAGGATTGGTGTGCTCGTCGGTTCTCACCGCCCCGGGGTCGGTGATCGCGGGCGTGCACGAGAGAATGTCCGTCATGACAGGCCCCACGACCGACACCGACGCCGCTGTGCCGCGCCGGGTCCTGATCGCGGAAGACGAAGCGCTGATCCGGCTGGATCTGGCCGAGATGCTCCGAGAGGAGGGGTACGAGATCGTCGGCGAGGCCGGCGACGGCCAGGAAGCCGTCGAACTGGCCGAGCAACATAAGCCGGACCTGGTGATCATGGATGTGAAGATGCCGCGCCGCGACGGGATCGACGCGGCCTCGGAGATTGCCAGCAAGCGCATCGCGCCGATCGTCGTGCTGACCGCGTTCAGCCAGCGCGACCTCGTGGAGCGCGCCCGCGACGCCGGGGCGATGGCCTACCTGGTCAAGCCGTTCACCATCAGCGACCTGATCCCGGCCATCGAACTGGCGGTCAGCAGGTTCGGCGAGATCACCGAGCTGGAACGCGAGGTGGCGACGCTGTCCGACCGGCTGGAGACCCGCAAGGTGGTCGAGCGTGCCAAGGGCCTGCTGCAGACCAAGCAGGGCATGACCGAGCCCGAGGCGTTCAAGTGGATCCAGCGTGCGGCCATGGACCGGCGGACCACCATGAAGCGTGTCGCCGAGGTGGTCTTGGAAACCCTTGGCGACGCACCGAAAGACGCCGCTTCCGAGTAGCGCCGCCGTGGTTGTGCATTGACGGCAGTGCGTGTGTATCCAGGGCGATAACTCCGCCCAGATCCCGCCCTGAGTACACACCGAAAGCCGTCAGTTCACATGCGACGGCCAGCCGCG
>NZ_JCALCD010000014.1:0-97121 GCF_059812165.1 Mycobacterium sp. NGS69
TCGCCGGGGCATTGATATGATCAACTGATTGATTATATAGTCGGGCGGGGATCACGATGAGGAAGCCGATGCCAAGACCTGCGACCGTTGGCGTGGGGTTCGACGTCGACGCGCTGCGCCGCAAGTACGCCGATGAACGGGCCCGGCGACTGCGCCAGGACGGCATCGCGCAGTACGTCGAGACGGCGGGTGCCTTCGCGCGATTCGCCGAAGACCCTTGGGTGGACGGAACGTTCACCCGCGCGCCACTGACCGACGAGGTCGACGTCGCGGTCATCGGCGCCGGATTCGGCGGGCTGCTGACCGGCGCGCGGCTGCGCGAGCTCGGTGTCGAAAGCGTGCGCCTGATCGACCGGGCGGCCGACGTGGGTGGCACCTGGTATTGGAACCGGTATCCGGGGATCGCGTGCGACGTCGAATCCTATGTCTATATGCCGCTGTTGGAGGAGCTCGGCTACATCCCGGCGGACAAGTACGCCAGGGGATCGGAGATCTTCGCCCACTGCCAGCGCATCGCCGAGCACTACGATCTCTATCGCGACGCGTGTCTGCAAACCGACGTGCATGAGATCCGTTGGGATCCAAATGCTTCCCGCTGGATCATCCGGACCAACCACGGCGACGAGATGCGGGCCAAGTTCGTCTCCATGGCCAACGGTTACCAGGCCAAGCCCAAGCTGCCCGGGATCGCCGGCCTCGGCAGTTTTCGCGGCCCGACCTTCCACACCAGCCGGTGGGACTACGGCTACACCGGCGAAAAGCTGGAGAACCTGGCGACAAAGCGCGTCGGCATCATCGGCACCGGCGCCACGGCGATCCAGTGCGTGCCGCACCTCGCCGCGGCGGCGCGGCAGCTCTACGTCTTCCAGCGCACGCCGTCATCGGTCGACGTGCGGGCCAACCGGCCCACGGATCCGCAGTGGGCCAGCACATTACAGCCGGGCTGGCAGTCCGAACGCATCCGGAACTTCCAGATCCTGACGGCCGGCGGTCAGGCCGAGGAGGATCTGGTCGCCGATGCCTGGACCAGCATCACCCGCAAACTTCCCGTCATGCGCCAGGACGGTGCCGGCGCGGCCCCCAACATCGAACTGGCCGACTTCGCCAAGATGGAGGAGATTCGCGCGCGCGTCGACGACATCGTGGCCGACCCCGCGACCGCCGAGGCGCTCAAACCGTGGTACGGCTACTTCTGCAAGCGGCCGTGTTTCCACGACGACTACCTGCAGACCTTCAACCGCGACAACGTCACGCTCGTCGACACGCGCGGTCGCGGGGTCGAGCGCATCACCGAGGCCGGCGTCGTCGTCGACGGGGCGACCTACGAACTCGACTGCCTAATCTTCGCAACGGGTTTCGAGGTCGGCACCGACTACTGCCGGCGCACCGGGTTCGAGCTGATCGGCCGCGACGGCGTGACGCTGACCGACCGGTGGCGCGACGGCGTGCGCACGTACCAGGGCTTGTGTGCCAACGGCTTCCCGAACTGCTTCATCGAAAGCATCGCCCAGGCGGGGCTGACGGTGAACTTTCCATACCTGTTGGACGTGCAGGCCAGCCATGCCGCGTGGATGATCGCCTGGGCGCTGGAGCGCGGCGTCAGCGAAATCGAGGCGTCATGCGAGGCCGAGTCCGCCTGGGTCGACCTGGTGGTGGCCCGCTCCACCGCGACCGCCGAGCGGGCCAGCACCTGCACCCCCGGCTACTACAACCGGGAAGGCAAGGCGGACGCCAAGACTCGGCAGGGCAGCTTCTTCATAGGTGCGCCCACGGAATACGCGGACATGCTGGACACGTGGCGGGCGAAGGGCGACCTGGACGGGTATGAGGTTCGCGGCGGAAAGGCCGCCCCGTGACGAGCCGGCTGGCCCGTCGGCGCTATGCGGTCGGCCGGCTGCGGGCGGCGACGCGCCGGCGGCGCCCCCCGAGGGTGGCGATCATCGGCGCCGGCTTCGGCGGCCTCGGCGCGGCGGTGTCGCTACGCCGCGCCGGTCTCGACGACCTGGTCATCATCGAGGCCGACGACGGGGTCGGCGGCACCTGGCGCCGCAACACCTATCCCGGCGCCGCCTGCGACATCCAGAGCCACCTTTACTCGTTTTCCTTCGCGCCCAACAAGTCCTGGAGCCGCACTTACGCCCGTCAGCCCGAGATCCTGGCCTACCTCGAGTCCGTGGCAGACGACTTCGACCTGCGGCGCCATCTTATGCTCGGCACCAAAGTGCGATCGGTCCGCTGGAATTCCGACGCGCGGTGCTGGGACTGCGAATTGGACCGCGCCGGGCAGGCCGAGACGCTGACGGCCGACGTCGTCGTCTGCGCCGTCGGATTGTTCGGGTCGCCGAAGCGTCCCGAGATCGCGGGGTTGAGTGAGTTCGGCGGCACGCTCATGCACACCGCCCAGTGGGATAAGGACATCGAGCTGGCCGGCAGGAAGGTAGCGGTGATCGGCACCGGCGCCAGCGGGGTGCAGGTGGTCCCCGAGCTCGCGAAGACCGCGGAACGCGTGACGGTGTTCCAGCGGACGCCGCCGTGGATGGTGCCCAAGGACGACCGACCGTACAGTGCAGCGGAATTGGAGCGCTTTCGGCGCGATCCCCTGGCGGCGCGCCGCGCGCGTTGGCAGATCTGGAAATTCCAGCACGACAACACGGCCACTTTCGCCGACGACCCGGTGGTCGCAGCGCGCACGCACGTCGCGACGTCTTTCTTGGAGCGCACCGTGGCCGACGGGCGGCTCCGCCGCGCGCTGACGCCGGACTATCCGTTCCGCTGCAAGCGGGTGTTGCTGGGGGACGACTATTACCGGGCGTTGCAGGCGGACAACGTCGATCTGGTCACCGACCCCATAGCACGGGTCGGCGAGGCGTCGGTGGTGACCAAGGCCGGCCAGGTCGTCGACGCCGACACGATCGTGCTGGCGACCGGGTTCGAGACGTCGCGCTACCTGTCGGGCATCGACGTTGTCGGCATCGGCGGTCAGCGCCTGCACGAGCGCTGGGGCGCCGACCCGAGCGCCTACCTGGGGGTGGCGGTCGCCGGCTTCCCGAATTTCTTCATGCTCTACGGCCCCAACACCAACCAGGGCGGCAACTCGATCGTCTACATCTTGGAGGCGGGTGCGCGGCTGGTGGCCAGCGCCGTCAGCCGGGTGGCGCGGCGGGGCGGCTACGTGGATGTCCGTCCGGAGGCCGAAAGGCGCTACAACGACCAGCTTTCCGCGGACCTCGAACGCACTGTCTGGACCCAGTGCGACAGCTACTTCCGGTCACCCAGCGGCCGCATTGTGACCCAGTGGCCCTACACCGAATTGGACTACGCCCGCCGAACCTGGCGGCTGCGGCCGCGGGATTGGTCGCACCACTCAACGGGTGCGGCGCCGCTTTCGGGGCGTCCTCGGCACATCCATCTTGGCGGCTTCCTCGGTGGCGATCCTGCCCGCCACGTCGTCTATCGCCCTGCGGAACGCCTGCATGCCGAGACCGATTCCCAGGGAACGTAATTGGACGGTCTTCTCAGCGATCTCGGGCCAGTCATCGGCGGGTAGCCCGGCGCCTAGGAACGGCTCCCAGACTTCATCGCGATAGAGCTCGACGAGTGGTTGCATGCTCGCAATCTGATGATCGGTCATGAGGATCAAGGCCCGGGCCACCTTATCCAACGGCAGGCCGACGGCGATCAGCTTCTCGACGTAGTCGAACGTTGCCGTGTCGGTGACAACGAGCAGCTCGTCGTTGAGGATGTCGACCAGCCCGCAGTCCGTGAAGTACCGCTCCGCGTCGGGGCCGAACTGGCGGACCAGGTCGACCCGTTTCATCTCCACCGATCCCGTGAGGTTGGCGGGGCTCAGCAATTCCGAGGCCATCCGACGTACCTCGGGCGCCGACTCACCGGACTGATCCAGGACACGCCGGATGATGTCGAGCGGAAAGCCTTGCGCTCGAAGCGATTTGATCCGCTCGATGTGCGAGATGTGGTCGTCGCCGTAAATCCCGATCCGACCGCGCCGCTGTGGCGGTGGTAGCAACCCGTTGGTCTGCCACTCACGAATGTTCCGCGCGGTCATGTCGACGCGGCGCGCAAGTTCGTCGATTGTCATGTCCACGGCGACGGCCCTTGTCGATTACGGAAACTTACGTTACGGTCCAGTGCGTAACTGTACAGGTTAGGTGATCGATGGCGCTCACTGACGGGGTTCGCTTCACCGGCTCGGCGGCCCGCACGCTGGCCGGCGCCGCGCTGGCCAATGCCACGGGCGCCCGACGGCGCCTGCCGCTCGACGCGGACATCACCGCCTACGATCCGCTGGATGCGGCGACGGCGGCCCAGCCACACGAGGCCTATCGCCGCCTGCACGCCGGCGCCCGGGTGCAGTACAACCCGAGGCGCAGAGTGTTTGTCCTGAGCCGGCTGGACGATGTCCGGGCGGCCGCCCGCGACGACGCGAAACTGTCCAGTGCCGACGGACCCATGCTGACCCGGATACGCACGCCGATCCTGGTCTCGCTCGACGGCGAAGCGCACGCCCGGCAGCGCCGTCAGGTACTGCCGGCCTTCACCAAGGCCGCGCTCGACAGCTGGCACCCGATCATCGACAGGCTGGCCGCAGAGACGGTCCACGACGTCGTGGCCAACCCGGGTTGCGACGTGGTGCAGCGGCTGGCGATACCGATGCCGGTGCGCCTCATCGCCCAGTTGTTGGGCGTTCCCGACACCGATGTCGACGACTTTCGGCGGTGGTCCGAGGAGTCGGTACAGGTCACCGACATCGACCTCACGGCACGCGGTGCCCGCAAGCTCGCGGTCTCGGTGCGCGGTTCGTGGGCGATGCACCGCTATTTCACGCGGCAGTTCGCCGTCGGCGGCCTGAAGGGCTCGGACACGATCCTGGGACGGCTGTTGGCGGAGAACGCGGCCGGCTCGCTGCCCGACCGCGAGTTGTTCTACTTCGCGATGCTGTTGCTTCTGGCCGGCAACGAGACCACGACCAACCTGCTCGGCGGCATGTTCGACACCCTGGCCGCCAACCCGGAGCAGTATGACCTGCTGCGCGCCGATCCCGACCTGATACCGATGGCGGTCGAGGAGTTACTGCGCTACCTGTCACCGGCGCAGAACGTGTATCGCACCGCCCTGCGCGACTACCGCGTCGGCGATACCACGATCCCGGCGGGTGCGCGGATCATGCTGTCGATCGGCGCGGCCAATCGGGATCCGCGGGCGTTCGACGAACCCGACGCGTTCAGGGTGACTCGAAACCCTGGCCAGCACATGACTTTTGGGTTCGGCGCGCACCTGTGCATCGGAGCGCAATTGACGCGCATGGAGGCCCAGGCGGTGCTGCGTGAATTGGTGACTCACGTGAGCCGAATTTCCGTGGTCGGGGCGCCGCAATGGTCCACGAATAGTTTGCTCCGCGGACCGACGCGTCTGGCGGTCCGCCTGACGCCCGCGTGAGCCGCGGCTTCTCAGCGGGCGGGATCGTCGGCCACCTCGATGTCGCCGGCCGCGGCCGCCGCGCGCAGCTGGTGAAAATCGTCGAGTGACTTGTCGGCGTACGTGTAGGACCACTCGGCGACAGCGTCGTGCACCGCGCTGCTGGTGCCGACGTAACCGCGCAGGATCGATGCGTTGGCGCTCTGCGAGTGTGCGCGCGCCAGGAGCACCGCACAGGCGACGACGTATTCGGAGAAGGTCGCCGCCGACATGCCTTCGGTGTCGATGCTGCCCTTCATGTCGTGGAATTGGCGGACGTAGTAGTCGCGCCCGTCCTTGCGGGTCGTCCCGAGAAATACATCCGACATCGCCTGCAGGATCTGCTGGCCGTCGATGACGCGCACCCCCTGGCCCTTGGCTTCGACGGCCGCGTTGAGGCTGTCCGGCTGAGCCCACCCGCCGTATTCCTCGAGCACCGACCGCGTGGCCTCTTTGATCTGCAGGATCAGCGGTGTTCCGTTGGGGCCGACCAGGATGACCAGGTAACACCGGGTGCCCACGCTGCCGACGCCGACGACGCGCAGCGCGACATCCGTGATCCGAAAGTGCGACAGCAGCAGCGCCACGTCGGCCGGCACCGCGGCCAGATACTCCCGGACCGCCTCCAGCAGCGGCGCTTCGGTCTCCTCGTCGACGTGCTGCAAGACCGGGGGCGCCTCCCGCAGCCGAGGGGTCCCGTCGGGGCCAATCTCCGTGATCCGCCGGAAGACTCGCGCCGACGTTCGGGTGCGCGCCTGAGATATCGTCTTCTCAATCACCGCCTGCAGGCCCTTGGACACCTTCCCGCTGTAGTGCTCGGGTTCCACGCGCAGGTAGTAGCGGTCCAGCACGTTCATTTCCTCGAGCATCGCCTCCAGGCTGGTCTGGTAGCCCACCAGCGCCTGTTCGACGCAGCCGCGGATGGCTTTGGCCGGATACCCCGCGTGGCGGCCCCCGACGATCGCGCTGGTGACCAGGCGCTTGACGTCCCACTCCCCGGGCGCCACGGCGGCCTCGTCGAAGTCGTTCAGGTCGAACACGATTGAGCGGTCCGGCGCGGCGTACATGCCGAAGTTCGACACGTGCGCGTCGCCGCAGCACATGACTTCGATCCCGCTGGTAGGGCTGGCGGCCAGGTCGGCGGCCATGACCGCCGCTGACCCGCGGTAGAACGAGAACGGGTCGGCGAGCATGCGGGCGAACCGCAGCGGGACGAGTTCGCTTAGCCGCCCGTCGTTTTGGGCCACGAGGATTTCCGTGGCCGAGCGGTTCGCGGGCGTCAGCTGCGCGAGCGCGCGCCTGGGGACGGTCTTGCGCAGCGCCCGACCGCGCGCCACATCCTCGCCCGGTACTTCCAGTTCGATCAGGCGGTCACGCAACGCCCGTTGCGGCATCCGCTCAGCATAGATATCGTGCGCGCTTCCTACTTACCTTCAGGCTGAAGACGCCGAGCTCTACTACCTCGTCTGATTCGCGGCGGCCGCCCTGGCCCGCTCCGTCATCGACGCGATCACCCCGCCGTCGTTGAGGATGTCGGTGCCGGTCAGGTAACCAGCTTTGTCGCTGGCGCAGAACGCGAGTAGCTCGGCCATCTCCTCGGGCTTTCCCCAACGCGGGACGGCGGCGTCGGCGACCATCGCGCCGGCCCCGGCCTGCTCCTCCAGCCGGCCCATCTCGGTGTCGGTCGACCCCGGCGAAACGGAGACGATGCGCAGCCCGCGTGCGTTGAATCGCTCCGCCTGCGCCTGGCTGTACCACTTGACGAAGGTCTTGCTCAGCGCGTAGGCGAGGCCCGACCGGGCCTCCTCGGGCGCGATGTCGCACGCCTTCAGCATGGCCTCCATGAAGGCCTCGAGGTCTTCAAAGGCCAGCGGAAATTGGTGTGTCGGAACGATTTCCGCGGGGAGCATGTAGGCCGACATGGACGCCACGTTGACGACCACCGCGCCCTCACCGGCGATCTCGTAAAACGCCTCATCGACGTTGATGGTGCCGACCGCATTGGTCCGCATGACGTAGTCGGCGGGACCCATGCTCGGACTGACGCCGGCGGTGTGGATGACCGAAGCGACCGTCCCGAGCCGGGTTGCGGTGTCGAGCAGGTCCGCGACGGCATCGCGGTCGGTGACGTCACAGTTGACGGCCGTCGGAGTCATCCCGAGGCCTTGCAGGGTTGCGGCCGCGCTGTCCAGGCGGTCCTGCCGCACGTCGCAGAGGACCACGGTGTGGTCGCGGCCAACGACTTTGGCCGTGGCCAGACCCATGCCGCCGGCGCCGCCGGTGATCACCGACACTCGTTTCATACGTGGACCGTATACGGGTGCCCTACCTCGGGAGCGACGGGCTCTCCGCGTCGTGATGGGGGCGGCCAGTGTGGCGGATCGCCCTGCCGACGAACGGTGCCCGGAACGTGGCGACGAGCTGGCGGCGGTTGATGACCAGGCCCACCACGGCCACCGCGACGTAGACACCGCACAACAGCAGCCGCTCCCGCGTCGAGACGAGCGGGAACTGGACGAAGAACAACGTCAGCAACGCGCACGCCGCGACCCGGGAGAAACGCAGCCCCAGGATCAACGCGACGCCCATCAGCGTCTGAGTGGCCGTGAGTAGCACCTCCTCGACCTGGCGGGAGTCCAGCGCCAGCGAGAATCCGCCGCCGCCGAGGACGTGTGCCACGGGCAGCGATCCGATCAGCAGCGTCCACTGGTTGACCTTGGAGGAGATCAGCGTGGCGATCGCCGCCGTGCCCTTGCCGCGGGAGGCGAAGATGACCGCGATGATGAACTCGGGCGCCTCCGATGCCAGCGGCGCGAGCCACTGGACGAGCAGGAATCGGTCGATGCCGAGCTCGGTGCCCGCCGCGACGAGGTTGTCGGCGAACGGCTTGGCGCACAGCAGAATCACGGCGCCCGATGTCGCGAAGAGACCGATGACCGCGACGCGCCGAACGCGATCGGGCAGCTCCCCGAGCGCGGCCGCGGTGCCGACGAGGTCCGGTTCCTCCACGTCGCCGTGGCCGATCTTGTAAAGGTAGAAGCCGAACCAGGCCAGCAGCGCCAACCCCAGCGCCATGTGGATCTGTCCGGTCGCCGGCATGACGAATGCGGCGATGCCGGCGATCAGCAGGAAGCCGAGTTCGACGCGATTGGCGGGCTCCAATTCGACCGCGGCGGATTTGGGAGCGGATTTGCCCGAACCCGCCCGTCGCGCGACGACGATGCTGACCAGCACCACGACGGGCCAGCCCAGCCCCATCAGCAGCCGGTTGGACCCGGTCATGTTCGCGGCGGCGTACTGGGTGTAATCCGGATCGTGGCCGGACACATAGGCGTAGTAGAGGTCCACGGCGTATTCGGGCAGCACGGCCACCAGCGCGAGCACCGCGATCGCCAGCCCGCCGGAGACGTCGATCTGCCCGGCCTCGGCGGCCCACGCCAGCAGAAAGCTGGCCGCGACCACCGCGGCCCCGTAGATCAGGAGGGCGGCGACGGGGTCCAGGTGCAGGCCGGCGATTCGGGTGACCACCGCCGGGGCGATGAAGATCGCGGTGATGAGCGTCGAGCGGATCAAGGTGAATCGCCGCGCGCGCGATGTCGTCGCGACGGTGGCAGCGGACCTGTCGGTGGCCGGCATCGTCATCCTTCAACTCGAAGAGGGGTGCCGATCATTGGTGATTGCGTTGGCTCGCATGCCGTGGCGAACTGCACCCAAACCTACCCGCGAAATCGTGACCCAGCAACGCGATCCGAGAGCCGATGTGGCGGCCGGACGCGTTCCGTCTTCGCTGGCCACCCTGGCCGGGACGGAAAGTTCGGGCTGGCTGATCCGAAACTTTGGCAAACCTTTCGTGGCCCTGCCGTGGCGTTTTGAGCCGACCGCACCGCGGCCCGGCGCGTTTTGCGCCACCGATGGATCGACGGGCGCACAGATAGCTCGATTAACTTCGACGCGCCGCCACAGCTCCGGGTTCCCCCGGGGAACGGTTAACCCGGCGGACCCATCGCCGCGGCCGCGGCCTGTGCGAAGAGTTCGACGGTCTGATTGCGGGTCAGTGAACTCGTCAGCTGCTCGGCGGCGCGCATGACGTCGCCGACGAACCAGGTCGGGCCGTTGGCGAGGTTTTCGAAGGCCTCCGCGATCACATCGTCCACGGCGGCGCAGCCCGGTGGTGTGTCGTCGGGCGAACTTATCTGGCCGCGACTGTGTTCGAGCCGGCGCAGCGCGGGCGTGTCGGTCTTGCCGAGGATCAGGCCCACGACGTCGACGCCTTTGTCGTGCAACTCGGCCCACAACGCCTCGGCGAAGACCATGTCGAACGCCTTGGATGCCCCGTAGGCCACCATGTTGGGCCCCCCGGCCAACCCGGCGCCTGACCCGAAGATGACGATGCCGCCGCTGCCCCGCTCGACCATGGCGGGCGCGAAGTGGTGGCACAACTGCATCGGCACCATGCAGTTGCGTTGCACCATCGCCTCGGCGGCCTCGATCGGGTTGGCAAGGAACGGCTCATAATTCGGGTCGGCGCCCGCGCAGCACACGAGAAAGCCGATCTCCAGATCGCTAGTGGCGGCGGCGATCGACGATGAGGCGCCCGGCTGCGCGAGATCGATAGCGAGAGTGCGTGTTTCGACCCCGCTGCGGGAACCGATCTCGGCGGCGACGGCGTCCAGCGCCGATTGGCGGCGGGCCAGCAGCACCACGTTGACGCCGCGCTCGGCGAGCCCCGCGGCGAACGCGGCGCCCAGGCCGTCGGACGCGCCTGCGACCAGCGCCCACGGCCCGTACTTGGATGCGAACGTCACCTAGGGCTCCCAACTGTGCTCACGCGCACGACGGTGAAGCGCCGCCGCGCGATGCGCCAACCGTCGGCGGTGCGGACGATGTCGTCGTCGTAATAGCCGATCCCGTTGGCACCGGATTGGTTGTCGGCGAACATGATCAGGGCGTCGACGTAGGTGCGCGCCGTGGCCTTTTCGCCGTTTATCGTGATGACCTGGTTGGTCAAGCGGTGCAGCGTATGGCCCGCCAGGGCGTGCGTCTTGTCCATGAAGTCGGTGACGGCGTCGACGCCGCTCCACGCGCCGATCTCGCCGTAGTCGAGTTCGCAGTCCTCGGTGAATACCGTTCGAAACAGCGGCCAGTCGCGCCGGTCGATCCCGGTCGCGTAGCGAACGAGCAGATCCGAGATTTGTTGCCGGTCGTCGTTTTCGCTCACGTGACGTCTCCATTCGGGTGGACCACGATGCGTGGTGGGCCGTCTGAGCGGCGGGCCAACTCGAGCGCGCCGGGCACCTCGTCGAGCCCGATGACCTTGCCGACGCTCGGTAGCGGATCGAGCCGTCCCGACGCGATGGCGTCGAGGGTTCCGTACCAGCCTCGTTTGTCTTCTCGAATACTCGATATAAGATCTCGAATGCTCGGAGTAACCATATGAACCCCGCCCCAAAGGAGTCAAGACATTCGCGGATCGCCGTCGGCACCGACCGCCCGGGTGCTCGACGTCGTCGAGCTCCTGGCCCGGTCCCCGGATGCGCCGCTGCGCTTCTCCGACGTCGCGCGCGAACTCGATCTCACCCAGGCGACGGCCCACGCGATCCTCAAGACGCTGTGCGACCGGGGCTGGGTCAGCCGCGATCCCGTCGCGAAGACGTTCATCCTGGGCCCCGCGCTCGCCGTGGTGGCCGCGCGCACCGACACCGCCCGCCCCCTTACGCATGCCGCCCGTACCGCGGCGCTGCGACTCTCCCGCGACGTCGGCTACGCCGGATCGGTGGTCGAGCGGTTCGGCGATTCGCTGGTGGTGACCGCCTTCGAGGGCGACGCCGCGACGCAGCCGGCGGGCATCCCGGGCGATCGCATTCCCTACGCCCCGCCCTTCGGCGTCGCCCTCGCCGCCTGGGACGCCGAGGAGGAACAACGGGCGTGGATCCGTCGCGGCGCCGGCGACAACACCGATCGCGTCGAGCGCCTCGAACGCGTCCTGGAGCACACCCGGGAACGGGGGTTCGACGTCGACTGGACAACCCCCGCGCTGGCGCAGGCCGTCCAAGCGGTCGTCGGCCTGGATCACCACGAGATGCCGACTCCCGTACGCCACATCCTGGATCAGCTGCTCGCGGAGTTCACCACCATCGGCTTCCTCTCCGACGACAATCCCGGTCGGCGCAAGCAACCCGTGGTCACCATCGCCGCACCGGTTTTCGACCATCGTGGACAGGCGGCCCTGATGCTGGCCGTGCATCCGCTGTGCCCGCTCAGCGCGAGGCAGATCCGGCTCATCGGCGAGAAGCTCGCCGACGAAACGGCGGCGATCACCCGATCGCAACGGCATGCGGTGGATCGAACCGTCTAAGTTAGCCGTACGGACAGGGGGTGACCGTAGGGTGTTCGGGTGCTGACAAGCGGGTCAGTGGTGTGCGGGTACCGCATCGAGCGGGTGCTGGGCGCCGGCGGGATGGGCACGGTCTACCTGGCGGCCGACCCGAGCCTGCCTCGCCAGACCGCGCTGAAAGTGCTCTCCTCCGAGCTGTCGCGCGATCCCGATTTTCGGGCCCGGTTCATTCGTGAGGCCGACACGGCCGCCTCGCTCGAGCACCCCCAGATCGTGTCGGTCTACAACCGCGGGCAGACCGAAGACGGCCAGCTGTGGATCGCGATGCAATTCGTAGACGGCACCGACGCCGACGCGGCGCTGCGCGAGGGGACGATGGCCCCGCAGCGCGCCGTGCACATCGTCGCCGAGGTCGCCAAGGCGCTTGACTTCGCCCACGCCCACAACGTGGTGCACCGCGACATCAAGCCGGGCAACTTCCTGCTGTCCGGCCCGACAGGTCCAGAGGAGCGAGTCCTGCTGGGTGACTTCGGAATTGCTCGCGCCTTCGACGATGTCGGGCTGACCGCGACCGGCTCGGTGATGGCCACCGTCGCCTACGCGGCACCCGAGGTGCTGTCCAACGCGCCGATCGACGGCCGCGTCGACATCTACTCGCTGGGTTGCGCCCTGTTTCGGCTGCTGACGGGCCAGACGCCATTCCCGGCCACAAACGGCGCGGCCGCGGTGATGATGGCGCACCTGTTCAGCCCACCGCCGCAGGTGACAAACGCGGTACCGTCGCTGCCCGACGCGCTGGACCGGGTGATCGCCATCGCGATGGCCAAGGACCCGGCGGCCCGATTCGGTTCGGCGGGCGAGCTTGCCGCCGCGGCGGAAAGCGCGCTGCGCGATTCCACGCGCCGAGCGCCGCTGCCGCCCATACCGAGCGGGCAGGTCGGCCCCTATCCCGTGCAGTCCCCGGCGCCGGCCTGGTGGCAGCACAGCGGACAGCGCACCATGGCACCGGATCCGCGCCCGCGAACGCCACCGCGCCGGCGCCGATGGGGCGTGATCGGCGCCGCGGTGGCCGCCGCCGGGTTGGTTACGGCCGCGGCGGTCACCGTGCTGGTCTGGCCTGATCGCGGGCGCGGGGGCCCAGGCACCGACCCCGGCACGGCGCCGGGGTCGGTCTCGGCGTCGGCGCAGGGCCCACCGGCCACCAATGTCGCTGCCGCCCAGCTGCGCTCGATCCTGCTGACGGCCGCACAGATTCCGAGCGGAACGAACGGAGGCCCCCTGGTTCTCGAACATGACGGCGCCACTTTGTCGGACGACTCCGCGACCCTCGACAACCCGCAGTGCGCCGGGGCGTGGGCACCGGCACAGCAATCGGCGTACGGGGCGAGCGGTTACACCGGCGTGGCGGTGCAGGTCCTGCGCGCCCTGAACGAAACGGCGTGGCAGGACAGTGTCACCCAGGCGGTCATCGCGTTTCCCCCGGACAAGGCGGGACCTTCGTACGTAAACCAGCGCGGGCAGTGGGCCCTGTGCGGGGGCAAGGCCATCACGGTGACCGCGCCGGGCACGGCCGGCCAGGCGTGGGACTTCGCCCAGCCGACCACGACCTCCGGTGTGCTCGTCCTGGCCGCCACCATGCGCGGGGGCGGCGCCACCTGTCAGCACGGCATGCAGGTGCGTGGCAACGTCATCATCGACATCCGGCAATGCCGCTCAACCGGCGCCCCCGACGTCGCTGCGCTGGTCATCGCGACGTCCGCCAGGGTGCCCCGCCAATGAGGTGGGCAATGCGCGCGCCGGCGTCGGCGTGGGCCAAAGCTGGAGCCGCGCTGGGCGTCGCCGCCGTCACCGCCGCCTGTTCCGTCGTCACCGGAGGCACCCCGGTGCTCCCGCACAACACCACGTCGGTGGTCGCGGGCCCGACCAATGCCCCGCTTACGCCGCCACCTCCGACGACCGAGTCCGCCGAAGACCAGATACGCCAGACCGTGATGGCGTTTCAAGACGCCTACAACACCCAGAATTGGGACGCCTACACCGAACTGATGTGCTCGGCGATGCGCGTCGAATTCACGGGTTCCGTAATGGATTATCTCAAGAAGAGCCGCGCCCAGAACGGCCTCACCACCGTCAAGATCACCTCGGTCGCGATCACCGGCGATACCGCCACCGCAACAATGGACGCGCAAAACGAGGCCCTGGGGTCGCGGTCGGTGAGCTTGCCGCTGAAACTCGAAGACGGCTGGAAGATCTGCAAACCGTGAAAAGTCCAGTGGCACGGGCGAAGAAGGCGATGCGCGCAGCGCTGCTCGCCGCCGTTCTGGTGGCTTGCCACCACACCACCGCGGGCTCCGCGCGGCAGGCATCCCAGCCGGGGTCAAATCCGTCGTCTTCGGTGAACCCCTCATTGCTCGATCCGGGCAACTACCCGACCGACCCTTTGCCCCCACTCGGTAACGCCGGATCCGAGGAAGCCGGTCGCCTTGTCGAGGGCCGCCGCATGGCCGCCTTTGTCGTCGGGCCCTGGCAGGCCGACCCCTCCCTGACCGCGCCGGGTTCCAACAGCTCGGCGACCGTGATCAAAAACTTCGACCAACTCTCCCAAGTTGTCTGGACGCCAATCACGGGCGGCGCCTTCACTCTTCCCTTCGTGGTCGGATTCATGTCGGAGCGACAAACGCCCGGGCCCGACCACCAGATGTCGCTGCGCAATGCCGTCCTGCGCTTCGCCAACCCCGGCACCGCGACCTCGGCGGCCCACGGCATGCACGCCAGGGCGATGGCCATGCCACGCCTTCCCAGCGCCACGCCCATCGTCACCGAGCCCGAGCAAGCCGTCCCCATCCCGGGCCACCCCGACGCCGCGGCGGCACTGCTGACTTACCAGGACGGCGCCCAGACGGTGCGTGAATTGTCGGTGTTCACCGCCCACGGTCCCTATGTCCTCGTCCAGGTCGCGCGCTGCGCCACCGGACCGGATTGCGAAGCACCGCTGGCCGCCCGCGCGATCGACCTTCAAATACCGCTGATCGACACGTTTCGGCCCACCGACGCCAACCAGTTCCCCGCGCTCCCCCTGGACCCCACCGGTCTCGTCGCCCGCACCCTGCCGTTGCCCGCCGACCAGACCACCCCGATGTCCGGGGCCGCCTACGAGACGGCGGGCGCGCTGCACCTGGAAGACGACCCGGTCCAGGCCGGCCCGGCGCTGACCGCGGCGGGTGTGGACTACGTGTCGGTCAACCTCGCCACCCTGTACCAAGCAAAGGACCCCGCCGGCGCCCAGACGCTTGCCGACGCCTACAGTGACATCCTGGTCAAAACCCCAGCGGCACAGGCTTCTTCGCCGGTGGCTGGCCTGCCCCGGAGCCGCTGCACCCGTGTCGCCGGGGCCAGCGGGCTGGTGCCGCGTTATTGGTGCTTGGCCGCGTCGGGGCGATACACCATTAAAACGATTGCACGCCAGCTCGATAGCGCGCAGCACCAATTGGCCGCGCAGTATCGGATCCTGACCGGGTAGGGGCGCTACGTCTCCTCGCGGCCGGGCACTCCGGCGTCGAATGCGTTGAGTGTCACGGCGACCATCGAAAAGCAGCCGACCAGAAACACGATCTCGGCAGCCCCTTGCTCGCCGAGCCGAGTTACGACGGCTCGATAGGTGGTTTCGGGAAGCACGCCGCCGCGGTTGAGCGCGGCCGCCATGTCGTACGCGACGCGTTCGTCGTCGGTCAAGTCGGCGGGGCGCTCACCGGCGGCGGTGGTGGCGATCTTGTCGTCGGACAGCCCCGCGCGGCGTGCGAAGTACTCATGCCCGTAGATCTCGTAGCGCGCCCCGAACTTCGCGGCGGTGACCAGAATGACCAATTGATGGACGTTGCCGGGCAGTACGGCATGCTCCCACAGCGATCTGTTGAGCGCCCAAGCCGGCGAACCGAATTGGGGAAAATGGAGCCAACCGTTGAACGGCCCGACCAGCGCGCCGTCGCCGCGGTATGCCACGAGTTCACCGAAGCCGCTGTCGATTACGGCACGCATGTCGGCGTACAGGTCTTGTTGTGCGGCGGTCAAACCACTCGGTGGCAACAGGGGGAGTCGCACCGGCCCCTCCTCGGGTGATCGCGGTTGGTTTAGCCCAGCCAACCCCCGGAACGTCGGCGCGTCCACGACTGGCTTTCGACCAGTGCTAAGTCACGCTTCCTACCGCAGGTAGGGCCACTTAAGCTCATCTGATGGAACTACGGCAGCTGGGCTACTTCGTGGCGGTTGCCGAGGAGTTGCACTTCGGCCGTGCTGCCAAGCGGAAGCATATTTCGGGACCGGCTCTCTCCCAACAGATCATCGCCCTCGAACGCGAGTTGGGCGTCGAGCTGTTCGCACGAGACCGGCGCAGCGTCCGGCTGACGGAAGCCGGGCGCACCCTGCTGCCGGACGCGCGGAGAATATTGGGCCTGGCCGACGACGCCAAGCATCGACTGCAGCTGGCGGCGGCCGAGAGCACGCCGGTGCGGCTGGGCTACGTCAGCTGGCTGCCCGACGACATCACCAGCCTGCTTGGGCCCGAGGTGGCGCTGCGAGTCGACGAATGGGTGCTGCCGTCGCACGCGCAGGCCGACCGCGTGGCGGAGGGCACGCTCGATGTCGCGCTGGCGTGGGTGACCGGCGAGCAGGTCAAGCAACGCGGGTTGACGGCGCACCTGCTGCGTGCAGAACCCCTGCAGGCCGTGCTTCCCGGCGTCGGATCACCGGAACCGATTGCCGCGCAACGGGTCAAGGTCCTCGTCGACGCCGACGAGTCGGCATGGTCGTCGTGGAATCGGTTCGCCGGCGAGTTCGCGGCCCACACGGGTGCGCGGATAGTCAGGATCGACGACGGCGGCGTCACCGGTGACGCCTTCTACGCCCACGTGCGCAGGATCGGCGCCCCCGTGCTGGCTTCACCGAAGCGACATACCGCGGTCATTCCACCCAGCCTGGGCCAGCGGCCCGTCGCCGCGCCGACACCCCTGTGGACATGGTCGTTGTTGCACCGCCAAGACGATGATCGGGCCGGTGTGCGTGGGCTGGTGGAGGCGCTGCTGACGACAGCGCGCGGCCGCGGCTGGCTCGCCCCTCCCACCGACCGGTGGTGGGCTCCAGCCGACGACCCGCACCGCGACGCCCTCGCCTCGGGCGCCGAACTGCGGTAGGAACTCCGGTCGAGCACTGGTAAGAGATCGATCCTGGACTTCCGTGTCGGTGCCGCGCTTCAGTGGAGGCAACGACGGGAGGACGAAACCCCATGGCACATAACTATGTTGTCGACGAGCTTGCCGGCTTCGTCGTCGGCGCCCGGCAGGAGGACCTGAGCGGACAACCCCGGGCCTTGCTGAAACGCAACGTGCTGGACAGCGTTGCCTGCGCCGTCGGTTCGCTGGACGGTGAGCTGATCGCCACGATTCGCGAACACGCCGACCAGTTCAGCGGCGTCCCCACCGCGACGCTCGTCGGGGGTGGCCGGGCCTCGGTCGATCAGGCGGCGTTCTTCAACGCGGTCCTGGTGCGCTACCCCGATCTGCTCGACACCTATCTGACGGCCGGGGGACTGTGCCATCCCGCCGACAACTTCGGTGCGATCCTGGCGGTGGCCGAGCATGTCAACGCCACCGGTGCGGATTTCCTGCTGGCGCTCGCGGTCGCCTACGAGATCCAGTGCCGGTTCAGCGCCCAGGTTCCCGTGATGGCGCGCGGGCTCAATCACGCACTGCAACTGGCGATGTCGGTCGCGGCGGGATCGGCGAAACTGTTGGGGCTCGAGGCCGAGCAAACCGCCAACGCGATTGCCGCCGCCAGCGCCGACAACGTGTCACTCGCGGCCGTGCACGCCGAACCGGTCTCGAACTGGAAGGGCATCTCGCCCGCGATCACCGGCATGCGCGCGGTGTACGCGACGATGCTGGCCGGCCGCGGCATCACCGGGCCCAAGGCGCTGTTCGAAGGCCCGCACGGCCTGGTGCAGCTCTTCGATCGGCCGATTGACTTCCACACCGCAGACCGGACGCTCGCCTGCGTCGAGCAGACCTACCTGAAGCAGTACTGCTCACTTATCCACGGACAGGCCATCATTGATGCGATCTTGGCGATCCGCGGCGACAACAGGCTGCGCGCCGAAGACGTCGCGCGGGTGAGGCTCGAGGTGTTCCAGGGCGCCTATGACTTCGCCGGCGGGGGAGCGTACGGCGGGAAGGACCACCCGCTGACCAAGGAGCAGGCCGACTACAACCTGAAATATCTAAGCGCGGTGGCGCTGCTCGACGGGGGCGTCGGTCCCGGCCAGATCGAGTCGGAACGCCTGTTGCGCGGCGACGTTCAGGACCTGCTGGCCCGGGTCGACGTCAGGGCCGCGCCCGACCTGACCGCGGCCTACCCCCGACGCACCGCGGCCCGCGTGCACGTGCTCACGCGCGACGGGCGGGAATTCAGCCGCGAGCAGAGCGATTACGAGGGATCGCCCACCCGGCCGATGTCCTGGCAGCGCGTCGTCGACAAGCTCGGCTGGCTCGCCGAGCCGTTCTGCGACGAGGCGCTGCGCGACGACATCGTCGCCGCCGTCGATCATCTGGACGAGATCCCAGTCGCCGAGTTCGCCGCGCTGCTCGGCGCGGTCAGCCCGAGGGCCCGACGTCGCCGCACCAGGGTGCGCTTCTGACCCCGCCCCCTTGCGTCGTTCGCGCCGGGCGTTGAATGATCGGCCATGCGCAAAGATCGCGGCATCAACCGGTGGGAACTGGTCACCTGCGCGCTGGCGGGGCATGTGACGTACGCGCCGGACGATAAGGCGCTCGCTGAGCGGCTCAGCGGCACCACCGGTCTGGGCGAAGTCTGGCGCTGCCTGCGTTGCGGGGAGTTCACCGTCGGTGCACCGCATGGGCGTGGCCATTCCGACGACGCACCGATGATCATGCGCGGCAAGGCTTTACGCCAGGCCATCATCATTCGTGCGCTCGCGGTCGAACGGCTGTTTCGGGCGATCGTGATTGCCCTCGCGGCGTACGCCGTCTGGAAATTCCGCGGGGCACGCGGGGCCATCCAGGCCACCCTGGACCGTGACCTGCCGATCTTCCGCGCCGCCGGGTTCAAGGTCGATCAGATGACGATCGTGCACGAGCTGGAAAAGGCGCTCGCGGCCAAGCCATCCACACTGGCCCTGCTGACCTTGATGCTGGTCGGCTACGCGCTGATCGAGGTCATCGAGGCCGTCGGCCTGTGGTTGCTGAAGCGCTGGGGCGAGTACTTCGCGGTGGTGGCCACGTCGGTCTTCCTGCCGCTGGAAGTCCATGACCTCGCCAAGGGCATCACGATGACCCGCTTGGTCACCTTCACGATCAATGTGGCCGCCGTCATCTACCTGCTGATATCGAAACGGCTGTTCGGGCTGCGGGGCGGCCGCAAGGCGTACGACGAGGAGCGCCGGGGCGAGCAGCTGCTCGACGTCGAGCGCGCCGCCACCACAACCTGACGGGCGAGCAACGGAGATCTGAATGGGCACGTACGCGATCAGTGGGTCCGCGTCCGGGATGGGCCGCGAGGCCGCGCAGCGGCTCCGGGCCGACGGACACACCGTGATCGGTGTCGACGTGAAGGATGCCGACGTGGTCGCCGACCTGTCGACGCCACACGGCCGCAAGGCGGCCGCCGACGGCATCCTGGCGGCCTGCGGCGGCAGGCTCGAGGGTGCCGTGCTGGCCGCCGGCCTGGGCCCTAGTCGGGGCCGGGACCGGGCCCGACTGATCGCTCAGGTCAATTACCTCGGCGTGGTCGAGCTGCTCGTCGCCTTGCGACCGGCGCTGGCCGCGGTTGACGGCGCGAAAGTCGTCGTCGTCTCCAGCAATTCCACGACGACCGTGCCCGCGGTGCCCGGGCGGACCGTGCGGGCGTTGCTCGCGCACGACGCCGACAGGGCGGTGCGATCCGTGCGGCCGTTCGGGCCGGCCGCGCCGACGATGATGTATGCGGCCTCGAAAATCGCCGTGGCCCGTTGGGTGCGCCGGCATGCGGTGCAACCGGAGTGGGCCGGCTCGGGTGTGCGCCTCAACGCCCTGGCGCCGGGCGCCATCATGACGCCGATGCTGCAAGAGCAGCTGTCGGACCCGCGGCAGGCGAAAGCGGTTCGATCGTTCCCGGTGCCGGTCGGCGGTTTCGGCGACGCCGGACAACTGGCCGAATGGATGCGTTTCATGCTGTCGGACTCCGCCGACTTCCTTTGTGGCAGTGTTATTTTCGTCGACGGCGGGACCGACGCGTACTTCCGCGCCGACGACTGGCCGAAGGCCATACCGGCGCACCGGCTGTTCGGTTATCTGCGACGGTTCCGGGCCGGGGTGTGACGGGTCCGTCGCGCCGCCGCGAATGTGCCTGACGCCACAAAAGGGCTTTTCGCGACGTTTACCGCGGCGCGGCGCGCCCGTAAAACCCCTGGGATGCAATTCAATGAGTCGGCGAACCGCCGAATGGACAAGGGACGGACAAGGACGGCAACTGTGCCAACACCGCAGCACTGGATGCGCCAGAGCCCGACCAGCCTCGACATCGTCACACCGATCAAGGCACGGGCGTGCGACGCCCTGCAGGCGGTGCTGAGAAGCGCTCCGCGCCAATCGGGTTCCCGCCCGCGGATCATGCCGAAGGGGGTCGAGCGCTGCTGAGGGCCGGGGGCCCGGACTAGCTCCCCGCGCGGTCGCGTTCGCGTCGGCGGGCGCGCGACGCCCGCAAATTCGCGGCGTTCCCGCACGTCTTCACGTCGTGCCACACCCCGCTGTTGTTCTTCGAACGGTCGTAGAACGTCGACGCGCACTGGGGGTTGTGACACCGCTTGATCCGTCGCCAGGTACCGTCCCGCTGGCTGAGCAGAACCTCTCCCCACAGCGCCGACGCCAGCCAGCGCCAGCCGGTTCCGGCGGGTTCGAGCCGTACCTCGCCGGCCTCCGACAGCGTCAGGGACGCCGAGGCGGCGCCCGTTCCTCGTCCCGCCTGCGATTCCCCCGCTACCAGTCCCGCGATCGTGTCGCGCAGGGCGCGAAGCTTCGCCACGTCCGCGTCGCCGAGCGGCGGCGCCTGCACGTCCAGCCCGCGTGCGGTCGACCAGGCCCGCACCGCGGCGGCCGCCCAGTCGCCCGCGGCGGCCGCGTCGGCCAGCAGGTCCGGGCCGTATCCCTCGATACCCGCCGTGTTGAGGAAGTCCTGGACCAGGCCGAGGCCACCGGGGGCCGGCGCCAGCTCGTAGCGCTGTGACGCAAACCATTCCAAAGACATAGCCAAAAGATACTTGCCTATGTCGTCAGTGTCAACTATGGTGACATAGTCAAAACGCTTTTAGCTACGTCAAGGAGCACATATCATGGTTAACATCGAAGGCGCGACGGTCGTGGTAACCGGCGGACAGCGCGGGCTTGGCAAGGCCATCGTCGAGGAGTTCCTGCGGCGGGGCGCGGCGAAGGTGTACGCCACCGCGCGGGCGCCCAAGCCCAGCGAGGACCCGCGGGTGGTCGCCCTCGAGCTGGACGTCACCAAGCCGGATTCCGTTGCGGCGCTGGCCGCTACGGCCTCCGACGCCGACATCGTCATCAACAATGCCGGCATCATCGGTGCGCCGAAGCTGCTCGGCAGCGACATCGAGGAGGTGCGTGAGGTGTTCGAGACGAACTACTTCGGCGCGCTCCGGGTCGCCAAGGCGTTCGCCCCGATCCTGGCCGACAACGGCGGCGGAGCCCTGGTCAACACCCTTTCGATCCTGTCCTGGGTGGCCGGCTTCGGCGGCTACGGCGACTCGAAGGCGGCCTTATGGGCGGCGACGAACTCGCTGCGTATCGAGCTGGAAAAGCAGGGCACCCTGGTCACCGGCGTGCACCTGAGCTTCACCGAGACCGACATGACGAGCGGCTTCGACGTGCCGAAGAACGACCCGCGCGAGGTTGCGCGGCAGATCGTCGACGGCATCGAGCGGGGCGACGCGGAGGTGTTGGCGGACGACGACACCCGGCACATCAAGGCCGCGCTGTCCGGACCGGTCGAGGCGCTCCGCGCGGGTTAACGGGCACGCGACGTAAATGGCCTGTCCGAAGGCAGATCCCCGTCTTGTGACGGTGGGTCAAGCAGGCCGTGGGGGCCTCACCCAAAAATGGGCTTACTACTCTTCGGACAGGCCACCGGGTTGTCCCGGCACCGATCACGATGCCAGCCCAACCGCGAGCGCCACGACGGCCGAAGGTCCCGAAGACCGCCGGCCGAAAGTCACATCCGCGCCGCCCCGCGGGCATGTTTGGATGGCGACATGGAACCCGAACGCATCGTGAGCGCGACCCGCGTCATCTCGGCGAGCGCCGAGCGGATCTTCGAATTGATCGCCGATCCCGCCCAGCAGCCGAGCTGGGACGGTAACGGCAACCTCGCCTCGGCCGCCCCGGGCCAGCGGGTGCACCGGGTCGGTGAAGTGTTCAAGACGACGCTGACCAACGGTGCCGTGCGGGAGAACCACGTCGTGGAATTCATCGAAGGCACCAAAATCGCGTGGCGCCCGGCAGAGCCCAAGAAGCTGCCGCCCGGCCACCTGTGGCGCTGGGAACTGCAACCGATCAACGCGACCCTGACCAGCGTGACCCACACGTACGACTGGACGGAGCTGAACGACAGCACCCGGCTGGCCAGAGCTGCCTCGACGACGTCGGACATGCTGCGCGAGTCGATCGACCGGCTCGCCACACTCGCCCAGGCACGCGACAGCTGACATGGCCCTGCCACCGCCGGGCGCCGACCGCGCCGCCATCGTCACCGGCGCCTCGTCAGGAATCGGCGAACAGTTCGCCGAGATACTCGCGCGGCGCGGCTATCAGGTGGTGCTGGTGGCCCGCAGCGCCGGCCGTCTCGAAACGCTGGCCGCGGGGCTGGGTCCCCACGCGCACCCGCTGCCGGCCGACCTGTCCGACCGGAGCGCGCGGGCGGGACTGCCGGACCGCGTCGCGGCCCTCGGCCTGGTTCCGGACATCCTGGTCAACAACGCCGGCCTTTCGACGCTCGGCCTGGTCGCGAAATCCGTTCCGGAGCAAGAACTCAACCTTGTCGAGGTGGATGTGGCCGCGGTGGTGGACCTGTGCAGCCGCTTTCTGCCCGGAATGGTCGAACGCCGTCGGGGCGCCGTGCTGAACGTGGCATCGGTGGCCGGATTCGGACCCCTGCCGGGCCAGGCGGCGTACGGCGCCGCCAAGGCGTTCGTGTTGTCCTACACCCACAGCCTGCGGGGTGAGCTGCGCGGCACCGGGGTCGGGGCGACGGCGCTTTGCCCGGGGCCGGTGGACACCGGATTCGGCGAGGCGGCCGGTTTTTCCAAGGAGGAGGCCGAATCGGCCCTGCCCCAAGTGATGTGGGTGCCCGCCGCCAAGGTCGCCCAGGCCGGAATCGACGGGCTGGCGGCCGGCAAGGCCGTCGTCGTGCCCGGCCGCGTCAACCGGGTGGCGTCCGCCTTCTTCCGGGTCGCGCCTCCCGAGCTGCTGTTAGGAGTACTCAGGCGGGGTCACCCCGCCTTCAAGCACGACTGAAACTCTCAGCCGTTCTTGCCGCGCACCCACTGGAACGTGCCGTAGTTCTTGACCCGGACGCTGACGAATCCGTTGTCTTCCAGGATGTCGCCGATTTCGTCGTCGCCGAATACGTGCGCCCCCACGTTCGGCAGCTTTTGCCAAAACCTGGCGGCCTGCCCGACGGTGGGCACCATGATCGCCAGCCGGCCACCCGGCCGCAACACCCGGGCCATCTCGGCCAGTGCCGCGGCGGGATTGGGAACCAGCTGCAGCACGGCCGTCGAGACCACCGCGTCAACGGTGTTGTCGCGCAGCGGAAGTCGCTGCGCGTCGGCCTTGATGAAGCCGACCTGCGGCCCGGATTCATTGCGGACGGCGCGGGCCAGCATCGGCTCGGAGATGTCGACGCCAAGGGCCAGCCCGTCGGAACCGGCCGCGCGTGCCAGCGACGCGGTGACGTTGCCCGGGCCCGAGCCGACGTCCAGCGCCACGCCGCCCGGCGGGATGCTCAGCCACTCGATGGGCAGTTGCCACGCGCTGATCAGCCGCCGCGACAGGGCCTGGGCGTTGTCGTACAACATCGACCCGATCGGTGATGCCCACGCCGCCTGTATCGGACCGGTGTTCTTCGGGACGCCGTCGTCCTCGGCCGATCCGGCGCCGAGCAGATCCAGATAGCCCTTGCTCACGTCCGGATCCGCCGGCGGATCGGCAAGTAGGTCCAGCGCTCGGCGCAGCGCGGGTGGCAGCGAGACATGCACGTCGGTCACGCGTACTCCTTCGATCAAAAATCAAGTGGTGCAGCAGGAATCGAGGTGGGCGCCTCGTGAGCTCCGGCTCCGACATACCCCTGCCGGCAGCCTACGCCGACTCGTTCGTTACCGCCGCACGGCGGCGCGCTCGCGCACCAGGGCGCAGAGCTGCCACTGACCCGGCACGCCTTTGAGCTCGCTTTCGCCGCGGTCGGCGAACCTGTGGCGCGAGCCGGTGACGATGTCGCGCACCGTCGAGGACACCAGCACCTCGCTGGCGTCGGCGAGCGCCGCCACGCGCGCACCGATGTGCACGGCCATGCCGGCGATATCGTTTTTCAAGGCCCCGCGCACCTCGACCTCGCCGGCGTGAACGCCGACCCGAACCTCGATGCCCAGCACCCGCACGGCGTCGACGATGTCGTCGGCGCACGCGAGCGCGGCGCTGGGGCTGGAGAAGGTGGCGACGAACCCGTCCCCGGCGGTGTTGACTTCACGCCCGCCGAACCGCTGCAGTTCGTGCCGAATGATGGTGTCGTGGTTGTCCAGCAGGTCGCGCCACCGCCCGTCGCCGAGTTCGGCCGCCCGCTCGGTCGAACCGACGATGTCGGTGAACACGATCGTGGTGAGCAGGCGCTCCGCGTCCGAGCCGCCGCGCATGCCGGTGATGAACTCCTCGATCTCGTCGAGCATCGGCGCGGTGTTGCCCACCCAGTACAGGGTGTCGTCGCCCGGCAGCGCCACGAAACGCGATCCCGCGATGTTCTCGGCCAGGTACCGGCCGTGCTCGACCGGGGTGAATTCGGAGCCGGCGCGATGGAGGATCAGCGTCGGCGCGGTGACGCGCGGCAGGGTGTCGCGCACGTCGGCCTGCCGGATGGTCAGGATCATCGCGCGCGCCATGCTGGGCGAGGCGGCGCGGTTACCGGCCGCGTCCCACCAGGCGCGGAAGGCGTCGTCGCGGGCGACGCTCGGCGCGATCATGCCGAGCATGTCGAAGCCCTGCTCGACGGCGTCAGGGTCGATTGCGACGGTCGTGTACGGGTCGAGGGTCTCGATCTTGGCGCCCATCGGGTAGTCGGGGGCGTACAGGGTGCGGGCCGCGCCGTTGATGATGACCAGGCTGCTCACCCGTTCCGGGTACTCGGCCGCCAGCGTGAGCGCGGTCATCGAGGTGAAGCCCGGCGCCACGATCGTGGCCCGCTCGCAGCCCACCGCGTTCATCACCGAGACGACGTCCTTCGCCCAGAACTGCGGCCCGATCAGGTCGATCGAGGGGACGCGCGACGACAGCCCGATCCCGCGCTGGTCGAGCCGGACCACCCGGGCGAATGACGCCAGCCGCCGATGGAACCGGTACATCGATGGCTCGGCGTCGACCGAGTCGATCGGAATCGAGGGCCCCGGAAGCAGTATCAGGTCGATCGGTCCATCGCCGAACACCTGGTAGGCGATGTCGGTGTCGCCGCAACTGGCGTATCGGGTGCGAGGTGTGCCAGAAAACCCAGCCACGGGTATCAGGCTAATTCAGGGCCCCGACAAGTCGAAGCCGCGTCTCCGGCGGCCGTGCCACCTTTCGGACGCATGTTGAGTAGCGGGCAACCAGTGTCGTAGCCTCCACTAATGAAAAACGTGATCGCGGGACTTGCGGCATCGGCAATGGTCGGTGGACTCGTGAGCGTGGGCGTTGGGCTGGCGCCCTCGGCATCGGCGGGATGTCAGACCACCGCCCCTTTCGAGTCGTACTGCGACTTTCCGATCCAGCCCAACGGAACCTGGCAGCGCTGTCACGAGGCGCCCGGAGACACGATCGATGACGGCCGTGTCGTGACTCAAGGCCCGCCTCGTGAGGAGTGTTACAACGTGAACCCCGTTCTGCCCTGGCCTGCCCAAGACGTCGGGCCGCACTTCCACCTCGACTAGGCGCCGATGATCGGGACCAGGTAGCGGGCCGCATAGTCCCGCACCGCCGCTTGGTTCGAGGTGTCGAGTCGGTCGGTGGGGAACACGATGATGCCGAGGGCCACGCGCAGCAGGATGTCGGCGATGTTGGCCAGGTCGGGTTCTGATGCCCCGGCCCCGCACCGCCGCAGGGTGTGGGCGATCCCCTCGGCGAACTGGCCGATCGGAAAGGCCCGCGATCGGGAAAACATCCCCAACAGTTCGGGCTCGCTTTCGGCAATCCGGGAATACAGGGGCGAATCCTGGACCAGGCGCACGCCGAGCGCGAAGGCCTCGATCACGGCCTGTTTTGGGTCACAGCCCGCGGTCGCCTGGTCGAGCGTTCTGAAGAAGAGTTCTGCTTCCCTGCGCACCACCTGCTCGAACAGGTCGTCCTTGGACGGAAAACGCCGATAGATGGTGCTGCGGCTGACGCCGGCCCGGGCCGCGACGTCTTCGATGTTCGCGCGGCGCACGCCGTAGGTCTCGAAGACCGTTCGCGCGGTGTCCAGGATGGCGCGGTCGACGTCGTTCGCTTCGGCGAGATTGCCGCCAGCGCTGCGGTTCTGCATGGATCACCACCCTCCCGGCAATCTCGACGCGACCCTGTTACTGTGACACAAAGATACGTGTTTGTTTCTCTGTTTCATACTCAGCGTGTCGGGCAGGAGGATGCGATGACGGCACAACGGGCCGGCCAGGATTTCGACACCGGTGTTCGCGAAGCCGTCCCCATGCCGGTCGACGACGAAATCGCCGTCGCGTCGCCACGGCTCGGGCCCGACTCGTTGACGTGGAAGTTCTACGGGGATCACCGGACCCAGTTCTTCGGGTTTCAGCGCACCGCCGGCGTGGAGAACTGCATCGAACAGCTCGCGCAGGGCGTGCTCGATCACTCGGTGATCTTCAGCGACACGCTGGGCCGGGCCAAACGAACCGGTCCGCCCCTGATGAAGACCGTCTATTCCGCCGACCCGCACGAGTGGGGCCGCAAGGTCCGCGATTTCCACAAGCCGATCAAGGGCACCATCAGCGACGGCTCCAGGTATCACGCGCTGAATCCGGAATTGTTCTACTGGGCGCACGCCACCTTCGTCGATCAGGTCATCTACACGACCGACACGTTCATCCGCCGGTTGTCCCGCGCCGAAAAGGAACAGATCTTCAACGAGGGCAAGATCTGGTACGGCCTGTACGGGGTCAGCGACCGCGGCCAGCCGCAGACCTACGACGAGTTCGTCGCGTACTGGGACGGGATGCTCGAGCGGTTCGTCCCGCACAAGACCGTCCTGTACGGCACGGGCTACATCCGCAAGGGGATACCGGGCCCGCGCTGGATTCCCGGGCCGATCTGGAAGATCGTGTCCGCGCCGCTCAACGCCTACACCCGGCTGGTGCTCGTCGGTACCCTGCCACCGCAGATGCGCGAGGTGTGCCAGCTGCAGTGGGATGCCAAGAAGGAGAAGCGATTCCAGCGGTTCGCCGCCGCGGTGCGCGCGCTCAATCCGCTGATCAATCGGCTGCCCGTGTCGTTCATCTACCTGCCGTGGGCGGCCGCGGCGTGGCGCCGCGCGGGCGTCGACCCGCGCAAGCTGCACAACCGCGCGGCTTAACCGATGCGCAGCAGCCGTTCGGCGTTGCCGTGCGCGATCTTCGCCCGGTCGGGCGCGGACAGCGTCGTCCGCTCGAAGCCCTCGACCGCCTCGCGCGAGGACTCGGCGAACCCACGGAACCGATCGGGATGCTGGGCAATGATTTTCGCCAGGTAGTCGTTGGCGAGCCGGGCGTTGGTGCGCGCCTTCTCGGCGTCGATGTCGACCTGCAAACCCCGGGAGGTCAGGGACAGGACCTGGACGTCAGCGCATCGGTCTCCCTTATCCGTGGTGAGCGCGTGACGTGCAGTATTGCGCGGTCTGCGCGTCAATCCGCCCTGGGGTCTACCCATCGGTCGCCGAAAGCACGAAAGTGAGGGGGTAGGCGAAACCGAAGGAGGGGAGCGGCCATGCAGATGACGGGCAATACGGTGTTGGTAACCGGAGGCGGCAGCGGAATCGGTCGCGGCCTCGCTGAGGCGTTTCATCGACTCGGCAACACGGTTGTCATCGCCGGCCGTCGGCGTAATCTGCTGCAGGACGTCGCGCAGGCCAACCCGGGCATTCGGACGCTGTCGCTGGATCAGGGCGATCCCGCCGACATCCGCCGCTTCGCCACCGAGCTGACCGACCACTATCGGGACGTCAACGTCATCGTCAACAACGCCGGCGTCCA
The DNA here is from genome assembly GCF_059812165.1 of Mycobacterium sp. NGS69. Classification (NCBI taxonomy): domain Bacteria; kingdom Bacillati; phylum Actinomycetota; class Actinomycetes; order Mycobacteriales; family Mycobacteriaceae; genus Mycobacterium; species Mycobacterium sp. NGS69. The sequence goes on from NZ_JCALCD010000014.1 coordinate 28,320, forward strand.
GCGCTTCGAGGACCTCACCACGACCGGCCCCAGCGTGGCCGAGCTGACGGTCGCCATCAATTTGCTGGGCCCGATCCGGCTGACGGCCGCGTTGCTGCCGTCGCTGCTGAAGAAGCCGCGGGCCGCGATCCTCAACGTCACGTCCGGCCTCGCGTTCGTGCCCAGCGCCCTCACGCCGACGTATTGCGCCACCAAAGCGGCGCTGCATTCCTACACCGAGTCGCTGCGCTTCCAGCTCCGCGGAACCGCGGTCCAGGTGATCGAGATAATCCCGCCGCACGTGCAGACGGAGCTGCAGCGTGGGCGGGGATTCGACATTGAGGATCCCAGGGCGATGCCGTTGGACGAGTATATCGCCGAGACGATGAGCCTGTTGCAGACGCAACCGGAGGCCGACGAGATCATCGTGGAGCCCGTCAGGCCGTTCCGGTTCGCCGAACGCGACGGCATTTACCACGACTTCTATCCCGCCTTCAACGAGGCGATCACAGCGGCTTTCGCCCAATCGCGCAGCGGCTGAAAACCGGCCGGCCACAAAGAGTTCGCCGGGGCATGGGGCAACGTTCAGCGCCCGTATGCCCGGCCCGTCCCCGCGCGGTTGTCGGGCCGCTCGCGGATGCGACAGGATCGATGCCATGGGCGACTTTTCGCTGTTGGACGTTCCCCGATCGATTCGGATCGCGGACCCCGAGGCGTACCTGCGTGCCGCCATGGCGTGGCACTTCGGTGCGGACACCGGGTCCCCGTTCTGGTTGCGCACCGCACAGACGCTCAACTTCGACCCGCTGACCGACGTCAACAGCTTTGCGGAGCTGCGCCTGTTCCCCAACCTCGTCAACGAATTGCGCGGCGCGCCGGTCGAGGACCTGATTCCGCGTGGTTATGGATCGCCCCCGCCGCTGCCCCAGATTTTCGAATCCGGCGGTACCACCGGCGCCCCGAAACGCACTGTGCAGATGCCGGATTGGATCGCGCAGGTCGTCGAATGGCAAACCGAGGACTTCGCCGGGGGCGGCTTTGTCCGGGACCGGGGCTTTTTGTGCCTGATGCCGAGCGGGCCGCACGGCGTCGGCTACTTCTCCCGTTTGGTCTCCGAGCGTCTCGGCGCGGTCTTCCATGCGATCGACATCGACCCCCGCTGGGTGAAGAAACTCGCGGCCCGCAAGGCGGCCGGCGAGGTGGCCGCCTACATCGACCACGTCGTCGAGCAGGCGGTGTTCGTGCTGCAGACCCAGAACGTCGCCAACCTGCACACCACCCCGCCGCTGCTCGCGGCCATCGCCCGAAACGACCGGGTGGTCGACCTGGTCAACGACAAGGTCCGCTACCTGTTGCTCAGCGGCGCCCACGTGGACGCCGACACGCTCGACCTGCTGCGCGACATCTTCCCGGACACGACGATCACCATGGCCTTCGGCAGCACCATGGTGCTTTCGCAAGCGGTCACCCGAACCGTCGACGGCGACTCGTTCGTCTTCGACCCGCGGACACCATACGTCGTCTTCTGGGTCGTCGACCCCGACACCGGAGAGCAAGTGCCGTACGGGCAACGCGGCCAGGTGGTGATGAACCACATCAGCAAGGGCATGTTCATCCCCAACAACCTGGAGCGGGACCTGGCCATCCGGATGCCCGGGCCGGCCGGCCCACTCAGCGATTCCGTCAGCGAGGTTCGACCCGTAACGACCTTCGAGGGCGAGGCCGTGATCGAAGGCGTCTACTGACCGTGGGAAGCCAACAGCCGTTCCCGACAACCGATTTGGTGCGCATCGACGCGCTCGGTGCGGGCGGCGAGTATCGCACCCGCAACCGCGAGGTCATCACGAGCACCGCCGGCGCCGCGGTTGCCGAGCTGAGTATCGTTCCGCCGCTGTATGTTTCGCGCACCATCGGCGCGCAGCGGAAGACCGGGCCGCTGCCCGTCGAGCGGCGCGAAGCCGCGCTGGCCGGCGCGGCCGAGCTCTTCGGCTCCGCGGTGATCGGCGGCCTCGACTTCGAGGAGTACGTGCGGCTGGCCAGCGGCATTTCCGGGCTGCCGATCGCGGTCGCCCGGGCCGGCGCGCGTGGCGTAGCCGACGCCGTCGCCTCGGCGTTCGATGCGGTCCGACCGGCTCGGCCCGCCGGCGCGGCGTTCGACTGGCGCGACGAGCGCATCCGTCGCGGCGGTGCGGTGTGGGCGCGGCGCGGCGAGGTGTTCGCCGTCCACGCGGCCGGAAACGGCCCGGGCGTGCACGCCCTGTGGCCCCAGGCGCTCGCGCTGGGATACCGGGTGGCGGTGCGCCCATCGCGCCGCGAGCCGCTGACCGGCCACCGACTGGTAAATGCGCTGCGCCAGGCGGGATTTCGGCCCGAAGACGCGGTGTATCTGCCCACCGACCACGGCGGCGCCGACGAGATCATCCGCTCGGCCGACGTTGCCATGGTGTACGGCGGCCAGGACGTGGTGGACAAGTACGCCGATGACCCCGCGGTGATGGTGAACGGCCCCGGGCGCACCAAGATCCTCATCACCGCCGACCGGGACTGGCGCGACCACGTCGACGTCGTCGTCGACTCGATCGCCAACCTGGGCGGGATGGCGTGCGTCAACGCCACCGCGGTGCTCTACGAGGGCGACCCCGCCCCGTTGGCTCGCGCGATCGCGCAGCGGTTGGCCGACATCGAGCCGCTGCCCGGCGAGGACGAGCGCGCGATCCTGCCCACCCAGCCCCTCGACAGGGCGCGGGCGCTGGCGGCCTACCTGGCCGCCAAGGCCGCCGGGAGCACGCCGCTGCTGGGCGCCGACCAGGTGGTCGCCCCGATCGGCGACGGCTGCGCGGCGCTGCGACCGGCGGTGCACCTGCTGGACGAACCCGGCTCCGGCCGGCTCACCGACCCGCTCAACACCGAGTTGCCGTTTCCGTGCGTGTGGGTGGCGCCGTGGTCGCGCGCCGCGGGGGTCGAACCGCTGCGGCATTCACTCGTGGTCACCGCCATCACCGGCGACGAGCGCCTCGTCGACGACCTGCTCGCCGAACCGACCGTCGCCAACGTCTACTTCGGACCCCACCCGACCTTCCACACGGCACCCGAAATCCCGCACGACGGGTTCCTGCCGGACTTCCTGATGCGCAACAAGGGGTTCGTCAGCGGGTAGGCCCTAGCTGCCGAAGCCCCCGCCATTCGGTGACGCGACGACCGTGGTCGGCCCCGCGGGGCCCACCGGGCCGGCGGGGCCCTCGCCAAGACGGCTCAGCGCGAAGGCAACGCCCTTGTCGATCATCGCCCCGTCGTCGGCGTAGGCGTCGTGGGCGGCGAAGTTCATGCCGTCCGAGCACACCGGGTCCTCGGGGGCGCACACCTTGATGGTCTTGCCCTGATACAGCGGACCGATCGAGACCGGGGGCTGGTTGAGGAAGTTCATCGCCCGAACGTTCGGCGTACCGAAGAGCACCACCGAGGAGACGTGGTTGGCCACGTCGGGACCCAGGGGTTTCGGCACGGTGGCGGGATCGACCCCATCCGGCACGGCGGACGAGGTGACGAACCCCATCACGGCCGCGCCCTGCGAGAAGCCGCCGAGCACCATCTTGGTGTTGGGGCAGTCGTGCGCCATGGAAACGACGTGCGCGCCCGCGTCCCGGATGCCGTCGAGGCCCGTTTCCCACTCGTGGCTGGCGGGATAGTTCACCGGATAGACGTCGAACGACCTTGCGCCGACGCGCGAGCGGAGGGTGTCGGCGAACGCCTGCCCGGTCGCGCCGAGGCCGGGCGGCTCGTCGGTACCGCGGGCGAACACCACCTGCACGTCTGGGCACGGCTGGGCGACTGCGGAGGGGAGGGCAGGGGCAAAGACGGAGGCGCTGAGCCCCGCCCCCGCGACTACCGCTGGACCAAGGAAACGAGGGAGGTGACGTGCAATCATGCCGCAATTGTGCCCATCTGAACGCCTGCCTAAACAGTGATCTTCCAGCGAATTATTTCAGATTCGTAAAACGTGCGTCGGACGCGCCGCGGCGCGCCGGCGACGGATCCGCGACAGGCCGCTCGAGATGCTGAACGCGGGCCGCAGCGCGGGCCGGTGTTTCGGTGTGGTCTGCTAGCGGTAGTCCGAGTCGAGGCATACGGTCAAGCCAGCGCCGCCCCTCGCGCGCAATTCGGAGTGATGCGGCAGTGAACGTGAACGTGATAGCGAAAACCTTGGCGGCGGCCACCGATCGCCTGGCGAATCCGGCGCGGGTCGCGGATCCCGACAGGCTGCGCGGCGCCGTTTCCGGCAAGACCGTGTTGGTGACTGGTGCGTCGTACGGAATCGGCGAAGCCACGGCCCGCAAGATGGCCGCCGCGGGAGCGACCGTGCTGATCGTCGCCAGGTCGGCGGAAAAGCTCGAGGACGTCGCGGCGGCCATCAACGCCGGCGGCGGCCGCGCGGTCGCCTATCCGACCGACCTCACCGACGAGTCCGCGGTCAGCGAGCTGACGAAGCGGGTCACCGAGGACCACGGCGCGGTGGACATCGTGGTGAGCAACGCCGGCAAGTCGTTGCGCCGCTCCCTGCACCAGCAGTACGACCGCCCCCACGACTTCCAGCGCACCATTGACGTCAACTACCTCGGACCGATCTGGCTGCTGCTGGGCCTGCTTCCGGCTATGCGCGAGCGCGGCGGCGGGCACATCGTGAACGTGTCGAGCGTCGGGGTGCGCGTCGTGCCCGGCCCCCAATGGGGCGCCTACCAGGCCTCCAAGGGCGCCTTCGACCGCTGGCTGCGCAGCGTGGCACCGGAATTGCACGCCGACGGGGTGGACGTCACGGCGGTCTACTTCGCGCTGGTGCGGACCCGGATGATCGCGCCCACACCGATCCTGGGCCGGCTTCCCGGCCTGTCCCCGGACGAGGCCGCCGACGCGATCGCCAAGGCGGTGATCGAGCGGCCCCGCACCAACGAACCGCCCTGGGTGTGGCCGGCGGAGCTGGCCTCGGTGCTGCTGGCCGGGCCGGCCGATCGCGCGGCGCGGTTGTGGCACCGGCGCTTCTTCGCCGACGCCGAAGCGCAAGAGGCCCGACGATGACGGACGGCGTGGTCGCCACCGCGCTGCGCGCGCTGCTGCGCTCCCGACTGCTCAGTCCGCCTTCCCCGGTGGCCGGGGTCCGGCTCATTCGCGAGGCACGCCGCGGCGGCACCAATCCCTACACACTGTTGGCCGTCACGGCGGCCCGCTGGCCCGACCGCGCCGCAATCGTCGACGACGACGGCGCCCTCACCTACCGCGAGCTGCGCTCGGAAACGGAATCCCTGGCCCGCGCGTTGTCCGGCGCCGGGGCCGGTTCCGGTCAGGCCGTCGGGGTGATGTGCCGCAACGGACGGGGATTCGTCGAGGGCTTCTTCGCCGCCGCGCTGATCGGCGCCGACGTCGTGCTCGTCAATACGGATTTCCGCACCGACGCGCTGGCCGCCGCGCTGAGCGCGCACCGGATCACGACGATGGTCGCCGACGACGAGTTCGCGGACCGGGTGCGCGCCGCCGATCAATCGGTCGCGCTCGTCGACCCGGCGCCGGTCGGTGCGCGCGACGAAGGCCGGCGCAATTCGAGACCCGCCGTGGCGACGCCCGGCCGGATCGTCCTGCTGACGTCGGGTACGACGGGCAAGCCCAAAGGGGTGCCACGCACCCCGCAACTGCGTTCGGCGGTGGGCGTCTGGGTGACGATCCTCGATCGCACCGGGTTGCGGACCGGGTCGCGGATCTCGGTGGCAATGCCGATGTTCCACGGTTTGGGGCTGGGCATGCTGATGCTGACCGTCGCCCTCGGCGGGACCGTCCTGACGAATCGCCACTTCGACGCCGAAGCCGCGCTCGCGCAGGCATCGCTGCATCGCGCCGACGCCTTCACCGCGGTGCCGATCGTGCTCGCGCGCATCCTGGACCTGCCGCAACGGGTGCGGGCGCGAAACCCGTTGCCCTACCTGCGGGTGGTGCTGTCCAGCGGGGACCGGCTCGATCCCAACCTCGGGCAGCGGTTCATGGACGCCTACGGCGACATCCTCTACAACGGCTACGGCTCAACCGAAGTCGGCATCGGCGCGCTGGCCACGCCGGCCGACCTGCGGGACGCCCCCGAGACGGTCGGAAAACCCGTCGCCGGCTGCCCGGTGCGCATCTTCGACAAGAACGACCGGCCTGTCGGTCCGCGCGTCACCGGCCGCATCTTCGTCGGTGGCGAGCTGGCGAGCGAGGGCTACACGGACGGCGGAGCCAAGGCGGTCGTGGGCACCATGACCAGCACGGGCGACATGGGCTATCTCGACAACTCGGGCCGGCTCTACATCGTCGGCCGCGAGGACGACATGATCATCTCCGGGGGCGAGAACGTCTACCCCCGCGCGGTCGAGAACGCGCTCGCCGAACACCCCGACATCGCGGACAACGCGGTCATCGGCGTTCCCGACGAGCAGTTCGGGCATCGGCTGGCGGCCTTCGTGGTCGCACAGCCCGGGCGCAGCCTCGACCCGGAGGTGCTGCGGGATTACTTGAGGGGCAGGGTTTCCCGCTTCGAGCAGCCGCGGGACATCAACATCGTCGACAGCATCCCGCGCAATCCCGCGGGCAAGGTGGTGCGCAAGGAGTTGTCGAGCTAGAGGTCGGCTATTGCTCAGTCCTTTTTCGGCTCCAGCGCGGCGACCCGGTTGGCCAGCCAGTTGGGCGCCAGCACCGACACGGCGGTGGCGCCCGCCGTCGAGCCGATCACCCCGGACCAGGCGACCGGCCCCAGGGGTGTGCAGCCGAAGAACTGGCTGACACCGGGGGTCTGGACGATGGCGACCAGCACACCCGCGCTGCCCAGGGCGGTGGCCAACACCAGCGGGCTGTGGCGGCGGGTCAGCAGGGTCTGCGCGAGCTGCGTGCTCACCAGCGCGGTGAGACCCATTGTCGCCGTGCGGCGTTCGGTGCCCGGCGTCCAACGCCCGATGGCCCAGGCCGCCGTCGCGCCGGCCGCGGTGACGGCACCCCGGGTGACGATCTGGCGCATGAGCGGCGCGTCAAGCGACGGCGAGGGTTCCGACAGCGCCGCCAACTGCAAGGCCCGCTGCATCTCCTCGGCGTCGCGGTCGGAGTCGTCCTCGTCCTCATCCGGCTGCGGGTACTGCGGGGTGACGGCGACCGCGAGCGCGGGAAACATGTCGGTGAGCAGGTTCACCAGCAGCAATTGGCGCGTGCCCACCGGCGCGCGACCGGTGCCCAACGCGGTCCCGATGATCGTGAAGAGCACCTCACCCACGTTGCCGCCGACCAGGATGCTGACCGCGTCCCGCACGCCGCCCCACATGCCGCGGCCCTCGACCAGCGCGTCGAGCAGGACGCCGAGGTCGTTGTCGGTCAAGACGATGTCGGCCGCCCCGCGGGCCGCCGACGAACCCCGGCCGCTGACGCCGATGCCGACGTCGGCCATGCGGATCGCGGCGGCGTCGTTGGCCCCGTCGCCGACCATCGCGACCGCCTGCCCGCTGCGCTGCAGCGCGGCGACGATCTGCACCTTTTGCTCGGGGCTGACGCGCGCGAAGACCTGCACGTCCGCGGCGAGCCTGGCGCGGGCGTCCTCATCGAGGGCGGCCAGTTCGGCCCCGGTGGCCTCGCGCGCATCCGCCGGCAGCCCCAGTTGACGCGCGATCGCCCGGGCGGTGATCGGGTGGTCGCCGGTGATCAGCACGACCCTGCGCCCGGCTTCCACCAGCGCCTCGATCAGTGGCCGCGCCGACGGGCGCGCGGTGTCCGCCAATCCGACAAAGCCGACCAACTCCAGGTCGTGCGCGGCCGCGTCGACGTTGTCCGCGTCCGTGTCCTCCTCGGCGGTTCCCCGGTCCCACTGGCGCCGCGCCACCGCCAGCACGCGCAGGCCCTGACCGGCGAGCGCCGACACCAAAGACTCGGCATGGTCTTGGCCGCCGTCCCGGTCGGCGAACCGGCACCGCGGCAGGATCTCCTCGGGGGCGCCCTTGACCTTCAGCATCGGATCCGCCGTCGCGGCGGTCGCGGTGACGATCGAGGCGGAGTAGCCGCGACTGGACTCGAACGGCACCTCCGCGAGCACCGTCCACTCCGAATCGTCCCGACCGTCAAGGGAATTGGCGGCCGTCAGGATGGCCTCGTCGGTGGCGTGCGCGTGCCCCTGCCCGTTGTGCGGCTGGGTGCACGCGCGCGCGGCGATGCGCAGCACTTCGGCAGCGCGCGGGTCGCTCGGATCCGGGAACGGCGCGTCGGCGCTGGCCCCCTTCGGCACCACGCGCACGAGGCGCAGGCGGTTCTCGGTGAGGGTGCCGGTCTTGTCGAAACACACGGTCTGGACCCGGCCCAGCGCTTCGACGGCGCGTGGGGTGCGCACCAGCACGCCGCGCCGCGACAGCCGCTGGGCGGCGGCGAGCTGGGCCAGGGTGGCCACCAGCGGGAGGCCCTCCGGGACGGCGGCCACCGCGATCGCGACACCGTCGGCGACCGCCTGGCGCAGCGAACCCTGGTGTGCCAGGGCCAATCCGGTCACCGCCGCGCCGCCGGCCAGCGTCAGCGGGAGCACCTTGCTGGTCAATTCCCGCAGTCGCGCCTGCACCCCGGCGGCCGACTCGACGTCGGCGATCGCCGACATCGCCCGTTGCGCGGCGGTGCCGGCGCCGGTGGCCACCACGATCGCCCGGGCGCGGCCGGCGACGATGGTGCTGCCCTCGAAAAGCATGCTGGCCCGGTCGGAGTCCGCGACGGCGACGGGATCGACCTGCTTGTCCACCGGCAGCGACTCACCGGTGAGGAAGGACTCGTCGACCTCCAGGTCGTCGGCCACCAGCAGGCGGGCGTCCGCGGGCACCACCTCCGGGGCGGCCAGGTCGATGATGTCGCCCGGGCGCAGCGACTTGGCGCTCACGGTCACCGTTCGTTCGGTGGAGCGGGCCGCCTCGAGCCGGCGGCGCGCGGTCGCAACGGTCGGCAGCACCACGCGCCGCGCGTGCCGGTCCTGCTCGGCGAACAGCTCGGCGACCGCCGCCTCGGCCCGCAGGCGTTGCACCCCGCCCGCGATCGCGTTGGCCGTCATCACGCCCGCGACCAGCAGCGCGTCGACGTTGCTGCCGACGATCGCCGAGGCCGCCGCGCCCACCGCCAGGATCGGGGTGAGCGGATCGGCCAGCTCGGCCCGCGTCGCGGACAGCAGCCGCCCCACCCGGGTGGCCGGGCCCCGCAGCGGCGCGACGAGCGGGTTGTAGGAGAGGTCGTCGAGGACCTGGCGCCAGGGCGCCTCGCCGGGCTCGACGGCCAGCGGCCGCGTCCGGCTGGCCAGCCGCGAGTAGACGATTTCGGGGTCCAGGGCGTGCCAGGCGGTCAGCGGCTGCGGCGTGGGATCCGGCAACCGCAGCGCCCGGGTGGCCGAGAAGACGCCCGACACCAACGCGGCCGCGGCGGCCGCGTTGACGGGATTGAGCCAGCGCTGTACGGCCAACGGGTTGGTGGTGCCGGGCTCGCCGGTGACCAGCAACAAGCCGGCCAGCGTGCTGCCGCCCTTGGCCAGTCGCACCGACGATTCCGTGGCCTCCCGGGCCACCGGCAGCGTCGAGAGGATCCGAACCGCCGCGGCGAGGTCGGTGCCGGTGATGATGTCGGCGGTCCACGGCGTCGCGGCCTGTGGATCGTCGAGCGCCACGCCGACGTCGGCGACGGCGAGCGCCGCCAACGTGTCGGTGGAAGCGAAGTCCCGGTGCACGGCGGTGATCAGCAAGACCGGCCCCCGGTCGGTCCGCAGATCGCGGACCAACTGCAGCAGCGGCGTGCCCGCCGGATGGCTGACGGCGACGCTGGCCGTCAGGTCCTCGGTGCCGGCGACGTGGCGCAGCACCACCCGCGCCCCGGTCCGGTGGGCCGTCTGCAACAGCGGGATCGCGAACGGGTCGACCTCCCACCCCACGTCGACGCCGCCGACGCGTTCACCGTCGACGATGAGGTCGGCGTGCTCGAGGCCCTGGGCGGGCGTCGCCGACGGCTCCTGGGCCCGAAGCCATCGCAGGCGGGCTCCGGTGGCGGGCAATTCGTCGGGGTCGGGGTCGGGCGCCTCTTCACCATGCAGCAGCGCGTCGGCGACCTCGTAGACCCGGTCCTCATCCCAACCGGGGATGTCGCCGCGTGCCTGAAGCACCGCGCGGTTGTCGCCGCGCAGCGCCGCCCCGTCGATGACGACCACCTTGACCCGGTCCAGCCGGCGCAGGGCGCCGGGGTCCAGGATCAGTTGTCCGGCATTGGCCAGCCCGCGCCCCAGCACGGCGGCGAAGGTCTGGCGGCCGGTATGCGCGGCCCGCGGCACGCCGGCCAGCAGCGCCCCGGCCGCGTCTTCGGTGCCACCGCCGGCCAGCAGCGCGCCGGCCGCGGCGATCAGCGACGCGTTCGCGGCCTGGTCGGCGTACTCCTCGACCGGCCCGGCCATGGAACCCTTCGCGGTGTCGATGGCGGCGTCGATCGCGCCACCGACCACGACGTGGGATACCTCGCCGGCGGCGGCCGCGGCCCAGTTGTGCCGCGGGGCCTGCGAGCTGGGTCCGGCCGACGAGATGACGGGCACCACCGGCGCCTGTGGCCGATCGGGCGAGGCCAGCTGCGGCTCCCGCTCCCGCCATCGCTGACGATGGGCCGAGGCCTCCGAGATCTGCAGGCTGCGTTGCGCCAGGTCCAACATCGGTGTGCCCACCGCCTGGGTCAGCCCGTTGGCCAACGCCGTCGAGGCGCTGAGCGCGATGTCGGTGCCGACGCGGCCCAGCCGCGACTCCAGGACGGCCACCACCCGCGGCTGGTGATTGAGCAGGGCGGCCGCGGCGCGCGCGCTGCGCGGCGCGACGGGCAGGCGGCCCAGCCAGCCGGTCACCGCGGCCCCGATCGCCGCGACGTCCATCGCCGCCGCGGTGAACGGGACCAGAATCGCCAGCGGGTTACCCGGGTCGGCGAACGGCGCGGTGCGGCTCACCGCCTTGGGCCCGGTGAAAGCGAGATCGGCGGCCACGGCGCAGACCGTTTCCCGGACCTCGTCGAGGACGTGGTCGGCGTCGGCGTCGCCGTCGAGTTCGACCACGAGCCGGCCCAGCGCGCCCTCGACGTGGGCGGTGGCCACCCCGGCGATCCTGCGAACCGGTTCCTCCACCACCGCCGCGTGCTCGTGCCAGCTGGGGAACGGCAGCAGCGGGTCCAGGTCCAGATGCACCCGGCGCCCGCTACGCCAGCGCACCGGCGGGACGACGGCGTCGGGGGAGCCGCCGGACGGGGAGCCGATGCCGATCGCCCGCCCCGTCGTGTGGGCCACCGAGGTCACCACCGGGCCGGCCAGCTCCATCACCGGGCTGGCGAACATCTGCACCGCGCCCGCGGCGCCGGCCGCCGTGGAGACGCCGGCCCGCACCACCTGCGCGGCTCCGCCGGTCACGCCAGCGACGACGCTGGCTACACCCGGAATCCTCATTCCGTCACCCTTCAAACCCGTCTATCCGCGCCTAATGATCCTGGCGTGCCTGTGGCCTGTCCACATATGGGCCGGATGGACGGCCGAGCGAAAACACCAGCGAGTGGGCGCGTCGGACTCGCTCGGTTACCAGGGGGTGCAATCGCTTCCTGGCAGGAACATTACCGGGTTCGCGACACACCAAACCTGGGAGAACACGCGCGCGGCGAAACCTTTACCACGCCGGCGCTTGCAGTGTCGCGACGCCGAACCGCATTGGCGGAGGCGTTATTTCGAACGACGGGCGAATAGGCAAGGCCGAAAAGCACAAATGCGCGGTAGCCGTCGAACGGCTACTCGCGCATATTCGGATGGAAGATTCCGTCTACAGGATCCGGTGGTTCGCCCGGCCGACCTGGTACCCGGCCGGGAAGGACTTCTCGATGACCTGCAGCTGATGGTCCACTCTGGACTCCAGCTCGAGAACCACGCAGCTGTCGCCGACGGCTTTGGATTCGAGAACTATGTACCGCTGACCACAATCGGTGATCGGGTCGCCCGAGTGCAATTTCTCGACCGCCACCGACTCCGGGGTTCCATCTGCCTCCATCCGTCCACGGTAGGTCAATTCCCCGAGCGAGGGAATAGACCGCTAGGTGGTGTCGGCTTGTCGCTGTTTGAAGAACACGCTGACGCGAGAGATCAGCCCATCGTCGCCCCGCTCGAACAGAATGCATTCGGGCCACGTCGCGCCGACGCCGTCGATCTCGAACGTCTCGGTCAGCTCGACGTAGGACAGGCGATCGTCGACGTGCGAGACCCGCTGCACTTCCAGCTTGTGGCCCTTGAGGGTGGTACACACCTTGCGCAGGTAGGCGACATAGTGCTGCTTGCCCTCGACGACATCGCAGAACGGGCCCTCCCGGGTCAGCCCGTCCTCGGCGATGGTGGTGGCCAGGCCGTCCCAATCGTGGGCGGCCAGGCATTCCAGGTAGCGCTCGACGGCGCCCGACCCCGACTCCACGGAAATCACAGTAAGACAACTCAACGGACGAGGGAACAGGCAAGATTGGTGCCGTGACCGGCCCCAGCGAACCACAGTGGCAGTCGGCGGGCGTCTGCTATCGGCACCCTGGCCGTCCGACCTACTTGAGCTGCAACCGCTGCGAACGCTATATCTGCCCGGACTGCATGCGCGCGGCCGCGGTCGGTCACCAGTGCGTGGAATGCGTGGAGGAGGGTGCCCGAAGCATTCGTCAGCCCCGGACGCAATTCGGCGGCCGGGAGCGGACGGCCACGCCGGTGGTCACCTACGCGCTGATCGCGATCAACGTCCTGGTGTTCGCACTGCAGATGTCGGTGCGGGGCTTGCAAAGTCAGCTCGTCCTGTGGCCGCCCGCCGTCGCCGACGGCCAGCTGTACCGACTGGTGACGTCGGCGTTCGTGCACTACGGCGCCACTCACCTGTTGCTGAATATGTGGGCGCTGTACGTCGTGGGCCCACCGCTCGAGGTGCTGCTCGGCCGGCTGCGCTTCGGCGCACTGTACGCGCTGAGCCTGCTGGGTGGGTCGGTGCTGGTTTACCTGATCACGCTGAGCACGGCGACAGCGGGCGCATCGGGCGCGGTGTTCGGCCTTTTCGGCGCCACCTTCGTGGTGGCGAAGCGGCTCAACCTGGACCTGCGCTGGGTTGTTGCCGTTATCGCGATCAATCTGCTCTACACGTTCGTCGCTCCGGCCGTGAGTTCCCAACGGATCAGCTGGCAGGGACACGTGGGCGGGCTGGTCACCGGCGGATTGGTCGCCGCGGCTTACGTTTACGCGTCGAGGGAACGCCGCAACCTGATCCAGGCCTCGGTGACGGTCCTGGTATCGGGTGTGTTCGCGGCGTTGATCTGGTGGCGCACAGGTGTTCTCACCGCGGAGCTGTATCTGTGAGCTGGTGGACGGCGCACGCCGAAACAGAGCTGTCCGAAGATGTGCCCGCTGCGCCCGGCGACGTCCGCGATTTCTACGTGGATCTGGACAACATCAAGATCGTGCATCCGCTGATCGTGTCGGTGCAGGCCACGTCGCGCACCGAAACGCCGGAAGGGTACCTGCAGAGCTACCGGGTGGTGGACCGGATTCCGTTGGGGCCGCTGCGCATGCGGATCACCTATCACGCGCGGCTGCACGTCCGGGCCGACGGCGAGGTGGACACCGAGGCCGACCAGTCCCCGGGGGTGCGGCTGCGCGGCACGGTCGCCTTCGCGCCGATCGACGGCGGCACCCGCATCACCGAGCGGATCCGGATCGCCGCGCCCCGGCCGCTCGCCGCGATGACGACGCGCGAGGCCGTCAAGGCCCACATCGAGATGCTGGCCGGGATCCGGCGCCACTTCGAATCCGCGTGAACGGGGCGGCGTTCTACGGGCCGGCGAAATCGATGATTCCGCGGATGTTGCGCCCCTCGCGCAGGTCCGCGAACGCCTCGTTGATTTCGTCGAGCCCGTAGTGGCGGGTGACCAGCTCGTCCAGTTTCAACGCGCCCGCCTGGTAAAGCGACAACAGCATTGGAACGCTCGTGCGTGGATTCATGCCTCCGTAGAGCGCGCCCCTGAGTTGTTTGGCCGACAGAGTCATCTCCTGAAGCACCAACGGAACCGGCGGCTCGGTATACGGGGTGATCCCGGTGAGCACGCATACCCCGCCCTTGCGCAGCAGCGTCATCGCCAGCGGGATCAAGTCCACGCGCACGACGCCGGGAGTGACGATGACGCGGTCGGCCATGACGCCGGCCGTGATGTCTTTCACCAGCGGTATCGCCTCCTCCGCGGAGGTGGCGGTGTGCGTGGCACCGAAGATCTTGGCCGAATCCCGCTTCGACTCAACGGGATCGACGCCGACGACGTAGGTCGCGCCGACCGCGCGGGCCCCCTGCAGCGCGTTCATTCCGACACCGCCGGTCCCGATGACGACGACGGTGTCGCCCGGTTCGGTGCCCGCCGAGACCGTCGCGGAGCCCCAGCCGGTGCTGACACCGCACGAGACCAGTGACGCGGCGTGGAAGGGGATCGCGTCGTCGATCTTGATGACGGATCTCTCGGATAGCACCGCATATTCCGCGAAGGTGCCCAGTTGCCCATAGGCCAACAGGTTTTCGTCGCCGAGGTGCCGGCGGCACGTCCCGTCCGTGGGCATCTCCCTCACGAACAGGGTCGCGCCGACGTCGCAGATGTAGCTTTGACCGTTGACGCAAAACCGGCAATTGCCGCACGCGGGAATGAACGAGAGCGCGACGTGGTCGCCCGGCCGCACCGTCGTCACGCCCGGCCCGGCTTCGGCGACGACACCGGCGCCCTCGTGACCGCCCAGCAGCGGGAACCAGTCCGGCGCGGGCTGGCCGCTCGCGGCCAGCACCTCGGGCGTCGGCACCACGTCGCCCGTGAACACGTGGTCATCCGAATGGCAGATCCCCGCGACGGCCATCCGCACCAGGACTTCACCGGCGCGCGGCGGGTCGAGAACGATCTCGCGGACTTCCCAGTCCTCGCCGACCCCGCGTAATACGGCGGCACGACACTTCATGGCAACCTCCCCGGCGGCGCGCGGCCTACTGGGGCGCGTAGCCCAGGGTGCTCTTGACCTCCAGGTACTCGTGGAACCCGAACTCGCTCCACTCCCGACCGTTGCCGCTGTGCTTGTAGCCGCCGAACGCCGAGTTCATGTCGAACGCGTGGTTGATCGTCACCCAGCCTGCGCGGATCTTGCGGGCCACCTCGCGGGCCTTGTCGAGGTCCGCCCCCGAGACGTAGCCGGCCAGGCCGTAATCGGTGTCGTTGGCGATCTGCACGGCCTGATCGATGTCGTCGTAGCCGAGGATGCACAGCACCGGACCGAAGATCTCCTCGCGCGCGATCGTCATGTCGTTCGTGACGTTGGCGAAAACGGTCGGCTTGACGTAGTAACCCTTTTCCAGCCCCGCCGGCCGGCCCGGCCCGCCGGCCACGACCGTCGCGCCCTCGTCGATGCCCTTCTGGATCAGGCCCTGGACCTTTTCGAATTGCGCCCGCGAGGCCACCGGCCCGATCGCCCTCTTGTCGTCAGGGCTGCCGACTTTCACCTGCTCGGCGACCTCGCGCGCGACGTCGATGGCCTCGGCCATCCGCGAATTCGGGACCAGCATGCGCGACGGCGCGTTACAACTCTGCCCGGTGTTCGGCATCATGTTGGCTACGCCGGCGCGCACGCTGTCGGCAAAGCCCGCGTCGTCGAGGACGATGTTGGGGCTCTTGCCCCCAAGTTCCTGGGTCACCCGCTTCACGGTCGTAGCGGCGTTCCTGGCCACCTCGACACCGGCGCGCGTGGACCCGGTGAACGACACCATGTCGATGTCGGGGTGGCTGGCCAGGGCGACGCCGACGCCGGGACCGTCGCCGTTGACCAGGTTGTACACCCCTGCGGGGACGCCCGCGGCATCGAGGATCTCGGTGAAGATGTAGGCCGAGAAGGGCGCCACCTCCGACGGTTTCAGGATCATCGTGCATCCGGTCGCCAACGCCGGGTACACCTTGACCGCGATCTGGTTGAGCGGCCAGTTCCACGGCGTGATCAGCCCGCACACGCCGATCGGCTCCTTGGCGATCAGCGTCGCCCCGTGCTGTTCGGAGAACGAGAAGTTCTTCAGCACGTCGATCGCCGTCACCAGATGACCGAGCCCGAGTTGGACCTGTGGGCCGGCGGCCAGCGACGGCGGGGCGCCCATTTCCTCGGTGACCGCCTCGGCGAGATCGCCCGCGCGCTTGCCGTATTCGGCAAGGATCGCCTCCAGCAGCTCGAGGCGCTGTTCGCGACTGCTTTGCGACCAGTCGTCGAAAGCGCGCCGGGCGGCGTTGACCGCCACGTCGACGTCGGCGGCCGAGCCGAGCGAGATCTTCCCGGAGACCTGTTCGGTCGCCGGGTTCTCCACGTCGAACGTGTTTGGCCGCACCGGGTCGACCCAGCGGCCGTCGATGTAGAACTTCAGGTATTCGCGCATGACTACTCCTTACTCCCTACTGGGTGCCTTCCGCGTACCAGGTGCGGAATTCGTCGTATTTGGGCATCTCCTCGGAGTTGGCCTTCGGGTCGATGCAGACGTGGACCACGGCGGGCTTGCCGCTGGCGTAGGCCCGCTCGATCGCCGGGCCGATCTCGTCCTCCTTCTCGACGTACTCGCCGTGGCAGCCGAAGCCCTCGGCGACCTTGTCGAGGCGGACGTCTTTGCTCCAGTGCACGCCGGGTTGTGGCGACGGCTGGGGGAAGGTGCGCTTGTAGACGCCCACCTCGAGTCCCCACTGGTGGTCGACACCCACCACGCACACCAGCGGAAGCTTTTGCCGCGCCGCGGTTTCCAACTCGGCGATGTGGAACAGGAACGCCGAATCGCTGGTCAGCAGCATCACCGGGCGCTTGCCGCCCTCGGCGACCGACGCCCCGACCGCGTACGGCAGGCCGGTGCCGAGATGGCCGAAGTTCTGGTTCCAGATGACGTCGCGCGGTTTGGCCTGTGAGTAGGTCCACTGGAAAATGACGGTCGCGCCGCCGTCGCGGACCAGGATGCCGTCTTTCGGGAACGCTCGAGTGGCCTCGACGACGAACCGCGCCGGGTGTATCGGCGTCCGGCCCGTCGGCGCGTTCTCCGCGAGCTGCGCCAGCTCCGCCGCGTCCTGTCTGATCCAGCGGTCGAGGTCGACGGACGCCTTTCTCGGACTGTCACCGAGCGCCTTTACCAGCTGGGGCACCACCCCGCGAAGGTCACCGACCAGGGGGACGTCGATGGGACGGTTGACGCCGATGGCGACCGGATCCTGTTCGACCAGAACCCATTTGCGTTCCCCATCGTTCTGCGCCCAATGGCGGGTCCGGCCGTAGTGGCTCGGTTCGCCCAGCTCCGTACCCAGCGCCACGCACAGGTCCGACTTCACCACCGCCTCGACGGCCGCGGGCGAGAATCCGTAGGCGAAGGTGCGGTCCTCGAGACCCTCGATGAACGACGTGCCGCCCGAGGTCTGGATCACCGGGCAGGCCATCAGGTCGGCCAGCTCTCGGACCGCCGCGCCGGTGCGCGAGGTGTGGACCCCGTGCCCGACCAACAGGATCGGGCTCTGGGCCGCACGGATCAACTTCGCCGCTTCGGCCACCTCGTGCTCGCCCGCGGTCTGGTTGACGAGCCGATACCTTTCGGGCGGAAGCGGATCCGCCACGTCGAGCTCGGCGAGGATGACGTGCGACGGGTACTCGATGTAGGCCGGTCCGGGCGTACCCGACATCGCCCGCCGGATCGCCTCGTGGACGATCTCGTCGGTCTGGTCGGCGTACTCGATCGAGCTGCTGTATTTGACCGACGGCGTGAAAAGGCCTTCCTGCTGGACGAATTGGATGCGTCCGCGCCGGACCCGGCGCTCGGTGATGCGGGCGCGCTGGCCGCCGAGGAAGATCACCGGCGAGTTCTCCACGAGGGCACACATCATCGCGCCGGAGATGTTGGCCACGCCGGGGCCGAGCGTGCCGATGCACAGGCCGGGCTTACCCGTCATCCGCGACGCCGCCTCGGCCATGAATCCCGCGCTCAGTTCGTGATGCGGCGCGACGACGGACCACCCGCGGGCGTCGGCCTCGGTGAACATGTGCACGAAGTTCGGGTCCGGGATACCGAACAGCGTGTTCACGCCCTCGGCCTCGAACAGGTCGAGGATGCGCTGGTAGACGGGCACGGCCATGGTCAAAGTTCCTTTCCGTCGCGAGCGAGATGCCCCCAGCCCGCACCGATTTCGGCCAGCACGTCTGCGGTGTCGGCGCCCAGCTCGGGCGCGGGCCCCGCGACGCGACCCGGTGTCCGGGAGAACCAGGTGGGTACGCCGGGGAAGCGCACCGGTCCGTGCGGGGTGTCGACGGTCTGGAACATGCCGACGGCGTTGAGGTGCGGATCGTCGAACAGCGCGCCGGGCGTGTTCAGGGGCGCGGCGGGTATCTCGAGTTCGCGGAACAGAGCGAGCCACTCCTGGGTGGTGCGCTGCTTCATCGTCTCGGCCAACAGTCCGTAGACAGTGTCGATCTCGCGTGCGCGCTGTTCCAGCGTCGAATACAGCTCGCCGGCCCACGGTGGCTGCACGGCGTCGATGAACGCGTTCCAGTGCTTGTCGTTGTAGATCAGCGCGGCGATGTGGCCGTCGCTGGTGCGGTAGGGACGGCGGTTGGGCGCCACGGTGCGCGGATACACGGCCGGCCCCAGGGGAGGGTCGAACAATGCGCCGTTGGCGTGTTCGACGAGCATGAACGAGGCCATGGTCTCGAACATGGCGACCTCGACTTCCTGCCCCTCGCCGGTGCGCTCGCGGTGGAACAACGCCATGGTCGTCGCGTACAGCGCGGTCAGCCCGGCGACCTTGTCGGCCATGATCGTTCCGACGTAGTCGGCCTCGCCGGTCAGTTGCTGTTGCACCGCGGGCAGCCCGCATTCGGCCTGGATGGTGTCGTCGTAGGCGGGCCGGTCCCGTTCGGGTCCGCGGCGCCCGTACCCGTAGCAGTTGGTGTAGACGATCGCCGGGTTGATCGCGGCGACGTCGTCGTAGGCGAAGCCGAGCTTGGCGATCGCCTTGGCGCGCATCGAGTGGATGAACACGTCCGCGGTCTCGACGAGGCTGCGCAGCGCCCGCGCTCCGGCGTCCGTCCGAAGGTCGAGCACGACGCTGCGCTTGCCGCGGTTCACGTTGACGAAGACGCCGCTCATCCCGGGCGCGGGGCCGACCGAGATGTACCGGGTGTTATCACCCTGTGGGGGTTCGACTTTGATCACGTCGGCGCCCATGTCGGCCATGATCTGTGTGCAGTACGGCCCCATCACCATCGCCGTGAGGTCGATCACCCGCACACCGGCCAGGGGCCCCGCGCTCGTCCGGCTAGCCATGCAGCACTCCGCGATCGCTGGAACGGTGCGCGAGGTCGAAGCTGTAGCGGATGTGCTGTCCATGACCGTCGGGCGCCACCGGAAAGACCAACGGCGCTTCGACGTTTCGGATCGCGTCGAGATGCGCCCCGACGTCCTCGACCGTCCAGGCCGGCCGATGCACGCCGGGGCTCTCGGCGATGACCGCCCGCGCCACCCGGCCCGCCAGCGCGATGAACATCTCGGCGGTCACCGAACAGCTTTCGTGGGCCAGCCAGGCCACCACGGGCGCGACGAGCTCCGGGCCCATGGGCGGGTAGGCCGAGGTGTCGATGCCGTCGGCCATCCGCGTCACCGCGGCGGGGACGATCACGTTGCACCGCACGCCCTCGGCCGCGCCTTCGAGGGCGGCGACGTTCGCCAGCCCGAGCACGCCGGCCTTGGCCGCCGCGTAGTTGGCCACGCCGTGGTTTCCGTACAGACCGCCGATCGAGGACGTCAACACGATGCGCCCGTATCCGGCCGCGCACATCACCGGAAATGCCGGGCGCACAACGTGGAACGCGCCACGCAGGTGCACGTCGAGCACCGCGTCGAAATCTTCGTAGCTCATCTCCTTCAGCGAGCCGTGCCGGACGTTGCCGGCGTTGTGGATGAGGACGTCGAGGCGGCCGTACGTGTCGAGCGCCGCCTCGATGATCGCCTTGCCGCCGGCCGCGGTGGCGACCGAATCGGTGCTGGCGACGGCTTCACCCCCGGCAGCGACGATCTCGCGCACCACATCGTCGGCCGGACCGGCGTCGGTGCCCTCGCCGGTGAGGCCGCCCCCCGGATCGTTGACGACGACCTTCGCCCCCAACGACGCGAGCAGCGTGGCGTAGGCGCGGCCGAGCCCTCGACCACCCCCGGTGACGATCGCCACCCTGCCGTCGAATCTCAAGTCGGCCATCTATGTTCCAAGGACCAGACCGGCGAGGTCGCCTCTTGCGCGCCATTGTTTGAGCAGGTCGTCGAACGCGTAGAAGCCCGGCGAGTAAGGCTCCCCGAGAAACGAGCGGATACCCTCTCCGCCTCCGCCGCCCTCGTTGTTGTAATAGCCTGGCGTGCAGGCCACTTCGAACGCCGAGTTGTCGATCGCGAGGTCCCGGATCGTGGTGACCCAGTCGTCCTGACCCTCCTGACTCGGTTCGACCGTGGTCGCGCCGCGCTTGATGGCTTCGGAAATGAGGTAGGCGATGTGTTCGGCCTGCTGCTCGAACATCGCCGTGGTGTTGGCCGAAACGCCCCCCTGGAGGAAGCCGGTGTGGAACTGGTTCGGGAAACCGCGAGTGGTCATGCCGTGCAGCGTCTTATAGCTGTCACGCCAGTGATCGAAGAGCGACAGGCCGTCGCGGCCCTCGATCGCTTCCATCGCATAGCGGCGGCTGATCTCGGTAGAGATCTCGAAGCCGCTGGCGAAGATCACGCAATCGACCTCGTACTCAACGCCATTGGCGACTATGCCGTTCTCCGTGAGCCGTTCCACACCCTTGGACTCCGACACGTCGATCAACGTGACGTTGGGATTGTTGAAAGTGGGCAGGTATTCGTCACTCGAACACGGCCGCTTGCAGAGGAACCGGTAATACGGCTTGAGCGCCTCGGCGGTATCCGGGTCGTCGACGATGTCGGCGATCCGGCGTCGCAGCCGCTCCATGATCTTGAAGTCTTCCTCCTCGCGGATCGCCATGATCTGCTCGACGCTCAGCGACGCGGGGTCCTCGCTGGCGGCGATTCGCGCGGTCATGTTGCGTCCCAGCTCGGTCCAGAAGTCGCAAACCTGATCCGCCGCGTCGAACACCACGCCCTCGAACGGCGACCACCGATGGAAATTGCGCTTGCGCTCCGCCTGCCACCCGGGCTGCAGCGATTCCACCCATGCCGGATTCGTGGGCTCGTTTCCGCGCTCGTCCACCGACGATGGTGTCCGTTGGAACACGTAGAGGTGCTGGGCATCCCGGCCCAGGTGGGGAACCAGTTGAACACCGGTCGCCCCGGTGCCGACGAGGGCGACCCGCTTGTCGGCGAGCCTATGCAGGCCGCCGCTCGCGTCGCCGCCGGTGTAGTCGTAATCCCAGCGAGCGGAATGGAAGACGTGGCCCTTGAAGTCCTTGAGGCCGGGGATGCCGGGCAACTTCGGCCGGTTGTAGGAGCCCTGCGTCATCACGACGAAGCGGGCGCGGATGTCGTCACCGCGATTCGTCCGCAGCCGCCAGCGTTGGGTCGAGTCGTACCAGCGCACCGTGCGCACCTGGGTGGAGAAGATCGCCCCGTCGTACAGCCCGAAATGCTTGGCGATGCGGCGGCAGTGCTCGTAGATCTCCGCCCCGTCGGCGAACTTCTTGCTCGGCATGAAGTCGAGCTCTTCGAGCATCGGGATGTAGCAGTAGGCGTCGTTGTCACACTGGATTCCGGGGAAGCGGTTCCAATACCAGACGCCGCCGAAGTCCCCGCCCATCTCGATGACGTGGACGTCGTCGACACCGGACTTCTTGAGGTAGGCGCCCGCCAGCAGGCCGGCGATACCACCTCCGAGGACCGCTACCTCGATGTCCTCGGCGATCGGCGCGCGGACAGTCACCGGCGTGTGCGGATCGACTTCGGCGAACTCGGCGAAATCGCCGGCGAGTTCCAGATACTGTTTCGATCCCTCGGGGCGCAGCCGCTTGTCGCGCTCGTGCAGGTACTTCTCGCGAAGCGCGTCGATGTCGATGTCTTGTGGGGTGTCGGTCGGCCCACAGGTGTCGAAGTTCGTCATCGAATCTCTTCCGGCGCACCGGTACCCATGTACTTCGACAGCTGGTAGTGCAGGTTGACGGTGCTGCGCTCCCGATAGGGATTGGGCTTGGTGCCTGGAAAGCCCAGCGACTTCATGCCCTGCTGCACTGCGGCCATGTTGGAGAAGTCCTGCGGCAGAACCGAGCGCCACCTGGGATCACCGACCGGCGTGTACTCCCACTCCGTCTGCGGCTCTTCGCCTTTGGGAAACAATTCGAAGACCGATACCTCGAATATGCACTTGTCGGGGTTGTAGCTCGGGTCGGGCCGGGCGCCGTAGCACAGCGCAACAGTCAGACCCTGACCGATCTGGAAGTTCGGGAAGATCTGCCACGCGGTGCCGGCCTGCCCGAGGATGTCGGGCGGAATCGTCGGCCAGATCACGCCGCGGGCCTCGTCGTCGCGGCGCGCGGACGCCAGCCAGTGCTCGAGGACCTTGTCCGCCGGTGTGCCCTCCGGCAGTTCGTCGACCAGCCGTTTGGCGGCGTTCACCAGCGTCTCGGTGGTCGAGGTGTTGGTTTCCTCCATCGTGTAGATCTGCATCTGGGCGGTCGACACCCGCGGATCGGCGCCGGTGCCGAGGCGGATCTTGGACTTGGTCGCCGCGAGATCGTCCGGGGCGTCATAGCCGATGTTGCTGTGCTTGCCCTGCGCCTTGGCCCACCCCTTGAATTCGCCGAACTTGTTGAACTCCGGATGGGTTGTGTAGACGTGGTAGGTCTCGTTGAACGCCTCCAGCGCGACCTTCCAGTTGCAGTCAAAATACAGCCATTTGCGCCACTTGTAGCGCATGTTCTCACACCCGAACGGATCGAGGATCTTGGCGGCGGGAAACAGATAGTCGGCCAGCGGCTCGCAGTCAGGGTCCATGTTGATCCACAACCAGCCGCCCCACGTGTCGACCTTGACCGGCCGAAGGTGGGTGTTCTCCGGGGTCAGCGCATCCTGCCAGTCCTGTTGCTCGCGGATGTGGGTGCACGCACCGTCCAGGCCGTAGGTCCAGCCGTGGAAGCCGCACACGAACGACTTGCGGGCGCGGCCGCAGGCGTTCTTCGCGCCCTGCGGCGTGTCGATCAACCGGCGGCCCCGGTGCATGCAGACGTTGTGGTGCGCGCGAAATTCGTTGTCTGCGCTGCGAACAACGATGATCGAGTCGTCGAGGATGTCGTAGGTCAGGTAGCTGCCCACCTCGGGCAGCTCTTCGACGCGGCCGACCTGCTGCCAGACCTTTCGCCACAGCTTGTCGCGCTCGGCGCGGGCGTAGTCCTCGCTGATGTAGGCCTCGACGCCGATCGTCATGGGTTTCGAAAGTTCTTCGGTCGCTTGGACTTCCGTGTCAGTCACGACATCCTCCTAATGGCCGCGCGGAAGGATTCGTCTTTGAGGAACAGCGAGGTGTTGTCGGCGCCGAGATGGCTCCACTTGAGGTCGAGGCCCCCGTCGACGAGCAGCGTCTGGCCGGTGATGTAGCTCGACAGGTCCGAGAGCAGGAATAGGATGGCGCCGGCCTGCTCCTCGGGCCGGCCGCGCCGGCCCATCGCGATCGCCTGCCGATCCCGGTCCGGGTCCTCGTCCACGTAGGTGCGCGAGGCCGCGGTCTCGGTGACGCCCGGCGCCACCGCATTCACCCGGACCCCGGACAAAGCCAACTCGAGCGCCATCGTGCGGGTCATCGCCGTGATCGCGGCCTTGGCGGTCCCGTAGGCGATGTGAAACGGCGCGGTGTTCATGCCGCTGATCGACGAGATCGACACGATCGACCCGGGCCGCTGCTGCGCGACGAGTTCGGCCGCGACGGCCCGGCTCATGAAGAACGCGGTTTCGAGATTGTCGGTGAAGATCTTGCGCCAGTCGTCGCGCGTCACCCGTGTCGACGGCATCCACGTCGACGGCTCGGCGCCGCCCGCGACGTTCACCAGACCGTAGAGGCTCCCGTCGGCGCGCCGTGCGTGGTCGATCACCGCGGCGATGCCCTCGTCGGTCGACGCGTCGGCCGCGACGGGCACCACTGCCAGGCCTTGTTGAGCCAGCGGGGCGACGTGCTCGTCGAGGTTTTCCTTCGACCGGCTCACCGCGATCACGGTGGCCCCCGCGCGGGCGGCCATGGCCGTCACGGTCGTGCCGATGCCGCCGCCACCGGCACCGGACACCACGACGATGCGACCGTCGAGCGCCAGCAGATCCTCGCGATCGTCCATGACCTGCTTTCCCCCGCCGCCCACGGGATCCACGGCACTGCTTGTCCGGACAAAATACTGCGTTCTGTCCTTTGGAGAACACTATTCCCATCGGTGGACTGGGCTGTCAAGACCGAGACCGCCTGCTCCGGAGGCTATTGTCTGGACTAAGCGGAGTTGATAGCGTCCAGCTCAAACGGCTGGCGGAAGGACCTCGGCACGGCATGTCCATTTCACGGGGCGTTGCAACGCGGCCATCCCGGTATGCGGTCCCGCAGTCGATCGACGTCGCCGACGACTGGCGGCTCGAGCGGGTCACCGCGGCAAGCCGCCTGTTCGGCGCCAACGGCCTGCGCACCGGTCCGGACGGGCGCGTGTACATCGCGCAGGTGACCGGCAGCCAGATCAGCGCGCTGGATCACCGCACCGGGGAGCTGGCGGTCGTGAGTGCCAGGGGCGGCGAGATCGTGGCCCCCGACGACGTCGCGTTCGACGCGCGCGGCAACCTGTACGCCACCGAGGTGATGGACGGCCGGGTCAGCGTGCGCGACAACGCCGGTCGGACCCGGGTGCTGCGCGACGACGTTCCGTCGGCCAACGGCATCACCGTTCACCGGGACCGCTTGTTCATCGGCGAATGCCGCGAGGGCGGGCGCCTGCTGGAGTTGAACCTGAACGGCGGGCCGCCGCGGGTCATGTTGGACGGCGTGCCCTCCCCGAACGCGATGGAGGTCGGCCCGGACGGGCTGCTCTATTTCCCGGTGATGGGCGCCAACGAGATCTGGCGCGTCGATCCCGACGGCGGCGAAACACAGTGCGTCGCGGGCGATCTCGGCGTTCCCGACTCGGTCAAGTTCGACTCGCAGGGCTACATCGTCTCGACCCAGGTGGCCAGCGGGCAGGTGCTGCGCATCGATCCGCGCAGCGGCGACCGGCGGCTGCTCGCCCAGCTCAGTCCGGGCCTGGACAACTGCACCCTCGTCGGCGACCGGGTGCTGGTGTCCAACTTCACCGGCGAGATCACCGAGATATCACCGGACGGCGCGACGCGAACGGTGCTGCCGGGTGGGCTGAACTGGCCGCTGGACCTGGCGGTGGGCCACGACGGGCGGCTCTACATCGCCGACGGCACATACTTCTATGCCGCCGCGCCCGACGGGTCGTTGCAGACCGTGGGGATGTTGTTCAGTCCCGGCTACCCCGGCTTTTTGCGCGGCCTCGCGTCGAGCGGGCCCGGCGAGTTCGTCGTCACGACCTCTGGCGGCCAGGTCGGCCGTTATCGGCCGACGGCGAGCGAAACCGAGGTGCTGGCCGACGGTTTCGACCAGCTCTACGGAGTTGCGGTCGGGCCGGGGGGCGTGGTCTTCGCCGAGTTGGGCACCGGGCGGGTGCTGTCGTTGCGGAGGGGCGGTATCGACGTGCTGGCCAGCGACCTGCGCGAACCGGTCGGCGTCGCGATCGGCGCGGACGGGGCGTGCCTGGTCGCGGAGGCCGGCGCCGGACGGGTGGTCGGAGTGAATGGGTCGCGGATCGACACTGTGGTCGCCGATCTGCAACGACCCCAAGGCATTTGCGTGCACGACGGGGTGCTCTACGTCGTCGACGCCGGTGCCAAGGAGTTGGTCGCGTTCGATGCGACCACCGGGGTTCGGCGGACCATCGCGTCGGGTTTACCCGTCGGCCCCCCGGCGGGTGTGGTGCCCAAGCCGCTGAAGGGCATGCCGCCGTTCTCCGGCCCGCAGGGCCCCTTCGCCGGGATCGCGGCCGCGGCCGACGGGACGCTCTATGTCTCCGCCGACGGGGACGGCAGCGTCCTGGCATTGCGCCGACTGCGGGACGGCCGCTGATGTCCCAGGCCATCTCGAGCGAGCACCGCTATCTGCAGATCGCGCGAACGCTGCGCAAAGAGATCGTCGACGGCGTCTACCCGGTGGGTTCGCAGTTGCCGACCGAACACCAGTTGTGCGAGCGCTTCGCGGTCAGCCGCTACACCGTCCGCGAAGCGCTGCGCCGGCTGCGCGAGGACAACCTGGTCGCGTCGCGGCCCCGTGCGGGGACCCGGGTGGTTCCCCGGCCGGCGTCGAGTTCCTATGCGCAGGACACGATGTCGATTGACGACCTGCTCGCGTTCGCGTCCGGAGCGCGGCTGAACATCGAGTCCAACGAGATGGTGACGATCGACGACGAACTCGCCGCACAGACCGGGCTGCCCGTCGGCACGCAGTGGCTGTCCGTGCGCGGCTACCGGCGGGCCGACGGCGCGTCGGCGCCCCTCTGCCGTACGGAGTACTACATCAACCGCGATTTCGCCGCCGTCGGCCGGCTGCTGCAACGCCACACCGGCCCGATCTTTCCGTTGATCGAGGACCTGTTCGGGGTGAGCATCGCCGAGTTGCGGCAGGAGATCGCCGCGGTGCTGCTGCCGCCCGGGCTGGCCGACGGCCTGGGGGTCGTGGCGGGCACGGCGGCGCTGGAGATGCGGCGCACCTACACGACGTCCGACGGCGAGGTCGCTCAGGTAACGGTCAACACCCACCTGTCGTCGAGCTTCCGGTACGCCATGACGATGCGCCGCGTCAATGATTAGGGCGGGTGCACTGATAGACGCGGCACGCGCGGCGGAGGCCTACCGGCGCGGGCTGTGGGTGACGACCACGCTCGCCGACGCGCTGCGCGCGGCCGCGGAGGCCTCACCGCAGCGAACCGTGTTGGTGGACGGGGACACTCGGCTCGACTGCGCCGCGCTGTACAGCCAGGCGACCCGGTTGGCCAACGCCCTGCTGGAGCGCATGCCGACCGGCAGCGCGGTGTCGTTCATACTGCCGAACTGGCACGAGGCCGCGGTCGTCTACCTGGCCGCGACCGTGGCCGGGATGGTGGTGAACCCGATCCTGCCGTCGCTACGCGACCACGAGTTGCGTTTCATCCTCGAGGACGTCGAATCCGCGATGATCTTCGTCCCGCACCTGTTCGGCGGTCACGACTACGCCGCGATGCTCGAACGCGTGACCGCCGCGATGAGCCCCGCCCCCGAAGTGGTGGTGCTGCGTGGCACCGAAGCCGGCCCGCACACGCCGTACCCGGCCCTGCTGCAGGAGCGGCCGGATCCGGCGCCGCTGCCGGCCCTGGATCCCGACGCCGTGCGGATGGTCCTGTACACCTCGGGCACCACCGGCCGCCCGAAAGGCGTTCTGCACAGTCACAATTCGATACACGCGCTGATCCGTCAGATCCGTGACCACTGGAATGTCGAGCCGGGTGACACCTTCCTGGTCCCCTCGCCCGTCGCCCACATCGGCGGGTCGATCTACGCGTTCGAATGTCCGCTGCTGCTAGGCACGACGGCGGTGCTCATGGACCGGTGGGACCCGGCGGCGGCCGTGGCGCTGATGAACGGTGAACACTGCACCCACATGGCCGGGGCGACACCGTTTTTGCGGCAGCTGCTGGCCGCCGCCGAACGCGCCGAGGATCGCCTGCCCGACCTGAAGGTATTCATCTGCGGCGGCGCCTCGGTGTCGCCGTCGCTGATCCGGCGCGCCACCGAATATTTCGACCGAGCGGTCGTCACCCGGGTGTATGGCTGCACGGAGGTGCCCGTCGCGACCGTCGGCGCGCCCCGGCGAGACGAGACCGACCGAGCCGCGGACACCGACGGGCGGGCCGGGATCGCCGAGATCAAACTCGTCGCGCATGACTCCGCTCCGGACGGCGACGGGGAGATCTGCGTCCGCGGCCCGCAGATGCTGCTGGGCTACCGGCACCGGCAGGACGACGTCGATTCGTTCGATGCCGCAGGGTTTTTCCGCACCGGGGACCTCGGGCGCTGGGTCTCAGCTGGTTTGAAAGCCCAATACCTCGTCGTGACCGGCCGGGCCAAGGACGTCATCATCCGCAACGGCGAGAACATCTCGGCCACGGAAGTCGAGGACCTGCTGGCCGACCACCCCGGCATCGCCGAAATCGCGATCGTCGGTGTGCCCGACGATCGAACCGGGGAACGGGCGTGCGCGGTGATCGTGCCCGCGGGTGAGCCGGGTGGGTCAAAGCCGGGCGTCGCCGACCTGCTCGCGCTGCTGCAAAGCAAGGGCGTCGCGAAATTCAAGGCCCCGGAACAGGTGGTCATCTGGGATGCGCTGCCCAAGAACGACGCGGGCAAGATCCTCAAACATCAGATCCGGGCGGCTCTAACACGGGATGGGTGAGATGCAGGTCGCAATCGTCACGGGCGCAACCAGCGGCATCGGCTTGGG
The DNA here is from genome assembly GCF_059812165.1 of Mycobacterium sp. NGS69. Lineage (NCBI taxonomy): Bacteria > Bacillati > Actinomycetota > Actinomycetes > Mycobacteriales > Mycobacteriaceae > Mycobacterium > Mycobacterium sp. NGS69. The sequence goes on from NZ_JCALCD010000014.1 coordinate 56,913, forward strand.
CTGCGCACAGAAACTGGCCGACATGGGAATGGCGGTCCTGGGCACGGGCCGCGACGAGGATCGACTGGCCCAATTGCAAGAGTCCATCGCCGACCCGGCGCGGGTCGCGACCGTCGCCGTCGACCTGACCCATGACGACGCGCCGCGGCGCATCGTCGAGGCCGCCGTCGAGCGCTGGGGCCACATCGACTTCCTGATCAACAACGCCGGGGTCGGCAACCCCAAGCCGGTACACGAAACGGACGACGAAACACTGGACTACTTCCTGGGTTTGATGCTGCGGGCGCCGTTTCGGCTCACGCGTGAGACCCTGCCGCACATGGGGCCCGGGTCGGCGATCATCAACATCACGTCGACCTTCGCCGTCGTGGGCGGGCTTCGCGGCGGCGCCTACTCCGCCGCCAAGGGCGGGCTGACCGCGCTGACCACGCACATCGCCTGCCAGTACGGCCCCGCCGGCATTCGCTGCAACGCGGTTGCGCCCGGCGTGACGGTAACGCCGATGGTCGAGAAGCGCCTGCAGGACGAGCGATTCCGCAAGATCAACACCGAGCTGACGCCGCATCAGCGGCTGGGCACCGTCGACGACATCGCCAGCACCGTCGCGTTCCTGTGCTCGCCGGGCGGGAGCTTCATCAACGGGCAGACGATCGTCGTCGACGGCGGCTGGAGCTCGACCAGGTACATGTCGGACTTCGCGCTGAACTCGGAGTGGGTCGCGCGGTGAAGGTTTCGCCCGCCGCGTTCGTGCGCACCACCCTCCCGCTGGACCTGTCCGGCCTGGCCGAGCTGGATACCGGTCGGTACCACTCGATTTGGCTCCCCGATCACATGGTGAGCTTCTGGCCCGATGCGCTGTGGACCCCCGAGTTCACCGACCTCGCGACGGCATCGCCGTCCCCGCATCGCCACCTCGACGGCATGGCCGTCGCCGCGGCCGCGGCCGTGCTGACCGACACCGTGCCGCTGGCGACCAGCGTCGTGGACACGGTGCGCCGCCATCCCGCGATGCTGGCGCAGAGCGCGCTGACAATCGACCATCTGTCGCGGGGGCGATTCATCCTGGGCCTCGGCAGCGGTGAGAGCGAAAACATCCTGCCCTACGGTTTCGACTTCGCCCGGCCCGTCAGCCGCTTCGAGGAGGCGCTGAAAGTCATCCGCCTGCTTTGGGACAGCGACGCGCCGGTGGACTTCGAGGGGCGCTTCTACCGGCTGAGCCACGCCCGGCTGGACACCGAGCCGTACGACGGGCGCTTCCCGCCGATCTGGATCGGCGCCAGCGGACCCCGGATGCTCGACATCGTCGGGCGTTACGCCGACGGTTGGTGGCCGGCCGGGGCATGGACCCCCGAGCACTACGCCGAGATGCTCGGCGCGGTAAGACAATCGGCCGAACGGGCCGGCCGCGACCCGATGGCGATCACACCGTGCTACGTGCAGGTTTGCCTGATCGGCGAAGACGACGACGCGATCGAGCGGATCGTCCGCGCCCCGCTGGTGGCCGCGTTCCTGCTGCAAGTATCGGCGGACGTGCTGCGCCGCTTCGGCTTCGACCATCCGATGGGCGACGACTGGGGCGGGTTCCACGACATCGACCCCACGACGCTGACGCGTGAACGGATCATCGACTTCCTGGGCCGGGTCAAGCCCGAAGCGATCCGGGCGGTCGTGCCGCACGGCACGCCCCGACAAGTTGCCCGGATCATCAAGTCCTATGTGGACGCCGGGCTCCGCGTTCCCAAGGTCCTGGATTACGGGGCGATGGCCGGACTGGAGTTCAGCGCCGCGTCGGCGGCCAACGTCCGCAACACGGAAGACGAACTGTTGGCATTGTGTGGAGGCCAACCATGACGGCCCGACTCGATGCCAACGCGATGCTCGCCCGCGCGCAGGCCGAGACGGGACTCGATGACTACGGCGACCCGACACTGCCGGAGCGATTCCGGTTGGCCGTCGACCACCTGAGCGGTATCGACATGGGCGCCAACGGCATCGAGCAGGCGAAAGGTGTCTGTCATTGGCTGCTGACGTCGCGGCTCGAGCTGATCGAGGATCGCAACCGCTACCCGATCCCCGCCGAGGTGGTCGATCACCCGATGTTCGTGACGGGGGAGCCGCGCTCGGGGACCACGCTCGTGCACGCCCTGATGGCGGTGGACCCGCATGCACGCGCGCTGCGCTTCTGGGAGGTGATGTACCCGTCGCCGCCGCCGGGCCTCGCCGGCCCGGACGACCCCCGTCGGGCCCGGGCTGACGCCGACTGGCGCGAGATCAACGCGAAGATGCCCAAGTGGCTGCTCAGCCACCCGTACAACGACATGCTCGGCGACGGCCTCCCCGAAGACGAGCGCACCTGGGCCTTCGACTTTCGGGTAATGACTCCGACCGCGTGGTGGCGGGTGCCGATGCAGACTCTCGTCGGCGGCCTGCCGACGGACCCGGCCGCGCAATACCGCCTGCACAAGGCGATGCTGCAACAGTTCCAGTACAGCCGGCCCCGAAAGTACTGGGTGCTGAAGGGATTCCACGGCTTTCGCCTCGAGGAGTTCTTCGATGCTTATCCCGACGCGAACCTGCTGTGGTTGCATCGCGACCCGGTCCAGGTGGCGGCGTCGCGCACCATGATGATGGCCGACATCCTCGACGGCATCGTCGGTCCAATCGATCTCGCGGTCGAGGCGAAGAAGCACCTCGAGATGACCCGCGCCAGCATCGCCAACACCATGTCCAACCCGATGGTGGCCGACCCGCGGATCCTGCACGTCCCGTACAGCGACTTCATCGCGGACCCGGTCGGGACCGTCGGCCGCTACTACGCCTTTTGCGGGCGCGCCCTCACCGGCGAGGCCGAGGCGGCGATGCGTGATTACCTGGCCCACAACCGCGGCGACCGCTACGGGAAGTTCCGGTACTCCACCACCTTGCTGACCGACATCGGTGAGAACCTCGAAGACCTGCACGCCGAATTCGCGCCGTTCCGGCAGCGGTTCGGGGTCAGCATCGAAAAGCGCGATTGAGACGCGCATGCGCGCACTGTCGGTCCACAACGTGACGTTCCTCGGGGCGGATACCGCCGAGCTACACCAGAATTGGACGGCCCTTGGCTTGCGACAGCTGAGCGTCCTCGACGCGCAACTGCTCGAACCCGCGTTTGTTCGCCTGATTCGATCCGAAGGGTACGCGGTCGAGGCGGTCTACCACCTGTTCGGCGGCGGCGCGGAGTTGTCCCGGCTGATCGATGCCGCCGCGGCCACGGGTGCGCGGTGTATCTACATGCTCACCGGCGGGCGGGGCGGGCTCACCTGGGAGCGGGCGGCGGAGCGGTTTTGTCGCGCTGTCGAGCCGTGCGTGCGACAGGCGGAGCAGGCCGGCGTCGGCCTGGCCATCGAGAATGCGTCGAGCCTCTACGCCGATATCCATGTCGCGCACAGCCTGCGTGACACGATCGCCCTCGCCGAGCTGGCGGGGCTCGGCATCTGCATCGACCTGTTTCACTGCTGGGCCGAAGCCGACCTCACGGGCCTGCTACGTCGGGCGCTGCCCCGCACGCAACTGATCCAATTGAGCGACTACGTGCTGGGGGACCGGGCCCTGCCGGCCCGCGCGGTACCCGGCGACGGCGCGATCCCGATCGAACCTTTCGTGGCTCAGGCGGTGGCCGAGGGCTATCGGTTCGGTTTCGACCTGGAACTGCTCGGCCCGCGCATCGATGCGGAGGGCAGGTTGGCGGCGGCCGCGCGGGCGTGCGCGACGGTCAGCGCGATGCTCGACAGGCTCGGCGGCTGAGAAGCCGAGAAAGGCAGGGGCGCAGTGGCTTTCGGTGATGGACCCGACGATGCGGCACTCGACCGAGCGTGGGGCGAGTTCTGCGAGCGATTGCGAGCCGCCGGCAAGCAGGCGTTCAAGGATCTCAACGCGGCCTCCGGTTTGCAGCGCGCGGATGCGTTCCGCTTCCTGACCCAGAACCTGGGGCAGGCCTTCGACCTGGCCCTGGAAACCCGCGACACCCGCTATCCGGTGCTGCACGCGTTTTGCAACCCGACCCGAAAGCTGGGCGGAGACTGCGCCGATTTCACCTACCAGCAGGCGTGGATCGACGGCGAATCGAGCTACCGGATCACCGGAACCCGCGGCACCGCCCCCTTTTTCAACATCACCGTGCAGGGCGCACGTCCGGGTGGCCCGGATGTCCTGCACGAGCCGTTCGGCGACGTGCCGGAGGTGAACCTGTTCGGTCACCAACTCCGCGTCGAGCCGGACGGCACCTTCGAGCTCTACGTCGGTGGTCGTGAGCGCGGCCCCAACTGGCTACCGACCACCGCGGATTCGCGCAAGCTGTTCATCCGCCAGGGCTTCGACGGCTGGGACGAGCGCCCCGCCCGGATGCGCATCGAGCGGGTCGACATGACCTCGCCGAAGCCGCTGCCCACTCCCGACACGGTGGTCGAGGCCATGCGCTGGGCCGGTGATTTCGTCACCGGGCTGATGAGCGACTGGCCCGAGTTCCCGTTCACCCACGGCGGCGTCGACCACGAACGTCCGAACCGGTTCCCGCGCCCGGACGCCTCCGATGCGGACGGCAAACGCGGCCGAACCGCCGCCAACATGTACTGGGAACTGGGCCCCGACGAGGCCCTCATCGTGGAGTTCGCTGCCCACGAGGGCTTGTGGATGATCACGAACATGGGGGCCTACTTCACCAGCATGGACTTTCTCTACCGGCCGGTCAGCTACACCCCGAGCCGCGCATCGGTCGACGACGACGGCAAAGTCAGACTGATTCTGGCCCACCGGGACCCGGGCTTCCGCAACTGGATCGATACCCAGGGATTCGAACGCGGGAACCTCACCTACCGCCACATGCTCGCGGGTCAGCCCGCCGCGCTGATGACCCGGCTCGCCAAACACGCCGACCTCGCGCACGTGTTGCCGCCGGAAACCGCGCGCGTCACGAGCGCCGAACGCACCGCATTGATGTGGGAACGCTTCGACGGGATCCGCAACCGATTTCCCCTCTGATGCGGCTTCGGGCGCGCGTGTCTTCCGCGTATCCGGGCTGACGCGCAATTAGGCTGGCTGCGGTCAAGAGGAGGGGCAGCGACGTATCGGCATCAATCTTGGCGCCGGGCGACAGAGTGGCCAGGGCGCGTTAACCGCGGACGCTGAGCCGGGCGGGAGGTACCCCGCACCGGCGCGTTCTGATCGGCGCCCGCGATGGGTGGCCCCGGTGCGCCGGGTGGGCCGGCTCGCGATCTGGGATCAACCGGAACGGCGCAGCGGCATTCCGGCGCTGGACGGGCTTCGCGCGATCGCGGTCACGCTGGTGCTGGTCGGCCACGGCGGCATCCCCGGCGTGGGCGGCGGCTTCATCGGCGTGGACGTCTTCTTCGTCCTCAGCGGATTCCTGATCACCTCGCTGCTGCTCGACGAGCTGCAGCGCACCGGTCGCATTGGGCTGACCGGCTTTTGGATCCGGCGGGCGCGACGGTTGCTGCCGGCCCTGGTGTTGATGGTGCTCACCGTCGGGGCGGCCCGCGAACTCCTCCCGAGCCAGTCGCTCACCGGGTTGCGCGACGACGCGATCGCCGCGTTCCTCTGGGTCGCGAATTGGCGGTTCGTGGCCCAAAAGACCGACTATTTCACCCAGGGCGCGCCGCCGTCGCCGCTGCAGCACACCTGGTCGCTCGGGGTGGAGGAGCAGTACTACTTCATCTGGCCGGTGCTGCTCATCGCGGTGACCCTGCTGCTGGCCGCGCGGGCCAGGCGCTACTTCAGGCGCGCCACCGTCGGCGGGGTGCGGTTCGCCACCTTCCTGATCGCCACCGCCGGCGCGCTCGCTTCCGCGGCGCTCGCCATCGTCCTGGCCTCCGACTCCACGCGGGACCGGATATATTTCGGCACCGACACCCGCGCGGAGGCGTTGCTCACCGGCGCGGCGGCGGCGGCTCTGCTGGTTAGGGATTGGCCGTCGATGAACCGCGGCTGGTGCCTCATCCGGAGCCGGTGGGGGCGGCGGGTCGCCCGTTTTCTGCCGCTACTCGGTCTGGCGGGGCTGGCGGCGGCGACCCACTTCGCGTCGGGCCGCGCCGGCGAGTTTCGTCACGGCCTGCTGATCGGGGTCGCGATCGCATCCGTCGTCGTGGTCGCCCCGGTGGCGATGGAGCAGCGCGGTGCCGTCGCCCGCATCCTGGCCCTGCGCCCCCTGGTGTGGCTGGGCACCATCTCCTACGGCGTATACCTGTGGCACTGGCCAATCTTTCTGGCCCTCAACGGTGAACGCACCGGATGGTCCGGGCTACCGCTGTTCGCCGCGCGGTGTGCCGCCACGGTGGTGGTCGCCGCCGCGTCGTGGTGGCTGATCGAACAACCGATCCGGCGGTGGCGGCCGGCCCGCGTGCCGCTACTGCCGCTCGCGGCGGCCACCGTGGCCAGCGCCGCCGCGGTGACGCTGCTGGTGATCCCGGTGGGAACCGGGCCCGGGTTGCGCGAAGGCCTGCCGCCGGGGGTCTCGGCGGTGGCCGCGGTGTCGCCGTCCCCGCCCGGTGCCGGCCGGCCCGCACCCCGCGATCCCCACCGGCCCTTCACCGTTTCGGTGTTCGGCGATTCGATCGGGTGGACCTGGATGCACTACCTCCCGCCGACGCCCGGGTTCGCGTTCCTCGACCACACCGTCATCGGCTGCAGCCTGGTGCGCGGCACGCCGTATCGCTACATCGGCCAAACCCTTGAGCAGAGACCGGAATGCGACGGCTGGCCCATCCGGTGGTCGGCGCAGCTCGGCCAGGATCAGCCGGACGTGGCGCTGTTGATCATCGGCCGCTGGGAGACCGTCGATCGCGTGAACGAGGGGCAGTGGACCCATATCGGCGATCCGACCTTCGACGCCTACCTCAACGGGGAGTTGCAGCGGGCGCTGAACATCCTGAGCGCCAACGGCGTTCGCCTGGTGGTGGCGACCGTGCCGTACAGCCGGGGCGGCGAGAAGCCGGACGGTCGGCTGTATCCGGAGGACCAGCCCGATCGCGTCAACCTGTGGAATGCCATGCTGCGCAAAACGGTTGCCCAGCGCGGCGGCGTGCAGATCCTGGACCTGAACAAAAAGCTATGCCCGGACGGGGTTTACACGGCCAAGGTCGACGGCATCAAGGTGCGCAGCGACGGCGTCCACCTCACCCCCGAAGGGGTGAAATGGCTGACGCCCTGGCTCGAGGAATCCTTGAGATAGCCGTTAATCGCCCGTGCGGCAGCTGATTTCCATGCTGTCGCTCTCCCGGACGAGGAAGTTGAAGCTGACGTACCCGTTGTCTGGATCACGCACGCGGTCGAGGTAGGGCCGCATGTCTGCGGCACTGGCGTTGTCGGCGACGATCAGCGCCCCTGTCGTAAGGCGCGGTTCGAGCAGCTCGAGCACCGGCAGGTAGAGGTCCTTCCACCCGTCGAGCAGGACGAATTCAACGGGTCCGTCGAGGTGTTCCAGCGTGGTCAGCGCGTCGCCCTCGAGGATGGTGATCACGTCGTCCAAGCCGGTCTCGGCGAACGTCTGCCTGGCCGCGGCGATCTTGGGGGCGCTGAGCTCGGTGGTGACCACCCGGCCGGCGCCGTTGTCGCGAACCGCAGAGGCCAGGTGCACCGCGGAGATTCCGAAGGACATGCCGAATTCGACGATGGTCGTCGGCCGGGTCGCGCGCACCAGCGCGTAGAGCAGGCGACCCGCTTCCGGCGTCACGGGAATGTAGAACTCGCTCATGGCATCGGCGCGCTGCTGCGCGCTCATCGGCCGGTCGAAATCACCAACCCTTTCGCGCAACCTCGACATCTGGTTCTTCGTCTCGGTGTACATCCGGTCGAGCACCGTCGCGACCCTGGGCGCCTGCAAAGTATTAGCCATGTTTCGAGAGTAGCCGCGGCGGTAGATGTGCCCGTTGGTTAACAGAAACCAACGTAAGGGTTGCGTAAAGTAATTTGACGCGCATTGGGGCGCGGTGCAAGATGGACGGGCAAGCACCTCGGTAGGTGAGGCGTCTGCACGGATACAGGCCACTGACCCCGAACGTCGAGAGACGCCCCGGGTCAGGACAGCTCTTCCCGGACCCAAGGGTTGAGCCCAAGTGGCTTCCGGACGATGTTCGGATACGCCGTGCAGTGCCGAAGCTCCGACGAGAGGGGTGCGACCGGCGGTTTGCGCCGGTCATTTCGCCTCCTCCCGTTCAGGTGAATGTGACGACACCCGCGTGTGTCCTGGCCGTGAGGAGGTGAGGGCGAGATGAGTCCCGGCGACAGTCCGTATCCCAATTCCGTCTTGTCCCGGTCCGGTTCCGGCATTCTTTCCGCCGCCTGATTTCTCGGGTGCTCGATAACGCTGCGCGTCAAGCATTTTGCGGGCGGTGAGCGTATGCCGCGAGCCGATCGGACCTCCCGATAGGAGACGATCATGGCTTTTGTTGTTACACACCGTCTTACCGGTCCTGAGAGGGGACGCGGCCGATCGATGCTGCGTATCGGCCGACTCCTGCTCGACAAGCTGCACACGCGCAGCGCGCTGACCCCGCAGGAACGGGCCAACCTCTACGTGTCGCGGATGCCGATTGCGGTCATCTCGGCCTCGCTGGGCGCGCATCCGTCGGACAGCGCCCGTCGGTGATTCGCCGATCCGAGCCCGAACTTGTTTGAGATAGCGAGAATTCGATGACGTCGATTTCCGCGGAGGTCGAGGGCCTGCGTGCCTCCGAGGGGCCGGCCCAGGCAGTGCTGGATTCGGCGCACGCCGGCGACATCGTCGGCGCGTTCGGCCGCATCCGCCGCGACGGCGCGGGCACCGCTGGCCGCTGGCGGCGGCTGCGGACACTGATGGTCATCACCGGCCCCGGGCTCATCGTGATGGTCGGCGACAACGACGCCGGCGGCGTGGCGACGTACGCGCAGGCGGGGCAGAACTACGGCATGGGCCTGCTGTGGACGCTGGCACTGCTGATCCCGGTGCTGTATGTGAATCAGGAGATGGTGCTGCGGCTGGGCGCGGTCACCCGGGTCGGCCACGCGCGGCTGATCTTCGAGCGCTTCGGGAAGTTCTGGGGCGCCTTCAGCGTCGGTGATCTGCTGATCCTCAACGCGCTGACGATCGTCACCGAATTCATCGGCGTATCACTGGCGCTCGGGTTCTTGGGCTGCCCCAGGGCGATCGCGATCCCGGCCGCCGCGGTGTTGTTGTTCGCGGTGGTGGCCGGGGGTTCGTTCCGCCGCTGGGAGGGCCTGATGTTCCTGCTGATCGCGGTGAACGTGCTGATTATTCCCATGGTGTTGATGGCGCACCCCGCGCTGAAAGCAACGGCGGGCGGACTGGTGCCGCAATTCCCGGGCGGGCTCAACTCCACCGTGCTGCTGCTCGTCGTCGCGATAGTGGGCACCACCGTCGCGCCGTGGCAGCTGTTCTTCCAGCAGTCCAACGTGGTGGACAAGCGCATCACGACCCGCTGGATCGCCTACGCCCGAGCCGATTTGGTCATCGGAATCGTCGTCGTCATGGCCGGCGCGACGGCCTTGATGGCGGTGACCGCATTCGGGTTGGCCGGCACCGCCGACGTCGGTGGCTTCACCGACGCGGGTGCGGTCGCCTCGGGCTTGTCCAGGCACCTCAGCGGCACGGTGGGCACGTTGTTCGCGATCATCCTGCTGGACGCGTCTTTGATCGGCGCCAATGCGATCGGGCTGGCCACCACGTATGCCGTCGGTGACGCCTTGGGCAAGCGGCACTCGCTGCATTGGAAGATCAGCGAGGCCCCACTGTTCTACGGGGGGTACGCCGTGCTGCTCGCGGTGTCCGCCGGGGTCGCGTTCAGCCCGGACCACATTCTTGGCCTGGTGACCCAGGGCGTGCAGGCCCTCGCGGGTGTCCTGCTGCCGTCGGCGACGGTGTTCCTGGTGCTGCTGTGCAACGACCGCGCGGTGCTCGGGCCCTGGGTAAACACGGTGCGGCAGAACATCATCGCGTGGACCGTCGTGTGGTGCCTGGTGGTCTTGTCGCTGGCCCTGACGGCGACGACGTTCTTCCCTGGCCTATCCACGGCCACCATCGAGGCCGGACTCGCGGCCGGCGCCGCGATCGGCATCGTGGGCGGAGCCGTCGCGATCATCGCCGGCCGGCGCTACCGCGACCTGCGGGACGCGGAAGCGATCGCGGGGGCGCTCGGCGGCGGCCTGGATCCCAATGAGGTCGACGAGCTCGACGACGCACCGCTCCTCACGCGCGCCGAACGGCGGGCCGTGCGCCGACAGGACCGGGCGCACTGGCAAACCCCCAACGTCGCCATGCTCGACCGGCCGATCATGTCACCGATCCGGCGGGCCGGGTTGCTTACCCTGCGCGGCTATCTGGTGGTGGCCGTCGTGTTCGTGATCATCAAGATCGTGCAGGCCGGAATAATCGGTCCGGCCACGTCATTGTGAACCGTTCGGCAGCAGAACGATTTTGCCGCGGGTGTGCCGCTTTTCCAGTTCCTCGAAGGCATCGGCGACGCGGTCCAGCGAGTAGGTTCCGGCGACCTCGAAATCGATGGCGCCCGTGGCGATCAGGTCGGCCATCTCGGCGAGCACTTCCGGCGTCGACGCGTCCACACTGCCCTCTGCTTTGGCGCCGACCTCGCCGGCCTTCTCGAACGAGATGATGGTCTCGATCCGCTCGGGTGCGACGCCGAGGTCCAATGCGAGCTGGATGTAGTCGGGGCCGAACAGGTCGATGAACGCGTCGATCCCGTCGGGCGCGGCCTCTCGCAGCCGGTCGGCCAGGCCCTCCCCGTATTCGACGGGGGTGACGCCGTGTGCGCGCAGCCAGTCGGCGTTGCCGGGGCCGGCGATGCCGAGCACCACCGACTTGCGCAGGGCCAACAGCTGCACGACGAGGCCGCCGACTCCGCCGGCGGCCGCCGAAACGGCGATCGTTTCGCCCGGTTGGGGGTCGACGGCGCGAACCGCGGCATAGGCCGTCACACCGACCACGTACAGCGAACCCGCGACCTCCCAACTCAATTCGGGGGGCTTGCGAATGAGTTGGTTTTCCGGGACGGCGGTGTGCGTGGCGTGGCTGGACCGCCGGAAGCTGAAGCCGAGGACCTCGTCGCCGACGGCAAACCCGGTGACCCCAGATCCCACGGCGGTCACCACGCCGGCGAGGTCGCTGCCCTCACCCGACGGAAAGGTGGCGGGGAACATGTCGTGCAGCGCCCCGCTTCGGATGGCCGCCTCGCCGGGGTTGATCCCGGCGGCGCGAACCTCGACCACCAGCTCGTCCGGGCCGGGCGACGGCATGTCCACATCCGCCACGTACAACACGTCGCGACCCCCATAGCGGTCGAATCGAACCGCTCGCGCCACCCCAGCCGCCATCTGTCCCCCTTGCCCCACGAATAGGCTCCGCCTCCGGCCAGCATAGGCGTGTGCCGTCCCCTTGTTACCGTCCACATTTCGCAGTAGCGTCAGGCGCCGCGGACGGGACAGGGATGGACACGGAGGGAACCCATGAAGCGCGCTCGGATCACCGTCGCCGGCTGGGCGGTCGCCGGGGCAGTCGGCGCCGCGACCACCGGCTGCGGCGACTACCACCATTCGTCCCCCTCCGCGTCGCTGCCGACCGGGGCCGCGTCGTCCACCGGTTCGAGCGCGGTGACGAGCCCTTCCCCGGGGCAGCAGACCGATTACAGCAACTTGCTCATCAAGGCCGGCGACATCGGCGGCGACTTCACCACGCCCCAGCCACCCGTGCTGAACCCGAACAACGCCGCGGGCGTCGCGCAGCTTTTCGCCAATGCCGACAATAGCCGCCGGATCGGGGACACGATTCTGATCGTCGCCGACCCGAAGGTCGCCGCGGCGGGAATCGAGAACACCAAGGCGAACTACGCGGGCAAGGTCAGCGGAACGTGGCAGCCCGTCGACATCGGAACCAACGGGGCCATCATTTCCGGTAGCAGCCCCGGCAATTCCCAGGCGATCACGGTGCTGCTCTTCAACGAGGGCAAGGCGCTCGTCAACCTCGAATTCGACAGCGCGCCCAACGATCCCATCGATCCGGGCGTGGCGATGGACATCGGCCGCAAGCAGGACGCGGCCATCAAGGGCGCCTTGCCCGCCTAGCCCGACGGGCCGCAGTCACAGGGGCGCGGAATGTCCTTGGTGCGCACTGGTTTCGGCCGGTCGGTCAGGACACGACCTGGATGGGATCGCCGACGTTGACCTGGTTGAAGTACCAGGCCGCGTTATCCGGGCTCAGGTTGATGCATCCGTGACTGACGTTGGCGTGGCCCTGCGAGTCGACTGACCACGGTGCCGAGTGCACATACACGCCGCCCCACGTGACCCGCACCGCGTACTGCGCGGTGATCTTGTAGCCCTCGGGCGAACTCAGCGGGATGCCGATGGTCCGCGAGTCCATCACGACGCTGCGCTCCTTTTCCAGGGCGGTGAAGTTGCCGATCGGGGTGGGACGGCTGGGCTTGCCCATCGATGCCGGCATCGTGCGCAGCACTTCGCCGTTGCGACTGACGGTAAAGGTGTGCCCGGACAGGCTGGCAACCCCGAGCAACTCGTCACCGGTGTCAAAACCCGTCGTCAGGGCCTGCACCCCCACCGAGACATGTGTGTGGGTGGGCCAGTAGTGGTTCGGAACCCACTGGACCACATTGTTCTCGACCCACTCGAAATGGCCGGGCATGTCGTTCGGCGACGTGACGTGGATGGTCCGTTCGGCGGCGGGACGGTCGGCGACCGGCGCGGTGAACGTGACCACGACGGGGTGCGCCACCCCCACCAGGGCTCCGTTAGCGGGCAAAACGGCGGCAACTCCGGGGACCGGCTCGGGCAGTGGGACGGCGGCCAGGGTGCGGGCGCCGCTGCCCAACGCGCCCATGCCGATGATCGCTACCATAACGAATAGATAACGAACCGCTCGACGCATTGCGCTTACCCTTTGCGATGGTTGGACGGACACAACGATATTCTACTGGTTGTCGGCGCATTCCGGTTTTCAGCAAACATTGACATGTTCGCTGTACCCCGTGCCCACCGCCGCTCGGGCCGGCCCGTGGCACGGGTGGCGGCGCCGCCCACGCCCGAAAAGCGTTGAACCGTCGGCGGCCGCGCAAAACCGGTGGCAGCACAACGGCTTTCGCGGCAGCAAAGCCGTGTTAGCCTCAGCCAGGCCGGTGCCCGAAGGCCTAGCCCGAACACCAAGGAGGGCGCGGGTGCTTTTCCGTCAACTGGAGTACTTCGTTGCGGTCGCCCAGGAACGCCACTTCGCCAGGGCGGCCGAGAAGTGCTACGTCTCGCAACCCGCGCTCTCCGCGGCGATCGGCAAGCTCGAACGCGAGCTCAACGTCACGCTGATCAACCGTGGACACAGCTTCGAGGGCCTCACGCCCGAGGGCGAGCGACTGGTCGTGTGGGCCAAACGGATTCTCGCCGAACATGACGCGTTCAAGGCCGAGGTGCACGCCGTGCGATCCGGCATCGCGGGAACGCTACGGCTGGGCACGGTGCCCACCGCCTCCACGACGGCGTCGCTGGTGCTCTCGGCGTTCTGTTCGGAGCATCCGCTGGTGAAGGTGCAGATCCTCTCCCGGCTGGCGGCCACCGAGCTGTACCGGCGCGTACGCGAGTTCGAGCTGGATGCCGCCATCGTGCACACCGCCACCGACGACGCCCACGACGCAAACCTGGTGCCGCTCTACGAAGAGCACTACGTGCTGCTGTCGACGGCCAGCATGTTGCCCGCCGGCACGTCGACGCTGACGTGGCCCGAGGCGGCGCAGCTGCCGCTGGCGCTGCTCACCGCCGACATGCGGGATCGTCAGATCATCGACGAGGCCTTCGCCGGTCACGGCATCACCGCCACCCCACAGGTCGAAACGGACTCCGTCGCTTCGCTATTGGCGCAGGTGGCCACGGGCAACTGGGCCTGCATCGTCCCGCACACCTGGCTGTGGACGTCGCCGCTCGGAACGGATGTCCGCGCGGTCGAGATGGTCGACCCGGCGCTGAAGGCCGAGATCGCGCTGGTGACAAACTCCTCCGGGCCGGGCTCGCCGGTCGCTCGTGCGCTGACCGCGTCCGCGCAACAGTTGCAGCTCAACGAGTTCTTCGACGCGCAACTGCTGGGCATCACGCGCCGGCGCTGACCACCGGCGGTGCTGTCGCCGCGCTGCTCGGGTTGAGCCCCGCCAGATGTCCGCTTTCCACACCGGCGGCCGGGTCGAGCTCGCAGTCGATGACCGACGGCCCCTTGCCGGCGATCGCCTCGGCCAGCGCTGAGCGCAGCGCGGAGGGCGTGGTGACGTGATATCCCTTGCCCCCGAACGCCTCTGCGATCAGCTCGTGACGCGCCCGCGCGTTCAGCACGGTCGGCGCGGGGTCCTCCCTCTGAGGGGCCGAGCCGGCCGGAGCTTCGTCGCCGCGGTAAACGCCGCCGTTGTTGAGGATGACGACGGTCACCGGCAGCCGGTAGCGGCAGATCGTCTCGACTTCCATGCCGGAGAAACCGAACGCGCTGTCGCCCTCGATCGCGACGACGGGGTCGCCGGTCTCCACCGCCGCGGCGATGGCGTATCCCATGCCGATGCCCATCACGCCCCACGTGCCGGTGTCCAGCCGGTGCCGCGGCGACTCCATGTCGATGACGTTGCGGGCGAGATCGAGCGCGTTGGCGCCCTCGTTGACCACGTATACTCCCGGGTTTTCTTGCAGCACAGAGCGAATGGCGCCCAGCGCGTTGTAAAACCGCATGGGGTGCGGGTCGTCGGCGAGTCGCTCGAGCATCTTGGCCTCGTTACGGGCCCTGCGCTCGGCCAGCTCGTCGACCCATTCGGTGGGCGCGGCGACGGGATCCGCGGCCACCGCGTCACATAGCGCTGACATCACCGAGCCGACGTCGCCGGCCAGCGGTGCCTGGATCGGCCGGTTGCTGTCGAATTCGGACGCCGCGATGTCGATCTGGACGAACTTGGCGTCGCGGGACCATTGCGGCGCCTCCCCGTGGCCGAGCAGCCAGTTCAGCCGGGCGCCGACCAGCAAGACGGCGTCGGCGCGGGCGATCGCCAGCGAACGCGCGGCCGCGGCCGACTGGGGGTGCGAGTCGGGCAGCAGCCCTTTGGCCATCGACATCGGCAGGAACGGAATTCCGGTGTCCTCCACAAATTTCCGGATCGCGCCGTCGGCCTGGGCGTACGCGGCGCCCTTGCCGAGCACGATCAGCGGCCGGCGCGCCTGCCTGAGCACCTGCAGCGCGCGATCGACCGACTCCGGCGCCGGCAACTGCCGCGGAGCCGCGTCGACGACCCGCCAAACGGTGGCGGACGCGGCGGACGCCTCCATGGCCTGACCCAGAACATCGGCGGGGATGTCGAGATAGACGCCGCCGGGGCGCCCGGAGACGGCGGTGCGCATCGCGCGCGCCACGCCGCGCCCGATGTCCTCGATGCGGCCGATCCGGTATGCGGCCTTCGCGAAAGGCCTTGCGGCGTCGAGCTGGTCGAGGTCCTGGTAGTCACCGCGCTGCAGGTCGACCATCGCGCGATTGCTGGAACCCGAGATCTGGATCATCGGGAAACAGTTCGTGGTGGCGTTGGCCAGCGCGGGCAAGGCGTTGAGGAACCCCGGACCGGACGTGGTCAGGCACACGCCCGGGCGGCGGGTGAGGAACCCGGCCGCGGCGGCGGCATTGCCGGCCGAGGCCTCCTGCCGAAAGCCGATGTAGCGGATGCCCGCTGCCTGCGCGGTGCGGGCGAGGTCGGTTATCGGGATGCCGACGATCCCGTAGATGGTGTCGACGTCGTTCGCCTTCAGGGCATCGACGACGAGGTGAAAGCCGTCGGTCAAACCTGTCATGGTGGCGGCCTCCTCGTGAGCTACCTAAGGTCAGTCATCACTGTCGTCTCGGTGCGCGCAGGTGTCCAAGACTAAGCCGCTATGCAGCGATTCACGCCGTCTATCGATAGCGCGCGGTTATCGATAGTGAGCGGATCGGTATTGGACGTACACCGAGGTCTCGCGGCATGGTTCGAGCAGGAGCTCGCACATTCAACGAAAGGCGTTTGGCGATGAAGACAGGCAATCACACGGTCGCCGATCTGGTCGAGGTGGCGGCGAGCCGGCGGCCGGACGCGCCGGCGCTCGTCGTCGGCTCCGATCGCACCCCGGTCAGCTACCGCGACCTGGTGCGCCTCGCCGACGACCTGGCGGGACAACTGAGGCGGAACGGGCTGGGGGCCGGTGATCGCGTGGCGCTCCGCGCGGGCAGCAACGCGGAGTTCGTCGTCGGGTTGTTGGCGGTGCTGCGGGCCGGCCTGATCGCGGTTCCATTGGACCCGGCCTTGCCCGCCGGCGAGCAGCGCACCCGAAGCGAGGCGGTGGGGGCGCGGGCCGTGCTGGTCGACGGCGTGGCTCCCGGCGACGACCGGGAGGCGGACTTGCGCCGGTGGCCGATCGCCGTGACCGTCGGCCCCGGGCAGGGCACGCCGGCGGTACAACTGGACGCCGCGACGCCGCCGGGGCAGGACGTTTCGGCGCCGCAGGGGCTTTCCGACGACGACGCGATGATCATGTTCACCGGCGGAACCACGGGCGTGCCCAAGATGGTGCCCTGGACCAACCAGAACATCGCCGACTCGGTGCGCGCGGTCGTCGCCGGTTACGGGCTGGGCCCACAGGATGCGACGGTCGCGGTGATGCCGCTCTACCACGGTCACGGGCTGATCGCCGCGTTGCTCTCGACGCTGGCCTCCGGGGGCACGGCGCTCCTGCCGGCGGGCGGGCGGTTCTCCGCGCACACGTTCTGGGACGACATCGACGCCGTGCGGGCCACCTGGTACACCGCGGTCCCGACGATTCATCAGATCCTGTTGGAGCGCAACAAGACCGAGCAGGCGGGCGACAAGCGGGCCGCGCTGCGCTTCATCCGCAGTTGCAGCGCCCCGCTCACCGCGGAGACCGCCCAGGCGCTGCAGGAGACGTTTTCGGCGCCGGTGGTGTGCGCCTTCGGCATGACCGAGGCCACTCACCAAGTTGCCACCACCGGAGCCGGTCAGAGCGAAAACCCGGCCGCCACACCGGGTCTCGTCGGCCGGTCCACCGGGCCCGAAATCCGGATCGCGGGCCCCGACGGCCAGCCCCTGCCCGCGGGGGCCGTCGGGGAGGTCTGGCTGCACGGCACCACCGTGGTGCGCGGCTACCTTGGCGACCCGGCGATAACCGCCGCGAACTTCACCGACGGATGGCTGCGCACCGGCGACCTGGGATCGCTCTCGGCCGCCGGCGATTTGACGATCCGGGGCCGGATCAAGGAGCTCATCAACCGGGGCGGCGAGAAGATTTCGCCGGAGCGCGTCGAGGGCGTCCTGGCCACCCATCCCAACGTGCTCGAGGTGGCCGTGTTCGGCCGGCCGGACAAGATGTACGGGGAGACGGTGGCCGCGGTGATCGTGCCCCGCGAATCGCCCGCGCCGACAACCGCCGAGCTGGCGGTGTTGTGTCGCGAGCGGCTGGCGGCCTTCGAGGTGCCGGCCACCTTCACCGAAGCCGGCGCCCTGCCGCACACCGCGAAGGGCTCGCTGGACCGCCGCGCCGTGGCCGAGAAATTCGGGCGCGCGAATCAACCCTGAGATGCGCGCCGAGAGTGCCGTGAGGCGTCACGCCGTGGTCTTCATCCGGGCCGCCGCCGACTCGGGCATGGGTTCGTAGCGGGCGAAAGAGCGGGTGAACGACGCGGCGCCATGCGCCAGCGAACGCAGGTCGATCGCATAGCGCGTCAGCTCGACCTGGGGCACCTCGGCTCTGACCAGCGTGCGTTCGTTCCCCGCGGCCTCGGTGCCGAGCACGCGTCCGCGCCGCCCCGACAGGTCGCCCATCACCGCGCCGACGAAATCGTCGGGCACCAGCACCGAGATCTCGTCGATCGGCTCGAGCAGGGTGACCTTCGTCGCCGCAGCCGCCTCCCGCAGCGCCAACGCACCGGCGGCCTGGAACGCGAAGTCCGATGAGTCGACGCTGTGGGCCTTGCCGTCGAACAACGTGACGCGGATGTCGACCACCGGGTAACCCGCGTGCACACCCTTCTCCATCTGCGCGCGGACACCCTTCTCCACACTCGGGATGAAGTTCCGTGGCACCGCCCCGCCGACCACCTTGTCGACGAATTCGAACCCGGAGCCCTCCGGCAGCGGCTCCACCTCGATGTCGCACACCGCGTACTGGCCGTGCCCGCCGGACTGCTTGATGTGGCGGCCGTGTCCTTTGGCCTTGCCGCCGAACGTTTCTCGCAGCGGGACGCGCAGCTCGACCGTGTCCACGGTGACGCCGTACCGGTTGGCCAGGGCGTCGAGGACCACGCCGGCATGGGCCTCGCCCATGCACCACAGCACGATCTGGTGCGTTTCCTGGTTCTGCTCGATCCGCAGCGTCGGGTCTTCGGCCGCCAGCCGGCCCAAGCCGACCGACAGTTTGTCTTCGTCGGTCTTGGCGTGCGCCTGAATGGCCACCGGCAGCAGCGGTTCGGGCATCGTCCACGGCCGCAGGACCAGCGGTTCGGACTTGTCCGAGAGGGTGTCGCCGGTTTCGGCGCGGCTCAGCTTGCCGATGGCGCAGATGTCGCCCGCCACCGCGGCGGCCGCCGGGCGCTGCTGCTTGCCGAGCGGGAAGGACAGGACGCCGATGCGTTCGTCCTCGTCGTGATCGGGGTGCGAATGTCCGCTCCCATTCGAGCCCTCGCCGAAGAACGACGCAAAATGGCCCGACACATGAACCGTCGTGTCGGGCCTGATGGTGCCGGAGAACACCCGGACCAGGCTCACCCGGCCGACGTAGGGGTCCGACGTCGTCTTCACCACCTCCGCGAGCAGCGGCGCATCGGCGTCACACGCCAGCGTCGCGTGCGTCGCACCGTTCGGCGTGAAGACCTCCGGCAGCGGGTGTTCCATCGGGGACGGGAAGCCGCGGGTGGCGATCTCCAGCAATTCCAGGGTGCCGACGCCGGTGCCGCTGCAGACCGGGATCACGGGGAAGAACGAGCCCCGGGCGACGGCCTTCTCCAGGTCCTCGATGAGCACCGACTCGTCGATCGATTCGCCGCCCAGATAGCGCTCCATCAGGGACTCGTCCTCGGATTCCTCGATGATGCCCTCGATCAGGCTGCCGCGCGCCTCCTCGATCCGGTCGGCGTCCGCCGGGTCGGGCGGATCGATGGTCCGCTTGCCGCCGGAATACTGGTAGCGCTTCTGTGACAGCAAGCCGATCAGGCCGCCCTCGAGCGGCAGGTAAAGCGGTAACACCTTGTCGCCGAACGCGTTCTGGGCGGCGGCCAGCGCCTCCTGATAGTTCGCGCGCGCATGGTCGAGCTTGGTGATCACCACGGCGCGGGGCATGCCGACCTGGCTGCACTCCTGCCAGAGCGACTTGGTCGGTTCGTCGACGCCCTCGTTCGCGGCGATCACGAACAGCGCGCAGTCCGCGGCGCGCAACCCGGCGCGCAGCTCGCCGACGAAGTCGGCGTACCCGGGCGTGTCGACCAGGTTGATCTTGACGCCGTCGTGCGACAGGGATGCCACCGCGACCCCGACGGAGCGTTGTTGGCGGATCTCCGCCTCGTCGTAGTCGCAGATGGTGCTGCCGTCGGTGACCGAGCCGGGCCGGGTCAGCACGCCCGCGGCGACCAGCAGCGCCTCGACCAGGGTGGTCTTGCCGCCACCGGAGGGCCCGACCAGGACCACGTTGCGAACATCGCCGGGACCGTTTGCGGTGGGAGCGGCCGCCGCGCCCAGGGAAGCGTTCGCCTTGTCCGCCATGACTTTCCTCCAGTTCCGCAGCGCCGCGGCGCGCTGTAGCGCGGTGTGTTGCAGACCACAGGACGCCTGTAGGCAACTTTTCCCCCAACTGCCGCCCAACACAAGGCCACCGGCCGGCCACAATTGCGGGCGGGTTGTCCCCGCCGGATCGATGCCGTCGCCCGCCCGGTCAGGCGTGCCAGCTCGACCAGCGCCGCACGGCAACCGCGATGACCGGGCCATCCAGCGAAACCGATTGATACTGGCGGTATTTGGCGCGCAGCAGCCGCGAGCCGCTCTCCAGCGCCTCGCCGTCGGTGTGGATGGAGGCGAGACCGTCGGCGCGGACCCACCACAACCGCGCCCAGTCGTCGTCGTAGTGGTCGACGAGCAGGCTGACCTGTGGGTTGCGTTCGATGTTGGCCAGGCGCCGCAGCCGTCGCGTCGTCTTGGGTTTCGCGTCGACGGCCGTGTAGACGACGTCATTCGCGCCGACGGCGAAGACCACCGGCACCAGGTGCGGCGCGCCATCGGGCGTGGCGGTGGCCAGGCGGGCTATCGGGGACTGTGAGAATCTGGCCTTCGGGTCGAATTCGCCCACTGCCTCAGACTAGGGCCGGCGCCGCGCTAGGTTGAATTGCCCGCCTCCTCCTCCGACCGTTCCGGTCGGCATCGTCGCCGCGCTAGGTTAACCGCATGCCGGCTGAGACCCAGATCGCCAACCTCCTGTATCGCTACGCCGAATGCATCGACGCCGGTGATCTGGCGGGTGCTGCGGAGCTCTTCCAACACGCTCGTATCCGCATCGGCGGCTCGGCGGCCGACCCGGACACCGTCGACTCGGCCCGGCTGCTGGGGATCTGGAAATCGCTGATCGTGCTCCACGCGGACGGGACGCCGCGAACCAAGCACGTGACGACCAATCCGATCATCGAGGTCGATGAGCAGGCCGGCACCGCGTCCTGCCGCAGTTACTACACGGTGCTGCAGCAGACCGACGAGCTGCCACTACAGACCATCGTCACGGGTCGCTATCACGACCGATTCGAATGCGTCGACGGTCGGTGGCGGTTTTGCTACCGCGATCTCACGCTCATCGACATGGTCGGCGACGTCAGCCAGCACCTGGCCCATCCCGTCGCGCCGGCCCAAGGGGCCTGACCACTGTTGTGAATAGCTATCTGCATTACGGTTATACCCATCGAGTCGTGTTACCCAGACCGGGAGGCTGGGCCGAATTCTGGTTCTTACTGCGTCGCAGGAGGTGACGGGATGAGCAAATCGCACCACCGCTCCGTCCGGTGGTCAGGGGTGGTCGGCGTGCTGGCCGCGGTGGGGCTGGGCCTCGGCATGGCCGCGGCGCCGGCATCCGCGTCGCCGGCATACGACCGGCCCCTGGCACCGCTGGACCCGTCGGGCATCGTCGGCAAGGTCGGGCCGCAGGTCGTCGACATCAGCACCAAGTTCGGTTACAACAACGCGGTGGGGGCGGGAACCGGCATCGTCATCGATCCGGGCGGTGTCATCCTGACCAACAACCACGTGATCTCGGGGGCCACCGACATCAGCGCGTTCGCCGTCGGCAACGGCCAGACCTACGCCGTCGACGTCATCGGCTACGACCGGACGGCGGACGTGGCGGTCCTGCAGCTTCGCGGAGGGGGCGGCCTGCCGGCCGCCAACATCGGGGGCGGGGTCTCGATCGGCGAGCCGATCGTGGCGCTGGGCAACGCCGGTGGTCAGGGCGGGACGCCCAGCGCGGTCGCCGGCAAGGTCGTCGGACTCAACCAGAGCGTCTCGGCGACCGACACCCTGACCGGCGCGGAGGAGAACCTCGGCGGGCTGATCCAGGCCGACGCCGCGATCCGGCCCGGTGACTCGGGCGGCCCCATGGTGAACCAGGCCGGCCAGGTGATCGGAATGAACACCGCCGCCACCGACAGCTACAAGATGTCCGGCGGGCAGGGTTTCGCCATTCCGATCGGCACGGCGATGGGGGTCGCCGGACAGATCCGCTCCGGCGCCGCGTCGAACACGGTGCACATCGGGCCGACGGCCTTCCTGGGCCTGGGCGTGACGGACAACGGCGGCAACGGCGCCCGCGTCGAACGCGTCGTCGGCAGCGGTCCCGCGGCGTCGGCAGGAATCTCGGCCGGCGACGTGATCACCGGGGTCGACAACGTCCCGATCACCGGAGCCACGTCGATGACGGATGTGCTCGTCCCGCATCACCCCGGCGACACCATCACCCTGCACTGGCGCGCCAAAGGTGACGGAGATCGCAGCGGACCGGTGACGCTGGCGGACGGGCCGCCGGCCTGATGCCGCGCGGATAATGCCCGCCTCCGGTCGGATCCGCTTGCGGCACATCGCGATTGGCCGTCCGATCGCGGCCGTGATTCCGGATGCGCCCGGTCGGGTACCCGTGGCATCGTGGAATTGATGAACGACGCAAGAGACGCAGTCGAACACGATCCCGCGGGGGGCAGCCACGTCGAGGGCGGCGTGGTCGAGCATCCAAACGCCGAGGATTTCGACAATGCCGCCGCGCTGCCCGCCGACCCGACCTGGTTCAAACACGCGGTCTTCTACGAGGTGCTGGTCCGGGCGTTCTTCGACGCCAACGCCGACGGGTCCGGTGACCTGCGCGGGCTGATGGAACGCCTGGACTACCTGCAGTGGCTCGGCATCGACTGCATCTGGCTGCCCCCTTTTTACGACTCGCCGCTGCGGGACGGCGGCTATGACATCCGGGACTTCTACAAGGTGCTGCCCGAGTTCGGGACGGTCGACGACTTCGTCGCGTTGCTGGACGCCGCCCACGAGCGGGGAATCCGGGTGATCACCGACCTGGTGATGAACCACACCTCCGAGTCACACCCGTGGTTTCAGGAGTCTCGGCACGATCCCGACGGGCCATACGGCGACTACTACGTGTGGAGCGACACCAGCGAGAAGTACACCGACGCCCGCATCATCTTCGTCGACACCGAGGAATCGAACTGGACCTTCGACCCGGTCCGCCGCCAGTTCTACTGGCACCGGTTCTTCTCCCACCAGCCCGACCTGAACTACGAGAACCCGGCCGTTCAGGAGGCGATGATCGACGTCATCCGCTTCTGGCTGGGATTGGGGATCGACGGGTTTCGCCTGGACGCCGTGCCCTACCTGTTCGAACGCGAGGGCACCAACTGCGAGAACCTGCCCGAGACGCACGCGTTCCTCAGGCGGGTCCGCAAGGTCGTCGACGACGAGTTCCCCGGCCGGGTGCTGCTGGCCGAGGCCAACCAGTGGCCGGGCGACGTCGTGGAGTACTTCGGGGATCCCAGCACCGGCGGCGACGAGTGCCACATGGCCTTCCATTTCCCGCTGATGCCGCGCATCTTCATGGCGGTCCGCCGGGAATCGCGGTTCCCGATCTCCGAGATCCTCGCGCAGACGCCGGCGATCCCGGACATGGCGCAGTGGGGCATCTTCCTGCGCAACCACGACGAGCTGACGCTGGAGATGGTCAGCGACGAAGAGCGCGACTACATGTACGCGGAGTACGCCAAGGATCCGCGGATGAAGGCGAACGTCGGGATCCGCCGCCGCCTGGCGCCGCTGCTGGACAACGACCGCAATCAGATCGAGTTGTTCACCGCGCTGCTGATGTCGCTGCCCGGCTCGCCGGTCCTCTACTACGGTGACGAGATCGGCATGGGCGACGTGATCTGGTTGGGGGACCGCGACGGGGTGCGCACCCCGATGCAGTGGACGCCGGACCGCAACGCCGGCTTCTCCAAAGCCAACCCGGGCCGGCTGTACCTGCCGCCCAGCCAGGACTCGGTGTACGGGTACCAGGCCGTCAACGTGGAGGCGCAACGCGACACCTCGACGTCCCTGCTCAACTTCACCCGGGTGATGCTGGCGGTGCGAGGCCGACACAAGGCTTTCGCGATCGGAAGATTCGAGGAACTGGGCGGGTCGAACCCGTCGGTCCTGGCGTTCGTGCGGCACTCGGCGGACGACGGGGACACCGTGCTGTGCGTCAACAACCTGTCGCGGTTCCCCCAGCCCATCGAACTGAACCTCCAGCAATGGAGTGGTTGCACGCCGGTGGAGCTGACCGGTCACGTGGAGTTTCCGCGCATCGGTCACCTGCCCTACCTGCTGACACTGCCGGGACACGGGTTCTACTGGTTCCAGTTGACCGGATGTGAGGAGAATTCATGACCCACCCAGGCAAGCTGCCGTGGTCTGAGTGGCTCCCCCAGCAACGGTGGTACGCGGGACGCAACCGCGAGCTGTCAGGCGCCGAGCCCGGCGTCGTCGTGCCGCTGCGCGAGGACCTTGACCTGGTCCTCGTCGATGCCCGCTACACCGACGGCTCGTCGGAGCGCTACCAGGTGATCATCAGGTGGGACTCGGCGCCCGTGTCCGAGTACAGCACCGTAGCGACCATCGGGGCGGCCGACGACCGCACCGGGTTCGACGCCCTGTATGACACCGACGCGCCGCGGTTTCTGCTCTCGCTCATCGACGCGGGCGCCGTGCGCGGCTCGTCCGGCGACGAGGTGACGTTTACCAAGGAGCCGGACGTCGAGCTGCCGTTGGACGCGTTGCCGCACGTCTCCGACGCCGAGCAGAGCAACACTAGTGTGATCTTCGATCGAGACGCCATGTTCAAGGTCTTTCGGCGGGTCAGCAGCGGGATCAACCCCGACATCGAACTGAACCGGGCGCTCGCCCGCGCCGGCAACCCGCACGTGGCGCGGTTGCTCGGCACCTACGAGATGCTCCCGCCGGACGGCGACCCGTGGCCCCTGGGCATGGTGACCGAGTTCGCGTCCAACGCCGCCGAGGGCTGGGCCATGGCCACCGCCAGCGTGCGCGACCTGTTCGCGGAGGGCGACCTGTACGCGTACGAGGTCGGCGGCGACTTCGCCGCCGAATCCGGCCGGCTCGGCGAGGCCGTGGCATCCGTGCACGCCACCCTGGCGGAGTGCCTCGGCACGGCGGAGGCCACGTTCCCGGTCGAAACCGTGCTGGCCCGGCTGGCGTCGACCGTCGCCAAGGTTCCGGAGCTCGAGGAGTACGCGGCGACCATCGAGGAGCGCTTCCAAAAGCTCGCGGGCGAGACGATCACCATGCAGCGGGTGCACGGCGACCTGCATCTGGGCCAAGTGCTGCGGACGCCGGAGAGCTGGCTGCTGATCGACTTCGAAGGCGAACCGGGACAGCCGCTCGACGAGCGGCGCGCGCCCGATTCGCCGTTGCGCGACGTGGCCGGCGTGCTGCGCTCGTTCGAGTACGCCGCCTACGGGCCGCTGATCGACCAGGGCGCCGACAAGCAGCTGGCCGCCCGCGCCCGGGAATGGGTCGAGCGCAACTGCGCCGCGTTCTGCGACGGCTACACCGCGGTGTCCGGCACCGACCCACGCGATTCGGCGGAGCTGCTGGCCGCCTACGAGCTGGACAAGGCGGTCTACGAGGCCGGTTACGAGGCGCGACACCGGCCGAGCTGGCTGCCGATCCCGCTGCGATCCATCGCCCGACTGACGGCCGCCTAGGTGCGGCTGCGCCGACGGGCCGTGTCTGAAAGCATGTCCCGCGTGGGGAGAGAGACCTTCAACAGCGAGGCGAGGTTGTCGTGGGTGCTGGCCGGGCTGGCCGGCGTGCTGGGCGCCACGGCATTCACGCACTCGGCCGGGTACTTCGTCACCTTCATGACCGGCAATGCCCAGCGCGGCGCGCTGGGTTTTTTCCGCGGCGACATCGTGCTGTCGGTGTCGGCGGCGCTGCTGATCGTGTGCTTCGTCGCCGGCGTGGTGATCGCATCGGTGTGCCGCAGGCATTTCTGGGTCGCGCATCCGCACGGCCCCACCGTGCTCACCACCTTCAGCCTGCTGGCCGCCACCGTGGTGGACGTGCTCGACGAGGGATGGGAAGAAAACCTCCTGGATTTCGCGCCAATCATGTTGGTCGCCTTCGCCATTGGCGCGTTGAACACGTCGTTCGTCAAGGACGGCGAGGTGTCCGTGCCCCTGAGCTACGTGACCGGCACGCTGGTCAAGATGGGCCAGGGCATCGAGCGTCACATCGCCGGCGGCACCGCGGCGGACTGGCTTGGCTACTTCCTGCTGTTCAGCAGTTTCGTCTTGGGCGCCGTGGTGGGCGGCTGCATCAGCCTGGTCGTCAACGGCACGTGGATGCTGGTGGTCGCCACGTCCGTGTGTGCGTTGACGACCGGGTACACGTACTTCCACTCCGACCGGCGCGCGCTGCTGGAGGACAGGTCGGACAAAAAGCATGGGCAGCAGCGCTGACCGGTGCGCTGCTGCCCATGCCGTCTTGGGAGGGGCTCAGGCGGCTGGTGGTGCTGGTTGTGCCGGCTGAGCAGTGGTGTTGATGCTGTTGAGCACCTGGATGATGTCGGGCTTCATGGCGACCAGCTGCTGGTTCCAGTAGGGCCACGAGTGCGTGCCATTGGTCGGGAAGTTGAACACCCCGTTGCGTCCGCCCGCGGCCACGTAGTTGTTCTGGAAGGTTTCGTTGGTCCGCAGCGTGAGGCCTTCCAGGAACTTCGCCGGCATGTTGTCGCCGCCGAGGTCGCTGGGGGTGCCGTTACCGCAGTAGACCCAGATTCGCGTGTTGTTGGCGACCAGCCGCGGAATCTGGACCATCGGGTCGTTGCGCTTCCACGCCGGGTCGCTGGACGGGCCCCACATGCTGTTGGCGTTGTAGCCACCGGAGTCGTTCATCGCCAAACCGATCAGGGTCGGCCACCAGCCCTCGGACGGGTTGAGGAAGCCGGATAGCGAAGCGGCATAGGGGAATTGCTGCGGGTAGTAGGCGGCCATGATCATTGCCGAACCGCCAGACATCGACAGGCCCACGGCGGCGTTGCCGAACGGCGACACCTGTTTGTTGGCCTGCAGCCAGCCGGGCATTTCCTGGGTCAGGAACGTCTCCCACTTGTAGGTGTAGTTCTGTCCGTTGCCGGACGACGGCTGGTACCAGTTGCTGTAGAAGCTGGATTGGCCGCCGACCGGCATGATCACCGACAGGCCGGACTGGTAGAACTCCTCGAAGGCCGGGGTGTTGATGTCCCAGCCGTTGTAATCGTCCTGTGCCCGCAGGCCATCGAGCAAATAGACCGCGTGCTGTCCACCGGGCTGGAACTGCACCTTGATGTTGCGGCCCATCGACGGCGATGGCACCTCCAGGTATTCGACCGGGAGTCCCGGCTTCGAGAACGCGCCCGCGGTAGCCGCACCGCCGACGGCGCCGACCAGACCGGATAACAGGGCAGCGCCCACAGCCGCGATGGCCAGCCGGCGCGGCATCCTCGCTGCAACGCCACTCACCTTCCGCACCTCTTCGAAGAACGACATAGCTCCCTACCCATCCCAACTTTCATCGCTTGTTCGATGCCGCACGACTACGGTCGAATCTGTTCGCCTGCGCAGTGAAACACAGGGGGAGGGCGTAATTGGGCTGTCACGGCCGAGGTGGGAGATCGCGGTTGGCTAACGATTGGGAGTCAGCCAGGAATCGTCACATTCGGGTCACGAATGGCTCACGCAGCTATTGCGATTCAGCGGCCTACGCGACGAGTCGGCGCAAAAGTGTTGAGGCCATGGCGATTCCGATCAAAGCGGATACCACCAGCACGATGAAGTCGGCCGGGTTGAACGGGCTGCCTATCAACAGCGCCCGCAGCGCGTCCACCTCGTAACTGAGCGGGTTGACCTTGCTCAGCGCGTGCAGCCACGCGGGCATCACGTCGACGGGGTAGAGCGCGTTGGACGCGAAGAACAACGGCATCGTGATGGCCTGGCCGATCCCCATCAGGCGATCACGGCTGAGAACCAGGCCGGCCAGCGTCATCGACAGGCAGGCGAAGAACGCCGCGCCGAGCATGACGACGGCCATCGCCGCCAGTATCCGCAGCGGGTTGACCGTCAGGCCGACGTTCATCAGGTATGCCAACGCCATCACGCCGACGACCTGGGCGACCGACCGCACGCCGGCCGCGAACGCCTTGCCGGTGATCAGCGCCGACGCGGGCGCCGGCGTCACCATGAGCTTGGCCAGCACGCCGGCGTCCCGGTCCCAAATGATCTGTATGCCATAGAAGATCGAGATGAACAGCGCCGACTGCGCGATGATCCCGGGCGCCAGGAAGGCGAGATAGGACACCGACCCGGTGTGGATGACGTGCAACTTGGAAAACGTGGTGCCGAAGATCAGCAGCCACAGCGCGGGCTGCACCATCCGGGTGACGAGCTCGGTCCGGTCGTGCCGCAGCTTCTGCAGTTCGACGATCGCGAACGCACCGACCCGCGCAAGTGTTGCCTGGACCCGTTGCCACCCGCGCGGGGCGCGAACCAGGGTGGCCGCCGGGGAGTCGGGGGCGATGTCAACTGGCACGGCTGGCAACCTTTCTGCTGGAACGGATCTCGCGGAACGAGCCCGGCGATTCCGTCTGGCCGGACAGGTCCTCGGCCGCGTAGTGGCGGAACACGTCCTCGAGCGTGGCGCCGGGCGACACGGTCGATTTGAGCTTGGCGGGCGTTCCTACGGCCCGCAATTGACCGCGGTTCATGAGCGCGACCCGATCACACAGCGCGTCGGCCTCTTCCATGTAGTGGGTGGTGAGCAGCACCGTCATGCCGAACTGGGCCTGCATGCTCTGCACCTGCTGCCAGACACCGTCTCGGGCGATCGGGTCCAGCCCGACCGTCGGCTCGTCGAGCACCAGCAACGACGGGCGGTTGACCAGCGCCTGCGCCACTTCCAGGCGGCGCACCATGCCGCCGGAGTAGGCGCCCGCCCGCCGGTCGGCCACGTCGAGCAGCTGCATGGCGCCCAGCGCCTGTTCCACCCGCTCGGCCCGGTGGGCGCGGGGCACCCCGTAGAGCCGCGCGAACCACTGCACGTTCTGGCGCCCGGTTAACGCGGGCTCGACGGAAAGTTGTTGTGGCACATAGCCGATGTTGCTGCGGATGTCGATCGTCTGCTCGCGGGCGTCCATGCCGAAAATGCGCAACTCGCCGCGCTGCACCGGCGTCAACGTGGTGAGCATGCGGACCAGCGTCGTCTTTCCGGCTCCGTTGGGTCCCAGCAGGCCCATGGTCTCGCCCGGCCGCACCTGCAACGTCACGTCGTTGACCGCGGTGAACTGGCCGTAGCGGTAGGTCAGGTTCCGGCAGTCGATCGCCATCGGCAGTCGTTCGCTCATGATCGCCGCTCCTGCAGTCGTCGTGTCATCGTGTCGAGTACCTCCAATCCCTTTGTCAGGGACTCGATTTGGTCGTCGTCGAGTTCGCAGAGCACGTCGGAAACCAGCGCCCGGCGCGCGGCCCGAGACGCGTCGACGAGCTGCTGGGTGGGCTCGGCGAGTCGCAGCTCGCCAACGCGGCGGTCCGACTCGCCGACGGTCCGGATCAGCAAGCCCTTGCCGGCGAGCTTGGACACGAGGGTGGATGCGGTGTTGGGCACCAGTCCGAGCTCAGCGGCGGCGGCGCTGACCGAGATTCCGGGTCGCCGTCCGACCAGCCACAACAGCTCCGCCTGGGCCTCGGACAGCCGCGCGGAATCGAGCCCGCCACCGGCCGACCGGCGAAGTTGCCGGCGAAACCTGCCGACGACGCCGAACAGCTCGGCGACCACATCGGTGCTGGACGTCAGAGCGGCCATATACCTCTGTTTACGAGCTAAATGTGGGTGTGAGCTGTGTGTGGGCTAGCTCCCAGCTACTTTTCGAGCAGATGCAGGGCCACGTCGGTCAACTCACCGTTGTCGATGCCGGCGGTCATGTAGCTGCAGAACGGTTGCCGCCGACGATCCGTCGGCGATCCCGGGTTGAGCAGGCGCAATCCGGTCTTTGTCGTCGTGTCCCACGGAATGTGGCTGTGGCCGAACACCAGCACGTCGGTGTCCGGGTAGAGCCGCGACATGCGCGCGTCCCGGCCGGCGGTGGCGCCGGTCTCGTGGACCACGGTCAGGCGCAGCCCGTCCAGCGTGGCGCCGGCGCGTTCAGACAGCCGCGCCCGCAACGCCGGCCCGTCGTTGTTTCCCCAGCACGCGATCAGCCGCGCGGCCCTGGTTTCCAGCGCGTCCAGCAAGTCGGTCGATACCCAGTCGCCGGCGTGCACCACCACATCGGCCCGCGCGACCTCGTCCCATACCCGGGCGGGCAGGTCGCGGGCGCGCCGTGGCACGTGGGTGTCGGCGATCAGCAGCAGCCTCACGCCGCCATCTTGCGCTACCGCCGGCCGTCCTGACTGCGCGCCTCGGCGCCCGTCTCGCCCGCGTCGAAGGTGTCGTCGGAACCCGCCGCCCCCACATACGACCCGTCGTCGTCCCCTTCGGCGGCCCGCGATCGAGCCTCGTGCACTTCGGGTTCTACGTCTTCCTCGGCCCTGTGGCCCTTGTTTTCCGGCATGGATCCGGGTTTCCCACGCAGCGTCGCGCGAAACGGCCATGATCGGCTCGGATAGGGTGCATGCGGGCATCGTCAGCATCCCGAGGAGAACCAATGCGCACCTTCGATTCAGTGGCCGACCTCGCTGCCGCGGCGGGCGAGACCATCGGGCAGAGCGACTGGGTGACCATCACCCAGGAAGACGTCAACATGTTCGCCGACGCGACCGGCGATCACCAGTGGATCCACGTCGACCCGGAGCGGGCGGCGGCCGGCCCGTTCGGCACGACCATCGCCCACGGTTTCATGACCCTTTCGCTGTTGCCGCGCCTGCAGCACCAGATGTACACCGTGAACGGCATCAAGCTGGCAATCAACTACGGCCTCAACAAGGTTCGCTTTCCCGCCCCGGTCCCGGTCGGCTCGCGGGTTCGCGCCCAGAGCTCGTTGGTTAGCGTCGACGACCTCGGCGACGGCACCGCGCAGGCGACCGTGTCGACCACCGTCGAGATCGAGGGTTCTCCCAAGCCGGCGTGCGTGGCCGAAAGCATCGTTCGCTACATCTCCTGAAAGTTGGCGAGCAGACGCAGAATCGCATCGCATTCGCCTGGCGAGTGCGATTCTGCGTCTGCTCGGCTAGAACTCGGCGATCGAGTGTTCCAGGCGCTCGGCCAGTCTGGCCTCGGCCTCGGCTCGCCGCGTCGGTATGTGCGCGGACGGGAACGGCGTTGTCACCGGCTGGTATTCGCGCAGCGTCCGTCGGGCCACCGTCATCTTGTGCAGCTCGGTGGCGCCGTCGGCGATGCCCAGCGACTCCGCCGCCACCATCATCTTGACGAACGGCATCTCGTCGGACACGCCGAGCGCGCCGTGCAGGTGCATGGCCCGTTGCGCGACGTCGTGCAGCACCTGCGGCATGGCCACCTTCACCGCCGCGATGTCGCGGCGCACCTTCTGGTAGTCGTGGTGCTTGTCGATCAGCCACGCCGTCCGCAGCACCAGGAGCCGGAACTGCTCGATCTGGATCCAGCTGTCGGCGATCTTCTCCTGGGTCATCTGGAAGTCCGACAGATGGCCGTGTCGGGTCTTGCGCGACACCGCCCTCTCGCACATCATGTCGAATGCCTTGCGCGCCAACGCGATCGTGCGCATCGCATGGTGGATGCGGCCGCCGCCGAGTCGGGTCTGCGCGATCATGAACGCCTGACCCTCGCCGCCCAGCACGTGATCGGCCGGCACCCGCACGTCGTTGTACCGGACGTAGCCGTGCGAGCCGTGCTTGCCCGACTCGCCTCCGACCCCGACATTGCGGATGATCTCGATGCCCGGTGTCTCGCCCGGAACGATGAACAGCGACATCTTGTCGTACGTGCGGGCGTCGGGTTTGGTGACCGCCATGACGATGAAGAACGACGCGTGCCGGGCGTTGCTGGAAAACCATTTCTCGCCGTTGATGACCCAGTCGTCACCATCGCGGGTCGCGCCCGTCACGAACATCCCGGGATCCGAACCGCCCTGCGGTTCGGTCATCGAATAGCACGAGGTGATCTCGCCATCCAGCAGCGGCTGCAGGTAGCGGGCCTTCTGTTCGTCGGTGCCGAACAGCGCGAGAATCTCGGCGTTGCCCGAGTCGGGCGCCTGGCAGCCGAAGACCGAGGGTGCCCAGCGGGACCGCCCGAGGATCTCGTTGAGCAGCGCGAGCTTGACCTGACCGAAGCCCTGACCGCCGAGCTCGGGCCGCAGATGCGCCGCCCACAGTCCCTGGTCCTTCACCTGCTGCTGCAGCGGCCGCAGGATCGCCATCATCTCGGCGTTCTTCTTGTCATACGGGTCGAGCGCGACCAGATCGAGCGGTTCCAGCTCGTCGACCATGAACTTTTCGACCCAGTCCAGCTTTGCCTGGTATTCCGGGTCAGTTTCGAAGTCCCACACCGTGGCCAACCGTTCCCCGGCGCAGCGCCGCACCGGACTCGTTGATAAGCCACCCCATCCTAGATCGCCGCGGCGGGGGGTCAGGTGTCGCCGCGGGTCTCGATGACGCGCCGGGCGATGTCGACGAGCTTCGCCTGGCTCTCCTGCGACAGCGCTCGCAGCATCTCGAAGGCCCGAACTTCGTCCACGCCATAACGTTCCATGATGATGCCCTTGGCCTGGCCGATGCGGTCTCGGCTCGACAGCGCCGATTCCATCTGCTCACCGTGGCGCCCGGCCATGATCGCCGCGGCTGCGTGCGCGGCGAACACCGACCCGATGGTTTCGGCCTCGGTATCCCAGGCGCCGGCCTGGTAGCTGAACAAGTTCAGCGCGCCGGCTGTGCGGTCGGCGGTGTACAGCTTGAACGAGAGGCTGCTGAGCACGCCCAGCCGCACCGCCGCCGGGGCGTATCGCGGCCAGCGCGGCTCGTTGCGGAGGTCATCGGTCCGCACCACCGTTTGCTTGAGAGCGGCGTCGGCGCAGGGCCCTTCGCCGAAATCGTGTTGCAGCTTGTCGAGCTGTCCGGCCACGTCGGCGG
This sequence comes from Mycobacterium sp. NGS69, assembly GCF_059812165.1. Lineage (NCBI taxonomy): Bacteria > Bacillati > Actinomycetota > Actinomycetes > Mycobacteriales > Mycobacteriaceae > Mycobacterium > Mycobacterium sp. NGS69. Next base: position 89,635 of record NZ_JCALCD010000014.1, read on the forward strand.
TGTCGGCGAGCGACTCGAAGTCGCCGCCCTGTTTCACGAGCAGCACGCCCGCGACGTCGGCTCCCGGTACGAGCTGCACCGCCGTGGCGGTCACATCGGCGAGCACCTGCTCGAGCGCGCGGGGGGCGAAGATCTCACGAGCGAGCTCGGCCATACGCACGGCCAGCTCGTGGTTGGAGGCTGTGTGTGAAGGGTCCATGGTGTGCGGTTGCGGCTTGTCCGCAACCCCTCGGGTACCCGCCGTCGCCCGAACTTACCCGGGCCGGTTCAGCGCAGCTTGGGCAAGACGTTGCCGCCGTAGAAGTTGATCGCGGTCACGGGGTCGTCCTGGGGGAAGTGCAGGAAGGGGATCGCCCCGGCGTCGAGAACCTTTTGCACGGCGTTGACGTGGGCGGCGGGATCGGTGCCGACCGCCCAGTTCGCCAGCACCTTGTCGATGGGATTGGACTCCGCGGCGCGTTGGATGTCGACGGGATTGGGCTGGTCGACAGCGCCGGCGGTAAAGCGCCAGAGGGTGGCTGCGCGGGCGGCCACGTCGTTGCTGCCGACGACCGCGAAAAGTTCGGCGCGCTTCCCCAATGCTGCGGCGTCCCGCCCGGCGGCCTGCGCCCCCGCGCTGAATGCGGCGAGCAGCTTCGCGTCGCTCACGTCGCGAGCCTGGGTGATCCAGCCGTCGCCGTACTGACCGGCCAGCCGTGCGCTCCTGGGCCCGCCGGCGGCGACGAAAATCGGTGGCGGCGTAGCGGGCGTGTCGTAGAGCTTCAATGCGTTGGTCTGAAAGTACCGGCCGGGGAACGAGATTCGCGAACCGCTCCAGAGTTGGCGGATCAGTCCGATCGCCTCGATGAGTCGGTCGTGGCGCTCGGCGTAGTTGCCGAACGCATTTGTGGTCGCCTGTTCGTTGAGCCGTTCGCCGGTGCCCAATCCGAGAAACACCCGGCCCGGATTGAGGATCGCCAACGAGGCGAACGCTTGGGCCACGGTGGCGGGGTGATAGCGATAGGTCGGGCAGGTCACCCCGCTGCCGAACGAGATGCGGCTGGTGGCATTGCCGACCAGGGCCAGGGTCAGCCATGGGAACATCGAATGGCCCTCGTCGTCCTGCCACGGCTGGATGTGATCGCTGGCCCACACGTACTGAAAGCCGGCTTGCTCGGCCGCCTGGGCCTGCGCGACCAGCTGGTCGGTGCGGAACTGCTCGTGCGAGAGCACGACCCCCACGCCCTTACCCGCCGCCGGCGGCGGACCGGTCGGTTTGTTGTGGTCGGCCCGCGGCTTGTCGCAGCCCTGCGGTAGCGCGACCGCGCCGAGCACGCCCGCACCGGCCGCCATCCGCCCGAGCTTTCGCCGCGAGATGCCGGTCACCGGATCGGCATACCCCTCACGGGGCGCGTCACACCCACTAACGTGGCGTGGGTGGCCCCGCAGGCGCGTCCGGCGCGCAAAGCCGACATTCGCGAGCTGTCACGCACCCTGGCCCGGGCGTTCTACGACGATCCGGTCACCACGTGGATGCTGCCCGACGACGACGCGCGGCCAGCACAGCTGATCCGGCTGTTCGCAACGATGACGCGCCGCCACCATCTGGCCGGCGGCGGCGTGGAGGTGGCCTGCGACGGGCCGGGCATCGGTGCCGCGGCGCTTTGGGATCCGCCGAATCGGTGGCGGCATTCACGCCGGGAAGAGCTGGCGATGATGCCGAACTTCATCCGGGTGTTCGGCCTGCATTCGGCGCGGGCGCGCACGGTGCAGGAATTCATGAAGACCGAACACCCCGAAGAACCGCACTGGTATCTGGCCGTGCTCGGGAGCGATCCGGCGGTCCGCGGCCAGGGCTTCGGCCAGGCCCTGATGCGGTCGCGGCTGGATCGCTGCGATGCCGAATATTGCCCGGCGTATCTCGAGTCGAGCAAGCCCGAAAACGTCCCGTATTACGAACGTTTCGGGTTCACCGTCACCCGAGAGATCACGTTGCCCGACGGCGGCCCGACGCTGTGGGCGATGTGGCGGGACCCGCGGTAGGTCCCTAAGAAATCGGCACGTTGGTCGGCCCACTGGCCATGTATTGGTACTGCGGGCAATATGCGGTGATGGCCGACGCGGTGAAGAACGCGCTGTCGGAGTTCGACCAGTTGGTATAACCGGCCACGCCGGCAACGACGTCGTTCATCGGTTCGCCCGGGTTGGCGGTGAACTGGTCGCAAACGTAGGCCCTGGCCACGAACATCGCGTTGTCGACGGTGCCGTACGGGATGCCGTTGCCATCGAGGGCCTGGAGGAAGGAGTCGTCGGCGACGTCCGCCTGCGCCGTCGGCGCCAACCCGACCCCGCCGATCAGCGACCCGGCGGCCAAGATGGCGGCCGCGACGGGAGATGCGCGGAAGAACATGTGCCGAGACTCTCTCGCTCTGTGAAGTTGCCCGAAGATCGCAGCGTATGCGGCAAAGGGGCGAGTCACATGGGGAATTGGGAAAGTTTAATCGCCGGGGCCCGGGGCAACCGATCTGCATGGCTAACGACAACGGCGACTTCCCGGCGGAAGGCGGCCCGGGCGACACCCTCAACCCCAGCGAAAGCACCGACTCCGATGAGCTGCGCAAGCGACGACGCCGACTTGGGATGTCGTCGACCCACCCGAGGGCTGGAGCGAAGCCGACCGGTTCGGGATGACGGCGCGCGAGGAGCGGCAGGGCGAATCCCTCGACGACCGGCTGTCCGAGGAGGAGCCGGATGTATCCGGTCAGACGCTCGACGCGACCGACGACGGACCCCGGCGCGCCCACCGCGGCCAGGTCGACGGCGCACCCGAAGACGGCGATTCGCTCTACGAGGTCGTCGACGAGTAGACCGAAATCAGTGCTCGGTTGTTCACTCCGGCGACGAAGTAACCTACGGAGCGCTTCGCCAGCCGGCTATGCCGATGGTGATCATCCGCAGCTGTTTGACGGCGAGCCGTCGAATGTCTTCCAGGGCCTCGGTGGTCTGGGCGTCCTCGATCGCCTCGGCGATGACGATCATCGAGTTCACGAACAGGGTCGCCAGAACGTTGAGGTCCTCGGTGCTCCACTCGTTGAGCCTGTTGAAGCGGGCCAGGTCGGTGGCCAGTTCGGAGGTGATCAGCCGCAGCTCGGTGCGGATGGCGTAGCGCAGCACGGTGACTCCGCCCGAGCGCTCCCGATAGATGAACCGCCAGTGCTCGCGGCGATCGGTGATGCTGGCGATGACGGTCTCGACCGACGACTCGATCACCCTGTTCGGGTCGAGCCGGCCGGTCCGCGCCCCCCGCAACGTGTCGCGCAGGGTGCGAAACGATTCGTCGATCAGCACCAGCCCGAGGGCCTCCATCGACTCGAAGTGACGGTAGAAGGCCGCGGGCACGATCCCGACCTCCCGGGTCACCTCGCGCAGGCTCAGGCTGGAAAAGCTGCGGTCCTGCAGCAGCTTGAGGGCCGCGGCGATGATGGCGCGGCGCGTGGCCTCCTTGCGCTCCTCGCGCGACGGGTTCTCGCGCGAGCGCTCTCGGCCCGACCGATGCGGACGTGAGCTAGGAGTACGGCTGTTCACTATGTGAACCCTACCACAAACCGGCACTAAACCCTTGACTACCTGCGGGGCGCGGACGCACGGTGTACATATGTTCACTCAGACTTCGACCCGGAACCTCGCGCAATCCCTGCGCAAGCGCGTCCTGGGCTCAGACCTGTTAAACCTCCTCACCGGGCCGCACGGTGTAGACCGCTACACCGAGCTGGTGGCGCCGACCTGGACGCTCGGCGAGGCCCGCGCGAAGGTCATCGACGTGCGCCGCGCAGCGCCGCGCAGCGTCACCCTCACGCTCGCCCCCAACGACGCCTTCCTGTCCGCGCACACCCTGAAGGCCGGCCAGTACGTCAACCTCACCGTCGACATCGACGGTCGCCGGCACACCCGCTGCTACTCACCGGCCGGCGCCGAAGGCAGCGCGACCCTCGAGCTGACGATCGGGCACCACGACGGCGGGCTGGTGTCGAGCTATCTGTACGAGCGGGCCCGCCGTGGCATGGTGGTCGGCCTGGCCGGGATCGGCGGCGACTTCGTGTTGCCCGCGGCGCGCCCGCGGCGCATCCTGTTCGTCTCCGGCGGAAGCGGCGTCACCCCGGTGATGGCGATGCTGCGCACGCTGATCGCCGAGGGCCATTGGGGCGAGGTCGCGTTTGTGCACTACGCCCGCACCCCCGCCGAGGCGTGCTACCGCGAGGAACTCGCCGCCCATAACGATCGGCCCGGCGTCCGCGTCCTGCACGGCTATACCCGCTCGGACGCCGGCGAGCTCGTCGGACGCTTCGGGCCGGAGCACCTGGCCGCCGCGATGCCCAACCCGGACGCCGTGTTCGTCTGCGGGCCGACGACTTTGGTCGAGGCCGTGCGGGAACACTGCGACAACGTGTCCACCGAAAGCTTCGTGCCGCCGGTCTTCGATGTACCGGCGAATCCGTCGGGCGGGCGAATAACGTTCGCGGACAGCGGCATCGACGTCGTTGACGATGGCCGATCGCTGCTGGAGCAGGCCGAGTCGGCCGGGCTCACGCCGCAGAACGGTTGCCGGATGGGCATCTGCCACACCTGCACGCGGCGAAAGACCGCCGGAACCGTGCGCAACCTGGTCACCGGCGCGGTGTCGACCCAGCCCGACGAGGACGTGCAGATCTGCGTGTCCGTCCCAGTGGGCGACGTCGGCCTGTCGCTCTAGCTTTTCGAAAATCAATGGACTTGAAAGGAGAAGCCATGACACACAACACGATCACCCTGACACCCGAGCAGGCCGAGGCGTTCGGCCGCGAACTCGACGCCATCAAGGAGCGCGTGATGGCGGACCTGGGCGAAGAGGACGCCGACTACATCCGCCGCGTCATCAAGACCCAGCGTGCGCTGGAGGTCGGCGGGCGCGCTCTGTTGTTCCTGCCGCCGGCGTGGCCGCTGGGCACCGTGCTGCTGGGCGTGTCGAAAATCCTGGACAACATGGAGATCGGGCACAACATCATGCACGGTCAGTACGACTGGATGCGCGACCCGGCGATCTCGGGTCGCACGTTCGAGTGGGATACGGCCTGCCCCGCCGATCAATGGCGGCACTCGCACAACTACATGCACCACACCCACACCAACATCGTGGGGATGGACCGCGACATCGGCTACGGCATCCTGCGGATGAGCGAAGACCAGCGCTGGCACCCCTACTATCTGGGCAACCCGGTCTACGCGTTCCTGCTGATGGTGCTGTTCCAGTACGGCGTCGCGCTGCACGAACTGGAAACCGAGCGCATCCGCTCGGGCGAGATCCGGCTGCGCGACAAGCGTGAGGTGCTGCGGGACATCTGGAAGAAGACCCGGCGCCAGACGCTCAAGGACTACGTCGCCTTCCCGCTGCTGGCCGGGCCGTTCGCGCCGTTCGTCTTCGCGGGGAACCTCTCCGCCAACCTGATGCGCAACGTGTGGTCGTACATGATCATCTTCTGCGGGCACTTCCCGGACGGCACCCAGGAATTCACCGTCGAGGAGACCAAGGACGAATCCCGCGGCATGTGGTACTTCCGCCAGGTGCTGGGATCGGCAAACCTGACCGGGGGCAAGCTCTTTCACCTGCTGTCCGGCAACCTGTCGCACCAGATCGAGCACCACCTGTTCCCGGACATGCCGGCGCGCCGGTACGCCGACATCGCGCCCGAGGTGCAGGAGATCTGCCAGCGCTACGGCATCCCCTACAACCGCGGGCCGCTGATGCGCCAGTTCGGCACGGTCGTGCGCAAGATCGTCAAGCTGACCTTCCCGGACTCCTTGCTGCCGAAACCCGGTGGCAACCGGCCCGCCGATCGGGTTCCGGTCGCCGCATAACGTATGAGTCCCGCTTCGGTCCCGAGGCATTGCCTCGGGACCGTTCGGGGGGACAATGAGGTGCGTGGAATGGACCGGCGCGCGCTACGCGGATACCCCGACGGTGGAGGTGTCGGCGTGGATCGACGCCCGCCCCGAGCGGGTCTGGGATCTGGTCTCCGACATCGAGCTGATGCCGACATTCAGCAATGAGCTGAAGGCGGTGCAATGGGCCGATGGCTCGGACCGGCCCCGCGTCGGTGCCCGGTTCGTCGGACACAACGAGCATGACGCGTTCGGTCAGTGGACCAGCACCTCGCAGATCGTCGCCTGCGATGCGCCGCGCGAATTCGCCTGGGCGGTCGGCGAACCCGACCACCCCTCCGCGACCTGGCGGTTCCGCCTGACGCCCCGCGACGGCGGCACCCTGCTGAGCTTCTGGATGCAGATGGGACCGGGACGCTCGGGGCTGTCGGTGGCCATCGACTCGATGCCCGACAAAGAAGAAAAGATTGTATTCGTGCGGATGCGGGAGTTCGAGGCCGCGATCGGCAAGACGCTCGCCGCGATCAAGAGGCTGGCCGAACGCGGAGTGCGCTGATGCGCACCGCGACGACGGTCGAATTATCCAGCGCCGCAAGCGGAGTCGCCGAGTTTGTGGTCGAGGCGGAGAAGCTGGGTCTCGACGTGTGCTGGGTCGCCGAGGCGTGGGGCGCCGACGCGCCCTCGGCGCTCGGCTTCATCGCGGCGCGGACCGGGAAGATGCTGCTCGGTTCCGGCGTCCTGCAAGTCGGCACCCGATCGCCCGTCCTGGTCGCCCAGACCGCGATCACGTTGTCGAACCTGTCGGGCGGGCGGTTCCTGCTCGGGCTGGGGGCGTCGGGCCCGCAAGTCATCGAGGGCTTGCACGGCGTCTCGTTCGGCCGGCCGCTGGCCCGGATGGCCGAGACGGTCGACATTGTGCGGCAGGTGTTCGCGGGTGGCAAAATCTCGCACTCCGGCAAGGAATTTCAGATTCCCCGAGCCGGCGGCGAGGCCGTGCCCATGCGATTGTCGACCCGGGCCGAACACACCATTCCGATCTACCTCGCGGCGCTGTCACCGGCCATGCTGCGGTTGACCGGGCGCATCGCCGACGGCTGGCTGGGCACCAGCTTCGTTCCGGAGGGCGCGGGCGACGCGTTCTTCTCCCACCTCGACGAGGGACTGGCGGCCGCCGGTCGCGCCCGCTCCGACATCGACATCTGCCAGGGCGCCGAGGTCGCCTTCGCCGCCGACGAGGACGAGCTGCGCGGCATGGTCGCGGGCCGCAAGAAGGAGCTCGCGTTCAGCCTCGGCGGCATGGGGTCGTCGAGCACGAACTTCTACAACCAGGCGTACAGCCGGCAAGGCTGGGCCGAGGCCGCGGCCGAGGTCCGGGAGCGCTGGCAGCGGGGCGACCGCGACGGCGCCGCCGGGGTGGTGACCGACGAGATGGTGCTGGCCACCACGCTGATCGGAACCGAGGAGATGATCCGGGCACGGCTCGCGGTCTGGCGCGACGCCGGGGTCGACACGGTTCGGCTGTATCCCGCGGGGGACACGATGAACGACAGGCTGGCGACCCTGGGGCGGGCCATCGAGCTGGTTCGCGAGAC
>NZ_JCALCD010000015.1:0-96336 GCF_059812165.1 Mycobacterium sp. NGS69
CTCGTTGGGTCTGGCGCTGTCGGGCGCGCTCAACGGCCTGGGTGGTTCGCTCGGTGCGTCGCTGAGCGCGGCGCTCAACGGGTTCGGGGCGTCGCTGAACGCGGCGCTCAACGGGTTCGGGGCGTCGCTGAACGCGGCCCTGTCGGGCAGCCTGAACCTGGGCGCCAACCTCAACGGGCTGATCCAGACCGGTGAGAACCTGGCCGCGAACATTGCGGCCGGCATCAACGGGGCGATCCAGACCGGCGAAACCCTGGCGGCCAACTTCCTGGCATCGCTGCCGGCGCTGAACATTCCGAACCTGATGCTGTCGATCAACGCCGCCCTGTCGGCGAGCCTCGCCGCGGGCCTGGGGCAGGCCGGTGCCGCCCTGACGGCCGGCTTGAGCGGCGGCCTGCTCGGGCTGGCTCACGCCGGCGAAGCCCTGGGTGGCAGCCTGGCGGCGGGCCTGTCCGGGTTGGTCGGCACGGGCAACGCGGTGGCGATGATCTGGGAGAACACCGCGGCCCAGATCGGCGGCGCGCTCTTCGGCGGCTTCGCGTCGACCCTGGGCGTGGGTGCTCCCGGCCTGCTGGGGCTCGGCACGGACCTGGCGACCGGCCTGTCCGGCGCGGCCTCCGCGCTGGAACAGACCGGCGGGTCGCTAGTCATCGCGCTGAACACCGCCCTGACCGACCTCGAGCTCTCGCTGCAGGCCGCACTGGATGCCAGCTTCAGTTTCGCCGCATAGCCCGGTGGCGCCCAGGAGAGTCGTGTAGGCCTCGCCATTTCCGAAGCGAAGCGAAGGCCTTGCCCGAACGCGACCTCCTGGGCGTACACCGCCCCGCAACGGTCTCGCGGAATGGATTTGCAAAGGACTGCATAACCATGCAGAATCGTCGAGATGGCCCACGTGTTGAGGGTGGCGGTTGCCGGCGCCACCGGTTATGCAGGCGGGGAAATCGTACGGCTCCTGCTCGGGCACCCGGGCTATGCCGACGGCCGCCTCACGATCGGTGCTCTGACCGCGGCGGCGAGCGCAGGCAGCACACTGGGTGAGCACCATCCGCATCTGACTCCGTTGGCCCAGCGCGTGGTCGAGCCGACCGACGAAGGGGTCCTGAAAGACCACGACGTGGTGTTCCTGGCCCTGCCGCACGGTAATTCGGCCGCGCTGGCCGAACGCCTCGGCCCGCAAACCCTGATTATCGACTGCGGCGCCGACTTCCGCCTCACCGATGCCGCCGCCTGGGAGCGGTTCTACGGATCAAGCCACGCCGGCAGCTGGCCGTACGGGCTGCCGGAGTTGCCCGGCGGACGCGAGCGGCTGTGCGGCGCGCGCCGCATCGCGGTTCCCGGCTGCTACCCGACGGCGGCCCTGCTCGCACTGGCGCCCGCGATGGCCGAGGACCTCATCGAGCCGGCGGTCACGGTCGTCGCCGTCAGCGGCACGTCGGGGGCCGGCCGGGCCGCCAAGACCGACCTGCTCGGCTCGGAGGTCATCGGGTCGGCGCGGGCCTACAACATCGCCGGCGCGCACCGGCACACCCCCGAAATCGCCCAGGGACTCGGAGCCGTCACCGACCGCGACGTCACCGTGTCGTTCACTCCGGTGCTGATCCCGACCTCCCGCGGCATCCTGGCCACCTGCACCGCGCGCACCCGAGCGCCGCTCTCGCAGCTGCGGGCCGCCTACGAAAAGGCTTACGATGCGGAGCCTTTCGTCTACCTGATGCCCGACGGGCAGCTGCCCCGCACCGGGTCGGTGATCGGCAGCAACGCCGCGCACATCGCGGTGGCGGTGGACGAGGCCGCGGAGACCTTCGTGGCGATCGCCGCGATCGACAACCTGGTCAAGGGCACCGGCGGCGCTGCCGTGCAGTCGATGAACCTGGCGCTGGGTTGGGGTGAGACCGAAGGCCTTTCGGTGGTGGGGGTGGCGCCGTGACCGGCCTCGCCGCCGCCGCGCGGTTGCTGCGCGAACAGGGTGTCACCGCCCCGGCCGGGTTCCGGGCGGCCGGAATCGCCGCGGGTATCAAGGCATCCGGGGCCCGCGACCTCGCGCTGGTCTTCAACGAAGGGCCCGACTACTCGGCCGCCGGCGTGTTCACCCGCAACAAGGTCAAGGCCGCGCCCGTGCTGTGGAGCCAGCAGGTGCTGACCACCGGGGCGCTGCGCGCCGTCATCCTGAACTCCGGCGGCGCCAACGCCTGCACCGGTCCAGGCGGCTTCCAGGACACCCACGCCACGGCCGAGGCGGTCGCGGCGGCGCTGTCGGACTGGGGCACCGAGACCGGCGCCATCGAGGTCGCCGTCTGCTCCACCGGGCTGATCGGCGACCGGCTGCCGATGGACAAGGTGCTCGCCGGGGTGCGCGAGATCGTGCACGAGATGGCCGGCGGGCTGACCGGCGGCGAAGACGCCGCCCAGGCCATCATGACCACCGATACCGTGCCCAAACAGATTGCGCTGCACCATCCCAACAACTGGACGGTCGGCGGGATGGCCAAGGGCGCGGGCATGCTGGCCCCGTCATTGGCCACCATGCTGTGCGTGCTCACCACCGACGCTGCCGTCTCGCCGGACGCGCTCGACGCGGCGCTGCGCCGCGCCACCGCCCGCACCTTCGACCGGCTCGACATCGACGGGTGCTGCTCGACCAACGACACCGTGCTGCTGCTGGCCTCGGGCGCCAGCGAGATCACCCCGTCCCAGGCCGACCTGGACGACGCGGTGCTGCGGGTCTGCGATGACCTGTGCGTCCAGTTGCAGGCCGACGCCGAGGGCGTCACCAAGCGCGTCACCGTGACCGTGACCGGGGCCGCCTCCGAGGACGACGCGCTGACCGCCGCCCGGGCGATCGCCCGCGACAGCCTGGTCAAGACGGCGGTGTTCGGCTCGGATCCCAACTGGGGCCGGGTGCTCGCGGCCGTGGGCATGGCGCCGATCGCCCTGGATCCGGAACGAATCCGGGTGTCGTTCAACGGGTTCGCGGTGTGCATCGACGGGGTCGGCGCGCCCGGCGCGCGCGAGGTGGACCTTTCGGGCGCCGACATCGACATCACCGTCGACCTGCGCGTCGGCGACGGGCGGGCCGCCGTCCGGACCACGGACCTCTCGCACGGCTACGTCGAAGAGAACTCGGCCTACAGCTCATGACCCTGAATGTCGACGCGCTACCCACCGAGGTCAAAGCGCAGGTGCTGGCCGAAGCCCTGCCGTGGCTCAAGCAGTTGCACGGCAAGGTCGTCGTCATCAAGTACGGCGGCAACGCCATGACCGACGACGCGCTGCGCCACGCCTTCGCGGCCGACATGGCGTTCCTGCGCAACTGCGGCATCCATCCCGTCGTCGTGCACGGCGGCGGACCCCAGATCACCGCCATGCTGCGCCGGCTCGGCATCGAAGGCGACTTCAAGGGCGGATTCCGGGTCACCACACCCGAAGTGCTCGACGTGGCGCGGATGGTGTTGTTCGGGCAGGTAGGCCGCGAACTGGTGAACCTGATCAACGCGCACGGACCCTACGCCGTCGGCATCACCGGGGAGGACGCGCAACTGTTCACCGCGGTGCGGCGCAGCGTCACGGTCGACGGCGTGGCCACCGACATCGGGCTGGTGGGCGATGTCGAGCTGGTCAACACCGCCGCGGTGCTGGATCTGATTGCGGCGCGGCGCATTCCGGTGGTCTCGACCCTGGCCCCCGACGCCGAGGGCGTGGTCCACAACATCAACGCCGACACCGCCGCGGCGGCGCTGGCCGAAGCCCTTGGAGCCGAGAAGCTGTTGATGCTCACCGATGTCGAAGGCCTGTACACCAGCTGGCCGGACCGCGCGTCGCTGGTCAGCGAAATCGACACCGTGGCACTGGCGCGGCTGCTGCCCACGCTGGAAACCGGCATGATCCCCAAGGTCGAGGCGTGCCTGCGGGCCGTCACCGGGGGAGTGCCTAGCGCGCACGTCATCGACGGCCGGGTCGAACACTGCGTGCTGGTTGAGCTTTTCACCGATGCGGGCACCGGAACAAAGGTGGTGAGCGCGTGAGCCACACCGACACTTTGAAGCAACGGTGGGACGCCGTGATGATGCACAACTACGGCACCCCGCCGGTGGCGCTCGCCAGCGGTGACGGCGCCGTCGTCACCGACGTGGACGGCAAGACCTACGTGGATCTGCTCGGCGGCATCGCCGTCAACGTCCTCGGCCATCGCCACCCGGCCGTCATCGAGGCCGTCACGCACCAGATGGCCACGCTGGGGCACACCTCCAACCTCTACGCCACCGAACCGGGCATCGCGCTGGCCGAGGAACTGGTCGCGCTGTTGGGGGCCGACTCGCCGGCGCGGGTGTTCTTCTGCAATTCCGGCACCGAGGCCAACGAGGTGGCGTTCAAGATGTCGCGGCTCACCGGTCACACGAAACTGGTTGCTGCGCAAGAGGCCTTCCACGGCCGCACGATGGGATCCCTGGCGCTGACGGGCCAGCCGAGCAAGCAGGCGCCGTTCGAGCCGCTGCCGGGATACGTCACGCACGTGCCGTACGGCGACACCGACGCGCTGGCCGCCGCCGTCGGCGACGACACCGCCGCGGTTTTTCTCGAGCCGATCATGGGGGAGAGCGGCGTCGTCGTCCCGCCCGAGGGCTACCTGGCCGCCGCGCGGGACATCACCGCCCGGCACGGCGCCCTGCTGGTCCTCGACGAGGTGCAGACCGGGATGGGCCGCACCGGAGCGTTTTTCGCCCACCAGCACGACGGCATCACCCCCGACATCGTCACCATGGCCAAGGGGCTCGGCGGCGGGCTGCCGATCGGGGCGTGCCTGGCCGTGGGGCCGGCCGCCGAACTGCTCACCCCCGGCCTGCACGGCAGCACCTTCGGCGGCAACCCGATCTGCACCGCGGCGGCGCTGGCGGTGCTGCGGGTGATCGCCGCGGAGGACCTGGTCCGGCACGCGGAGGTGCTGGGCAAGTCCGTGCGCCACGGCATCGAGCGGATCGGGCACCCGCTGATCGACCACGTGCGCGGACGCGGATTGCTTTGGGGCATCGTGCTTTCAGCGCCGGCGGCGAAGGATGCCGAGGCGGCGGCGCGCGAGGCCGGCTTCCTGGTCAACGCGGCGGCCCCCGACGTCATCCGGCTGGCGCCGCCGCTGATCATCACCGAGGCCCAGATCGACGGCTTCATCGCCGCGCTGCCCGGCATCCTGGACGGGGCCGCAGCGTGACCCGGCACTTCCTGCGTGACGATGACTTGTCACCGGCGGAACAGGCCGAGGTGCTCGCGCTGGCCGCCGAGCTGAAGAAGGACCCCTTCGCCCGCCGCCCCCTCGAAGGGCCGCGCGGGGTCGCGGTCATCTTCGACAAGAACTCCACCCGCACCCGGTTCTCGTTCGAGGTGGGCATCGCCCAGCTCGGCGGGCACGCCGTCGTCGTCGACGCCCGCAGCACCCAGATGGGCCGCGACGAGACGCTGGGCGATACCGCAAAGGTGTTGTCCCGCTACGTCGAAGCCATCGTCTGGCGGACGTTCGGGCAGGACGGGCTGGAGGCGATGGCCGCGGCCGCGACGGTGCCCGTGCTGAACGCGCTCTCCGACGACTTCCACCCCTGCCAGGTCCTGGCCGACCTGCAGACCATCGCCGAACGCAAGGGGTCGCTGAAGGGGTTGCGGCTGTCCTACTTCGGTGACGCCGCCAACAACATGGCGCACTCGCTGATCCTGGGCGGCGTCACCGCCGGCATCCACGTCACCGTCGCCGCCCCCGACGGCTTCGCGCCCGCCCCGGCGCTGCTGGCCGCCGCCGAAGGGCGCGCCGAGGCCACCGGCGCCTCGATCACCGTGACCACCGACCCCGACGCCGCGGCCAAGGGCGCCGACGTCGTCGTCACCGACACCTGGACGTCGATGGGCCAGGAGAACGACGGGCTGGACCGGGTCGGGCCGTTTCGGCCGTTTCAGCTCAACGCGCGACTGGTGGGGCTGGCCGACCCGGAAGCCGTTGTGCTGCACTGCCTCCCGGCCCACCGCGGCGAGGAGATCACCGACGAGGTGATGGACGGGCCGGCCAGCGCGGTGTGGGACGAGGCCGAAAACCGGCTGCACGCCCAAAAGGCGCTGCTGGCGTGGCTGCTGGAGCGATCCCGATGACCCGATCGAAGGCCACCCCCGAGACCACCACCCGCGCCGGGCGGCAGGCACGCATCGTGGCGATCCTGTCGTCGGAGTCGATCAGCAGCCAAAGCGAACTGGCGGCCCGGCTCGCCGGCGAGGGCATCGACGTCACCCAGGCCACGCTGTCGCGCGATCTCGAAGAACTTGGCGCGGTGAAGCTGCGCGGCGCCGACGGCGGCGTCGGCGTCTACATCGTTCCCGAGGACGGCAGCCCGGTGCGTGGGGTATCCGGCGGCACCGACCGGATGTCGCGCCTGCTCGGCGAGTTGCTGGTGTCGACCGACGCGAGCGGCAACCTCGCGGTGCTGCGCACCCCTCCGGGCGCGGCCCACTATCTGGCCAGCGCGATCGACCGCGCGGCCCTACCGTACGTGGTCGGCACCGTTGCCGGCGATGACACCATCCTGGTGGTTGCCCGCGAGCCGATGACCGGCGCGGAACTCGCCACGATGCTCGAGCAGATCAAGTAAGGAGACAGATCGATGTCAGAACGCGTCATCCTGGCGTATTCCGGCGGGCTGGACACCTCGGTGGCGATCAGCTGGATCGGCAAGGAGACCGGCCGCGAGGTGGTCGCGGTCGCGATCGACCTCGGCCAGGGCGGCGAGGACATGGAGGTGGTCCGCCAGCGGGCCCTGGACTGCGGCGCCGTGGAGGCCGTCGTCGTCGACGCCCGCGACGAGTTCGCCGAGGGCTACTGCCTGCCGACCGTGCTCAACAACGCGCTGTACATGGACCGCTACCCCCTGGTGTCGGCGATCAGCCGCCCGCTGATCGTCAAGCACCTGGTCGCGGCCGCCCGCGAACACGGCGGCAGCATCGTCGCGCACGGGTGCACCGGTAAGGGCAACGACCAAGTCCGGTTCGAGGTCGGATTCGGTTCGCTGGCACCGGATTTGGAGGTTCTGGCGCCGGTCCGAGACTACGCCTGGACGCGGGAGAAGGCGATCGCGTTCGCCGAGGAGAACGCCATCCCGATCAACGTCACTAAACGCTCCCCGTTCTCGATCGACCAGAACGTGTGGGGTCGGGCGGTGGAAACCGGCTTCCTGGAACACCTTTGGAACGCGCCCACCAAGGACGTCTACTCCTACACCGAAGACCCGACGCTGAACTGGAGCACGCCCGACGAGGTGATCGTCGGGTTCGAGCGCGGGGTGCCGGTGTCCATCGACGGCAACCGAGTGTCCATGTTGCAGGCCATCGAGGAACTCAACCGGCGGGCCGGGTCTCAGGGGGTGGGCCGCCTCGATGTCGTCGAGGACCGGCTGGTGGGGATCAAGAGCCGCGAGATCTACGAGGCGCCGGGCGCGATGGTGCTGATCACCGCGCACACCGAACTCGAACACGTCACGCTGGAGCGCGAGCTGGGCCGGTTCAAGCGCCACACCGACCAGCGCTGGGCCGAGCTGGTGTACGACGGGCTGTGGTACTCGCCGTTGAAGGACGCGCTGGAGAGCTTCGTCGCCAAGACCCAGGAGCACGTGACCGGCGAGGTGCGAATGGTGTTGCACGGCGGGCACATCGCGGTCAACGGCCGGCGCAGCGCCGAGTCGCTGTACGACTTCAACCTGGCCACCTACGACGAGGGCGACAGCTTCGACCAGTCCGCCGCGAAGGGCTTCGTCTACGTGCACGGGTTGTCCTCGAAGATTGCGTCCCGCCGGGACCGGCAGTGAGTTTTCTCGGCCGCGAACGTGCAATCTGCGACGCGACACGCCGTCGAAGCGTCGTGAGATGCACACTCGCGGGTGGGGCGAGGGTCAGGTGAGCACTCGCGAGGGGTCGCTGTGGGGCGGGCGGTTCGCCGACGGTCCGTCCGAGGCGCTGGCCGCGCTGAGCAAGTCGACGCATTTCGACTGGGTGCTGGCGCCCTACGACATCATCGCGTCGCGCGCGCACACCGTGATCCTGTTCCGGGCGGGGCTGCTGGACGAGGAGCAGCGCGACGGGCTGTTGGCCGGCCTGGACAGCCTCGCCGAGGATGTGGCCGACGGCAGCTTCGCGCCGCTGGTGACCGACGAGGACGTGCACGCCGCCCTGGAGCGCGGGCTGATCGACCGGGTCGGGCCTGACCTGGGCGGCCGGTTGCGCGCCGGGCGGTCGCGAAATGACCAGGTGGCCACGCTCTTTCGGATGTGGCTGCGCGACGCGGCCCGACGCGTCGCCGCCGAAACGCTGGAGGTCGTCGCCGCGCTGGCCGCCCAGGCCGCCGCGCACCCGAGCGCCATCATGCCCGGCAAGACCCACCTGCAGTCCGCCCAACCGATCCTGCTGGCACACCATCTGCTCGCGCACGCCCAGCCGCTGCTGCGCGACGTGGACCGGATCGTCGACTTCGACCGTCGCGCGGCGATCTCCCCATACGGCTCGGGCGCGCTGGCCGGGTCGTCGTTGGGCCTGGACCCGGACGCGATCGCGGCGGAGCTGGGCTTCGCCGCCGCCGCCGACAACTCCGTCGACGCGACCGCGGCCCGGGATTTCGCCGCCGAGGCCGCGTTCGTCTTCGCCATGATCGCCGTCGACCTGTCCCGGCTGGCCGAGGACATCATCATCTGGAGCTCGACGGAATTCGGCTACGTCACCCTGCACGATTCGTGGTCCACCGGCAGCTCGATCATGCCGCAGAAGAAGAACCCCGACATCGCGGAACTGGCCCGCGGCAAGGCGGGACGGCTGATCGGAAACCTGGCCGGGCTGCTGGCCACGCTGAAGGCGCAGCCGCTGGCCTACAACCGGGACCTCCAGGAGGACAAGGAGCCGGTGTTCGATGCCGTGGCCCAGCTGGAGCTGGTGCTGCCCGCGATGGCCGGGCTGGTGGCCAGCCTGACGTTCGACGTCGAGCGGATGGCGGCCCTGGCGCCGGCCGGCTACACGCTTGCCACCGACATCGCGGAGTGGCTGGTCCGGCAGGGCGTCCCGTTCCGATCCGCGCACGAGGCGGCTGGGGCGGCCGTGCGGACCGCCGAGGGACGCGGCGTCGGGCTCGACGAGCTGACCGACGACGAACTGGCCGCCATCAGCCCGGAGCTGACGCCGGAGGTCCGCGACGTGCTGACCATCGAGGGCTCGGTGGCCTCGCGGGACTCCAGGGGCGGTACCGCGCCAACCCGGGTCGCCGAGCAGCTCGAGGCGGTGCTGGCCACCTGCGCCGAACTCAAGGACCGGCTACGCCGCTAGCCGGATTGCATTTGCCGGTTCGACCCATTTGCCATGCGGCAAAGGCGCAAGCCGGCATTGTATTGACGCAGCAGTAAATTGCTGGCCTCGACGATTCGCCCGGCATTTTTGGCGGCAAATGTCTTCGGTCGGGTCGACGCGGCGCGGACGTGACGACGTTTCGCCGCCGGCGCGCCCACCCCGCTTCCGCGCCGAGTTTATGTCGGACCGGCGCCGGCAGCGCCCGACAAAACCGCAGGTCCGCGCACTGTTTCCGCCTAACTTATGAAACCCGGCTAAGCTTTCAGCTCGAAAAGCGATCTGGCTGAACCTATCGGCCTAGTTACACGTCTCCAAAAGGGTGGGACCAATGAGCGTCATCGCAGGTGTCTTCGGCGCCCTGCCGCCTCACCGCTATTCGCAGCGGGAGTTGACCGAGTTCTTTATCAGCATCCCGGAGTTCGCCGAATACGAGGACCTCGTTCGCCAGCTGCACGCCAGCTCCAAAGTCAACGGCCGCCACCTGGTTTTGCCGCTGGAGAAATACCCGACGCTGACAGACTTCAGCGTCGCCAACCGGGTGTTCATCGAACACGCGGTGGATCTCGGCTGCGAGGCGCTGTCGGGCGCGCTGGAAGAGGCGGGGCTGCAGCCGCAGGACCTCGACGTGCTGATCACCACGACGGTCACCGGCATCGCGGTGCCGTCGCTGGACGCCCGCATCGCGGGGCGCCTCGGCCTGCGACCCGACGTACGGCGGGTGCCGCTCTTCGGCCTGGGTTGCGTGGCCGGCGCCGCGGGGGTCGCCCGCATGAACGACTACCTGCGCGGAGCGCCGGACGGCGTCGCCGCCCTGGTGTCGGTAGAGCTCTGCTCGATGACCTACCCGGGCTACAAGCCGACGGTGGCAGGCCTGGTCGGCAGCGCACTATTCGCCGACGGGGCGGGCTCGGTGGTGGCCGTCGGGGAGCGCCGCGCCGAGCAGATCGGCGCCGCGGGTCCCGACATCATCGACTCGCGCAGCCACCTGTACCCGGACTCGCTGCGCACGATGGGCTACGACGTCGGCGCCACCGGGTTCGAGCTGGTCTTGTCGAAGGATGTGGCCGGCGTTGTGGAGCAGTACCTGTACGACGACGTCACCGGGTTCCTGGGTGCGCACGGCCTGACCACGACCGACGTGGGCGCCTGGGTCAGCCATCCCGGCGGTCCCAAGGTCATCGAGGCGATCGTCAAGACCCTCGACCTGCCGCCGGAGGCCCTGGAGCTGACCTGGCGTTCGCTCGGCGAGATCGGCAACCTCTCGTCCGCTTCGGTGCTACACGTGCTGCGCGACACCCTGGCCAAGCCGCCGCCCAGCGACAGCCCCGGGCTGATGATCGCGATGGGTCCCGGATTCTGTTCTGAGCTCGTGCTCCTGCGCTGGCATTGAGTCCACGAGTGGCGCGACCCCTGGCGCCCGCAGTTGACGAGATCCGCAGACGGCACGAGCGGCCGTTGAGAGAATATGGCGATGATCGTCGCGCGGCTTGGCGCCGATTGAGTAACCCGAGAGGCCGGGGCTCATGAACAGCACTCACGAAGAGCTCGTGAGGGCCCTGCGCGCGTCCCTGAAACAAAACGAGCAGCTCAAGCGCGAGAACCGCGAATACCTGGCCCAGGCGACCGAGCCGGTGGCGATCGTGGGCATGGGTTGCCGCTACCCGGGCGGGGTTGATTCGCCCGAGGGCCTGTGGGCGATGGTGGCCGAGGGCCGCGACGTGGTGTCCGACTTTCCCACCGACCGCGGATGGGACCTGGCGGACCTGTTCGACGCGGACGCCGACGCCGTCGGCAAGTCGTATTCACGGCAGGGCGGGTTCCTTGCCGACGTGGCCGGTTTCGACGCCGCTTTCTTCGGGATCGCGCCCAGCGAGGCCCTGGCGATGGATCCGCAGCAGCGGTTGTTGCTCGAGATCTCCTGGGAGGCGCTGGAGCGGGCCGGAATCGACCCCCTGGCCTTGCGAGGTTCGGCGACCGGCGTGTTCGCCGGGATCTTCCACGGTTCGTACGGCGGCGCGGGCCGGGTGCCGGGAGACCTGGAGCGCTACGGGATGCGTGGCACGACGCTGAGCATCGCGTCGGGCCGGGTGGCGTACGCGCTGGGGCTGGAGGGCCCGGCGTTGTCGGTGGATACGGCGTGTTCCTCGTCGTTGGTGGCGATGCACCTGGCGGCGCGGTCGTTGCGGTCGGGGGAGTGCGACCTGGCGCTGGCCGGCGGCGTGACGGTGATGGCCACCCCGGCGATGTTCGTCGACTTCAGCCGGCAGCGGGCGCTGTCGGTCGACGGCCGGTGCAAGGCGTACGCGGGTGCGGCCGACGGGACCGGGTTTTCCGAAGGCGCCGGGATGCTGGTGCTGGAGCGGCTGAGCGATGCGCGGCGGCTGGGGCATCCGGTGTTGGCGGTGCTGCGGGGCTCGGCGGTCAACCAGGACGGCGCCTCCAACGGGCTGGCGACGCCGAACGGGCCGTCGCAGCAGCGGGTGATCCGTGCGGCGCTGGCCAGCGCGCGCCTCGAGGCGGCCGACGTGGACGTCGTGGAGGGGCACGGCACCGGCACCATGCTCGGGGATCCGATTGAGGCCCAAGCGATCTTGGCGACCTACGGCCAGGGCCGCACCGAGCCGCTGTGGTTGGGGTCGATCAAGTCGAACATGGGCCACACGTCGGCGGGTGCGGGCGTGGCCGGGGTGATCAAGATGGTGCAGGCGATGCGCCACGGGGTGATGCCCCAGACGCTGCACGTCGATGAGCCCACGCCGCACGTGGATTGGTCGGCGGGGGCGGTGTCGTTGCTGACCGAGCCGCGGCCCTGGCCCGCGGGGGATCGTCCGCGCCGGGCCGCGGTGTCGTCGTTCGGGATCAGCGGGACCAACGCGCACGTGATCGTCGAGGAAGTGCCCGCCGAGCCGGAGCCCGTTGCGGTCCAACGTGATCAGCCGCCGTCGGTGCCGTGGGTGGTGTCGGGCCGTTCCGAGCGGGCGCTGGCCGACCAGGCGGCCCGGCTATCGGCGTGGGTGGGCGGCCGCGAGGGGTTGAGCGCCGCCGACGTCGGCTGGTCGCTGGCCACCAGCCGCTCGACGCTCGAGCATCGGGCGGTGGTGGTGGGTCCCGACCGCGAGACGCTGCTGGCGGGCCTGGCCGGGGTGGCTTCCGGTTCGCCCGGCGCGGGCGTGGTGACGGGCCGGGCCCGGGCCGCGGGCAAGACGGCGTTCGTGTTCCCCGGACAGGGGTCGCAGTGGGCCGGCATGGGGGCCCAATTGCTCGATGAGTCAACCGTGTTCGCCGACCAGATGCGCCGGTGCGACAAGGCGCTCGGCGAGCACGTGCAGTGGTCGTTGATCGACGTCATCCGCGGGGCGCCGGGCGCGCCGGGGCTGGATCGGGTGGACGTGGTGCAGCCGGCGCTGTGGGCGGTCATGGTGTCGCTCGCGGAATTGTGGCGATCGGTGGGGGTCGCGCCCGACGCGGTGATCGGCCATTCGCAGGGCGAGATCGCCGCGGCGTACGTGGCCGGGGCGCTGTCGCTGGAGGACGCGGCGCGGGTGGTGGCGTTGCGAAGCCGGCTCCTGCTGCAGTTGTCGGGCGAGGGGGGCATGGCCTCGCTGGCGTGCGGCCTGCCGCAGGCGCGGGAACTGGCGGCGCACTGGGGCGATCGGTTGAATGTCGCGGCGGTGAACGGCGTTTCGGCGGTCGTCGTGTCGGGTGACGTGGAGGCGCTGGACGGGCTGATCGGGCGCTGTGAAGCCGACAACGTCCGGGCCCGGCGGATCGACGTCGACTACGCCTCGCACTCGACGCAGGTGGACGCGATCCGCGAACCACTGACCCAGGCGCTGGCCGACATCGAGCCCCGATCGTCGTCGACCGCGTTCTACTCGACCGTCACCGGTGAGCTCATGGACACCGCGGGCTTGGACCCCGAGTACTGGTTCCGAAACATCCGCGAGACGGTGGAATTCGAGCGAGCGGTGCGTGGTGCGCGCGACGCCGGATACCGGACATTCATCGAATGCAGCCCGCACCCGGTGCTGATCGCCGGTATCGAAGAGACCGTCGCTTCCGCGGACGACGTGACCGTCATCCCGTCACTGGGCCGCGACGACGGCGGACTGGACCGGTTCTGGCTGTCCGCGGGCCAGGCGCACGTCGCCGGGGCCGAGGTGAATTGGCGGGCCGCGTTTGCCGGCGGTGACGTTCGGAACGTGGAGCTGCCGACGTATGCGTTTCAGCGGCAGCGCTTTTGGTTGCCGGCCCAGTTTATGGGCTCGGGCGATACCGGTCGGCTGGGCCTGGCCGCGGCCGACCACGGCTTGCTGGGTGCCGTGGTGGATCGGCCCGACTCCGGCGGGGTGGTGTTGACGGGCCGGCTTTCCGTCGCCGCCCACCCGTGGCTGGCGGACCACCAGGTCGCCGGGGTGACGCTGTTCCCGGGAACGGGGTTTGTGGAATTGGCAGCCCGGGCGGGCGACGAGGTCGGCTGCCCGGTGATCGAGGAGCTGACCCTGTCCGCTCCGTTGGTGCTGCCCGCGGCGGGTTCGGTGCAGGTTCAGGTGGTCGTCGGCGCGGCGGACGCGACGGGCTCGCGGCCGGTGGCGGTGTATTCGTCGGGCGCGCAGCCGGATTCGGAGTGGGTGCTCAATGCCGAGGGCTTGTTGGGCGCCCGCGCGGCCGCACCCGGCGCGGATCTGTCGACCTGGCCGCCGGCCGGCGCGGAGGCGGTCGACGTGAGCGACGCCTATGCGCGCCTGGCGGCGCGCGGCTACGAGTACGGTCCCGCCTTTCGGGGATTGCGGGCCATGTGGCGTCGCGACGACGAGATCTTCGCCGAGGTCGCCGTCGCGCCGGAGGCGGCCGGCGTCACGGTCGACGGGTTCGGGATCCATCCGGTGCTGCTGGACGCCGCGCTGCACGCGCTGGGCCTGGCCGACGCGGGCGCCCCGACGGTGTTGCCGTTTGCCTGGCAGCGGGTAAGCCTGCACGCGGCGGGCGCATCGCGGGCGCGGGTCCGGATCGCGCCGCTCGGCGGCGGGGCGGTGTCGATCGAGCTGGCCGATGCGATGGGCCTTCCGGTGCTGTCGGTGCGACGGCTGGACCTGCGGCCGGTCTCGGCCGCGCAGCTGTCGGCCGCGACGGCCCCGGCCGCCGGGCGATTGCTCGAGGTCGTCTGGTCCCCGATGCCGGTGAGCGACAACGGAGTTGGCGACGGCGTGGTGGTGTGGGAGCCGGGCGTGGGCGCGGACGTGGTGCGGGCCGCGCATGACGCCGTCCACGAGGCGTTGGGCGTGTTGCAGTCCTGGCTGGCCGGCGACGGGCGCGGGGTGCTGGTGGTGCTGACCCGCGGCGCCGTCGCGCTGCCCGGCGAAGACGTCTCGGACCTGGCCGGCGCGGCGGTATGGGGGCTGGTCCGGTCGGCGCAGGCCGAGCATCCCGACCGGGTGGTGCTGGTCGATTCGGACGGGTCGCTGGACACCAGCGCGGTAATCGGCTGCGGGGAACCGCAAGTGGTGATCCGCGCAGGAGTGGCGTACGCGGCCCGGCTGGCGCCGGTGCCGCCTGACGCGGCCTTGGTGCTGCCCGCGGGCAATTGGCGGTTGGACACCGGAGGCGGCGGGACGCTGGAGGACCTGGTGGTGCGCCCGAGCCCGCCGGTGGATCTGGCCGCCGGACAGGTGCGCGTGGCGGTGGCCGCGGTCGGGGTGAACTTCCGGGATGTGCTGGTGGCGTTGGGAATGTACCCCGGCGGTGGCCAGTTGGGCGCCGAGGGCGTCGGGGTGATCACCGAAGTCGGCCCGGGTGTGTCGAGGCTGGCGGTCGGCGACCCGGTGATGGGGCTGCTGGGGATCGTCGGCTCGGAAGCGGTGGTCGACGCGCGGCTGGTGACCACGGTCCCGGCGGGGTGGTCCACGCTGGACGCCGCGGGCGTGCCGGTGGTGTTCTTGACGGCGCTGTACGGGCTGTCGGTGTTGGCCGGGTTGCGGGCCGGGCAGCGGGTGCTGATCCACGCCGCGACGGGCGGGGTCGGTATGGCCGCGGTGCAGCTGGCCCGGCATTGGGGGGCCGAGGTGTTCGCCACCGCCAGCCAGGGCAAGTGGGAAACGCTGCGCGCGATGGGTTTTGACGACGATCACATCGGGGACTCGCGCACGCCCGCGTTCGAGCAGAAGTTTCTCGCCGCCACCGGTGGCCGCGGGGTGGACGTCGTGCTGAACTCGCTGGCCGGCGAGTTCATCGACGCGTCGCTGCGGCTGCTGGTCGACGGTGGGCACTTCGTCGAGATGGGCAAGACCGACCTGCGCGACCCGGACGCGATCGCCGCGCAGCACCCCGGCGTGCGGTACCAGGCCTTCGACCTGACCGAGGTCAGCCCCGATCGCATCGCCGCCATGCTGGCCGAGCTCACGGATTTGCTTAGACAGGGCGTCCTAAAGCCGCTGCCGACAAGGGCTTTCGACGTGCGCCGTGCCGCCGAGGCGTACCGGTTCGTCAGCCAGGCCCGCCACATCGGAAAGGTCGTGCTGACGCTGTCGTCGGGACTGGCCGGCGGCACCGCGCTGATCACCGGCGGAACCGGGATGGCCGGTTCGGCGCTGGCGCGTCACCTCGTCGACCAGTACGGGGCGGCGCACGTCGTGTTGGTCAGCCGGAGCGGCGGCGACGAACGAACGGCCGAGCTGGTGGCCGCATTGCGATCGGCCGGTGCCGGGGTTTCGGTGGCGGCCTGCGACGTGGCCGACCGGGACGCGGTGGCCGCACTGTTGGACCGGGTGCCCGCGGAGCACCCGTTGCGCGGGGTGTTCCATGCCGCGGGGGCGCTGGACGACGGGTTGATCGCGTCGTTGACGCCCGAACGCGTCGATACGGTGTTGCGCGCCAAGGTCGACGGGGCCTGGAACCTCCATGAGCTGACCGCGGGCCTGGATTTGTCGGCGTTCGTGCTGTTTTCGTCGATGGCGGGAATCGTCGGCACCCCGGGGCAGGGCAATTACGCGGCGGCCAACAGCTTCCTGGACGCACTGGCCGCCCATCGCCGCGCCCGCGGATTGCCCGGACTGTCGGTGGCCTGGGGCCTGTGGGAACGGGCCTCGGCGATGACCGCGCATCTGGGTGACGCGGACAAGGACCGCATGAGCAGGCTGGGCCTCGCGCCGCTGTCAACCACCGAGGCCCTCCAGCGTCTCGACGCTGCCATGCTGGGCGAGCGGCCCGTCGTGGTGGCCACGTGCCTGGATCGGATCGCGCTGTCCGACAACGCCGCCGCATTGCCTCCACTGCTGCACGGCCTGGCCACCCGTCCCGCCCGCCGCGTCATCGACGACACCGCCGTGACCGCCTCGACCACCGGGCTGGCCGCGCGGCTGCAAGAACTGGCCCCGGACCAGCGGCACCGCGAACTCGTGGAGCTGGTGCGCAGCAACGCCGCCACCGTGTTGGGGCGCACCAACGTCGCGGACATCAACGCCGAACGGGCGTTCCAGGAGCTGGGCTTCGACTCCCTGACCGCCGTCGAACTGCGCAACCGGCTGAAAACCGCCACCGGGCTCGCCCTCTCACCCACGATCATCTTCGACCATCCCACGCCCAGCGCCCTGGGCGAATATCTGGACACCAGGCTGGCCACCGGGACCGAGAAGCCCAACCCGGCGACCCGCGCCAACGACATCGCCGCGGAGCTGCACGCGCTGCTGAACCGCACCGACTGGAACCCGGAAGACCGGGCACGCCTGGCCATCCGGCTGCAACACCTCCTGACCACCCTCACCGACACTGGCCTCGACGACGCCGACGACGAGGACATCCACGCCGCGACCGAAAGCCAACTCTTCGCCATCCTCGACGAAGAGCTGGGCTCGTAACTTAAGGAGCACGCGGTGCCGGGCACCGAAAAGCATCTCGATTACCTCAAACGCGTCACCGCCGACCTCAGGCGGACGCGGCGACGCCTGCAGGAGTTGGAGGGCAAGCAGTCGGAGCCCGTGGCAGTGGTGGGGATGGCCTGCCGCTACGCGGGCGGGGTGGAATCGCCGGAAGCCTTGTGGGACATGGTGGCCGAAGGCCGCGACGCGGTGTCGGACTTTCCCACCGATCGGGGCTGGGACGTCGACGGGCTGTTCGATCCGGATCCCGACGCCAAAGGAAAGATGTACACGCGCCGCGGGTGCTTCCTGCGCGATGCCGGCGACTTCGACGCGGGATTCTTCGGCATCGGTCCAAGCGAGGCGCTGGCGATGGATCCGCAGCAGCGCTTGATGCTGGAGATCTCCTGGGAGGCGTTGGAGCGGGCGGGGATTGACCCGCTCTCGTTGCGCGGCTCGGCGACCGGTGTGTTCGCCGGGGTCATCCATGCCGGCTACGGCGGCGAGGTGAAGGGGGAGCTGGAGGGCTACGGGCTCACCGGCTCGACCCTGAGCGTGACGTCCGGGCGGGTGGCGTACGTGCTGGGGCTGGAAGGCCCCGCTGTGTCGGTGGATACGGCGTGTTCGTCGTCGTTGGTGGCGATGCACTTGGCGGCGCAGTCACTGCGGTCGGGGGAGTCCGACCTGGCGCTGGCCGGCGGCGTGACGGTGATGGCCACCGCGGCCGCGTTCGTGGAATTCAGCAGGCAACGGGCGCTGGCGCCCGACGGCCGGTGCAAGGTGTATGCCGGCGCGGCCGACGGCACCGCGTGGTCGGAGGGGGCGGGGGTGCTGGTCCTGGAGCGGCTCAGCGACGCGCGCCGCCTGGGGCATCCGGTGCTGGCGGTGCTGCGCGGCTCGGCGGTTAACCAGGACGGCGCCTCCAACGGCTTGACCGCACCCAACGGACCGTCGCAGCAGCGGGTGATTCGAGCGGCGCTGGCCAACGCCGGCTTGAGCGCGGCCGACGTGGACATCGTCGAGGGCCACGGCACCGGGACGGTGCTGGGGGATCCGATTGAGGCCCAGGCCCTTCTGGCGACCTACGGCCAAGACCGGGTCGAACCCCTGTGGCTCGGGTCGATCAAATCCAACATCGGCCATACCTCCGCCGGCGCCGGGGTGGCCGGGGTGATCAAGATGATCCAGGCGATGCGCCACGGGGTGATGCCCCAGACGCTGCACGTGGATGTGCCCACGCCGCATGTGGACTGGTCGGTGGGGGCGGTGTCGTTGTTGACCGAGCCGCGACCCTGGCCGGCGGGCGACCGCCCGCGCCGGGCGGGCGTGTCGTCGTTCGGGATCAGCGGAACCAATGCCCACGTGATCGTCGAGGATCCTCCCGCGCTGGAAGGCGCTGCGGTTGAGCGGGATACGCCCCGGGACACCGTCGTGGTGCCCTGGGTGTTGTCCGCTCGTTCGCTCGAGGCGCTGGGGGCGCAGGCCAAGCGGCTGCTGGCGCGGGTCAGCGCCGACGAGGGTCTGAGCGTGACCGATGTCGGGTGGTCGTTGGCCACGACGCGCTCCACATTCGAACATCGCGCCGTGGTGGTGGGTGACGACCGCGAGACCATGCAGCTGAGCCTGGTGCAGCTGGCCGCGGGCGACCCGGGCCCGGATACGGTGGCCGGGCGGGCCCGGGCGGTGGGCAAGACGGTGTGGCTGTTTCCCGGTCAGGGCTCGCAGCGCCTGGGGATGGGCGCGGCGCTGTACCGGCGCTTCCCGGTGTTCGCCCAGGCCTTCGACGAGGCCGCGCAGGCGCTGGACGACCACCTGCGGTTGCCGCTGCGCCAGGTGGTGTGGGGCGATGACGCAAACCTGTTGGAAAGCACCGAGTTTGCCCAGCCGGCATTGTTCGCCGTCGAGGTCGCGCTGGCCGCGCTGTGGCGGTCCTGGGGTGTGGTGCCCGACGTGGTGATGGGCCATTCCGTCGGGGAGATCGCGGCCGCCCATGTCGCCGGGGTGTTGTCGCTGGCCGACGCGGCCAATCTGGTGGCCGCGCGGGGCCGGTTGATGGGCGCACTGCCCGCCGGCGGGGTGATGGTCGCCGTGGCCGCGGGCGAGGCCGAGGTGGTGCCGCTGTTGACCGAGGGTGTCAGCGTGGCGGCGGTCAATGGGCCCAGCGCCGTGGTGATTTCGGGCGAGCAGGCCGCGGTGGACGCGGTGGCCGACCGGCTGGCCCGGCAGGGCCGGCGGATACACCGGCTGGCCGTCTCGCACGCCTTCCATTCGCCGTTGATGGAGCCCATGATCGAGCGGTTCGCGGAGCTGGTCGGCCAGGTGGCGCCGGCCGAGCCGCGGATCTCGTTGATATCCAACGTGACCGGTCAGTCGGCCGGGCCGGGGTACGGCTCGCCGGACTACTGGGTCGAGCATGTCCGCGCGCCGGTGCGCTTCGCCGACGGCGTCGAGCTGGCCGAGACGCTCGGGGCCGGGGTGTTCCTCGAAGTGGGTCCCGGCAACGCGTTGACGGCGGCCGTGGCGCAGTCGTTGACCACCGAGGCGCTCGCGGTGCTGAGCGTCGCCAAAGACCGGGCCGAGGTCGAGTCGCTGCTCACCGCGGCGGCACGGCTGTTCGCCGCCGGGGTGCGGGTGGATTGGGCCGCGACGTTCGCCGGCCTCGACCCGCAGCGCGTCGACCTGCCCACGTACCCCTTCCAGCGCCGCAGGTTTTGGCTGTCGGCGGAGATGGTGGGCTCTCGTGACGTCGACGGGCTGGGCCTGACCGGGACCGACCATCCCCTGCTGGGTGCCGTCGTGGAGCGGCCCGATTCGGGCGAGGTGGTATTGGCGGGCCGGTTGTCGCTGGCCGCGCAACCGTGGCTGGCCGATCACGCGGTGGGCGGGGTGGTGCTGCTGCCCGGGGCGGGCTTCGTCGAGTTGGTGCTGCGCGCCGGCGACGAGGTCGGCTGTTCGGCGATCGAAGAGCTGACGTTGTCGGCGCCCCTGGTGTTGCCGGCAACCGGCGGGGTCCAGGTGCAGGTGGTGGTGGGGGTCGCCAGCGAGTCGGGCTCGCGCAGCGTATCGGTGTATTCCTCTGGCCCGCAATCGGATTCGGGATGGATGCTGCACGCCGAGGGCGTGCTGACGACGAGGCCGGTGGGGCCGATCGTGGATTCCTCGGCGTGGCCGCCGGCGGGCGCGGTCGCCGTCGACGTCGGCGGCGCCTACGAGCGGCTGGCCGGGCGCGGCTACGGCTACGGCCCGGCGTTTCGGGGGCTGCGGAGCGTGTGGCGGCGCGGGACCGAGATCTTCGCCGAGGTCGCCGTGCCACAGGACGCCGGAGTGGCGTTGGGAGGCTTCGGGATTCATCCGGCATTGTTCGACGCGAGCCTGCACGCGCTGGGCGTCGGCGGCGACCAGGACCAGATCGTGCTGCCGTTCTCCTGGCAGGGTGTGACCTTGCACGCCGCGGGCGCGGCGCACGTGCGGGTCCGGATCGCGCCCGCCGGGCCGGGGGCCATGTCGCTGGAGATCGCCGACGCCGCGGGGCTGCCGGTGTTGTCGGTGCGCGAGTTGGTGGTTCGCCCGGTGTCGCCCGAGCAGCTCGCGGCGGCGGCCCGTCCCGGCGGCGGCCTGCTCGAGGTCACGTGGTCCCCAATCTCGTCGGAAGGCGATACCGTCGGCCCGGCGGAGGTGTGGGAATGTGCCGCCGGCAACGGGAATGCGATGGAGTCGGTGCACGCGGCAACCGCGGAGGCGCTGCAGGTGTTGCAGTCGTCGCTGGCCGCGGATCGAAGTGGCCCGTTGGCGGTGTTGACCCGTGGGGCGGTGGGGCTTTCCGGCGAGGACGTCACGGACCTGGCCGGCGCGGCGGTATGGGGTTTGGTGCGTTCGGCACAGGCCGAACATCCGGGCCGGGTGGTCCTGGTCGATTCCGACGGGTCGCTCGACGTCGAGTCGGTGATCGGCTGTGGTGAGCCGCAATTGGTGGTGCGCAACGGCACCGCCTACAGGGCGCGGCTGACCCCGGTGGACGCGGGCCCGGTGCTGGACCTTCCGGCGGGCGAATGGCGGCTCGCCGCCGGAAGCGGGGGCACGCTGGAGGACCTGGTGGCCGAGCCGTGCCCACGGGCGGAACTGGCCGCCGGCCAGGTGCGCGTCGAGGTCGCCGCGGTCGGCGTGAATTTCCGGGACGTGCTCGTGGCGCTCGGCATGTATCCGGGCGCGGCGCAGTTGGGCGCCGAGGGCGCCGGGGTCGTCGTCGAGGTCGGCCCGGAGGTGACCGGCCTGGCCGTCGGCGACGCGGTGATGGGGATCCTGGGCCTGGCGGGTTCCGAGGCGGTCGTGGATCAGCGGTTCGTGGTGCCGGTGCCGCGGGGCTGGTCGCTCACCGACGCCGCGGGTGCGCCGGTGGTGTTCTTGACGGCGCTGTACGGGTTGTCGGTGCTGGCCGGAGTGCGTGCCGGGCAGCGGGTGCTGGTGCACGCCGCGACCGGCGGCGTCGGCATGGCGGCCGTCCAGCTGGCCCGGCACTGGGGCGCGGAAGTGTTCGTCACGGCCAGTCGCGGCAAGTGGGACACGCTGCGCGCCATGGGGTTTGACGAGGACCACATCGGCGACTCGCGGTCGCTGGAATTCGAACGGAAGTTCCTGGCTACCACCGGCGGGGCCGGAGTGGACGTGGTGCTGAACTCGCTGGCCGGGGAGTTCACCGACGCGTCGCTGCGGTTGCTGGTGTCCGGCGGGCGCTTCATCGAGATGGGCAAGACCGATCTGCGGGACCCGCAGGCGATCGCGGCGCACCATCCCGGCGTGAAATACCGGGCGTTCGACCTGATGGAGGCCGGCCCGCAGCACATCCAGGAGATGTTGGTCGAGCTGGTCGGGCTGTTCGAGGCCGGCGCGTTGCGGCGGCTGCCGCTGACGGCCTGGGACGTGCGCCGGGCCGTCGAGGCCTACCGGTTCGTCAGCCAGGCCCGCCACATCGGCAAGGTGGTTCTGACCCTGCCCGACAGGCCGGGCGTCGGGCTGGCCGGCGGCACGGTGTTGGTCACCGGCGGCACCGGCACGGTCGGCGGGCTGATGGCCCGGCATCTGGTCAGCCGGTACGGCGTTCGCCATATCGTCTTGGCCAGCCGTCGCGGCCAAACCGCCGACGGCGCGGACGAATTGGTGGCCGACTTGACGCGGGCAGGTGCCACGGTGCAGGTGGTGTCCTGCGACGTGAGCGATCGCGCGGCGGCCGCGGAGTTGTTGGCGGGGCTGTCCGAGCGGCCTCCGTTGAGCGCGGTCATCCACGCGGCCGGGGTGCTCGACGACGCGGTGATCGCTTCGCTGACGCCCGAACGCATCGATACGGTGTTGCGGGCCAAAGCGGATGCGGCATGGAACCTGCACGAGCTGACCCGAGACCTGAATCTCGCCGCGTTCGTGGTGTTTTCGTCGATGGCCGGGGTGGTGGGCGCCCCGGGTCAGGGCAACTACGCGGCGGCCAACAGTTTCCTCGACGCGCTCGCGGCGCACCGGCGCGCGCGGGGGCTTCCCGGGTTGTCGGTCGCCTGGGGGCTCTGGGAGCAGGACTCCGGCATGACGCAGCATCTCGGCGATCGCGACAAGGCCCGGATAAGCCGGGTCGGGCTGGCCCCGTTGTCCGCCGAGCAGGCGTTCGAGCTCTTCGACACCGCCCTGCTGGGCGAGCACCCCGTCGTCGTGGCCACCAGGCTCGACCGGGACGCGCTCGCCCGCAGCGGCGCGGCGCTGCCACCGCTGTTGAGCGCCTTGGCCAACCGTCCCGCCCGACGCGTCGTCGACCACGTCGAGATCGCGATGGCGGCGACGGGCCTGCGGGCGCGGCTGGCGGGCCTGACCCCCGAGCAGCGCCACCGCGAACTCGTCGATCTGGTGTGCGGCAACGCCGCGACGGTGCTCGGTCACAGCAGCACGGAGATCGACGGCGAGAGCGCCTTCCAGGATCTCGGGTTCGATTCGCTGACCGCCGTCGAGCTGCGCAACCGGCTCAAAAACGCGACGGGACTGACCCTTTCGCCGACGCTGATCTTCGACTATCCGACACCCGCGGCGCTGGCCGAGCAGCTCGATGCCCAGCTGGCCGCCGGCCCGAGCGCCGAGCAACCGGATTCGATGGCTCGCTTCAACGACGTCGTCCGCGAACTGCAGGCGCTGATCGACCAACCCGACCGCGATCCCGAAGACAAGAAACGCATGACCGCCCGCATCGAGATGCTACTGACCCTCAGCACCGCCCAATCGGATCCCGCCGCGCACGACGACCTTTTCGACGACGACATCAAAACCGCCACCGAGAGCGAACTGTTCGCCATCCTCGACGAAGAATCCGGCCCCTGACCGTGCGACCGGCAGACGTAGCGATCATCGGGCTCGCCTGCAGGTTCCCGTCCGCCGCCAACCCCGCAGAACTCTGGCGGGTGCTGCGCGACGGACTGGAAGTCACTCGCGTCGCCGAGGGGCAAACCCGCCGAGAAGGGCTGCTGGACGACGTCGCCGAGTTCGACGCGGACTTCTTCAACGTGTCGCCGCGCGAGGCCGCCGCGATGGATCCCCGCCAGCGGCTGGCGCTGGAGCTCGCCTGGGAACTTCTCGAGGACGCGTTTTTCGTTCCGGAGACGCTGCGCGGCGAACGAGTCGCCGTCTACCTCGGCGCGATGAGCGACGACTACGCGGTGCTGACGCTGGACACCGCCGACCATGTCGACCATCACTCCTTCGCCGGGATCAGCCGGGCGATGATCGCGAACCGGATCTCCTACGCCCTCGGTCTGTACGGCCCGAGCATGACGATCGATTCCGGTCAGTCCTCGTCGCTGGTGGCCGTCCATGCCGCGGCGCAAAGCCTGCGGTCGGGCGAATCGAAGCTGGCGATCGCGGGCGGCGTCCACCTGAACCTCGCCGGCGAGACGAGCCTGCTGGAAAGGGAATTCGGCGCCGTGTCGGCGTCGGGCCACACCTACGCGTTCGACGCCCGCGCCGACGGGTACGTGCGCAGCGAGGGCGGCGGGCTGGTGCTGCTGAAGCCGTTGCACGCCGCCCTCGAGGACGGGGACCGCATCCGGGCGGTGATCCCCGGCAGCGCGGTCGGCAACGCCGGGCACACCGCCGCCGGACAGACCGCGCCGTCGGTCGCGGGACAGGCCGACGTCATCCGCCGCGCCCTGGAAGATGCGGGGCTGCAGCCGGGCCAGTTGGAGTATGTCGAGGCGCACGGCACCGGCACCGAGATCGGCGACCCCGTAGAGGCGAACGCGCTGGGGGAGGCGATCGGCACGCTCCGGCACCATCCGCTGACGGTGGGGTCGGTGAAGACCAACATCGGTCACGCCGGTGGCGCCGCCGGGATCGCGGGTTTGCTCAAGACGGTGCTGGCTATCGAAAACGCCGCCATTCCCGCGAGCCTCAACTACGCCACTCCGAGAATCGATCTGGACGGCCTCGGGTTGCGCGTCAACACCGCGCTGACCGCCTGGCCGGCCGGGGAGGAACCGCGCCGGGCGGGCGTGTCCTCGTTCGGCATGGGCGGTACCAACGCGCACGTGATCATCGAGGAGGCGCCCCCGCAGCCGCCCACCCCCGGGACCGAACGCGAGAACGGGCCGACGGCGTGGGTGCTGTCGGGCCGTTCGGAGCGCGCGTTGGCGAACCAGGCCGCGCGGCTCGCTGCTCACGTGACCGGGGATGCGCGGATCGACGCGAACGACGTGGCGTGGTCGTTGGCGACGACGCGCTCGGTGTTCGAGTATCGGGCGGCGCTGATCGGCGCCGACCGCGAAACCCTGGCGGCGGCGCTCGCCGGAGTGGCGCGCGGCGAGCCGCGTCCCAACGCGATCGCCGGCCGGGCGCACGCTCCGGGCAAGACTGCGTTCGTGTTTCCCGGTCAGGGCGCGCAGTCGCTGGGCATGGGGGCCCAGCTGTACGCCCGGTTCCCGGTGTTCGCAGCGGCTTTCGACGAAGCCGCCGCGGCACTGGACGACCGGCTGCGCGATGTGATGTGGGGCGATGACCCGAAGCCGTTGGACGACACCGAGTTTGCGCAGCAGGCCTTGTTCGCCGTCCAGACGGCGCTGGTGGCGCTGCTGCGGCACTGGGGTGTGGTCCCGGACGTCGTGATGGGCCATTCGGTGGGCGAGATCACCGCCGCCCATGTCGCGGGCGTGCTGTCGCTGCCCGACGCGGCGAAGGTGGTGGCGGCGCGGGGGCGGTTGATGGCCGGGCTGCCCGCCGGTGGCGCGATGGTCGCGATCGCCGCCGGCGAGGCCGAGGTGGGGCCGCTGCTGACCGACGGCGTGGCCATCGCGGCGGTGAACGGCCCGGACTCGGTGGTGATCTCGGGCGCGGAGGCTCCGGTCGCCGCCATCGCACAGACCCTGGTGGACCGGGGCCGGCGCTCCCATCGGTTAGCGGTCTCCCACGCGTTCCACTCGCCGCTGATGGAGCCCATGATCGAAGCCTTCGAAGCCGCGATCGCCGACATCTCCCCGAAGGACCCTCGAATACCGTTGGTTTCCAACGTGTCCGGTCAGCTCGCGGAGCCCGGGTACGGGACCGCGCGCTATTGGGCCGAGCATGTGCGCCGTCCGGTGCGCTTTGCCGACGGGGTGCGTGCCGCGGAGGCGGCCGGGGCCGGCGTGTTCGTCGAAGTGGGTCCCGGCGGTGGCCTGAGCGCCGCCGCGGAGCAATCCCTGGCGACCGAGCATCCCGTCGCAACCGTCACGCTGGCCAAGGATCGCGCGGAGGTGGAGTCGCTTCTCATCGCGGCCGGCCGGCTGTTCACCACCGGCGTGCCGGTCGACTGGAGCGCGGTGCTGCGGCGCGGCCGGCGCGTCGCGTTGCCGACGTATGGGTTTGTGCGCCAAAGGTTCTGGCTGGGCAGCGGTACCGACGCGCCACGAGCCATTCCCGACGAGTCGGCCGAGCGCCTGCGGCAACTGCCGCCCCGCGAGCGCCGGCGCCAGCTGACCGAGCTGGTTTGCGCCCATGCGGCGGCGGTGCTGGGACACTCGGACGGCCACGCGGTTGACCCGGACCGCGCCTTCCAGGATCTCGGGTTCGACTCCCTGACCGGGGTCGAACTCCGCAACCGCCTCAAGGCCGATACGGGGCTGGCGTTGTCACGCACGCTCGTCTTCGACTATCCCAATCCCGCGGCATTGGCGGACCACCTGGCTCAACAACTGCTCCGCGGCGGGCCGGACGAGTCCGATGACGAAAAGGTTTGGTCGGCGCTGAGAAAGATTCCGCTTCATGAACTTCGCCGGACCGGATTGCTCGACAAATTATTAGCGCTGGCCGGCGACCCCGAAAAGTCGCTCGCCGATTCAACGGTCACCGACGACGCCATCGACTCGTTAAGCCCCGACGCGCTAATTGCGCTGGCGCTTGACGCAAACAAAGAAAATGACGCCCCGTGATGAATCCATCACTGGCGGAACTGATTACGTGAACCGACGGCCCGAGTAATTTGACATACGTTGAATATCAACGTCTTTGCGATACGGGGTCAAAGCCTTAGACTTTCCACGGTAACGAGCAGTTCTCAGCCCCGGGTGAAAGTGATGGCTTTCAACCGGCCATGACGAAAAGGGTGGGGCGTGAGCGTTGTTGCGGGCGTGTTCGGTGCGCTGCCCCCGTATCGGTATAGCCAGAGCGAGATCACCGATCAATTCGTCGAGTTTCCGGGGCTGAAGGAACACGAGGAAATCGTTCGGCGCCTGCACGCCGCCGCGAGGGTGAACAGCCGCCACTTCGTCCTGCCGTTGGAGCGCTATCCGACGCTGACCGACTTCGGCGAGGCCAACGCGATCTTCATCGACGCCGCCGTCGACCTCGGTTGCCAGGCGCTGCGGGGGGCGCTCGAGGAGGCCGGCCTTCAGCCGGAAGACATCGACATGATCGCCACCACCACGGTCACCGGCATCGCGGTGCCGTCGCTCGACGCCCGCATCGCCGGGCGCCTCGGCCTGCGCCCCGACGTGCGCCGGGTGCCGCTGTTCGGGTTGGGTTGCGTGGCCGGTGCCGCGGGCGTGGCCCGGCTGAACGACTACCTGCGCGGCGCCCCCGACGGCGTCGCGGTCCTGGTTTCGGTCGAGCTCTGCTCGCTCACCCACCCGGCCGTCAAACCGACAGTGTCCGGGTTGGTCGGCAGCGCGCTGTTCGGTGACGGCGCGGCCGCGGTGGTGGCGGTCGGCGACCGTCGCGCCGAGCAGGTTCGCGCCGGCGGGCCCGACATTCTCGATTCGCGCAGCCGCCTGTACCCCGACTCGCTGCAGATCATGGGTTGGAACGTCAGCTCCTCGGGGCTGCAGCTGGTGCTGTCACCGGACCTGACGACGCTGATCGACCGCTACCTGGCCGACGACGTCAACGGATTCCTCGCGACCCACGGGCTCACCAGGGACGACATCGGCGCCTGGGTAAGCCATCCGGGTGGCCCCAAGGTCATCGACGCCATCACCAGGGCCCTCGAACTCGGGCCTGAAGCCCTCGAGCTGACGTGGCGCTCACTGGGCGAAATCGCCAACCTGTCGTCGGCCTCGGTGCTGCACATCTTGCGCGACACCATCGCCAAGCCGCCGCCCAGCGGAAGCCCCGGGCTGATGCTCGCGATGGGTCCCGGGTTCTGTTCCGAGCTGGTGCTACTGCGCTGGCACTAGGCGAGCCGACGCGACTCACGACACCAGGTCGACGACGTCGACGGCCAGTCCCGGCGCCGGCGACAGCGCGGCCAGGTTGTGCGCGCGGATCCGCTGCGCGGGTAGCCGCAGCGTAGTCCGGGCCACCAGCCTTGCGAGCATCACGGTCATCTCGGTGGTGGCCATGACCGCCCCGATGCACCGGTGCAGGCCGCCGCTGAACGGAATGAATTCGTGCGGTGCGGGTTTGCGGTAGCCCGGCGAGCCGGCATCCCAGCGCGACGGCCGGAATTCCGTTGGCTGCGGCCACAGCTCGGGCAGGCGGTGCGTGACGTACGGGCTGAAGATCAGCAACCGGCCCGCCGGAATGCGATGCCCGTCGAACGTCAGGTCGCGCATCACCTTGCGCGCGGAGATGACGCCGGGCGGGTACAGCCGCAGCGTCTCGTGCACGACGCCGTTGAGGTAGGTCAGCGCATCGAGGTCGCCGGCGCCGGGGACGCGCGAGCCGAGCACCCGGCGCACCTCGTCGGCGGCGGTGTCCCACGCGCCCGGCAGGGACAGCAGCGTGTAGATCGCCCACGCCAGCGCGCCGCTGGTGGTCTCGTAACCGGCGGTGATCAGCGAGATCACGGCGTCACGAATCTCGTTGCCGCTCAGCGCGTAACCCTCATCGCCGCGACCGTTGATCAGCATGGTCAGCATGTGGTCGTCGGGCCTGGGATCCGCCCGGGCGCCGGCGATCTGCGCGTCGACCAGGTCGTCGATGCGTTGGCGGGCCGCCATCGCCCGACGCCAGGCGGGCGCCCGCATCCGTCGCTGCAACCTCACCACCTGCGGAAGCATGTGGGTCAGGTCCAGCAGGGGCTGCAGTTGCTCACCGAGGAAGTCGGAGTGGACGGCCATGCGTTGGCCGAACAGGCTTTCGGCGGTGCTGCGCCGGACCGCCGAGCGGCATTGCCGATAGATGTCCAGTCGCTGCCCGGGCCGCCAACCGTCGATGACGGCGTCGACGCTGGCGACCATGGTCTGCACGTAATCCTGGATCTGCCGGTGACGCAGCCCGGGCGCGACGACGCTGCGCCGGCGCCGGTGGTCGTCGCCGTCGCTGACGATCAGCGCGGTGGGCCCGTCGACGATGGCCAGGTTCTCGAACGTCTCCCGCCAGCTGAACGCGTCGGCGTTGGCAAACACAAACTTGTTTGCCTGCGGGCCCAGCAGGTAGGTGTAGCCGTGCCGGCCGACACCGGAGTTGATCACCGGTCCCCGCCACCGGTACAGCGCCAACAACGCCTCCCCGGGCGGGTAACGCACCGGCCGATAGGCGCTCATTCGAGCAACTCCGATAGCTCCAGCCAGCGGCTCTCCGTCGCGGCGACCTCACCTTCCAGGCCGCGCAGCTCTCCCGTCAGCCGCGACAGGCCGACGTGGTCGGACTGGTCGTGCTCGGCGAGTTCGTGGTGCTTGGCCTCGATCCGCTCGGCGAGCCGGGCGAGCTGACGGTCGACCGAGGCCAGCTCCTTCTCGGCCGTGCGGCGCTCCGCTCCGGACATCCCCGAAATGGGTGCCGGCGCGGCCGAGGTCGAGGCCGCACCCGCCCGACCGGCCGCCAGCCGCAGGTACTCGTCGATGCCGCCGGGCAGATGCCGCAGCCGGCCATCCAGGATCGCGTACTGCTGATCGGTGACCCGCTCGAGCAGGTAACGGTCGTGCGAGACGACGATCAGGGTGCCCGGCCACGAGTCGAGCAGGTCCTCCACGGCGGTGAGCATGTCGGTGTCGACGTCGTTGGTGGGCTCGTCGAGCAGCAACACGTTGGGCTCACTCAGCAGCGTGAGCATCAGCTGCAGCCGCCGCCGCTGACCGCCGGACAGGTCGCCAACGCGCGCGGACAACTGCCCGCG
The DNA here is from genome assembly GCF_059812165.1 of Mycobacterium sp. NGS69. Classification (NCBI taxonomy): domain Bacteria; kingdom Bacillati; phylum Actinomycetota; class Actinomycetes; order Mycobacteriales; family Mycobacteriaceae; genus Mycobacterium; species Mycobacterium sp. NGS69. Next base: position 29,755 of record NZ_JCALCD010000015.1, read on the forward strand.
GCCGAACCCGAGCCGCTCCAGCAGCTGGGCCGGGGTGACCTCCCGGCCGTCGACCTCGTAGCCGCCGCGCAGCCCGCCCAGCACGTCGGCGATCCGGTCGCCGGCCAGCGCGTCCAGCTCCTCGCCCCGCTGATCGAGCACCGCGAGCCGCACGGTCTTGCCGCGCTTGACGCGACCGGAATCGGGCGCGACGGTTCCGGCGATCAGTCCCAGCAGCGTCGACTTCCCGGCGCCGTTTGCCCCGACGATGCCGGTGCGTTCACCGGGCGCGATCCGCCATTCGACGTCGCGCAGCACCGGCCGGTCGCCGAACGAGACCGACACGTCGAGCAGGTCGACGACGACTTTGCCGAGCCGCGCGGTCGCCAGCTTGGCCAGCTCGACGGTGTTGCGCAGCGGCGGCACGTCGGCGATCAGCTGGTTGGCGGCGTCGATCCGGAACTTGGGCTTCGACGTCCGGGCCGGCGGCCCGCGCCGCAGCCACGCGAGCTCCTTGCGCATCAGGTTTTGCCGCTTGGCCTCGGCGGCGGCGGCCACCCGGTCGCGTTCGACGCGCTGCAGCACGTAGGCCGCGTAGCCGCCCTCGAACGGTTCGACGATCCCGTCGTGCACCTCCCACGTCGTGGTGGCGACCTCGTCGAGGAACCAGCGGTCGTGGGTCACCACCAGCAGCCCGCCGCTGTTGCGCGCCCACCGCTCCCGCAGGTGGGTGGCCAGCCAGGTGATGCCCTCGATGTCCAGGTGGTTGGTGGGCTCGTCGAGGGCGATCACGTCCCATTCGCCGATCAGCAGTCGCGCCAGCTGCACCCGCCGGCGTTGCCCGCCGCTCAACGTGGAAACCGTTGCGTCCCAGGCGATGTCGGAGACCAGCCCGCCCACCACGTCGCGCACCCGCGCGTCGCCGGCCCACTGGTGCTCCGGTTGATCGCCGACCAGCGTCCAGCCAACGGTGCGGTCCGGGTCCAGGGTGTCGGCCTGGCTCAGCGCGCTGACCCGTAGCCCGCTGCGGCGGGTGACCCGTCCGGCGTCGGGCCGCAGCTGGCCGGTCAGCAGGCCCAGCAGGCTGGACTTGCCGTCGCCGTTTCGCCCGACGATGCCGATGCGCGCGCCGTCGTTGACGCCCAGCGTCACCGACTCGAAGACGACCTGAGTCGGATATTGCAGACGTATGCCCTCGGCTCCCAGTAGGTGCGCCACCGGGCAATTATTCGAGGGTCAGCAGCGCGTGATCGATGTGGGTCCGCGTGTCGGGCGACGCCTTGCCGGCGACGGCCTCCAGGAAGCGGGCGGCGAGGTCGCGGACCTTGAGGTTGGTTTCCTGGGACCGCCAGGCCAGGATGTCGAACGCGCGATCCGCGGAGATGCCGTAGGCGCTCATGAGCACGCCCTTGGCCTGCTCGATCCGGGCGCGGGCGTCGGCCACCGCCTCCAGGACGTTGGTGATGTCGGAGTGCAGCGAGTCGGTGACGTCGACGTAGAACCCGGACGTGCCGACCAGCGCGCCGGTGTCATCGAGCATCCGGTCGCCCGCGACGACGACGCAGCGGGTGTGCCCGGCGCTGTCGATGATGCGGTGCCGGCTGCTGAACGGCTTGCCGTTGACGACGCGGTCCAGGACGGCGGCGACGCACTCGCGGTCCTCGGGGTGCTTGTGCTGCAGCAATAGTTCGGTGGTGGGCTCGACCTGCCCCGGCTCGTAGCCGTGCATGCGCGCGACGGCGTCCGACCATTCCCAGCGCTGGCTGTCCAGGAAGAACCGGAACCTGCCGACCCGCTGTGGCTCGCCCAGGCCGAGCACCAGGTCGAGCGCGCCCAGCCCGCGGTCCTGCACCACGTCGGACATCACCGCCTCGGGCGGCGAGCCGAAGCCCCGCCCATTGCGACGCTGACCGGTGTCGTCTTCGAAGTTCACAGCCATCGCCCGTCTCCCCGGAAGCCCTACGGTTTTGCCTTATCGATGCCCGTTTTCGGGCACGTTCAAGCACGCACTTCACGGCGCTGTCGAACAGCTTGTGCTCGATGCGGTGGTGGTCGTGGAAGTACTCCAGGTGGCGCAGGTTGGGAATCGCGGCGGCGACGGCCGCGGCGCGCAGGAAATCGGACGGACACGGTCAGCCGTACCCACGGAACGGTCGGAAAGATACCCGGTTTCAAGGTGGGTTAACCATCGGATTTCGGCCGCGCCGGGGCTCACGTCGCTCCGTTTACCGGCGTTGGGGCGCAACGCAATTCGCCGCTGCCAACTTCTCGTCGCGGCCCGTCGAGACGGCGGGCGGGCTCCGGGGCCCGTTTCGACTCCGCCAACCGGGTCAATCCTCTCAATCTGGAAGGACCGGATGATGGGCAGTGCAAATAATGGGCTTCAGACCGATCCTTATCTGAAGGTGTGGGGCGCCGAAGAAGCATTCCGCAGCGGGCAGCGAGCGGAACGGGCGCGGCGGGACGCGAGCTCGGCACAGCGATCCGCGGCCCACAGCATGGACAAGTCCGCGGACAGCCACGAACGGACCGCGAAGGCCTACGAAGAAGCAGCCAAACATAGCGTTCTCGCCAAGGACGAGTACCGCCGACACGCGGCTCGCCACCGCGACTACGCGCGGGAGGATCGCCGGATGGCCGAGCGGCTGCGGCGCATGGCGGAGAGCGGCTGGGCCGGAGACGCCGGCGACTGACGCTGCGGCACGCGGGAACCTTGGGTAAGGCGCGGACATCGCCGCGTGCGGCCCTCGTCGGCAAACAGGCTGACCAAAACCGCCGAGGGGGCTGATGTGCCATGATGGCGGGGCTGTCAAGAGTCAGGGAGCGGCGGTGGATCTCAATTTTTCGATGGTCACGCGCCCGGTCGAGCGTCTGGTGGCCACGGCACAGAACGGGTTAGAGGTCTTGCGGCTGGGGGGCTTGGAAACCGGCACGGTGCCGTCGCCGTCCCAGATCGTCGAGAGCGTGCCGATGTACAAGCTGCGTCGGTATTTCCCGCCGGACAGCCGGCCCGGGCAGCCGCCGGTCGGCCCGCCCGTGCTGATGGTCCACCCGATGATGATGTCCGCGGACATGTGGGACGTCACGAAGGAAGACGGCGCGGTGGGGATCTTGCATGCCGCCGGGCTGGATTGCTGGGTCATCGACTTCGGGTCGCCCGACAAGGTCGAGGGCGGCATGCGCCGCAACCTGGCCGACCACATCGTCGCGCTCAGCCAGGCCATCGACACGGTCAAGGACGCCACCGGCAGTGACGTGCACCTGGTCGGGTACTCGCAGGGCGGCATGTGGTGCTATCAGGTCGCCGCCTACCGTCGTTCGAAATCCCTTGCCAGCATCGTGGCGTTCGGGTCGCCGGTGGACACCCTGGCCGCCCTGCCGATGGGCATCCCGGCAAACTTCGCCGCACCCGCCGCCAACTTCATGGCCGACCATGTCTTCAGCCGGCTGGCCATCCCGAGCTGGATGGCGCGCACGGGTTTTCAGTTGATGGACCCGCTCAAGACGGCCAAGGCCCGGGTGGACTTCGTGCGCCAGCTGCACGACCGCGAGGCGCTGCTGCCGCGCGAACAACAGCGCAGGTTTCTGGAGCGCGAGGGCTGGATCGCGTGGTCGGGCCCGGCGATCTCCGAACTGCTCAAGCAGTTCATCGCGCACAACCGCATGATGACCGGCGGCTTCGCGATCAACGGCCAGATGGTGACGCTCACCGACATCACCTGCCCGGTGCTGGCCTTCGTCGGCGAGGTGGACGACATCGGCCAGCCCGCGTCGGTGCGCGGCATTCGCCGGGCGGCGCCGAACGCCGAGGTCTACGAACGCCTGGTCCGCACAGGCCATTTCGGCCTGGTCGTCGGGTCCCGCGCGGCGCGGGAGAGCTGGCCCACCGTCGCCGAATGGGTGCGCTGGCTGTCGACGGGCGGGGACAAGCCCAGCGGCATCGACCTGATGGCCGATCAGCCGGTCGAACACACCGACAGCGGTGTCGCGCTGAGTTCCCGGATCGCGCACGGCCTCGGGGAGGTATCCGAGGCGGCGCTCGGGGCGGTGCGCGGCGCGGCCGGCACGGTCGTCGCCGCCAACAAGTCCATGCGCACCCTGGCCGTCGAGACCGCCCGCACGCTGCCGCGGCTGGTCCGCCTCGGACAGATCAACGACCACACCCGCATTTCGCTGGGCCGCATCATCGAGGAGCAGGCGCAGAACGCCCCGCAGGGCGAGTTCCTCTTGTTCGACGGGCGCGTGCACACCTACGAGGCCGTGAACCGGCGGGTCAACAACGTCGTCCGCGGCCTGATCGAGGTCGGGGTGCGGCAGGGCGACCGCGTCGGCGTGCTGATGGAAACGCGCCCCAGCGCGCTGGTCGCCATCGCCGCACTGTCGCGGCTGGGCGCCGTCGCCGTGGTGATGCGGCCCGACGCCGACCTGGCCGCCTCGGTGCGGCTCGGCGGCGTCAGCGAGATCCTCACCGACCCGACCAACCTCGACGCCGCGCGCGACCTGCCGGGACAGATCCTGGTGCTCGGTGGCGGCGAGACGCGCGACCTGCACCTGCCCCACGACACCGACGTCATCGACATGGAGCAGATCGATCCGGACGCGGTCGCGCTGCCGGCCTGGTACCGGCCCAACCCCGGATTGGCCCGCGACCTGGCGTTCATCGCGTTCACCGCGGCCGGCGGCGAGTTGGTGGCCAAGCAGATCACCAACTACCGCTGGGCGGTGTCGGCCTTCGGGACCGCCTCGACGGCCGCCATGGACCGCCGTGACACCGTGTATTGCCTGACGCCGCTGCACCACGAGTCCGCCCTGCTGGTCAGCCTGGGTGGCGCGGTCGTCGGCGGCACCCGGATCGCGCTGTCGCGCGGGCTGGACCCGAAGCGGTTCGTCCAGGAAATCCGGCAGTACGGCGTCACGGTGGTGTCCTACACCTGGGCGATGCTGCGCGACGTCGTCGACGATCCCGCCTTCGTGCTGCACGGCAACCATCCGGTGCGCCTGTTCATCGGCTCGGGCATGCCGACCGGTTTGTGGGAGCGGGTGCTCGACGCGTTCTCGCCCGCCAACGTCGTCGAATTCTTCGCCACCACCGACGGACAGGCCGTCCTGGCCAACGTGTCCGGCGCCAAGATCGGCAGCAAGGGCCGCCCGCTTCCCGGCGTGGGGCGCGTCGAGCTCGCGGCCTACGACGCGGAGCACGACCTGATCCTCGAGGACGACCGAGGCTTCGTGCAGGTCGCCGAGCCCGTCCAGGTCGGGGTCCTGCTCGCCCAGTCCCGCGGGCCCATCGACCCCAGCGCGTCGGTCAAGCGCGGGGTGTTCGCGCCGTCCGACACCTGGATTTCCACCGAGTACCTGTTCTACCGCGACGGGGACGGCGACTATTGGCTGGCCGGCAGGCGCGGCTCGGTCGTCCACACCGCGCGCGGGCCGGTGTTCGCCGAACCGGTCACCGACGCGCTGAGCTGCATCAACGGCGTGGACCTCGCGGTGACCTACAACGTGCCGATGGGCGACCGCCAGCTGGCGGTCGCGGCGGTGACGCTGCTGCCCGGGGCCAGCATCACCGCGGCCGACCTGACCGAGGCCGTCGCGAAAGTTCCCATCGGGGTGGGGCCCGACATCGTGCAGGTGTGCCCGGAGATGACGCTGAGCGCCACCTACCGGCCCACCGTCAGCGCCCTGCGCGCGGCCGGGATCCCCAAGTCGGGACGCCAGGCGTGGTATTTCGACGCGAACAGCAACGAATTCCGCAAGCTGACTCCCGGGGCGCGGTCCGCGCTGAGCGGCGCCCAGTGATGCTCGACGGCGTCCTGCTCAGCATCCTGGTGTGCCCGGCCGACCGGGGCCCGTTGCTGTTGATCTCCCAAGATGACGAAGCCGAGCTGCTCTACAACCCGCGGCTGCGGCGCGCCTACCGCATCGAGGACGGCATCCCGGTGCTGCTGATCGACGAGGCGCGCGACGTCGACGACGACGAGCACGAACGGCTCATAGCACGAGCCCGTCCGGCAGATCCCCAGTGAGGTAGCGCTGCAGGTTCGGCGCCATGGTCCGCGCGATCTGATCGGCCGGCAGCGACGCGAACGGCTCGAATCCGAGGATGTAGCGCGCCATCACCACGCCCACCAACTGCGACGCGACGAACTGGACGCGGATGTGACCGGTGCCGGGCGGGTCGTCGACGCGCGGGCCCATCTCCACGGCGATCACGTCCTGGATGAACGAGCGGAAGAGGTTGACCTCCGAGCCGGCCAGGATCGACCGCAGCGTGGCGATGAACGCCGCACCGATCTCGGAGTCCCACAGCTGCAACAACATTGACGGCAGCGTGTAGCCGAGGTCTTCGATCGGCACCTCTTTCAACCGGCCGATGACGTCCATCGGGTCGATCGGGATGTGCACGGCCGCGGCGAACAGCTTCTCCTTGGTGCCGAAGTAGTGATGCACCAACGCCGAATCGACGCCGGCGGCCGCCGCCACCGCGCGAATCGACGTGTTGCGGATCCCGTTGCGCGCGAACAGCTCCCGGGCGCTGGCCAGGATCCGGTCCCGGGTGCCGGAGCTGCCGGCCGGCCGCCCGGGCCGCCGGCGCCCGGTGTTGGTGGCCGTCACCCTAGCTTGTCCGCCGCCGCAGCGTCGCCGCGGCCAGGCACAGCGCCGCGAGCGCGAAACCCATCACGACGACGATGTCGCGCACCGCGATGAAGGTCAGTTCGCTGTGCGTTCCCACCTGCTGCAGCGCCTCGAGCGCGTAGCTCGCCGGCATCACATTGCTGATCCACTGCAGCCAGTGCGCCATAAGCGCTCGGGGCACGATGATGCCAGCCAGCAGGAATTGGGGGACCATCACCAGCGGGATGAATTGCACGGCCTGAAACTCGGTGCGCGCGAAGGCGCTAAACAATAGCCCCAGTCCGACCCCCAGCACCGCGTTGACGATCGCGATCACGAACACCCACACCGGGCTGCCCGCGGTGTCGAAGCCGAGGAACCAAAACGAGACGATGCACGCCAAAATCGCTTGCACCGCAGCGGCGATCGAGAACGCGGTGCCATAGGCGATCAGCATGTCGAGCCGGCGCAGGGGAGTGGTCAGGATGCGCTCCAGTGTCCCGGAAGCCCGTTCGCGCTGCATGGTGATCGAGGTGATGATGAACATCACGAACAGCGGGAACAGGCCCAGCAGGATCAGGCAGGCGTTGTTGAACGGTGACGGCATGCCCGGCCGGTGCGGGGCGTTCTCGAACATGAAGTACATCAGCGTGATGACCAGGATCGGCACGAACAGGATCAGCGCGACGCTGCGGTGATCGGCGGCCAGCTGGCGCAGGATGCGCGTCGTGGTGGCCGCGTAGCCCTTGAGCCCTAACCGGCCTGGAGCTTCGTGCTGCGCCTGATGATGGACAGAAACGCGTCCTCCAGTGACGGACATCCGGTGTCCTCTCGTAGTCGGGTCGGGGTGGTGTGCGCGACGAGGTGGCCCTCCCGCATCAGCAACAGGTCGCCGCAGTGGTCGGCCTCGTCCATCACGTGGCTCGAGACCAGCAGGGTGGTGCCGGCGCGGGCGAGCTCGGCGAACTGCTCCCACAGGTCGACGCGCAGCACAGGGTCCAGGCCCACGGTCGGCTCGTCCAGCACGAGCAGCTCTGGTCGGCAGACCAGCGCGCACGCCAGCGACGCGCGGGTGCGCTGGCCGCCGGACAGGTTGCCGCAGAAGGCGGTTCGATGGTCGGTCAACCCGACCCGCTCGATGGCCGCGTCGGCGGCGCGGTTGTCGAAGCCGTACAACGCGGCGAAGTAGCGGACGTTGTCCACGATCCGCAGATCGTTGTAGATGGTCGGGTCCTGCGGCATGTATCCGACGCGGCGGCGCAGGGCCGGGCTCCCGGCCGGGCGGCCCAGCACCGTGACGGTGCCCGACTTGACGATCTGGGTGCCGACGATGCAGCGCATCAGGGTGGTCTTGCCGCAGCCGGACGGCCCGAGCAGCCCGGTGATCGTGCCCTTGGCGATCGTCACCGAAAAGTCGTGCAGCGCGGGGCGTTTACCGCGGACGACGCGCAGATGCTCGATGTTGACTGCGGGGGCGTGGCCCTTCGTCAATAATTCATCACTCGATGAACTCATCATGTGATGAATACTCCGCTCGCGATCGGCCGATGTCAAGGCCGACTTCGCCGCCGAACGTGCAATCCACGACGCGGCACGCCGCCGTGCCGTCGTGGATTGCACGCTCGGTGGCGCCGCTTAACTTCCCCACCTCGCGGTGGGACGATTTGCCTGCGCAGTTTGGACCCTGGGATCGGTAGCGAAAGGAGACGCAAGAATTTCGCAATCGGCCGGCGCTAACGTCCGGCTGCGTAACCGCGGAAAGGAACCGCCATGAACAAGCTGCTGGCGGATCATGGCGACCCGGAGAAACGCATCGCCGATCTGGAGCATCAGCTTGCCGAGCGGACCCGCCTCGCCGAACCGCCCCCCGCAACCCCGCCCGGCGCGGGCCCGTCGCGCCACTTCGAGGCGGCCGCCGCCCCGCCCAGCACCAAGCAGATGATGAAGTACACGAACCTGGTCATGTTCGGAGGCATGGCGGCGCTCGGCCTGATCTATATGGCGCTGTTTCTGGTTGGCGCCATCGTGGGCGCGGACAACGTGATGAAGGTCGGCGGCTTCGTGGTGTTCCTCGCGTTCTTGCTGCTCGCCATGCCGGCCTTCGGCCTGTTCCAGCGGCGGATGAATCGGAAGAAGACGGTCCTCGTCGACGTCGGCAGCGGCGGGTTGACCGTCAGTTCACGGCCGGGGGCGTTCTTTTCGTTCGGCGATGCGCAGCTGGGGGCGTGGACCCTCGCGGGGTATGGCGGCACGGCGAGAGGCACGGCGCTGCACCTACGAAGCGGCCGCGACCGCTTTGTCATCGGCGGACAAGATCATCGCGTGGCTCCCGAAACACCGCTTGACGCAGCGCCGGTGGACAGCGTGGACGCGACGATGTGGCCCGAGGAGTTCGATGAGCTTCTCACCACGGTCGGCCGCCCGCGCGGGCTCGATGCGCGCGGGGCCGCCCCGGGCCAACCGATTCGCTGCCCGCTCACGCCCAACCCGGCGCGGATGTACTCGACCTCGTTCTTCGGGATGTTCAAAAGCACCGCAACGGCGCTGAGCATGAACGCGAATCCGCCGCAGCCGACGCTGGCCATCGACGTCGGCGACGACGCGATTTCGGTCACCGACCTGACGAGCAACGCGCGCGTCGCCTCGGCCCCACTTGCGCAGGTGACCGCGACGCCGGTCGCGAGCACCCGCTCGGCCCCCTACGTGGGCACGCTGACAACCGCCGTTCTGGTTGTGCGAGTGGGCAATTCGCAACCAATGACCATCGCGTGCCCTGACTATGCCGGCCCCCCACAGGCCCGTTGGAGCGGCACGACCAAGCTGACCTACCGGTTTGCTTGGCGCAGCAACGTGACTCCGGCGGATGAAGCGGAGTTTGTTGTCTCGGACGCGGATTGGCTGACGCTCGTCGAGAAATTCGGCTTGGCTTCGCAACTGGAGGACAGGGCCAGGGCCGGCGCGGCCCCGGCGTCGGTCGCGGTCGCGGTCGCCCGTCCCAAACGCAAGCTCTGGATCTATGGCGTCATCATCGCCGCGATCATGTTCGTCGTGGCCCCCGCGATGATGGTTCTGGCCGGCAACATAAACAGCGGTCATCAGAACAAAGAAGATCAGCTGAAGGCGGACCAGGAACGGCCGTTTGCGCTGCCGTTCACCGGCCTGCGCCTTCCGCACGGTGTGGCCGTGGACGCCGCCGGCAACGTCTACGTCGCCGAGACGCGCACCAATCAGGTGCTCAAACTGGCGCCCGGGTCGAACACCCAAACGGTGCTGCCATTCACCGGCCTCGACCTCTTCGACGACGGCGTCATCGACGGTTCCACCGCCGGCGTGGCGGTGGACGCCGCCGGCAACGTCTACGTCGCCGACTCAGGCAACGGTCGGGTGGTGAAGTTGGAGGCCCGGTCGGGCACCCAGACCTCGCTGCCGTTCAGGACCCTGCGATCGCCCCACGGTGTTGCGGTGGACGCGGTCGGCACCGTGTACGTCGTCAACTACTCCGACGGTCAGGTCGAGAAGCTGGCGGCCGGGTCGCGCACCGAGACCATACTGCCGAAGCTCGACCAACACAGTTTTACCGGCGACGTGGCCGCGGACACCGCCGGCAACGTCTACGTCAGCTGCAGCCACGGACGAAGCAGCCGCAGTTGCGTGATGAGGCTGGCGCCCGGGTCGAACACCTGGACCGCATTGCCGCAAGCACGCGACAACTCCGGCAACACTTTCAGCACCGGCGAGCAGGATCTCGCGGTGGACGCCGCCGGCAACGTGTACATGATCACGTCCAGAACCGTGCTGAAGTTGGCGCCCGGGACGGACAACTGGACTCCGCTGCAAGGGACGCCCCCTTTCGTGGACCCCATGGGCCTCGCGGTGGACCCCAGCGGCACCAACGTCTACGTCACCGATCATGTGGGCTCGCGGGCCGTGGGAGGTGGATCTTGGTTCGGCATATGGCCGATGGGACCGGATGACGCTCACGGACTCGTGCTCAAGCTGCCCGTGGGCTAGCCGACCGATCCGGCCCCCGGGCGGCGCAGCGGCTGATGTCCGTGCACGCCTTCGGCATAGGCCGTCTCGGCGTGCTGGGTGAGGTCGACGCCGGTTGTCTCGTCTTCGGGGCTGAGCCGGAATCCCATCACCCGGTCGATGACCTTCGCGAGCACGAATGACGCCGTGAACGCGTAGAGCGCCACCACGACGATCGCAAGCGCTTGCTTGCCCAGCTGGGCGAAGCCGCCACCGTAGAACAGGCCCTGCGGGCCGGACGTCATGACCGCCGTCGCGAGCAGTCCGATCAACGACACGCCGACCACGCCGCCGACGAAGTGCACACCCACCACGTCGAGCGAATCGTCGTAGTTGAAGCGGAATTTCGCCGCCACCGCGAACGAGCACACGACACCGGCCGCGAGGCCGACGACCGCCGCGCCGAGCGTGTTGACGGTTCCGCACGACGGGGTGATGGCGACGAGGCCGGCGACCACACCGGACGCCGCCCCGAACGTCGTGGGCCTGCCGTCGCGGATCCGTTCCACCGTCAGCCAGCCGAGCATGCCGAGGCACCCCGCGACGAGGGTGTTGAGGAAGATGGCCGCGGCGGTTCCGTTGGCGGCCAACGCCGATCCCGCGTTGAAGCCGAACCAGCCGAACCACAGCAGCCCGACGCCGAGCAGGACGAACGGCAGGTTGTGCGGCCGCATGGCGTCCTTCTTGAAGCCGATGCGGGGCCCGAGCACCAGCGCTAGCGCCAGCGCGGACGAACCGGACACGATCTCGACAACCAGGCCGCCGGCGTAATCGAGCACGCCCAGCTTCGCCAGCCAGCCGCCGGGTCCCCAAACCCAATGCGCGACAACCGAATACACGACGATCGTCCAGACCGTGGCAAACGCCATCCAGGCCGCGAACCTCGCGCGGTCCGCGATGGCGCCGCTGACCAGCGCGGCCGTGATGATCGCGAACGCCAGCTGGAAGGTGGCGAACAGCAATTCGGGGACCGCCCCGTGGACGGTTTCGGGGCCGATGCCGAGCATCCCGAGATGATCGAGGTTTCCCACCAGCCCGTACGCGCCGTCCGGGGAGAACGCGACGGTGTAGCCGAGCAACAGCCACGCCACCGTGACCAGCGGGATGGAGATGAAGCTCATCATGATCATGTTGAGCACCCCGGTGGTGCGGACCATGCCGCCGTAGAAGATCGCCAGGCCGGGGGTCATCAGCAGCACCAATGCGGTGCTGGCCAGCAGCCACGCCGTGGCAGCGGGGTCGATCGCATGCATTGTTCGGTCTCCTTCGACACGATTTCGGCCGGGATATTGCCATGTCGGGTGTGTCGGTAGGTTCGGTGGGTGGTCGCAGTGGAGCTGTCGGTGGATCCGGTCGCCGCCGCACATCGGCTGCTGGGCGCCACCCTCACCGGCAGGGGCGTGCGGGCCGTCGTCGTCGAAGTTGAGGCCTACGGTGGGGTTCCCGACGGGCCCTGGCCCGATGCCGCGGCCCACTCGTACCGCGGCCTGTCCGGCCGCAACGCCGTGATGTTCGGCCCGCCCGGGCGGCTCTACACGTACCGCAGCCACGGGATCCATGTCTGCGCCAACGTCTCGTGCGGGCCGGACGGGACCGCGGCGGCCGTACTGCTGCGCGCGGCGGCCCTCGAGGACGGCGTGGACGTCGCGCGCGCCCGCCGGGGCGAGCTGGTCCGCACCGCGGCGCTGGCGCGCGGTCCGGGGAATCTGTGCTCGGCGTTGGGAATCACCATGGACGACAACGGGATTGACCTATCCGATCCCGACGGGCCGGTGATCCTGGAACTGAACGCCCCGCTGACGGCCACGTCGGGCCCCCGCGTCGGCGTCAGCCAGGCCGCCGACCGGCCGTGGCGGCTGTGGCTCCCCGGAAGGCCGGAGGTATCGGCGTACCGGCGCAGCCCGCGGGCACCCGCGCCCGGGACCAGTGACTAGACGGCGGCGGGGGAGGCCACGCGAAACGCGGGGTCCACGCGGCGCGCGATGAGCACGAACGTCACGGCCAGCAGCGGCGCGACGGCGCTGTATACCGCGGCCGGCGTGGCCATTACGGCGCTGTTCAGCAGCTGCGGGCTCAGCGCAATGCCCATCGCCACGACGGCGTTGTGCATGCCGACCTCCAGGCTGACCGCGACGGCCTGCCGCGGGGCCAGCCGCATCAGGCGCGGCGCGAGATAGCCGACCGTCAGGCTGACGGCGCAGAACACCACGACGGCACCGCTGAGGAGGCCGATGTTGTGCCAGAGCGTGGTTCGCCCTCCGGCGATGGCCGCGACGATCGCGAGCACCAGCAGCGTGAGCGCCAAGATGCGGACCGGCTTCTGCATGCGCCGGGCCAGCTCGGGGAAGCGGTGGCGGATGGCGACGCCGATCGCGATGGGAACCAGCACCAGGCCGATCACCGCCAGGAACTTGTCCAGCTGGAGCGGGAGGAACCGGCCCTCGCCGAGGAACCACGTCATCGACACCGCCAGGATCGCGGGCAGGGCGACGATCGACAGCACCGCGTTGATTGCGGTCAGGGTGAGGTTTAGTGCCAGGTCGCCGTTGAACAGATGGCTGAGGATGTTCGACATCGTCCCGCCGGGGGTCGCGGACATCAGCATCAGCCCGACCGCCAGGTGCGGTTCGAGATGGAACGCCTCGGCGATCACCAGGCACAGGGTCGGCAGCAGCAGCGACTGACAGAGGAGCGCAACCGCGAGCGGTTTGCGCATGGTGGTGGCCCGCTTGAAGTCGGCGACGGTGAGCGTCAGCCCGAGCGCGAGCATGATGATCGCGACGACCAACGGCCAGTATCGGTTGTCCATGACGCTCCGCGTGGTTGGTGCGCATACGGGGGAAAGCGATGGCGCGACGATGCGCCGCGTAGTTAGCTTGCCTTATATAGCCGCGCAGGAGCGAATCGAGGCCGCCGCAGCGACTAAAGTCGTGCGCGATGTCTTCCGGGATCCTTGACGAGCTGGGCTGGCGCGGCCTGATCGCGCAATCCACCGACCTCGACGCGCTGGCCGCCGAAGCGCAGCGCGGGCCGATGACGGTCTACGCCGGCTTCGACCCGACCGCGGCGAGCCTGCACGCCGGGCACCTGGTGCCGCTGCTGGCGCTGCGCCGCTTCCAGCGCGCCGGGCACCGGCCGATCGTGCTCGCCGGCGGCGCCACCGGCATGATCGGCGACCCGCGCGACGTCGGCGAGCGCAGCCTCAACGAGGCCGACACCGTCGCCGCGTGGACCGAGCGCATCCGCGGGCAGCTGGAACGCTTCGTCGACTTCGACACCTCGCCGACCGGCGCCGTCGTCGTCAACAACCTGGACTGGACCCAGGGCCTGTCGGCCATCGAGTTCCTGCGCGACGTCGGCAAACACTTTTCGGTCAACGTGATGCTGGACCGCGACACCATCCGGCGGCGCCTCGACGGTGAAGGCATCTCCTACACCGAGTTCAGCTACATGCTGTTGCAGGCCAACGACTACGTCGAACTGCACCAGCGGCACGGCTGCACGCTGCAGATCGGCGGCTCGGATCAGTGGGGCAACATCATCGCCGGCGTGCGCCTGGTCCGCCAGAAGCTCGGCGCGACGGTGCATGCGCTGACGGTCCCGCTGGTGACGGCCGCCGACGGCACCAAGTTCGGCAAGTCCACCGGCGGCGGCAGCCTGTGGCTGGACCCCGAGATGACCAGCCCGTACGCCTGGTACCAGTACTTCATCAACACCGCCGACGCGGACGTGATCCGCTACCTGCGCTGGTTCACCTTTCTGTCCGCCGACGAGCTGGCCGAGCTGGAAGCGGCGACGGCCGAGCGGCCGCAGCAGCGCGCCGCCCAGCGCCGGCTGGCCCGCGAGCTGACCGTGCTGGTGCACGGCGAGGCGGCCACCGAGGCGGTCGAGCACGCCAGCCGGGCGCTGTTCGGGCAGGGCGAACTCGACCGGTTGGACGAGGCGACCCTGGCCGCCGCGCTGCGCGAGACGTCGGTCGCCGAGCTCAAGCCCGGCAGTCCCGACGGGATCGTCGACCTGCTGGTGGCCAGCGGCCTGTCGGCCAGCAAGGGGGCCGCGCGCCGCACGATCGGCGAGGGTGGCGTGTCGGTGAACAACGTCCGCGTCGAGAGCGAGGAGTGGGCGCCCCAGCCGTCGGACTTCCTGCACGGCCGGTGGCTGGTGCTGCGGCGTGGCAAACGCAACGTCGCCGGCATCGAACGCGTCGCCTAGTCGTTATCGTGTCGTGTCGCCGACGTGACCTCGGCTGACCAGGGTGGTCACGGTGACTAGGGCGACGCGGGTGCTGCGAGCGGTGGGGGTGGGCGCGGGCCTGGCCGGATTGACCGCGGCGCTGGCCGCTCCCGTGCACGCCGACTGGATGGGCAACGCGTTCTTGCGGGCCCTCGCGAACGCCGGCGTCCCGGTTTCGCAGCCGGACAGCGCGACGGCGCTCGGCAAGTCGGTCTGCCCGATGCTCGTGCAACCAGGCGGCTCGTTCGACTCGGTGATCGCCACGGTCGGCGACGGACACGGAATGTCCCACGACGCGGCGGGCGTGTTCACCATCGTCGCGATCGCGACCTATTGCCCGGCGGTGCTGGCGCCGCTGCTGACGGACCGGCCGCCGGCCTAAACGGCCGTCACCGCGCGCTCGACGGCCGCCCGTATCCTGTGCAGCGTGGTCGACGACAGGCAGGGGCGCGGCGGTAGGCGGGGACCGCGCACGGAACGCCCGGGTTCCTGGTCGGGTCCCGGCCGCGCTCGACCGGCGCAGCCGCGCACCGCGGACAAAGAGGACCGCGGCGCACAGGACGGCCCCCCGATACCGCCCGGGGTGGATGCCAAGCAGCTGGCGCCCGACATCCGCGGCGAACTGAGCACGCTGGACCGCGCCACGGCTGACGCGGTGGCGCGCCACCTGGTCGCCGCCGGCGAGCTGCTCGACGAGGACCCCGAGGCCGCGTTGAAACACGCCCGCGCGGCGCGGGCCCGGGCCAGCAGGATCGCCGCGGTCCGCGAGGCCGTCGGAATCGCCGCCTACCACTGCGGGGACTGGGCCCAGGCGATTGCCGAACTGCGCGCCGCGCGCAGGATGGGCAGCAAGTCGCCGTTGCTCGCGCTGATCGCCGATTGCGAACGCGGGCTTGGCCGTCCGGAGCGGGCGATCGAATTGGCGCGCGGCGAGGAGGCGGCCCAGCTGTCCGGCGACGACGCCGACGAGTTGCGCATCGTCGCCGCCGGCGCGCGCGCCGATCTCGGGCAGCTGGAGCAGGCGCTGACCGTGCTGTCCACGCCGCAGCTGGACACGAGCCGCAGCGGCTCGACGGCGGCGCGGCTGTTTTACGCCTACGCCGACACGCTGCTGGCGCTCGGCCGCAACGCCGAGGCGCTGGAATGGTTCCTGCGCTCGGCGGCCGCGGACATCGAAGGCGTCACCGACGCCGAAGAGCGCGTCGGCGAGCTTGCTTAGATGAAAACCATTGCGCAGCAATATGATTGCTTGCTCGTCGACCTGGATGGGACCGTCTTCCGCGGCGCCCAGCCCACCGAGGGCGCGGTCCAGTCGCTGGACAAGGTCAACAGCCGCAAGCTCTACGTGACCAACAACGCCTCCCGCAGCGCCGACGAGGTGGCGCTGCACCTGCGCGAGCTCGGCTTCACCGCCAGTGGGACCGACGTCGTGACCAGCGCTCAGAGCGCGGCGAAGCTGCTGGCCGACCAGTTGGCGCCCGAGTGCCGGGTGCTGATCGTGGGCACCGACGCGCTGGCCAACGAGATCGCCGCCGTCGGGCTGCGCCCGGTGCGCCGCTATGACGACGAGCCCGTCGCCGTTGTGCAGGGCCTGTCCACCACCATCGGCTGGCCGGACCTGGCCGAGGCGGCCCTGGCCATCCGGGCCGGCGCGGTGTGGGTGGCGGCCAACGTCGACCCCACCCTGCCCACCGAGCGGGGCCTGCTGCCCGGCAATGGCTCGTTCGTGGCCGCGCTGCGGGCCGCCACCGGCGCCGAACCGCGCGTCGCCGGCAAGCCCGCGCCGCGGCTGCTGCAGGACGCGGTGGCCCGCGGCGACTTCCGGGCGCCGCTGGTCGTCGGCGACCGGCTGGACACCGACATCGAGGGCGCCAACGCCGCCAACCTGCCCAGCCTGATGGTGCTCACCGGGGTCAACACCGCCCGCGACGCGGTGTTCGCCGACCCGGCCCGCCGGCCCACCTACATCGCCCACGACCTGCGCTCGCTGCACTCCGACGGCGACCTGCTCGCGGTGGGGCCGCAGCAGGGCTGGCACGTCGAGGTCGGGGAGCAGGCGGTGACGGTCAGCGCCAACGGCGCCGACGAGGGGGACGGGCTGTCGATCGTGCGCGCCGTCGCGCACGCGGTGTGGGGCGCCCCGGACGCTGGGGCCGTGCGCATCGAAGCCGCCGACGCGCGCTCCCGGGACGCGCTGCGGCGCTGGTCCCTGGACTAGCGTAGGGACTCGATGAATATCGATCCCGATCAGCTTCGCGCTGAAATAGACGCCCTGGTGGCCCAGCTGTCCGATATCGGGGATCCGGAGAACTCCGAACGCGAGCCGTCGCTCGCCGAGCTCGAAGAGATAGCGCGCCGCCTCTCCGAGGCGCACGACGTGCTGCTGGCCGCCCTGGAGTCGGCGGAGAGGGGCTGAGTGCGGCCGTGGCACGACGTGCCCGCGTTGACTCCGAGCTCGTCCGCCGCGGGCTCGCCCGATCCCGCCAGCAGGCCGCGGAGTTGATCGGCGCCGGCAAGGTGAGCATCGACGGCATGCCCGCGCGCAAGCCCGGCACCGCCGTCGACGTCACCGCGGCCCTGACCGTCGCCGGAGAGGGCGAGCGCGGCTGGGTGTCGCGCGGGGCGCACAAGCTCATCGGCGCCCTGGACGCCTTCGGCATTCCCGTCGCGGGCCGCCGCTGCCTGGACGCCGGCGCGTCGACGGGCGGGTTCACCGAGGTACTGCTGGATCGAGGGGCGGCCGAGGTGGTGGCCGCGGACGTCGGCTACGGCCAGCTGGCCTGGTCGCTGCGCTGCGATTCCCGGGTGATCGTCGTCGAGCGCACCAACGCCCGCGAATTGACGCCGGAGGTCATCGGCGGGCCGGTCGACCTGGTGGTGGCCGACCTCTCGTTCATCTCGCTGGCCAGCGTGTTGCCCGCGCTGATTGGATGCGCTTGGCCCAGCGCGGATATCGTTCCCATGGTGAAGCCGCAGTTTGAGGTGGGCAAGGGCCAGGTCGGCGCGGGCGGGGTCGTTCGCGACCCCGGCTTGCGGGCCGACGCGGTGCTGGCCGTCGCGCGACGGGCCGGGGAACTGGGCTGGCAGACCGTCGACGTCACCGCGAGCCCGCTGCCGGGCCCGTCGGGCAATGTCGAATACTTCCTTTGGTTGCGCGCCGAGACCGATCGGGGGCTATCTGCTGATGGGCTGGTGGACGCGGTGTGGCGCGCGGTGGACGAGGGCCCGCAATGACCGTTGAGCGCACGGTGCTGCTGGTGGTGCACACCGGCCGCGAGGAAGCGACCGAGACCGCCCGCCGCGTACAGAAGGTGTTGGGCGACAACGGCGTTGGGCTGCGGGTGCTGTCCGCCGAGGCGGTCGACCGGGGACCGCTGCACCTGGCCCCCGACGACATGCGGGCCATGGGCGTCGAAATCGAGGTCGTCGACGCCGAGCCGTCGGCGGCCGAGGGCTGCGAACTGGTGCTGGTCCTCGGCGGCGACGGCACCTTCCTGCGCGCGGCCGAATTGGCCCGCAACGCCGGGATTCCGGTACTGGGGGTCAACTTGGGCCGCATCGGCTTCCTCGCCGAGGCCGAAGCCGAGGCCATCGACCGGGTGCTGGAACACGTGATCGGCCGCGACTACCGGGTGGAGAACCGCCTGACGCTGGACGTCGCGGTGCTGCACAAGGGTCACGTCGAACACGGGTGGGCGCTCAACGAGGTCAGCCTGGAAAAGGGTCCCCGGTTGGGCGTGCTCGGCGTGGTCGTCGAGGTCGACGGCCGCCCGGTGTCCGCGTTCGGCTGCGATGGCGTGTTGGTGTCGACGCCGACTGGCTCCACCGCCTACGCGTTCTCGGCAGGCGGGCCGGTGCTGTGGCCCGACCTGGAGGCAATCCTGGTGGTGCCCAACAACGCTCATGCGCTGTTCGGCCGGCCCATGGTCACCAGCCCCGAGGCCACCATCGCGATCGAGACCGAGGCCGACGGGCACGACGCCCTGGTGTTTTGCGACGGCCGCCGCGAAATGCGGATCCCGGCCGGCAGCCGGATCGAGGTGACCCGCTGCGACACCCCGGTCAAGTGGGCGCGGCTGGACAGCGCGCCGTTCACCGACCGCTTGGTGCGCAAGTTCCGGTTGCCGGTGACCGGTTGGCGCGGAAAGTAATGACCGGGTGCTCACCGAGATACGCATCGAGTCGCTGGGTGCCATCAGCGCCGCGGTCGGGGAATTCGACCGCGGCCTGACGGTGCTGACCGGCGAGACCGGCACCGGCAAGACGATGGTGGTGACCGGGCTGCACCTGCTCGGCGGGGGCCGCGCCGACCCGAACCGGGTCCGGTCCGGTGCCGACCGCGCCATCGTCGAAGGCCGTTTCAGCACAACCGATCTCGACGACGAGACGGCGGCGCAGCTGGACGCGATCCTGGAAGACCTGGGCGCCGAGCGCGACGAGGACGGCAGCGTGATCGCATTGCGCTCGGTCAGCCGCGACGGACCGTCGCGCGCCTCGCTCGGCGGGCGCAGCGTGCCCGCCAAGTCGCTGGGCGATTTCACCACCGGACTGCTCACCCTGCACGGGCAGAACGACCAGCTGCGCCTGATGCGGCCCGAGGAACAGCGCGGCGCGCTGGACCGCTTCGCGGAGGCCGGTCCGCCGCTGGAGCGGTACCGCAAGCGGCGCGAGGCCTGGCTGACGGCGCGCCGCGACCTCATCGACCGCCGCGAGCGGGCCCGCGAGCTCGCGCAGGAGGCCGACCGGTTGCAGTTCGCGCTGAACGAGATCGACACCGTCGACCCGCAACCCGGGGAAGACGATGCGCTGGTCGCCGACGTCCTGCGGCTGTCCGAACTGGACACGCTGCGTGAGGCCGCCGCCACGGCGCGCGCCGCGCTGTCGGCCGACGACGGCGACGGTCTCGGCCAGGGCGCGATCGACAGCCTCGGAAAGGCAAGGGCCGCACTCGAATCCACGGACGACGCGACGCTGCGGGCGTTGGCCGGCCAGATCGCCCAGGCGCTGACGGTCGTTGACGATGCGGCCCACGAACTCGGCGGCTTCCTCGAAGAGCTGCCGGTCGACGCCAGCGCGCTGGAATCCAAACTCGCCCGGCAGGCCCAACTGCGCACGCTCACCCGCAAGTACGCCGCCGATATCGACGGGGTGCTGCGGTGGGCGCGCGAATCGCGCGAACGGCTGGCGCAACTCGACGTCTCCGAAGAGGCCATCACCGCGCTGGCACGCCGCGTCGACGAGCTGGCGCGCGAATTGGCCGACGCCGCAGTCGATCTCAGCAAGGTTCGGCGCAAAGCCGCCAAACGGCTGGCCAAGGCGGTGACCGCGGAGCTGTCCGGGCTGGCGATGGCCGACGCCGAATTCACCATCGACGTGGCCACCGACGTCGCGACCGACCCGGACGATCCCGCCACCCTGATCCTGGCGTCGGGCGAGGCGGCCCGCGCCGGCGGCGACGGCATCGACCAGGTCGAGTTCGGCTTCGCCGCGCACCGCGGCATGACGGTGCTGCCGCTGGCCAAGAGCGCGTCGGGCGGCGAATTGTCCCGGGTGATGCTGGCCCTGGAGGTGGTCCTCGCCGCCTCGGCGGCCGGCACCACCATGGTGTTCGACGAGGTGGACGCCGGCGTCGGCGGGCGGGCCGCGGTGCAGATCGGGCGCCGGCTGGCGCGGCTGGCGCGCACGCACCAGGTCATCGTGGTCACGCACCTGCCGCAGGTCGCCGCGTACGCCGACGTGCACCTGGTGGTGCACGGCGCCGGACCCAAGGGCACCAGCGTGGTGCGCCGGGCCAGCGGCGACGACCGGGTGGCCGAGCTGGCGCGGATGCTCGCGGGCCTGGGCGACTCCGCCAGCGCCCGCGCGCACGCCCGCGAACTGCTCGAGACCGCCCAGAACGAGCAGGACTGAGGGCGGCCTCCCCGCGAGTGTCCGTGTTTGTACGCCGACACGCCGCAAAGCCCGTACAACTGCGGACGCTCGGCGCGACCAACCCGTTGTGAGGCTGTTACCAATGTGACGCTAGATAACTTATGAGGCTAATGTTACGGCGCGCCTCCTCGCCTCACCCTGTCTTCGCGGACAGAATCGCCCCCATGAAGATGTCAGGCCTGCTTTCGCGTAACACGTCCCGGCCGGGCCTCACCGGCACCGCCCGGGTCGACCGGAACATCGACCGCCTGCTGCGCAGGGTGTGTCCCGGCGACATCGTGGTGCTCGACATCCTGGATCTGGACCGCATCACCGCGGACGCGTTGGTGGAGGCCGACATCGCCGCCGTCGTCAACGCGTCGCCGTCGGTGTCCGGCCGCTACCCGAACCTCGGCCCGGAGGTGTTGGTCAACAACGGCGTCACCCTTATCGACGAGACGGGGCCCGACGTCTTCAAGAAGGTCAAGGACGGCGCCAAGATTCGGCTCTACGAGGGTGGCGTGTATTCCGGTGACCGCCGGCTGGTCCGCGGCACCGAGCGCACCGACCACGACATCGCCGACCTGATGCGCGAGGCCAAGAGCGGCCTGGCCGCCCACCTGGAGGCGTTCGCCGGCAACACGATCGAGTTCATCAAGAGCGAGAGCCCGCTGCTGATCGACGGCATCGGCATCCCCGACATCGACGTCGACCTGCGCCGGCGGCACGTGCTGATCGTGGCCGACGAGCCCAGCGCCGAGGACGAGCTGCGCTCCCTCAAGCCGTTCATCAAGGAATACCAGCCGGTGCTCATCGGCGTCGGCACGGGCGCGGATGTGTTGCGCAAGAACGGTTATCGCCCGCAGATCATCGTCGGCGATCCCGAGCAGATCAGCACCGACACCCTCAAGTGCGGCGCCCAAGTCGTGCTGCCCGCCGACGCCGACGGCCATGCGCCCGGCCTGGAGCGGATCCAGGACCTCGGCGTCGGGGCGATGACCTTCCCGGCCGCCGGGTCCGCGGTCGACCTGGCGCTGCTGCTGGCCGATCACCACGGCGCCGCGTTGCTGGTGACGGCCGGTCACACCGCGAACATCGAGACGTTCTTCGACCGCAACCGCACCCAGAGCAACCCGTCGACGTTTTTGACCCGGCTTCGGGTGGGGGAGAAGGTGGTCGACGCCAAGGCCGTTGCGACCTTGTACCGCAACCACATTTCCGGGGGCGCCATCGCGCTGCTGGCGCTGACGATGCTGATCGCGGTCATCGTCGCGCTGTGGGTGTCGCGCTCCGACGGCGTGGTGCTGCACTGGATCACCCACTACTGGAACCACTTCATCAACTGGACGCAGCACTTGCTCACCTAGCTTTTCGACGAACGGTGCGTTAAATGATCTCGTTACGCCAACACGCTCTATCCCTGGCCGCGGTCTTCCTGGCGCTGGCCGTCGGCGTGGTGCTGGGGTCCGGATTCCTGTCCGACACCCTGCTGTCCAGCCTGCGTGACGAGAAACGCGACCTGTACACACAGATCAGCGGGCTCAACGACCAAAAGAACGTGATGAACGAAAAGCTCGCCGCGGCAAACAATTTCGATAACCAGCTGGCCCGCCGGATCGTGCACGACGCGCTCGGCGGCAAGTCGGTGGTGCTGTTCCGCACCCCGGACGCCCGCGACGACGACGTCGCCGCGGTCGCGAAATTCATCGGCCAGGCCGGCGGAACCGTCGCCGGAACGGTCTCGCTGACCCAGGAGTTCGTCGACGCCAACTCCGCGGAGAAGCTGCGCACGGTGGTGAACTCGTCGATCCTGCCGGCCGGGCAGCAGCTGAGCACCAAGCTCGTCGACCAGGGTTCGCAGGCCGGCGACCTGCTCGGGATCGCCCTGCTGACCAACCCCAACCCGGCCACCCCGCCCATCGACGAGCCCCAGCGCGACACCGTGCTGGCGTCGCTGCGCGACACCGGCTTCATCACCTATCAGCCCGCCGACCACCTCGGCGCGGCCAACGCCGCGCTGGTCGTCACCGGCGGCGCGCTGCCCCAGGACGCCGGCA
The DNA here is from genome assembly GCF_059812165.1 of Mycobacterium sp. NGS69. Classification (NCBI taxonomy): domain Bacteria; kingdom Bacillati; phylum Actinomycetota; class Actinomycetes; order Mycobacteriales; family Mycobacteriaceae; genus Mycobacterium; species Mycobacterium sp. NGS69. The sequence goes on from NZ_JCALCD010000015.1 coordinate 52,578, forward strand.
ATCAGGGCGTCAGCGTGGCCCGGTTCTCCGCCGCGCTGGCGCCGCACGGCTCGGGCACCCTTTTGGCGGGCCGCGACGGCTCGGCCACCGGCGGCGCCGCGGTCGCCGTCGCCCGCGCCGACGCCGGCATGAACTCGGCGGTCAGCACCGTCGACGACATCGAGGCCGCGCCGGGACGGATCACGACGGTCCTGGGCCTGCACGATCTGATCAACGGCGGCCACGTCGGCCAGTACGGCACCGGTCACGGCGCCACATCTATCACGGTGCCGCAGTAGCGGGCGTGTTCCCCGCGACACACCGTCGTGGATGTTAGGGTGGGTTTCCGTGGGTCGGCAGGCCCAACTAGACACACCCAAGCCCTGCCCGTCTTCACGGAGGTCGCCAGTGCGCAAGCACCCCCAAACCGCCACCAAGCACCTCTTCGTCAGCGGTGGGGTTGCTTCCTCGCTCGGCAAGGGGCTCACCGCGAGCAGCCTGGGGCAGCTGCTGACGGCGCGCGGGCTGCACGTCACGATGCAAAAGCTCGACCCCTACCTCAACGTCGATCCGGGCACCATGAACCCGTTCCAGCACGGCGAGGTGTTCGTCACCGAGGACGGCGCCGAGACCGACCTCGACGTGGGCCACTACGAGCGGTTCCTGGATCGCGACCTGTCCGGGTCGGCGAATGTGACCACCGGGCAGGTGTATTCAACCGTCATCGCCAAGGAGCGCCGCGGCGAGTACCTCGGTGACACCGTCCAGGTGATCCCGCACATCACCGACGAGATCAAGCGGCGCATCCTGGCCATGGCGCAGCCGGACGCCGACGGGCATCGCCCGGACGTCGTCATCACCGAAATCGGCGGCACCGTGGGCGATATCGAGTCGCAGCCCTTTCTGGAGGCGGCGCGGCAGGTGCGCCACGACCTCGGTAGGGAAAACGTGTTCTTCCTGCACGTGTCGCTGGTGCCGTACCTGGCGCCCTCGGGCGAGCTCAAGACCAAGCCCACCCAGCACTCGGTGGCCGCGCTGCGCAGCATCGGTATCACCCCGGACGCGCTGATCCTGCGCTGCGACCGCGACGTCCCCGAGCCCCTGAAGAACAAGATCGCCCTGTCGTGTGACGTCGACATCGACGGCGTCATCTCCACCCCGGACGCGCCGTCGATCTACGACATCCCGAAGGTGCTGCACCGCGAGGAGCTCGACGCGTTCGTGGTGCGCCGGCTCAACCTGCCGTTCCGCGACGTCGACTGGACCGAGTGGGACGACCTGCTGCGCCGGGTGCACGAGCCGCACGAGACGGTGCGAATCGCGTTGGTGGGCAAGTACGTCGAGCTTTCCGACGCGTACCTGTCGGTCACCGAGGCGCTGCGCGCCGGCGGGTTCAAGCACCAGGCCAAGGTCGAGATGGTGTGGGTGCCCTCGGACGACTGCGCGAACCCCCATGACGCCGCCGCCGCGCTGGCCGACGTGCACGGGGTGCTGATCCCCGGTGGTTTCGGCATCCGCGGCATCGAGGGCAAGATCGGCGCCATCCGGCACGCCCGGGGGCGCGGGCTGCCGGTGCTGGGGCTGTGCCTCGGGCTGCAGTGCATCGTGATCGAGGCCGCGCGCTCGGCCGGCCTCACGGAGGCCAACTCGGCCGAATTCGAGCCGGGCACACCGGATCCCGTGATTTCCACGATGGCCGACCAGGAGCACATCGTCGCCGGCAACGCCGACCTCGGCGGCACCATGCGGCTCGGGGCTTATCCCGCCGTGCTGGAGCCGGATTCGATTGTGGCCCAGGCGTACGGCGCGACGGAGGTGTCCGAGCGGCACCGGCACCGCTACGAGGTCAACAACGCCTACCGCGACAAGATCGCCGAGAGCGGCCTGCGCTTCTCGGGCACCTCGCCCGACGGCCACCTCGTCGAGTTCGTCGAATACCCGCCCGAGGTGCACCCGTTCATCGTCGGCACCCAGGCGCACCCGGAGCTCAAGAGCCGGCCCACCCGGCCGCACCCGCTGTTCGTCGCGTTCGTCAAGGCCTCCCTCGACTACAAGGCGGGCGAGCAGCTCCCGGTGGAGATCCCCGAGCAGCACTCGCCCAACGGCACCCAGCATCGAGACAGCGTTCAGCGGCCGCTACCCGAGCCCGCGGCTCGTGGCTGAGCACGTCTTCGAGACGGCGTCATCCGAAACGCTGCACACCGGAAGGATTTTCGCGCTGCGCCGCGATCAGGTCCGGATGCCCGGCGGCAAGCTCGTCACCCGCGAAGTCGTCGAGCACTTCGGTGCCGTGGCCGTGGTGGCGATGGACGACGACGGCAACGTCCCGATGGTCTATCAGTACCGGCACGCGTTCGGCCGGCGGCTGTGGGAGCTGCCCGCCGGGCTGCTCGACGTCGGCGGGGAGCCGGCGCAGCTGACCGCCGCCCGGGAACTGCACGAGGAGGCCGGCCTGAAGGCCGACACCTGGCGGGTGCTGGTCGACCTCGACTCCACGCCCGGCTTCAGCGACGAATCGGTGCGCGTCTATCTGGCCACCGGGCTCACCCAGGTGGACCCGCCTGAGGCGCACGACGAAGAGGCCGACATGACGCTGCGGTGGTACCCGCTCGCAGACGTCGTCGACAAGGTGCTTCGGGGCGAGATCGTCAACGCCATTGCGGTGGCGGGGATTTTGGCGGCGCACGTCGTCACCACCGAGTGCATGCCGACCCGCCCGCCGGACTGCCCGTGGATCGACAAGCCGACTGCGTTCGCCGCGCGAAAGGCCGCGCAATGACGGCGGCGCTGGACACCCAACTGCAGGGCTACCTCGACCACCTGACCATCGAGCGGGGCGTGGCGAAAAACACGCTCACCTCCTATCGCCGCGACCTGCGCCGCTATTCGAAGCACCTGTCCGAGCGCGGAATTCACGACCTGGCCAAGGTTGGCGAGGACGACGTCAGCGAGTTCCTCGTTTCGCTGCGCCGCGGCGACCCCGAGGCCGGGACGGCGGCGCTGTCCGCGGTGTCGGCGGCGCGGGCGCTGATCGCGGTGCGCGGCCTGCACCGGTTCGCGGCCGCCGAAGGGCTGGCCGAACTGGACGTCGCGCGGGCCGTGCGGCCGCCGACCCCGGGCCGTCGGCTGCCCAAGAGCCTGACCATCGACCAGGTGCTGGCGCTGCTCGAGGGCGCCGGCGGTGACAGCCCGAGCGACGGCCCGCTGGCGCTGCGCAACCGCGCGCTGCTGGAGTTGTTGTATTCCACCGGATCTCGGATCTCCGAGGCCGTCGGCCTCGACGTCGACGACATCGACACCGAGGCCCGCTCCGTGTTGCTGCGCGGCAAGGGCGGCAAGCAGCGGCTGGTGCCCGTCGGGCGCCCCGCCGTGCAGGCGCTGGACGCCTACCTGGTGCGCGGGCGCCCCGACCTGGCGCGCCGCGGCCGCGGGACGCCGGCCATCTTCCTCAACGCCCGCGGCGGCCGGCTCTCGCGGCAGAGCGCGTGGCAGGTGCTGCAGGACGCCGCCGAGCGCGCCGGCATCACCTCGGGTGTGTCGCCGCACATGCTGCGGCATTCCTTCGCGACCCACCTGCTGGAGGGCGGCGCGGACGTCCGCGTCGTGCAGGAGTTGCTGGGCCACGCCTCGGTGACCACAACGCAGATCTACACGCTGGTCACCGTGCACGCGCTGCGCGAGGTGTGGGCCGGGGCGCACCCGAGGGCCCAATAGCCTGCCCGCAGCATCAGACGCGATATCGACCTTATCGAGTTGGCTGTTGATTAGCGGCGGCCAGGATCAGCTCAGCCACCTCGCGGGGGGAGTTCACCGGTAGATTGTGCCCGCCCTTCGTCCAGTCGACCCGGATGTGCTCATTTTGTCGCAGCGCTTCAACTGCTGCCCGTCGAACTGCGTTGAACCGCTCGGGATCTGCACGATAGGCAGGTTGCTCGCCGAGGAGGATTCGCGTTGGGATCCGCAAGCTCCCGTAGGCCGCGGTTGGGTCCAACTGCCACGGACATCGCTGCGCGCACATCAGTGTCTGCGGATCGGGACGGGCCGAGAAGCTACCCTCCCCGTCGGGCAATCGGGCGCGCTCGGCGACCGCGCGCCGGACCGAGCCGGGCGGACCTGCCAAGAGGAGCCGTTTATCCCACGCGGCCGCGTCGCCACGGAAGACTGTGGCGGCCAGTCGATCTCGGTCGCCCATACCGTCATCGGGGGTCAGCTCCAACGCTGCAAACAGCTGGTCCATTCCTAAGACCGGACCCTCGATGATCACCAGGCCGCGCGCGTGCGCCCCTCCTGCCGCCGCGGCGAGCGCGGCCCAGCCTCCCAGTGAGTGGCCCACCAGAATGGGGTCGTTCAAGCGCGTCGCAGCAGCGAGCCTTCTGACGTCGCCGGCTAGGTCAGCCAGCCTGAATGGGGCACCCAGGGTGGACCAGCCGTGGCCTCGCAGGTCCGCGGCCACCATCCGCAGACGCCCGGCAATCACGGAGACGACGTCGCGCCAAACCTCGAGGTTGTGCCCGGCGCCGTGCAGCAGCAGCACCGGGGGCCCCTTGCCCCCGTAGTCGCGCACCGCCAGCACACCGGAGCCCACCGGCACGAAGGCATCCATGGTCACCCGGTGAGTCCGGACTTTCCCTGCGTGGCGACCGCCAACATTGACAGTAGACGGTCGTTGAAGTGCAAATGCGACAACTCATCCCACGGCTCCGGCACGGGTGGGCCCTCGATGACCACCGGCCGGATCTCCGGCGCCTTGGGGCCCAGTGCGAGCGTGTATCCGACTTCTTTCCGCACCCACGTGGAGTTCTTGGCCGCCTGCGACCAAAACAAGAGGAACAGGTCGCAGTTGTCGATCTGCCGGTACAGCTCCTTCTCCCACCGCTGGCCGGGTTCCAGATCGATGTCCTGGAAGTAGTCGATGCTCGCCGCGCGCAATACCTGCAGGCGCGCGAGCACCTCCGCTCGATCGGCGGACGAATACGACACAAAAGCGCGTGTGAACCGGCGGGCCTCGTCGCCCACCAGTTCGTGAACAGTGGCCGCGGCGCCTGTGGCGATGCGAATACCGAACCGCACCAGCCCGATTGGGATGCCATGCCGGCTTACCCGCAGCGTCCCGACCGTGGTTTGCCCCACCGGCATGGTTTCCGGTACCACGGCTTCGAACTGCACCGCGGCCGACTTGCCGCGCCAGGTCAGCTGTTGTACCGGATCGGGTACCTCGATGCCGCGGATGGCCAGGTCGAAGACCAGCGCCTCGCCGCGGCCGATTGGTACCTCCAACGTCTGGACTCCACGGCGTTCCGCGCGTTCGTCGAACTCTTCCGCCATCTTCGCGACGTCGTGCGCGTAGTCGGGCAGATGGACAAACACCTGCACCAAAGCGCTTGAGCCAGGACACATCTCGCGCGGTGCGAACACCGAGCAGTCGACGAAGTCCTCTGTCTCCACCACATGATCAGCGCCGGTGGCGACCGCACCCGACGTCATCCTGAGCACGTAGAGCAGCCCTTCACCGCTGGTCAAGTCGTCGCCGGCGGATGTCAGCATGGCCCACTCCGGGCGCTCCGGCCCGCCGAATCCCGGGGTGACGACCTTGCCGTCCCAGCGATAGCTCGGATCGGCAGCTACCTTCGACGACCGAAAAACCCCTTCGTCGAGCGACTCGTCGATGGCGACCGACGGCGGCGGATCCGATAGCCCCCATCCGGAGGCAGCGTACGCCGAGGGCGGCCGAACGGTGGTGCTAAACCGTGGGTGGGCGTCCCGTGGCTCCGGGATGGCGGGCGGCGCCTGGATATCCGCCGCGTTGATGGCCTCGTTCAATGCCGCGGCGAAACCCGAGCAGGAGGCGTAACGGTGCAGCGGGTTTTGGGCCAGCCCCGCACTGAGAACCACGTGGAGCGCCCTGGCCAGAAATGGATCGGTCACGGCCCCGGACACCGGAATCGGCTCAAGCCGGGACACCATATGAGCGGCGATGGTCTCCTGGGCCGTCTCGCCGGCGAACGGGGGAACACCGAGCAGGCACTCATACGCCACCGCGGCAAGGGAGTATTGGTCACTCGCAGGTGTGGGCGGCGCCTGACCGAGGCGTTCCGGTGCGGCGTAGTCCAGCGTCAGGTACGCGGAGTCGGGTGGCACGGGGTCGATCAGGTAGATCCGCAATCGATCGGGCGCCGCCGCAGTGGTGACGAGGATGTTGTGCGGCTTGACGTCGCCGTGTGTCAGGCCGGCCGCATGGATGGCATCTAGCGCTGATGCGGTTTGGCGGACGATGGAAGCGACATCGCGCAGCGTTGGCGGAGTGTGTGCCCACCAAGCCGGCAACGCGACGCCGGTTATCAGGCGCATGGCCAGCCACGCCCGATCATGCACCCGCCCCTGCCCGTAGATGTTGATCAGGCCCGGATGCTGCACTTTCAGTGCCGTGGCGGCTGTTATCGACGCCTCGTCATCAGCGGCGACGATCTTCACCGCGATGTCGGGCCCGAACGAGGGATGTTTGGCGCGGTAGACGCATGCCCGCGGCCCGCTGTGAAGCAGTTCGACGAGCTCAAAGTCGCCGAACGCTGAGCCCACCTCTGGCTCGCGGTCCACCACAGCAGACTAACGGCGCGGCAAGCACCGACGCCGGAAAACGCGCTAGCCCAGGTAGTCCGACTCCAGCACCAGGTCGGACACCAGCGACTGGTACTCGACGTGCGTCTTGTGCTCCACGGTGTTCCAGCCCTTGCCCTGCTGCTGACGCATATATTCGCGGTACTTCGGCGCCCCCGGGATCCGCACGTTGTCGGCGACCACGATCGTCCCCGGATGCAGCCAGCCCCGCTCGACGATGCTCATCAGGTCGCCCAGGTAGGCGTCCTTGTCGTGGTCCAGAAACACGAAATCCAATGCGCCCGAGGCGAATCCGTGCTCACCCGCCAGCGCGTCCAGGGTGCGCCCGCCGTCGCCGATGGTGCCGACGACACAGGTCACCCGGTCGGCCACGCCGGCGTGCTCCCAGATCCGGCGGGCGTTGGCGGCGTTGGCCTCGGCGAGTTCGACGGAATACACCTTGGCCATGGGGGCGGCGCGGGCGATCCGCAGCGCGCCGTAGCCGCAGTAGGTGCCCAGCTCCAGCGCCAGCGCGGGATCGGCACGGCGCACGGCCGCGTCGAGCAGCAGCCCCTTCTCGTCGCCGATGCTCATCAGCATCGACTCCTCGTAGGCGAACTTGTCCATGGTGGCCAGCACGTCGTCGATGTCGCCGGCTCGGGCGTTCCGCAGCACGTATTCGGCGGCGGCCGCCTCGCGGCCGTCACCGATCTGGCCCGTCGTGGTGATGTTGCGCACGCCGGCCGCCATCCGCCACACCGACCACCGGAGGATGGGCAGTCGTCGCTTGAGGTCCATGAGAACCCACGATAGCGACCTCGCGAATGTTGCTGGTGTGGCTGAAGTTAACTCCCCTTACGGATGAGCGCTTTACCAGCGATTTTCGCCCATATCGGCTGGTGACTCGCCAGCGCGGCGCCCGGTTTAACTGCGCGGAGCCGTTAGACTTTCGAGCGATGTTCACCTCCCGAACACGCCGGGCGTGATGACCGAGCACCCGGAAAACGGCGTCGAGATCGGCTTGACGGGACGCCCGCCGCGGGCGATCCCCGAGCCGGCCCCGCGCACCTCGCACGGCCCGGCCAAGGTCGTCGCGATGTGCAACCAGAAGGGCGGCGTCGGAAAGACCACGTCGACCATCAACCTGGGCGCCGCGCTCGCCGAGTACGGCCGCCGCGTGCTGCTGGTGGACATGGACCCGCAGGGTGCCCTGTCCGCGGGCCTGGGCGTGCCGCACTACGAGCTGGAGAAGACCATCCACAACGTGCTCGTCGAACCGCGGGTGTCGATCGACGACGTGCTGCTCAAAACCCGCATCAACCACATGGACCTGGTGCCCAGCAACATCGACCTGTCGGCCGCCGAGATCCAGCTGGTCAACGAGGTGGGCCGCGAGCAGACCCTGGGCCGCGCGCTGTATCCGGTGCTGGACCGCTACGACTACGTGCTGATCGACTGCCAGCCGTCGCTGGGCCTGCTCACCGTCAACGGGCTCGCCTGCGCCGACGGCGTCGTCATCCCCACCGAGTGCGAGTACTTTTCGCTGCGCGGTCTCGCGCTGCTCACCGACACCGTCGACAAGGTGCGCGACCGGCTCAACCCGAAGCTGGAGATCAGCGGCATCCTGCTCACCCGCTACGACCCGCGCACGGTCAACGCGCGCGAGGTGATGGCCCGCGTCGTGGAGCGCTTCGGGGACCTCGTCTTCGACACCGTGATCACCCGGACCGTCCGGTTCCCGGAGACCAGCGTGGCGGGCGAACCGATCACAACCTGGGCGCCCCGGTCGGCCGGCGCCATCGCCTACCGCTCGCTGGCCCGCGAGTTCATCCACCGATTCGGCGCGTGAACTCAACCGCCAACGGTGAGGCGCCACCCCAGACCGGCTTCCAGGTCCGCCTCACGAACTTCGAGGGGCCGTTCGATCTGCTGCTGCAGCTGATCTTCGCCCATCGCCTCGATGTCACCGAGGTCGCGCTGCACCAAGTCACCGACGACTTCATCGCCTACACCAAACAGATCGGGTCCCAGCTGGGGCTGGAGGAGACCACCGCGTTCCTGGTGATCGCCGCGACGCTGCTTGACCTGAAGGCCGCGCGCCTGCTGCCGGCCGGGCAGATCGACGACGAAGAGGACCTGGCGCTGCTGGAGGTGCGCGACCTGCTGTTCGCCCGGCTGCTGCAGTACCGGGCGTTCAAGCACGTCGCGGAGATGTTCGCCGAGCTGGAGGCCGCCGCGCTGCGCAGCTATCCGCGCGCGGTCTCGCTGGAGGACCGGTTCACCGAGTTGCTCCCGGAGGTGATGATCGGCGTCGACGCCGAACGGTTCGCCCAGATCGCCGCGGTCGCGTTCACCCCGCGGCCGGTGCCGACGGTGTCCCTCGGACACCTGCACGAGCTGGCGGTCTCGGTTCCCGAGCAGGCCAAGAAGCTGCTGGAGATCCTCGAGGCCCGGGGCAGCGGCCACTGGGCGACGTTTTCCGAGCTGGTCGCCGACTGTGAGGCGCCGATCGAGGTCGTCGGGCGCTTCCTCGCGCTGCTCGAGCTGTATCGGAGCCGGACGGTAGCATTCGACCAGTCAGAGCCGCTTGGCGTGCTCCAAATTTCGTGGACCGGGGAACGGCCGGCAGAAGTGCGTGACGAATGACTGAAGAGTTGCCCGAAGAGCTGCCCGAAATCGATCTGGGGATCGAGATCGCCGAGGCGGCGCCGATGGACGCCGATGAACTCGGCTCCGTGCTGGAGGCGCTGTTGCTGGTGGTCGACACGCCGGTCACCGTCGAGGCGCTGGGCGCGGCCACCGGGCAGCCCGTCTACCGGATCGCGGCCAAGTTGCAGCAGATGTCCGGGGAACTCGCCGAGCGCGACAGCGGCATCGATCTGCGCCAGAGCAGCGAGGGCTGGCGGATGTACACGCGCGCCCGCTATGCGCCCTACGTGGAGAAGCTGCTGTTGGACGGGGCGCGCTCCAAACTCACCCGCGCCGCGCTGGAGACGCTGGCCGTGGTCGCCTACCGCCAGCCCGTGACCCGCGCGCGGGTCAGCGCGGTGCGCGGCGTCAACGTCGACGCCGTCATGCGCACCCTGCTGGCCCGCGGCCTGATCACCGAGGCCGGCGTCGACGACGACACCGGCGCGACGACGTTCGCCACCACCGAGCTGTTCCTGGAGCGCCTGGGGTTGGAGTCGCTGGGCGACCTCCCCGACATCGCGCCGCTGCTGCCCGACGTCGACACGATCGAGGACCTCAGCGAATCCCTGGACAGCGAGCCACGTTTCATCAAACTCGCGGGCGGTTCGGCCTCCGAGCAGTCGCTGTCCTTCGATGTGGACAAGGATTGATGGCCGAAACTGAAGGGGTCCGGCTGCAGAAAGTCTTGTCCCAGGCCGGAATTGCCTCGCGACGGGCGGCCGAGAAGCTGATTATCGACGGCCGCGTCGAGGTGGACGGGCAGGTGGTGACCGAGCTCGGGACGCGGGTGGACCCGGACGCCTCGGTGATCCGCGTTGACGGGGCCCGGGTCGTCGTCGACGACTCGATGGTGTACCTGGCGCTGAACAAGCCGCGCGGCATGCACTCGACCATGTCCGACGAACGCGGCCGGCCGTGCATCGGCGACCTGATTCAGCGCCGGGTTCGGGGCAACAAGAACCTCTTTCACGTCGGTCGGTTGGACGCCGACACCGAGGGGCTGATCCTGCTGACCAACGACGGCGAGCTGGCACACCGGTTGATGCATCCCTCGCACGAGGTGCCCAAGACCTACCTCGCGACGGTGGCGGGGACGGTGCCGCGCGGGCTGGGCAAGCGGCTGCGCGCCGGAATCGAGCTGGACGACGGCGTGGCGCGCGTCGACGACTTCGCGGTGGTCGATGCCATCCCCGGTAAGACGTTGGTGCGCTTGACATTGCACGAGGGGCGCAACCGCATCGTGCGCCGGCTGCTCGGGGCCGCCGGCTTCCCGGTGGAGGCGCTGGTGCGCACCGACATCGGCGCGGTGACGCTGGGCGAGCAGCGCCCGGGCAGCATCCGCGCGTTGCGGCGCGACGAGGTCGGTGCGCTCTATACGGCGGTCGGGCTATGACGGGCGTCGTCGTCGCCATCGACGGCCCGGCGGGCACCGGAAAGTCTTCGGTGTCAAAGGGTGTGGCGCGAGAGCTGGGCGCCCGCTACCTGGACACCGGGGCGATGTACCGGATCGTGACGCTGGCGGTGCTGCGCGCCGGAGTCGATCCGGATGATGCCGACGCCGTCGCCGCCCTCGCCTCGACGGTGCCGCTGTCGGTGGACGACGAGCACTACTTCCTTGCCGGAGAGGATGTTTCGGTGGAGATCCGCGGTGACGCGGTGACCCGGGCGGTCTCAGCGGTGTCGGCGGTGCCGGCCGTTCGGGCCCGGCTGGTGGGGTTGCAGCGGGCCTTGGCGGAGGGGACCGGCAGCGTCGTCGTCGAGGGCCGCGACATCGGCACCGTCGTGTTGCCCGACGCGCCGGTGAAGATCTTCCTCACCGCCTCGGCCGAAACGCGGGCCGAGCGGCGCAACGACCAAAACGTCGCGTCGGGGCTCCCCGATGATTACGAGGGCGTGCTGGCCGACGTGCGCCGCCGCGACCACCTCGACTCCACCCGGGCGGTGTCGCCGCTGCGCGCGGCCCCTGATGCGGTGGTCGTCGACACCAGCGACATGAGCGAGGCGCAGGTGATCGCCCACCTGCTCGAGCTGGTGCGGCAGAAGAGCGGGGCGGTGCGATGACGTCCGACGGCACTTGGTCCGACGAAAGCGATTGGGAGCTCACCGATTCCGACCATTCGGATATCGAGGAGGCCGGACCCGCACCCGTTGTTGCCGTGGTGGGCCGCCCCAACGTCGGCAAGTCGACCCTGGTCAACCGGATCCTGGGGCGGCGCGAGGCGGTTGTGCAGGACGTCCCCGGCGTGACGCGCGACCGCGTGTCCTACGACGCGCTGTGGACCGGGCGCCGGTTCGTCGTGCAGGACACCGGGGGATGGGAGCCCGACGCCAAGGGCCTGCAGCAGCTGGTGGCCGAGCAGGCGTCGGTGGCCATGCGCACCGCCGACGCGGTGATCCTGGTGGTCGACGCAACCGTCGGCGCCACCGCGGCCGACGAGGCCGCCGCCCGCATCCTGCTGCGCTCGGGCAAGCCGGTCTTCCTGGCCGCCAACAAGGTTGACAGCGAGAGGGGCGAGGCCGACGCCGCCGCGTTGTGGTCGCTGGGCCTCGGTGAGCCGCACGCGATCAGCGCGATGCACGGCCGCGGCGTCGCCGATCTGCTCGACGAGGTGCTGGCCAAGCTGCCCGAGGTGTCCGAGGCGGCGCCGGCGACCGGCGGTCCCCGACGCGTGGCGCTGGTCGGCAAGCCCAACGTGGGCAAGAGCTCGCTGCTGAACAAGCTTGCGGGAGACCAACGTTCGGTGGTGCACGACGTCGCCGGCACGACGGTGGACCCGGTCGACTCGCTCATCGAATTAGGCGGCAAGGTGTGGCGGTTCGTCGACACCGCCGGGCTGCGGCGCAAGGTCGGCCAGGCCAGCGGCCACGAGTTCTACGCCTCGGTGCGCACGCACTCGGCCATCGACGCGGCCGAGGTGGTGGTCGTGCTGATCGACGCCGCCGAGACGCTGACCGAACAGGACCAGCGGGTCCTGTCGATGGTGATCGAGGCCGGGCGCGCGCTGGTGCTGGCCTTCAACAAGTGGGACCTGGTCGACGAGGACCGCCGCGACCTGCTGGAGCGCGAGATCGACCGCGAGCTGGGGCAGCTGCGCTGGGCGCAGCGGGTCAACATCTCCGCCAAGACGGGCCGCGCGGTGCAGAAGCTGGTGCCGGCGATGGAGACCGCGCTGGAATCGTGGGACAAGCGGATCTCCACCGGCCAGCTGAACACCTGGATCAAGGAGGTCGTGGCGGCCACGCCGCCCCCGGTGCGTGGCGGAAAGCAGCCGCGGATCCTGTTCGCCACCCAGGCCACCGCGCGCCCGCCGACGTTCGTGCTGTTCACCACCGGGTTCCTCGAGGCCGGGTACCGGCGCTTCCTGGAACGGCGGCTGCGCGAGACGTTCGGGTTCGAGGGTTCGCCGATCCGGATCAATGTGCGGGTGCGCGAGAAGCGGGGAGCCAAGCGGCGCTGAGCGTCGCTCCGGCCGGCGCCTTGAGTGTGAACTCACGGCTTTCCGTGTGCACCGACGGCGGAAATTCGACGACTTTCCCGCCCTCAGCGCCCACTCAAGGCCCAGGATTCACACTCATTCCCGCGATGCAAGCAGTGAAAGCCATATCACAGGATTAAGCGTTGACTTTGGACCGTCTGCTTCCTTAACGTCTCTCGTATATCAGGTTGCAATACCCGCATCGTAGGAATTACGGAGACGGCGATGAAGCTGTTCAGCGTTGAAGGCAAGTCGATACTGATCACCGGCGCGACCGGCGCCCTCGGCAGCGTCGCGGCCCGGGCCCTGTCCGAGGCCGGGGCCCGGCTGACGCTGGCCGGCGGCAACGCCACCGGACTGGACGAACTCGGCATCGACGATGCCGCGGTGGTTGCCCGACGCCCCGAGAGCCCAGCCGACGCCCAAGAGATGGTGGAGGCGGCGGTCGCCCGGCATGGCCGCCTCGACGGGGTGCTGGTGGCTTCGGGCATGAACCACGTCGCGCCGATCACCGAGATGGCCGTCGAGGATTACGACAGGGTGATGGCCGCCAACGCCCGCGGCGCCTGGCTGGTGTGCCAGGCGGCCGGGCGGGTGCTGCTGGAGCAGGGAGCTGGAGGCAGCGTCGTGCTGGTCTCCTCGGTGCGGGGCTCCCTCGGCCACCCCGCCGGGTACAGCGCGTACTGCCCGTCCAAGGGAGCCACCGACCTGCTGGCCAAGAGCCTCGCCGCCGAATGGGGTCCGAATGGCATCCGGGTGAATGCGCTTGCCCCAACGGTTTTCCGGTCCGAGGTGACCGAGTGGATGTTCGCCGATGACGAGAAGGGGCGCCAGACGCGCGAGGCGATGTTTGCCCGAATCCCGTTGCGCCGCTTCGCCGAGCCGGACGACTTCGTCGGCGCCCTGATCTATCTGCTCAGCGACGCGTCGAGCTTTTTCACCGGACAGGTGGTGTATCTCGACGGTGGCTACACCGCGTGTTGATTGAAAGGAAATCATGAGTATCAGTTGGCCGCTCGGTGAGGCCGAGTCGAAGTTGGAGTTCTACGACCTGTCCCACCCCTGGGGTCATGGCGTGCCGGCGTGGCCGTACTTCGAGGATGTGAAGATCGAGCGCTTGCACAACATGGCCCGAAGCCGGGTGCTGACCCAAAAGGTCACCACCGTAATGCATTCCGGCACCCACATTGACGCGCCCGCGCATGTCGTCGAGGGCACGCCGTTCCTGGATGAGATCCCGCTGAGCGCGTTCTTCGGTACCGGTGTCGTCGTATCCATCCCGAAGAAGAAGTGGGAGGTCGTCACCGCCGACGACCTCGAGAAGGCGACGCCGCAGATCCGGTCCGGAGACATCGTCATCGTCAACACCGGCTGGCACCACACCTATGCGGACAGCGCCGACTACTACGCCTACTCGCCGGGCTTCTACAAGGAGGCGGGGGAGTGGTTCGCGGCAAAGGGCGTCAAGGCCGTCGGCACCGACACCCAGGCGCTGGATCACCCGATGGCCACCGCGATCGCCCCGCACGGCCCGGCCGAAACCACCGGCGGGCTATTGCCCTGGGCGGTAAGGGAATACGAGGCAGAGACCGGCCGCAACGTGCTCGACGACTTCCCGGAGTGGGAGCCGTGCCACCGCGCGATCCTGTCCAAAGGCATCTACGGCTTCGAGAACGTCGGGGGCGACCTGGACAAGGTCACCGGCAAGCGCGTCACCTTCGCGGCGTTTCCGTGGCGCTGGGTCGGCGGCGACGGCTGCATCGTGCGGCTGGTCGCGATCGTCGACCCCACCGGAACGTACCGTCTCGAGACGGGCCAGGCGGCGTGACTTCCGACGGCGGCATCCAGGTCATCGCCCGCGCGGGCGATATCCTGCGGCTGCTGCAAGCTCATCCAGGCGGGCTCAGCCAGGCCGACATCGGCGAGCGGCTCGGCATGGCGCGCTCCACCGTCAGCCGGATCCTCGGGGCACTGGACGACGAAGGCCTGGTGGCGTCGCGGGGGGCGCGCGGCCCGTATCGACTCGGGCCCGAAATCGCGCGCATGGCCGCCACCGTGCGGCTCGGCGTGGTGATGGACGTGCACCCGTTCATGGAGGAGCTGTCGCGTCAGCTGGAGGAGACGGTGGACCTGTCGATCCTCGACGGCGATCGCACGACGTTCGTCGACCAGGTCGTCTCGCCGCATCGCTTGCGGGCGATCAGCGCGGTCGGGGAGTCATTTCCGCTGCACTGCTGCGCCAACGGCAAAGCGCTGCTGGCCAATCTGCCGCCCGAGCGGCAGGCACAGGTCGTGCCCAGCCGGCTGGCCCGGCTGACCGACAAGACGATCACGACGCCGGCGGCGCTGCGCAAGGAGCTCGAGCGCGTCGGCGCCGAAGGGGTTGCCTATGACCGCGAGGAGCAGACCGAGGGCGTGTGCGCTGTCGGCGCGGTGCTGCCCGGGGTTGGCGAGCAATTGGTGGCTGTCAGCGTGCCTGTGCCGGCGCAGCGGTTCTATCGTCGCGAGTCCGAGCTTGCTGAGGCGCTGCGGGCCTGGGTTCAGCAGACTCGCAGGTCGCTCGGGCATTAGCAGGGTGGCGGGTCGTCTGCGGTAGGCTGTCGACCTGCTGCCGGTGATCCGGCGGCATCCGGGCTGTGGCGCAGTTTGGTAGCGCACTTGACTGGGGGTCAAGTGGTCGCAGGTTCAAATCCTGTCAGCCCGACGCAGGTCAGAGGTGGTTTTGTAGACATCGGGCCGGTATCGAAAAGGGGGGTTTACGCCCTTTTCTACGCCCAATGTCGCACCGGCCGAGGGAAGGAACTGCCGACAGTGGGAACGTTGCATTTCATCAAGTCGGAAATCAGTGCGGAAGATCAGACGGCACAGACCTTCTACTTACACCTTTCCCGCACCACGACACCGTTCGAACAGGAAGCCCTCGTCCAAATCCTGCAGTCGAGCCTGGGCGCAGCCATCGACTTTGTCGCCCCTCCCACGCTGCGGGTTCACAACACAAACGTTGCAGTGCTTGAGAGCCAGAAGGACTGGTTACAAAGCTTGGTTGTGCAAGCTGAACTCGAGGCCAGCCAGCGCCAAGCCGCGTTTGACCAAGCGCGGGCCGAAGCCAAAGCACGGTTCGACGACGCGCAACGGCGCGCGGCAGCGATCAACTGGAACACGCCCTCGGCGGGCTAGAGGCCCAACCGTGCGCCGAGTCCGTCGATGGCGGCGCGTGCCCCGTGGTCGCTGCTGTGCCCGTACACGTCGCCAGTGATCGCGATTGATGAGTGGCCGAGCAGGTCGGACACTTGCCGGATGTGCACCCCGGCCTCAAGCCATGCCACGGCAGCCGAATGCCTCAGCGTGTGGATGCCCACGTCGGCGATGCCGGCGGTCTTCGCAGCGGTTTCGATAACGCGCAGCAAGTTGCGTGGATCGACAGGCCCGCCAAGTTCGGTGGTAAACACCAGACCCGAGTCCTGCCACTTGTTCGCCGCCCGCAACCTCTCTTCCAACTGGGCGGCGCGGTGCTTGCGGAGCCTGGCCACGACCGCCGGGTGCAGCGGCACCTCGCGGCGGCTGCGGGCCGTCTTCGGCTGGCTAATAACGAGCCGGTCACCGATGCGTCCGAGGGTGGAGCGCACGACGAGGACACCCGCGTCAAGGTCAACATCGGACCAGCGCAGGCCGAGGCATTCGCCTTTACGGATGCCGGTGCTCGCGATCAGTGTCAGTGCGCTGTGGTACCGGGAGTCCTGAGCGGCCTGCAGGACCGCTGTCACCGCGCCCGCGTCCAAGTGCTTGGCCTCCACCCGTTCGACGCTCGGACGCTTCACCAGCGCGGCGGGATTCTTAGCGATCAGCCCGTCGCGCACCGCCCCGTCCAATCCGCTGCGCAGCACGCTGTACGTCGTGCGGATCGTGGAATCGGATAGCGCCCGCACCGGCTCGGGTGCGGTGTCGTCATCGACACGCTTGCCGGGCTTGGTCTTGGCCCGCATCGCCAGAATCAGCGCCTCAACATCGGACGGGCGCAGCCGATCCAACCGGATCTGCCCGAACACCCCGGCCTCCAGGTGGAGGCGGCACAGTGTGGCGTAGAGCACTCGCGTCGACTCCTTGCGGTCGGATGCCGCCAATGTCGTTGCGCGCCAATGCTTCAGCCAATCGCTGACGGTGCGGCTCGCATCCTTGGGTGGTGCGCCGGCATCGAGGCGGTCGCGAGCCTCTTTGAGCCTGGCGCGCGCCGCCTTCTTTGTCGCCCCGTACACCGACACACGTTTGGGTCGGCCAGTCACCGGGTCGGCGTAGCGAACCCGGCCTTCCCACAACCCGTCTGGGCGTTGATAAAAGGTGCCTTCCGAGTTGCCGCGACGTGTAGCCATGGGCCGCAGTGTCACCCAACGGACGAATACCGTCAAGCAACCACGCGCGCTTCCCGATCACCAGCGGACGATTTTGTGGTATCAATTGAAGCGGGTCTTCTGCGCATCGCGCGACCCACAGGTCTGCGGTTTAGCCGTCGTGCGACCCACCCGAGATTGGAGACTCTGGCCCGGTGACAGGGCGCTGCTTTGTCGACTCCAATTTCGGAAAGGTTGTTCTCGTGCCCATTCCACTTGTCCCCGCAGCGGCCGGTGAGCCTGTGCCTCAGCTGCTTTGGTCGATCCCCGAGACGATGCGCGCCCTCGGCGGCATTGGCCGCACAACGCTTTACGCGAAGGTCGATGAGGGCGAGCTGGTGATGGTCAAGGTCGGCGGTCGCAGCTTCATCACCGCAGCGAGCGTCACCGATTACATCGCCCGGCTCACCACTGCAGCGACTGCACCGCGGCTGACCGATGACTGAACCGTTTTTGCACGAAAATTTTGCGAATCCGCTGGTATTCGGGCTATACACGGGTAGCCCGCTACCAGTCCTGTTGGCGCCCAAGGCTTTTCACTCGTTTAACGGCAGTCCGCTGCGTATAATCGGCAGCAAGAAGCCCCGCGCCGGGTGGTGCCGGCCGGGGCGATGGCCACTAAGGAAAAGGGCTTAGCGACATGGCCGATCATTCCACAAAACCCGGTGACGACGCCGCCCGCCACGACAAGATGCTCAACCGCGTGGCCAAGCTGCTGCGGCAGGCCGAGGACGCCGAACTGGCCGACCGCACCGCCGAGGCCGAAGCGTTCCAGGGCAAGGCCTTCGAGATCATGGCCGCCTACGGGATCTCCGAGGCCCTGGTCCGTGCCCGCCGCGACGGCCTGGACATCACGGCCGAGGCCAAGGCGAACTCGGTGTACGTGCACCTGACGGGTAAGTATCAGCCGGCGCAGCGCGATCTGATGTACGCGATGGCCGAGGCGATGCAGTGCCGGGCAGTGTGGTTCACCAAGCGCGGCAGCAGCCAGGTCTCCATGCGGGTCTACGGGATGGCCGATCACTTGGCCCGGCTAGCTGACGTGTGGGCGCTGCTGGCACCGCAGGCCCAGCGCGGCATGGAGAACGCCCATCCTGGTCGCTTCGCCCCATCGGCCCATGTGACCGTCTACCGCCGAAGCTGGTTGCAGGGGTTCAGCGACACCATTAGCGGGCGCATCCGCAAGGCCGAGAACGCCGCCGCGGCAGCGGAGGGCGCGCTGGAGCTGTACCGGAAGGACAGTGAGCGCGCCGAGTTGGCGCTGCGCACCGACTACCCGAATCTTCGGGAATCCGGCTCCGAGCCCCTTATCGACCCCTACGGGTACGAGCAAGGCGAGCTGGCTGGCCGTGCGGCACACCTGCATCGGGGCCTCGAATGAGCGCGGATTGGGGCGCCGCGCGCTGGGACCCGGTGCCCGACGACGACACGCCACCGCCGAAGACCGAGACCGCCACGCTGGAGCTGCTCGGACCCATCGAGCCCGACGATGCCGACCTGGCCATCGATCTGGACGAGCCCGATCTACCCGAACTGGCCGCACTGGCCAACCAGTTCCATGCCCAGGCCCAAGGCTCCACACGCAGCGCGCTGGAGGCCGCCTGGCATGCCGGTAACGCGCTGATCGCGGCGAAGGCCTTGTGCCACCACGGGGAGTGGCTGCCGTGGCTGGATGCCAACTTCACCGGCTCGAAGACCACCGCGCAGGGGTACATGCGCGTTGCCTCAAATGCGCAACGCGTGGAGCATTTGGACGCCGAGCAGTCGCTGCGCGAAGCGCTCAAGGGCCTGTGTAAGACCCACCGCGAACCCAAGGAACCCGAACTGCCGCTCGCCTCTTTCCTGAGGCGGCTGAAGACCTTGGCCGATGATGCACGCGAGCTCGCCAACGCGTCGGTGAAGACCGCCAAGGCCGATGACATCGCTGCCGCGATGAGCGGACCGATGGCCGTGCTCAATCAGCTGTTCGACCAACTCGGCGGCGAGTCGGTCGACGCCGAGAGGTACCGCTTGGCGCAAGCCGGGGAATTGATGGAGCGATACGGATGACTGAGGCCCTGCCATGACCGACGACACCCCCGACGACGATGGGAAGAGAGAGAAATGCCACTGAGGGATAGGGCGGAAAAGGTCAGGATTGCGGCGCGAGCGCGAGAGTACAAGCGCAAGCACCCGGAGCTGTTCTTCAACCCGGACGGCACGCGCAAACTCCCGCCGTGGATGTCGGGTGAATTGGTCCGGCTGCCACAGGAGGAAGTCGACCGGATGGACGCGTCCGAGGACTTCCAGCAGATGGGAGAGATGGAAGACATCGACCTGACCCTGGACGGCGTCTACGAGCAGCTAGTCCCGGTGCTGCAGTGGCTGGACTTCAGAGAGCACACCGACATCGCGGGCAGGCTGGCCGTGTCACTGGACGACCTGTCCGAGGCACTGCGGGAGGCCTACGCCATCGCGGAAGCCGAGTACGAGAACGAGAAGCCATGACACAACGATTTGGACCGCCGATGAGTGACCAGCCAGACATCCCCGGTCCACTAGGGAAGAACAACGATGGCCCCAACTGACGACACGCTTTTTGCACTGGACACAACCGCCGCCGACGCAGAACTTGAACGGGCGCTGATCACCCGCCGCGAGGAACTGCTGCGCCGACTGCAGGTGATGGACCGCCGCCATGCCGCCGAGCGCGAGCCGGTCGCCGCCGCCATGATCGATGCCTGCGACCGGCTCGACGCGTTGTGGGAGCGACAGCGGGAGGAGGGGCGGCGCTAGCCGTCCACCCGGCACTGTGCGCACAACCCGTTCGTATCCAACTGCGCCAGCGGGAAGTCGAGTCCACAGCCCTCGCACATGTCGGTGCGCGCGGCTGGTGGCCGGCCCGCGGTCCAGTAGTGCGCGCAGGATGGCGAGATCCCCAGCGCCCGCGCGATGCGGCGCTCGCTGAATCCGCGACGCCGCAGCCGCAGCGCCAACGCCTGGCGCTCGATTTGGGTCATGCCGGCGAGCTTGGCCTGCGCGTCACGTTCCACCTTGCGACCAGCCATGCTCACAATTGTCACATGAGCACCATGCGCGAGGCCCCGTTCGCCGCCGACTGGCTGGCCCGCAACCCTGGCTGCACGGAGTGGATCGAGGCCCAGGACGCGATCTGGGACAAGGCGCTCGCGCTGCGAGCGCGCGGTTACACGCTGAGCATGGCATTCCGCGACTGTGGCCTGCTTGAACTCGAACAGCGCGGCAACCTGCGCCTGGATGACCTGTGCGAGACCGACCGCGACGAACTACTCGCGCAGGCCCGCGTCCAGATCAAACGCGAGTACGGACTCTAGGCGCTCACCGGGCTGCGCCGGGGCGAATTTTTGTGCTTGGCGCTCACATCGTCTGGGGCGAACCGGCCTTGCCTCTCATGCGGGAGACGCCGTGGACTTTGGTACCCCTGCCGGGCATGGCACAGCGGGAAGCCTTGTCGCACAGCGCATTTCGCGTTACCTAATTCCACTGTGCCACAAGGAATTTGAGCGGTTTGGCCGCCGCCGGCGCCAGGTGCCAGGTGCCTTGGACGCAGCGCACCTCGCCCGGCCAGCCCGCCTCGGTACCTGCGGAACGTGGTTTCTGAGCTCGTGAGCGGTGGCCGCGGGTGCCCCACAGTGGGGCAATTGCGTTTGCTGTGTGATGCTCCGAACTGGCGTCATTCGCAGCTCGCGAAATGTCCAAAAATGTGGCAAATAATGCTCTGACCTGGTAATATCGAGCTATGTCGGGAGTGGTTCCTGGCACCGATTGGAGAAAATCGAAATGAGTACAAATCCTTTGCCAGCTGACAAGCGGCAGCCGCGCACCGCGCCTGCGGAGTCGCCGAGCAAGAACCTGGACGATTCCCGCCAGGAGCAAGAGCAAGCCGTACGGCTGGATGCTCAACTGCGCAAGGCTGCGCGCACCGCTGAGGAGTCCATGGTCGTGCTGGCCGGGCTGATCGCTCAGGCCAAGGCCACCAACGTCTGGCAGCTCGTGAGCGATGCGGACGGCAAGCCGTTCGCGACCTGGCAGGCCTACGTGGCCGATGTCGCCGCCAAGGACATGCCCTTGATGCACCGCGTCAACCGGGATGCCGTCATCGCGTTCCTGTTGGACGAAGGCCTGTCACAGCGCGCGGTGGTCGAGGCCACGCAGTCGTCCAAGGGTGCGGTCTACCGGGTGGCTGCCGCCAAGGAGTCGGGCCAGTCGCAGGCCACGGGCGGCGCACCGAAGGGCCGGGCGCAGGAGCGCGCCAACGCCGCCGACCTGGCGTATGGCGCGGTGGACCGGGTGCTGAAAAAGGTCGCGAGCGACCCGCACAGCCTGCCGATGGCCGATGTCGAGCGGCTGATTACCAAGTTGACCGAAGCCACCCGCACGCTGAACAAGGTGGTCAAGGAGCACCGCGAGTCGGTGAGTCGGCACCCGGCGGGCAGCAAGGGCACCAATCCCCGTACGGGCGCGGTCGCAGCCTGATGGCGGGACGGGCCGGGGCTACGGCTAATAGCCCCGGTCCGTCGCTCGCGAGTCTAGGCAGCGGCGGACCAACACACACCCGCTCGGCCAGCACTGCGCTGGCCGAGCATCGGCGCGTCTACATCATGGCGCTGACGCGGCTGGCCGAGATCGACCCGACCGACGGCCACGCCATCCGGGTGACCGTCAACGCGGGCGTGACGGCAGACCAGGGCGAGCGGTTCATCGCGCTCTTGCGCCAACTCTTGCCCGCTCGGCAACCCAAGCAACTGCCCCAAAGTGGGGCACTCACAGATCGGAAATTGACATGATCATCGTTCTTTTCCTCGCGTTCGCGGGCCTCATGCTCGCCGTGTCGGCCGTGCTGGTCGGCGTGATCCGCGCACTGCACTCGGGCCGGTGACGCCGTGATGACCCGCAAGCACTACCGCGAGATCGCCGCCGTACTGGCCGGCGGTTATGAGTCCGCTGCCTCCGACGCCGAGCGCAGCCGCATCGCCAAGATCGCGTTCGGCCTGGCCGACGTGTTCCGCCGCGACAACGCCCGGTTCGACCGCGCCCGCTTCTACGGCGCGGTCTCGGCCGACCTGACCCCCTACGCCTGATCGGAGACCGACATGTACGAACTGACCATTTCCTCGGCCAACGACGCGTCCAGCGGACGCTACGAGACACGATTGGCGGCGATGGATGCCGCCGACGAGGCGGCAGCCGTGGACGGGCTGACCGCGCGCTACGGTGCCACGCCGAACGTCGGTTTCTTCGTGGACCGCGATTGCAAGGCGTGGTTTCACTTCGAGATCCGCGAGGTGACCTGATGACCTTCGCCGAGCACCTGGAGGCCGACTACGCCGACGCGTGCACGGCGCTATCCGCCCGGTTCGGGATGGCGTTTGCCATCGCGTCCACGGGCGGCGGGTGCTACGCCATCGCCGCAAGGGTCGAGACCGGCGATCAGATCCTGATCACGGACGCTGCCGACGCGACGCTCAATCCGCTTGCGGCCACCCAAGGGTTCGGCGTCGGCCTCTACGCCGAGACCGACGCGGGCAACGAACAGGTCGTCTATGTTGCCGACGCGGACCGGGCGCTCGACCGGCTGCCCGGCCTGGTCGCGCTCGCGCTGCTGTATGCGAGCTGGCAGCGCAAAAAGTCGGACGGAAAAGGAGGGTGACCACGGATGGCCAACGCGTCGCCGTCTACAAGAACCTGCATCGGCAGGCGTGGTCGATCCGCGCAATGGACGGCCCGGATCGCGGACGCGTCATCGGCCATGCCGAGTCGGTCACGCTGGCCGATTGCCACACCCATGTCAACCGCCGCGCTCAGCGCCGGATCGCGGATGGTGCCGCGCGCGAGGTGCACGCGTGGATCGTGGGCACGGTCTGCCAGAGCGCAACGCTGGCCGATCCGCGCCGGCTGACCTACCGCCCGCACGAGCGGCCCGAGTTCTTCGTGGCCGATACGGGAGAGCCGGTGACGGCTGCCGAGGTTGTCGCGTTCACTACCGAGGGCGCGTTCGTGTGAGAAAAATCGGACTGAAAAGGACGGTGACATGGTCACCGAACCCGATGACCGATGGCTTCCCTAAAAGCGCACCTGGGTATCGGAGATCGTCATCCGCACAGTTTCGATGTCCGCTGTGGTCATCGTCGCGGGCGGGGGCCAATGCACTGACTGGCTGGTTATCGGCCAGATGGGAGTCAGCCGGTCGGACAGCTCGTTTCTGAAGACGGCCGCCGGTTCGTATACACGGCTCGCCGCGCCGGTCACGACGAGGCACACGTAGCCCACGACCAACACGTCGATCCGCAATTTCTCGGTTTCACCGTTGCTGCTGGCCTTTAACAGCCAATCGGGTCCACTGCTGGTGCTGGCGAATAGCGCCGACGTGTGCTGCAGCACAGTGGTTTTCGGGCTGTGCTCAGTTCGTCCGATCCACACTTGAGTTCGAAGTGCCGGGCGTGGTTGCGATTCATTCATGACGCGCAGCCGGTCTTGCTGAGTCGTAACCGCGGTTTTCGGATCGGTCGTCTCGAGCACCATCACTGTCTTGTCCGCCCAGCGGGCGATCGTGCGCTGATCGTCTGCGTCTAGCTCCCGGGATTCATCGTCGATCATCGGCAGCAGAATCGGCTTCGCCCTGTTCTCGAGCCGCGACATCCACCGCGTATTGCACGGGTCGCACACCACCGGTTCCTTGCGGTTCGTAGCAGCGCCCCCACGACGCTTCTCATCGAGGTCGGTGGTGAGGACTGCCGCGCGGGGACCGATAGGGACGGCCTTGATGAAGGACCGCGATTGCGTGTGATTCACCGGCGTGTGATCGATCGTCTTGCTGTCCTTAAGCCATTGCGGCCATAGATGCTCGCAACTGCCCACCGGATCGCCGCAGAAAATGCACGTCTTCCCGGCTCGCCTAGCAGCGCGCAGCCGACCACCCTTGCTCACCTTCGCTCCCTCCAAGCGGGCAGGATCAAGGCGCTCTCGATCGATGTTGGGGTTGGACCGCGCACACATGAATATCGGGCTCTAGCGATGGGTTGTAGGCGGTGTTGGCTAGCAGCCACTGTTTCGCGCGGCTAGACAAGTCCTCCACAGCCAAGATCAGTTCGTTTAATGAAATCGAGTCGCCCCGCACCGAAGCGGTCATCGTCGACGGATCGAAACCTCGCATGAAGCCGTACGTACCATCCCCCACGCTGTCCGGCGAGCCGACGCCCGTTGCGTATACGGTGCCGTCGTCAGCGGCGAGCCAGTCATCCATACGGCCGTCATAATGCTCCAGTAAGTTACGCACCCGGCGACTCAATTCCGGCGGCTCCGTCTTAATTCGGAGCGCCTTGCGTAGCGCCTTGCAGCGGCGCTTCGCTTGAGCGAAGCGTGCCTCGTCGGCTTCGTCTAGAGGGCACGTGCAACCTTTGCGCCGCTGAGGCTGGGACATCCACAGAATCTTCGAGACCAGTGCAGCCGAGGTGAGAACACCCTGCACCGCCAAGAAGATACGGACGTTCTTCAGTGTCGTATCGAGCAAAAATCTCGCGAGCTCTTCGTTGCGCTGTTCGACCGGGACCTCGTCGTCATCTTGCTCAGGTAGGCGTAGGGACACGTCGAGCATGAGCGCCTCGAGGAGTTGGCCGTAGCTCACCTTAGCGGCGGTGGCCTGGTTGATGAGTTCCCGCAGGAACAGGAGTATGACCTTCAGCTCGACGCCCTCGTATTCCTCGGGACGGGAATTGACGGCCATACCACCACGATAGGCCGGGTCGGCGCTCACTCCCCGTTGTAGATTCCTTGGGTTGGCGGCTGCCGAGACGGCATCGAATATCGGGGGGATGTTCAGCAGGCCGAGCCGGGCCAGCGCCGAGGTCTCGTCGGTCATAGGACCCCGTGACTCAGCACGGCGTCTTGACCTTGACCAGTATCTCGCGCACGAGGATGCGGCCCCCCGAGGTCTGGATCTGGTTGGTCAGCCGATACAGCCAGCCCGCCGACCCGCCCGAGATCCACGCGGTGGTCGTGGTGTGGGTGTAGCTCGTCTGGCCGAGACCGATGCCGTCGTTGGCCGTCCAGGCCGACGCCACGATCACGTCGTCGACCAGATGCGGCGTCCAGTCGATCGCGATGTCGACCACCTCGACCGGGTACTTGCGGAACAGCCCCGGCGTCGTCATGACCTGCGGATAGGCCAGGCCTTCGAGTCCGGAAGTCCAGTCAGTCATCACGAGAGATCCCCGGCGACGGGGCGGAAGCCGGCCTCTGAAGGGTGGAACCGACCGGCTTCCGCCCCCGGTAGGCGCGCGACCATCGACTTGCAGAGGAGAAGGGGCGCGCCCACGATCTAGGCCCCTTGGCGACGCTCGTACCCGCGACTGTCGGCGCGGATCGGGAGCACTGAGGGGTCGATACTCGGGGAGAACGGGTTGGTGTACGGCTTGGGTATCCGGCCAGGTTCCCGTTGCCAGGGCACGGCCAACGGCGGGGGAAGGTCGTCGTCGGCCGGCGGTTCGAGCGGGCTGCGGATGCCGCTGGCATCGTGGCCGATGCCGTCGACATCCTCGCTGCCGTCGTCGGGGAGGTCGTCGTCGGGGTCACCGGGCCAGAGTTCGTCGGCCTCGCGGTCCATCTGACCGCGCAGCTCATTCAACGTGTTCTCGTCCAGATCGAGGTCTGCAAAATCATCGAGGTCGAGCACCTGGAGCGCGGCGCTCACCGACGCCAGCACCTCATCGAGGTCGAGGTCGTCGGTCATCGCGCGGTCGGTGCCACCGATGAGCTCCTTGTGCTTGATGGCGTCGATCGAGCTCTTGTACACACCGAGGACTTGGCGGCTATCGAGGTCGATCAGCGACCACGAGTCGTCGTCGTTCTGCGTAATCGACAGGCGCATGGGCTTAGCCGTCGTGCGGGTCGGGCTGCGGGTGTGGCCGTTGCCAGACGGGCTGCGGGGGGTCGAACGCGCCGCCGTCGCCGTGCACGTTGGACGGCAGCGGGCCGGTCGAGGGCGAGCCCTCGCCCTTGGCGAATGGCACATCGTGCGGGTCGATGGGCGCGGTCGGGTCCCAGGTGTACGGCACGCCCGTGTAGGGCGTGTGGGCCTCGGTGCCCGGAATGCCGCGGGTGGCCATCTCGGCCCCGGTGAAAGGGTCGTAGGTGCGCTGTTGGTAGTCCATCGGAACTCCTCTCAGGTGGTGGCGGGGGGCGGCGTATGCCGTTGAAATTGGGCCTCAAAACCCTGTCGCCGCCCCCCGCGTCCCCGCCGGCCGGGCCACAGAACACCGGCCAGCGAAGCGCTTACCAGGTCGGCGGCGTCAGGCCGGTGATGACAACATTGGACTGAGGAAATCGAGCAAATGTCACGGCAAGGTAGGAATACACCTGTAGAACGACCGTCAGATTGGACGCCTTAACCTCGGGAAGGACCCGCGCGCGAATGCCTGACTCAAACAACAAATTGTCCGAGGCCCGCATCACAATAATGCAGTCTTCATCACCGTATGAGGCATATTCACTACCGCTTGTAGTAGTAATCAGGGGATCAGTTACGATAGGCAATCCGGCCATGTGCCCGACCACTTGCTGGCTGGCCACGTCCGTCAAAATACCCGCCGCATTCATCGGATTCTGGGTATACGGCACGAATAGCGGCCGGCCCACGGTATCGAGCTCGGCAAGCAACATCCCCCACCTGCGCGGGTGCATCACGATGACCTCGGGCGGAAGGAAGCGCTTGGTGTGGATCAGTTGAACGGCGTTCGCAATGGCCTTGTAAATGCCCGCTACTGTGACTGATGACACCGTGATCGTCTGAATGCCCGGCGTGAAGTCGAGGCCGGTCACCTGTCCGTTGACGCCCGTGCCGTCGAGGCACTGCTGGTCGAGGCACCCCGCGTGCGCCGCGACCAAATCCCTAAACACGACATCGTCGAAAGAAATTGGGGACTGGTCGATTAATTGAATCGCAACGCCTTCTTGACCGGCAATCGTGCGAATTGGCGCATTCACATACGTGTCGGTTAGATCCACGTCAACAATGGGCGAATTGTCGGCTGTTTGAATTCCAACTGCGGTACCGGTGAGCAGTTTGGGAATGTTCAAAGAATCGGTCCCAGCTGGCAAATTTTGCCTCTGCAGCAAATTCGCAAACGCGCGGCCAGGTCGAGCAAGTTCTATGTACTGATTCATGAGCCAGGCCGGCGGTGTAGCAAAGCCTCCTTGTCCATCGACACGGCTCAAATCGCGGTACTCGCTGTAAGCCGCATCGGTGGCCACCTCCTGGGCGTGCCGGGACAGCCGGGCACGGGACTCCCCGGTGTCATCGGCGTTGTAGGCCGTGCGGTAGAGATCGCGAATCCAGCTCACGCTGGCGTCGCCCTTGCGATAGGTCAGGTGGAAGTCATTGAGCGTGCGCATGGGAGTTCCTTGGGAGCGGGCCGGGGTGTTCACGCGCTCCGAGAGGCGGGCTAAGGCGTCGCCGCCGGCCCGTTGCTCCTCGGCCTCAAGTTCGGCGATGCGGGCATTGAGCCGCTCGACATCCGCGCAGGCGCGCTGCTCGGTCGGCAGCATCTGGCGGCGGCCAGCACGGCTGGCGGCCTCGAGAGAGTGCTGGGTCGAAACCATCAGTGCGTCGCGACGACGGACAAGGTCGGCGATTTGCGAGTCGTAAACGCCCATCGTGGGTGCCTTCGGGGTTGCGCGAAAACACCGCTGCAAGAGCGGGTTTCGAGACAAAATGGGGTAGGCGACTGGGACTCACCAAAGCCGCGACGCGCTGGTCAGGCTCCTCGCTTCATCCCGCGGCATGAGAGCCGACTGGCCGGAACTCCTCGCTCCATCTCGCGTCATGAGAGTTCCGAGGCCAAACGTCGGCGCGAATCGTAGCGCCGATTTTCCGTGCAAAGAAAGCCCGACACGACGCGAATCTCGCTGTGTCGGGCGGCTTTAAGCCAGCGGACTGGCTTTTAATCGTCGGTCAAATTGGCGCGGACCTCGGCCTCACGGGCCGCATTGATCGCATCCAACGTCGCGTCGTAGGCGTCGTGGATCTCGGCCTCGGTCACGTCGCCGTGCCTGAGTCGCTCAGCCCAGAATTGATCCATGGCCCTAGTGTGGCTGAAACATGAATGTGATTACGGCGCAGGCGCCTTGGGCACTCGCGCGTCGCCGTTCAGATGGCCCGTGCGGGCCTCTGACAGCCTCGTGGGCTGATTTTCGGGGTCAGGGCGGCTAACGGGCTTGGGCCAGGGGTCCAAGGCCCCCTTCCGCGCCAATCTCGACCTGACCTTCGCGGCTTGCCGCGCCTCGACGCCGAGCGCGGTTCTCATCGCCTTGATTTGGTCGTCGAATTCCTTGCCGTCCCACCCCCGGCGGCGCGGCGGGTCGGTGTTGACGACGCTCCAAACCCAGGAGTCGTCGAGGTCTCGCGCGGCATCGAGTGCAGCCTCTTTGGTCGCGTGAAATGTCCACTGCGCCTGGTAATCGCACCTGCCCACGGTCTTCGCCAACTGGCCGGCGTGCCACTGGATCAGCGCGATCCGGTTCACGTTCTTCGCGGTCAGGCTGCCCTGCCCTTCCAGCACAGGCCGCACCCAGCCCTGGACGATGCCGCTCAGCGCGCCGTGGCCACACAGGTTGGCCGAGATGGCTGGTGTCGCGGCGGCTTGCAGCGCGCCCCGGCTGCTCAGGTTGGCCCGCACGAACGGCCCGTCGCCGCCGTGCCAGGCCCTCGTCCTTGCCGCGAACGCTCGGGCCTGGCGGAGTTGTCGTCGTCGGCGACGCGAAGCCACGAGCGTCAGTGTGGGCGCAGCGGGCGGTGGCGTCTAGGCGATGCGCGGCGGGTCCGGTGGCGTCCAGCGCAGGCCCGCGGCGGTGGCCTCGATGCGCGCCCATGTTCCGTGCGCCAACACGAGCACGTCGACGTAGCGCTCATCGCCATTGGCGTCCAGCGCGTTGTTGACTAACCTCGCCGCACCTTCCAGCAGCACCTCATCCGCGACCACCTCGGCCTTGCTGCCGTCGCGCAAGTAGGCCGTCCAGGTGGTCATTTCGGCTCCCGGTCGGGCCGCTTGCGCTTCTGGCCACGGCTCGCGGCCAGGACATAACTGACGTTCGCCTGAGAACAGCCGACCCTGGCCGCGATGGTGCGCTGGGTCATCCCATCGGCGTGTAACTCGATGATCAGCGCGTTGCGCAGTGATCGCCGGATCGCGGCGTTGGCGGTCATATGGGTGCCCCCTTCGTGGCGCGGTTACGCCGCGCATCGGCGGCGTTCTGACTTCGGTTGCCGTATCTCAAATTGCTGGCGGCGAGGTTTTGCGGGTCGTCGTCTCCGTGCAGCACCATCAGCCCCTCTGGGCGTGGCCCGTGCCAGCCACGGGCGACGAGCTGATGCACGTAGTGCTTGCGGCCGGCCAGCGAGACCCTCGGATATTTGTGCGCCCTGTCGATGGTGAGCAACCGGGCGACGCGGCCTCGGTCGCTCACGAGCAGGCCGTCGATGCCAGCAACCTCGACCGGTCGCCATCGCTCTTCGATGCGGATCTCGGCCACGTTCTGGACGATCACGAGGCACTCGGCGCAGATCTCAGAGGCGTTGCACAGCTCGAGTTTTCGTCCACACAACAGGCACGCGCTCATGGCTTCGCCTCGGCTAAGTGTGTCAAAACAGAGGGGATCCCCTCTGTTTTGAACACTTAAGCAATGTTCGCAGCGGCGGGAGTCGGCAATGGTCGGCGGATCACGCAGAGGCTCAAGGTCGTTGGCACACCCGTAGGCTGCTCTCACCAGCCCTTTGTCTCGCAGTCGCCGCGCGGCGCGCTGTATGGCTGAGTACTCCGAGGCGTTGCCGGCGTAGTCACCCGGTCTGGCGAACCGGCGACCACTGGGGGCGATCAGCGGCGCGTGGTACGTCGCGTGCAGCAGCAGCCGCTCCCAGCGGCCAGGACCGCGGCTCACGACGCCTGCCAATCCGCGTCGGGGAAACGCTCACGGAGGCGGGCCATTTCGCTGGCCTTGTAGGCCTCCATGTCGGTAATGCTCGCCCTGGTCTGGGCAGTCAAGGCTCCGTGGCCTGTGGCAGCACCGGTCACGGCGTGTTCAGCGCCAGGCGGAGCAACGATCTCCACGTCGATGACCTTGGGCATAACCACGCCGATCCGCTGTGGTGGTTGGCCGTTGGTCACCACGTGTCTGGTGGTGCTGAAAATGCCTTCCAACTCTCTGCCCGCGATCCCAGGCTCGGAGCGTTTGAGCCGCAGCGCGGAGACCATTCCGAGATCGCTCCTGGATGGCTTGCGAAAGTCCTGCCACTCCTCAAGCTTCTTGACCGCCAGACCGCAAGCCCGGCAGGGCTTGTCTGTGCCGCCTAGATGGTTTCGGCAGTAACCAGGTGGCGGATTGGGGTCGAGGAGAAAATCGAACGGGTGCGCGGGGGGGTCGCCCGCCAGGGCGACGCCGCGCGAAGCGCGTTCTCCCCCTTCTCCAGTTTCTTTTAGTTCTCCAGTAATAGAGGTACGCGACGCGAAATCGCGTAGGGGGTTACGCGAATTCGCGTCGGGGTCCGGCGATTTCGCGTCGGGGTCCGGCGATTTCGCGTCAGGGTTACGCGAATTCGCGTCTTCGCTGCTCAGAGGCGACGCGTTTTCGCGTAGTGACTGGTCAACGACTAGGTAGGCTTGGGTGCCATCATCGGCGCGCACACGACGGCTTCGTAGCACTCCTGCCGCCTCAAGTTTCTTGACCGTTCGCCGCACGCTGTCGTGGCTCACATGGCCACCCAGCGACTCGGCGATGTCGGCATGCGAGGCGTGCCACCACAATTCGCCATCGAACCGTGCGCGGCCGTTCTGCTCGCTCTTGTGAGCGCACACGTAGCGGACCAAGGCCAGCACGCAGGCACCGTCGTAGCCGTGACGGAGATCGCCGGGCACCACATACAGGAACTTGGGTCGAATGACGCTCATTGCGCGGCCCGCCAGGACACGCGGCGATGTGCTTGCGTTGGGGCGGGGGTGTGGCAGAATCGCGGTTGCTGAGACCGCGACCGCCGCCCCCGGGCGGCGGTTTGCATTGGTGGGGAACCCTTTCCGTTCGCAGTAACGATGCGACGGCAGAGCTCCAAATACGCGTCGGGGTCAACCTAACCCCGCTGATCACCCAGATCCGGCATTGCCGTACCGGCGTGTCTAGACCTCCCGCAGGCCGAGATTCGGTGGCCGAGTTCCCCGGCGGCCAACCCCTCTCGCTGCCCGTCACGACTACGCCCATTTCTACGCCCTTTGTGCCGAATTTTCGTGGTGTTCGCGGGTGTTCGCCAGTGTTCGCCTATGCATTGAAATGCGTTGTGAGCTGCGCGGATTGGGGGAGTGGCGAACATCAGCACACGTGTGCGAACGCCGTTCCATAGTCTGGGGGTCAAGTGGTCGCAGGTTCAAATCCTGTCAGCCCGACAGATGTGATGTCTGGTTATTGGCGCACCAATTGCTTGCCAAACTCCGAACTTGTGGGGCCATGACGGCCCAGGCGTTCTGCGTGGCTGCGGCGACGCGGCACGGCGCGTCGCGCTGCGCCGATCGCTGGATATGCCCCTGGGAACGCATACAGACGCGCGTTGACCCTGTGTATTTGGTCGCTTAGGCTGACGCTGAGATCCGAAATTATCGAGGGGGCCTATGCACGTGCCTCACAGACATTTGTTTACTCCCCGGCATTGGTGCCTTATTCCGTATATGGCCCAGTTCGGGATTACGCAGCGCGACATTGAAACGTCGAGCGGAGCGATCAAAGGTTATCTGTTCGATCAGTACGTCAGAGCGTGCGGATTCACACCGGCGGACGGGTGGGTGTTCGTCGTGCTCCCGTCAGGTGAATGCGAACTCACAGCCCTCGCACGTGGTGAACCGCATTGGTGTTGTGAGCAGCGCGCTGACCTCGCTGCGCGCGTAGGCCTGCCGACAGTTGGATCACCCCCATGGGCGAGCCCGGAAAACCACCGTACGGAGAGGGGAGGGGACCATGAGCATCGATCAGATTCCGTCCGAGGACACTGCCGTGCCTAGCGTCGATGCGCGATTGGGCACGCTCGATGCTGCGCACCTGGAGTTGCTCTGTGGACGGCAGTCAGCTCACACCCTTTTTGACAACGGATTCGATAACTCCTTCGACAACTCCTTCGACAACAGCGTCAACTAAATTGCTTAATTGCCGAGCGTTGTTTCACATTGAAGCGAGCGGTTGGTGCTTGAGCTTCTGGTGATCCAGCCCACCGCTCGCTGCAACCTCGACTGCGTTTATTGCTATGTTCCTGGTCGCACCGATCCTTCTCGCTTGCCAATCCGACTGCTGGAACTGCTCTTTCGTGCTCTCACTCGTTCAACGCTCATGAGTCGGCAGAAGGATCTGCCGGTGCTCTGGCATGCGGGTGAGCCGCTGGCAGCAGGCCTCAGCTTCTATCGCGAAGCCTTCGACCTAATCGACGAGATCGTTGATGAAAGCTTGAA
The DNA here is from genome assembly GCF_059812165.1 of Mycobacterium sp. NGS69. NCBI lineage: Bacteria > Bacillati > Actinomycetota > Actinomycetes > Mycobacteriales > Mycobacteriaceae > Mycobacterium > Mycobacterium sp. NGS69. The sequence continues at coordinate 85,194 of NZ_JCALCD010000015.1, forward strand.
CGTGCAACACTCGATGCAGACCAACGCCACATTAGTCACCCCGGCATGGTGCGAGTTCTTCCGAGCGAGGAAGGTCCGGATCGGAGTCTCCCTCGACGGGCCGCGAGAAATTCACGACGCTAACCGGAAGACGAGGGCGGGCTCAGGATCCTTCAATGCTGTTATGCGAGGAGTCGAGATCCTCCATGCGCATGGCATGGGACTGAGCGTGCTTTGCGTGCTCACCTCCCGGAACCTCACTCGCCCCGACGAGCTGTTCGAGTTCTTTGTGCAGTCCGGATTCCGACACGTCGCATTCAACGTCGAAGAAATCGAAGGGCTTAATCTCGCCTCTTCGCTCGTCAGCAATCAGGGGGATCTGGCCAGCCTCAGGGGACACTATCGCGCGTTCATGGGCAGAATGCTGCAGCTCAACGCTGCCAACGGGTGGCCGTTGACAATCAGGGAACTGGTCAGCATCGCTCAGCGGATGAAGAGGCGGCGAAATGACCCTGGGTTCGTGCCTGCCGTCGCCGAGCAACGGGCCGGGGCGATCTTGACAATGGCGCGCAACGGCGCAGTGTCCTCGTGGTCGCCTGAGCTGGCCTCGGGTATACCGGGGGCACCTGATCAGTTTTCGCTCGGCAACATCACCGAAGTGCACTCGCTCGATGAACTTCTGCGCAGTCCGCGCGCCCATGAAATCCAATCTGAGATCGATATTGGGATTGACGCCTGCCGCCGTCGCTGCCCCTACTTCGGCGTGTGCGGCGGCGGTTCGCCTGGCAATAAGTTCTATGAGACTGGCGTATTCTCGGCGACGCAGACGCTGAAGTGTGCTTTACAGACCCAAGAGCTGACGGAAGTTGTCCTCGGTGCGTCTGCATCCGACTAGGTTGGACGAATGTCTCCACATCGCCACAGCCCAACCGCTCGCCTGAACCTCACGTGCTGATTGATCCCCACTCGAGAATCAGCGGCCATTGTCAACGTACAGAACGTTTTCGAATCGAGGACGCTGTGTACTTCGCCATCCTTGGCCGTTACGTTTAGCGTCCCAAGTCCCTGCCTCACCTAGCGGTGGCTTCGATGTGGCGGATGACCCCGGTGGGTCCTTTGCAGTCATCGCAGTTGTGCGGCGACGCAAAAATGACGGTCCCTTCCGCGTCGGTGCTCTGCCGCCCGCCTCGATATCCCCGGCACCGCACGACACCCGATCGCGATTATCGCCACTGCCACCGCCCCGCGGGCGGCCAAGGTGCTTGTTTCATCGGCAGCGGCTCCACGTTGATCCGAGAACCACGACAGGACTATGCCGGATCACCTCGCGGCCGTCGGTGTGAACGGCTTCCGATCATCGACCGTCGCAGTTTCCAAGCTGTGCGCCGAAAGGTGAAGCGCCGGCTTTGGATTGCGGCGAACCCCACTTTCTCGGACTCGCAAAAGCCCATGCGGACCTCTTGCAGCCCTTGACCAAAGGGCCTACATTTCTGCACTACATCGTTTATCGTTGTCCCGATCGCCAGCGAGCAAGTTGGGGAGTTGATCATTGTGCAAACGGGAACCCAACAGCATCTCCCGCCGGAGATCACGAACAAATTGAAATTGCTTTCGAGCGTCACGACGCTCCCACGATTGTGGATTATCCTGATGTGCTTGGTCGCCGTCATTGCGGCACTTGACGTCACGGTTGCCGACAAGGGGCTTCAGTGGCACATTTCGGTCGGCGCAATCAGCCTGACCGCAATCGGGCTGATTTGGTTACCGACCGCGCTACGGTTTCTGTTCCTGGTCGGCTTCTCGCTCAAGGCGGCCGGTGTGGAGGCGAGCGCTAGCGGCCTGCTCACGTCTCCCGACGACCTGATCCACGATCTTGCGAATATGAAGACAACCGCAGAGCAGGTGGAACAAGGCTCGACCGACCCGAAATCGGCGGGGCAGGTGATCGATCAGGCCATAGACCGCATGGCGAGGCGGTATGTGCCTGCCGATACTGCAATATCAGAGGACATCTTGGCTCGAGAGGCCAGAGGCTACGAGGAGATTCGACGAACGACGCCGGCCGGAGATGGTCGAACCAGGGAGATGAACGGCTTAGTTAACAGCGTGCGGCTTCGCGCTGCAGCTGCGCCTGCGACCGCACAGCGATACGCGGCTGCACTACTTCGCTCCCCGCAGGAGGGTGACCGCATCGTGGGCCTAGCTCTTGTTCAGGGTGCGCCGAGTGCCGATGCGTTCACCGACGTGCTGAGAGTTTTCACGTCGTCTGCCAGCGCGTTCGAGCAAAATCACAGCCTCCGGGCTTTGGAGGCGATCTCGCCAATGCTGACTCCCGAGGAGCGGAGGGAGGCGGTTAACTCGTTGGAGAGAGAAAAGGGCGATCCTCGAGGTGTCGGCGTGATGAGGGACCAACACATAGTGTCCTGGATTGAGCGTGTTGTGAGAGTGATGGGTCCCCAGGCGGATTCGCTCCGACACGATGGGGCCATTACCTAGCGTTTGCAGCATTTGAGTTCGCGGCCCTGATTTGGCCGCTTGTGCGATAACCCGCGCAGTGTGTGCGCGTTGCGCCGCACACTTTGGCGGACCACGACGGTGGTCGCAGCGACGCTCATCGCACAATACGGGCCGGCACGGATTATAGCTGTGAGATGCGCGATCTGAGTAAGCCGGAAGGCGATTGCGGTTCTTGGTTGCTCCGCCTTAGATGGTGCCCGATGTCGACCGCGTAGGGGGCGAGTGGACCTGTATTAATCGGCCCATGCACAGTCTGTTGGGCGCGAGATACCCCAACCTTGGAGCCAATGGGCAAGTGCGTAGCTCGCAATAACTTCTCGGTCGCACCGATCAAACGTGGCAGAGGAGAATTCGGCCAGCTTCCGAACCCGTCGAGCAAGCCATCGCACGTCCAGACCCAAGTGTGCGAGCGCCGACTGAGCACGATCGAACTCGGCGAGGATGTCGCACTGGTGCGCTGAATACGCTCGCGCGGTAACGCCATTCCATGGCACCTTGCCTTTTCGCTCGGTCAATGCGCTTGGCATCTGGCCGCCGAAGGCATCCAACAAGATCTGTTTTCGCACCCCGCCGCGGCGCGCCCGCACACGTGCCCACGCGAGCGCACACTGGATCCAAGCCGCATCGGTGTAAGGCGAGCGCGTCGTGGTGCCGAAGGTCTCCTTGAACGTCACGTCGAAGCGAGCATCGTAGGAGAAGGTGAGCGTGGATCGCTTCATGAGCGGGTCGGATCGCGCGCCTCGCAGGGTGAGCTCGACCCTGCGCCATGCCGAGCCCACGAACGCTCGCGGATCCAACGGATGCGGATCCAGCTCGCGATCAAGGAGATCCTCGGCAAAGAGCTGATCGCCTCCGTGACCTACGTAAACCCGATCGATCGTGGCATCCGAAGCGGCACGTGCAACCGCAAGCGCACGCTTTAGACGCACGATGCCTATCGCGGGCTCGTCTAGCCGAGGACGCCAGTCAGATGGCGCGTAGGCGAAAAAATCTCTGCCATCAAGGCACACCCGCGAAATTCGTAGCGACTCTGCGACAGCTTGCTGGATCCCATCTTCATATCTGAACTCGTAGTAGGGAAAGGACTCGCAGACACCCACTAGGCCGACTCCGTGGCTCGACGCGGCGAGCGCGGCAACGGTGCTGTCGAGACCGCCGGAAAGCTCGATCAGCGCTCGCGATCGAATGGCCTGGCGGTGACCGAAAGCAGTCGCTGCTGCCCGCAGCGCACCGACGAGCTCGTCGTATTCGACTTTGGCGGTATCTGCGGCCGCCAAATCCACAGCGCTCTCAGACAGGCGACCCCGAGTCGCCGAGAGATGGGTGATGGCTCCTCGGCGGCAGCGAAACCATCCGGCCATTGGCGTCTTGGGTGAAAGGTTCGGTTCGGTTTGATTGGAAAGTGCGACGGTCGCGACGGACGCAAGGAGTCCGGAAATCGACAAGCGGCGTGTCGAATCAACAGGAAGCGTCAGGCTCAGGGCAACCGAATCGTTCTCGAGTGTCCAATACAGAGGAAAATTGGCCGCCCCTCCGCGCCACACGTAGATTGTTCCGTCAGGCGCGGCCACCACGACTGAATCGGTGGGTTCGAGTGCCAATGGGTTATTCGCAAATGGCACGTCGGCCATCGATCCGGTCGCCGATAGGAAGTCGTCTAGGCGAGCCTCGATCTCGTCGTCAAATAGGCTGAGGTAGTAGAGGGGGAGGCGACCGAAGAGCAGATGCCGCCGAACCGCAACGCTTGATCTGAGGAAGATGCTAACGTTGCCTTCGACGAGCGTCGATGTCTTGCCTGCCGGCGAACCCGAAGAAGCCTTCACTCTATACCGAACACGACAAGGGGGCTGTACAACCAGTGCTCCGGACGCGGTTCATAAGGGACTGTGCCGTGCGTCGAACACCAAGCGTGCATGTTGGGTGTGGGTGCAAGGATGCCGACTGTTACACGACAGCGCAGACCGGCGGTCATACAGAGGTAAGCCGTGACGAGCGCGCGCGGATAACAGTCTGAAATTCCCAAATCCCTCTCGACGGCCATGACCGCGTTGCCGATATCCGTGATCTCCCAGTGACGATGTTTATGGCCAACCCGAGCCAGATGTCGTGACAACCAGATCACACGACGGATCGACAAAGTAGTCCGGTGGCGATGGAAAACGCGGTAAAGAGTTCTGGAAAGCCACTCGACTCTGGTGGTCCCTGGTGCACCTTCAGTTAGCGCAATTCGGTCCGCAGGGTCGGCGAGGCGGTCACGAAACCCTCCCGCCTTCAAGCCGAAAAGAGGCGGAAGTGCCCGGCTCGCTGCAAGATTGACCGGCAAAAGGTAGGTCCGGCCGAAGCGTGGACTATAAACGAAACAGCGTCTCGAGCCGAGCGGCAACCGCGTCCACTCCACATTTTGAGACACGGCTCTAGATGCTCTGTCGCGCAGTTGCCGGACGCGGGACTCGACTCTAGGAGTTGTCAGTTGTACCGAAGATTTGGGTTGTCGTCGATGAAGGGACCGCCCGCGCCTCCCCGGATGGCCTTCGGGCCGGCAAAGCTTCTAAAGAGAACCGCAGATACCAAACGCACAATTTTCATCGGGCCAAACCCTTCGTGCGAGCAACCAGATACAAATATCTAAGCGAGACTCGCCGCACCCTGTCAATCATGACTATTCGATCGCAATCGGTGAAGACGCGAAGACGCAGCGGGTGAGCGGCAATGCCAGCAGGGAATCCATACTTGAAGCTGATGAAGTAGACCGCTTGGTCAGCTCTCAGGATTTTCTCCGACCTAATCTCGGAAGGATGATGGCTGTCATGGATGCTGAACTGAAACGCTGGCTGGACTCGGGCCAGCACTTCGACTACCTCGGCTTCGACATCTTCTACCGTGTCGAGGGCAGCGGGCCTCCGCTGCTGCTCATCCACGGTTACCCGTTCAATTCCTTTGACTGGGCGCCGATCTGGCCCACGCTCACAAAATGCTTCACCGTCATCGCACCAGACATGATGGGCATGGGCTTCTCCGCCAAACCGGCAAACTACCAATACTCGGTACACGACCACGCCGACATGCACGAGGCGCTCCTACGGCACCTCGACATCCACAACGCCCACATTCTGGCGCACGACATCGGCGATTCCGTGGGCCAGGAACTGTTGGCCCGCCACGAGTTCGGCCAACAGACGTACGGGCAATGGCGCATCGACTCGATCACGTGGCTTAACGGCGGCATGTTCATCGAGGCATACACGCCCCGGGCGGCCCAGAAACTGATGTCGGGCACCCCGCTGGGCGACCTGTTCAGCCCTGTGCAGGGCAGCCCGTTGGCACGACGACTGCTCGAGCCGACAATGCGCGAGATGTTCGGCCCGAACACCAAACCGACCCCGCACATGATGAGCGTGTTCAACCAGATCCTGGACTACAACGACGGCCGCCGGGTGCTGCACAAGGTCGGCCGGTTCATCAACGATCGCTACACGCACCGCAACCGGTGGGTGCGCGCCATGCGCCAGACCACGGTCCCGATGCGGTTGATCGACGGGCCCGTCGACCCCAACTCGGGTGCCCACATGGCGCGCCGCTACGAAGAGGTAATCCCCGACGCCGACGTGGTGATGCTCGCCGACGACATCGGGCACTGGCCGCAACTCGAGGCGCCCGAGGAAGTGCTACGGCACTTCCTCGCCCACATCGACCGCGTCGCCGCAGGCTGATCGACTCAGCGCCTCGGGTGGGCGAGGTTGACCTCTGGACCGGCGGCCAGGCGCAGAAGCCTCGCGGCTCATGTAGCCTCGGAGGTCAACTAACGACAAGGCAGGTGCTCAAACATGGCACAGCCGTCCATCAGGCCAGGTGGTTCCGGGCGGCTCGCCGGGCCGCCGGACTCCCGTGACGAGGGCGACGACCGCGCTCGAAGCGGTTGTGCGGCCGTGCTGGCGACTGCGCACGAAAATCGCGGCCCGATCGAATAGCTTCCCGCGTACCTGACCTCGCGCCGGCATTCGCCTCTCGCGCGTAAACCACCATCCCAAAAGATCGGACGGGACCCACATTGCTGCGGTTCGTAAACCTTGCGTTGCCGCGCGTCGTCGACCGGACGTCGCGCGCCATCATGCCCGGATCTCATTGAGATTCCGTGGCCATCACCGAAGTACCTGAATACGCCCATCTAAGCGAGACGGACCTTGAGGACCTCGCGTCCGCGTTGGAGGCGATCCGTCGCGATATCGAGTCGTCACGCGGCACCGGCGATCGGGCATACATCAAGCGCGCCATCGCTTTTCACCGCGCCCTCGAGGTCGCGGCGAGGCTAGTCATCGGCACCAGCAGGGGCCCGCTTGGCTGGGCCGTCGGAACCGGCGCACTAGCCGCGGCCAAGTGCATCGAGAACATGGAACTCGGCCACAACATCAGCCACGGCCAATGGGATTGGATGAACGACCCGGAAATCCATTCCAGCACGTGGGAGTGGGACATGGCCGGTCTCACGTCGCAGTGGAAGAACTCCCACAATTACCGGCACCACGTCTTCGCGAACGTCGTCGGCGTAGACGACGACCTCGGATTCGGCGTCTTGCGGGTGACTCGAGACGAGGAGTGGCGGCCACGCGCATTGCTGCAGCCGTTGCGCGCGGTGCTGCTGGCGCTGCTATTCGAGTGGGGTGTCGCCCTGCATGGCCTGTATTCAGTGCAGGAGCGCGAGACGACGCCCACCAGTAAGGCTGCTCACAAGACTGCGCTTCTCCGCAAGATCGCTCGGCAGGTCGGCAAGGACTATGTGCTGTTTCCCGCGCTCAGTCGCCGGCGGTGGTGGCGCACGCTGGGGGCCAACCTGGTTGCCAACGGGCTGCGCAATGTCTGGGCGTGTGTCGTGATCTTCTGCGGTCACTTCGCCGACGGAGCTGAAAAGTTCACCCCGTGCGTGCTGGACAGCGAAACGAAGCCCGAATGGTACCTCCGACAGATGCTCGGGACCGCGAACTTCCGGGCCGGCAGGGTGCTGGCATTCATGAGCGGAAACCTGTGTTATCAAATCGAACACCACCTCTACCCTGACCTGCCAAGCAATCGATACCCCGAGATCGCCGAGCGGGTGCGCGCTCTGTGCGGCACCTACGACCTGCCCTACACGACGGGTCCGTTGCTTCGCCAGTACCTCCTCACGGCGCGCACAATCTGCAAGTTGGCACTTCCGGACCGGTTTCTGTCCGCGACCTCCGACGACGCACCGGAGACCGCCTCGGAACGCAGATTCCCGAATGCCGCGAAGCGGTCGGACGTACCAAGTATGGGGCGACGGGGATTGGCGACGGCAATCCGCACCCGCAGTAATCGACCTCTGCCCAAGGACCGGTCGGCCTAGCGGTGGAATTAGACGAATTTGTGTCCCAGCGTCTTCGACGCCCCGGTGAAGTCCCGGTGGTCCGCGGTGATTCCCCGGCGCCTCAGGCCCGTCACCAGCGTAGGGTGGTGGGCGCGGTTGGGAGACGCGAAAAAGCACCCCCTGGTGTATTGCAGATTTGTCGCCAGACGGCATCAGATTTCAAGTCCGGCTTCACGAAAATCGGAACGTCTCAGTAAATCCCTTCCACAGGAAGAAAGTCATGCCCACCGTTGAGGCGCGGCTCCGCCAGGACTTGCGCAACTATGCCGTCGAATTGCGGCAACTTGCCTACACACTGCCCGAAGGTCTGGGCGAGCACGATCTGCTCGGATTGTCTGGTCGGATGCGCGCGACTGCCGATCAAGGGGAACATCGTCGGAGTGGTAACGATGGCTGATCGCGTTATGAAGGGCAGTCGCCTCGGGACACTGAGCTACGAGGTCGACCGCAATCATGACCTGGCGGCCCGAAAGGTCGCGCGATACCGCACCGAGAACGGCGACGAATACGAGATGCCCTTTGCCGCCGACGCCGAGGTCCCGGTCACCTGGCTATGCCGCAATGGCATGGAAGGCATCCTGATCGACGGCGGTGAACTGGTCGAACCCAAGAAGGTCAAGGTGCCGCGTACCCACTGGGACATGTTGCGGGAACGCCGCTCGATCGAGGAACTCGATGAACTGCTGAATGAACGCCTCGAGATCATCAAGTCACGCCGCCGGGGCAGCTAGTTTCAGAACGAGTTCGCCGGTATCAGCGGGCAACGTCAACCGTCGCGGGCCCGAGGTTGACGGGCAACTCCTTGATCCCGCGCAGCAGGGTGCTGTCGTTCGGGATCGGCTCGCCGGCGAGGGCCAGCCGGGGGAAGCGTTCGAACAGCGCTTGTAGGCCGATCTGCAGTTCCATCCGCGCGAGCGACGCGCCCAGGCAGCTGTGGATGCCACTGCCGAAGCTGATGTGTTCGCGGGCGTTGGCGCGGGTGGTGTCGAATTCGTTGGGACGTTCGAAGACGGCCGGGTCGCGATTGGCCCCGCCAATCAAAAGGAAGATCGCCGAGCCGTCCTGCAGGGTATGCCCGTCGAGCTCAACGGTTTCGGTGGCCACCCGGGCCGCGATGTGTGCGACGGAGTCATAGCGCAGCACCTCCTCGACCGCGTTCGCCCAGCCCTCCGGATGTTCCTGGAGCCGGGCGAGCTGATCGCGGTGCCCGACCAGCGCCACCACCGCGTTGCCGAACGCATGGGTGGTGGTGATGAACCCGGCACCCAGCAGCAGCCCCGCGAACATCCTCACCTCGGTCTCGGTGAGATCGCCGTCGTGCAGGACGGCGGCCAGGATGCTGTCCTCGGCGCCGCCCCGACGGAGAAGCTCGATGTGGGCCGCGAGGTAGCTTTCGAACTCGCGCAATGCCTCGACGGCGGTCCGGTACTCGCGCCAGGAAGGGGACGTGCTGTTGAGGATTTTGGTGCCAGGCTCGGCGAATGTTTGTAGGTGTGGTGCCTCGTCGCGAGGAATGCCCAGCATCTCGACGATGACTGCGATAGGGATTTGAGACGCATAGGCGGCGATCAAATCGCATTGGTGGTTGGCTTGGAGATCGTCGAGCAGGTTGTCGGCGATCTCCTGAATACCCTGACGAAGCCCCTCGATCGCCCTAGGAGTAAACGCGCGCGACACCAAGCGACGCAACCGCGCATGCTCGGGCGGATCGGCAACAAGCAGCGACGGCGGTTCCACCCCATTCAGGACACCGGGGTTCGTTTTCGCCAGCATCCGCTGAACGACGGGAAACGGTGAGCGGTCCCGCGGTTTCGACGTCCGGAACCTGTCGTCGCGCAGCACGTCACGAACAATCTGCGCGTCGGCGGTGACCCACCCGCCCACCGCCGCGGAGACACGCCCGCGCCGGCGTATCTGCTCAACAAGGCGATACACGTCGTCGGGCGGCCCGCCCTCGATTAACAGCCGGGAAAAAGGATCGCCCCGACGCGCGAGCAATTTCAGCGTCCAACGCGGCAGTCCATATCCCAGCAGCCAATGCACCCGGGTCTTGATGTCGGCATTCATATTCGCCCCTGCCTCCGGCTACCGATGAGGCTAGCGGTCAACCAGCGGCGATACGCGTCAAAGAAACGCGCCGGAATCTATGGGATCGCACAATTGCGGCGGGCCGCTCAGCCTCGTTCTCCCCGGGCGACTCCGCGGCGTCCCCACCGGGTAGCTATACCGGTGTGATGGACAAACAGGAGTTGGCTCGGGAGCTCGGCCACCCCGACGCCCAGAAATTGCTCGCCGGTTCGATGGCGCGGCTCGCCTACAACGGCCACGACGGCTTCCCGCGAGTCATCCCCGTCGGGTTCTACTGGACCGGCGAACGCATCGTGGTCTCGACGGCACCGACCTCCCCGAAAGTCCGCGCACTTTCCTCCCGTCCGGAAGTCGCGTTGACGATCGACACCGGCTCCACCCCGGAAGAGGCCAAGGCGCTGTTGGTGCGTGGCCTTGCCACACTGCAAACCGTCGACGGCGTCACCGACGAGTACCTCGCCGCGGCGAGGAAGTCGATGGACGAAGCGCAGCTCGCCGACTTCGAACGCAACGTGCGGTCGACGTATCCGGAGATGGTGCGCATCTCGATCGAGCCGCGCTGGGCGCGGTTTTATGACTTCGGTGCCGGGCGGCTACCCGCGTTCCTTGCGAACCTCGTCAACGATGGGTAGTCACCGGACGCCGAACGCAAAAACGGTTGTCGAATCGTAGGTCTGGCCCGGGTTGAGCGTGGTGGTCGGGAAGGTCGGGTGATTCGGCGAATCGGGGTAGTGCTGGGTCTCCATCGTGAATCCGGCGCCCTGCCGGTAGCTGTGCCCGCTGGTGCCCGTGAGCGCCCCGTCGAGGAAGTTGGACGTGTAGAACTGCACGCCGGGCTCGGTGGTGGAGACCGTCAGGGTGCGCCCCGACTTGGGGTCTTGGGCCCTGGCCGCCTCGACCAGCCCGGTGTTGTTGCCGCGGTTGATCACCCAGTTGTGGTCGTAGCCGTGGGCGAGCAACAGCTGCGGGTCATTCGCGGTGATACGCGCGCCGATCGCGGTCGGTGAGGTGAAGTCGAACGGTGTGTCCTGCACCGGGGCGAGCTGCCCGGTCGGGATTTGCGTGGGGTCGGTCGGAAGGTAGTGGTCGGCATGGATGGTGACCTTCTGGTCGTAGACGTCGAGCGTGTCCTCGCCGGCCAGGTTGAAGTAGCTGTGATTGGTCAGGTTGATCACGGTC
>NZ_JCALCD010000016.1:0-74453 GCF_059812165.1 Mycobacterium sp. NGS69
AGCGGTACTCCCTGTTTTCTGTTTCTATTTCTCGCGTCAGACGACAACCTGCTTGGGCATGACGATCGGCTTGAAGCCGTAGCGCGGGCCGGAGCCGTACGCGGCGGCACCCTTGGCCGCCCCCGCCATGCCGGGCATGCCGGGCATCGCCGCAACGGGCTCGGCGTCGGCGGCCGCGGTCCAACCGGAGCCCTCCAGGGGAGCCGTCGACGAAGCCAACGTCGCCGGGGCGGCCGAAGACCAGCTGGCCGGTACCGACAGGCCGCCGACAGAGGACGCTTCCGCCATGCCCGCTCCCACGCTGTTCGCCAGGGTGCCTTCCGCCACGGAGGCGGCCCCGGCCGCCGGCGCCACGGCGTCGACGGTCGACCAGGGCACGCCCGGAATTGCGCCAATTGTGTGCCCGTACGACACCGCCGTCGGGATGGCGGTGCCGACGAACCAGGCCGCGGTCACACCGAACTGCTGAACACCGTTGAAGTTGAACAGCGTGCCGAATAGGCCGTCCGCCGAGTTCAGCACCGCCGCCGGTCCGGGGAAAGCGGTCGAGAATGCGTTCCATATCTCGGTACCGAAGGACTCGGTGCCGAAGTTTGCCAACAGGCCGCCCAGCCCGGTCGCCGCGCTGTTGCTTTGGGCCGACGCCAAGGCGGTGGACACTGCGGCACCTTGGGTGGCAGCCGCGGCCGGACTGGCGGTCGGTGACGCCGGCGCCAGCGGCTGAAGGACCGAAGACGCTGCTGCCGCCGCCGAATAGGTGTACATCGTGAGCGCGTCTTGGACCCACATCTCGGCGTACATTGCCTCGGTGGCCATGATCGCGGGCGTGTTGATGCCCAGGAAGTTGGTCGCCACCAGCGCGGCCAGCTGCGCGCGGTTCGCCGCGATCACCGGCGGGGGCACCGTTCCCGCAAAGGCCGCCTCGTAGGCGGCCGCCGCCGTCGAAGCCTGAGCGCCCGCTTGCTCCGCCGCCGCGGCGGTCGTGGTCAGCCAGGAAATGTACGGCTGGGCCGCGGCCGCAGCCGCTGCCGACCCGGCGCCCGTCCACTGCTCGCCGGTCAACGTCCCGATGATCGAATCCCACGAGGTCGCGGTGGTGCTCAGCTCGGCGGCCAGGTTGCTCCAAGCCGTCGCTGCGGCCATGAGCGGTCCGGAACCGGCGCCGGAGTACATCAGAGCAGAGTTGATCTCAGGGGGCAAAGCTGCAAAATCGAGAACCATTTTTCTGTATCCCGTTTCTTTTGTTGGAAGTCCGTTTGCTTGCGAGTGTGCGTGGCGCTACTAGACGGCCGTCGGCTTCGGCATCACGATGGGCTTGACGCCGTAGCGAGGCGCACCGAATCCGGCGCTGTTGCGGGCGGCCGCACCCATGCCGGGCATTCCCGGCACGATGGTCCCGGTCCCGGCCTGCGGCGCTGCGCCGGTCCAGCCCACGGTCTGGACCGCCGTCGCGGGCGCCGCACCGGGGGTAAACGAGCCGGCCCAGCTTGGCGGCACCGACAATTTGCCGACCATGGTCGCCTGGCCGGCGCTTGCGACCGGCATCGCGGTCATGGCGCCTGCGCCGCCGAGGCCCCCGGCCGGCGCCACCGCGTTCACATCCGCGGCCCCGGCCGCCGCGGCACCCGCACCGGCTGCGTCACCGGCCGCGCTGCTGGCAGAAGTATCCAGCAGACCACCGCCGGCCATGCCGAGGCAGGTGGACATGGCCGAGGCCCAGTTGCCGCTCTCGAAGCTGACGAAGTTGGCGGAGTTACCCGACAGGCTGAGCGGGTTTCCACCCGAGCTGTAGAGCGGGCCGCCGAGGAAGGTGGCGAGGTTTTGCTCGAAGGTCGAGATGCCGTCCCATGGAGTGGCTGCACTTGCGTTGGCGGCCTCGGTGGCGGTGTAGGTGCCGGAGCTGAGGCCGAGGGTCTGCACGAACTGCTGTTGCATCGCCTGGGCTTCGGCCGCGAGCTGCTGGTAGTACGTGCCGTACGTCGAGAAGATTCCCGCTTGCAGGGCCGAGACCGGGTCGGCGGCGGCCGGAGCGATGGCAGTGGTCGGCGCCGCGGCGCCCGCGTTCTGGGCCGTCAGTGAAGTGCCGATCCCTGCTAGCTGTGCTGCCGCGGCCAGCAACTCTTCAGGAATTGTTGTCAGAAACGACATCTACTGCTCCTAGTGTCAAGGGAACTTGCCGACCCCCCAGCCGGAGGGTCGACCTGTGTGTTCACGTAATGGCTCCTGTGCGTGGGCGTAAGATTAGCCAGCCACGACTCCACATTCCCGACGGAAAAGGCTAGGGTGACGGCCGTTTACGGCTTCTTAACGCCGACGCGCGCAGTTTTAACAAGGTCCTGTCGGGTGACATAGCGTTGTCATCTGGGATGTGCCGGCACGGCACCATTTGGCGGGCGGCGCGCGCATCGTAGGCCAAGCGGGGCCGGGGCGCATCTCGCTAATTCGGCCGATTTTTGGTGGGTCGCGACGCCCCGTTGTGCGGCTCCGCGCGCTAGATTCGCCGCCGGGCCCCCATAGCCCAATTGGCAGAGGCAGCGGACTTAAAATCCGCCCAGTGTCGGTTCGAGTCCGACTGGGGGCACCATACCGGTCCGGTGGGCAGTCGCGAGCCGTCGGAGGCGAAATCGAGGAGGGTATGCAAGGGGCGGGATATGCAAGCTGAAACCGCTGCTGCTCGCGCTCGTTCGGCGGTCGAGTCGGTCCTTGATGATCCGATGGGACGGCTGGCGCTGTTGCGTCGGACGTACAGAGTCCCAGCGGCCGTCGACCGCGGGTACCTCCCCTACCGGCGAGCGGCGTCGGCATTCATGCGATGGCAACTTCGGCGGGGCCTGTTGAACCCCCCGACGGACCCGTCCCCCGGAAGCCCGTGGTGGCGGGCGATGAACGAGGGACTCCTGCGCGACGCCGCCGAAGCCCGGGCGCTCGCCTTCGGTTACGCGGGGCAGCCCTCTGGCCCCGGCGTGGCCGCGCATCTGGAGTTCATCCGGCGACCGACCGCGCGCAGTTGGTATCGCGCCCACAACACCAGCATCGTCGCGGGCTATTTGGCGAACATGCCACTGGCGGCCGCTGAACGCCGCGTCGAACGGTTCTTTCTCAATGTCGTTCTGCTCCGCGTGTTGTTCGCCCACGCGCTGGTGTCCGCCCCCCGATTGGCGCTGGGTTGGCTTGCGCCGCTGGGCCGCCCGCTGGGTGATCCGCGCGTCGGAATGACCGGCATCTTCCTGTCGCTAAGTCGGGTGCTGCCCGACCGCTATCCGCTCGGCGACGACGTGGAGAACTACGTCGCGGCCGAGCTTGGGTTCGGCCACCTATTGGACATCGGCGTCATCCAGCCGAGGCTTGACGCGCTCTACCGGTGGTCCGCGGACGAGCTGCAGCTTCCCGCGCTGCGCGGTTTGCTCGACGGTCTCACTCCGCGATACGCCTGGGATCCCGCCGATGACGCGATGTGGAAGATCGCGCCGTCGCCGTTGGCGACAGCGGCGCGAAGGCTGATTCGAGGCTGAACGACTCCTGACGCGATCGCCGGCAGGCCACGGTTGCGCCCTGATTCGATGCATGCTTATATAGAAGGATGTCAAATCAGGCCGAGGCGGGATGTTGCCCTTCGCTGAGCGTGGCCGCCCTCGGCGAGTCACAGGCTGCGGAGTTGGCGGCGATGTTCAAGGCGCTCGGCGACCCGGTGCGCCTGCGGCTGCTGAGCCTGATCGCCAGCCACCCCGGCGGGGAGGCGTGCGTGTGCGAGATCTCGGCGACCTTCGACGTCTCCCAGCCGACGATTTCTCATCACCTCAAACTGCTGCGCTCGGCCGGGCTGTTGGGCTGCGAGCGGCGGGGCACCTGGGTCTACTACTGGGTGATTCCCTCGGCGTTGCGGCAGCTTTCTTCGGCCCTGCACGTCGACGACGAAGCCGTGACGGCCAAACCGGGATGTCGGTCGTGACCGGGACTCCGACACCGGTGTCGGCCCCGGAGGCGGTAGCGACCCGGCTTTCGACGCTGGATCGGCTCCTTCCGGTGTGGATCGGCGTTGCGATGGCCGCGGGTCTCCTGCTGGGCCGACTCATTCCCGGCCTCGGGTCGGCACTCAGTGCCGTTGCGGTTCAAGGTATTTCGCTGCCGATCGCGGTGGGCCTGCTGGTTATGATGTATCCGGTGCTTGCCAAAGTCCGCTACGACCGGCTCGACGAGGTCACCGCGGACCGCAAGCTGATGGTGTCCTCGCTGGTGCTCAACTGGCTGATCGGTCCGGCGGTGATGTTCACGCTGGCGTGGCTGCTGCTCGCGGATCTGCCCGCCTACCGCACCGGCCTGATCATCGTGGGGTTGGCGCGCTGCATCGCCATGGTCATCATCTGGAACGACCTGGCGTGCGGGGACCGCGAGGCCGCGGCGGTGCTGGTGGCGCTGAACTCGTTGTTCCAAGTTGTCATGTTCGCCGCGCTGGGCTGGTTCTATCTGTCGGTGCTGCCGGGCTGGCTCGGCCTGCCGCAAACCGGCATCGCCGTGTCCCCTTGGCAGATCGCGAAATCCGTGCTCATCTTCCTGGGCATCCCGCTGCTGGCCGGATACCTGTCGCGCCGACTGGGTGAACGGGCCAAGGGCCGCCACTGGTACGAGACGACGTTCCTGCCGCGCGTCGGTCCGTGGGCCCTGTATGGCTTGCTGTTCACCATCGTCATTCTGTTCGCCTTGCAGGGCCACCAAATCGCCTCCCGACCATGGGATGTCGCCCGCATCGCCGTGCCGCTGCTGGCCTACTTCGCGATCATGTGGGCCGGCGGGTACGCCCTCGGCTACGTGTTGCGGCTGGGCTACGCGCGCACCGCCACCCTGGCGTTCACCGCCGCAGGCAACAATTTCGAACTGGCCATCGCGGTGGCGATCGCCACCTACGGTGCGGCATCGGGCCAAGCCCTGGCCGGGGTGGTCGGACCGCTGATCGAAGTGCCCGTGCTGGTTGGGCTCGTCTATGTTTCCCTGGCGATGCGCTCCCGGCTGTTCCGCACGGAGCCGCTCGGAGGGGCGGGGGCCGATGGCCGATAAGCCCAGTGTGTTGTTCGTCTGCGTCCACAACGCCGGACGCTCGCAGATGGCCGCCGCCCTGCTGAGCCGCGCGGCGGGCGATCGCATCGAAGTTCGCTCCGCTGGAACAGAACCCGCCGATCGGATCAACCCGGTCGTCGTCGCAGCGATGGCCGAACTCGGCGTCGACGTCACGGCCGCCACGCCCAAAGTCCTCACCGGCGTTGCGGTACAGACCAGCGACGTCGTGATCACCATGGGTTGCGGCGACGCCTGCCCCTACTTTCCGGGGGTGTCCTACCGCGACTGGAAACTTGCCGACCCGGCCGGCCAACCCCTGGCCGCCGTCAGGGCGATCCGCGACGACATCGCCGAGCGCGTCGCGTCGCTGGTCGCCGAGCTCCTGCCCAACGCCACAACTTCATAATTCGCACCGAAGGAAGGAACCACCATGTCTCGCGTGCAGCTGGCCCTCAACGTCGACGACCTTGACGAGGCAATCGCGTTCTACTCCAAGCTGTTCGACACCGAACCGGCCAAGGTCAAACCCGGCTACGCCAACTTCGCGATCGCCGAACCCCCGCTGAAACTGGTGTTGCTGGAAAATCCCGGCCACGGCGGCACTCTCAACCACCTCGGCGTCGAAGTGGAAACGGCCGAGAAGGTGCACGAAGAAATCGCGCGACTCGCGAGCGGCGGGATGCTGCCCGAGGAGGAAATCGGCACCACGTGTTGCTACGCCACGCAGGACAAGGCCTGGGTCACCGGGCCCGCCGGGGAGAGGTGGGAGGTCTACACCGTCTTGTCGGATTCGGAAACCTTCGGCAGCAGCCCCGAGCCGCTCGCTGCCGAGGAAACGGGCGGTTGCTCTTGCAGCGGCGACAATGCCGCTGACGCGTCCTACGTGGCTGCCACCGGCACGGCCTGCTGCTGAGAAGCAATTACCTATTGAGGCGAGCCATGCCGGGACCGACCAGTGACACCGCGGCCATCGCCAACGATCTGGAACGCGCGCGAGCCGATTTTCGTCGCGTGCTCCAGGTGGTCGGGACCGAGGAGTGGTCCGAGCGAACGTCCGGGACACGGTGGACCAACGAGCAACTCTTGTTCCACATGGTGTTCGGCTACATGGTTGTGCAACGACTGCTTGTGCTGGTCGCGATACTTGGCCGATCACCACGACCGTTCAGCCGTGGGTTCGCTCGGATGCTCAACGCGGCGACACCGCTATTTCATCGGATCAATTACTTCGGAACGTGCCTCGCGGCGCTCGTTTACAACCGCACACGTATGGGAGCGAAGATGGATCGCGTCATCGACGCGCTACAACGCACACTCGCCGCCCAGCACGAAACTGCCCTTCGCCGGGCCATGTATTTCCCGACGCGCTGGGACCCGTACTTTCACGAGTCGATGACGCTGGCCGATGTGTACCGCTACCCGGGCCGGCACTATGACCACCACCGCCGACAACTCACCGTCAAGGGGCTAACGCCGACTACCAATTGAGCGGCGAGTCCAAATGGTCGCCTGCAAGTTCGGACGTTGTGGAAGAGAACGTATGACCACCCTCCGCCATTTGTCGTCTGAGCACGGAATATACCGACGGCTTCGACGCCACCGCGCTCCGTGAGCTTGCCGAAATGACGCTGCGCACCGTGCAATCCCTCCTGACCGATCCCGGGCAGGAGCGGCGCGACGGAATCGCACTGCGCCGCTTCGTTACTCGATGGCTCGGTCCGGCGATCCTCTATCCACGGATGACGTCGCTGTCGAACCACGAACGACACGCCTCATCGGAGTCGCACGTCGAACCAGAAAGACGCACTTCGCTGTCGCAAAACGGTCCCCGAGAAGGTTGAGGCTTCGCGTCCCGTGGTGTCGGCATCCCGATGATATGCGGGGGACGGGTCAAATCCCGGTGCAAAGAGTGGGGGCGTCGCACACATTCCCCGGGCAATAGGTCGAGTGTGCGGCGTTGACCATGGTTCCGACATCCAACAGCGTCACGCCCCTCGCGTTCAAGTGGGCGTGGACGTCGTCGGCGATTTGTTGGGGCGTCCAACCCCACGTGAGGTCGTAGCAGATCAGGTGCGCCTCACCGATCAGCGCCTCTTCCGTCTGCGGCGGCCAGGAGAGGCCGACGGCGTGCAGCTGCGCGAGGTACGCGTCGTCTTGGGGGGTGGTGGCACCCGCGGTCGCAGCGCTACCAAGCAGGGCAGCGGCGGCCATGATGGGGAGGGCCAATGCGGCCAGCAAGCGAGGTGAGGGCATTGGATTCCTTTTCTTTCTTGGCGTTAGTCAGGCCGCCAGTAATGCGCGGGTTCCGAAGCAGCACAAATACGAAGAGAACAATAGCGAAAGCGCGCAATCGCGGCCCCTCCGAATTAACCAGGGCGTCGCCGAGCCTCGCTCGCGCATAGGCTCTCATGCTGAGGACGCGCCAGAGCAAGGGACGCACAATGGACGACGAAAGTCCGGTAATCAAACCCCACGGGCAGCGGGGTCCTGTGCCGAGTGGTCAGCAGGAGCGCACCGCGGTGGACTGCGCGGGCTATCTGCTGCCCCATCTGAAGCCGGGTTCGTCGGTGCTCGACATCGGCTGCGGGCCCGGGACGATCACCGCCGACCTGGCCGAGCTGGTGGCGCCCGGAACGGTGCTTGCCGTCGACCTGTTCGCTGACGTTCTCGACATGGCCCGCGCCGAGATCGTTCGGCGCAACCTGTCCAACGTCACGTTCGCCCGCGCCGACGTGCACCGGCTCGATTTCCCCGACAACGCGTTCGACGTGGTCCACGCGCACCAGGTGCTGCAGCACGTCCCCGATCCGGTGCGGGCGCTGCGGGAGATGCGCCGGGTCTGCCGGCCGGGCGGACTCGTCGCGGCACGCGACACCGACTACGCGGGGTTCGCCTGGTTCCCAGAGCTTCCCGCGCTCGATCTTTGGCGGGATCTGTATCGACGGGCGGCCCGCGCCAACCGCGGCGAACCGGATGCGGGCCGCCGGCTGCTGTCGTGGGCGTTGGCGGCCGGCTTCGACGACATCACACCGACGGGCAGCGTCTGGTGCTACGCGACGCCCGCGACCCGCGACTGGTGGGGCGGGATGTGGGCAGACCGGATCCTTAACTCCGGTGTGGCCCGCGAGCTGTTGCACCTGGCGCTGGCGACGCCCGCCCAACTCGAGGAGATTGCGGGGGCGTGGCGGGAGTGGGCGGCGGCCCCGGACGGTTGGCTGTCCATCCCACACGGCGAAATCCTGTGCCGGGCGTAGCGGCGCCCGGCCCTGCCCGGCCTTGCCGCCGACGCCACCCGAAATCGGCACTCATAAACTAGCCCCTCGTGGGCATGCTCTCTGGTTTTGCGCCGTGGGTCGTTTACTGGGTGCTGGTCGGCAACGTCCCGTTCGCCGCCGCCGCGCTGGTCGCGCTGGCGATCGCGGTCGCGGCCTTCGCGGTCGGCGCCCCCGGCGGCAAACCATTCCAGATCGGCACGGTCACAACGTTTTTGGTGCTGACGATTCTGACCCTTGCGCT
Source organism: Mycobacterium sp. NGS69 (assembly GCF_059812165.1). Taxonomy (NCBI): domain Bacteria; kingdom Bacillati; phylum Actinomycetota; class Actinomycetes; order Mycobacteriales; family Mycobacteriaceae; genus Mycobacterium; species Mycobacterium sp. NGS69. The sequence continues at coordinate 8,569 of NZ_JCALCD010000016.1, forward strand.
CGGTGCCGCGTTTGGTCAGCGGTGGCTGCTGCCGTTGAGCAACGCCGGGATCCTCGCGGTTGCGCTCGTTGGCGTGCTGGCCGGCCGGTCGTTCGTGTTGCAGTTCGCCGCCGCCGAACAGCCCGCTGACGTCGTCAAGACAGAGCTGTTCGGCCGGCTGGTGCGGGTGCTGTCCGGGATCTGGATCGCCGCGTTCGCCGGCATGACGGTGTCGTCGGCGATCCCGCCGATCGTCGACCGCAACGCCGGCCTGCAGGACCCGGCCCCGTTGTCGTACGTCGGCTACTGGATCATCCCGTTCGCGCTGCTGGGACTGGCGGCGCTGGCGTCGCGGGTGCTGGCCGACCGGATGCTGGCGGGAATCGACGACGTCGCACGGGAGACCTCGTTCGTCGCCTACGACGAAGCCACCATCGACGAGCTGTACTACCTGGCCCAGGAACACGCCAACCGCGAGGTCGGCCCCGGCAAGGAGGCCTACAACGTCAAGGTCGGGGGGATGGGAACCCCCCTGACCGGCGACGAATCGCGAAAGTCGTGGCCTTCTACCTACAAAGTGCGCGATAAGCGGCGCTAGACGCGCCAAAATCGGCTTCATGGCATCCATTCGCCGGACGGCGTCGCGTGCGTGGCTGGCCGCTGGCATGGTGTTGCTCACTGTGGCGGCCTGCGCGTCGGACCCCCCGCCCCCGCTGTCGGTGCCGCCGCTCAAGGAACTGACCACCCCCGCCGGGACGGTCCTGACCATCGCCCCGGGTCAGCTGCTGACCGCCACCAGCGGCGTCACACCGGTGGCGTTCGGCAAGCCCGCGCACGGCACCATCGCCTACGGCGCGTACGGGGCGATGATTTACACGCCGGACGCCGGGTTCACCGGGACCGATCAGCTTCCGGTCACCGTCAGCCACGCCGTGCGGCTGTATGCCGAGGACGAAACGCCGCTGCTCATCGTCGGCGAGGTCGCCGTGCAGGCCAACGCGCACGGCTCCGCGATCGCCGCGGTGCCCGGCAGCGCCGACGAAATCTACGGCCTGTCCGATCGCGGCCCGAACGTCGACGGGCGCACCACCGGCGAAAAGGTGCTTCCCATACCGACTTTCCATCCCCAGATCGCCAAGCTCAAACTCCGCGACGGTGTCGCGTCGCTGGAGCAGATCATCACGCTGACCGGAAAGGACGGCGCGCCGCTCGTCGGCGTCATCGACCCGCGAGCGTCCACCGGCGAGTCACTCGTCGATCTCAACGGCAATCGGTTGCCGCCATCGGATCACGGCCTGGACAGCGAAGGCCTGGTCGCCATGCCCGACGGCACGTTCTGGGTGTCCGACGAGTACGGCCCGTTCGTCGTCCACTTCGACGCCAACGGCAAAGAGCTGGAACGCCTTTCGCCGTATGACGGCACGCTGCCCGGCGAGCTGGCGCTGCGCGGCCCGAATCAGGGGATGGAGGGGCTGACCATCACGCCCGATGGTGGCACCCTGGTGGGCATCATGCAGTCGGCCCTCAACACGCCGGGCCTGGCCGGTTCGGCCAGATCCGTTCCGATCACCCGCATCGTGACCATCAACCTCGCCAACCGCGGCGACGTGCACGAGTACCTGTATCCGCTGGCCGATCCGCAGCACACGAAGGTCGCGGTGTCGGAGCTCACCGCCGTCAGCGCGACGACGTTTCTGGTCGACGAACGTGACGACCGGCCGCAGCCCGACGGCAACAAGAAGGTCTACGCGGCCGACATCTCCGGGGCCACCGACGTCGGACCGCGTTCGACGGTGCCGGGAGCGACCTATCGGGCCGACGGCGGCGGCCTGCTGATCGACGGCGTCCCGATCGAGACGTTCGTCGGGGTGAGCACCGACGCGGCGGCCACCGGCAAACTCAAGGCCGCGGGAATCACCCTCCCCACCAAGACGCTCAAGCTCGATCTCGGGGGCCTGGTGCGTTCGCTGTCCCCGAACGGGGATTTCTTCGGGCACGACCACGTCGAGGGTCTCATCAGCCGGGATGGCGGTAACACGCTGATCCTGGCCAACGACAGCGACTTTGGGATCGCCGGGCTAGTCGGTGGGCCGGCCGCCACCCCGCCGTTTCAACTCAGGCCCAAGATGCTGCCCAACGGCACTCAGGACAGCGGCGAGATCCTGGTGGTCGACACCACCAGGCTGCCCGCCGCGACGGAGTCCGTCACGGTGCCCATCAAGGTCGGGTAAGGAGCGGTTATCCGGCGGGTGGAGTGTGCTGCCTACCTGGCCATCCCGGGTTCCACCTCCTGACCGTATGCCGCCCCCAAGCGTCGTGTAGCACATTAAGTGCTACATTGGCCGAGTGGAAGTCATCGGAATTCGCGAGCTACGCCAAAACGCCAGCGCGTGGGTAGCGAAAGCGAAGGCGGGGTTAACCATTCAAATCACGGACCGGGGTAGGCCGGTGGCACGCCTGGTTCCACTCACACCGGCCGAGCAGGCCCGCGGCAAGCTCATCGCTGAAGGCCAATTAATCCCCGCTACCGCGGCACGAGTCCCCTTCGGCATGGCCGATCTGATTGAAGGTCACTCGCTCAGTTCGATGCTGGACGAGCAACGAGCCGACCGATGATCTACCTCGACACCTCGGCAATCGTCAAACTAGTTGCCGCTGAGAAGGAATCGGAAGGCCTAATTGAGTGGCTGAACGCTCGTCCGGACGAAGACCTTGCTACAAGCGCGATCGGTCACATCGAGCTCATCCGCGCGGCCGCGCAGGTTGGGCCCGCTGCTGTGGCCAGAGCGCGAAGTGTCGCCTCAACGATCGATACCTTGGTGCTAACTGACGCGATCTCTGCGGCAGCGCCGATCGTCCCCCCCACCGAGCTGCGCACGCTCGACGCGATACACCTGGCCACAGCTCACGCCCACCGACGCAGCCTGACGGCCTTGTGCGCATACGATCGACGTCTCATCGAGGCGGCCGTGTCGCATGGCCTGGCGACCGCATCTCCGGGAAGCGATTGAGGACGCCGACGTCAGGACGGGGCAGGCTCCTCCATGGCGCGCTTCGGCTACGTTGGTTCCGTCGGAGCGAGCCTTGAAGGAGTTGCGATGAACGCACCCAGCCCGGACGCCATCCGCGCGGAAACCATCACCATCACCGGCCACGGCGGCGACGAGATCGAGGCCTACCGCGCGTCGCCGCTTGCCGGGGGACCGCGCGGCGGAATCGTGTGGATCCACCACATGCCGGGCTACGACCGGGAAACCAAGGAGTTCGTGCGGCGGCTCGCCGTCAGCGGCTATCACGCCGTCGTCCCCAACCTGTATTCGCGCGAGGCTCCGGGCGCCGCTCCCGACGACGCCGCGGCGACGGTGCGGGCCGCCGGTGGAGTGCCCGACGAACGGCTGGTCGGTGACGTCGCCGGCGCCGTCGAACACCTGCGTTCGCTGCCCGGCGCCAACGGGAAGTTCGGCGTCATCGGGCACTGCTCGGGCGGGCGGCACGCGTTTCTGGCGGCGTGCTCGCTGCCGTTCGACGCGGCGGTGGACTGCTACGGCGCGTTCATCGTCGAGGACCTACCGGAGGGCATGCCCAAGGCCATGCAGCCGATCCTGCACCTGGCGCCGAAGCTGAGCTGCCCGATGCTGGGGCTGTTCGGGGCCGACGACAGGTTCCCGGCGCCGCCCGCCGTTGCCGCCCTGGACGCCGAGCTGACCAAATTCGACAAGCCGCACGAGTTCCACTCCTACGACGGCGCGGGCCATTCATTCTTCTCCGTGGACCGGCCGGCGCACCGGCCGGAGGCGGCAGTCGACGGCTGGCGGCGCATCGACGAATTCTTCGCCACCCACCTGAAAGGCTAGGCGTCCCAACACATGTGCACATACCTCACCGAACACGTGCGGATCGACGGCAGCGGCAAAGGCAAGACCGGCTGGTTCGGCGCCACCCGCGCCACGGTGTACGTCGACCACCCGGTGCACGCGCCCTACGGCCACACGGTCAACATCGACGTGATCAACCCGGAGCTGGGGCCGTCCGCGCGCGTCGCGCTCGAACTCACCGAGGAGAGCGCCCTGGCGCTCGCCGGCGCCATCCACAAGGCGATCGCCAACGCGCCGGCCGGACTGGCCTCGAAGGACCAGCCGTGAGCGCCGAGCGCGACTACCCGCAGATGGCCGCCACCCGCGGCCGCATCGAGCCCGCGCCGCGCCGGGTCCGCGGCTACCTCGGCCCCGACCTGGTCTTCGACACCACCGCGGCGCGCTACGTCTGGGAAGTGCCCTACTACCCGGCCTATTACGTGCCGCTGGCCGACGTCCGCGCGGAGTTCCTGCGCGACGAGGACCACCCGCAGAAGGTGCAGCTCGGCCCGTCACGGCTGCACTCGCTGGTCGGCGGCGGCCAGACCTATCCCTCGGCGGCGCGGGTGTTCGACGCGGACGGCGACGGCCCCGTCGCGGGCACCGTGCGATTCGAGTGGGATCCCTTGCGGTGGTTCGAGGAAGACGAGCCGATCTACGGCCACCCCCGCAATCCGTATTCGCGGGTCGACGCGCTGCGCTCGCACCGGCACGTCCGCGTCGAGCTCGAGGGAACCGTGCTGGCGGACACCCGGTCCCCGGTGCTGCTGTTTGAAACCGGCCTGCCCACAAGGTATTACATCGATCCGACCGACATCGCGTTCGAACTTCTGGAACCCAGCCCCACACAGACGCTGTGCCCGTACAAGGGCGTGACGTCGGGATACTGGTCGGTGCGGGTGGGTGACACCGCGCATCCGGACCTGGCCTGGACGTATCACTATCCGCTGGCGGCGGTGGGCCAGATCGCCGGCCTGGTGGCCTTTTACAACGAGAAGGTCGACATCACCGTCGACGGCGCGGCCCTGCCCCGGCCGCAGACCCAGTTCGGCTGACCACAAGGACCGGCTTGGACGACTCCGACGATATTGCGGCACAACTGGTTCGGCGAGCCGCACTCGGTGGGTCCGAAATTTCTTCATGCCCAAGGCAATTCCCGAGGCATCGCTAACACCACGTCGCGAGCCGTGTCGCGACGGCCGCGGCGTTGGCGTTGAACGGCCCGGCTCCGGGAACAGATGAAATCAGGATTTAAACCGTTGCACACACGGCCGAAACAATCCGGGCAAAGGCTTCACCCGTCTACGGCGTCATTTCGCACCGCAGCTGATTATAGCCCGCCGGCTCGAATTGGGGTGTGTCTGAACCATGTTGCCCTATCCCGATTGGCTGAACCCCGGAGACAACGCCTGGCAATTGGTGGCCGCGACCCTTGTCGGCCTGATGAGCATCCCAGGCATCGCCGTGTTGTACGGCGGCATCGTGCAGAAGAAGTGGGCCGTCAACACCATGTTGATGGCGTTCACCGGATTCTCGCTGGTGCTGGTCGTGTGGGTGCTGTGGGGCTTCAAGATGGGTTTCGGCGAGCCGCTCAAGCTCGGCCCGGGCATCCTGAGGGCCGCGGTGGGAATCCCCCACACGATCCTGAGCAGCAACAACCAGGAACAAGCCGTCATCCCGCTGTTGGACGGCGCCATGCCGAAATTCCGCTTCTCGCAGACCACGCTGGCGTACTTCCAGTTCGTCTTCGCCGCCATCACTCCGCTGCTGTTCCTCGGAAGCGTCATCGGCCGGATGAGCTTCAAGGTGTGGCTCATCTTCGTGCCGCTGTGGTCGACGATCGCGTACTCGGTCAACGCGTTCCTGTTGTGGGGCGGCGGCTGGTGGGCGCAGGCGGGAGCCCTGGACTACAGCGGTGGATACGTGATTCACCTGGCCGCCGGGACCACGGGCTTCGTCGCTGCCGCGGTGATCGGTCCGAGGCTGGCGCGCGACCGGGAACGCGCCGTGCCGAACAACCTTCCGCTGGCAGCGGTCGGCGCCGGTGTCCTGTGGCTGGGCTGGAACGGGTTCAACGGCGGTGACCCGTACTTCTCCGGTGCCGACGCGTCGCTGGCGGTGCTCAACACGAACCTCACCACCGCCGTCGCGCTGCTCACCTGGGTGCTGTGGGACATCTTCGCGAGCAGGCAGCGCAAGCCGACGTTCCTCGGCGCGATCAACGGCATGATCACCGGGCTGGTCGCCATCACCCCGGCGGCCGGCTTCGTCAACAGCTTCGGCGCGATGATCATCGGCGTCGTCGCGTCGTCCCTGGTCTGGATGTCCTGGAACTGGCTCGGCAGGACCCGACTGTTCAAAAGGGTCGACGACACGCTCGGCGTCTTCCACACCCACGGGGTGGCGGGCCTGTCCGGCGGGTTACTCGTCGGGGTTCTCGCCGACCCGAAGATCGTCGAATACCTGGGCGGCAGTGCGGGATCCGACGTCACGTTCTCCGGTTGGCTGTGGGGTCACCACCCCAAACAGATTTTGATCCAGGCCGGCGCCGCCGCCACAGTCATCGTCTGGGACGCGATCGTCACGTTCGTCATCCTCAAAGTCCTCGGCCTCTTCATGAAGTTGCGGCTACCCGATGACGTCCTGGAAAGCGGCGACGTCGGCGTGCACGACGAGGAGGCCTACCCCGACGAGGGTCTCGTGACGGGCCGGCGCGTCGAGCCGTTGGTGGCCGCGCGAACCGAGCCGTCCGCGGAACCCGCCGACGATTGAGTGGTGAAGCCATGAAGCTGGTCACCGGGATCGTCAAGCCCTTCACGCTCGACGACGTCAGGCATGCCGTGGAGGCCGTGGGGGTGCTGGGTCTGACCGTGACAGAGGTCCAGGGGTATGGCCGGCAGCGGGGCCACACCGAGGTGTACCGCGGCGCCGAGTACGCGGTCGAGTTCGTTCCGAAGGTACGCGTCGAGGTTCTCGTCGACGAGGCGTTCGCCGACCGGGTCGTAGAGGCGATCATCGGCGCGGCGCGCAGCGGGAAGATCGGCGACGGCAAGGTGTGGGTTTCACCGGTGGAGAAGGTTATTCGCATCCGGACCGGTGAACGCGACCACGACGCGCTCTAATTGTTTTGGGCCAGTGGCGCGCCCAAGCGGGAAGATGTGACATTCACCTCTTCAATCGATAAATATTAAGGTTTCCCTTATTTATGGACGGCTGTCCACCCGTCCAGATGGTTCGCTGCATGAGCGAAAACCGCCGTCTATCAAGGCATATTCGCATGGCCCTCGGATCACCGCCGCTTAATTGATTAGCCTCGGCCATGCCGCACTCGCGTTTATTCGGGTGACGTGGATCACAGGCATCGTCGAGAAATATTTTTGCGCCGAAATTCGTCAGTAAAATTTGTTAAAAGCAACTATCTCTGGGTGCTGTAACGCGGCTTATCCAGGGCCGCAGGTGGACACGGCGGGTTCGATCGCTGTGCCGTCCGCGGACGTACCAGGAGCGAAGGCGGTGCCAGCATGCGCGACGTGAACCACCGGAAGGACACCGGCGAGGGCCGGGCCATCGAGTTGGGCGCGGCGGCCGGATTTCCCATCGTCGCGCGGATCGCGGTGCGTCAAGGCCCGATCAGCGGCATCGTCGCCAGCCCGGACGGCACCCGACTGATGGTGGCCAACCACGGCTACGACAGCGTCTCGGTCATCGACACCGACACCTGCCGCGTCGTGCAGACCGTCGCCGGCCTGCCCGAGCCCTTCGCGGTCGCCGTCGGCCGCCGCGACCCCAACCGCGCATACGTCAGCACCGTGACACCGGCGTACGACTCGATCGGGGTCGTCGACCTGCCGACCGGCGCCGTCACCGACACGTACCCGCTGGCGTTCAGCGTGACCGACCTGGTGGTCAGCCCCGACGGCGACTACGTCTACGCCGGCCGCCACGGCGCCGCCGGCCCCGATGTCGCCGTCCTGGACACCAGGACCGGCCGAACCGAGGAGATCGCCCTGCCGAACCGGCCCGGAACCACCACGGAATGCGTCCGGTCCAGCGCGGACGGCAGCCGCCTCTACGTCGCCACCAACAGCCCCGGCGGCGGACAGCTCGTCATGATCGACGCGCACACTCCGACCGGGTCCCGCGTCCTGCACACCGTCGGGATCGGCCTATCCATCCGCGACGTCGCGCTCAGCCCCGACGGCGCGATCGCCTACGTGGCCAGCTGCGCCCCCGAGTTGGGCGCCGTGATCGACGTCGTCGATACCCGCACCGCCAAGATCACCGGCACCAGCAAGATCAGCGAGATCAGCGGCATCCTCACCGGCCTGACCCTCAGCGGCGACGGCGATCGCGCCTACCTGGTCAGCGACCAGGGCGTCACGGTGCTGAGCACGCTCACCCACGACGTCGTCGGCACCATCGGGGTGGCGAACCAGCCGTCGTGCGTGGTCGAAAGCGCCGACGCACGGTACCTCTACATCGCCGACTACGCCGGCATGGTCACGGTGGCGCCGGTCGCCTCGGTCGTCGCGCTGGGCGTCGAGGCCGCGACGGGGTCGGCGGCCGATTGGGCCGCGCCCGAGCTGCTGCCTGCCGAACCGGTATTCGCCTAGCCGTAGCCGTAAAACGCGCGTTGTCGGGGTAACCCGTTTTCTACCGGCGGTGTGCGGCGATAGCATTCGCCCGACCGCACACGAGGCGGTGCCGCGTCGAGGGTAAGGCGGTACGCGATGGACAGCACGATGCAGGACTATCCGCTGACGATCGCCGCGATCATGCGGCACGGCTGCGGTATCCACGGAGAACGCACGGTCACCACCGCCACGGGCGACGGCTACCGCCGGACCACCTACCGCGAGCTGGGTCAACAGGCGGCCCGGCTGGCGAACGCGCTGCGGCGCCTCGGGGTCACCGGGGACCAGCGCGTCGCGACATTCATGTGGAACAACGCCGAGCACCTGGCGACCTACCTCGCGGTGCCGTCGATGGGCGCCGTCCTGCACACCCTCAACATCCGCCTGTTCCCCGAGCAGATCGCCTTCGTGGCGAACGAGGCCGAGGACCACGTCGTGCTGGTCGACGCGTCACTTTCCAAACTGCTCGCGCCGGTCCTGGGGGAGCTCAAGTCCGTGCAGGCGGTGATCGTGGTCGGCGACGGCGACACGGCTGCGCTGGAGGCGTCCGGCAAGACCGTGCTGCGGTACGCCGAACTGATCGACGCCGAGTCCCCCGACTTCGACTGGCCCGACATCGCCGAGACGTCCGCGGCCGCGATGTGTTACACCAGCGGCACCACGGGCAACCCGAAAGGCGTTGTCTACAGCCATCGTTCGAGCTTCCTGCACGCCATGGGAGGGTGCACCACCAACGGGATCGGCGTGGGGGCGGTCGACAGCGTGCTGCCGATCGTGCCGATGTTTCACGCGAACGCCTGGGGGCTGCCCTACTCGGCGCTGATGGCGGGCGCCGACCTGGTGCTCCCCGACTGCCACCTCGACGCCCGCTCGCTGATCGCCATGGTCGAAACCCAGCGGCCCACGGTCGCCGGCGCCGTGCCCACCATCTGGAACGACGTCCTGCATCGCCTGGAGGACGAGCCCGAACACGACATGTCCTCGCTGCGCCTGGTGGTGTGCGGCGGCTCGGCCGTCCCGGTGTCGCTGATGCGCACCTTCGAGGAGAAACACGGCGTCCAGATCCGCCAGCTGTGGGGCATGACCGAAACGTCGCCGATGGCCACCATGGCCTGGCCGCCGCCTGGAAGCCCCGAGGACCAGCACTGGGCGTTCCGCGCGACCCAGGGCCAACCGGTTTGCGGGGTGGAGATGCGCATCGTCGACGACGAGGGCGCGGTGCTGCCCAACGACGGCGCCGCCGTCGGTGAGGTGGAGGTCCGGGGCCCGTGGATCACCGGCTCCTACTACCTGGGCCACGACGACTCCAAGTTCGACTCCGGCTGGTTGCGCACTGGCGACGTGGGCCGCATCGACGAGCGCGGCTTCGTCACGCTGACCGACCGGGCCAAAGACGTGATCAAGTCCGGCGGCGAATGGATCTCGTCAGTCGAACTGGAGAACTGCCTGATCGGGCACCCGCAGGTGCTCGAGGCCGCGGTTGTCGGCGTCCCCGACGAGCGGTGGCAGGAGCGGCCTCTCGCGGTCGTGGTGGCCAAGCACTCGTCGGTGAGCGCCGAGGACCTGCGAAAGTTCCTCGCCGACAAGGTCGCCCGGTGGTGGCTGCCCGAGCGGTGGACGTTCGTCGAGGAGATTCCGCGCACCAGCGTCGGCAAGTACGACAAGAAGGCCATCCGGGCGCGATACGCCGAGCACGGCTATTGGGTGGTCGAGGCGCGCGACTGAGTGGCCGCCTCTCGTGCGCGAGCAGACGCAAAATCGCGTAATTTCGCATCCGACAGTGCGATTCTGCGTCTGCTCGCGAGTGAGAAGGTGAGGGGCGCGCTGAATGAAAGGCGTTATGCCAGTGCCACAATCGCTCGTCGTCGACGAATCCCTGGTCGTACCCGTCCCCGCCGAGGAGGCCTTCGGGCGCACGCTGCCCGCGCCGCTTCCCGACCTTTTCAAGCGCCGACACGGCCCGATTCCGCCCGTCCGGGAGGTGCGCGAGCAGACCGGCGGATGGGACGCCGCGGGCCAGACCCGCGTCGTGCACCTGGCCGGCGGCGCCAGCATGCGCGAGGAGCTGATCAGTGTCGAGCCGCCCCGGTCGTTCGGGTACCGGTTGACCGAGATCCGGGGTCCCATGGCGCTGCTGGTCGATCATGTTGTGGGCGAATGGATCTTCGCCCCGGCGGCGGGCGGGACCCAGATCACCTGGCGCTGGGACATCTATCCGAGGTCACCGCTGACATCGTGGGCCCTGCCGCTGTTCGGCCGAATCTGGAAGGGCTATGCGCGCCAAGCCCTGCGGGACCTCTCGGCGATGCTGACGGGCTGACTCCCCGAGCGCCTTCGGTACCGTCGACCCCATGTGCCGACTTTTTGGCTTGCACGCCGGGACGGACGTTTGCACCGCGACCTTCTGGCTGTTGAACGCTCCGGACAGCCTGTCCGCGCAGAGCCGGAAGAACCCGGACGGCACCGGCCTGGGTGTGTTTGACGCGCACGGCCGGCCGCAGCTGCACAAGGAGCCGATCGCGGCCTGGCAGGACACCCAATTCGCCACCGAGGCGCACGAACTGACCGGCACCACCTTCGTAGCGCACGTCCGTTACGCCACAACGGGTTCGCTCGACGTCCGCAACACCCACCCGTTTCTGCAGGACGGCCGGATCTTCGCGCACAACGGCGTCGTCGAGGGGCTGGACGGCATCGACGAACGGCTCCGCGAACTCGGCAGCGACGGCCTGGTCCAGGGCGAGACCGATTCCGAGCGGGTGTTCGCGTTGATCACCGGTTCGATCCGCGGCCGGGACGGCGACGAGACGGCGGGCCTCGTCGACGCCGTGCGGTGGCTCGCGGGCAACGCGCCGATCTACGCGGTCAACGTCCTGCTGAGCACGGCCACCGACATGTGGGCGCTGCGCTACCCCGACACCCACGAGCTCTACCTCTTGGACCGGCAGCACGAGGCGGGAGCGCCCGAATTCGACTTGCGCACACACCGAATCCGCGCGCGGTCCCAGCATCTGTGCACGCGGTCGTCGGTGGTGTTCGCCACCGAGCGGATGGACGAGGACCCGCGCTGGAGCCTGATCGCGCCCGGCGAGCTGGTCCACGTCGACGCCGGGTTGCGTGTCACTAGGGATTTGGTGCTGCCCGACCCGCCGAGCCATCAGTTGCGCCGAGAGGATCTCAGCGAGTCGGTTCAGCGCGCCCAGCACACCGGTGCGTCCGCGTGACGACCAGACGCGCGCTCGTGCTCGCCGGCGGCGGAATAGCCGGAATCGCTTGGGAGACAGGGGTCCTGCGCGGCATCGCCGACGAGTCGCCGGCGGCCGCCCGGCTGTTGCTGGAGTCGGACGTGCTGGTGGGGACCTCGGCGGGTTCGGCGGTCGCCGCGCAGCTCGGCAGCGGGTGCCCGCTCGAGGCGCTGTTCGATCGGCAGGTCGCCGAGTCGTCGGCCGAGATCGATTCCGGCGTCGACATCGACGACATCACAGAGGTCTTCCTGACCGCGCTGGGCCGGCCCTACGACGACGCGCAGGACAAGACCCGCCAGCAGTTGCGCCGGATCGGGGCCGTGGCGCTGGCGACCCAGACCGTGCCCGAGGCCGTCCGGCGCCGCGTGATCGCCCAGCGCCTGCCGTCACACGACTGGCCGGACCGGGTGCTGCGGATCACCGCCATCGACGTCGCCACCGGCGAACTCGTTGTCTTCGACCGCGACTCGGGCGTCGGGCTCGTCGACGCGGTGGCGGCCAGTTGCGCGGTGCCGGGGGCGTGGCCGCCGGTGACCATCGGGGGCCGGCGCTATATGGACGGCGGCGTCGGCAGCTCGATCAACCTGGGTGTGGCCGGCGATTGCGACGCCGCGGTGGTGCTGATTCCCTCGGGGCGCGACGCGCCGGCGCCATTCGGCGACGGGCCGGCCGCCGAGATCGCGGCGTTCCCCGGGGCGACGCACGCGGTGTTCGCCGACGACGACTCGCTGGCGGCCTTCGGGCCCAACCCGCTGGACCCGCGCTGCCGCATCGACTCCGCCGTGGCCGGGCGCCAACAGGGCCGCCGCGAGGCGGCGGCCGTCGCGCGCTTCCTCGGCGCCTGATCAACCCTCGAGCGCCGGCGTCTCCGTCTGCTCCGGATCGGTTTCGAAGGCGTCCAGGGCCGAGTCGGCCAGGGCGCGGCCCACCTCGATCACTTCGGCCGCCCGGTGAAACTCCAGGCCCCGACAGGTCGACCGTGGCACCTCGATCAGCACATCGGGCGGGTAGGCCGCCAGCGTGTGCCTGGCCAGCGCGGACTGGGCGATGTCGATCGTCCGGTTCATCACCTCGAAGCTGCCCAGCTTGGGCACCCCGGGAACCTCGGCGATGTCCTCGGGCCCGGCCTCGTCCGCGTCCGGGTCGTCGGACCAGTTGTCCGATGCGCCGAACCTGCTCAGGACGGCCCGCGCGGTGGGCCGGTCCAGCAGGGACCGGGCCGCCGCGGTGTCCAGCAGCGCCGACGTGCTGCGCACCATGCGGTTCAACCACTCGGCGGTGGCCCCCGGCTCCGCCTCGCGGCCGCCGACGGCCTCGCTGCCGCTGAGGCTGACCGCGATGGTCAGGTCGGCGTTCACCGCGGCGATGGGCGCCATCGGCAGCGGATCGAGGATGCCGCCGTCGGCGAGCAGCCGCCCGTCGAGCGCGTACGGGGCGATCACCCCCGGAATCGCGATGGACGCCCGGATCGCGTCGTCGAGGGGACCGCGCTGGAACCACACCGACTTGCCGGCCAGCAGGTCGGTGGCGACCGCGGTGTAGGGGATCGGCAGTTGCTCGATGGACACCGTGCCGAGGATGTCGCGCACTGCGTCCAGGATCTTCTCCGCCCGCAACACCCCGGCCGCGCTGATGGCGGGGTCCAGCAGCCGCAGGATGGTGCGCTGCGTCAGGGACTTCGCCCAGTCGGCGAACTCGTCGAGGCGTCCGGCCGCCTCCAGGCCGCCGACCATCGCGCCCATCGACGAGCCGGCGATCCCGGCGATCTCGTAACCGCGCGCCCGCAGCGCCTCGATCACCCCGATGTGGGCGTAGCCGCGGGCGCCCCCGCTGCCCAGGGCCAGCGCCACCCGGGTCGGTGAAGATCGACGCGCCACCGTTCCGCCACGTCCGCCGGGCATGCGTTCATTTTGCTCGGCCGAAGCCGCCTCGGGCGGCCGGGGAGGCACTTTTTGTACCCATGATCACAATTGGCGCGGGGGCGAACGCTACCCGCATTCGTCGTTGGCGGCGGCGCGCGCGGCGGTGATCACGGCCGCCTGCCGGGCCGGGGTCAGGTCGGTCCATCGGGCGTTCCAGGTGCCGGCCGTGCCCGATTGCGACGCCTGGATCATCCCCAGGTACGGCTCGAACAGCGACCCACCCGTCCTGGGCTGCGCCTCCATCCAGACCTTCGCGGCGTGGCAGGCCTGGAAATACTCCTCTTCGGTCGAATCCGCGGGGACATCGACCCTGGTCGTCACCCCGCCCGGGGAGACGCCAACCGCGCCCGGGGGCACCGAGGTGGCACCGCGCGGGATGCCCGACGGCCGTGCCGATGGCACGGCGACCCCGCCGTTGGGTGCGGTCTGCGAGCAGCCCGTGACCGCCAGCAAAAGCGCCGCGACGAGAACCGCACCCCGCTGCCCGAGGGAACGACCGCACCAGCGCACGGTCTCAATCTATGCAACACTTGCGGCCGTGATGGAGCGCTTCGGATTTTGCGAGTGTTGTCGGCCCTGACCCGCCGCCGCTTGCCCGATCCGTTCACCCTGGAGCTCCTCAATGTCTGTTCCCGTTGCGACGCGTGCCGTCGCCTCCGGTGCGCTTCGCCCCCTGACCGTCTCTCCGCCGTCTTCGGGACCCACCCGGCTGCGGGTGCCCGACCTGCTGCAGGCCACCGACCGAGCCGCCGATCGGGTGCTCAGCGGGCGCTGCGACCACCTGCTGCCCAAGGGCGGGATACCGCAGTCCAGGCGTTGGTTCACCCGCATCCACGGCGACGACGAGCTGGACGTCTGGCTGATCAGCTGGGTCCCCGGCCATCCCACCGAGCTGCACGACCACGGTGGGTCGCTGGGCGCGCTGACCGTGGTGTCCGGATCGCTCAACGAATTCCGTTGGGACGGGCGGGGTTTGCGGCGACGCCGGCTCGACGCCGGTGATCAGGCCGGCTTCCCGCTGGGCTGGGTGCACGACGTGGTGTGGGCGCCCCGGCCCGTCCCGGAGCCGGTGACGGCCTTCCGGGCGCAGCCGACCTTGAGCGTGCACGCCTACTCGCCGCCGCTGACGGCGATGTCGTACTACGAGGTCTCCGACCGAAACAGGCTGCGCCGCCAGCGCACCGAACTGACCGACCAACCGGAAGGACCCTGATGAGCCGCATCGACGTTGTCCTGAGATCGGCCCGGCGCCGGTTTCGGCGCCTTCGCGCCGTCGAGGTGCCCGAGGCGCTGCGGCGCGGGGCGGTGCTGGTCGACATCCGGCCGCAGGCCCAGCGATTCCGCGAGGGCGAGGTGCCCGGCGCGCTGGTGATCGAACGCAATGTGCTGGAGTGGCGCTGCGACCCGACCAGCGACGCCCGGTTGCCGGAGGCCGTCGGCGACGACGTCGAATGGGTGATCGTGTGCTCCGAGGGATACACGTCCAGCCTGGCGGCGGCCGCGCTGCTGGACATCGGCCTGCACCGCGCCACCGACGTCATCGGCGGCTACCACGCACTGGCCGGTTCCGGTGTGCTGGACCAGCTGATCGGTGAGTCGGACGGCGCGGGCCCGGGGCTGGCCAACGCGGCCAGGACCGTTCGCCGCTGGCTCTAGCTACCCGGTAGAGGTGGCGTCGGAGTGGAGCAGCGGCCGCAGCTTGGCGGTCTTTTCGTCGGTCCAACCGGGCGGCGACAGCACTGCGGACCAGCCGTCGGCCGCATCGGCGACGTAGTGGTGACCATGTCCTGCCGGCACGTCGACGGCCACCGCCATGTCCGCGGTCACCTGGAGAAACGTCACCACCGGAATCCAATAGGTTTCGGGCAGAACGTCATACCCGCGCTTTTCCCGCAGCCAGTCCGGTTTGGCGAACAGCAGGTCGGGGGTCCACCAGGCGATCGGATCGGAGGCGTGCTGCAGATAAACCACCCTAGGGTGGTCCCACGGTGTGTTGGGGCGTGCCAAATCGCTTGGGCGGGCGACGAATCGGACGTTTCTGCCGTCGTTGTAGATCGGCAGCCACTCCGGCGAACCGCGGTCGCGGGTGGAGGTCAAATCGGTCCAGATGGTGTTCTGGAACGTCGGTCCACTGAACAGCGCGCCATCGGTGCGCGCCAGGACATTGTTGAGGCTCATGAACGGCGCCTCGCCGCCGAACGATCCCAGGCTCTCGCCGAACACGACGAGCTTGGGGCGCTGCGCCTCGGGCATTTGCCGAATCAGCCGGTCGACCGCCTCGAACAGCGCCTGGCCGGCGTGCCGGGCGTTCTCCTTGTCCACCAGGAACGAAAGCCAGCTCGGCAAGAAGGAATACTGCATGCTCACGATCGCGGTGTTGCCGTTGTACATGTACTCGAGCGCATCCGCTTCGGCCTCGTTGATCCAACCGGTGCCGGTGGTGGTCCCGACCGCGACCACGGCGCGTTGCAGCCCGCCGGTGCGCTGCAACTCACGCGCCGCCAGATCCGCGGTCGCCGTGATGCCGTCGGCGGAGTTCAGCCCGGCGTAGGCTCGGATCGGTTCGGCGGCCGGAATCCCGTTGAACGCGGTGAGTTCGGCAACGGTCGGGCCGGCTTGCACGAAGATGCGGCCCTGATGGCCCAGCGACTCCCACGACACCAGCGACTGCGGGCCGCCGGACCGCAGCGGCGTTTTCGGGGCGGCGGTGTCGGGACTCATCTCGTTGTTGGCCGAGGCGAAGGTGTTGTTCATGGTGCGCATGGCGAACTTGAGCACGACCCCGTTGAGCAGGGTGATGGTCAGCGCAACCAGCACGACAATGACGATTGTCACCGAAAGGCGAAACGGCGCAACGCGATCCAGCTGTTCCACCAGAAATCGGACCAGCCATCGGATGAACTGGCCGATTTCGACAAACGTGAAGAGCACGACCAGTGACAGGCCGGCGGCCACCGGGTAGTCGTACCACTTCAGGTGCTGCACGCCCATCAGGTCGCGCACGCGGTCTTGCCAGACGTGGAACCGCATCGCCATCACCACCATGCCGGCCGCGCCGACCGGGATCAGCACCATCCACGCCCAGCGTGGCGCGGGCGGGCTGTAGTTCTTGGTGCGCATGAAGCGGACCAGCCATACGCCGAAAACCCCGAACCCGTAGCCGATCGCGCCGGAGATGCCGCTGACCAGTCCCTGGAACAGCGCGCCGCGCGGCAGCAGCGATGGCGTCATCGAGAACCAGATGAAGATCAGGCCGACCGCGGTGCCCATAAACGTGTAATGGCGCACCCACCAAGGTTTTTCGCGCCAGCGTGGTTTGCGAGGCTTACCGGGTCCCGCTTCGCGGTCGGCTTCCTCGTTGGGGGCGGTCGTCGCGGGACCCGGGTCGCTCATCGAAGCGTCCTATCGGTGGGTGAAGTTGGGTGGCCGCTTCTCGATGAATGCGGCCATTCCCTCGGACTGGTCCTCGGTGGCGAACGTCGAATGAAACAGCCTGCGCTCGTAGAGAAGACCCTCGGACAGGGTGGATTCGAAGGCGCGGTTCACGGCCTCCTTGGCCATGCGCGCCGCCGAGCGCGACATCTGCGAAATGGTGGTGGCGACGGCCTTGGCCTCGGTCAGCAGGTCGTCGGCCGGCACCACCCGCGAAACCAGGCCGCTCCGTTCGGCTTCGGCCGCGTCGATGGTCCGCCCGGTCAGGATGAGGTCCATGGCCTTGGCCTTGCCGATGGCGCGGGTCAGGCGCTGCGAACCGCCCATGCCCGGCAGCACACCGAGTTTGATCTCCGGCTGGCCGAACTTCGCCGTGTCGGCGGCGATGAGCAGATCGCACATCATCGCGAGCTCGCAGCCGCCGCCCAGCGCGTGTCCGGCCACCGCGGCGATGGTGGGGGTGCGGACGGCGGCGAGTTTGCCCCAGGTGGCGAAGAAGTCGCCGCCGAACGCGTCGGCGAAGGTCAGGGCGGCCATTTCCTTGATGTCGGCACCGGCCGCGAACGCCTTGGCCGAACCGGTGATGATGATCGCACCGATGCCGGGATCGTCGTCCAATTCGGTTGCCGCGCTGGTGACTTCGATCATCACCTGGCTGTTGAGCGCGTTGAGTGCCTGCGGTCGGTTCAGCGTGATGATCCCGACCCGCTGATCGCGCTCGACGAGGATGGTCTCGTACTTGTCTGTCACGCTAACCGCCTTTCTAGAATTTCAAGTCGTCGTCGACCGGGGCGAAATACGCCTCCACATCGGCCGCGTTGACCTCGGCCAGCGTCGCCGGCGACCACTTCGGATTGCGATCCTTGTCGATGATCTGCGCGCGGATGCCCTCCACCAGGTCGTGCGAGCCCGCCGACGCGCACGACACCCGATAGTCCTGGACCAGAACCTCTTCCAGGGAGTCCAGTTTGGCGGCGCGGCGCACCGCCTCCAGGGCCACCGACACCGCGATGGGGGAGCGGGTGGCGATCAGATCGGCGGCCTCGTTCGCCGGCCCGGCGCCATGACCACGCAGGGCGGCGACGATGTCTTCGACCGTGTCGCCGGCGAAGCACCGGTCGATCCAATCGCGTTGCGCGGCAAGCTCGCTCGGCGGCGGTTCGACCGCGTGCGCGGCCAAAGCGCTATTGACGCCGTCGTCGACGATCGCCTTGGTGAACGCGTCCAGTTCGTCGTGCGGGACGTAGTGGTCGGCGAATCCCATTGCGATGGCGTCGGCTCCGGAGAACGGCGCCCCGGTCAGCGCGGCGTGCAGTCCCAGCGCACCCGGCGCCCGGGACAACAGAAACGCCCCGCCGACGTCGGGAACGAACCCGATGCCCACCTCCGGCATTGCCACCTTTGAGGTTTCGGTCACCACGCGGACGCTGCCGTGCGCGCTGACCCCCACGCCGCCACCCATCACGATGCCGTCCATCAACGACACGTACGGCTTGGCGAACCGCCCGATCTGGCCGTCGAGCAGATACTCGTCGCGCCAGAACTTCCGGACCTCGACGCCGTCCTTGCGCGCGCTTTCGTAGACGGCCACGACGTCGCCGCCGGCGCACAATCCGCGCTCGCCGGCCCCGGACAGCACCACCGCCCGCACCGCGTCGTCGTTTTCCCACCGGGTCAGCACGGCGCTCAGGGCGTTCACCATCGGGTGATTCAGCGAGTTGATCGCCTTGGGCCGGTTGAGCGTGATCAACCCGACGCCGCCTTCGACTCGGGTCAGGACCTCATCGGATTCGTCGGTTTCCCCAGTCAACGCCCCTATGCCTTCCAATCGCCGCCCGGTCTCGACCAGCAATCTAGAACGTCACGACCGCAGCGATCCTCGCGGGTAAGGGTTATGTTTGACCGGACGACAACACCACAACGAGTTTCAGTAGCCGGATACGCCGAGAAAACAGCAGGTCGGTCGGGAACCCGGGCGCCCCGCCGGTCGTTGAGCAGTTGTTCGCACAGCTCGAACCCATAGCCATTGAGAGAGGATCCGACGGTGCGGGAGACAAGTAACCCGGTATTTCGTTCGCTGCCCAAGCAGAGCGGCGGATACGCGCAATTCGGCACGGGCGCGGCCCCGGGCTATTACCAGGCCGACCCCTACGCGGCCCCCTACCAGGACACCAGGGCCTCCCGCCCGCTGACTATCGACGACGTCGTCACCAAGACCGGCATCACGCTGGCCGTGCTGACGGGCGCGGCGATCGTGTCCTACTTCCTGGTGACCTCGAACCTGGCGCTGGCGATGCCGCTGACGCTGATCGGCGCGCTGGGCGGCCTGGGGTTGGTGCTGATCGCGACCTTCGGTCGCAAGCAGGACAACCCGGCGATCGTCCTCAGCTACGCGGTCCTCGAGGGCCTGTTCCTCGGCGCCGTGTCGTTCGTCTTCGCCAACTTCCAGGTCTCCAACGCCAACGCCGGCGCGCTGATCGGGGAGGCCGTTCTCGGCACCCTCGGCGTGTTCTTCGGGATGCTCGTCGTCTACAAGACTGGCGCCATTCGCGTCACGCCCAAGTTCACCCGGATGGTGGTCGCCGCCCTCTTCGGTGCGCTGTTCCTGATGCTCGGCAACTTCGTGCTGGCGATGTTCCACGTCGGCGGCGGCACGGGCCTGGGCCTGCGCAGCGGCGGGCCGATCGCGATCATCTTCTCGCTGGTGATGATCGGCATCGCGGCGTTCAGCTTCCTGATCGACTTCGACGCGGCCGACCAGATGATCCGGGCGGGCGCGCCGGAGAAGGCGGCGTGGGGCATCGCGCTGGGCCTGACCGTGACGCTGGTCTGGCTGTACCTCGAGATCCTGCGCCTGCTCAGCTACCTGCAGAACGACTAGCCACGAGCCCGACGAAAACCGGCACGCCCTCAGGCGTGCCGGTTTTTAGTTGTTGACGCGCGATGAGTGCGCGCTCACGGTTTTGTGTGTGTAGCTGTGGCGGAGGCGCCCGGCGTGTCGCCGCCCAGGCTTCACGCTCAACGCTCACGCTTCACACTCGCGGCGGCGCGATGTCACATCCGCGACCGCTGGATGCGTCTGCTGGTTGTCAGCACCCATTCGCTCGCGAAAGGCAGCATCATGAAGCACATCGTGATCATCGGCGCCGGCTACGCCGGCATGGCGGCCACCACCCGCTTGGCGGGTCGGGTCAAGGGCCGCGACGACGTGCGCGTCACCCTGGTCAACCCGCAGGCCCGATTCACCGAGCGGTTGCGGCTGCACCAGGCGGCTTCGGGCCAGCGGCTGGCCGACCTTGAGATCCCGGACCTGCTCGCCGGTACCGACGTCGAGTTCGTCCAGGGATGGGTCACCGGCGTCGACGCCGACGCGCGGGCCGTCCGTCTCGACGACGAGCGCACGATCGGCTACGACACCCTGGTGTACGCGCTTGGCAGCGTCGCCGACACCGATGTCGTGCCCGGCGTCGACGAATTCGCCTACACGCTCAACACCGCCCACGACGCCGGGCTGCTGGCGCAACAGCTGGATCGGCTTGGCGCCGGCACGGTGGTGGTCGCCGGCGGCGGCCTGACCGGAATCGAATCGGCGGCCGAGATCGCCGAACGGCATCCCGAACTCGACGTCGTCCTGCTCAGCCGGGGCACGCCCGGATCGACGATGGGCCCCAAGGCGCGGGCCCGCCTGAATTCCGGGTTGGCCCGGTTGGGCGTGCGGATGCGTTCGGGCGTTGAGATCGTCAAGGTGATGCCCGACGGCGTCGCGCTGGCTGACGGCGAAGTCGTCAACGCGCGCGGTGCTGTGGACCACGGGCGTGCGGGTATCGCCACTGGCGGCCGCCGCTGGCCTGAGCGTCGACGAGCGCGGCCGAATCATCACCGATGAGGCGCTGCGCTCGGTGTCACACCCCAACGTGTATGTCGTCGGCGACGCCGCGGCGGTTCGGCAAGGATATGGCCTGGTGCATGGCACCTGCCAGAGTGGCATCCCGACCGGTGTGCACGCCGCCGGCAACATCGTGCGAGAGCTGAAGGGCAAGCAGCCCAAGCGGTTCCGCTTCGGCTATGTCCACCAGCCGGTGAGCCTGGGGCGCCGCGACGCCGTCATCCAGTTCACCCATCCCGACGACAGCCCGGCGCGGCTCTATCTGGCCGGTCGGTGGGCGGTCGCGTACAAGGAAACGGTGAGCTCCAGCCCCTGGACGACCTACCGATTGCTCAAGTTGCTGCCCGCGCTGGGCGCCATGACGTGGCGGCGCGGTGGGGGCTTCACCCGATGAGCACCGACGAGCACACGTTCGTCGAACATCGGAAGCTGTTGTTCGCCATCGCCTATCGGATCCTGGGGTCGGCGGCTGACGCCGAAGACGTCGTTCAGGATGCGTGGCTGAAGTGGTCGGCGGCCGATCGAGGTCAGGTCGCCGACCCCAAGGCGTACCTGTCCCGCATCGTGTCGAATCTGTCGATGGAACGACTGCGTTCGACCCGGCGTCAGCGGGAGACCTACGTCGGGCCGTGGCTTCCCGAGCCGATCCTCACGAGCGAGGACACGGCCGAGGATGTCGCGGCCGCCGAATCGGTGTCGATGGCGATGCTCGTCGTGCTCGAGACGCTGAGCCCACTGGAGCGCGCGGTGTTCGTCCTGAAGGAGGTGTTCGACTTCAGTTACGCCGAAATCGCTTCGGCCGTAGAGCGTTCGGAGGCGGCCGTGCGTCAAGCGGGCCACCGCGCCCGCAATCACGTGCAGGCGCGCCGGCCCAGGTTCGAGGCCGACCGCGGCAAGAAACGCGCGGTCACCGAACGCTTCTTCGCCGCGGCGACCGGCGGAGACATCAACGATCTCATGCAACTGCTCGCCCCCGACGTCACGCTATGGACGGACGGCGGCGGAAAGGTGCGCCAGGCGCTGCGCCCGGTCGAGGGCATGGCCAAGGTCGCCGCATGGCTCGCCGGGGTCACCAAGCGCCCCTACGAAGGCGTCGAGATCGCCGACATGACAGCCGAAGTCGTCGACGTCAACGGCGGGCCGGGTATCGTCTTCTCGGCCGCGGGCCGCGTGATCGCCACGCTCACAGTCGAACTGGACGCAGACGGGCGCATCGTCACCATCCACAACGTGGCCAACCCGGACAAGTTGCGCGCCGTCGCGGATGGGGTTCGGCGCGGCTAGCTCAGCCGCTCGATCACCATCGCCATGCCCTGGCCGCCGCCGACACACATGGTTTCCAGGCCCAGCGTCTTGTCGTGGGTCTGCAGGTTGTTGAGCAGCGTGGTGGCGATGCGCGCGCCGGTCATGCCGAACGGGTGGCCCAGGGCGATCGCCCCACCGGACACGTTCAGCTTGTCCTCGTCCATGCCCAGCTCGCGTGCCGAGCCCAGCACCTGCACCGCGAAGGCCTCGTTGATCTCGTAAAGGTCGATGTCGCCGATCGACATCCCGGCGCGAGCCAACGCCTTCTTGCATGCCTCGATCGGCCCGAGGCCCATGATCTCCGGCGAGAGGCCGCTGACCCCGGTGGACACGATGCGGGCCAGCGGCGTCAGGCCCAGTTCCTTGGCCTTGGTGTCGCTGGTGATGATCAGTGCGGCCGCGCCGTCGTTCAGGGGACACGCGTTGCCGGCGGTCACCGTGCCGTTGGGCCGGAACACCGGCTTGAGCTCGCTGACCTTCTCGTAGGTGGTGCCGGCGCGCGGGCCGTCGTCGGTGGTGACGGTGGTGCCGTCGGGCAGGGTCACCGGGCTGATCTCCCGCTCGAAGAAGCCGCTCTTGATGGCCTCCTCGGCGCGGTTCTGGCTGCGCACCCCCCAGCGGTCCTGCTCCTCGCGGCTGATGCCGGTGAGGATGGCGACGTTCTCGGCGGTCTGACCCATCGCGATGTAGACGTCGGGCAGGTTCCCGTCGGCGCGGGGGTCGTGCCATTCGTCGGCGCCCGCAGCGGCGGCCGACGTACGCTCCTGGGCCTCGTCGAACAGCGGGTTCTTGGTGTCGGGCCACGAGTCGGAGTTGCCCTTGGCGAACCGCGACACCGTCTCCACGCCCGCCGAGATGAACGCGTCACCCTCGCCCGCCTTGATCGCGTGGAACGCCATCCGCGTGGTCTGCAGCGACGA
Source organism: Mycobacterium sp. NGS69 (assembly GCF_059812165.1). Lineage (NCBI taxonomy): Bacteria > Bacillati > Actinomycetota > Actinomycetes > Mycobacteriales > Mycobacteriaceae > Mycobacterium > Mycobacterium sp. NGS69. The sequence continues at coordinate 31,746 of NZ_JCALCD010000016.1, forward strand.
CGAGCAGTACCGGTTGACCGTGGTCCCCGGCAGGAAGTCATAGCCCAGCTCGACGGCGACGACGCGCGCCATGTTGAAGCCGGATTCGCCGCCCGGCAGGCCGCAGCCCAGGATGAGGTCGTCGATCTGGTGCGGGTTGAGCGCGGGCACCTTGTCGAGCGCGGCGCGCACCATCTGGGTGGCCAGGTCGTCGGGCCGCATGGACACCAGCGATCCCTTCATGGCGCGGCCGATCGGTGAGCGAGCGGCTGAGACGATGACGGCTTCAGGCATGGCTTTTCCCTTCAAATCCCTTCCGCCGGTGCGGCTTGCATCACAAGCGGGTGTCTGGGCACCCCGACGGGCTAGAACAAATCTAGTCGGTGCCGACCGGCTGGGACTCAGACGGGGCGGGGGATGCGGTCCCTGGGCGCCGCCACAGCCGCGACACGAGGGTCAACCGCGCGGGGGACTCGTCGAGCCTCGGTGCGAAGGCGGCGACGGGAACTTCCGGCGTCGGGCTCTCGACCTCGATCCCCAGCGCGTCGCACACCGCGACCAGCAGCGCCTCGGCGGCCAGCGCGTACGCGGTGGGTGAGGGGTGGAACCCGTCGGCGGAGAACATCTCCTCGCGCTGGGTCCGGAATCGGGGCGCCAGCAGCTGGGCCATCGCGACCGGGACGCCGCCGGCGCCGCGGACGGCGGCCGTCTGCGCGCGGGCCAGCTGCGTAGTCCGCGCGTGCGCCAGCGAGCGAAGCGGTTGCGGGATCGCGGTTACGACCCCTAGATCGGGGCAGGTGCCCACGATCACCACCGCACCGCGGGAGCGCAGCTTGCGCACGGTCAGGGCCAGCCGTTGCGCCGATTGGCTGATGCCGTTGAGGGCCGTGACGTCGTTGGCCCCCAGCATCATCACGGCCACGTCCGGCGGCGGGCCGGCCACGAACATCGCGTCGACCTGACCGGCGACGCCCTTCGACGTGGCTCCGACGATGGCCTTGGTGCTCAGCCGGACGGCCTTGCCCGCCCGCTCGGCCAGCCCGCGCGCGATCAGCACGCCGGGCACTTCCTCGGCGCTCATGCAGCCGTACCCGGTGGCCGTGGAGTCGCCGAAGATCATCAGGTGCACGTCCACGGGCATGCCGCGCTGCCACCGCTGCACGGGCCCGCCGCCGGGGCCGTACACGCCGTCGGCGCGCGGTGGGATGTCCCAGGCCTTCGGGATGATGGTGCGCGTGTGCGCCGCCTGGCCGACCAGCAGGTTGCGTGCGCCCAGATAGGCCGTACCCGTCGAGGCGAGCGCACCGGCTGTGGCCAGGGCGATTGTCGAACGACGCGGCACCCGGATGGTCACGAAATCAGTTTAGATCCGCTTCGGGGTTTGCGCGGGCGGCTTGTGAACAATGTGGTCACGTTGTGAATCAAATGTGGTATCAAATCAGATTCTTCAAACGTTCTACCCAGCAAAGGCTGTCAAGCTAAGTTTCAAGGGTTGGCTGAACGCCCTGGAAAGCGGGCTGAACCGGACGCTTGGCCGCCTCGTCACATGCTGTATCGGACTACAACGGCGTAGGAAGTGTTGAGCATGACCGCACCTAGCAAGGTATCCGGTTTCCCCCGGAATACCGTTCGGCCACATGAGGTCCTCAAGCGACGTAGAGTTGAGGCACGCAGATTTGCCATCAGCGACGGCGCACCGGTCGAGGTACTCGAGTCCGGTCCCAGCGTCGCTGCGCGGGTAGCCAACGTCGCGTCCCGGCTGACGATCCGGCCGGTGCTGGCCGTCGGCAGCCACGTTCCCAACCTGCCGTGGCCGTGGGGTCTGATCGACGTCGCGGCCCGGGTCCTGCTCCCGGTTTCCGCCACCGTCCGCGAGACGGTGAACTTGCCCAATGCTTCCGCGCAGCTCGTGCGCGCCCCCGGAGTGTTGCCCGCGGACGGCACCCGCCGGGTGATCGTCTACTTGCACGGCGGCGCGTTTTTGACCTGCGGAGCAAACTCCCACGGCCGGCTGGTCGAGACGCTGTCGAAGTTTGCTGACTCGCCGGTGCTGGTCGTCAACTACCGGCTGTTGCCCAAGCACTCGGTCGGGATGGCCCTGGACGACTGTCACGACGCCTACCAATGGTTGCGCGAGCGCGGCTTCGAGCCGGACCAGATCGTGCTGGCCGGTGACTCGGCGGGCGGGTACCTCGCGCTCGCCCTGGCGCAACGCTTGCAGGAGGAGGCGCACCTGGATTCGGACATGCCGGCGGCCCTGGTGGCGATCTCGCCACTGCTGCAGCTAGCAAAGGAATGCAAGCAGGCGCACCCCAACATCAAGAGCGACGCGATGTTCCCCGCGAACGCGTTCGACGCGCTAGTCGCGTTGGTTGCTAGCGCCGCCGAAAAGAACATCGTCGACGGCAAACCGGAAGAGATTTACGAGCCGTTGGAGCACATCAAGCCGGGCCTGCCGCGGACGCTCATCCACGTTTCCGGATCCGAGGTGTTGCTCCACGACGCGCAGCTGGCGGCGTCGCGGTTGGCGGCGGTCGGCGTTCCGGCCGAGGTGAGGGTCTGGCCCGGCCAGGTCCACGACTTCCAGCTGGCCGCGCCGCTGGTTCCGGAGGCGATTCGTTCGCTGCGCCAGATCGGCGACTACATCCGCGAGGCCACCGGCTAGCGAGTGTGCGCCGCGCGAAAGCGCCTGAGACGATGAACGCATGCGGATCGCGCAGCACATCAGTGACCTCATCGGGGGAACGCCGCTGGTTCGGCTGAACTCCGTCGTTCCCGACGGCGCCGGCACCGTGGCGGCCAAAGTCGAATACCTCAACCCGGGCGGTAGCTCGAAGGACCGGATCGCGGTGAAGATGATCGATGCCGCCGAGGCCAGCGGGCAGCTCAAGCCCGGGGGGACCATCGTCGAACCCACGTCGGGCAACACCGGCGTCGGCCTGGCGCTGGTCGCCCAGCGGCGCGGGTACAAGTGCGTGTTCGTCTGCCCCGACAAGGTCGGCGAGGACAAGCGCAACGTGCTGCTCGCCTACGGCGCGGAGGTGGTCGTGTGCCCGACGGCGGTGCCGCCCGACCACCCGGACAGCTACTACAGCGTCTCCGACCGGCTGACCCGCGAAATCGAAGGGGCCTGGAAGCCCGACCAGTACGCCAACCCGGAGGGACCGGCCAGTCACTACGCGACCACCGGCCCGGAGATTTGGGCCGACACCGACGGCAAGATCACCCATTTCGTCGCCGGCATCGGCACCGGCGGGACGATCACCGGCGCGGGCCGCTACCTCAAGGAGGTGTCCGGCGGGCGGGTCAAGGTCATCGGCGCCGACCCGGAGGGCTCGGTGTACTCGGGCGGCACCGGTCGGCCCTACCTGGTGGAGGGCGTCGGCGAGGACTTCTGGCCGGACGCCTATGACCGCACGGTGCCGGACCAGATCATCGCGGTGTCGGACTCCGACTCGTTCAACATGACCCGGCGGCTGGCCCGCGAGGAGGCGATGCTGGTCGGCGGGTCGTGCGGGATGGCGGTGGTCGCCGCGCTCAAGGTGGCCGAGGAGGCCGGACCCGACGCGCTGGTGGTGGTCCTACTGCCCGACGGCGGGCGGGGCTACATGGCGAAGATCTTCAACGATGCCTGGATGTCGTCGTACGGGTTCCTGCGCGGGCGCCTCGACGGGTCCACCGAGGAGTTCACCGTCGGCGATGTGCTGCGGCGCAAATCCGGCGAGCTACCCGACCTGGTGCACACCCATCCGTCCGAGACGGTGCGCGACGCCATCGGCATCCTGCGCGAGTACGGGGTGTCGCAGATGCCCGTGGTCGGCGCCGAGCCGCCCGTCATGGCGGGGGAGGTCGCGGGCAGCGTTTCCGAGCGCGAGCTCCTGTCCGCCGTTTTCGAGGGCCGGGCCAAGCTGGCCGACGCCGTCGCGCTGCACATGAGCCCGCCGCTGCCGATGATCGGCGCCGGTGAGCTGGTCAGCGCGGCGGGCAAGGCGCTGCGCGACTGGGACGCGTTGATGGTGGTGGAGAAGGGCAAACCGGTGGGCGTGATCACCCGGTACGACCTGTTGGGATTCTTGTCCGAGCCGCCCCGCGCAACGACGGTCCGGCGTTAGCGGGGCGGGCCGCGCGTGGAAGCCGAAAATCTCGCTTATACCGCTCCGCGGGCCCGGCAGGTACTGTAATTCGGCCTGGTTCAGCCAACGCAGTGGAGGGTTGCCCATGTCCGATCAACCGTCGCCCGGCGAGTCCTATCAGCCGCCCCCTGGGGCCGGCGGCCAAGAACCCCCTCCGCCGCCCCCGCCGGGCGGTTCCTACCCGCCGCCGCCCCCATCGTCGGGCGGATACGCGCCGCCCCCGCCCGGACCGGCGATCCGCGCGCTGCCGACGGAGTCCTACACGCCGTGGGTCACCCGGGTGCTGGCGTTCCTCATCGACAACATCCCGGCCGGCGTCCTGGTGGGCATCGGCGCGATCATTCAGGCGCTCACCACGCAACAGTCGTGCGTCAGCGACATCACCCAGTACAGCGTCAACCAGTACTGCGTGAACCAGCCCAGCGCCATCGGCACGATGGCGTTCTGGTTGGCGTGGCTGGCCGCGGTGGCCTACCTGGTCTGGAACTACGGCTACCGCCAGGGCACCACGGGCTCGAGCATTGGCAAGTCGGTGATGAAGTTCAAGGTGGTCAGCGAGGTCACCGGCCAGCCGATCGGGTTCGGGATGTCGGTGGTGCGCCAGATCGCGCACTTCGTCGACCAGATCATCTGCTACATCGGCTACCTCTTCCCGCTGTGGGACGCCAAGCGGCAAACGTTGGCGGACAAGATCATGACGACGGTGTGCCTGCCGATCGAAGAGGGCGCCGCGGCCTGAATCCGGGCGGCCTTCGGTCGGCGGGACGATGGCGCGGTGGCGTCACTAGGCTGATCGGCGATGAGCGAGGACCGTAGCGGAGACCACAAGTTCAACGGATTGGCCACCAAGGCGATCCACGCCGGCTACCGCCCCGATCCGGCAACCGGGGCGGTGAACGCCCCGATCTACGCCAGCAGCACGTTCGCCCAGGACGGTGTCGGCGGCCTGCGCGGCGGATTCGAGTACGCGCGCACCGGCAACCCGACCCGGGCGGCGCTCGAGGCCTCGCTGGCGGCGGTCGAGGAGGCCGCCTTCGCGCGCGCGTTCGCCTCCGGGATGGCCGCCACCGACTGCGCCCTGCGCGCGACGCTGCGGCCGGGCGACCACGTCGTCATCCCCAACGACGCCTACGGCGGCACCTTCCGGCTGATCGACAAGGTGTTCACCAAGTGGAACGTCCAGTACACGCCGGTGGCGCTGTCCGACCTGGACGCCGTCGCGGGCGCGATCACCGCGCGGACCCGGCTGATCTGGGTCGAAACGCCAACCAACCCGTTGCTGACCATCGCCGACATCGCCGGGATCGCGGAACTGGGCCGGCAACACTCGGCAAAGGTGTTGGTGGACAACACCTTCGCGTCGCCGGCGCTGCAGCAGCCGTTGACGTTGGGCGCCGACGTGGTGTTGCACTCGACGACGAAATACATCGGCGGGCACTCCGACGTGGTGGGCGGCGCGCTGATCACCAACGATCAGGAGCTGGACGACGCGTTCGCATTCCTGCAGAACGGGGCCGGCGCGGTGCCCGGCCCGTTCGACGCCTACCTGACGATGCGCGGCCTGAAGACCCTGGTGCTGCGGATGCAGCGGCACAGCGAAAACGCTTGCGCGGTAGCGGAATTCCTCGCCGGACATCCTGCCGTGAGTGCGGTGCTGTATCCGGGCCTGCCCAGCCACGCCGGCCACGAAATCGCCGCGCGCCAGATGCGCGGCTTCGGCGGCATGGTCTCGGTGCGCATGCGCGGGGGCCGGCGGGCCGCCGAGGAGCTCTGTGCGCGAACCGAGGTGTTCATCCTGGCCGAGTCGCTGGGTGGGGTGGAGTCGCTGATCGAGCTGCCCAGCGCGATGACGCACGCGTCGACCGCCGGTTCGCAACTGGAAGTGCCCGACGACCTGGTGCGGCTTTCGGTCGGCATCGAGGACGTCGCCGACCTGCTGGCCGACCTCGAGCAGGCGCTGGCTTAGCTACCGCCACCAGACACAGAATCGCACGTGCAAGGCGCGCTGGACGCGATTCTGTGTCTGGTGGCCGGGCAGGGCCCGGCGAACACCGTCAGAGGAAATCAGGAGTGGTAGGGCTCCGCGCTGACCAGGGTGACCTCGACGGTGTTGCCGTTGGGCACCGTGTAGCTGCGGGTCTCGCCGACCTTGGCGTCGATCAGGGCGCCGCCCAGCGGTGAGTTGGGCGAGTACACCTCGAGCTTGCCGTCGTTGACGCCCTCCTGGCGGGTGGCGATCAAGAACGTCTCGCTGTCGGACTTGTCGCCGTTGTAGTAGACCTTGACCACCGAGCCGGGCAGCGCGACGCCGGACTGCTTGGGCGCCTCGCCGACCTTGGCGTTGTTGAGCAGATCCTGCAATTGGCGGATGCGGGCCTCCTGCTGACCCTGCTCTTCGCGGGCGGCGTGGTAGCCGCCGTTCTCGCGCAGGTCACCCTCTTCGCGGCGGTCGTTGATTTCCGCGGCGATGACCGGACGATTCGCGATCAACTGGTCGAGCTCGGCCTTGAGTCGGTCATGTGACTCCTGGGTCAACCAGGTCACCTGAGTATCCGTCATCTCGTCGTCCTCGTATTTCTTTCTCGTTTCGCGTATTCGCGCAAGTTTTTGCACCCCGCTGCCGGGGGTATCCGGGTCCCGCCCCGCCTACCGCCGCTCCGTTCTTCCGACGGCCTTTAATGCAGCAATACACGGTCCCTACGGGAACCGTGCATTCATCCATGTTACCACCGCGCAAACAGATGATGACTCAATATTCTCCGCTGGTCTTGATCGCGCGGTCAGGCCGGACGCAGGTAGCCGGGCACATCGGCCCCGCAGCCGTAGATGTCGGCCATCACCGGCGGCCGGACCGATTTCAGCGTCGTCGTCACCTGAACGGTGGCCTGGTCGGACGGCGGCACCAGCACCTCGCGTCTGCCGGTCTCGCTGCCGTCCTTGGCCCGGACCCGCACGATGCAATCAACCGGGCGCGACGGGTCGGATCGCGTCACGCTGATCGTTACCGACGCCGTCTCGTCGTCGATCACCTGGTAGCCGGCCAGCGAGCCCGCGACGTCGCTGGTCCCCAGCCGCTGGTAGCCGACGACGGCGACGACGACGCCCACGGCGACGACCAGCACGGCCAGACCGATGGCCACCCGGCGGCGGGACACGCGCGACAGTCGCGACCGGCCGTAGCGGGCCTCGGGGCGCGGAAGGGAGGTTTCGGTCATGCCTGGGTATGCCTGGGTTGTTGGGCTGCCGGCCGCCGGCCGGCGGGATGCAACGATCGGAACTGGAATTATAAGGTCGCTTCTAGCACTTCTAGCCCTTCAGGGGCGACCTGCGAACCGACTCGGAGAAGGGGGCACGTGAGCGAACTGCGGTTGATGGCGGTGCACGCCCACCCCGACGACGAGTCGAGCAAGGGTGCGGCCACCCTGGCCCGCTACGCCGACGAGGGTCACCGGGTTTTGGTGGTCACGCTGACCGGGGGCGAGCGCGGCGAGATTCTCAACCCGGCGATGGACCTGCCCGACGTGCTGGAGCACATGGCCGAAATCCGCCGTGACGAGATGGCGAAGGCGGCGGAGATCCTCGGCGTGGAGCACACCTGGCTGGGCTTCGTCGACTCCGGCCTGCCCCAGGGCGATCCGGCGCCCCCGCTGCCCGAGGGCTGCTTCGCGCTGGCGCCGCTGGAGGAATCCGTCGAAGCGCTGGTGCGCGTGGTCCGCGAGTTCCGCCCCCACGTGATGACCACCTACGACGAGAACGGCGGCTACCCGCACCCCGACCACATTCGCTGCCACCAGGTTTCGGTCGGCGCGTTCGAGGCCGCCGCCGACTACGCCCGCTTCCCGGACGCGGGCGAGCCGTGGGCGGTGTCCAAGCTGTATTACAACCACGGCTTCCTGCGGGCACGGATGCAGCTGCTGCACGACGAATTCGTCAAGCGCGGCCAGGAGGGCCCGTTCCAAAAGTGGCTCAAGCACTGGGATCCCGAGCACGACCCGTTCGAGTCCCGGGTGACGACGCGGGTCGAGTGCTCGGCGTATTTCAGCCAGCGCGACGACGCCCTGCGCGCGCACGCCACCCAGATCGACCCGAACGCCGAATTCTTCGCCGCTCCCATCGAATGGCAGCAGCGGCTCTGGCCGACCGAGGAATTCGAGCTGGCCCGCTCGCGTGTGCCGGTCAAGCTGCCCGAGGACCACCTGTTCGCCGGAATCGAGGACGACGGGTGACGCACCATCTCCTCCGGGTGATCGCCGACGGCCCGCACAACCATGGGCCTGACTTCGGCAAGGCCAGCCCGGTCGGGCTGCTCGTGGTCGTGCTGCTGGTGATCTCGACGCTGTTCCTGTTGCGGTCGATGAGCCGGCAGCTGAAAAAGGTTCCGAAGACATTCGACCCGGAGCACCCCGAGCCCGATCAGGCCGCCGACGAGGGCACCGACACGGTCGGCGAGGAGTCCGGCCCGGCGAACGGGCCGACACGGGCCCCAGGACCCGGTGATGAGCCCGGCTGAATCCGCCGCAACCAACACCCTCGGCCTGGCCACCAGCCCGTATCTGCGCCAGCACGCCGACAACCCGGTGCATTGGCAGCAGTGGACGCCGCAGGCGCTGGCGGACGCGGCGGCGCGCGACGTGCCGATTCTGCTCTCCATCGGCTACGCCGCCTGCCACTGGTGTCATGTCATGGCCCACGAATCGTTCGAGGACGACGAGGTGGCCGCGGTGATGAACGCGGGATTCGTCTGCATCAAGGTCGATCGCGAGGAGCGGCCCGACATCGACGCGGTGTACATGAACGCCACCGTCGCGCTCACCGGGCACGGCGGATGGCCGATGACGTGTTTCCTGACGCCGGACGGCCGACCCTTCTTCTGCGGCACGTACTACCCCAAAGACGGTTTCCTGCAACTTCTTTCGGCCGTATCGGCCACCTGGCGGGACCGTCGCGGCGAGGTCGAGGAGGCCTCGGACCACATCGCCGATGAGTTGCGCAAGATGGCCGGCGGCCTGCCCGGTGGTGGCCCGGACGTCGCGCCGCAGCTGTGCGACCACGCCGTCGCCTCCGTGCTCGGCGACCAGGATTTGGTCCATGGCGGGTTCGGGGGCGCCCCCAAGTTCCCGCCGTCGGCGATTCTCGAGGCGCTGCTGCGCAATCACGAACGCACCGCGTCGCCGGCGGCGTTGGAGGCGGTCGCGCGCACGGCCAACGCGATGGCCCGCGGCGGCATCTACGACCAACTCGCCGGCGGCTTCGCCCGCTACAGCGTCGACAACGCCTGGGTGGTACCGCATTTCGAGAAGATGCTGTACGACAACGCGTTGCTGCTGCGCGCGTACGCGCATTGGGCGCGGCGCACCGGCGACCCGCTGGCGCGCCGGGTCGCCGCCCAGACCGCGGGGTTCCTGCTCGGCGAGCTGACCGACGGTGACATGTTCGTCTCGTCGCTGGACGCCGACGCCGACGGCCGCGAGGGTTCCACGTATGTATGGACGCCGGCGCAGCTGACCGAGGCTCTCGGCGCCGACGACGGCCCTTGGGCGGCAGAGGTTTTCGCGGTCACCCCGTCCGGCACCTTCGAACACGGCAGCTCGGTGCTGCAGTTGCCCGCGGACCCGGACGACCCGCGGCGGGCCGAACGGGTCCGCGCCGCGCTGCTGGCCGCGCGGCTCACCCGGGCGCAGCCCGGTCGCGACGACAAGGTCGTCACGTCGTGGAACGGCCTGGCGATCACCGCGCTGGCCGAGGCAAGCGTGGCGCTGGACGAACCCGAATTGGCCGCTGCCGCACGGCGTTGCGCGCTTTCGTTGCTGGGCCTGCACGTCGTCGACGGTCGGTTGCGGCGCGCCAGCCTGGGCGGGGTGGTCGGCGACAGCCCCGGCATCCTGGAGGATCACGCGATGCTGGCCACCGGCCTGCTCGCGCTGTACCAGCTGACGGCCGAGGAGTCGTGGCTGACGACGGCGAGCGACCTGCTTGACACGGCGCTGCGCCACTTCGCCGACCCTGGGCAGCCGGGCCGCTGGTTCGACACCGCCGACGACGCCGAGCGGTTGGTGCTGCGGCCGGCCGATCCGCTGGACGGCGCCACGCCGTCGGGCGCGTCGTCGATCACCGAAGCGTTGCTGACCGCGGCGCACCTCGTCGACGGCGAACGTGCGGACCGGTACCTGCGGGCCGCGGGTGACGCCCTCGCCGCGCATTCGCTGCTGCTGGAGCGCGCGCCGCGGTCGGCCGGGCACTGGCTGGCCGTTGCCGAAGCCGCGGTCCGCGGGCCGCTGCAGATCGCGGTCGCCTGCGACCCGTCGCGGTCCCCGCTGCTGGCCGAGGCGCGCCGGCTGGCGCCCGGCGGGGCGATCGTGGTGGGCGGCGAGCGGGATACGTCGCCGCTGCTGGTCGGCCGGGACCGGGTCGGCGGCGCCGACGCGGCGTACGTGTGCCGTGGCCGGCTCTGCGACCTGCCGGTGACCGGGGCGGCCGAACTGGCGGCGGCCCTGGATGTTTCGGCAGGGTAGCCGGGAGGCTACCCTGCGTCCCATGCCAAACGCCTCGGACCGGGTCCACGCGATCGCGGACACCGTCAACCGTTACATCGAGCTCGTCGCCAAGGGCAGCGCCGACGACCTGGTGGAGTTGTACGCCGACGACGCGACCGTCGAAGATCCGGTCGGGGGCGAGGTGCACATCGGCCGCCAGGCGATCCACGGCTTCTACTCCGCGGTCAACGACGTGCAGCGCGAATGCGAGTTGGTGTCACTGCGGGTGGCCGGCAACGAGGCGGCGTTCCAGTTCCGCCTGACCGTCACCGCGGGGGAGCACCGGATGGTGATCGAGCCGATCGACGTCATGGTGTTCGACGACCGCGGCAAGGTCACCGCGATGAAGGCCTACTGGTCGGCTGCCGACGTCACGCAGCTTTAGCGCGGGCCGTCAGGCCGGGTTGCCGACGTAGAAGACCGCGAACCACATGGCGATGTAGTGCAGGATCGCCGCGATCGCGGTGAAGGCGTGGAAGAACTCGTGGTAGCCGAACGTCTTCGGCCACGGGTCGGGCCAGCGCAGCCCGTAGAGCAGGCCGCCGATGCTGTAGAACGCGCCACCGACGGCGAGGAGCACCATCGCGGCCACCCCGGCGACGTGGATGATCGTCGGCGCGTACCAGACCGCCACCCAGCCCAGCAGCAGGTACAGCGGCACGCCCACCCAGCGCGGCGCCGTCGGCCAGCACACCTTCAGCACGATGCCGGCCAGCGCCCCGCCCCACACGATCCACAACACGGTTCGCCCGTCGGCGGGCGGCATCGCCAGCATCGCGAACGGTGTGTAGCTGCCGGCGATGAACAGGAAGATCATCGAATGGTCGAGCCGCTTCATCAGGTTGCGGCTCTTGCCGGATTTCCAGTTGACGCGGTGGTAGGTGGCGCTGACCGCGAACATGGCCACGGTGGCCAGGGCGTAGGCGAACGTCGTCAGCCCGGCCCGGGTGGATGCCACCGCCCACGACACCGACACCAGGCTCGCGCCGCAGACGACCGCCAGCCATGCGGAGTAGAAGTGAATCCAGCCGCGCATGCGGGGCTTGGAAACGGCCCCGGCGGCACCCTCGACGAGCTGTTCGACGGGATTGCCAGGCGCGATCGCCTCGGGCTCCGGGTTGGTGGGCGTGCTGGTTTTGCTGCTCATTAGGACCAACAGTAACCGCGAATGATCACGACCCGGTGTTGGACGTGCGGTGGGCTTGCGCAAATCCAAACCGGAATTTGGTGTCGCTCACAGTAGGGTGGAGCTTCGTGGAGATCATCCCGCCGCGGCTCAAGGAGCCGTTGTACCGCGTCTACGAGCTGCGGCTGAGGCAGGGTCTGGCGGCCACCAAATCCGAACTTCCCCGCCACATCGCGGTGCTGTGCGACGGGAACCGGCGCTGGGCGCGCAACGCCGGTTACGACGATGTCAGCTACGGCTACCGGATGGGTGCGGCCAAGATCGCCGAGATGCTGCGCTGGTGCCAAGAGGCCGGCATCGAGATGACGACCGTGTACCTGCTGTCCACCGAAAACCTGCAACGCGATCCCGACGAGCTGGCCGGCCTCATCGAGATCATCACCGACGTGGTCGAGGAGATCTGCGCCCCGGCCAATCACTGGAGCGTGCGCACGGTCGGGGACCTCGGGCTGATCGGCGAGGACCAGGCCCGCCGGCTGCGCGACGCGGTGGAGTCGACGCCGGCCGTCGCGCCGTTCCACGTCAACGTCGCCGTCGGCTACGGCGGGCGCCGGGAGATCGTCGACGCGGTGCGGGCGCTGCTGAACAAGGAGCTCGCCAACGGAGCCACCGCCGAGGAGCTTATCGACGCGGTGACCGTTGATGGCATCTCCGAAAACCTTTACACCTCAGGGCAACCCGACCCCGACCTGGTGATCCGCACCTCGGGGGAACAGCGGCTGTCGGGGTTTTTGCTCTGGCAGAGCGCCTATTCGGAGATGTGGTTCACCGAGGCGCACTGGCCCGCGTTCCGCCGCGTCGATTTCCTGCGCGCGCTGCGTGACTACAGCCAACGGCATCGGAGGTACGGGAAGTAACCCGTGCCACACTGGATGCATGGCTGCGCTGTCGGCGGTGGTGTTCACGCTGAGCGGGTGGCTGGGGTTGTATCTGCTGGCCCGCGATCCGCGCAAGCCGGTGCTCGCGCTGGCGGCGATCGGGCTGTGCGGTTTCGCGCTGGTGGTCGCGCTGGACGCGGTGCGCACGGCCGGCGTGGGCCACCTCGCGCTGCTCAGCCGGCTCGAGATCTATCTGGCCGCCGTGCCCAGCGTGGCGTGGTTCGCGGTGCTCGTCGAGCTGTCCCGGCCGGGCGACCGCTGGCGGGCGCGCACCGGGGAGATCCTGCTCGTCGGCGGTGTGGGCGCGCTGAACCTGCTCGGCGCGGCGCTGGCCGGCAGCGTCGAAGGGCCGCTGCGGCCGGGGCACCTGCTGATGATGGCGGTGATCTCGACGTCCACGCTGGGGGCGATGATCGTCGCGGTTCGGCGGCCCGCCCAGCCCACCTCGGTCGTCGGCGTCGTCGTGGTCGCGACGCTGTTTTTCGCGCTGGCCAACGCCATCCTGATCATCCCGCTGGGCATCGTGCCGAGCTGGCTGGCCCTGGCGTCGACGGGGTGCGACGTCCTGACGCTCGGGGTGGCGGTGGCGCTGTGGGACGCCTTCGACGAGGGCCAGGCGCTGCGCGCCGACATGCTGCGCTCGTTCGCCGGTTCGATGGCGGTCGCGGTGCTGTTCGGCGGCCAGGCGCTGATCGGCTTGGCGCTGACCCGCGGGGAGGCCACCGCGCAGACCGTGCTGACGGTGCTGCTGTTCACCACGCTCGCGATCGCGATCGCGGTGCAGGTGCTGGCCGACCCGCTGGCCGGCATGCTGGACCGGCTTGCGTTCTCCAGGTCACCCACGCTGCGCGCCGACCGGGCAGCGTTGCGCCACACCGGGGCGGCGCTGCCGCTGCGTTCGGCCGATCCCCGCAAGGAGCTCCAGCACATCGATGACGACACCTTCGCCCGGCTCACCCGCCGCGCGCTGGGCCACTACGCCGACCTGACCAAGCTCGTCGCCAGCCCGCTGACCGCGCTGCCCGTGATCGACGAGCGACTGGCCGCACGCGGTGCCCCCGATCACCCGGTGGAGCGGGCCAACGAGCTCAAGGCCGTTCTGGCCGACGGCATCGCCCGGCTCAAACCCCGCGACGCGGGCGATTTCGGAACCACCGAGGAGTGGCGCTACTACAACTCGCTCTACTTCCCGTACGTCGTCGGGGTGCGCGCATACGCGCAGAACGCCACCGCGGCCGGCCTGGATCCCACCGCCCGGCAGGCCTGGCAGTGGCTGGTCACCGAGGTACCGCAGCGTTCTCTGCACAACTGGCAAAACGCCGCCGCCCGGCTCATCGCCGCGGATCTGCGCGGGCGGGTGCCGGTCCCCAGCGACTAGTCGCGGCCCCAGCCGCTTGTGTGTCGCGGCGCCGGGGGCACGAAAATCCGTCCTTACCGCCCGCGGCGTCGAATAGGCGGACAGAGGTCTGAAAGCCAGGGAGGAAGTCAGATGGCGTCGAAGGTTCCGCCTGTCAGGGTCGTGCGGGCCATAGAGCTCGTCCGACATCGAATCGCTCAACTGCATCGACGCCTGGTCCCGGCGCCGATCTCGGTGATGGAGATGGTCGTCGACGGGTGGGCCGCCCAGGCCATCACCGCGGCCGCCGATCTCGGCATCGCCGACGCGCTCGCCAAAGGACCCTTGTCGGCCGACGATCTCGCCACAGCCGTCGGCGCCGACGCCGACGCCCTGCGCCGACTGCTGCGGGCGCTCATCGCGCGCGGCATCTTTCGGCAACGTCGCGACGGCCGCTACGACCTCACCCCGCTCGCCGACGCGCTTCGCCGGGATGCGGAGGTATCGGTCGCCGGGTGGGCCCGCTGGCTGGGTTCGCCCCAGCACCGCGAGCACTGGAGCCACTTCACCGACGCGATCCGCACCGGCCGGGCCGTCATCCCCGACCTGCGCGGCAAGCCCACGTTCGAATACCTGGCCGGCGAGCCCGAACTCGGCGAAATTTTCAATCAGGCGATGACCAGTGGATCCGAACTTGCCATCGCACCGTTGATCGCCGGCTACGACTTCGGCCGCTTCGCCACCATCGCCGACGTCGGCGGTGGGCACGGCCGGCTACTGGCCGCCATCCTCGGCGCCGCTCCACGGGCCCGCGGGATCCTCTTCGACCGGCCCGAGGTCGTGGCGGGGGCCCCGGCCACCCTCTCCGAGCATGGCGTCGACGACCGCGTCCGGATTGTCGAAGGATCGTTTTTCGACTCGGTACCCGACGGCGGCGACGCCTACATCCTCAAGAACGTGATTCACGACTGGCCCGACGAGGACGCCGTGCACATCCTTCGCAACGTGCGCGCCGCGGCGGGCGCCGGCAAGAACGTCCTGCTCGTCGAGCTCATCATTCCCAAGCACAATCGTGAATACCTGGGCAACTGGCTGGACCTGGAAATGCTGATGGCGCTCGACGCCCGGGAGCGCACCGCCGCCGAATACGGCCAACTGCTGAGCCGGGCCGGCTTCGAAATGACGCGGGTGGTCGAAACGGCATCGCCGTTCAGCGTTGTCGAAGGCCGGGCAATTTAGGACAACCGGGAATAGCCCGAAGAAACACCTGGTCTTTGTATCCGTGGCAGCAGTTGGCAGCGCCACGCATCGATATGGCAGTGCTCTGGCGGCACGCTCAAACCAGATCGACCCCCTCCGCCATCGCTAGGAGTAATCACATGACCGCCGTTTCTGGTCTCCCAACCCGCCCCCTGTACGACTCGACCGACTCGCTGCTGCGTTTCGCCATGCGCGCCGACGCCACGTTGACGGGGCTGTGCGGCTTGGCCGTCGCGTTCTTCGCCGACCCGATCTCGTCGCTGACCGGGCTCACGTCCGGCCAGGAGTACGCAATGGGCGCGTTCTTCGTGCTCGCCGGCCTCGTCGTGTTCAGCCTCGCCGCGGCGCCGGACCTGCGCCGCGTCGGGAACGGCATCATCGTGGCCAACGTCGTCTTCACGCTGGCCGCGATCGTGGCCGCCGAGGCAGTGCCCATGTTGACCGCAACCGGGGTGGCCGCGACGCTGGCCACCGGCGTCTACACCGCGGCGTTCGCCGGTCTGCAGTACCTGGGAGTGCGTCGCCTCGCGGCCTAACTTGTCCGCGCCTCCGGCCCGGCACCCGCGCTACAGCTTGCGCAGGCGCAGCCGATTGATGGAGTGGTCGGCGTCCTTGCGCAGCACCAGGGTGGCGCGGGGCCGGGTCGGCAGGATGTTCTCGACCAGGTTCGGCCGGTTGATCGACCGCCAGATCTCGCGGGCGGCGGCGACCGCCTTGGTGTCGTTCAGCGCCGAATAGTGGTGGAAGTGTGACTCCGGGTCGGCGAACGCCGTGGTGCGCAGCGACAGGAACCGCGACACGTACCACTGCTCGATGTCCTCGATCCGGGCATCCACGTAGAGCGAGAAGTCGAACAGGTCCGACACCATCAGGGTCGGACCGGTCTGCAGCACGTTGAGGCCCTCGAGGATCAGGATGTCGGGGTGGCGGACGACGTGCTTGGCCCCCGGGATGATGTCGTACTTCAGGTGCGAATACACCGGCGCGCACGCGTAGTCCGCGCCGGATTTGACCGACGTCACGAATCGCATCAGCGCCCGGCGGTTGTAGCTTTCCGGAAAGCCCTTGCGGTGCATCAGGTTTCGCCGATCAAGCTCGGCATTCGGGTATAGGAAGCCGTCGGTGGTCACCAGGTCCACCCGGGGGTGGGGATCCCAGCGGGCCAGCAGCGCCTGCAGCACGCGGGCCGTCGTCGATTTGCCGACGGCCACGCTGCCCGCCACGCCGATGACGAACGGCACCGGCCGGTCCGGATTCTGTTGCGGTTCCCCGAGGAACTCCGCGGTGGCGGCGAACAGCCGCTGGCGCGCGGCGACCTGAAGGTGGATCAACCGGGCCAGCGGCAGGTAGACCTCTTCGACCTCCAGCAGGTCGATCTGCTCACCGAGACCGCGCAGCCCGACCAGTTCCTCTTCGGTGAGGGCCAGCGGCGTCGACATGCGAAGCGCACGCCACTGTTTTCGGTCGAACTCCACATAAGGGCTCGGCTCGCTAGGCCGCGGCATAGTGCTCAAGTGTGGCAGGGGCAAACGCGCGCCCGACGGCTGGGCTGGCGAAAAGCGCCGCGGATAGACTGGCGGCCGTGACTGCCGCACCCGACGCCCGTACCGCCTCTTCTGTGATGTCGGCCCCGCTCGCCGAGGTCGACCCCGACATCGCCGAGTTGCTGGACAAGGAACTGCACCGGCAACGCGACACGCTGGAGATGATCGCCTCCGAGAACTTCGTGCCCCGCTCGGTGCTGCAGGCCCAGGGCAGCGTCCTGACCAACAAGTACGCCGAGGGACTGCCCGGTCGGCGCTACTACGGCGGATGCGAGCACGTCGATGTCGTGGAGAACATCGCCCGCGACCGGGCCAAGGCGTTGTTCGGCGCCGAGTTCGCCAACGTCCAGCCGCATTCCGGCGCGCAGGCCAACGCCGCCGTGCTGCACGCCCTGATGTCACCCGGGGAACACCTGCTCGGGCTGGACCTCGCCAACGGCGGCCACCTCACCCACGGGATGAAGCTGAACTTCTCCGGAAAGCTGTACGAGGCCGGCTTCTACGGCGTGGACCCGAAGACGCATCTGGTCGACATGGACGTCGTGCGGGCCCGGGCGCTCGAGTTCCGCCCCAAGGTCATCATCGCCGGCTGGTCGGCGTACCCGCGGATCCTCGACTTCGCCGCGTTCCGGTCGGTCGCCGACGAGGTCGACGCCAAGCTGTGGGTGGACATGGCGCACTTCGCCGGGCTCGTCGCCGCGGGCCTGCACCCGACGCCGGTGCCGCATGCGGACGTGGTGTCCACGACCGTGCACAAGACGCTGGGCGGTGCCCGTTCCGGCATGATCCTGGGCAAGCAGGAGTACGCCAAGGCGATCAACTCGGCGGTGTTCCCCGGCCAGCAGGGCGGGCCGCTGATGCACGTCGTCGCGGGCAAGGCGGTCGCGCTCAAGATCGCCACCACGCCCGAGTTCGCCGACCGCCAGCAGCGCACGCTGTCCGGGGCGCGCATCGTCGCCGACCGGCTGCTGGCGGCCGACGTCGCCAAGGCCGGCGTCTCGGTGGTCAGCGGCGGCACCGACGTGCACCTGGTGCTGGTCGACCTGCGCGACTCGCCGCTCGACGGCAAGGCCGCCGAGGACCTGCTGCACGAGATCGGCATCACCGTCAACCGCAACGCGGTCCCGAACGACCCGCGGCCCCCGATGGTGACGTCGGGGCTGCGGGTGGGCACGCCGGCGCTGGCCACCCGCGGTTTCGGGGACGCCGAATTCACCGAGGTCGCCGACATCATCGCCACCGCGCTGGCGGCCGGGACTGCCGCGGACGTCTCGGCGCTGCGGCAACGGGTGACGCGCCTGGCCAGGGATTTCCCCCTCTACGAGGGCCTGGAGAACTGGACGCTCGTCGACCGCTGAGCGGGTTAGGGACCAAAGTCACCATTCGGCCGCGACACGCCCCAACAATTTCACAGAACCTGTTCCTAGAAGTTACAGTAACCGCATGGCACAGAAACCTGTTCCTAACACGCTGACCCTCGAACTCGAGCCCGTGGTCGAGCGGCTCATGGACCACCACCTCAACACCGAGGACCTCTGGTTCGCCCACGACTACGTGCCCTTCGAGCAGGGCGAGAACTTCGCGTTCCTGGGCGGACGCGACTGGGATCCGTCTCAGACCACCCTGCCGAGGACCATCACCGACGCCTGCGAGATCCTGCTGCTGCTCAAGGACAACCTCGCCGCACACCACCGCGAGCTCGTCGAGCACTTCATCCTCGAGGAGTGGTGGGGCCGCTGGCTGGGCCGGTGGACCGCCGAGGAGCACCTGCACGCCATCGCGCTGCGCGAATACCTGGTGGTGACCCGGGAGGTCGACCCGACCGCCAACGAGGAGGCCCGCGTCCAGTACGTGATGAAGGGCTACCGCGGCGACACCTACTCGCAGGTCGAAACCCTCGTCTACATGGCGCTCACCGAGCGCACGCACGCGGTCTACTGCCGCAACCTGGCGGCCGCGATCGAGGAGCCCGTCCTGGCCGGCCTCATCGACCGGATCCGCAGGGACGAAGAGCGCCACGAGCACATGTTCGCCAGCCTCGTCGCGCACTGCCTCTCCTACACCCGCGACGAGACCATCGCCGCGATCGCCGCGCGGGCGGCCGACCTGCAGACGGTGGGCGCCGACATCGACGCCTACGCGGACAAGGTGCGCAACGTCGCGGACGCGGGCATCTTCACCCCGCAGGACCTACGGCAGGCGATCTCCGACCGCATCACCGAATGGGGCGTGGCGGGCGAACCCGCGCTGAAGCAGTTCTGCGTTGGTTAAGGTCAGGTAGGCCCAAACTTCACCCGAACCGGCCGCGGCCCGCGGCCGGTTTTTGGTGTCCCCGTGTCGGTCTCGGCGCGCCTGCGCGGCGCCGAAGCGGCCACGAGAGTAGCGTCGTTCCCGATGGCCAGCGACAAGATCTGCTGCCAGGGCGGCACCTCCCGTCACGAGAAGGGCAGGACCGGCCCCGGTCCTGGTGCTGCGGCTCCCGCCGACATGCCTGTGCGGGTCCGCGCGGGCTTACCCGCTCGAGGAGCGCTTCGTGACCGATCTCCGGACCTATGTGCTCGACACCTCCGTGCTGCTGTCCGACCCGTGGGCGTGCAGCCGGTTCGCCGAACACGAGGTGGTGGTGCCGCTGGTGGTGATCAGCGAGTTGGAGGCCAAACGCCACCACCACGAACTGGGCTGGTTCGCCCGTCAGGCGTTGCGCCTGTTCGATGATCTTCGGCTCGAGCACGGACGGCTGGATCAGCCGATTTCCGTTGGGACACAAGGCGGCACGCTTCACGTCGAACTGAATCACACCGACCCGTCGGTGCTGCCCGCCGGCTTTCGCACCGACAGCAACGACTCGCGGATCCTGAGCTGCGCCGCCAACCTCGCCGCCGAGGGCAAGCGAGTTACGTTGGTCAGCAAGGACATTCCGCTGCGGGTGAAGGCCGCCGCGGTAGGCCTGGCCGCCGACGAGTACCACGCGCAGGACGTCATCGTCTCCGGTTGGTCAGGGATGCAGGAGATCGAGACCGGCACCGACGACATCGACGCGCTCTACGCCGACGGTGAGATCGATCTGGTCGAAGCCAGAGACCTGCCCTGCCACACCGGGATTCGGCTGTTGGGCGGCAGCTCTCACGCGCTCGGGCGGGTCAACGCGGCAAAACGCGTCCAGTTGGTTCGCGGCGACCGCGAGGTGTTCGGGCTGCGCGGGCGTTCCGCCGAGCAGCGCGTGGCGCTGGACCTGCTGCTGGACGAGTCGGTGGGCATCGTGTCGCTGGGGGGCAAGGCCGGCACCGGCAAATCGGCGCTGGCGCTGTGCGCGGGCCTCGAGGCGGTGCTCGAACGGCGCACCCACCGCAAGGTGGTGGTGTTCCGTCCGCTGTATGCGGTCGGCGGCCAGGAGCTGGGTTACCTGCCCGGCAGCGAGAGCGAAAAGATGGGCCCGTGGGCGCAGGCCGTCTTCGACACCCTCGAGGGCCTGGCCAGCCCGGCGGTGCTCGAGGAGGTGCTGTCCCGGGGCATGCTCGAGGTGCTGCCGCTGACCCACATCCGGGGCCGCTCGTTGCACGACTCGTTCGTGATCGTCGACGAGGCGCAGTCGCTGGAGCGCAACGTGCTGCTGACCGTGCTGTCCCGGTTGGGCACGGGATCGCGGGTGGTGCTGACCCACGACATCGCCCAGCGCGACAACCTGCGCGTCGGCCGCCACGACGGGGTCGCGGCGGTGATCGAGAAGCTCAAGGGGCATCCCCTGTTCGCCCACATCACGCTGCTGCGCAGCGAGCGCTCGCCGATCGCCGCGCTGGTCACCGAGATGCTCGAGGAGATCGCCGGACCGCACTGAGTGTGAATCCTTGGCTTTCGCTGTCACTTCAGGGCGGGAAATCCGCGCAAATCTCGCCCTGGTGCGACACTGAAAGCCCTGGTTACACGGTCAACGCGGCGGCCGCACACCCGACCCCGGGTAGGCTTTCCACGTGCCGAAACGACCCGACAGCCAGGCCTGGCGCTATTGGCGGACCGTTTTGGGCGTCGTGGCGGCCGCCGCGGTGCTGGTGATCGGCTCCCTCACCGGTCACGTGACGCGGGCCGACAACCTCAGCTGTTCGGTCGTCAAGTGCGTCGCGTTCACGTTCGACGACGGGCCGGGGCCATACACCGACCGGCTGCTGCAAATCCTGAAGGACGCCGACGCCAAGGCCACGTTCTTCCTGATCGGCAACAAGGTCGCCGCCAACCCGGCGGGCGCCAAGCGCGTCGCCGACGCCGGCATGGAGTTCGGCAACCACACCTGGGAACACCCCAACATGACCACCATCCCGCCCGCGGACATCGCGGGCCAGTTCTCCCGCAGCAACGACGCGATCACCGCCGCGACGGGCCGGGCCCCGTCGCTGTGGCGTCCGGCCGGCGGGCTGTCCAACGACGCGGTGCGGGCGACCGCGGGAAAGTTCGGGCTGGCCGAAATACTCTGGGACGTCATCCCTTTCGACTGGATCAACGACTCCAACACGGCCGCGACGCGGTACATGCTGATGACGTACATCAAGCCCGGCTCGGTGGTGTTATTCCATGACACCTACTCGAGCACCGTCGACCTGGTGTACCAGTTCATCCCGGTGCTCAAGGCCAACGGCTACCGCTTGGTGACGGTCAGCGAACTGCTGGGGCCGCGGGCGCCGGGCAGCACGTACGGCGGCCGCGAAAACGGGCCACCGGCCAACCAATTGCGCGACATTCCGCCCGGCGAGATCCCGGCCCTGCCCAACACGTCCTCACCCAAGCCGATGCCGAACTTCCCGATCACCGACATCCCGGACCAGAACTCGGGCGGGCCGAACAACGGCGCCTAGCAGGGTTTGGGTGGGCGCGCGGCTATTTTTATAGGGTGTTCAGGCTGGGCTGGCTTCGGGCTCCAGCGGCGGGGCAGCGAAAATCCGCTCGCAGGTTGGCGATCCAGTACGCGATCGACCTCATGCTCGCGTACGTCGTGGCCGTCGTCGATGCCGCCGCCATCCTGATCCCGCTGCGCGGACACACGTCCGCGGCGGCCGACGTCGACATCGCGCAGCGGAACACGGCGCTGGTGCTGGCGCTGATCGCGGTGGGCGTCGTCGGCGTCGTGGTGGCCGGTGTCCGCAACCTGGCTCCCACGCTGCGGTGGTATGCCGCCGGGGACGAACCGACCGACGCGCAACGGGAAGCGGCGATGAGGATCCCCGGCCGCCAGTCGGCGATCCTCCTGCTCGCCTGGGCCGGGGCGGGGGTGATCTTCGCGGCGATGAATCTGGCCGGGGGGCCCGAGGTGATGCTGCCCATCGTTCTCGGTGTGCTGCTGGGTGCGCCGGCGGCCGCCGGCATGGGGATGCTGTTCGCGCAACGCACTTTGCGACCCATCATGGGTGCCGCCACGCTCGGCCGCGAGCCGCGGATGGTGGTGCCAAGCGTGTTCGCGCGCCTGGTGTTGCTGTGGTTCTTGTGCAGCGCGCTGCCGATCGGGGTGATCGCGGCCCTGGTCGTCCTTCGCTCGTACGGGTGGCTGATCCAGAAGTCCGCCTCGCTGGACGTGCCCGTCCTGGTGGTGTCACTGGCGGCGGTGCTGCTCGGTTTGCCGACGATGATTCTGACGTCGCGCTCCATTTCCGATCCCCTCAGCGAGGTCGTCGACGCGATGGCGGAGGTCGAACACGGCCGCATGGAAACCAAGGTGGGCGCCTACGAGCGATCCCAAATCGGGCGCCTGCAAACGGGATTCAACCGAATGGTCGCCGGGCTGGCCGAGCGGGATCGGCTGCGGGACCTGTTCGGGCGCCACGTCGGAACCGACGTCGCACATCGCGCCATTCAAGAGGGTGCGTCGCTGTCCGGCAACGTGGTCGAGGCGGGGGTCCTCTTCATCGACCTGGTCGGCTCCACGCAGCTCGCGGAAAGCCGCCCCCCGCAAGAGGTCGCCGAGGTGCTCAACGACTTCTTCCAGATCGTGGTCGACGCGGTCGACGAACACAACGGGTTGATCAACAAATTTGCCGGCGACGCCGCATTGGCCGTCTTCGGTGCCCCGTTGCGCACGGCGCAACCTGCGTCGGCGGCACTGGCGACGGCGCGCGCGTTGGCCAGCCAGCTGCGCCGGCTACCCGTCGTCGATTTCGGCATCGGCGTTTCGGCGGGCCGCGTCTTCGCCGGCAACGTCGGCGCCGAAAACCGTTACGAATACACGGTGATCGGCGACGCGGTCAATGAGGCGGCGCGGCTGGCCGACCTTGCCAAAACCGCCGAGCGGCGAATCCTGTGTTCGGCGGCGGCCATCGACCGGGCCGACGACGCCGAGCGCGCGCACTGGGCCGAGTGCTATTCCACCGTGTTACGCGGGCGCTCCGAGGCCACCCACGTGTCGGCGCCGGCGGGGCCCGTTAGTTCCTGACCTACTTCTTTACCTTCAGCGCCCCAACGACTTTGTTGATGATGCCCGCCGAGGCCGCGTCGCCGATGGGTGTCGCGCCCATGAAGATGGTGACCGGCTTCGTGTCGACCGCGATGATGACCACGGAGTCGCCCTTGACGTTGCGTGCGGGGTCGGCGATCGCGATGTCGGCGTCCACGCGGGCGGCCTTCACGCCGTCGACCGTGAGCGACGACGTCTTCGTCGGGCCCAGGGTGGGCGTGGCGTTCGCGTAGCCCGGTCCGTTGGCCACGCAGTCCAACAACTTCGACGCCTGCGCGCCGACGTCCATGCTGGAGACGAAGTTGGTGACGGCGACCTCCGCCTGCATCATCCACTGGTTGGCGCCGGGCACCTCCGCCCCCACGCCGACCGCGCCGATGAGGTTGGGGGACTGGTCGTCCGAAAAACCCTGCCAACCGGGGGTGGCGCTGGCCGGGAACGACAGCTTGCCCGCGCTGATCGTGTCGCCGGAGGGCTTGTCGCCGCCGGACACGTTGGGCGTGCAGCCGGTCGCCGTCTGCTGGGAGCTGTTCGGCGACGACGAGGGGGCGCTCGTGGAGGACGGGACGGACGGGTTGGTCGAGGGGCCCGCCCTGTTGGGCTTGCTTCCGCTGTTGAGCCCGACCACCACGAGCACCACCAGCACGATGACGCCCAGCACCGCGATACCGGCGAGGATCAGCCACGGCGCCTTGGAGCGTGGCCCCGGCGGCGGCCCGGGCGGGTACGGCCCGCCCGGCCCTCCCGGCCAGCCCGGCGGAACCTGCTGGCCGGGAGGCGGGAACTGCTGGGGCTGGTAGGGGCCCGCCGGATATGGGCCGCCCGGCGCGGGGTAGGGGTATCCGCCGCCCGGCGGCGGACCGCCCGGCGGGGGGCCACCCAGTGGCGGACCGGCCGGTGGCTGGCCACCCTGCGGCGGTCCACCCCAATACGGGCCCTGCCCATAGGGATTCGCCCCGTAGGGATCCTGACCGTAGGGGCTGCCGGGGGGACCGCCGGGGGGATTTGTCATCGCCGAACCGCTCTCATCTATTCCTCCGGCTTCACTTTGGCCATCGCCAACACGTCGAGGCGGCGGTCCAGCTCTTCGAGCGACAGCTTGTCACCGATCAGGCCGCGGTCGATGACGGTCTGTCGGATGGTCTTGCGCTCCTTGAGCGCCTGCTTGGCCACCGCGGCGGCCTCCTCGTAGCCGATGGCCGAATTCAGCGGCGTCACGATCGACGGCGACGACTCGGCAAGCTCGCTCAGATGCTCGACATTGGCCCTGAGGCCGACGATGCAGCGCTCCGCGAACAGCCTCGAGACGTTGGTGAGCAGCTTGAAGGACTCAAGGATGTTGCGGGCCATCATCGGGATGTAGACGTTGAGCTCGAAGGCGCCGGACAACCCACCGACGGCGACCGCGGCGTCGTTGCCGATCACCTGCGCGGCGACCTGCGTAACCGCTTCCGGCAGAACGGGATTCACCTTGCCGGGCATGATCGAGCTGCCCGGCTGCAGGTCCGGCAGCTGGATCTCGGCCAGGCCGGTCAGCGGGCCCGATCCCATCCAGCGGACGTCGTTGGCGATCTTGGTCAACGACACCGCGATGGTGCGCAGCGCGCCGGAGGCCTCGACCAGCCCGTCGCGGGCGGCCTGGGCCTCGAAAGAGTTGACCGCCGGGCGCAATTCGCTCAGGCCGGTGGAAGCGACCAGGGTCTCGACCACCTTGACGCCGAACCCGTCGGGTGCGTTGAGGCCGGTGCCCACGGCGGTGCCCCCGATCGCGAGCTCACCCAGCCGCGGCAGTGTGGCCCGGACGCGTTCGATCGCGGCCTCGATCTGGCGGGCGTACCCGCTGAATTCCTGGCCCAACGTCACCGGGACGGCGTCCATCAGGTGGGTGCGGCCGGACTTGACCACCGTGTGCCACTCGCGCGCCTTGCTCGCCAGCGCGTCGTGCAGCACCTCGAGCGCGGGGATGAGGTGACGCACCGCCGCTTCGGTCGCCGCGATGTGGGTGGCCGTCGGGAAGGTGTCGTTGGACGACTGCGACATGTTGACGTCGTCGTTGGGATGCACCGTCACCTCGTTGGCGGCGGCGATGCTGGCGATCACCTCGTTGGTGTTCATGTTCGAGCTTGTCCCCGAACCGGTTTGGAAGACGTCGATGGGGAACTGGTCGTCGTGGCGGCCGTCGGCGATCTCGGCGGCCGCGGCGATGATCGCGTCGGCCTTCTCCGGCGCCAGCAGCCCCAGGTCCTTGTTCACTTGCGCGCACGCGCCCTTGAGCAGCCCCAGCGCCCGGATCTGGGTGCGCTCCAGGCCGCGGCCCGAGATCGGGAAGTTCTCGACCGCGCGCTGAGTTTGCGCGCGCCACAGGGCCTTTGCCGGCACCCGGACCTCGCCCATGGTGTCGTGCTCGATGCGGTACTCGGCGTCGTCAGTGGCCATAGATTTGGTGTTCCTCTTTCGTTGCGGGTTTGGGTCAGGTTGGTCAGGGCAGGGGATAGGCGGCAGAGCTGTCGCCGGTGAAGTCGATCGCGGAGTACTCGTTGAGCTTGGACAGCCGGTGATAGGCCTCGATCAGGCGCACGGTGCCGGACTTCGAGCGCATCACGATCGACTGGGTGGTGCAGCCGCCGGGGTAGTACCGGACGCCCTTGAGCAGGTCGCCCTCGGTGACCCCCGTCGCGCAGAAGAAGACGTTCTCGCCGGACACCAGGTCCTCGGTGGTCAATATCTGGTCCAGGTCGTAGCCGGCGTCCAGCGCCTTGCGGCGCTCGGCGTCGTCAATGGGCGCCAGTTGCGCCTGGATGGCCCCGCCCATGCAGCGGATCGCCGCCGCGGCGATGATGCCCTCCGGCGTGCCGCCGATCCCGGCCAGCATGTCGGTGCCCGACTCCGGCCGGCACGCGGAGATGGCGCCGGCGACGTCGCCGTCGGTGATCAGCCGGATCCGGGCCCCGGTGGCCCGGACGTCTTCGATGAGCTGTGCGTGCCGCGGCCGGTCCAGGATGCACACCGTCATGTCGCGGACCGACAGGGCCTTGACCTTGGCGACGGCCTTGATGTTCTCGGCGATCGGGGCCGTGATGTCCAGCACGTTCGCGGCCTCGGGGCCGACGGCGATCTTGTTCATGTAGAACACCGCTGACGGGTCGAACATCGCGCCGCGGTCGGCCACCGCCAGCACGGAGATGGCGTTGGGCATGCCCTTGCTCATCAACGTGGTGCCGTCCACCGGGTCGACGGCGAAGTCGCACTCCGGCCCGTCACCGTTGCCGACCTCTTCGCCGTTGTAGAGCATCGGCGCCTGGTCCTTCTCGCCTTCGCCGATCACCACCACGCCGCGCATCGACACGGTGTTGACCAGCTCGCGGATGGCGTCCACGGCCGCGCCGTCGCCGCCCTCCTTGTCGCCACGGCCTACCCAGCGGCCGGCCGCCATGGCGCCGGCCTCGGTCACCCGGACCAGCTCCATCGCCAGGTTGCGGTCGGGGGCTTCACGGCGTTGGGGGCGATCGCTCATGGTTGCCGATTGTCCCAGAAGCGGATCGGTCTGCGGGAACTGGGATACTCGAGCTCATGACCGACGAGCCGCAGCCGAACGCCGAGGTAGGCGAGCCGGCGCCGGCACCCAAACCGGCAAAGCCCCGGCTGCTGCAGGACGGTCGCGACATGTTCTGGTCGCTGATGCCGCTGGTCGTCGGCTGCATCCTGCTGGCCGGCCTGGTCGGGATGTGTTCGTTTCAGCCGGTCGGGACCAACAAGGGCGCGGTCCCGTCCTACGACGCGGCGGCGGCCCTGCGGGCGGACGCCCAGGCGCTGGGCTTTCCGATTCGGCTGCCCCGGCTACCCGCCGGCTGGCACTCCAACTCCGGCGGCCGCGGCGGCATCGACAACGGCCGAACCGACCCCGCGACGGGTCAGCGGCTGCACGCGGCCACCTCGACGGTGGGCTACATCAGCCCGACGGGCATGTACCTGGGCCTGACCCAGAGCAACGCCGACGAGGACAAGCTCGTCGGGTCGGTCCACCCGTCGGCGTATCCGACCGGGACGGTCGGCGTAGACGGCGTCAACTGGGTCGTCTATCACGGCGCGGGCCAGAACGGCTCCGACGCCGAGCCGGTATGGACCACCAGGCTCACCGGCCCGGGCGGCGCCACCCAGATCGCGATAACCGGTGCCGGCAGCGCCGACGAATTCCGTACCCTGGCCTCGGCGACGCAATCAGCGTCGCCGTTACCCGCGCGCTGAAAGAAGGCACCGCGTGACCGCACCCCAAGGAGACCTGTCCGGATGGTCGGTGGCACCGTTCACCGGAGGCGGCTACACCCACGACGTCTACCGCAAGGGCACCGGCCCCGGCGTGGTGCTGATACCGGAGATCCCCGGCATCCATCCCGCCGTGCTGGGCCTCGGTAATCACCTGGTGGACAACGGCTTCACCGTCGCCATGCCGTCCCTATTCGGTGAGCCGGGCAAGCCGAAGACGCTCGGCTACATCATCAGCTCCATCACCCGGGCCTGTGTCGCAAGGGAATTCGCGGCGTTCGCCACCAACAAGGAGCGGCCGGTGTCGTTGTTCCTGCGCGCGCTGGCCCGCGACCTCAACGCGTCGACGCCGGGCAAGGGCGTCGGCGTCATCGGCCAGTGCTTCACCGGCGGCTTCGCGCTGGCCGCCGCGGTCGACGACAGCGTTTTGGCCCCGGTGCTCTCCCAGCCGTCGGTACCGATGCCGCTGGGCCGCGCGCGCCGTGCCGACACCGGTCTGAGCGAATCCGAGATGACCACCGTGGCCGACCGGTGCGCCAACGACGGCCTGTGCGCGATGGGCCTGCGCTTCAGCGAGGACAGCGTCGTGCCGAGGGAGCGGTTCGCGGCGCTCAAGGCGCGCCTCGGCGACGCGTTCGAGGTCATTGAAATCGACTCGCGCCCAGGCAACGAGGGCGGTTTCGGCAGGATGGCGCACTCGGTGCTGACCGACGAGGTCCGCGAAGTTGCCGGTCAACCCGCATACGAGGCGCGCAAACGGGTAGTCGAGTTCCTAACCGAGCGGCTCACCTAGGGAAGTTCGAGATCATGGCGACCGACAACCGCGTGGTCGAAACCACCGATGGCCCGGTCCGGGGCGCTGACGACGGGGACGTCAGGACCTGGAGGGGCATCCGATACGCCGCGCCGCCCGTCGGCGACCTGCGATTCCGGCGACCGGAGCCCCCGCAGCGGTGGGCGGAGATCGCCGACGCCACCACCTACGGCCCCGCGTGCCCGCAACCCACCTTCCCCAACATGCCGCTGGAACTCGGTGCGCCGCAGGACGAAGACTGCCTGCGCCTCAACGTCTTCGCGCCGGCGGGCACCGCGCCCGGCGATGCCAAACCGGTGATGGTGTGGCTGCACGGCGGCGCCTACGTCCTGGGATCGGCCAGCCAGCCGCTCTACGAGGGCCACCGCCTGGTCACGGGCGGCGACGTGGTCGTCGTGACGGTCAACTATCGCCTTGGTGCGCTGGGCTTTCTCGACCTGTCGTCCTTCAGCACCGCGCGGCGCCGCTTCGATTCGAACATCGGGCTGCACGACGTGCTGGCGGCGTTGCGCTGGGTGCGCGACAACATTGCGGCGTTCGGGGGTGACCCCGAAAGGGTCACGCTGTTCGGCGAATCCGCCGGCGCGGGGATCGTCACCACGCTGCTGGCGACCCCGGCGGCCGAGGGCCTGTTTGCCGGCGCGATCGCCCAGAGTTCGCCGGCCACATCGGTATACGACCGCGGCCGGGCCGAGCGCGTCGCCGTGAGCTTCCTCGACAAGCTGCGAATCGACCCGGCCGCGTTGCCCGACGCGCCGATCGAAGCGATCCTGGCCGCGTCGCAGGAAGTGTTCGACGAGGTGCCCGTGCGCAATCCGGGCTTGCTCGCGTTCGTCCCGATCGTCGACGGCGACCTGCTGCACGACTACCCGGTCAAACTGGCGCAGCAGGGCCGCTCGCACCCGGTCCCGTTGATCATCGGCACCAACAAGCATGAGGCGGCGCTCTTCCGGCTGATGCGCTCGCCGCTGATGCCGATCACCCCGCACGCGATCACGTCGATGTTCACCCAGATCGCCGCCGAACAGCCCGACCTGCAATTGCCCACCCAGGAGCAGATCGTGTCGGCCTACTCCGGATTGCGGCGCAAGGCAAGGTTTTTGAGCATCGCCACCGACGTCGGTTTCCGGATGCCGTCGGTGTGGCTGGCCGAGGGGCATAGCAGCGTCGCGCCGGTATATCTGTACCGGTTCGACTATTCGACGCCATTGCTGAAGCTGCTGCTGGTGAACGCCGCGCACGCCACCGAATTGCCTTACATATGGGGCAATCTCGGGGCGCCGAAGGACCCGACCCTGAAACTTGGCGGCGCCAAGACTGCGAAGGCGGTTTCGAAACGGGTGCGCGCGAGGTGGGTCAACTTCGCCAGCTACGGGAAGCCCGCGGGCCCCGACGGCGAGCCGGAGTGGACGCCCTACCAGGAGGCCGATCGGGTCTGCCTGATCATCGACAAGCGCGACAGGATCGCCAACGACGTCGACGCGCAGATCCGGGCCGCGTGGGGCAGCGAGATGGTGAGTTTCCGCTAAGTCGCGGTGTTCGCCCTCCGCCAGGGAAACCAATTGCGGCGCACGGGTTCGTCGTCGGGCGCATCGAGTTCGACGCCCTTGTAGACCGCGAGGTAGACGTCGACGGTGGTGACGATGAGGATCATCAGCACCGGGCCGATGACGATGCCCCACGGGCCGAACATGGCGATCCCCGAGAACACCGCCAGCAGCATGAGGGCCGGATTCAGCCGCGCGTCGCGGGGCACGAGGATGGGCCGCAGGAAGTTATCGATGTTGGTGACCACGATGAGGTGCCACAGGACCACGAAGGCGCCACCGGCGATGTTGCCGTAGAAGATCATTCCGATGCCAAAGGGGATCGTCACGATCCCGCCGCCCAGCGGAATGATCGACAAGGCGGTCAGCACGACCGCGAAAATGAAGAAGCCGTGGTGAAAGCCGGCGACGTAGATCGATGCGGCGCCGGCGACGCCCTGACACAGCGCGATCACGAACTGGCCGCTGACGGTGCCGCGCACCATCGCACCGGCCTTTCTCAAGTACAGAGCGGTGACCTCGTCGCCCAGCGGGTTGAGCTGGCCGATCAAGGTTCGAACCCGCTCGCGATTCACCAGCAGCGCGAGGAAAACGTACAGAAAAATTATGGCCGACGTGACCGCGCCGGCGATGCCACCGACAGCGCCCTGCAAGAAATGCAGGAGCCATTCGCCGACGTTGCGTCCCACGGTGACCATCGATTTCCGCAGCGTGTCCGTGGTTACCGTGGTGTGCGCGAAGGGGACCCGCGCCAGCAGGTCGTTGACCGCATGCAGGACTCGGTCGCCGAGCCCGCTCAGGTCAGTGGTCCTGACCCACCCGGCGATGCTGTCGACCATGCGCCGGATCTGAACGAACGCCAGGATCACCAGGAGCCCGACCGGCACGATGACGACGACCAACGCCGACAACAGCGTGCAGGTGGCCGACAAGCCGGTGCCGAGACGTTTGTTGAACCAATTGAACAGCGGTGTGAACAAATGCGCCCCGACCGCGGCAACCACGATGAGCACGAAGTAGTTACGCAAGAAATACGCACCGAACAGCAGGGCGATCAGGGTGAGCACCGCGAGGGCGCGTTTTTGGGTGAGCGTGAATTCGGTGTTCATGCGAACCGGGCCGCCCTCCGCGTCGTCGCTGCTGAGCTGCACCTTAACGCCGGGCGGTGCCTCTCGTCAGCATCCGCGCCGCCTGGGGCGCCGAGAGGGTGAGCTTCCGCTACGACGCGCGCCGGCGACTACTTCGGGCAGAAAGCGCGATGCCGATGCGCTGACGCCAACGCCTCGGCGGTGCCAAGATGTCGGTATGGCCGACCGGCGGGTTCGCTACGCACGTAATGGCTCCGTCCGGCTGGCGTATCGCGAGTTCGGCGAGGGTGACACCACGCTCGTTTGGAACCCCGGTTGGTTCAGCAATGTCGACCTTGCGGACGAACCGGCAAGTCCGCTTATCTCTGTGGTAGAACAGCTGGCGGAGGTCACGCGGCTCATCGTGTGGGACAAGCGGGGCACCGGCCTCTCCGATCCGGCCTCCCACGTCCCCCCGCTCGACGAGCGAATGGATGACCTCCATGCCGTTCTCGACGCCGCAGAGGCCGAGCGTCCGTCCCTTTTCGGGATGTCCGAGGGTGGCCCGATGAGTCTCTTGTTCGCGGCGACGTACCCCGAACGCGTTCATTCACTGGTGATGTACGGCGTGTCGGCGCGGTTTTCCCAAGAGTTGCCGGATTGGCCCTTTGGGTTTACCGCCGAAGAGAAGGCCCGCCATCTGGAAGATATCGAAAGTCACTGGGGTGAGGGCGCGCTCGCTGAGCTGTTCTTCGGTGACTTCGCCGGCCTACCGGGATTTCGCGAACTCTACGGGCGGTATCAGCGGGCGAGCGCGAGCCCCACGATGGCCGCGTGGCTGTGGCAGGCACTGCTGGAGATCGATGTCCGCGCCATACTGGGTACCGTTCGCGCCCCGACGCTAGTCCTGGCGAGGCCCGGTGATCGCATTTCTCCATTGGAGGGCGCGCGGGCGTTGGCCGCTGCCATTCCCGGGGCCGAATTCAAGACACTGCCTGAGGGGCCGCACTCCCAGGTGGACGAGGTGGTGGGTGCGGCGATCCTCGACTTCGTCTGCGGCACATCGGGTGTCGCCGTCGACGAACGCGTGGTCAAGACGGTGCTGTTCACGGACATCGTCAGTTCCACCGAGCTGCTCAGCGCTCGTGGCGATGCTCACTGGCGTCGCCAGCTCGATGCGCATGACAAAGCCGTCGACTGGCTGGTGGAGAAGTACGGCGGCCGCCGAGAGAAGCACACGGGAGACGGGGTCTTCGCGCTCTTCGACGGGCCGACCAAGGCGGCCCGCTGCGCGTTGGAAATGGTGCCGGCCCTCGCCACGCGGGGCATCCGCATCCGGGCGGGTGTGCACACTGGTGAATGCCAGCGACGCGGCAATGAGTGGAGCGGCATGGCCGTGCACACCGGCGCGCGGATCGGCGCGTTGGCGGGCGCGGGTGAGGTATTGGCCAGCCGCACCGTCCGCGATCTGTCCGCCGGATCGGGCCTTACATTCGAAAGCCTTGGACCACAACGCCTCAAAGGCCTGCCGGAAGAGGTCGACGTCTACCGGCTCACCGCACCGACAAGCGGCCCAGGCTAGTTCGTCCCGCCCGCCGCGGCCTGACTCTTCATCTGGCCGAACAGGTCCACGTAGTACGGGAGGCATTCGGACATGGCCTTGTCGGTGGTGAACAGCGGCTCGTATCCGAGATCGCGCCGTGCCTTGTCGATCGAGAAATAGTTGTCCAGATACAACCGCTCGATGGCCAGCGGCTCCAGCAGCGGCGCGGGTATCCCGAACCGGAAATGCAGCCGCTGCCAACCGCTCATCGCGGCGCGGACCATCGGGCCGTTCACGCGCACCCGGGGCCAGTTCACGCCGCAGGCCTCCACCACCGGCCGGGCGAACTCGAACATGTTGATCGGGTCGGCGTCGTTGATGAAGTACGCCTGACCGGGCGCCGTCCCGCCGGGGACCAGGTGCTGGGCGGCCAGGATGAAACCGTGAATCAGGTTGTGCACGTAGGAATTGTCGAGCCGAGCCGACTTGCGGCCGATCAGCACCTTGACGTGCCCGGCGATCACGCTTTCGAACAGTCTGCGAAACATCGTCTGATCGCCGCGGCCCCAGATGCCGCTGGGCCGGATCGCACAGGTCAGCATGTCCCCAACACCGTTCTGCGCCAACACGAATCGCTCGGCGACCACCTTGGTTTCGGTGTAGAGGTCGTTGAACCTGTTGGTATACGGCAGCGTCTCGTCACCCCCGGCGATGTTCTGCCCGCCCATCACCACGCTGTTCGACGACGTGTAGACGAAACGCTTCACCCCGGCCCGCTGCCCGGCGTGCACCAGGTTCTCTGTGCCGCCCACGTTGACGGCGAAACTGCGCTGGCGGTATTCGTCGGTGACCGACGCGCCGCCCATCAGCTCGATGAGCGCGGCGGTGTGGAACACCGTGTCGATGCCGTCCACCGCCGCGGCGCAGACGCCTGCGTCGGTGATGTCGCCCTGCAGCACCTCCAGCTGTGGATGCGCCGGAAGCGGCGAGGGGGCACGGTCGAAGGACCGCACCTGGTATCCGCGGTCGAGCAGGCTGGTCACCAGGTTCGCGCCGACAAACCCCGAGCCGCCGGTGACCAGGACGCGCCCGAGTTCGGTTGTCAGTGATGGATCACCCATAGTTCGCGAAGCATAGTCCACTGGAACGTGTTCCAATATCGGACGCGGTCAGGCCTCGCCGGGCTCGCCGGCCGCGAGCGCGTCCTCGACCCGCTTGCGCGCGCCAGCTAAGTGCTCTTCGCACCTTTTGGCCAGCTGTTCGCCCCTTTCCCACAGCTGCAGCGACGCGTCGAGGTCCAGCCCGCCCTGCTCCAGCAGCCGCACCACCTCGATCAGCTCGTCGCGGCACGCCTCATAGCCAAGCTGACTAATGGGAGTAATTGATTCGCCCTCTTCAGCGACCATCGGTCACCCCCTCGCTCACCGCCGCCACGGCGCCGTCGGCCACCCGCACCCGCAGCCGCGTGCCCGGCGGCGCGTCGGCGACCGAACGCAGCACCGCCGCGGGTCCCGCTTGGGGGACGGCCTGCACGACGGCGTAGCCGCGGGCCAGGGTGGCCGCCGGGCCCAGCGTGGCCAGCCGCGCGCCCAGGTGGCCGACGCGGTCGGTCTCGGCGGCGACGAGGCGCCTGATGTCGCGGCGCACCGCCGAGCGGGCGCGGTGGATCTCGTCGGCGCGGTTGGCCAGGGCCGTCAGTGGCTCGGCCAGCACGGGGCGGCTGCGCAACTGGGTCAGCGCGCGTTGTTCGCGGGACACCCAGTTGCGCAGGGCCTGCGCGCTGCGCCGGCGCAGGTCGTCGATCAGCCGCTGCTCGGCGGCGGTGTCGGGCACGACCCTCTTGGCGGCGTCGGTGGGGGTCGCGGCGCGCAGGTCGGCGACCAGATCGCACAGCGGGTTGTCGGGCTCGTGCCCGATCGCGCTGATCACCGGCGTGCGGCAGGCCGCGATCGCGCGGCACAGGGTTTCGTCGGAGAACGGCAGCAGGTCCTCCACGCTGCCGCCGCCGCGGGCCACCACGATCACGTCGACGTCGTGGTCGCGGTCGAGTTCGGCCAGCGCCTCGACGATCTGCGCGACCGCGTTGGGTCCCTGCACGGCGGTGTTGCGCACGGCGAAACGCACCCCGGGCCAGCGGGCGGCAGCCACCGTCGTCACGTCGTGTTCGGCGGCGCTGGCCCGGCCGGTGATCAGCCCGATCATGTTGGGCAGGAAGGGGATTGGTCGCTTGAGTCGAGGGTCGAACAGCCCTTCGGCGTCGAGCAGCCGGCGGAGCCGGTCGATGCGGGCCAGCAGCTCGCCGATGCCGACCGCGCGAATCTCGCTGAGCCGCAACGAGAATGTGCCGCGGCCGGTGTAGAACGACGGCTTGCCGCAGACCACCACCTGGGTGCCTTCGGCGAGTTTCACCGGTGCGTTTGCCACCAGGTCGCGCGAACACGTCACGGTCAGCGACATGTCGGCGGCCGGGTCGCGCAGCACCATGAACACCGTCTTGGAGTCGGGCCGCATCGTGATCTGGGCCAGCTGCCCCTCGACCCAGACGATGCCCAGCTTGTCGATCCAGCCCGCCACGCGGACCGCCACCGCGCGCACCGGAAAGGGGTTCTCCGCGGAGTTGGGTTCGGGACCAGACGCTCGGGTCACTTCGCGTTCGCGCGGGTGATCCTGTTGGCGAGGAGCGTCTGGAACGGCGCCCGGGCCTTGGTGGCCTGTTCGTAGGACAGCAGGGCCTCGAGCTCGTCGACGCTCAGCGACTGCAGCCTGGCGCGCAGTTGGGCCAGCGTCAGCGCCGGGTAGTCGAGTTCGGTCGCCACCGCGGGCTGCGCGACCGTGTGCTTCGCCGCCGGCTTCTTGGCTTGCTTCGCGGGATTGACGAGCGCGCTGGCGTCCTCGTGCGCATCGGCCACCGAGTACAGCGCGAACCGGCCCTCGGCGCGCCGAGCGGCTTCGTCGCCGTCCGCCGCTGGGACCCCGTCGTCTTCGGGCAGGTCCTCGTCGAAGGTCGCCCACTCCGGCTTCTCGTCCTTGGGCGGAAAGATCGACTCGAGGGTGCTGTCGCCCTTGATCACCAGCTCGGCGAGGTTCTGCTGAAACCGCATCACAATGTGCGCCGCCGTGCTGGCCAGCGTCATGGGGTACATCAGGATGGTTTTCGGCAGCTTCATGGTCTCCTCGACAGCGACTGTCGCCGCGCCGACTATCAGCCGAACTCCGTACGGTGCAGTGGCCATGAGTCCAAGACTGCCTCAACCGGCGGATAAGTCCAAGCCGACCGCCGGCCGGTACCCTGAATGTCATGCCGCCGACCGTTGACATGGGAATTCCCGGTGCAGCCAGCTCGGTTGCCAGCGACCCGATCGGCAAGAGGGTGCTCCTGGCGGAGCCGCGTGGCTACTGCGCGGGCGTGGACCGGGCCGTCGAGACGGTGGAGCGCGCCCTGGAGAAGCACGGCGCCCCCGTCTACGTGCGCCACGAGATCGTGCACAACCGGCACGTCGTCGACACGCTGAAAGAGGCCGGCGCCGTCTTCGTCCAGGAGACCGACGAGGTCCCCGAGGGCGCCATCGTCGTCTTCTCCGCGCACGGCGTCGCGCCGACCGTCTACGCCGCGGCCGCCGACCGCAACCTGCAGACCATCGATGCCACCTGCCCGCTGGTGACGAAGGTGCACAACGAGGCCAGGCGCTTCGCGCGGGACGACTACGACATCCTGCTCATCGGCCACCAGGGGCACGAGGAAGTCATCGGGACGGCCGGCGAGGCGCCCGAGCACGTGCAGCTGGTCGACGGCGTGGCCGCCGTGGACGACGTCACGGTGCGCGACGAGAACAAGGTGGTGTGGCTCTCGCAGACCACGCTGTCGGTCGACGAGACGATGGAGATCGTCGAGCGGCTGCGGCAACGCTTCCCCAAGCTGCAGGACCCGCCCAGCGACGACATCTGCTATGCGACCCAGAACCGCCAGGTCGCGGTCAAGGCGATGGCGCCCGAGTGCGAGCTGGTGATCGTTGTCGGGTCGCGCAACTCGTCGAACTCGGTGCGGCTGGTCGAAGTGGCGCTGGGCGGCGGGGCGGCGGCCGCCCACCTGGTCGACTGCGCCGACGACATCGACCCGGCGTGGCTGGAGGGCGTCACGACGGTCGGCGTCACCTCCGGTGCGTCGGTGCCCGAGGTGCTGGTGCGCGGTGTGCTGGAGCGGCTCGCCGACTGCGGCTTCGACGTGGTGCAGCCGGTGACGACGGCCCAGGAGACGCTGGTGTTCGCGCTGCCCCGGGAAATCCGGTCGCGCCGCTAGCCCTCGTACTCCCAGGGTCGTGCCGACCGTGTAGGGCTCCGGCGTTCGGAACGCGGCTGAACCGCGTCGTCGTCCAGCGGGGCATCCCCGCGGTAGCGCACCCGTGAGATCGGGTGGTGTGTCGAATTGCCATTACCGCTCGGTGCGGGACGACGACGCCGGGGCTCGTACGACTCGTACGACTGGTACCGGTCGAAGCGCTCGGGCGCGCCGGGCGGCTCGTACGGCTCGTAGCCGTCGAACCGGCTGCTCCGTGGCGCCGGCCGGTCGTAGGGATCGCGGCGGGCGCGGGACTCGCGGCGGGTGTCGCGCGGCGGCTGGACCCGCGGGTCGGGATCGCCCGGCGGCCTGGGGCGGCGCCGCGGCCGCGGCGGGGGCTCGGCGGGATCGAAGTCACGGGGCGGTGCCGGGCGCCGGCGCCGCGGCCGCTCCGTCGTGGGATCTGCGTGGTCGTCCTCCAGCGGCGGGCGCCCGTGCCGGGAGTGGCTTCGGCTGGACCGTGTGCCGGACCGGCTGCCGCGCGCGGTCGTCCGGCCGTCCCGCGCGGATGCTCTGGCGGAGCGGGCCCGTTTGGGCGTGGCCGGTGCGTCCTCGGCATCGTCCTCGCGAGCACTGACGCCGAAGAACGAATTCAGTTTCGCCCCAACGGCTCCGACAAACGAATGGGATTCTTTAGCCGCTCCCGCGGCGTCGTCTGTGGTGACCGACGCGCCCTGCGACTTCCCGAAATACCAGCGCACCAGGCCGATCAGCAGCACGCCGCCGGCGGTGCCCAGCATCAGCGGGAAGCGCTCGATGAGCGGATAACCGCAGTTGATCAGGAGGTCCTTGAGGTTGCCGAGCTTGCGTCCGTGGAACATCCAATAGGCGCCGGGGACCGCGCAGAAAAGAATCAGCGGTGGCTGAATGATCGCGGTGAACACGCCCTCCTGCCGCACGGCCAGCACCGCGGCCACGCAACCGGCTATATAAAAGGCCGCGAAGACGTGCGTCAGGTCCTTGTGACCCATTCCGGCGTCGACCGCGTAACCGATGGCGGTCGCGGACACCGCGATGAGCAGGGCCGCCCACCACGGCACACC
The DNA here is from genome assembly GCF_059812165.1 of Mycobacterium sp. NGS69. Classification (NCBI taxonomy): domain Bacteria; kingdom Bacillati; phylum Actinomycetota; class Actinomycetes; order Mycobacteriales; family Mycobacteriaceae; genus Mycobacterium; species Mycobacterium sp. NGS69. The sequence continues at coordinate 69,641 of NZ_JCALCD010000016.1, forward strand.
TGGGATCCCGGGGTGGATCGAGCGGTGGTTAGCCTCAACCGCCGACCTTTCCCGCTGTGCTGACACATGTAGACCGTACCGGGAATGAGCCGAAACGCTCGTAAAGACCTTGTTAGCGACGGCTGGCGTGCCCCCGCAATATCAAAGCCGCACGCACGAACGAACCGCCACGGCCGGCCCCTTAGACTTGGTTCCCCGTGAGCCTCAGCCTTGGAATCGTCGGCCTGCCCAATGTCGGCAAGTCGACGCTGTTCAACGCGCTGACCCGCAACAACGTGGTGGCGGCGAACTATCCGTTCGCGACGATCGAACCGAACGAGGGCGTGGTTTCGCTGCCGGACCCGCGGCTGGCCAAGCTGGCGGAGCTTTACGGATCCGAGCGCATCGTGGCGGCGCCGGTCACGTTCGTCGACATCGCCGGGCTGGTCAAGGGCGCGTCCGAGGGGGCCGGGCTGGGCAACAAGTTCCTCGCCCACATCCGCGAATGCGACGCCATCTGCCAGGTGGTGCGGGTCTTTTCCGACGACGATGTGACCCACGTCGCAGGCGAGGTGGATCCCAAGTCCGACATCGAGGTCGTCGAGACCGAGTTGATCCTCGCCGATATGCAAACCCTCGAGCGCGCGTTGCCGCGGCTGGAGAAGGAAGCGCGCACCAGCAAGGAGCGCAAGCTCGTGCACGACGCCGCCGTCGCGGCGCAGTCGGTGCTGGACGGCGGCACGACGCTGTTCGCCGCGGGAGCTGACGTCTCGCTGCTGCGCGAGCTGAACCTGCTGACCATCAAGCCGTTCCTGTACGTCTTCAATGCCGACGAGGCCGTGCTGACCGACGCCGCGCGGGTCGCCCAGCTGCGCCAGCTCGTCGCGCCGGCCGACGCCGTATTCCTCGACGCCGCAATCGAATCCGAGCTGGTCGAGCTCGACGACGCGTCGGCCGCCGAGCTGCTGGAGTCGATCGGGCAGACCGAGCGCGGCCTCGACGCGCTGGCCCGGGCGGGGTTTCACACGCTCAAGCTGCAGACGTTCCTGACGGCAGGGCCAAAAGAGGCGCGGGCGTGGGTAATTCATCAAGGCGACACCGCGCCCAAGGCCGCCGGGGTGATCCACACCGACTTCGAGAAGGGCTTCATCAAGGCCGAGATCGTGTCCTACGACGACCTGATCGCCGCGGGGTCCATGGCGGCGGCCAAAGCGGCCGGCAAGGTCCGCATGGAGGGCAAGGACTACGTGATGGCCGACGGCGACGTGGTGGAGTTCAGGTTCAACGTGTAGTCGCGAGGCGGTCAACCGGTGACGTCGGTGAGGATCTCGGCCGCAGGAACGTTGGCCGGTAGGCGTGGCGAAAATACATAATGTAAGGAATTTCCGACACACTCAGCGATCGACGGGGTTGGCACGCCATGGCCGCTATCCATTTCATCTCGGGTTTGCCGCGTTCGGGTTCGACTTTGCTGGCCGCGTTGTTGCGGCAAAACCCGCGGTTCCAGGCTGGGATGTCGGGACCGCTGGCCGGCCTGTTCGGTGCCCTGCTCGGCGAAATGAGCGCGCGCAACGAGTTTTCGGTGTTTATCGATGACGCCAAGCGCGAGCGCATCCTGCGTGGGTTGTTCAACGACTTCTATGCCGAGGCCACCGACGAGGTGGTCTTTGACACTAACCGCGGCTGGTGTGCGTGGATGCCGGCGCTTGCGCGGCTGTTTCCCGATGCGAAAGTCATTGCCTGCGTGCGTGAACTGCAGTGGGTGGTGGACAGCATCGAGCGGTTGGTGCAGCGCAACGTCTTTAGCCCGTCGTCGATTTTCAACTACAGCGCCGGGGGCACCGTGTATACCCGCGCCAAACAGGTGGTGGCCCCCGAAGGCATGGTCGGCGGTCCTTACGACGCCCTCAAACAGGCGTGCTATGGCGCGCAACGGGATCGCCTGTTGTTGGTGCAATACGAAACGTTGACCACCGACCCGGCGTCGACGATGCAGGCCATCTACGCCTTTCTCGGTGAGCCGGTGTTCGACCACGATTTCGGTCACGTCGATTACGACGTGACCGAGTTCGACGAGCGCGCCGGGACTCCGGGGCTGCACACGGTGCGGCCCATGGTTAAGGCCGAACCGCGCGACTCGCTGCTGCCCCCTGATCTGTTCAACCGCTTCGTCAACGACGCATTCTGGCGCGACCCGGAGAGGATTCCCGCCGGCTTGCGCGTCGTGTGAGGTTTTCTTCTGCCCCGAAGCAATCAGTCGCGTGGGTGCGTTCCCGCCTACCGGGCAGGCGTTCAACGGACCTGACCACCACTGCCCGGACCGGCGATGCGGACATCGACCATCCGGCCGGCCGCGCTCGCCACGATCGCGGCTGCCGATCGGCGGGGCAAGCCGCCGCACTGGGGCCTGAACGGCACCCGGTCAGGCCGCAACGCCGGGACCGACCGATGGCGCGTCCATGACCCGGCGCGCCGCACCGAGGTGGCCGCCGCCGCGCCAGCAGCGCGATACCTCGCGCTGGGCCGCGTAGCGCCGCAAACGACAACCGCGGCCGGGTCTTTCGACCGGGCCGCGATTGTCGTATCCGTCGGCGGCGGACTCTTACGGGAAGTTTGAGCCGTTCGCGCCGTTCGTGCCGGGTGTGCCGTCGGGTTGGGCGTTGCCACCGTTGCCGCCGTTGCCGGCGGTGCCGCCGGTGCCGTTGCCGCCGTTGCCGCCGAGACCGCCCTGGCCGTTGCCGCCGACACCCGTTGTGGTGCCGGTGCCGCCGAACCCGCCGTTGCCACCGGTACCGGCACTGGTGCCGCTGGCAATGCCGATGCCGCCGCTGCCGCCGTTGCCCCCGGCGCCGCCGGGAGCGGTGCCACCGGCGCCGCCTGCCCCGCCGTTGCCGCCGGTAGCGTTTGCGTTGACGGGCGTGAAGGGGCTGTCCGTATTGACGGTGCCGAGGCCGCCGGTGCCGCCGATGCCGCCGAGAGCGCCGCCGGCGCCGCCGATGCCGCCCGCCCCGCCGACACCGCCGGTGGCGGTGCCGGAAGCGGTGCCCTGACCGGTGGCCACCACTTGGCCGCCGCCGCCGGCGCCGCCGGCGCCGCCGCCGATGCCGGTGCCGCTGTCGCCGCCGGCGCCGCCGATGCCGGTGCCGGTGGCAGTGCTGGGAGCGCCGTAACTGGCGGCGATGAGGGTGCCAAAGCCTCCGGCGCCGCCGGTGTGGCCGTCGAAGCCGGCACCGCCGGCGCCGCCGGTGCCGATTCCCGAGGCGTGGCCGGAGCCGCCCAAGCCGCCGATAACGGCGGCGAAACCGCCGGCGCCGCCGGTGCCACCGGTGTGGCCGGCGCCGCCGGCGCCGCCGGTGGCGATGCCGTGAGCGTCGCCGACCTCGCCGGCGGCGGTGGCGACCTGGACGGAGGCGCTGCCGCCGGCGCCGCCGGTGCCGGCGGTGTAGCCGGCCCCGCCGGCCCCGCCGGTGGCCGTGCCGCTAGCGATGCTGCCGGTACCGGTGGCCCCAATAAAGGCCACTCCACCGGCACCGCCGATGCCGCCGGCGGTGGCGGCACCGCCGGCCCCGCCGGTGGCATCGCTGCCGGCGCCGCCGGCGATGGCGCCTGCACCTTCGGCTTCGATATTTGCTAAGCCGCCGGTGCCGCCGGTGCTGCCGACACCGGTGGCGTCGCCGCCGGCCCCGCCCATAACGGTGCCGCTGGCGCTGCCGCCAGGGGTGGTAAGGCCGTCAAACATGCTGGCGCTCCCGCCGGCGCCGCCGATGCCGCCGTCGGTGCCCGCACCTCCGGTGCCGCCGGTGGCCGTGCCGGTAGCAGTGCTGCCAGTACCGAAGGCTGCGACCGCGCCGATGCCGCCGGCGCCACCGTTGCCGCCGACGCCGGTGCCGTGACCGCCGGCGCCGCCGGTGGCGGTGGCGTCAGTGACGGTGGCACCGTTGAGTGCCTCGACGACGCCGTGACCGCCCGCACCGCCGATGCCCCCGTCGATGCCGGCACCCCCGGCCCCGCCGGTGGCGGTGCCGCCGGTGACAGAACCGCCTGTGCCGCCAAGGCCTGCGATTACGCCGGCGTAGCCTCCGGCGCCGCCGGCCCCGCCGTCGGCGCCGCCGGCGCCGCCGACCCCGCCGGTGGCGGTGCCGCCAGTGACGGAGCTGCCTGCGCCCGAGGCAAAGATGGCGGCGGTGCCTCCGGCGCCGCCGGCCCCGCCAGCTGCGCTGGCGGTACCGGCGCCGCCCTCCCCGCCGGCCCCGCCAGTGGCGGTACCGCTGGCGCTGGCACCGCCGATGGCCCCGACGTGGGCGCCGCCCCCGCCACCACCGCCGCCACCGCCGTCGCCGGCCGCGGCGTTAGTGCCCGCGGCGCCCGCGCCGCCGACCCCTCCGACGCCTCCGATCGCACCGGCGCCGACACTGGCGCCGGTCCCTCCGGCGCCACCGGTGCCCCCGCCGCCGAACACGCCGCCGTCGGTGCCGGCACCGCCCATGCCGCCGGTGCCGCCGGTACCTCCGCCCTGCGCCTGATACGTACCGACGACGCCCTGGCCATCGCCGCCTTGACCCCCGGTCCCGCCGTCACCGCCGCTGCCGCCGCCGGTGCCGCCGACGCCGGCCCCGCCGGCCCCGCCGGCCCCACCGGCCCCGCCGTTGCTGGCGTGCAGAGCGACGCCGCCGCCGCCGACGCCGTTACCGCCGCCGCCGCCGGCGCCGCCGGTGCCGCCGGTGCCGTTGGTGCCGTGGGCGCCGCCGTCGGTGCCGGCGCCGCCGGCACCCGCGTTACCGCCGGTGCCGCCGTTACCGCCCGCGCTGCCGTTGATGGTCGGGTCGGTGGAGGT
>NZ_JCALCD010000017.1:0-64507 GCF_059812165.1 Mycobacterium sp. NGS69
TCAGGTTGGCGCCCAACCCATTCAACGCCGCCGACAGCTCCACACCCAACGCACCCAGGTTCGGAATCGTCAGCGCCGGCAGACCCGGCAACGACGCCAGGAAGTTCGCCGCCAACGTCTCACCCGTCTGCAGCGCCGCGTTGAAGCCGGCCCCAAGGTTGCCGGCCAAGTTACCCAAACCGCTCAGCCCCGCCTGGAGATTGGCCGCCAACCCACTCAGGCTGCCGCTCAGGCTCGCCGACAGGGCCGCGCTCAGGTCAAGACCGAAGTTGGCGTTAAGCAGCGCCTGGAGGGCAGCGTTGGCCTGAGCGACCAGCTGGGCACCCGTGGCCGACATTGCTGCGCCGGCATTTTCTAGGGCGAGCCCGGCCTGGACGATGGCGTTGCCTGTCTGGACCAGCCCATTGCCGAGGCCCGACAGGACAAATCCGCCGGTCTGGAAAGCGATTCCGCTGAGGCCGGCGCCGAAGAGCGTTTCCACCGAGCCGGCAAGCCCGGCCCCCAGGCTGCTGCTCAAGCCGCCGCCCAGGGAGCCGCTGAGCGCGGCACCGAACCCGGAAATCGCGCCGCCGATTTCGGCCGCCAGGTCTCCCCCGCCCGAGAGCATCGCGGCGCTGTTGGCAACCTCGGTCGCCGCGTAGGCCGTGGCGCCGCCGCTCAATGTGTTGACGAAGGCGTTGTGGAAGGCGGCCGCTTCAGCGCTGATCGCTTGGTACTCCTGGCCGAAGCTGCCGAAGAGCGCTGCGATCGCGGTCGATACCTCGTCGCCCGCCGCGGGCGCCAGCGTTGTGGTGGGGGCGATTATCGCCTGAGTGACCTCGTCCAGTGCCGAGCGAATGGCAGCAAGGTCTTGGGCTGCCACCTCGACGAGGTCGGGAACTGCGACGACGAAAGACATGTTCATCTCCCCACGCGAATGAACGACATATACGCTTATGAGCCCGAATGATCGAGGCAAGTTGAGCGTAATTGCGTGCCGCATAGGCACATTCGAAAATGAAAGTTTTCAGGAGGGCTGGGCGCCTCTACTTAAGATTCCCGCAGGCCAAAGGTCTTCAGCGAGTACACAGGAGTGACTTAGCTCACCAGGGGCACAACGACGCGATACTTCAGGTACAAAGTGGTTGCTATTGAACATGATTCAGTTCCCGGCCGCCTCGTCGTCGTAGGTTCCGCTGCGGACAGACACATTTGGCATGTGCGCAATAGCGTATTTCCACCGATGCGCGTTTTAAACATCCGGCCAGAGGAAATTATCCAGCGACGAAATTGGTATGACTGTACCGGAAATTTGGAAATGACAAGGCGTTTCCACGGACCGCCATGGCGACAACCCGGGCCGGTGTTTAGAAGGTCAGAAGAGGGGTATCGAATCAACGGCGGGGGTGATGCGGGCGCGCGCCGATCGCATAGGCGAGCTGTTGGGGCCGCGCAGTTCACCAGGAACGGCAGCGGGCCGCTGAAGGGCGTCCCTCCGACACCCACGTTGATGACGAGCGGTAAGTACTCCATCCAGGGGAATGTTCTCGACCACACTGACATTCACCAAACTCCCTAGGCTCACGCCGCGGGCGCGGGCAGGACAAGTTGAGCGCGTAGGGGTAAGTCGCCTGGCCGTTGAGGAAGCCGTTGGCGATGACAGCTGGAGCATCGATGAAGCGAAGGCCGCTGTGCTGGAACCGGGCGCCTGCACTGTGTTGAGGATCGGCCCCATCAAGCTCGCGCTCGCCACCATCGGTAAGCCCACCATGTTGTCCAGCGTCAAGGTGGTGAGCAAGAGCGACAGGTCCCACACCCGGGTCATGCTCGTATTGGTCAGCGTTGCAAGCAGATTGGATGCATTGCGCGCGATATCGCCGGGTATGACCGAGATCGGCTGCAGGTCCCCGGTTTGCAGCGCCGTCGCAATGATCTGTCCGTAGCCGATCTGGTTGGCGGCAAATTGGCGCGGGAACGGGAAGGGGCCGCCAACCCACCGGCCCCGAGGCGTTGCAGGTTGTTCCCCGTGTTGTAGAGGAGCGCGTCGTATGGCCCGGCGATGCCCGTGAAGGCGGGGCCCGCGCCGGCTTGCACATTGACTAAGCCCGGCAGCAGCGAGTTGCCGACACCCGTCAAGGAATTCTCGAGTCCCGCCAAGGAGCCCCCGGGGCCGGCCCCGCCGAGCGGCGAGCCGCCGGACGTGCCGCCGCCGAGGATCCCACCGAGCAGGCCGGCGGCACTTACAGCCGAAGCGGCGGCCACCCCGCCGGGCGCGTCGACGGCAGTCACCCGCGGCGAGCTCGGTGTCGGCACCTCGGCGCTGGCATAGGCGCCCGCGCCGGGCTTGATCAAGTTGACGAACTCGCCATGAAACGCTTGGGCTTTCGTGCTGAGCCACTGAAATTCCTGCCCGAATTTGGCGAACATCGCCGCTATCGCGGCGGATACCTCGTCGGCGGCCGAGTTGAATAGGTGGTCGTCTGCCCAGCTGGAGACGACCGGCAGCTACGCCAGCCTCAGCCCCGACACCCCCTCAAGCCGGGCCCAATTAGCCGCCGAATGCTGACGCAAGCAGTTGGGGCGTGTATTCCAGCAACGCCGGAAAGATTCCCCCGACGGGCGGGCCGGTGATCGTGACCGGATTCCCGAACAGCGACGCCGTCGTCACGAAGGGTTGCGCGGGAACGAGAAGCCCGGAAAAGGGAATGTTCGCCGTCAGGCCCGGTACCGGCAGGGGCACGGATAACGTCTGCTGGCCGTTGAGGAAGGCGTTCGCGATGTTGGCGGGGGCGTCGACAAACGCGGTGAACGCCGCCACGGGGTCGCCCGTCCCCACAGCCTCGAGAAACGCTGCGCCACTTAATGATGCGGCGAGGCCCGCATTGACCGGTGCGCCCAGAGCATCGAAGGCCAGGAGCTCGGGCAGCCCGACGCCGACGGCAAACGACGGCGGGTTGACCGACGTTACGGACAACGTGGCCGGGACGGCCAGATCCTCGAATAGGTTGACGGAGCCCACGGCGAACTTTCCACCCATGGACAGGATCGGCAGCGGGTTACCGGTCTGTAGCGCGGCCACCACAAGTTGCGGGTTGGTATACGTGGTGAACGCCTGGAGCGTGGCGGGTGCCGTGACGCCGGCCCACGCATTGCTCATGGATTTCAGGTTGCCGACGGTGTTGGTTACCAGACCTTCGTAGGGTCCGGCGATTCCGGCGGTGCTGGTCGTCGCGGCGGCGGCTCCCCCGAGCAACCCCTGCATCGGAGCGTTCAGCGCGCTCGCCAGGGCCTGCTCCGCGTTGGCCGCCTCGGCGCTGAGGTAGGCACCCGCGCCGGCGTTCATCAGATTGACGAATTGCGCATGAAACGCTTGCGCTTGCGCGTTGATGGCTTGGTACTCCTGGCCGAAGTTGCCGAACAGCGCCGCGACCGCGGCCGACACCTCGTCCCCGGCCGCCGCCATCACCCCGGTCGTCGGTGCGGCGGCAGCCGCGCTCGCTTCGCTCAGCACCGCGCGAATGCCCGCGAGGTTTTGGGCCGCCGCCTGCACCATTTCCGGCGCCAGGAAGAGAAACGACACCGCCCATCTCCCATCGACTAAACGCGGTGGTCACCGGTGGTGGCCATGGTGAATATGAGGCTAATGGGACAGGTGTGTAATTGGGGGAAATTGTGTATTTCGTGACAAGAGTGTAGTTGTGGGGCGATCTCTAATGCGCCCGCGATTCGCATTGATCGAGACCTCGGGACACGGCGCCCCTCGACGCCGCGTCCCCGACGACTACCCGGTCGGAGTTCTTGCCGGCGCGAATTGGTGTGGCGAATTGGAGGTGTGGGCGGGCTGGCCCGGGACTGACTAGGTCGGCGGCGTGATCGCCGCCGCGAGCTCAGACCCGAAGCTCAGCAAGCCCGGGATGAGGCCACCGATTTGCGTGCCCGGGAGTGGCCCCCCGCCCCCGCCAAGAACAAGCGGGCTGAGCGGAGTGAGAAGTCCACCCAGGGGAACCTCGGCCACCGAGTTGAGGGTCAACAGCGGCTGGCCGGCCACCGTCACGGTCACCGGCAGCGTCGGCAGGCTGATGAACGTTTGGCCATTGAGGAAGCCGTTCGCGATGGCGGCTGGAGCATCGATGAGCGCCGCCGCGGCCCCCAACGGATCCCCGGTCTGCACCGCGGTGACAAACGCGAGCGCGCTGGAATTCAGTGCGCTCAGTCCGTTGGCCGGCGCACCGATCGCGTCCAACAGGAACTGCAGAGGCAGGCCGAAGGTGATGCCGAGGTTCCCGGGATTAAAGGTCGCCCCGAAGTTGGTGAGCGTTTCGACCACGTTGGTGAAGTTCTGCGCCATCTGCGCGGGGATGGAGCCCGCCGGCAACAGGTTGGTGAAATTCTGCGCCATCTGTCCCGGGATCGCAAGGATCGGCGCCAGGTCTCCGAGTGGGCCGAGCGGCGTGATGGGCAGCGGAGTCGCCGTGGGCGACCCCAGTTGGCTGATGTCAAAGCTGAGCGGCGCGAAACCGGGCAGGACGACATTTTCCAGGCCCTGCCCGATGGCGTTCACCGCGCCCTGGACGTCGCCCGCCGCGAGGGCCTGACCGGCCGCCTGGAAGCTGGCGGGCAATCCGCTCAACCCCGTGACGAGGTCGTTGCCGGCATTCTGCAGGCTCGTGACGACGGTCTGGGCGTAACCGATCTGGTTACTGACGAACTGCTGCAGCAACGCCCCCGGGTTGAGCGTCGAAAGGCCTTGCAGCCCAGCCTGAATGGTCGCGGGCAAGCTGGCGAGCTCGGCAGGCAGGTTCTGGGCGCCGGTCGCGATCGAAGAAGCGATCGTCTGCGCATAACCGATCTGGTTGTTGGCTAGTTGGTGCAGGAACGGGAACGGGTTGGCGGTGAAAGTGCCCCCGATGGCCTGCACGTTGGTGACGGTGTTCGAGACCAGCGCCTGATACGGCGCGGCCACGGCGGCGCCGAACGAGTTCAGGCCGGTGATCGCCGCGGACGCGCCGCCCGTCGGGAGCGAACCCAGCACGATGGGCGAGCTGGCGATCGCATTCGACATCGCTTGCGCGCCGGACTGAATCTCGCCACCGAGGACGGCCTGCGCGGCGTTGGCGGCCTCCGCGCTCGCATAGGCGCCCGCCCCCGCATTCATCAAGGAGACGAACTGCTGATGAAACGCCTGCGCCTGCGCGGTGACAGCCTGGAACTCCTGGCCGAAGTTGCCGAACAGCGACGCAATCGCGATCGACACCTCGTCCTGGGCCGCCGTCGCCAGCCCGGTCGTGGGACCGGCTGCGGACGCTGTGGCCTCCGCCAGCGACGACCGGATACCCGCCAGGTCCTGGGCCGCACTCTCGACCAGGTCCGGCGTTGCGATCACAAACGACATCTGAGTCTCTCCTTGGCTCATCAAGCAGTGACCGGTGGTCACTCGTTATCCAGCAAGAAACCAACGGGGACCCCGTGCACACGCGTGCGTCGAGGCCCCCCGGCTCTTTCGCTACCGGTTACCGACCGGGAACTTACCCAGCGGTAACCAAGACAGTCACGAGCCTAATAAGCCGCCTGGCCCAAAGAAAATGACAATTTGCGTTTTCACAGCCGTTCTTCAGCGGAAGGAACCCGCCGCCAAACGCACAGCTAGGGAGGACGCCGGCCTGCGCCGACGCCCTCCCCTCACGCACTGAGTAGCGGCCGACTACGTAGCGGCGATGTCCGCCGCCAACTGAGCAGGGAAGCTAAGCAGCCCGGAAATCAGCCCACCGATCGGGGTTCCACCCGTGAGTTGGAGCTGCAACTGGAATCCATCCAGATCAACGAAGACCTCGGGGGTAGTGAGCGGAGCGAGAACCCCGCCGAGGGTCAAGTAGGTCGTTGACGGCAGAGAAAGGCCGAGCAGCGAGACGGTCGCCGGGGGCAACGTCACGACGGTCGTCCCGTTCAGGAAGGCGTCGGCGACGACGGCTGGGGCATCCAGGAAGGTGGCGGCAAACGTCGACGCGTTACCCGCCTGCGCCGCGCTGACCAGCGCGGCGCCGGTCGAGTTGAGCGCGCTGAGCGCATTCGCCGGCCCGCCGATCCCGTCCAAGATCAGCTGCAGCGGGATCCCGAAACTCAGCTCGGCCGTATTCGAGATGGTCAGCGTCGTCCCCAGGTTGGTGAAGGCGCTGATCAGATTCGTCGCGTGCTGTGCGACCTGCGCCGGGATGGTGCCGGCCGGGAACAGGTTCGCGACGTTCTGCGCCATCTGTCCGGGGATGGCCACGATGGGCGCCAGATCCCCCAGCGGACCTATCGGCACGATATCGGTAACGAGCGTCGATCCGTCCGACGGCGCCTGTACGCCATTGAAGCCAGGGAGGAAGGCATTGATCAGCGTCCGGTTGATGGCGCCGTATGCGGCACCGTTGTCGCCCGCCAAGAGATCCTGGGCGGCCTCCAGGAAGCCTCCCGGCAGGGTCTGAACTCCGGTGACGAGGTCATGGGCGGCGTTTTGCAGCGCCGTGGCGGCCACCTGGGCGTCGGCGATCTGGCTGGTGATCAACTGCTGCAGCACGGCGCCCGGGTTGACGCCGGCCAGGCCCTGGATGCCGGCCTGAATGGTCGCCGGCAGACTGGCCAATTCGGCGGGCAGATTCTGGATGCCGGTCGCGATCGTCTGCCCGTAGAAGATCTGGTTGTTGACGAGCTGGTGCAGGAGCGGGAACGGGTTGGCGCTGAACGTGCCTCCAATGGCCTGCAGGTTGGTGGCGGTGTTCGAGACCAGCGCCTGGTAGGGCGCGGCCACCGTGGCGCCGAACGAGTTGATCCCGCTGAACAGCGCGGCCGCCCCGCCCGTCGGAAGCGACCCGAGCCCAATGGGCGAGCTGGCGATCGCGTTCGACATCGCTTGCGCGCCAGCCTGGATCTCGCCACCGAGCACCGCCTGCGCGGCGTTGGCGGCCTCCGCACTCGCGTAGGCGCCGGCGCCCGCGTTCAGCAAGGAGACGAACTGCTGATGAAACGCCTGCGCCTGCGCCGTGACTGCCTGGAACTGCTGGCCGAAGTTGCCGAACATCGATGCGATCGCGATCGATACCTCGTCGGACGCCGCTGTGGCGATCCCGGTCGTGGGGGCCGCCGCGGACGTCGCCGCCTCGGCCAGTGACGAGCGAATGCCCGCCAAATCCGTAGCCGCGCTCTCGACCAGGTCCGGCGTTGCGATCACAAACGACATATCCAACCTCTCCTCGGGCCACGATGACCGGTGGTCACCCACATGGACGCAGTCGAACAAGGCCCCGCGCACAGGCGTGCGCGAGGCCCCCCTCGACTCTTCTTGCGGCTGCTTACCGCGCGGTAATCTTACCGGTCGGTAACCAAGACAGACGTGAGTCTAATAAGGCAGCGCCCATTGTCAACACGGAAATGTCGGTTTTCAGAAAATTCCTTACGGTTGCGAACAGTTTCGGCCCCCGGGCGGCTAACGCCGCAGGTCAGAGGGCGCCCGGCCCCGCGAAATGCCGCAACGACTAGGCGATCGGCGGTGCGCCGATCGCCTGCGCGAGGGTCTCGGGCAGGAAGATCAGCAGGCCGGGCAGGATGCCGCCGAACGTCGTGCCGCTGAGCGTAAGCGACCCCGGCCCGAGCGCCGGGATGCTCAGCGACGCGAACTGCGGAGGAGTCAGCAGCCCGCCGACCGGGATGCCGGTGAACGTTTCGATACCGTCGGGGCCGCCGAGCAACGCCGGCAGCGATAGTGTCGCTTGGCCGTTGAGGAAGCCGTTGGCGATGACGGCGGGCGCGTCGATCAGTGCGGCAGCCGCCCCAAGCCCGTCCCCGGCTTGCAGGGCGCCGATGAACGCGCTCGCACTTGATCCGGCCGCTTGCACGGTGGTGATCGGCGGGCCCAGCGCGTCGAGCGCGAGCACCAGGGGCAACCCGATGTGCAGGTTGCCGGTGTTCAGATCCAACGTCTGGGACAGATCCGTCAGCGTCGCGAACACGTTGGTCGCGTGTTGGGCCACCGTTGCCGGAATCGACCCGGCCGGAAGGAGATTCGTAAAGTTCTGCGCCATCTGCGCGGGGATGCCGAGGATCGGTAACAGGTCGCCCAAGGCGCCGCCGGGCACAATATCGAGGAGCCCCGTGACGGGGTCCACGGTCACGTTGAGGTTGGTGAAGATCGGGGCCAAGAAGGCGCCGCCGACTTGCAACAGCCCGCCGGTCACGTCCCCGGACATAACGGTTTGCAGCCCGGTTTGCAGGTTCGCCGGGAAGGCGGTCAAACCGGCCAGGAAATCGTTGCCGGCGTTCTGCAGCGAGGTGGCGATCAGCTGCTCGTAGCCGATCTGTTGGTCGACGACCAGCTGTGCGATGGACACCGGGTTGAACGCCGAGGATCCCGAGATGCTCGCCGGCAGGTTGGCGAGCTCGGCGGGGAGGTTGGCCACCGCGTTCTGAAATCCCGTCGCGACGGCCTCACCGTACCCGAGTTGGTTGCTGAGCAACTGGTTGAGAAGCGGCGTGGGGTTCGCGCCGATGGCGCCGCCCAGGCTTTGCAGGTTGTTCACGGTATTGGAGACCAACGCCTGATATGGGGTGGCGACGGTGGCGCCGAAGTCCAGCAATACTTGCCCGACGTTGGACGCCTCGGCGCTCACGTAGGCGCCCGCGCCGGCGTCCATCAGCGAGACGAACTCCGAGTGAAATACCTGCGCTTGGGCGCTAATTGCCTGAAATTGCTGCCCGACGTCGCCGAACATCGCGGCGATCGCGACCGATACCTCATCCTCGGCGGCCGCCACGATCCCGGTCGTGGGACCCGTTGCGGTCGCGGCGGCTTCGGCCAGCGACGAACCAATACCCGCCAACTGCTGTGCGGCACCCTGGAGCAGCTCCGGCGCCACGCTCACAAACGACATCCCGATCTCCTCGACTGTTTGCCCGGTGGCCAGTTCTTACTTACAAGTAAGATCTTTTCGGCGGCGTCGCCGAAGACCATCGGTCAAATGGCGTAGAAATCCGCGCGAGGGGGTCGTAGATCGGCGGGCGCCGGTCTCAGGCGCGCAGTTCGGCGCCGACCACCTCGGCGGCGCGCCGCACGGCGGCGTCGCGGGCCGCGCTCGCGTCGTCCTCGGTCAGCGTGCGGTCGGGCGCCCGGAAGCGCAGGGCGAACGTCAGGGATTTGCGGTCCTCGCCGATTTGGGGGCCGGTGAACACGTCGAACAGCTGCAGATCTTCCAGCAGTTCCCCGGCTCCCTCGCGAACGGCGTCCGCCACGGCCTGGGCCGGCACGTCCGCGGCCACCACGAGGCTGAGGTCCTGGAACACGGCCGGAAACGGCGACACCCGCGGCGCCGGCAGCACGTCGACGATCGGGATCGCATCGAGGTTGAGCTCCATCGCGCAGGTGCCTTTGGGCAGCCCGGAGCGCTCGACAACCGCGGGATGCAGCTGCCCGGCATAACCGACGCACGTCTGGCCTATGAGCACCTCGGCGCACCGGCCCGGGTGCCAGGGCAGGTGCTGGGCCGCCCGCAGACGAACGTCAATCCCGCTGGCGCGTGCCACGATTCGCACCGCCTCGAACGCGTCGGCGGCTTCGACGCGGCGGCCGGAACCCCACGAGCCGCGCGGTTCGCGCAGGCCGGTCAGCACCGCGGCGACGTGCTGCGGCTGTCGCGGCAGGGACGCGTCCAGCATCGCGATCTCGGTGTCGGTGGGCCGGCGGTGGACCGGGATGAGCTCGACGGCGCGGGTCTCGTCGGTCGGCTGAACCACCTGCGCCAGGGCGAATAGCGCGGCGTCGACAAGGCCGCGGGATACGTTGCGCCCCAACGCTTCCAGCAGTGCCGGCAGCAGCGTGGTGGCCAGCGCGGGGCGGTCGGCCTCCAGCGGGTTGAGCACATGCGTCGCCGCGCGCCGCGGGTCGTCGGACGGCAGCCCCCAGAGGTCGAAGACACCGGGGGGCAGGAAGGGCGTCGGCAGGATCTCTACGTAGCCCGACTGGGCCAGCGACTTGCCGATCGCGCGGCGCCGCTTCTGCACCGCCGTGAGACCGCGGCCGGCGGGGGCCGCCGGCAGCACGGACGGGATCACCTCCAGCCCCTCCAGCCGCATGACCTCCTCGACGAGGTCGGCGGGCTGCAACAGATCGGGGCGCCAACTCGGCGGCGTGACGATCAGGATGTCGTCGTTTTCGGCTACCGCCGCGCCGATTTGGGTGAGCCGCCGGGCCGTCGTGCCCGGGCCATACGCCACGCCGGCGACGCGGTCCGGCAGGTCGACGCTGATCCGGATCGGGGGCTGCGACCAGTTTTCGCGCGGCGGATCGCCCCGCCAATCGGTCAGGGTCGGCGACACCGATCCCCCGGCGATCTCGGCGAGCAGGGCGGCACACCGGTCCAGCGCGGCCACCGAGATGGCCGGGTCGACGGAGCGCTCGTAGCGGCGGGCCGCCTCGCTGGGCAGGTGCAGCCGTCGCTGGGTGCGCGACACCCCGGCCGGGTCCCACACCGCCGCCTCCAGCAGCACATCGGTGGAGTCGTCGCGCACCTCGGTGGTGGCCGCACCCATGACGCCGCCGATCGCCGCGGTCGCCTTGCCATCGACGATGAGGACGTCGGCCGGATCGAGCCGGCGCTCGATGTCGTCCAGTGTGACAACGGTTTCGCCGGGCCGGGCGAATCGCACGGCGAGGCCCCCGGTGATGCGATTGCGGTCGTGCGCGTGCATGGGGTGGCCGAGCTCGAGCATCACGTAGTTGGTGACGTCGACCGCGGGGGAGGTCGCGCGGATCCCGGCCAGCAGCAGCCGGCGCTGCAGCCACCACGGCGACACGGCGGCGGGGTCGATCCCGGTGACCGGGCGCAGCGCGAAGCGGCGCACGCCCGTCTCGGCGTCCACCGTCAGCGGCCACGCCTCCCCCTCGACCGGCAGCGGCTTGATGTCGGCCGGGTCGACGAAGTTGAGGTCGTAGGCGCAGGCGATCTCGCGGGCCAGGCCCCGCACCGACATGCAGTAGCCGCGGTCCGGGGTGATCGCCAGGTGGAAGACGACGTCGTCGAGACCGAGCACGTCGGCACCCGAGGCTCCGGGTTCTGCGGTTTCGGGCGGCAGCACCAGGATCCCGGAATGGTCTGCGCCCAAACCGAGTTCGGCGGCGGAGCAGATCATGCCGTCGGAGCTGCGGCCGTAGGTCTTGCGGGCCGTGATGGCAAAGCCGCCAGGCAGCGTGGCGCCCGGCAACGCCACCACGACCAGGTCGCCGACCACGAAGTTGGTTGCCCCGCAGACGATCTCGCGCGGCTTCTCCTCGCCGACGTCCACCAGGCAGGCGCGGATGGGCTTCTTGAATTCGGTGAGCTCTTCGATGGAGGTGACGCGCCCGACCGTCAGGGGGCCGTCGACCGGGCCGAGGGTGACGACCTCTTCGACCTCGTGACCGATGCGCACCAGTGTCTGCTCGATGTCGCCGGGCGCCGCATCCCAGCCCGGGGCGCCGGCCGTGACGACCTCGCGCAGCCAGCTGTAGGGAATGCGCATCAGGCACCCACCCCGAACGGCAGCGAGAACCGGATGTCGCCCTCGACCATGTCGCGCATGTCCGGGATCCCGTTGCGGAATTGCAGCGTGCGTTCCAGGCCCATGCCGAACGCGAAGCCGGAGTAGATTTCGGGGTCAATTCCCGCGGCGCGCAACACGTTTGGATGCACCATCCCGCACCCACCCCATTCGACCCAGTCGGCGCCGCCCTTCTTGTCGGCGAACCACACGTCGACCTCGGCGGACGGTTCGGTGAACGGAAAGAAGTGGGGCCGGATCCGGGTGCGCGCGGTCGGCCCAAACTCGGCGCGCGCGAACGCGTCCAGCGTCCCGCGCAGGTGCGCCATCGACAGGCCGCGGTCGACGGCCAGGCCCTCGACCTGGTGGAAGACGGGCGTGTGGGTGGCGTCCAGTTCGTCGGTGCGGAACGTGCGGCCGATCGAGATGATGTAGACCGGCAGCTCGCGCTCCAGGAGCGTGCGGACCTGCACCGGGGAGGTGTGGGTGCGCAGCAGCTGACGGGAATCCTCGGGCGCGATGTAGAAGGTGTCCTGCTCGCTGCGGGCGGGGTGGTCGGCAGGGAAGTTCAGGGCATCGAAATTGAACTGCTCGGTTTCGACCTCGGGTCCCTCCGCCAGCTCCCATCCCATCGAGATGAAGGTATCGGCGATGTGCTCCGCCAGGATCGTGATCGGGTGCCGGGCGCCGGGCGGCTGTCGGGTCGACGGCAACGTGACGTCGATGCCCTCGGCGACCAGGACCGCGGCGTCGCGCTCGGCGCGCAGCGCCGCCAGCCGTTCGTCGTAGCTGCGCTGGGCCTCGCCGCGGGCGGTGTTGACGCGCTTGCCAGCGTCGGCGCGCTCGTCCTTAGCAACACCGCCCAGCGCCTGGCGCGCCAGAGCCAGCGGCGAGCGATCACCGAGGTACTCGGTCTTGACCCGCGCCAGCGCGTCCAGGTCGTCGGCGCCCTCGATGGCCCGGATGGCGGCCGAGACCGCCTCGGCCAACGCTTCCGGCGACAGGTCGACGGGTTGATCGCCCACGCGGCGGCACTCTCCTTGCTGACGTGGCTGTTGGACGCGCCGGGATGTGCCCAGCGCAAGTGCCGATCATAGGTGATTCGGCGCCCGGCGCTCGGCGCGTACCGTGGTGTCGGCCGGCGAGTGACTAGCCGGCCGCGACCGGCTGCGGAGCGGCATCCACCACCGGCAAAACCGGCACCGCACGGCGGGCCGTGATGAATCGATAGCTCTTGTGGGCCACCAGCGCGCCCAGGAGGCCGAACGCCGGCGCGGCGGCCATCGTCCCCCAGTGGTGCGCCAGCATGAGGAAACCGAACCCCGACGAAGCCGCCAGCATCAGGAAACGCAGCGGCGTCCAGTGAATCGGCTGCCGGAAGCGCGCGGACACCAGCACGCCCAGGACCACGGCGACGGTGTGACCCGCGTCGGTGAAATCGCCCCCGATGATTGCGGAGGCCAGCCCCGCGGCGACCCACCAGCCGACCCACGCGGCCCGCCAGCGCGCGGGAATTACCGCCGTCATCGCCCCCAGCACCGCCAGGGCGCCGTAGCTCATCCCCACATCGCTGGCCCGGGTGATCGACATCGGCATCCAGCCGAACTCGACCGCGGCGGCCAGGGCCGCGGCCACCACCAGCGTCGCGCCAATGTGGCCCACCAGGAACGCCACCACCAACCGGATGGTGCGCAGGTGGAGCTCCGCGAGCGCGAGCAGGCAGGTCAGGAACGGCAACCAGAAGTACAGCGGTCCGGCGTCGACGACCAGCGCGCTGCCCAAGAGGGTGCCCACGTGGCCGTGCGCCAGGTTGTGCAGGTTGGTGCTGGCGCGCTGGACGAGCACGTCATGCGCGTGCGGGCCCAGCGCCAGGAGGGCGCAACTGATGGCAAGCAGCGCCGCCACGTACCCCACGGTGAATCGGACCCGGGCAAGCCGGGAGAAGATGCCCCCAATCATTGCCATCCATTATGCGAACTAATTTGTTTCGGAAGTGTGATCAAAAGCTGTTAACTCCTTAAGAGTCTTTAGGCGATATATCCCCAGGTCAGCGGGGACGCCGGCGGGTTTACCCGCAAATACGGGCCTACGTGCACGCTTGGCGACGATGCCCAACGCGTCCAGCTCGGTTTGCGGTATCTGATCCAACGTCGAGCTCGACACCATGATTCCACCTTTGGTGGCGCGTTCCATAACTCGAGCGGCGACATTCACGTCGACGCCCAGCCAGTCGGCGGCCATTCGCTGCGGCCGACCGGTGTGGATCCCGACCCGCATCCGCGGCGTATAGCCCGCCACCTCGACCGATTTCAGCGCCTCGTTGGCGGCCAGCACTGCGCGCAGGGCGACCGTCGGGTCGCGGAATACGGCCATCAGCCCGTCACCCATGCGCTTGACGATGTGCCCGCCCGCGTCCAGCAGCGGCGGCTCGACCGCCCGCGCCACCCGTCGCAGCAGGGTGAGCGCCGCCTCGTCGCCCGCTTGCAACGACCAGGTGGAGAAGCCGACCAGGTCGGTGAATACCAGCGTGACCTCCGGGTTCGCCGGCCGACGGGAAACCGTCTCGGTCAGCGCCTGCCACACCTGCAACACGCCGAGGCTGAGCTCCCGCGACGCCGCGTCCCGGTCCCCCAGCAGCCGGTCGGCGGCTCGCGCCGCCGCGCGCGGACCGCCCTCGCCGGCGGTGGACAGGGGGTCGCCGAACTCGGGGTCCCCGGGTAACAGCCGTCGCGCCCGCCGGAGAAACGACACCATGGCGGGGCTGTGATTGGTCGAGTGCAGCCACCGCGCCGGCGAGCGCCGTTCCGAAGCCGGGGACGCCGCCGTCGCCACCGCTGCGTGGTTGGACTTCGGGTCCGTCTCCGAGGCCTCGCCCGGATCCGGATCGCGCGGCGCGAGTTCCACTTGGTCAGGTTATGTGCTGCCGGGAGAAGCGGGCAATGACAGCCGGCGCAGCTGTGTCACATCTCGCAAGAAACGCGCTGCTACGTGGTCGTCCACGAATCCACCACCGCCAGCGCGATGTGAAACTGACCGTTAGACGGCGCTCATGATGCCGGCGAGGAAGCCACCGAACTCAGTGCCGCTCAACGGGAAGGAAGTCACCGTCCCGTCAGACGCGGTGAGGCTGCACGTGACGGGCTGGAGAGGGGCTAAAAGCCCGCCAAAGGGAATGCTCAAGGACCCCGTCGTGTATCCCGAACCCGAAGGCGCCGGCTCGGTGATCGTCACGGATTGCTGGCCGAAGAGGAAACCGCTGCCCACATTCGCAGGAGCACTGGCAAGTGCGGTGACGGCCGCCACCGGGTTCCCCGTCTGCACCGCGCCGACAAATGCCGCACCACTGGCGTTGAGTGCGGCCAGCCCGTTGATCGGCGCCCCTATCGCGTCAACGGCCAGCGCGAGCGGCGCGCCCACTTGGAGGGATCCTGACGTGATGGTGACTCCCTGTATCGATTCGTTGCCGTACAGCGTCAGCACCACGGGACCGAGCGGGGTGAGCGTGTTGATGACGGGTATGGCGACCTGTGGATCGAGCAAGCCGTTGAGCAGGCCCGTGCCGCTGGATTCCAGGGCACTGGTCAGGGCGCCCATGCCGCCGCCGGCGGACAGGGCCTCGATGGGTCCATCCACCGCGTTGAGCAAGTTCTGCTGAGCATTCGCGGCCTCGGCTTCGACATACATGCCCGCGGTGGTGGTCAACGCGCCCACGAACTGGTTATAAAACGCGCGCGATTCAGTGCTGAGCGCCTGAAATTCCTGGCCAACGTCGCCGAACAGTCCCGCGATCGCGATCGACAGCTCGTCCTGAGCCGCGGGCGCGATCACGGTGGTGGGCCCTGCTGCCACCGCGGTGGCGGAATTCAGCACGGAGCCAATACCGTCCAAATCCCTGGCCGCCGCCGCGACGGCATCCGGTACCACGCTGAGAAAAGACATTGTCGGTCCCCCTTGGGCTCGCGACTACGGTCACGAAATCGAGCACTGAGTGTACGGACGCGGGGCCGACGCTGGCCTCCTCCGGTCGACGTGCGAGCACCCACCCGCAAGCGCACCCCGGCAAACTTCCTTGTCACGACGATGCCACGCCGACGCGGAAACTGCATAACAAGGGCGCCGCCGGCGTGCCGAATCGTAGACAACGTGCGTTGTCAAAGTTATCGTGAGCGGAGTTAGGAGCAGGAGGCCGAGATGACTGCCATACCAACGACATCCGCGGATCCCCTCGGACCCGACTCCCTCACCTGGAAGTACTTCGGCGACCTCCGCACCGGAATGATGGGCGTCTGGATCGGCGCGATCCAGAACATGTATCCGGAGTTGGGCGCGGGCGTCGAGGAGCACTCCATCCTGCTGCGCGAGCCGCTGCAGCGGGTTGCACGCTCGGTGTATCCGATCATGGGCGTGGTCTACGACGGCGACCGCGCCGCCCAGACCGGTCAGCAGATCACGAGCTACCACCGCACAATCAAGGGCGTGGACGGCGCGGGCCGCCGTTACCACGCGCTCAACCCCGAGACGTTCTATTGGGCGCACGCCACGTTCTTCATGCTCATCATCAAGGTGGCCGAGTACTTCTGCGGGGGCCTGACCGAGGCGGAGAAGCGGCAGCTGTTCGACGAACACGTGCAGTGGTACCGCATGTACGGCATGAGCATGCGCCCGGTGCCCAGGTCGTGGGAGGAGTTCCAGGAGTACTGGGATCGGGTGTGCCGCGACGAGCTGGAAATCAACCAGGCGACGCTGGACATCTTCAAGATCCGCATTCCCAAGCCCAAGTTCGTGCTGATGCCGACGCCGGTCTGGGACCAGTTGTTCAGGCCGCTGGTGGCCGGTCAACGCTGGATCGCGGCGGGACTGTTCGAGCCGGCCGTCCGCGAGAAGGCGGGCATGCACTGGACGCCGGGCGACGAGGTGCTGCTGCGCGTCTTCGGCAAACTCGTCGAGCTGGCCTTCCTGGCCGTTCCCGACGAGATCCGGCTGCACCCGCGCGCGCTGGCCGCCTATCGTCGCGCCGAAGGCCGGCTGCCCAGCGACGCGCCGCTGGTGGAGGCGCCGGCGTTCGTGGCGCCCCCACGCGACCGCCGCGGGCTGCCGATGCATTACTTTCCGCCGCGTCCTCGAACCCCGCTCGACCCCGCCAAGTTCCTGATGGAGCGCGCGGGATCGTTGGTGCACGGCACGCTTTCGCTCACCGGTCTGCGGCCCGCTCGGGGCCGCAGACCCAGGGCGGCGTGAGCAGCTACCGGATCGAAACGTTGGGAAGCGAGCCGCCGAGGTAGGTCCCGGGGAACGACAGCTGTAGATGGCTGATATCGACGGTCACTCCGGTGATCGCGATCGCGGGGAGCAGGGACCCGGTCACCAATGTCCGGTAGGAGAAATACGGAAGGCTTTGACCCAGCGACAAGAAGAACTGCCCGTTGGGAGCGATGCCTTCGGTCCCCGTGGCCGACAGCAACGGCAGGACGCCGAACGGCGTGTTCAGGGCGACGCTGCCATTCGCCAGTCCCAACGCCCCGCCGGTGCCGAAGGAAAGGGCCGTCCCGCTCAGCGATATGTCGAAGGGGCCGACGTTGAAAGTGTGGGCGATAACCGGGGTGGTGGCGGCGGCCGGGGCGTTCACGGCGTTCGCCAAGGTTTGCTGAGCGTTATTCAGCTCAGTGCTCGCATACTGAATGGCGGCGCCACTCAAACCACTGACGAAGTCCTCGCGAAAGGCCGTCGCCTGCGCGTTGATCGCCTGAAATTCCTGAGCGTGCGAACCAAGCAGCGCCGTGATCGCCGCCGACACCTCGTCGGCGGCGGGTGCGGCCACCGAGGTCGTCTGGCTCGCCGCTGCGGCGGTCGCTTCACGCAGCGCAGAGCCCAAATTCTGTAGGTTTCCGCTTGCCTCCGACACGATGTCGGGCGCCACGCTCAGCAATGACATTGTCGCGCCTCCTTGTCATCGAACCGCTCACGACGAAGACCGCCGGAGTAGCGACGAGACGCAAAGCCTAACAGCCTGCGAGCACCGGAAAGTGGTATTGGCAAACTTTTCGCGGCGAATCCCCGCATGCACTATCGCAGTTTGCTGAGAGACCCCTAAACGCGGCCGAGCGCCCACGCGCTCTGGTACAGGCAGATCGCCGCCGCGGCGGCCACGTTGAGGCTTTCGGCACCGCCGGACATCGGGATGCGCACGCGCCGGTCCGCCGCGGCCGCCAGCTCGGCCGACAAGCCGTGTGATTCGGCCCCGAACAGCCAGGCCGTCGGCGCGGCGAAGTCCGCTTCGTCGAGGCGCGTCTCCCCGTCCACCGTCGTGGCCAGCACCTGCAACCCGGCGGCGCGCAGCGCGGCGACAGCCCCGGCGGCGTCGGGAGCGGCAACGACCGGGATCGAGAAGATGCTGCCGGCCGACGCGCGCAGGCACTTGCCGTTGTACGGGTCGACGCTGTGCCCAGCGAGCACCACCGCCCCCGCGCCCATCGCGTCGGCGATGCGAATCAGCGTGCCCGCGTTTCCCGGCTCGCCGATCTCGACTGGAACGGCGACCAGCCGGGGCGAGCCCGCCAACGCGTCCTCGAGCGTGGTCGCCGGCATGTCGCAGACCGCCACCAGTCCTGTCGGGGTGACCGTGTCCGAGAGCGCTTTTGCGGCGCGCTCCGTGACCAGGTGAACCGGACACCGCTGGGTGGCGAGCAATGCCGCGTGCCGCTGCGCCGCCGGTTCGGTGACGAACACGTCGCGGATCAACCCGCGGGCGGCCGCGGCGCCGACCAGGTTGGGGCCCTCGACCAGGAACCGTCCCGCCCGGCGGCGCCCGACGTGCCGGTGCAATTTGACCGCCGCGGCCACCCTGGCCGAGCGTTCGGTGAGCGGCGCCGGCATCGCCGGCAGTTAGGCGGCCTCTCCGGAATCCGACGGGGCGTTGACGTCCTCGGGCAGTGCCGCCCGGGCGACGTCGACCAGCGCGGTGAACGCCGCCGGATCGGTGATCGCGATGTCGGCGAGGTTCTTGCGGTCCACCTCGACGCCGGCGGCCTTCAGGCCCTGGATCAGCCGGTTGTAGGTGATGTCGTTGGCGCGTGCGGCCGCGTTGATCCGCGAGATCCACAACTTGCGGAACTCGCCTTTACGCGCACGACGGTCGCGGTAGGCGTAGTTCAGCGAATGCAGCTGCTGCTCTTTGGCTTTGCGGTAGAGCCGGGACCGCTGGCCGCGATAGCCCTTCGAGGCCTTTAAGACGCTGCGCCTCTTCTTGTGGGCGTTGACCGCCCGCTTCACGCGTGCCATGGATGTTCCTACTCTCGTTCTGGCAGTAAATGGTTCTAGGTCTAGCGCCGGCCGATTAGCCGTTCAGCAGCTTGTTGACGCGCTTCGTGTCGTTGGCCGACACAGTGGTGCGGCCGTCCAACCGCCGCGTCCGGGTCGACGGTTTGTGCTCCAGCAGGTGTCGGCGGTTGGCTTTCTGGCGCAGGATCTTCCCGGTGCCGGTGCGCCGGAACCGCTTCGACGACCCGCTGTGGGTCTTGGCCTTGGGCATGTTTCCTCTACTTTCAGTACTTCTCAGTACTTTTCAGTACCTTCGGTACTGGCTGGTACTCGTTCGTGTCGGATCAGTTGGGCGAAGGGCTGGCGTCGGCCTCCGCATCGGAGTCTGCCGCGCCTCCCCCGGGTCCTTCTGGGTGCCGCGCCCGGGCGCGGGTCTTCGCGCCGCGGTGCGGTGCCAGCACCATCGTCATGTTGCGGCCGTCCTGCTTGGCGGACGTTTCGACGAATCCGTAGTCGGCGACGTCCGCGCCCAGGCGCTGCAGCAATCGGTAGCCCAGCTCGGGCCGCGACTGCTCGCGTCCGCGAAACATGATGGTGACCTTGACCTTCGATCCCGCTTCCAGGAAGCGGATTACGTGGCCCTTCTTGGTCTCGTAATCGTGATCGTCGATTTTTGGTCGCAGCTTCTGTTCTTTGACGACGGTCTGCTGCTGGTTCCGGCGGGATTCGCGCGCCTTTTGCGCCGCCTCGTATTTGAACTTGCCGTAATCCATGATCTTGCAGACCGGAGGTCTGGCGTTCGGGGCAACTTCGACGAGGTCGAGATCGGCGTCCGCGGCGACGCGCAGTGCGTCCTCGATGCGCACTATGCCTACCTGCTCTCCCCCTGGGCCGATCAATCGGACTTCAGGTACGCGGATGCGCTCGTTGACGCGGGTCTCAGTGCTGATGGGGCCTCCCTTGTTGGGCTTCTTTGTCGAGTGGCGGCCGCAGCGGTGGAAAACCACACCATCAGCAAAAAAGCCCTGCACAAGCAGGGCCCAATGCCGACCGATCACGGCTGGAACTCCAGCCGCCCGCGCTGCACGCGAAACAGGCATTCACGATGCCTGTGACCGGACCGCTGCACCTTGAAAAACCTCGTGGCGAGCGGTGGGAGTGGGACTCCACTTAACTGTTCCCGGCGTTCACCGGGATGGTCGCAGTCGATAGTTTAGCAGCCATGACGCGTCTTCCTGCACGTCTGCGGCCGGACGGGCGTCCGGCGTGCGTCGCACCCGCTCGACAAGGCCGGCCAACTGCTCCCCGCCTCCCCTGGCGCTTCGCCAGGATTTTCACGGCTTGACGGCATATCCTCGCGGTCTGTGACACTCGCTACGTCCCGCTTCGGCCCGCGTTCGGGCAGCCAGCCGAACTCCCGGTATCGCTGGGTACCGGCGGCGGCGGGCTGGACCGTCGGCGTCATCGCCACGCTGTCACTGATCGCGAGCGTGTCCCCGCTGATCCGGTGGCTGATCAAGGTCCCGCGCGAATTCATCAACGACTACCTGTTCAACTTCCCCGACACCAGCATCGCGTGGTCGTTCGTGTTGGCCCTGCTGGCCGCGGCGCTCACGGCGCGCAAGCGCATCGCCTGGGTGCTGCTGCTCGGGAACATGGTCCTGGCCGCCGCGCTGAACGCCGCCGACATCGCCGCGGGCGACAACACCGCGGCCGAGTCGTTCGGGGAGAACCTCGGCTTCGCCGTACACATCGTCGCGATCGTCCTGCTGGTCCTGTCCTATCGGCAGTTCTGGGCCAAGGTGCGCAAGGCCGCGCTGTTCAAGGCCGCTGCGGTCCTGGTCACCGGGCTCGTGATCGGAATCCTGGCGTCCTGGGGGCTGGTCGAGATGTGGCCGGGCACGCTGGCGCCCGATTCCCGCTTCTGGTACGTGGTCAACCGGGTGGTCGGGTTCTCCATCGTCGATCCCGATGCGTTCACCGGCCGACCGCACGTCCTGCTCAACGCGATCTTCGGGCTGTTCGGCGCGCTCGCGCTGATCGCGGCGACGATCGTTTTGTTCCAGTCCCAGCGCGCCGACAACGCGCTGACGGGTGAGGACGAATCCGCGATCCGCGGGCTGCTCGAGCTGTACGGCAAACAGGATTCCCTGGGGTATTTCGCTACCCGCCGCGACAAGTCGGTGGTGTTCGCCCCGAGCGGACGCGCGGCCATCACCTACCGCGTCGAGATCGGGGTCTGCCTGGCCAGCGGCGACCCGATCGGCGACCCGAGGGCGTGGCCGCAGGCCGTCGACGCCTGGTTAGGACTGTGCCAGACCTACGGCTGGGCGCCCGGCGTCATGGGCGCCAGTTCGCAAGGTGCCCAGGCGTTCCGGGAGGCCGGGCTCAACGCCCTCGAGCTGGGCGACGAGGCGATCCTGCGGACCTCCGACTACAAGCTGTCCGGCCCCGACATGCGCGGGGTACGCCAGGCGGTGACGCGGGCCCGCAGGGCCGGGCTGACCGTGCGCATCCGGCGGCACCGCGACATCTCGGCCGACGAGATGGCCGAAACGATTTCGCGCGCCGACGCCTGGCGCGACACCCAGACCGAGCGCGGCTTTTCGATGGCGCTGGGCCGGCTCGGCGATCCGGCCGACGGCGACTGCCTGCTGGTCGAAGCCATCGACCGTGAGGGTCACGTGGTCGCGATGCTGTCGCTGGTCCCATGGGGAAGCACCGGGGTTTCCCTCGACCTCATGCGTCGTTCCCCGCAATCCCCCAACGGCACCATCGAGCTCATGGTCAGCGAGCTCGCGCTGAACGCCGAAGCCCTTGGCATCATTCGCATTTCGCTGAACTTCGCGATGTTCCGCTCCGCGTTCGAACAAGGGGCCCAGCTCGGCGCCGGGCCGGTCGCCCGGCTGTGGCGCGGATTCCTGCTGTTCTTCTCGCGGTGGTGGCAGCTCGAGACGCTGTACCGCTCGAACATGAAGTACCAGCCCGAGTGGGTTCCCCGGTACGCGTGTTACGAAGACGCCCGGCTGATTCCGCGGGTGGGCGTCGCCTCGGTGATCGCCGAGGGTTTCCTGGTCCTGCCGTTCAGCCGGCGCGAGAAGGTGCACACCGGGCACCATCCCGCGGTGCCGGCCCGGCTGGCGGAGTCCGGGCTGCTGCACCACGACGGGTCGACGCCCGACGTGAGCGACCTGCAAGGCCGGGTGAAGGCGGCCGAGGCCGAGGAGTCGCGATCACGCCTGCCCGAGCAGGTGCGGGTGCGCCTGGCCAAGCTGAAGATCTTGCAGCGCAACGGCGTTGACGCGTACCCGGTCGGGTGCCCGCCCAGCCACTCGGTCGCCGCCGCGCTGGAGGCCGATGACCAGGAAGACGTGTCGGTGGCCGGGCGCATCCTGCGGATCCGCGACTATGGCGGCGTGCTGTTCGCCCAGATGCGTGACTGGTCGGGCGAAATGCAAGTGCTGCTGGACAATTCGCATCTCGGGCAGGGCCGCACCGCCGATTTCACCGCGGCCATCGACCTTGGCGACCTGGTCGAGATGACCGGCCAAATGGGCTTTTCCAAAAAGGGCGCGCGCTCATTGATCGTGCGCGACTGGCGGATGATCGGTAAGTGCCTGCGGCCCTTGCCGAATAAGTGGAAGGGGCTGACCGACCCCGAGGCGCGGGTGCGGACCCGCTACGTCGACCTGGCGGTCAACCCCGAGTCCCGCGAGCTGATCCGGGCCCGCAGCAACGTGTTGCGATCGGTCCGGGAAACGCTTTTCGCAAAGGGGTTCATCGAGGTCGAGACGCCGATCCTGCAGCAGATCCACGGTGGGGCCAGCGCGCGGCCGTTCGTCACCCACATCAACACCTACGACATGGACCTGTTCCTGCGCATCGCGCCGGAGCTCTATCTGAAGCGGTTGTGCGTCGGCGGCGTGGAGCGGGTATTCGAGCTGGGGCGGGCCTTCCGCAACGAGGGCGTCGACTTCAGCCACAACCCGGAGTTCACCTTGCTGGAGGCCTACCAGGCGCACGCGGACTACAAGGTGTGGATCGACGGCTGCCGGGAGCTCATCCAGAACGCGGCGCAGGCCGCCAACGGCGAGCAGACGGTGCTGCGCCCCCGCGGCGGGGGTACGGACGGCCGCCTCGAGCCGGTCGACATCTCGGGCGCCTGGCCGGTGAAGACCGTGTACGACGCGGTATCGGAAGCGCTGGGCGAGCACGTCGACCCCGACACCTCCCTCGCCACGCTGCGCAGGATGTCCGACGCGGTGCACATTCCGTATCGGGCGCATTGGGACTCCGGCGCGGTGGTGCTGGAGCTCTACGAGCACCTGGTGGAGGACAGGACCGAGCAACCGACGTTCTACATCGACTTCCCCACGTCCGTGTCGCCGCTGACCCGGCCGCACCGCAGTCAGCGCGGCGTGGCCGAGCGGTGGGACCTGGTGGCGTGGGGCGTGGAGCTGGGAACCGCCTACAGCGAGTTGACCGACCCGGTGGAGCAGCGCCGCCGGCTGCAGGAGCAGTCGTTGCTGGCCGCCGGCGGCGATCCCGAGGCGATGGAGCTCGACGAGGACTTCCTGCAAGCCATGGAGTACGCGATGCCGCCCACCGGCGGACTCGGTATGGGTATCGATCGGCTCGTCATGCTCATAACCGGCCGGAGCATCCGCGAAACCCTGCCATTCCCGCTGGCCAAGCCGCATTAGACCGGCCCGTCACTCCATTCGAGCGCGTGGCGAACATCCGGTGAAAATGTTCCGGAGGTGTTAACGATGGCTCACACTGAAGCACGTGACCGCCCCGACGCCCCTCGCCACGGCGCAGCTGGCCGGTAATTTCACCTCCCTGATGCACGGCTGGATACCCGCGACGATCCAGATCGGCACCGCCGTCGTGCTCACGCTGGCGGTGGGCTGGCGATCGCGTCGCTGGCGGGCGGTGTGGCTGCCAGTGGCGGGCGCGGTCGGCGGTGCCGCGGCGTATCTGACGCACTGGTACATCGTCGACCGAGGCCTGTCCGACGAGCCGGCGCCGTCGGCGCTGTGGGTCTGGATCGCGTTGGCCGGCGCGGCTACGGCAGTGCTGGTTGTGGGCTGGCGCAGCGCGCGGCCGTGGCGGCGTGGGGCGACGCTACTTGCGGTGCCGTCGTGCCTGCTCTGCGCGGCGCTGGTGCTCAACGCGTGGGTTGGCTACTTCCCGACCGTGCAGGCGGCGTGGAGCCAGCTCACCGCCGGTCCGCTGCCCGACCAGACCGATCCGGCCACCGTCACCGCGATGGCCGCCAAACGGGCCCGTCCACCGCACGGCAGCGTGGTGCCGGTGGTGATCCCTTCGGACGCCTCGCATTTCAAGCACCGCGGCGAACTCGTGTACCTGCCGCCCGAGTGGTTTACCAGTAGCCCGCCGCCCGCGCTGCCGACGGTGATGATGATCGGCGGACAGTTCAACACGCCCGCGGACTGGACGCGCGCGGGCAACGCGGTCAGGACGATCGACGACTTCGCGGCGGCCCACGGCGGGAAGGCGCCGGTGTTGGTGTTCGTCGACTCCGGAGGGGCCTTCAACAACGACACCGAATGCGTCAACGGAGCCCGCGGCAACGCCGCCGATCACCTGACCAAAGACGTTGTCCCATATATTATTTCGAAGTTCGGCGTGAGTCCCGACCGGTCCAACTGGGGCATCACCGGCTGGTCGATGGGCGGGACGTGCGCGGTGGACCTGGCCGTGATGCATCCCGAGATGTTCAGCGCGTTCGTCGACGTCGCGGGTGATTTCTTCCCGAACGCCGGCAACAAGGCGCAGAGCATCGCGCGGCTGTTCGGCGGAAATGCCGAGGCCTGGGCGGCTTTCGACCCGAGCACCGTGATCAGCCGCCACGGCCGCTACCGTGACGTGGCCGGCCGGTTCGTGATCTCCTCGGACGGCCCGCCGGCGCCACGCCAGGACGTGACCGTAACCGACTCCGGCGCAATGCGTCTCGTGAGTCGCGACGCCGCGGCCAATCCTGGTAATCAGGCGGCGGCCGCCTACTCGCTGTGCGCGCTCGGCCGCGCCAACGGCATCGACTGCGCGGTCCTCCCCCAGCCGGGCAGGCACGACTGGCCGTTCGCGGGCCGGGCCTTCGCCGCCGCGCTGCCGTGGCTGGCCGGCCGGCTGGGCGCCCCGAGGGCCCCACTCACGGCCCTGCCCCCCGCGTCCCCGCCGTCGTCATTGCCCGCTCAGGTGGTGGTTCCGGCTCAGCGTTCCAGCGGCGTCGGCAAATAGAGGCAATCCGATAACGCCGTATCGCCGTGCCATATCGGTATATTGTCCGGCCGTGGGACCTCCCCGACTGTTTTCCGTTAACCCGCCCCATCCGCCCGAGCCATCGGCCAAGGAGCGGATTCGCGACGCCGCGCTGAGCTGTTTTGCGGTTCGCGGGATCGCCTCCACGTCGCTGCGCGCGGTCGCCGAGACCGCGGAGGTCTCGATCGGGCTGGTGCAGCACCACTTCCACACCAAGGCCGCGCTGACCGCTGCCGTCGATCAGTACGTGCTGCAGGTGCTCAATCAGGCACTGGAGTCGACAGCCCTACCCGAGTCGCCCGACGCGCTGCATGAAGCCGGACGCCGACTGACCGCATTCATGGCCGAACGTTCCGATGTAATGACCTACCTCGGACGCGCGCTCGCCGAGGGCGGCGCGTTCGGGTCGGTCATCTTCGCCGGTCTTCTCGGTATCAGTGAGGCCCAGCGCGAACATTTCATGGCGCACGGCAACACACAACCAGACCTCGACCCGGATTGGGCGGCGATCAACGTCGTTATCCTGCGCGTCGGCGCCGTCATTCTGCATCCGTACATCGAGCTCTACCTAGGCAGATCGTTCTTCGGTGAGACCGAGCTGCGACGCTGGGACGCCTCGGTAACCAGCCTGATCCGGCACGGCCTGTTCGTCGAGGAACCCGACCCCCGAGACGGGAACATCGTCGCTTGGTAGCGAGCGCCGGTCCTGAACCGCCCTATCGGGGACGTCACATTTTCGCGTTAGCGCAACGTCTGGGCGGCCGAGCCGTCGGCCAGGTGCTATACACGAAACACCATGGATGAGCTCGACGTAACCGCTTATACCGCGCAGATTCTCGATCCCGAGGACCCCGACGACAGTTTGGTGTTAGAGCGGCTCAGAGCAGACGCCACCGTGGAGTTCATCGACCAGCGCGATACCCAGCTGGCCAACCTGCGCGCGCTTCGGCCGCCCCCGCCTGCCGAGCTCCTGTCCGAACGAGTCCGATGGGCTTACTACCCCTGGCGGCGCGCGGTCGTGGCGGTGCTCGGCCCGCGCGGGTACCGCGCCGTACGCCTGGACCGCAACCGCAACAACATCACCCCAACCGAACAGGAAAAGCTCGGTCGGCTGCGGATCGGCGTGGCCGGCCTCAGCGTCGGCCACGTGATCGCGCACACCCTGGCCGCGCAGGGCTTGTGCGGCGGCCTGCGGCTGGCCGACTTCGACCACCTGGAACTGTCGAACCTGAACCGGGTGCCCGCCACCGTGTTCGACATCGGCGTCCACAAAGCGTGTGTGGCCGCGCGCAGGATCGCCGAGCTCGACCCCTACCTGCCGGTAGAGGTCGTTAGCGCGGGACTCACGTTCGATACCGTCGACGCCTTCGTGGAGGGCCTCGACATTGTGGTCGAAGAATGCGATTCGCTCGACATGAAGGCCGTTCTGCGTGAAGGCGCCCGCGCCCGCCGCATCCCGGTGTTGATGGCTACCAGTGATCGCGGCCTGGTCGATGTGGAGCGTTTCGATCGAGAGCCCGAGCGCCCGATTCTGCACGGTCTGCTCGGGGACCTCGACATCGCGTTGCTGCCCGGCATGAGCAGCCGCGAAAAGGTTCCGCATATCTTGCGTCACCTTGAGGCAGAACAGCTTTCGCCTCGGACTGCCGCCTCGCTGGTCGAGATCGACCGCACGGTGTCGACGTGGCCGCAACTGGCGTCGGATGTCGTGCTGGGTGCGTCGGCGTTGGCGGAGGCCGTGCGCAGAATCGGGCTCGGCGAGGAACTTCGCTCGGGCCGCACTCGCATCGATATCAGCTGGGCGCTCAATCAACTCGACGAGCCCGACATGGCCCGGCACAGACCCGCACCGGCGGAACATCACGACGTGCCGGAACTGCCCGGCATACCCGGCGTCATCGCCGCCGCCGCGATCCGCGCGCCTTCCGGGGGAAACGTGCAGCCCTGGCTTGTCCAAGCCGGACCCGCCGAAGTCACGATCGACATTGCCGTCCAACACACTTCGACCATGGACGTCGGATTTCGCGGCAGCGCCGTCGCGCTCGGCGCAGCCCTCTTCAACGCCAGAATCGCCGCGGCGGCACACCATGTCCTTGGGCCGGTCACCCTCACCGAAGACGTTGACGGATCGCCGTTGCGCGCCACCCTGACGTTGACCGATGGAAGCGATCCCCGCCTGGCCGCCCTCTATCAACCCATGTTCGAACGCTCCACCAATCGACACCATGGCAGCCCCCAGCCGTTGGGTACCGCCACCATCGAGGCGCTCACCGCCGCGGCGGGCAGCGAAGGCGCGCGGCTGACCCTGATCACCGACAGGGGCGACATCACCGATGCGGCAAGGATTCTCGCGACGTCCGACCGCACCCGCTACCTGACCCCGCACCTGCACCGAGAGATGATCTCCGAACTGCGCTGGCCCGGCGACCCCGACCCGGACACCGGCATCGAGGTGCGCAGCCTCGAACTCGATGCCGGCGACCTGGCGGTCCTCGAAATCCTGCGCCGCCCGGATGTCATGGCGCACCTGGCGCAATGGGACGCGGGCAGCGCGCTGGGCGAGGACACCCGCGACCGGATAATGGCGAGTTCGGCACTGGCCGTCGTCAGTGTGCCCGGACACGCCCTTCGCGACTACGCCAAGGGTGGCGCGGCCGTCGAGCTGATCTGGATCACCGCCCAGCAGCACGGGCTGTGCGTTCAGCCGGTGTCGCCGGTGTTCCTGTACGCCAACGGCAGAGCCGACTTCGAGGAGCTGTCACCCCGGTTCGCCGACGAGCTAACCGAGTTGCAGCACGAGTTCCGAGGCCTGGTCGAAATACCCGCCGACGAATCCATCGTGCTGGTGCTCCGGCTTGGGGCCGCGCCCAAGGCATCGGTGCCGAGCCGCCGCAGCATTGACCGGGCTCGGGTGCTGAGTTGAGCGAATCATTGATAGACACGCTATGCAATGCCGTCCCCGCGCACCCGATGCAGCTACGGTAGGGGCAATGTCCGGCACATTGGACCATCTGGTCACCGCTGCGGCCGCCGAGTTGATGGCAGCCACCGGGGGGGACTCCGCCGCGATCAGCCAACGGGTGCTCAAAAATTTGGTCAGCGACCTGGGCGTGGACTTCAGCTTCCTGCGCCACAACGATCACACGATCCGTGCCACGGTCCTCGTCGCCGAGTGGCCGGCACGCAACGCCGACCCGGACCCGATCGGCGTGGTGTATTTCGCCGATGCCGATTCGGTCTTCACCAGGGCCGAAAACCTCAAGGTTCCCGAGGTGGTGCGTCCCGAGGCCGCAAACCAGGACTACCAGCGCAACATCGACGAGGGCACCGGGTGGGGTGCCGTCTCCCTAGCCGCCGTGCCGCTGCTGTCCGGCGATGTCACGACGGGCACCCTCGCCTTCGGCAAGGTGGGCGACCGCGAGTGGCTGCCGGAAGAGCTCAACGCGCTGCAGGCGATCGCCGCGCTTTTCGCTCAGCTGCAGGCCCGCATCGTCGCCGAAGAGCAAATCCATTACCTTGCCGAGCACGACGACCTCACCGGACTGCTGAACCGCAGGGCGCTGATCGCGTACCTCGACAAGCGGCTGGCCGAGAAAAACGGCGGCGCGGTCTCGGTGATCTTCCTCGCCCTGGACCGCTTCAAGGTCATCAACGAACGTCTCGGTCAACAGGCCGGCGACCGGTTCATCGTGGCCTTCGCCGAGCTACTGCGCGAGGCTGCCGACGTTCCCTCGGTCATCGCCCGCTTCGGCGGTGACGAGTTCGTCGTCGTGCCGACCGCATCGATGGACGTCGAAGCGGCCGAAGCGTTCGCTCAATCGCTACATACTCGACTTCATCAGCGCGTCGTAATCGACGGCGAGTTGCTCAGTCGCACCGCGAGTATCGGCGTCGCCGCGGGCGTGCCCGGATCCGAAACCACTTCCGATCTGCTCCGCCGAGTCGATCAGGCCACCCGGTCGGCCAAAAGTTCCGGCGGCAACAAGGTGGCAACCTTCAATCCGGACATGTCCAGGACGGACACGATCCGCAATGACATCGAGCTGCACCTGGAAGGGATGATCGACAGCGACAGCGATCCCCTGGTGCTCCATTACCTGCCGGAGTTCGACATGCGCACCGGCGAGATCCTCGGGACCGAGGCGCTAATCCGTTGGCAACACCCAACTCTTGGACTGTTGATGCCCGATTCGTTCATCCAGGTGGTGGAATCGATCAACCTCGGCGCAAAACTCGGCCGGCTCGTGATCCGTTCGGCGTGCAGGCAGTTTGGGCTCTGGCAATCCCGCGGCGTCGGGCACGGCGCGGTGCTCCGGATCAACGTGTCGCCAGTGCAGCTCGTCACGGACGGCATCGTGCACACGGTCGCGACGACACTCGAGGAGTTCGGCCTCGATCCCAGCATGGTGTGCCTGGAGATCACGGAAAGCGTCGTGGTCGAGGACATCGACGCCACCCGCAAAACCCTGTTCGGATTGAAGGACATCGGCGTACAGATCGCCATCGACGACTTCGGCACCGGTTACAGTGTGCTGACCTATCTGAAATCCCTTCCCGTCGATGCGCTCAAGATCGACAAGGGGTTCGTCCGCAATGTCGATACCAACGCCGGTGATTTGGCCATCGTGCGGTCGACACTGGCGCTGGCCGACGCGTTCGGGCTTGAGGTTGTGGCCGAAGGGGTAGAGACGGTTGCTGCGGCCAGGACGTTGCTCGACCTGGGTTGCTATCGGGCGCAAGGCTTTCTGCTGTCCCGCCCGCTCGACGGCGCGGCGATGGAGTCACTCCTCGCCAGGCGGGTCATTCCGATGGACTTCTCCGACGCCGGCCGCGGGAAGCTGGCCGGCGCCTAGGGGCGCCGTTGAAACAGGTAGTAGTACGTCGGGGTCTTGTCGTCGAGCTCCCGCTCCTCACCGGCGGATAACAGCGTCCAGCCGGCGGCGAATCGTCGTTCCATCTCGGCGTGATCGATGCCGGGCACGCCGAACCTCCCGCCGGGCGGGAACGCGACGATGTACAGCCGCGCATCGGGTGCCGCCACGGCACTGACCTCTCGGACGTATGCCTCACGATCGGCGCCACTCATGTTGTGGATGCAGCCGTTGTCGACGATCAACTGGAAACCCGTGCCGATCCCGGACTGGCTCAACTGGGTGACGTCGGCGCGGGCGAAGTCGACCGAGACGTCGGCGGCTCCGGCCTTGGCGCGCGCCTTTTCGAGCGGCTTTTCGACATAGTCGACCCCGGTGACCTTCCAGCCGTGTTGAGCGAGGTAGATCGCGCAATCCCCGGTGCCGCATCCGAGGTCAACGGCCGATCCTGGGGCCAGCCCTGGGGTGTCAGGGGTGCCCTCGATCAGGTTTCGCAGACCCTGCCCGATCGCATGTCCCTCCCACGGCGTGAAGCCGACCCGGTAGAAGAACCGAAATCGCGTGTGTCGAGAAGCCATAGCCGCAATGATTCCATTCGCCCGGAAGCGGCGGCACCCGACCCGGCCGGCATCCTCGGGGCGGGTCACTGACGGCGTCTTATCCTGGCCATGATCGGAGCCGCCGCAACCATGGTGAAGGGCACGGCCAGCGGGAAATCATCTGCCAGAGACTCGATTTCGACCCGGCGAACGATGGTGGCCAACGCAAGTGTGGCCTCCAGCATCGCGAAGTGATCTCCGATGCATGAGCGCGGCCCCCCGCCGAACGGCATGTATTGCCAACGGTCGCGGCCCTTGTCGCGGTCGGGACTGAATCGGTCCGGATCGAATCGCAGCGGGTCGTCCCACAGGTTCGGATCGGTCTGTACCGCCATTCTTCCGAACGCCAGCATGGTGCCCGCTTTTACGCGGTAACCCGCGACTTCGACATCGCGTGTCGCCATCCGGGTTCCGGTCGGGCCGGGCGGGCACAACCGCAACGCCTCCTGCAGAACCTGGACCGTGAAACCAAGCCGCGCAACGTCATCGGGGGTGAGCCGGCGGTCTGGAAGCCCGGCGACTTCCGCCGCGACGCGCCCCTGCAGGTCGGGATGGCGACCCAGCGCCCACAGCGCGTAGGTCAGCGTCGTCGCCGTCGTGTCGTGGCCGGCGAACAGGAAGATGATCATTTCGTCGCGGATCTCGTTGTCCGACAACGACTGACCCGTTTCCGGATCGGTGGCGGCGATAAGCGCATGCACCAGCGGCGCCTCCCTTCCCGCGTCGGCGCGGCACTGTTGCAGGATCTCGTCTGCAAGCTCCCGAATCGCACGGGCCGCCGCCCGGGCGCGGCGGCGCGCCGGCGTGGGCATCCACTCCGGTGCGCGCAGCGGTCGCAGGGCACGCCGCACGGCGTAGCTCGTCGCCACCCGCAGTGGCTCGGCGATCGCATCGGATCGCTCGTCGAGATCGAGACCCAGAACCGAGCGGCCCAGCGCCCGCAAGGTCAGGGTGCGGCACTGCGCGTCCAGGTCGATCTCGGCGCCCTCCCGCCACGTGGCACACACCGTCTCCGCGGCCTCGGCCATGTGTCCGCCGAACTGGCGGACACGCTGACGGGTGAACACCGGCTGCAGCGTGCGTCGGCGCGGCAACCATTCGCTGTGGGGCAACACGAACAGGTTCCCGCCGAGCAGCCTGCGAAGCTCGGTGGCCACCGTGCTGGTCTTGTCGATGGAGCCGTCTCGCACGCTGACGATGTCGCGGATGCCTTGCGGGGACGTCGCCAACACGATCGGCGGGATCAGCCAACTCGGTCCCAGAGTGACGCGGGTCACGGGTCCGCCGGCATCACGAAGCCTGTTCGTGCCGACATGAAATTCCCTGATGGCCCTGAGACGTTCGCGATACGGAAGCGGGTTTTTGGGGGCCAGCGGCAACGCGGCGACGTCACGCACGGGACGCTCAGTGGTAGACACGGCTCGACCCTAATCGGCTGGCCCGCGAGGGGCCGTTCAAAGGTGCGCTCGCGATTTCCGTGTCATCGCCGGGGAGCCGCTGTTATGCAAACGGTAATTGCCGCCAATGGGATCGCCATCGGCGGTGACGGTTCGCATGACACCTCCGGATCGACCCGATTTCTCCTAAGCCGAGATACGACCGAGAATTTCGGAGTTTTCGGCGCACATCAGCTTGAATTGTTCAGGTTCGGCGTGCGTCGCAATGGTGCGCCGGTCCCACCACATCACTTTGGTGCGGTAGTCCTCGTTGGGATAGGCGGCCGCCGGTATCCGGGAGGCCACGACGCCCCCGGAGGATCGCCACTGCTCCAGCACGTGAGCCGCCGCGGTTGCCATGACGAACTGGACGCCCAGCATTGTCATCATCGGCAGCGCGGTGCGCGCCAGCACCCTGGACAGCGCGCGACCGCCGTAATCGCGGGAGTCCGTCCAGGCGCTTTTGACCTCCACCACGCCGAAGGGGATCCGGTTGGCGATCATATGGCGCAGCACGGGCCGCCCTGGGCTGCCGCTCCACTCCTCAAGCGCGTGGGAGTCCTCCGGCTCACGCAGGGGTCCCACGACGCGCGTACCGCCGACCACCCGACCCGCCGGATCCACCGCGGCGAAAAATAGCGTCGTGTCGGCGCCGGCGCGAACCGCGTCCAGATCAAGCACCCATTCCAGCCCATGCCGGCGATAGCTGCGAAGCGCACCGTCCAGGTATTGGTCCCAGAGTTCGGGCTCCGCCTCCGGCGTCGACGCGGCGATCCAACAGCCGGTCGCCTGATCGCGCCAGCCCGCCCCACGTTCCAACCACGAGCCGTCAGTCGCCTCACTGGTGAGCTGAGCCGCTTCCATTGGTATCCCTTCGCTTCTTAACCATGACAACCGGACTATTTTCGTCGGCGCGCCTCGAATTATTTCCTAAAAATTGCGCACGACAAATAACCAACGGTATTTCTTCTCTTGAGCATCGTTTGTCGTGGCCAAACCATTAGCGTTACCGATCAGTAATCGGCAACGAGCCGAGAGTTTGCGCTCGAAGACGCGGTGTGGCCTCGTTGGTGGGCGCCCCGGCGATCGGTTCGCCGGCCCACGGCGAGCCAATCGTGGCCCCACCCCCC
The DNA here is from genome assembly GCF_059812165.1 of Mycobacterium sp. NGS69. Lineage (NCBI taxonomy): Bacteria > Bacillati > Actinomycetota > Actinomycetes > Mycobacteriales > Mycobacteriaceae > Mycobacterium > Mycobacterium sp. NGS69. Next base: position 33,105 of record NZ_JCALCD010000017.1, read on the forward strand.
GGCCCTGGCCGCTTCCCGAGCGGCGGTGACCTTCGCTTAACGCATCCCGGCCCCTCCACACGCAGATGATTCAACCGGACGGCCGTGAGGGCTTCTACCTGTGGATTCCCTGCGCGGCCACGGCCGCGAGGTCGCGGGTTTGCTGCCGCCATCCGTGGGAATCGCCTGCGCTTTGCGCCGGCTTTCGTGGGATTCGTTGATTTGGGCTCCGCGCGCGGCGGCACCGAAGACGCCGAATTTCAGCGACGAGACGCTTTCCTTCGCCAGCCGATTCCTCGGTAACTGACCGCTTTTAAGCAAGCAACTGCGGGTGGTTCGCCGCGAAAACCCGGCCGTCCGGCAGACTCGATGTGGTGACCGGCCAGCCGACCGTGGCGCGGGTGCGGCGTGCCATTTTCGCCCGACACTGCAACCCGTGGAGCGCCTGGACGCGCTGGGCGACCACTCCGCTGACGTTCCTGCCCGTGTGGACGCGGCGCTGGAGCCACGCGGCGTGGGTCGCGCTGTGGTTCGCCGTCAACCCGGTCGTCTTCGGCAAGCCGGCGGACGAAAGCGCCTGGTCGACCCGCGCGATGCTGGGCGAGGAACTGTGGATCAGCCGTCGGCCCCGGGACGCGGCGATGCTCGTCAGCGCCGTGACGTCCGCGTCCGCGGTGGGCGCCGTCGTCGCCGCCCGCCGCCGTCGGGCGAGACCCGCCGCGATCGCCACCGCGGTGCAGATGGCCCTGACGCTGGTGTATTGGGAGCAGATGGTGCGCTATTTGGACCGCCAGGCGCAGTAGCGTTGCGGCATGCCCGACGAACCGACAGTCTCCCAACCCGACCCCGGGTACGACAGCGCCGGCGTGCCGACTTTCGAATCCGTTCGCGAAAAGATCGAATCCCGGTACGCGACGGCAGAGGGCGCGGCGGAACTCGACGCCGACACGGCCGAGGGCCGCTCGGTCGAGGAGCAATACGACGAGCGCCAGCGCGCCGCCGCCGAGCGGCTGGCGCAGATCCGGGAGTCGATGCGCTCCGACGAGCGTTGAGGTGCATGCGCTCACCGTCGACGAGCGGCGTAACCGCCTGGCGCGCAGGCATTTCCTTGCGGCGAACGACACACCGCCGATAACCCGGGTGATCGGTGGGCTGGTCGGCCTGCACGCGACCGATCCCGCCACGCCCTACCTGTCGCTGTGGGCGCGCTCGCCGGGTTTCGCGACCGCCGACCTCGAGGCACAGCTGTACGAGAAGCGCTCCGCTGTCAGGCATCTCGCGATGCGCCGCACGCTGTGGCTGGTGATGAGCGAGGACCTGACGACGATTCAGGCGGCCGCCAGCGACCGGGTCGCCGACAACGAACGTCGCGGGCTGGCCGCCGATGTGCGCAAGGCCGGGGTGGCCGCCGACGGCGACCGCTGGCTCGACGCCGCATGCTCCGCGGTGGTGCGCCACCTCGGTGACCACGGCCCGGCCAGCAGCACCGAATTGCGGGCCGCGCTACCCGAGCTGGCCGGAACATACGACCCGGCGCCCGGAAAGCGTTGGGGCGGCGAGGTTCCGCTGGGTCCGCGCGTGCTGACGGTGCTGTCGGCGGGCGGCGAGATCGTGCGCGGGCCGAACGACGGCGCCTGGACCACGTCGCGGCCGCGCTGGGCCACCGCCGCGCACTGGCTCGGCGGCCTGGGCGACCCGACACCGGACCGGCAATCCCGGGCGGAGCTGACCCGCCGCTGGCTGGCGACCTTCGGGCCGGCGACCGTCGCCGACATCAAGTGGTGGTTCGGCAGCACGCTGACCGCGGCGCGACAGGCCCTGGCCGACGTCGGTGCGGTGGAAGTCGACCTGCACGGCGGCGGTGCGGGCTGGCTGCTGCCCGACGACCTGGATCCGGAGCCCGACGCGCCGCCGTGGGGTGCGCTGCTGCCCGGCCTGGACGTCACCACAATGGGCTGGTTTCAGCGCGATTGGTACCTCGGCGAGCACCGCGCCCAGGTTTTCGACCGCAACGGCAACGCCGGCCCCACGGCGTGGTGGAACGGCCGCGTAGTGGGCGGGTGGTATCAGGACGACGGCGCCCGCGTGCGGCTGCAGCTCCTCGAGGACCCCGGCCGCGACGGGCGGCGTGCCCTGCAGCGCCGCGCCGACGCGCTGACCGCGTGGCTGGACGGCGTGCGGATCAGCCCCCGCTTCCCGTCACCGCTGTCGAAGGCCGGTGCCGCCGGTCTCCGCGAAACTTAAACGGCAGCGATGCTTTTCGGCGTGTCGCGTGCGACGTTTAAGTGTCGCGACGGCTCAGGCGGTGACCTTGCGGCGCCCGCTCGAGCGCCGCGGCGGGGCGGGGCTGCCGACGACGTCGGCCAGGAACTTGCCCGTGTAGCTTTCCGGCACCGCGGCGATGTCCTCCGGGGCGCCTTCGGCGACAACGGTTCCGCCCTCGGCGCCACCCTCGGGGCCCATGTCGACGATCCAGTCCGACGTCTTGATGACGTCCAGGTTGTGTTCGATGACGATGACCGTATTGCCCTTGTCCACAAGGCCGTTGATGACGCTCAGCAGCTTGCGGATGTCGTCGAAATGCAGCCCGGTCGTGGGCTCGTCGAGGATGTAGATGGTCCGGCCGGTCGAGCGCTTCTGCAATTCCGCGGCCAGCTTGACGCGCTGCGCCTCGCCACCGGACAGCGTCGGCGCGGGCTGGCCGAGCCGGACATAGCCCAGCCCGACGTCGACGAGCGTGCGCAGATACCGGTGGATGCCGCTGATCGGTTCGAAGAACTCGGCGGCTTCCTCGATCGACATGTCCAGCACTTCGGAGATCGTCTTGCCCTTGTAGTGCACCTCCAGGGTCTCCCGGTTGTAGCGGGCGCCGTGGCAGACCTCGCACGGCACGTACACGTCGGGCAGGAAGTTCATCTCGATCTTGATGGTGCCGTCGCCGGTGCACGCCTCGCAGCGACCGCCCTTGACGTTGAACGAGAATCGGCCGGGCTGATAGCCACGGACCTTGGCCTCCGTGGTGGCCGCGAACAGGGTGCGAATCTTGTCGAACACCCCGGTGTAGGTGGCCGGATTGGACCGCGGCGTGCGGCCGATCGGCGACTGGTCCACCCGCACCAGCTTGTCCAGGTGGTCCAGCCCGGTGACCCGGGTGTGGCGACCCGGGACCTGCCGGGCGCCGTTGAGCCGGTTGGCCAGCACCGCGGCCAGGATGTCGTTCACCAAGGTCGACTTGCCCGAGCCCGACACGCCCGTCACCGCGGTCAGCACGCCGAGCGGGAACGACACGTCGATGCCGCGCAGGTTGTGTTCGCGCGCGCCGACGACCGTGAGCTGGCGCTTGTGATTGACGGGCCGCCGGATGGCGGGGATCTCGATCTTTTCCTTGCCGGACAGGTAGGCGCCGGTGATCGAGTCCTTGTTGGCGAGCAGCTCGCTGTAGGTGCCGCTGTGCACGATCTGGCCGCCATGCTCGCCGGCCCTCGGGCCGATGTCGACGATCCAGTCGGCGTGCGCGATGGTGTCCTCGTCGTGCTCGACGACGATCAGCGTATTGCCCAAATCCCTTAGGCGGGTGAGGGTTTCGATGAGCCGGCGGTTGTCGCGCTGGTGCAGCCCGATGGACGGCTCGTCGAGCACGTAGAGCACGCCGACCAGGCCGGACCCGATCTGGGTGGCGAGCCGGATGCGCTGGGCCTCACCGCCGGACAGCGTGGCCGCCGCGCGCGACAGCGACAGGTAGTCCAGCCCGACGTCGAGCAAAAACCCGAGGCGCGACTGGATTTCCTTGAGCACCTGCCCGGCGATCGCCTGTTCGCGCGCCCCGAGGGTGAGCGCGTTCAGGAAGTCCGAGCAGTCCGAGATCGACAGCTCGGACACCTCGGCGATGGACTTCTTGCCGTGCCGTCCGGCGGCCAGCGTGACGGCCAGGATCTCCGGCTTGAGCCGGGTGCCCTCGCAGACCGGGCAGGGCACGTCACGCATGAAGCCCTCGTAGCGCTCCTTCATCTGCTCGGATTCGGTCTGCGCCATCTTGCGTTGCAGGAATGCCAGCACGCCCTCGAAATCGGCGTAGTAAGAGCGGGTGCGCCCGTACCGGTTGCGGTACCGCACGTGCACCTGGTGGTCGGATCCCTCGAGGATGGCCTTTCGCGCCTTGGCCGGCAGCCTGCGCCACGGCGTGTCGACGTCGAAGCCCAGCTCCTCGCCGAGCCCTGCCATCATCCGGGTGAAGTACTCCGCGGTGTGCCCCGTCGACCAGGGCGCTACCGCGCCCTCGGCCAGCGTGCGCTCCGGGTCGGGCACCACCAGGTCGGGGTCGACCTCCTTGCGGATACCCAGGCCGGTGCACTCGGGGCAGGCGCCGTAGGGCGAGTTGAACGAGAACGACCGCGGTTCCAGGTCGTCAACGGCCAGCGCGTGCCCGTTGGGGCAGGCCAGCTTCTCGGAGAACCGCTGTTCGCGGTTGTGCGCGTCGTGCTCGTGGTCGACGAATTCCAGCACCACGATGCCGTCGGCCAGGTTCAGCGCGGTTTCCACCGAGTCGGTGAGCCGCTGCTTGGCGCTGGCCTTGACCGTCAGCCGGTCGACCACGACCTCGATGTCGTGCTTTTCCTGCTTCTTCAGCTTCGGCGGATCGGTCAGCGAATGCACCACGCCGTCGACCCGAACCCGGCTGTACCCCTGCGCGTTGAGCTTCTCGAACAGGTCGGCGAACTCGCCCTTGCGGGTGCGCACCACGGGCGCGAGTACCTGGAACCGGGTGCCCTCCGGCATCACCAGCACCTGGTCGACGATTTGCTGGGGCGTCTGGCGGGCGATGCGCTCACCGCAGACCGGGCAGTGCGGCGTGCCCGCGCGGGCGTAGAGCAGCCGCAGGTAGTCATAGACCTCGGTGATGGTTCCGACGGTCGACCGCGGGTTGCGGTTGGTCGACTTCTGGTCGATGGACACCGCCGGGGACAGACCCTCGATGAAGTCGACGTCCGGCTTGTCCATCTGCCCAAGGAACTGGCGGGCATAGGCCGACAGCGACTCGACGTAGCGGCGCTGGCCCTCGGCGAAGATGGTGTCGAACGCCAGCGACGACTTGCCCGACCCGGACAGCCCGGTGAACACGATCAACGAGTCGCGCGGCAGGTCGAGGTCGACGCCACGCAGGTTGTGTTCGCGGGCGCCCTTGACGATCAGTCGGTCAGCCACGCTGCCTTCTTTCAGGAACTATCAACGAATCTTCACGTGCTGTAGCCGTTGATGCGCACGGCGCATTCCATGCTATGTGCCGGTGCCGACAAGCAACGTATGACCAGTAACGTGGCCGCTATGACCGTCTCGGTTGAGCCAAGCGACAACTACACCGGACACGTCGACCCTGGTACCGCGGCCCGCCGGACCCTACCCGGCGCCACGATTCTAAAGGCGTCGGTCGGCCCGACGGACAACAACGCGTATCTGGTGACGTGTTCCGCGACCGGCGAAACCCTGCTGATCGACGCGGCCAACGACGCCGACGTCCTGATCACCCTCATCCGCCGGTACGCGCCGAAGGTGTCGCTGATCGTGACCAGCCATCAGCACTTCGATCACTGGCAGGCGCTCGAGGCCGTCGCGAAGGCCACCGGCGCCCCGACCGCCGCCACCGAGATCGACTCCGAGCCGCTACCAGTCCGGCCGGACCGTTTGCTGGCGGGCGGCGACACCGTGCGGATCGGCGAGCTGAGCTTCGACGTCATCCACCTGCGCGGGCACACTCCCGGCTCGATCGCGCTGGCCCTCGACGGGCCCGCGACCGGCGGGGTCACCCAATTGTTCACCGGGGACTGCCTTTTCCCCGGCGGCGTCGGCAAGACGTGGCAGCCCGGAGATTTCGCCCAGCTGCTCGACGACGTCACCACCCGGGTGTTCGACGTGTACGACGACTCCACCGTCATCTACCCGGGCCACGGGGACGACACGGTGTTGGGCGCCGAGCGGCCCCACCTGCGCGAATGGCGCGAACGCGGCTGGTAATCCGTCGGGCTACCAACCCGGTAACCACTGCCGGAAGGGTCAGCCGTAGAAGCATGTTGATGCTGGACGATTTGGGTATACGATCCGATCACGGTCGCCCGCAACCCGGCTTGGGTTGTCCTCGTTTGCTTGGAGGTGCGGGATGTCATTCGTGATCGCGGCGCCCCAGATGATGACTGCGGCGGCAACGGATTTGGCCGGTATCGAATCGGCGCTCAGCGCCGCCCACGCCGCGGCGGCGACCCAGACGACGGGGGTGGCGGCCGCGGCCGGCGATGAGGTGTCGGCGACCATCGCGGCGCTGTTTTCGGCACAAGGCCAGGAATATCAGGCGCTCAGTGCGCAAGCGGCGGCGTTTTATGACGGATTTGTGGGCGCCCTGACCTCGGGTGCGGGCTCGTATGCGAGTGCTGAGGCCGCCGCCACGACGCCCCTGCAGGACCTGCTCAACGCAATCAATGCGCCGTTCCTGACGCTGACCGGGCGGCCGCTGATCGGCAACGGCGCGAACGGGGTCGCCGGAACCGGCCAAAATGGCGCACCCGGCGGGTGGTTGCTCGGTAACGGCGGAGCCGGCGGGTCGGGTGCTGCCGGGGGCGCCCTGCCGGGGCAAAACGGCGGCAACGGTGGGGCGGCGGGGCTGTTCGGCACCGGCGGAGCCGGCGGCGTCGGCGGGTTTTCGTCCAATAACACTGGCGGGACCGGCGGGACCGGCGGGGCCGGCGGGCTGTTATTCGGCGCCGGCGGCGCCGGCGGCACGGGCGGGAACTCACTCCTCAACGGCGCGGGCGGGGCCGGCGGGACGGGGGGCGTCGCCGGGCTGTTCGGCACCGGCGGGGCCGGCGGCACGGGCGGCAACTCGGCGACGGGCATCTCCGGTGGACATGGCGGCAACGGTGGTTCCGGCGGGCTGTTCGGAAACGGCGGCGCGGGCGGGGACGGCGGCAAAACCGGCGGCACCAGCGGCGGCGACGGTGGCGCCGGAGGCGCCGGCGGCCTGCTCGGCGGCTCGGCCGGCGCCGGGGGCAGCGGCGGGCAAGGCGGCACTGCCGGCGGGTTCGGCGGAAAGGGCGGCGACGCCGGGTTCCTCTACGGTGCAGCCGGCACCGGCGGCACCGGCGGCGCCGGGAACACCAGCGGGGGACCCGGCGGTGCCGGCGGCAACGCCGTCGGGCTCTTCGGTGACGGCGGCGCAGGCGGCACCGGTGGGGTGGGCGGCACCGGCGGCGGTTCGGGTGGGACCGGGGGCCACGCCGGCTTGCTCTTCGGCGCCGGCGGGGGCGGGGGCACCGGCGGGTTCGGAGGCACCAGCGGCGGGGCCGGTGGGACCGGCGGCATCGCCGGCCTCCTCGCGGGCAACGGTGGCGCGGGCGGCATCGGCGGGGGCGCCAACGTGTTTGGCGGCGACGGCGGCACCGGAGGCAAGGCCGGACTGATCGGCAACGGCGGCGACGGCGGCACCGGCGGCGACGCCCCTGGGACGAGCGGCGGTAAAGGCGGTCATGGCGGCGACGCCGTGTTGATCGGCAACGGCGGTAACGGCGGCAACGGCGGGCTCGGCCCGGGCGGGTCTATCGGCGCCTCCGGCACTGGCGGCGCCGGCGGGCTGCTGCTCGGCCTGAACGGGATGAACGGGTCGCCGTAGCCACCCTCGCGGACTTCACTCAGCTGCTCGACGACGTCACCACCCGGGTGTTCGACGTGTACGACGACCCCACCGTCATCTACCCCTGCCACGGCGACGACACCGTGTTGGGAGCGGAGCGCCCGCACCTGCGCGAATGGCGCGAGCGCGCCTGGTAGTTCCCGGCTGGTATGCCTCGGACTACGTCGTGTGCACGATCAGCACGTCGACCTTGGCGCGACGCGAGACGTTGGCCGGCACCGAGCCCAGCAGCCGTCCCGCGATCGTGCTCAGGCCGACGTTGCCTACGACCAACAGGTCGGCTTTTTCGTCCTCGGCCAGCTTGACCAGCGCGTCGACCGGCGCGCCGACGATCGATCGGTCTTCCACGTTCTTGGCGCCGGCGTTATGCGCCCGCTCCTTGGCGTCCTGCAGGATCGCGTAAATCGGCGCGGTCCCGGACACCTTGTAGCTCTCGTCCCGCAGTGCGTCGGCGGCCCGGGTGTCCTCGTGTTGGGGCAGGTACGCCGACGCGATGATCAGCTTTGCGTCGTCCCCCGCGATCTGCGCTGCCCGGTCCACCGCGCGGAACGACGAATCCGAGCCGTCGGTCCCGACCACCACGGTTCGATAGGCGCTCATTTACCCTCCCAGTTTCGGTTGGTCAGCCAACCCAAGACAGTATCGCGTTTGCCGGATGGAAAGGAGAAAAGATTTCCGACTCAGCGTGGCGTGGCGTTAGCCGCATTTGCCGAGGCCGGTGGCGGCGACGACCGATTTGCCCGACCATCAAAAGCCCGATTGAGCAGGACTGACGCCGAAAGCCTTGGCTGGCCCCGCTTTTGGCGGAATGCGGGCGCGCGCCGCAACTTCGGGCAAGCACCCTACCCGCACCCGTCAGGCTGGCCGCGAGCCAGTTCACTTGGCGCCCCTTACAGTGACAATCATCATGGCCATATCCGCCGCTGAGCAGCGCGCCTCCGACGCTTCAGGCGTCGCTGAGGAGGGCGTGCCGGCGCGCCCGCGCGGCCGGTTGCTCGATCCGTGGGCGATCGCCGCCTTCGCCGCGGTCGTCAGCGCGTCCTGGGCCAGCAGGCCGTCGTTGTGGTTCGACGAGGGGGCCACCATTTCGGCCTCGGCGAGCAGGACCTTGCCCGAGCTGTGGAAGCTGCTGGGCCACATCGACGCTGTTCACGGGCTGTATTACCTGCTCATGCACGGTTGGTTCGCGATATTTCCGCCGACGGAGTTCTGGTCGCGGGCGCCCAGCGCCCTGGCGGTCGGGGCGGCCGCGGCCGGCGTCACGGTGTTCACCAGGCAGTTCGTCCCCGGGCGCGCGACGGCGCTGTGCGCGGGTGTGGTCTTCGCCATTTTGCCGCGCACCACCTGGGCGGGGATGGAAGCGCGCTCGTATGCCTTCGCGGCCGCCGCGGCCATCTGGCTGACGGTGTTGCTGGTCGCCGGCGTGCGGCGCAACCGGCCGCGATTGTGGGTTGGCTACGCGCTGGCGCTGATGCTGTCGATCCTGCTCAGCCTCAACCTGATCCTGTTGGTGCTGGTGTACGCGGTGATGGTGCCGTTGCTGGCACCGCGGAAGTCCCGCAGGTCCCCGGTCATGTGGTGGGCGGCGGCCACGGCCGTCGCCGTCGGCGCCATGACGCCGTTCCTCGTTTTCGCCCACGGCCAGGTGTACCAGGTGAACTGGATCTTTCCCGTCAGCTGGCACTACGCCTTCGACATCTTCCTGCGGCAGTACTTCGACCACAGCGTTCCGTTCGCGATTCTCACGGCGGTGCTGGTCGTCGCGGCGGTGGTCGCGTGGCTGAAGGGCGCGCGGGGTCCGGCCGGCGACCTGCGCGCCCTGCTGGTCGTATGCGCGGCGTGGATCGTCCTGCCCACCGCGCTCGTCGTCGTCTACTCGGCCGTCGTCGAACCGATATATTTCCCGCGCTACCTGATCCTCACCACGCCGGCGGTGGCCGTCGTCCTGGCCGTCTGCATCGTCACGCTCGCCCGCAAACCGTGGCCCATCGCCGCGGTGGTCCTGGCGTTCGCCGCGGCCGCGGTGCCGAATTACCTGTTCATCCAGCGCTGGCCCTACGCGAAGGAGGGCTGGGACTACAGCCAGGTGGCCGACCTGATCAGCTCGCACGCCGCGCCCGGGGACTGCCTGATGGTGGACAACACCGTGCCCTGGCGGCCCGGGCCGATCCGCGCCCTGTTGGCCACCCGGCCGGCGGCCTTCCGCTCGCTGATCGACGTCGAACGGGGCGCCTACGGGCCCAAGGTCGGCTGGCTGTGGGACGGCCACGTCGCCGTGTGGCTCACGACGGCCAAGATCAACAAGTGCCCGGCCATCTGGACGATCACCAACAAGGACGGCTCGCTGCCGGATCACCAAGCCGGACAGTCGCTGTCGCCGGGAAACGCCTTCGGGCGCTCCCCCGCGTACCGATTCCCGAGCTACCTCGGGTTCCACATCGTCGAACGTTGGCAGTTCCATTACTCGCAGGTCGTGAAGTCAACCCGGTGACGGGCGCGTAGAAGCGCCGTCCGTGGGTAGTTGACGGGCATGCAGATTCTGCTGGGCGGCCCACTGCTCGGCGGTGACGCGCAGGGCGCGCGTCACCTCATCGAACTGTTGGCGGCGTTCGGGTTGACCGCGTTCATCGGCCTGGAAAGAACCATCCAGGGAAAAAGCGCGGGGCTGCGGACGCAGACCATAGTGGGCACGTCGGCGGCGTTGATCATGTTGGTCAGTAAATTCGGGTTTTTCGATATCGTGCACGAAGGGACAGTCTCGCTCGACCCGTCCCGCGTCGCCGCCCAAATCGTCTCCGGGGTGGGGTTTTTGGGCGCCGGCATCATCATCACGCGCCGCGGCGCGGTGCACGGACTCACCACCGCGGCGGCGGTCTGGGAATCGGCCGCGATCGGCATGGCGGTGGGTGCCGGCCTGCTGCTGCTGGCCATCGCCGTCGTGGCGCTGCACTTCGTCAGCGCGCTCGCGTTCAGCGCCGTGGAGCGTCAGCTCAGCGCTCGGCTTCGCGGGACCCGCCGGCTGACCATCATCTACGAGAACGGCCGCGGCGTGCTTCGGGAGTTGCTGCGGATCTGCGGCCAGCGCGCCTGGCAGCTCACCGAGCTCGACGCGGACGCCCACGACATCGACGACGGCGAGGTCAGGGTGACGATGACGCTGTCGGGCGCCAAGATGGGCAACGCCTCAGAGGTTTTCGCCGGCGTGGACGGGGTGGTCGCCGTGCTGCGCGGCGGGGAAGAACCGGACTGAGTCAGCGACCGGCGCGGACCGCGCGGTACGAGGCCACGACACCGGCCCCGGTCAACGCGGTGAACACGGCGAACAACCAGCGGGCCGCCATCGCGTCGCCGCCCTGGGCCGCGTTGACCACGACGCCGGCCACCCCGGCCCCGAACGCCCCCGAGATCAGCTGCACGGTGTTGATCGCCGCGGCCGCCGCGACGCCTTCGGCCGGGTCGTCGACGGAATCCATTGCGCGCACGGACAAATGGGGCCAGGCCATCCCGATCCCGACGCCCGCGACGAGCAACCCCAAGGTCCAGGCGGCGACGGTCCCGGCTGGCGCGTTGTCGTACTGGGTGAGCGCACACAGGGCCAGGCCCGACGCCACCACCACCGGCGCGGCCGCGATCACCCGTCCGATCGCCCGCGGGCTCTCCAGCGACGCGCTGAGGATCTCCGAGACCGTCCAGCCGACCGCCAGTGCCGCCCCCAGGAATCCGGCCGCAAGCGGCGTCATATGGGCCAACCGCTGACCGAACAGCGGCACGTAGGTGTCCACCATCGCCCCGACCATCAGCAGGCCCATGGCCAGGTAGATCCACTTCAGAGGTCCGCGCCCGAACACGCTGGGCGGCAACACCGCCGCGTCCATCCGCCGGTCGACGACCGCGAACAGTGCCATCAGCACGACGGCGGCGGCGAGCAGTCCGGCCGTCGCGGCGACGTTGTGCGGGATCTGCGCGACGCTGACCGCCAGGGCCGCCGCGCCGATCAGCAGCAGCGACCACACCGGGACCCGCAGCGTCGGTGTCTCGGCGCTCGCGCCGGCGTGGCCGGCGGGCAGCGCGATCGGCACCAGCGTGGCCATCAGCGCCGTCAGGATGGCCATCGCGACGAACGCCCACCGCCACAACCCGAACTGGGCGAACAGGCCACCGGTCGCGGGCCCGACCACCGTCGCAACCCCCCACATTGCCGACACCAGCGCCGAGGCCCGGGTCCACAGCGAGCGGGGCAGCGCCGCGTTGATGACCGCATAGCCGAGGCCGGCCAGCAGGCCCCCGGCCACGCCCTGCAGGGTCCGCGCCGCGATCAGGACCTCCATGTTGGGGGCGGCGCCGCACGCCAGGCTGGACAGGCCGAACACGGCCAGCCCCAACAGGAATGACGAGCGCGCCCCGATGCGCACCAGCATCGGATTGACTGTGGTCGCCGCGACCACCGACCCGACGAGGTACAGGGTGGTGACCCACGCATAGAGGCGGCTGCCGCCGATCTCTGCGACGGTGTTCGGCAGCAGGCTGATGGTCAGGAACTCGTTGGTGGCGTACAGCGCGACGCCACCGGCCAGCACCACCGAGGTTCCCAGGTACTTGGCGCCCAGCAGTTCGCGCCAGCTGCCGGTGATGGTGTCGGGGTGCGTCACTTCAGGCCGGCGGCGTCCATCCCGCGCAGTTCCTTTTTGAGGTCGGCGATTTCGTCGCGGAACCGGGCCGCCAGCTCGAACTGCAGATCGCGGGCGGCGGCCATCATCTGCGCGGTGAGGTCCTTGATCAGGTCGGCCAGTTCGGCGCGCGGCATGTTCGACGTGTCGCGGCCCTCGAAGACACCGGCGCTGACCGCGCGACCCGGCTCGCCCTGGGCGCGCCGGCCGCGGGACATGCTGCGCCCGGACCCGATTTCGACGGTCTCGCTGTCGTCGGCTTCGGCGTAGACCCGGTCGAGGATGTCGGCGATCTTCTTGCGCAGCGGCTGCGGGTCGATGCCGTTCGCCTCGTTGTAGGCGGTCTGCTTGGCGCGTCGCCGTTCGGTCTCGTCGATGGCTTCCTTCATCGAGTCGGTCATGGTGTCGGCGTACAGGTGCACCTCGCCGGACACGTTGCGGGCGGCACGGCCGATCGTCTGGATCAGGCTGCGCGTCGAGCGCAGGAAGCCTTCCTTGTCGGCGTCGAGGATGGCCACCAGCGACACCTCGGGCAGGTCGAGGCCCTCGCGCAGCAGGTTGATGCCGACCAGCACGTCGTAGTCGCCGAGGCGCAGCTGGCGCAGTAGCTCCACCCGGCGCAGCGTGTCGACCTCGGAGTGCAGGTAGCGCACCCGGATGCCCATTTCGAGCAGGTAGTCGGTGAGGTCCTCGGCCATCTTCTTGGTCAGCGTCGTGACCAGCACCCGCTCGTCGGCCGCGGCGCGCTTGCGGATCTCCCCGATCAGGTCGTCGATCTGGCCCTTGGTCGGTTTGACCAGGACCTTGGGATCCACCAGTCCGGTCGGCCGGATCACCTGCTCGACGAACTCGCCGCCGGTCTGGCTCAGCTCGTACGGCCCGGGTGTGGCCGACAGATACACCGTCTGCCCGATCCGGTCGGCGAACTCCTCCCAGGTCAGCGGCCGGTTGTCGCAGGCCGACGGCAGCCGGAACCCGTACTCCACCAGGTTGCGCTTGCGGGACATGTCGCCCTCGTACATCCCGCCGATCTGCGGCACGGTGACGTGCGACTCGTCGATGACGAGCAGGAAGTCCTCGGGGAAGTAGTCGAGCAGCGTCGCCGGCGGCGAGCCCGGCCCCCGCCCGTCGATGTGGCGGGAGTAGTTCTCGATGCCCGAGCAGAACCCGACCTGGCGCATCATCTCGATGTCGTAGTTGGTGCGCATCCGCAGGCGCTGGGCTTCCAGCAGCTTGCCCTGGGCCTCGAACTCGGCGAGCCGCTCGGCGAGCTCCTCCTCGATGGTGGAGATCGCGTGGGCCATCCGCTCCGGGCCGGCCACGTAGTGGGTGGCGGGGAAGATCCGCAGCGAGTCGACCTGGCGGACCACCTCGCCGGTCAGCGGGTGCAGGTAGTACAGCGCCTCGATCTCGTCTCCGAAGAACTCGATGCGGACCGCCAGCTCCTCGTAGGACGGGATGATCTCCACGGTGTCGCCGCGCACCCGGAACGATCCGCGGGTGAAGGACAGGTCGTTGCGGGTGTACTGGACGTCGACCAGCAGCCGCAGCAGGCCGTCGCGGGGCACCTCGGTCCCGACCTGCAGTTCGACGGAGCGGTCCAGGTAGGACTGCGGCGTGCCCAGGCCGTAGATGCACGACACCGACGCGACCACCACCACGTCGCGCCGCGACAGCAGCGACGACGTCGCGGAGTGCCGCAGCCGCTCCACGTCGTCGTTGATGGAGCTGTCCTTCTCGATGTAGGTGTCGGTCTGCGCGATGTACGCCTCCGGCTGGTAGTAGTCGTAGTACGACACGAAGTACTCGACGGCGTTGTGCGGCAACATCTCTCGCAGCTCGTTGGCCAGCTGGGCCGCCAGCGTCTTGTTCGGCGCCATCACCAGCGTGGGGCGCTGCAGCCGTTCGATGAGCCAGGCCGTCGTCGCCGACTTTCCGGTGCCGGTGGCGCCGAGCAGGACCACGTCGCGCTCCCCCGCCCGGATGCGGCGCTCCAGCTCCTCGATGGCCGCGGGCTGGTCCCCGGCCGGTGCGTGCGGGCTGACCACCTCGAAATGGCCGCCGGCGCGCAGCAGCCCCTCCACGTCCTCGGCGGCGGGGCGGTATTCCGAGTGCGCGACGACAGGGTGTTCAGTGGCGAAGGCCATGGCACCAGGGTAGAGCGGTGTACCGACAAGTGTGCTGGTGCTTCTCCCGCGAGCGTGCGCAGAATGACATCCTGCGCGGCGTGTCGGCGTACAGACACGCACGCTCGCGGCCGAAGACGCTAGGCCCCCGGGCGCGTCCACGTGCGGGTGACCGGATCGCACTGCAGCAGGTAGCCATCGCTCGAGGTGGACATGGCGAACACCGAGGTGTTCGGGCGGTTGCACGAGCTACCGGTGGCGTGCACCCCCATCGTGATCGGCGCCTTGGCCCACGTGTTGCCCTCGCAGACGACCTGCTCGCTGTTGGTCGGGTCGTAGGCGAGCTTGTCGACGTCGCCGCACGACCCGCCCAGGACCGGCGCTCCCGGGTGGGCCGGCGTGGTCGAGGCGCTGATCACCTGGGCGGGATCGGCCACGGGTACGGACGGCGGGGCGTCGCCGACGCGGGTGGCCACCACCGGCACCCGCACCACCGCCCCCTGAGCACCGCATTCGTCGGACAGCGCGGTTTGCGTCACCGTGCCGCGCAGCGTGCCGTCGGCCTGCGGCGCCAACGACCCGGCGACGCTTTCCTGCTGGGTGGCCGTGACCTGCCCATTCGGCTGCGTGCAGCCCGACCGCTCCTGCTGGAACCCGCCCTGCCAATAGCCACCGATAAAGCGCAGCGAGTAGGTGTGACCGCCATCAACCGTGCTGGCCACCTGATGATTGGTGTCGTCGAGCTGGGTCCCGGTCGCCGCGCACCCGTTGGCGGTGCACACCGAGCGGAACGCCCACCAGCTGGCGGCCGGGCCGTCGTGACGGATCGGGATGCCGTTGGTGGTCTGCTTGCTGCGGTCATAGGTCAACTTGTAGGTGCCGTTGAGCACCGGCCCGCCGGATCTCGCGGGCGCCGGGACGGACGGTTTCGACGCCAACGCCGGGACATTCGCCGGCGGGCTCTCCGGCTGGAACGAGTACAGCGTCGACCAGGTCGCCGCGATGGCGATCAGCACCGCGCACAGCAACGCGGTCGCCCACCGGGCCCGGGACGAGAACCGGTGATACAGCCGCCGCGGCGGCAACGCGGCACCGGCCTGGTCGTCATCCTCCTCGTCGGAGACCAGCTCGCTGACCGCGGCGGCGAACGCGCGGCACCGCTCGAAGCGCTCCTCGGGACGCTTGGCGAGGGCAGTGAAGAACACGTCGTCGAGATACGCCAAGTCGGGGCGGTAATCGCTGAGCCGGGGCGGATCCTCGTGCAGGTGCTGGCTGATCACCGCGATCGGGTTGGAGTGCTGGAACGGCGGGGCGCCGGTGAGCAGGTGAAATGCCGTGGCGGCCAACGCGTATTGGTCCGCGCGGCCGTCGATGTTGGAGCCGGTCAGTTGTTCGGGGGCGGCGTAAGCCACCGTGCCGACCGCGACGTTGGTCTCGGTGATGCCGCTGATGTTGGCGAGGTGGCGCGCTACACCGAAGTCCGCCAACAGGATTCGGCGTTCCCCGTCGTCGGGATGGGTGAGCAGGATGTTGGCGGGTTTGACGTCACGGTGCAGCAGGCCGCGATCGTGTGCGTAGTCAAGCGCCCCGGCGACCGCCTGCAGGATCGCGCACACCTCGTCGATGGGCATCCCGTCCGGGTAGCGCTCCTTGACCAGCCGGGCGGCGTCGGTGCCCTCGACGTAGTCCATGGAAATCCAGAGCTGACCGTCGAATTCGCCGCGGTCGTGGACGCCGACGATGTGCGGGTGCCAGAGCGTCGCCGCCAGGTCGGCCTCCCGGTTGAACCGCTCGCGGAACTCCGGATCGGCGGTGACCGCCTCGGCGAGCACCTTGATCACGTCGCGGCGCGGCAGCCGGGGATGCAGCGCCAGGTAGACCTCCGCCATGCCGCCGGCGCCGAGCTGCCGCAGGATCGTGTAGCCGGCGAACGCCGCACCGCTGCTCAGCGCGAGGCGCGATCCGCCGGCCTCAGGGTGGGACTCCACGACGGGCGGCTCGGCGTTGGGGGTCGAGTTGACGGGCGGGATGCGGCGAAACAGGTGCGCGACGGTGGCCGAGGGAACCGAATGCAAACCCGCCCGCAGGGCCTCACGGGCCGAACGCGGGTTGCTCAGCAGCCGTCTCCCGGCGTCGATGCGCCGGGTCGTGCCCTTGTGTTCGTCCGTCAATCGCTGCCCCCTCGTTGCTCTGCTTTCACTCCCCGCACGTCCGAATGATGCCGGATCTCGGTGGGCGATTGATCTCAGGAAGCTATGAGCAACCTTTGAGTGGCCGAATCGAAACAAAGCCAAATCACAGGCGAGTCCCATGGAGAGCACTCAAAGCGCGGACCGATACTTGAATGGTGAATCGACCCGCCCCGCCTGTCCTGACAATCCGGCACGACGGGTCCCAACGCTCGTTCGCGGCCGGCCACGAGGTCGTCGTCGGGCGTGACGCGAACGCGGACTTGCGGATTCCCGATCCCCGGATCTCCCGCGCGCACCTGATCGTGCGGTTCGACCAGGGCCGCTGGCTGGCGATCGACAACGGCTCGCTGAACGGCACCTACGTCAACGGCTACCGGATGCCGGTCATCGACATCCACGACGGCCAGAGCATCAACGTCGGCAACCCGCAGGGACCGCGGCTGACGTTCGCGGTCGGGCCGCAGCAGGGCCACGCCACCGGACGGCCGCCGACCCGGCCGTCGCGGGACTCCGGCCCGCCCACCCTGGCATGGTCCGCGCTGCCGGAACGGACGAACCCCACCGCACCGCCCGCCCCCCGACGCGGCCAGACCGGAAGCCAGCCCCGGCAGCCCGTCCCCCCGCGCCCGATGCCACCCAAGGCACCGCCCCGGCAACCGGAGCCCCCGCGGCAGCCGCCCCCGCCGCCGCGGATCCAGACGTCGGGCATGGCGCCGGCACCGCGCCCGCTGCACGCGCCGCCACCCGACCAGGTGACCACCGTCAACGCCGAGCCGGCGGTCCGGCCGGACGCGCCGCCGCCCGCCGAGTCCACGGTGGTCGACGCCAGGACGGCCGACGTCTCCAACCTCGCGACCAGGTTTGTGAAGTTGCTGTCGCCGCGCATGTCGGCGGCCGCGGGCACGGCGGGCGCCAAGACGATCGGGCGCGCGGCGGAGAGCGACATCGTCGTCTACGACGTTCTCGCCTCGCGGCATCACGCCACGCTGCTGCAGACTCCGCTCGGCACCGAGATCCGCGACAACAGCATCAACGGCACCTTCGTCAACGGCACCCGGGTCGGGTCGGCGATCCTGACCGACGGCGACGTCGTCACCATCGGCAACGTCGACCTGGTGTACCGGGACGGCACCCTGGTCGAGGGCGGCGCGGCCGCGGCCCGCACCGGCGGCCTGGAGGTGCGCAACGTTAAGTACGTCGTCGACAACGGCAAGCAACTGCTCGACGACATCTCGCTGACCGCGCGCCCGGGGACGCTGACCGCCGTGATCGGGGGCTCGGGCGCCGGCAAGAGCACGCTGGCCCGGCTAGTCGCCGGCTATACCAGCCCCACCTCGGGTTCGGTGACCTTCGAGGGCCACGACATCCACGCCGAATACGCGTCGCTGCGCAGCAGGATCGGCATGGTCCCGCAGGACGACGTGGTACACCGCCAGCTGACGGTCAACCAGGCGCTGGGCTACGCGGCCGAACTGCGGCTGCCGCCCGACACCAGCAAGGCCGACCGCGCCAAGGTGGTCGCCCAGGTGCTCAAGGAGCTGGACCTGACCAAGCACGCCGACACCCGGGTGGACAAGCTGTCGGGCGGCCAGCGCAAACGCGCCTCGGTGGCGCTCGAGCTGCTGACCGGACCGTCGCTGCTCATCCTCGACGAGCCGACCTCGGGCCTCGACCCGGCGCTGGACCACCAGGTCATGACGATGCTGCGCCAGCTCGCCGACGCCGGTCGCGTCGTGATCGTGGTGACGCACATGCTGTCCTACCTGGACATCTGCGACCAGCTGCTGTTGGTGGCCCCGGGCGGCAAAACGGCCTACTTCGGCCCGCCCGACCAGATCGGCGACGCCATGGGCACCACCAACTGGGCCAAGATCTTCACCAAGGTGGGCGCCGACCCCGAGGAGGCCAACCGCCGGTTCCTGGCCCAGGCCGAGGCCCAGAAGCGCCCCCAGAAACAGCTGCCCGCCGGAACCGAGCCCGGCGACCTGGGCGAGCCGGTGCACACCAGCGTGCGGCGCCAGATTTCCACGGTCGCGCGCCGGCAGGTCCGGCTGGTCGTCGCCGACCGCGCCTATTTCGTCTTCCTCGCGCTGTTGCCGTTCATCCTGGGTTCCCTGTCGCTGACCGTGCCGGGCAACCACGGGTTCCACGTGCCGGGCCCGGGCGCCGGGACCCCCGACGAAGCCGCGCAGATCCTGGCCCTGCTGCTGCCGGCCGCGGCGTTCATGGGTACCGCGCTCACGATCCGCGACCTGGTCGGCGAGCGCGCCATCTTCCAGCGCGAGCAGGCGGTCGGGTTGTCGACGACGGCCTACCTGCTCGCGAAGACGGCGGTCTTCTGCGGGTTCGCGATCCTGCAGTCGGCGATCGTCACCGCGATCGTGGTGATCGGCAAGAGCGCACCCACCCGTGGTGCCGTTCTGCTCGGCCACTCGACCGCCGGGGCCACCATCGAGCTGTTCCTGACCGTGGCCGGGACGTGCGTCGCCTCGGCCGTCCTCGGGCTGGCCATTTCGTCGCTGGTCCGCTCCAGCGAGCAGATCATGCCGCTGTTCGTGGTCACGGTGATGGCGCAGCTGGTGCTCTGCGGCGGGATGGTCCCGGTGACCGGCCGGCTCGGCCTTGACCAGATGTCCTTCGCGATGCCCGCGCGCTGGGGCTACGCCGCGGCGGCCTCGACGGTCGACCTGCGGCACCTGGTGCCCGATTCCCTGCTCTCCCAGGACCGGTTCTGGGAGCACAGCTCGAAGGTCTGGCTGATCGACATGGGCATGCTGGCCGCGCTGTCGGTTTTCTACGGCACCTTCGTGCGCTGGAAAATCCGGTTACGGCGTTAGGCCGGGTCGAACCTAGATCTGCTCCGCACCGCCGTCGACGAACAACTCGCTGCCGGTCATGAAACTGCTCTCGTCCGACGCCAGGAAAAGCACCGCCGCGGCGACCTCCTCGGGCCTGCCCAGGCGGCCCATCGGGACCTTGGACGCCTCGCCTTCGCGCAGCTCGTGCTCTCGTCCGGCCGGCGCCAGTCCCAGCAGCCCCGGAGTCTCGACCGGGCCGGGAACGATCGTGTTGACCCGAATCCCGCGGTGTATGAGTTCGGCCGCCCAGGTCCGCCCGAACGAGCGGATCGCCGCCTTGGTCGCCGCGTACACGCTGAACGCCGGGGTGCCGTTGTAGGCGGCGGTCGAGCCGGTCAGCACGATCGACGAGCCGCGGTTGAGCAGCGGCAGCATGGCTTGCACGGTAAACAAGGTGCCACCCACGTTCGTCATGAACGTGGACGTGAAGTGTTCGACCGAAATGTCGCCCAGTGCCGCGAATTCTCCGCCGCCCGCGTTGGCGAAGAGCACGTCGAGTCCGTCCCCGCGGGATGCGATGGCGTCGGCGATCGCCGCCACGTCGTCGAGGTTGGCCACGTCGGCGCGGATGCCCGTCGCCCGGTCACCGATCGAGGCCACCGCGGCGTCGATGGTTTCCTGGTTGCGACCGGTCAGGAAGACGTGGGCGCCCGCGTCGGCCAGCCGCTGCGCGGTCGCCAACCCGATGCCCGAATTCCCACCGGTGACGAGAGCTGTCTTTCCGCTGAGGTCGCTCACTGTGCCCCTCCCAATGGCCAGCTTGGCCGTACTCACTTCGACATGGTGATGCCTCTCAACGGCCCCGGCAACTAGAGTGGGTCAATCCATCCGCCGAAGCACGAGACGTTCGACCTGGTCGCCCGCACCAACACCGATCCGAAGGGCATCGTGCGGGCCGTCGACGAGTACGTCGCGCACCCGTGGGGGCTCTACCTCGCCCGCCCTACCCCCGGTCGAGCGCAGTTCCACTACCTCGAATCGTGGCTGCTGCCGTCGTTGGGCGTGCGCGCCACCGTCTTTCACTTCAATCCCGGGCACGAACGCGACCAGGATTACTACCTCGATGTCGGCGAATACACGCCGGGCCCGAAGGTGTGGCATTCGGAAGACCACTACCTCGACATCGTCGTCCGGACCGGCGCCGGGGCGGAGCTGGCCGACGTCGACGAGCTGCTGGACGCCGTGCGGCACGGCCTGTTGACCCCGGAGGTCGCCGAACGGGCCGTGCGGCGCGCCGTGGTCGCCATCGACGGCCTGGCCCGCAACGACTACGACCTTTCCCGGTGGCTGGCCACCCACGGCATGGAGCTGACCTGGCGTGAGGCATAACTCGTTTCCTCACGTGACCCACGGGTATCACTTCGTGATGCGTTTGATCGACAACCGACGCAAACGCCGGCCCGGCCGGGACCCGCGTTTCGTCATCCAGCGGCGGGGACCCGACAGCGACCACTACGAGCTTGGCCTCGAGATCGACGGCGTGCTGGTCTCCTGGGCGATACCCAACGACAGCCGGATAGCCCGCCGCGTCGCTGACCTGCCCCTCGATGACCTCGACGGCGACGTCGACGGCGACCGCGGCACCTATGTCAACGCAACCCCCTACGACATGGCCGATTGCCTTGACCGCGGCCACCTTTCGTTCTTTCTGTGCGGCGAATGGCTGCGCGGCTGGTACACGCTGACCCGGATCCGGGACGGCGATCGGGAGACGTGGCTGCTGATCAGGCGCAAAGACGACGAGGACGCCGACACGCTGCGCCGGCCGGCGCTGACCGGCCGCTCGCTGGACGACGTGTCATGACCGACTTCGCCGCCCTGCCGGAATCGGTGCGCGCGGCGCTGCACGACGAGCCGGTGCCCGACTGGCGGGCGCCGACGCTGGCCACCCTGACCGACCGGCGATTCTCCGATCCGCAGTGGATCTTCGAACGCAAATTCGACGGGATGCGCTGCCTCGGCTTCCGCGACGACGACCGGGTGCGACTGCTGTCGAGGAATCGGCAGCCCCTCAACGGAACCTATCCGGAGATCGTCGACGCGCTCGGCGCCCAGCGCACCACGCGGTTCGTCGTCGACGGCGAGGTGGTGGCGTTCGTGGGCCGGCGCACCAGCTTCGCGAGGCTGCAGGGCCGGCTGGGCATCACCGACCCGGAGGTGGCCCGTGCGTCACCCGTCCGCGTCTTCTACTACGTGTTCGACCTGCTGCACCTCGACGGCAAGTCGACCACCGGCGTACCGCAGTTGTGGCGAAAGAAGCTGCTGCGCAAGGCCATTGAGTTCGGTGACCCGCTGCGTTTCACGGTCCACCGGGTCCAGGACGGGATCGGCGCCTATGAGGCGGCGTGTCGGCGCGGTGACGAGGGGGTGATCGCCAAGCGGGCCGACGCCACGTACGAAGGCGGTCGGTCGAAGAACTGGTTGAAGTTCAAATGCGTCCGCGACCAGGAGTTCGTCGTCGGCGGCTACACCAGCCCCAAAGGCAGCCGCATCGAGCTGGGCGCGCTGCTGCTGGGCTATAACGACGGCCGCGACCTGGTCTACGCCGGCAAGGTGGGGACAGGGTTCGACGAACCCACGCTGCGCAGCCTGCACGAGCGGCTGTCGCCACTGGAGCAGGACAAACCGCCGTTCACCCGGGGCCTGGTGCGCGAGAACGGCGCCCACTGGGTGCGCCCGGAGTTGGTCGCCCAGATCGGGTTCACCGAGTGGACCCGTGACGGCAAGCTGCGCCACCCGCGTTACCAGGGGCTGCGCACCGACAAGGACCCGGGCGATGTCGTGCGGGAGACCCGCTGATGCCGCGCGTCGAGGTGGAGGTCACCCACCCCGACCGGGTGATGTTCCCCAAGGACGGGATCACCAAGGGCGAGCTGGTCGCCTACTACGGCGAGGTGGCCGACACGATGCTGCCGCACCTGCGGGACCGGGCGCTCACCGTGCAGCGGTTCCCGCGCGGCATCGGCGAACAGGGCTGGGTGCAGCAGGATTTCGCCGATTCGCTGCCCGACTGGATGGGCCGTGTCGAAGTCGCCAAAGAAGGCGGCACCGTGGTCCATCCCGTGGCGGAGCGTCCGGAGGCGCTGCGCTGGCTGGCCAACCAGAACTGCGTGACGCTGCACGTGTGGCAGTCGCGGCGGGACCGGCTGCACAAGCCCGACCGGCTGGTGTTCGACCTCGACCCCTCCGACACCGACTTCGCCGTGGTGCGGGCGACGGCCCACGCGGTGGCCGGCGTTTTAGACGACCTCGGGCTGGCCCGCTATCTGCAGACCACCGGGTCTCGCGGGCTGCACGTCGTGGTGCCGCTGCGCGCCGACACCGATTTCGACACCGCCCGCCAATTCGCCCGCGAGGTCGCCGAGGTGGTGGTGGCCGACGACGAAGCCCACCGCACCGTCGAAGCCCGCAAGGACAAGCGCGGCAACCGGGTGTATCTGGACATCATGCGAAATGCCTACGCGCAGACCGCGGTTGCGCCGTATTCTGTCCGGGCCCGGGTGGGTGCGCCGGTGGCGACCCCGCTGGAGTGGGACGAGCTGGAGACCCGCGGCCTGCGAGCGGACCGATTCACCGTTCGTGACGTTCCCAAACGGCTTGCCGGACAGGGCGATCCGTGGGCCGGCATGCACCGGCACGCCCGCGCGCTGACGGGGCCGGCGCAGCGGGTGGCAAAGCTCCGTGCCTGAACCGCCCGACGTGGAGGGCTTTCGGCGCGAGCTGGCCGACGCGCTGCCCGGCCGGCGGATCCGGGGCGTGCACGTCCGCGATCCGGGCATCCTGCGAAACGTCACCGCCACGGCGCTCGGCCGGCGGCTCGACGGCCGCCGCTTCGATTGCCCACGCCGGCACGGCAAGTGGTTGATGCTGCCGACGGACGGCCCGACGCTGCTGGTGCACAGCGGGATGACCGGGCACCGCGCTGGATCGCGGCGAGCCGCGCTACGCCGACTTGCGCAAGCTGCGCGGAGTGTGGCGGCCGACGACGACGAGGACGTCGCTGTGGTGCCCGCGCTGCCAGCCCGGGTAATCTCGGCTGTTATGAGCCCCAGCAACCACAGGTGGATGGCGATCACCGCCTTGACCGTCATCGCGGCCGGGTCCCAGCTAAGCCCGGCAACCGCGAAGGCGGACCTGCACAACATCACCTACCGCGCCCGGATCGATGCGCTGACCACCGGCAGCCAGGCCATTTTCGTGATCAACGGCGGCCAGACGAACACGGCCAACCTCCCGTCGATGCCAGGCAACGCGTTCGAGGCCAACACGGTGCTGCCGGATCCCCAGCAGGCCGGCCTGCGGGTTGTGCTGCACTTCCCGTATTCGGCGAATGTGCACTGCGAGATCGACGTGGACGACAACGTTTTCACGCAGCTCGATCAGTTCGTCAGACCAACGCCCGGCAATTCCGATCCCAAGAACGGCATGCTGCAGTGCGGCGCGCCCTTGCCCGCCTAACCGCGGGAATCACATCCGCCACACAAGCCTCTCCGCCGAACCATTACCCGTTGTGTCCACCTCATAGCGACAACCGGATCGGCAGGCGGATTTGTCGCTATGAGGTGGACACGACGAGTACCACCACCCCCGGAGGCTCGTGGGGCTGTTGTGAAAGTTGGTGCTAGGGCCGCCATCCGGTTGAGTCGGCCCACTTCCAGGCCCGCCGGTAGGCGTCGGCAAACCATGGTTCCTTGGCGTCGGCGTAGGTGGAGATGTCACCGCGCGCTGCCTGTTCGGCCTTCAGCTTGACGGCCAGGTAGTCGGCGCGCGCGCCGACGTCGGCCCGCAGCCAGGCTACGAACAGCAGCGCGAATTGCTGGTTGGGCCAGCCGTTCACCCGGAGGTGCACGTTCGTCGGCCGGCCGGGGTCGGCGGAGGCGTGAATACGCTTGTGCCACAAGGTCGTGTCGTCGGTGTGGGCTACGTCCTCGGTAATGGCCTCGATGCGCGGGTAGCCGGCCGACAATAACGGCTCGGCGAGCTCGTCGGCGACGGCGAGCGATTCGACGGTGATCTGGATGTCGATGACGTCCTTGGCGTCCAAGGCGGGCAGCGCGGTGGAGCCGATGTGGTCGATGCGCAGCGCCCGGTGGCCGCAGGCCGTCTGCAACCGATTGACGATCCGCCGCGCCTGCTCGGGCCAAGTCGGGTCGGCCGGCACGAGACGCGCGGGCGCGTGCGCGATCTGGCGCGCGCTCAGATTGTGGGCGAACGGCACGATCCGGTCGTTCCACACGTCGCGCGCACGCTGGGCCAACTCCTCCGGGCTGCCCGAATTGTCCAGCCAGACGTCGGCGACGGCTCGGCGCTGTTCGTCGTCGGCCTGCGCGGCGATCCGGGCGCGAGCGTCTTCCTCGGGCATGCCGCGTAGGTCGACCAGCCGCCGCACCCGCACCTCGACGTCGGCGTGCACCACCACGACGAGCGGGAACAGCGGCGCCATGCCGGACTCCACCAGCAGCGGAATGTCTTCGACGACCACGGAATCCTCGGGCACCGAGGCGATGATCTCGGATCGGCGCTTGCCAACCAGCGGGTGCACGATCCCGTTCAGCTTCTGGCGCGCCTCGTCATCGCGAAAAGCCTTGGCGGCCAACGCGGGACGATCCAGCGATCCGTCGGGCAGCAGGATGTCCTCGCCGAACGCCTCGACGAGCGCCTTCAGCCCCTCGGTGCCCGGCTCGACCACCTCGCGCGCGATGACGTCGCCGTCGACGATGACGGCACCGCACTTCGCGAAGGTGGACGAGACCGCCGACTTGCCGGCGCCGATGCCACCGGTCAACCCGATGCGCAGCATCCCAGAACGCTATTAGGCGTTGCCGGCGAGCTTTTCCCGCAGGGCCGCCAACTGGGCGTCGCTGGCCAGCGATCCACCCGCCGCCTTCTCCGACGACGCGCCGTTGCCCGGCGCCTGGTCGCCGGCGGCGTGGGCGGCCGACTCGGCGGCGGCGAACTTCTCCATCTGCGCGGTGTGCATCTTGTGCCGGCGCTCGGCCTCGGCGTAGCGGGCCTCCCACTCGTTGCGCTGGGCGTCGAATCCCTCGAGCCATTCGTTGGTCTCGGAGTCGAAGCCCTCGGGGAAGATGTAGTTGCCCTGCTCGTCGTAGCTGTCGGCCATGCCGTACTTCGCCGGGTCGAATTCCTCGGTGTAGTCCTCGTTGGCCTGCTTGAGCGACAACGAGATTCGGCGGCGCTCCAGGTCGATGTCGATGACCTTGACCATCGCGTCGTCGCCGACGGCGACCACCTGGTCGGGCACCTCGACGTGCCGCTCGGCCAGCTCGGAGATGTGCACCAGGCCCTCGATGCCCTCCTCGACGCGGACGAACGCGCCGAACGGAACGAGCTTGGTGACCTTGCCGGGGACGATCTGGCCGATGGCGTGCGTGCGGGCGAAGTGGCGCCACGGGTCTTCCTGGGTCGCCTTGAGCGACAACGAAACCCGCTCGCGGTCCATGTCGACGTCGAGCACCTCGACGGTGACCTCGTCGCCAACCTGGACCACCTCGGACGGGTGGTCGATGTGCTTCCAGGACAGCTCGGAGACGTGCACCAGGCCGTCCACCCCGCCGAGGTCGACGAACGCGCCGAAGTTGACGATGGAGGAGACCACACCCTTGCGGATGCTGCCCTTCTGCAGCTGGTTGAGGAACTCGCTGCGCACCTCGGACTGGGTCTGCTCCAGCCAGGCCCGCCGCGACAGCACCACGTTGTTGCGGTTCTTGTCCAGCTCGATGATCTTGGCCTCGATCTCCTTGCCGATGTACGGCTGCAGGTCGCGGACGCGCCGCATCTCGACGAGCGAGGCGGGCAGGAAGCCGCGCAACCCGATGTCGAGGATCAGGCCACCCTTGACCACCTCGATGACGGTGCCCTTGACGGCCTCGTCCTTCTCCTTGAGCGCCTCGATGGTGCCCCAGGCGCGCTCGTACTGCGCGCGCTTCTTGGACAGGATCAGCCGACCCTCTTTGTCCTCCTTGGTGAGAACCAGGGCCTCGACCTCATCGCCGACGGAAACGACCTCGTTGGGGTCGACGTCGTGCTTGATGGAGAGCTCGCGGGCGGGGATGACCCCTTCGGTCTTGTAGCCGATGTCGAGGAGCACCTCGTCCCGGTCAACTTTGACGATGGTGCCTTCGACGATGTCGCCATCGTTGAAGTACTTGATCGTTTTGTCTATTGCGGCGAGAAAATCCTCGCTCGAGCCAATGTCGTTGACGGCTACTTGCGGCGAGGTGACGGTGGGACTCGGCATGTTGTTGGGTTGCTCCGGACAGGTTGGGTCGTAGGGACAAAAAAGGATTTACCTGTCGAGGCTACTCGACAGGGCACTAGCTGGACAAACTCGGCCGCCACCGAGGCGACGCAAATGTAACGCCACGGCGAATTTCCGGCCGAATTTTCGCCCTCACGTTACACCGGCGGGCCCTCAGTGGGCCGCCGCGTCCCAGCTGCGGCCGTAGCCGACCGAGACCTCCAGCGGGACGTCAAGCGGATAGGCGCCGCCCATCTTCTCGCGCGCCAGTGCCTCGAGGACCTCCCGCTCCCCCGGCGCGACTTCGAACAACAGTTCGTCGTGCACCTGCAGCAGCATCCGCGACGCCAGCCCAGCCTGCTTGATGGCCTTGTCGACCTCGATCATCGCCACCTTGATGATGTCGGCCGCGCTGCCCTGGATGGGCGCGTTGAGCGCCGCCCGCTCGGCGGCCTCGCGTACGTTGCGGTTGCTGCTGTCCAGCTCGGGCAGGTAGCGGCGGCGGCCCAGCACGGTGGAGGTGTAGCCGTCCTTGCGGGCCTGCTCCACGACGTCGTGCAAGTAGTCGCGGATACCGCCGAACCGGGCGAAGTAGGCGTCCATCTGTTCCTTCGCCTCCTCGGTGGAGATCTTGAGCTGGGCGGACAGGCCGTAGGCGCTCAACCCGTAGGCCAGCCCGTACGACATCGCCTTGACCCGGCGCCGCAGCTCGGCCGTCACCTCCTCGATCGGCACCCCGAACGCTCGCGACGCGACGAACGAATGCAGGTCCTCCCCGGTGTTGAAGGCTTCGATCAGGCCTTCGTCCCGCGACAGGTGGGCCATGATGCGCATCTCGATCTGGCTGTAGTCCGCCGTCATCAGCTCTTCGTAGCCCTTGCCGACGACGAAGCCGTCCCGGATCTGGCGGCCGGCGTCGGTGCGGATCGGGATGTTCTGCAGGTTGGGTTCGGTCGACGACAGCCTGCCGGTGGCCGCGATGGTCTGGTTGAACGTGGTGTGGATGCGGCCGTCGGCGGCCACTGAGTTCAGCAGCCCGTCGACGGTGACCTTCAGCCGGGTGACGTCGCGGTGGGCCAACAGGTGCTGCAGGAACGGATGCCCGGTCTTGTCGAACAGCGACTGCAGGGCGTCGGCGTCGGTGGTGTAGCCGGTCTTCGTCCGCTTCGTCTTCGGCATGCCGAGCTCGTCGAACAGCACCACCTGCAACTGCTTGGGCGAGCCCAGGTTGATCTGCTTGCCGATCACGCCGTAGGCGGCCTCGGCGGCGTCGCGGATCTCGTCGGCGAATTGGCTTTGCAGCTCGCCCAGCAGCTGTAGATCGACGGCGATGCCGGCGCTTTCCATGCCGGCCAGCACCTGCTGAACGGGCAGCTCCATCTCGCCCAGCAGCGCGGTGGAGTCGATGCGATCCAGCTCGGCGTCCAGCGCGTCGGCCAGGTCGACCACCGCCCGGGCGCGCAGGATCAGGGTGGCGACGGCCTGCTCGTCCACGCCCTCCATGTCGTCGAGCAGCGAAAGCTGTTGCTGCTCAGACGTTTCCGCGCGCAGCTCGCGACGCAGGTAGCGCAGCGACAGGTCGTCGAGGGTGAAGCTGCGCTGCCCGGGGCGCACCAGGTAGGCCGCCAGCGCGGTGTCGGAGGTGACACCGTCCAGCGTCCAGCCGCGGCCCGCCAGATCGTGGATGGCGAGCTTCGCCTCGTGCAGCGCCTTGGGTTTCGCCGGGTCGGCCAGCCAGGCCGCCAGCGCGGCGTCGTCGTCGGGGGTCAGCGTGGCGGTGTCGATGTAGGCGCCGTCGCCGTCGGCGGCGGCGATGCCCAGCCCGGTGGCGTCCCCGCCGTGCGGCAGGTGGGTGCCGGCGACGGCCAGCCCGGCCCGGCGCCCGTCGCCGGCGTGCGCGGCCAGCCACTGCCCGACGGCGCCGGGCTCGAGCGCGCCGCCGCGGACGTCGAAGCCCTCGTCGACCTCGGGTTCGACGGCGACCAGGGTCTCGAACAGCCGGTCGCGCAACACCCGGAACTCCAGGTCGTCGAAGAGGCGGTGGATCTGGTCGCGGTCCCAGGGCTGCAGCCGCAGCGTGTCCGGGGTTTGGGCCAGCGGCACGTCTTTGACCAATTCGGTGAGGTCGCGGTTGAGGATGACGCCGGCCAGGTTGGCCCGCAGCGCGTCGCCCACCTTGCCGCGCACCGAGTCGACGTTGTCCACCAGCGCCTGCAGCGAGCCGTACTCGGCGATCCACTTCGAGGCGGTCTTCTCCCCCACCCCCGGGATGCCGGGAAGGTTGTCGCTGGGATCGCCGCGCAGGGCGGCGAAGTCGGGGTACTGCTTGGGCGTCAGGCCGTACTTCTCGACGACGGCGTCGGGGGTGAAACGGGTCAGCTCGCTGACGCCCTTGCGGGGGTAGAGCACCGTGACGTCCTCGCTGACCAGCTGCAGCGAGTCACGGTCGCCGGAGACCACCAGCACGCGGTAGCCCTCGTTTTCCGCCTGGGTGGCCAACGTCGCGATCAGGTCGTCGGCCTCGAACCCCTGCTCCGAAAGCACGGTGATGCCCAGCGCGTTGAGCACTTCCTTGGTGATGTCGATCTGGCCGTGGAACTCGTCCGGCGTCGACGACCGGTTGGCCTTGTACTCGGGGTACCGCTCGGAGCGGAAGGTCTGCCGCGACACGTCGAAGGCCGCGGCGATGTGCGTCGGCGCCTCGTCGCGCAACAGGTTGATCAGCATGGCGGTGAAGCCGTACACCGCGTTGGTGGTCAGCCCGCCGCGGGTCTTGAAGTTCTCGGCGGGCAGCGCATAGAACGCCCGGAACGCCAGCGAATTGCCGTCCAGCAACATGAGTGTCGGTTTGGTTTGTTCCTCGGTGGCGGCGGGCACGGCATTCACTCTAGGCACTCGGTCCGACGAGAGCTGGCGTGCCCAAACAAGCGCTTGGTAGTGTTGGCGGGTGCCCGAGGTAACCAGCCAAGAACCCGCGATCGACGGATGGTTCGCCACCGATGACGCCGGTAGCGCCCATTTGATCGGCAGCAAGTGCCCCGAGTGCGGCACCTATGTTTTCCCACCCCGCGAGAACAACTGCCCCAACCCGGCCTGCGCCAGCGACACGCTGGAGGCCGTCGCGTTGTCGACCCGCGGGACGCTGTGGAGCTACACCGAAAACCGTTACGCGCCACCGCCGCCCTACCCCTCACCCGACCCGTTCGAGCCGTTCGCCGTCGCCGCGGTGCAGCTGGCTGATGAGGGCCTGATCGTGCTGGGCAAGGTGGTCGAGGGCACGCTGGCGGCCGACCTGAAGGTGGGCATGGAGATGGAGCTGACGACGATGCCGCTGTTCACCGACGACGACGGGGTGCAACGCGTCGTCTATGCGTGGAAGGTGGCGTCATGATCGCGCCCGAACCGCTGTACATCCTCGGCGCCGGCATGCACCCCTGGGGCAAGTGGGGCCGGGACTTCACCGAATACGGGGTCGTCGCCGCGCGCGCCGCGCTGACCGAGGCCGGCCTGGACTGGAGTCAGATCCAGTTGGTCGCCGGCGCGGACACCATCCGCAACGGATACCCGGGCTTCGTCGCCGGTGCGACGTTCGCGCAGAAGCTGGGCTGGAACGGGATTCCGGTCAGCTCGAGCTACGCCGCGTGCGCGAGCGGCTCGCAGGCGCTGCAGAGCGCGCGGGCCCAGATCCTGGCCGGGTTCTGCGACGTCGCACTCGTGATCGGTGCCGACACCACGCCGAAGGGTTTCTTCGCGCCCGTCGGCGGCGAGCGCAAGAACGATCCGGACTGGCAGCGCTTCCACCTGATCGGCGCGACCAACACGGTGTACTTCGCGCTGCTGGCGCGGCGGCGGATGGACCTCTACGGCGCCACCCTTCAGGACTTCGCGCAGGTGAAGGTCAAGAACTCCAAGCACGGCCTCAACAACCCGAATGCCCGCTACCGCAAGGAGAACTCGATCGACGACGTGCTGGCCAGCCCGGTGGTCTCGGACCCGCTGCGGCTGCTGGACATCTGCGCCACCTCCGACGGGGCGGCGGCACTGATCGTGGCGAGCAAGTCGTTCACCGAGAAGCACCTCGGTTCGGTCACCGGCGTGCCGTCGGTGCGCGCGGTCAGCACAGTGACCCCGCGCTACCCCCAGCACCTGCCCGAATTGCCCGACATCGCAACGGATTCCACCGCCGTCGTCGCCGCGCCTGAGCGGGTGTTCAAGGACCAGATTCTCGACGCGGCCTACGCCGAGGCGGGCATCGGGCCCGAGGACGTCAGCCTGGCCGAGGTCTACGACCTGTCCACCGCGCTGGAGCTCGACTGGTACGAACACCTGGGGCTGTGCGCCAAGGGCGAGGCCGAGGCGCTGCTGCGCAGCGGCGCCACCACCCTCGGCGGCCGGGTCCCGGTCAACCCGTCGGGCGGGCTGGCGTGCTTCGGGGAGGCGATCCCCGCGCAGGCCATCGCGCAGGTCTGCGAGTTGACCTGGCAGCTGCGCGGCCAGGCCACCGGCCGGCAGGTGGAGGGCGCGACGGTCGGCGTCACGGCCAACCAGGGCCTGTTCGGCCACGGCTCGTCGGTGATTGTCGCCCGCTAGTCGGTCTGGCCTTCGACCGAAACTGCGACCATCGCGTCGAATCGCCCAAATTCGCGAT
>NZ_JCALCD010000018.1:0-20457 GCF_059812165.1 Mycobacterium sp. NGS69
TTGGAACGCCCGGCCCGGGCCAGGGCGTCGTAGTAGGTC
The DNA here is from genome assembly GCF_059812165.1 of Mycobacterium sp. NGS69. NCBI lineage: Bacteria > Bacillati > Actinomycetota > Actinomycetes > Mycobacteriales > Mycobacteriaceae > Mycobacterium > Mycobacterium sp. NGS69. The sequence goes on from NZ_JCALCD010000018.1 coordinate 40, forward strand.
TCCGCCGAACGGGCGGCACGCGGCTCGGCCAGTTCGGGCATGGCCGCGCGAATCGTTCCCGGTGTCCCGGGCAGGGTCGAGCGGCCCTTTTCGACGAACAGCACCCGCCGGCCCGCGCGGGCCAGCGAATAACCCAGCATCCCGCCGCCCATGCCCGTGCCGACGACGATCACGTCCCACACAACGCGTTCGGCCTCGCGCGGACCCAACTCGCCGACAGCCAAGATTCAACTCCTCAGCCGATCATGGCTCAACGCTTGGCCCGGTCCCGGCGAATCGAGATCGTAGCATCGCACACCGCGCATGGAAGGGGTAAAAGTTGCCGCTCTAGTCGGGCGGAATTGCGCTCGGCGTGGGACCCGTTCTGGCCCAGCATCGTCCGATGCGCTTCACGACAGGCCAAGAATGCTGATGAATTCATCGTCGTGACGGTCGCGTTGGAAGCGCGGCGTTTCCACCGCGCGAACGGCGAGCTTGCGACGGAGGTCTTCGTCCGATTCCAGCGTCATCAGGTTGGCTGCGAGTGCGTTTGGGTCGCCGGCGGGGCTTAGCAATCCATTGACACCCGGATCGATGATCTCCGGCGTGCCACCCGCGTCCGTCCCGCACACCGGCAGGCCGGCCCGCATCGCCTCCACGGTTACGCGGCCGAATGCCTCGCATTGGCTGCACATGAGGCCGACGTGGGCGGCGGACCAGTAGCGGCCGACGTCGCGGGTGCGCCCATGGATGTTCACCAGGTCCTCGACGCCCAGGCGCCGGGCGAGTTCGCGAAGTGGTTTCTGGTTGCCGGCGCCGACCAAGTCCAACTCGATGTCGACCCCGGCCGCCCGGGCGATGGCCACGGCCTCGACCGCAATGCGCTGTCCCTTGGCTTGGGAGAAGTAGCCGATCAACACGGCTCGCATGCGCTCTCCCGGCTGCCGCTCCGGCGGTGTGCCGAGCGGGGTGTCGACGACCGGGTAGACCACGTGCGTCGTCATCTTCGGGTCTACTGCGAGCAAAGCGTCCTCAACCGCACGCGAGTTGCAGATCACCACGTCCGACAGCCGGCCGATGAGGCGAATGGTGTTGCGATAGCCAAACAGGAACCAGAGCCGGTGGTCATCTTTGCCGAACTCGCGGACCAGCCAGTAATGCGGGATCCCGAGCAGCTTGGCGGCGATCGCGTGCGCGGGGATGACCATCGTGTTGGTGAGCACCATCGTCGGCCGCTGCCGAACAAGGAGGAACAGCGCGGGCACTATGCCGACGAGCAGCATCGCGAGGTACGGGACCGTGCCGACGAGCGCCTCGACGCGCGGCGCGCGCGACCGCGCGAGGAAAGCCCAGCCCGGTATCCAGGTGATTTTGGTCGAGATATCGTGCCGGGCGCATTCCGTGACCAGGCTTCCCTTCCACGGGCAGACGGCGACGACGTCTATGTCGGGCCGCTTTTCGTGGATGGCGAAGACCATGTCGCGGAAGTCGAGCGCGCCCCCTCCGCCGAAACTGCCTACGTTGGAGATCACCATCACCCGGGGGACAGGGCCGGCCCCGCGCGACGCCGTGATCGCGCGGAGCCGATTTCCCACGCGGCGCAAGGCATCAGCGGCGAGCATTGCCAGAGTGTATGTCGGACGGGCTTCGTAGCCGCATCTCGCCCGCAACGGCGCCCGGCCCGAATATGGGCCGACTGCTAGCATCCCGACCGTGTCTGGAGGCGGCGCACCGGTGCGGATCGGCATCCTGGGGGCGGCGCGCATCACGCCGACGGCGCTCATCAAGCCCGCTCGGGACAACGACGAGGTCGTGGTGGCCGCGGTGGCCGCCCGCGATGTGTCCCGCGCTCAGGCCTTTGCCGCCAAATACGGCATCGCCCGCGTGCATGACAGCTACGAGGCGCTGATCGCCGACCCGGACCTCGACGCCATCTACAACCCGCTGCCAATTGGGTTGCACGGCAGGTGGACTCGGGCCGCGCTCGACGCGGGCAAGCACGTGCTGTGCGAAAAGCCGTTCACGGCCAATGCCGCCGAGGCCCGCGAGGTCGCCGAGGTTGCCGCCCGGTCGGAGCGGGTTGTGATGGAGGCATTTCACTACCGCTACCACCCGTGCGCGGCGCGGGTGGAGGAGATCATCGCCTCGGAAGAGCTCGGCACGCTGGAGCGCGTCGACGCCCAGTGGTGCTTCTGGATGCCGAAGCTCTCGCACAACCGCTACAACTACGCGCTGGCCGGTGGCGCGCTGATGGACCTCGGCTGCTATGCGGTCGACATGGTGCGCAGGTTCGGCGGTTCGACCCCGGAAGTCGTTGCGGCGCATGCGAAACTGCGCGGCCCTAACGTGGACCGGGCCATGACGGCCGAGCTGCGGTTCGCCGGCGGGCACACCGGCCGGATCCACTGCTCGATGTGGTCGATGGCCCTACCGCGCTTGACGGTGAAGGTGGTTGGCGATCGCGGCGAGTTGCGGCTCAACCCGCTGATCCCGTTCCAGCGGTTCTCGGTCCGGTCGGCCGCCGGGAAGCGGGTGGAGAACTTCACGGCGGGGCGCTCTACCTACGGGCATCAGCTTGACGCCTTCGCCGCGGCGGTGCTGCGCGGTGAGCCGGTGAAGACGACACCGGAGGAAGCGATCGAGAACATGACCGTCATCGACGCGATGTACCGCGCCGCCGGCCTTCCGCTCCGTGAGCCCGCCGCGTGAATCAACGGACAGGCAGGTCGGACCTCTTTGCCAGGGTTGCGACAGCCGCAGCGTGTTCGTGAGACCAAACCTGACCCCTAGTCGCTCCTGTCGCATCAGTCACACAACGAGAGCTGCGCGTTGCCGCGGCGGTCCGGGGTACGCAAATCACACGCGATTCAAACTTTCGGAATCGGATTCCAAACCGTATTAGACACGCGTAACCTACGCCCTAAAATACTCGCGTCCAATAGACCGTCCCGTCCCCACGAGGGGGAGCTCATTTGTCTTCCTATGTGATCGCAACATCGGGAGCTTTGGCCACCGCGTCGGCGGATTTGACCGGGGTCGGGCGGACGATCGTTGCGGCATACGCGTCGGCGGCGCCTTCGACGACGTCCGTGGCGGCTGCGGCCCAGGACGAGGTGTCCGCGGCGATCGCGAAGTTGTTCGGCGCCTTTGCGCAGGAGCAACAGGCGCTGAGCGCGCAGGCGGAGGCGTTTCACGCACAGTTCGTGCGGGCATTGGACGGCGCGGCGGGCGCCTACGCGGCCGCCGAGGCGGCCAATGCTTCACCGTTGGACCAGGCGCTTTCGGCGATCAATGGGCAGGTCCAGGCGCTAACGGGGCGTCCGCTGATCGGCGACGGCGCCGACGCCACCACCCCGGGCGGCAACGGCGGCGACGGCGGGATCTTGTGGGGCAACGGCGGCAACGGCGCGGCCGGGGCGGCAGGGACCGGGCAAAGCGGAGGTAACGGCGGGTCGGCGGGCTTTTTCGGCCACGGCGGCAACGGCGGGGCCGGCGCATCCGCCACTACGGCCGGGGTGAACGGGGGTAACGGCGGGGCCGGGGGCAGGAATGGACTGTTCGGCGGGGGCGCCGCCGGCAACGGCGGCAACGGCGGGGCCGGCGGCTCCGCCACGCTGGCGGGCCAGCAGGGTGGTGCCGGAGGCAACGGCGGGGCCGGCGGGGCGAGCGAGTCGCTGTTGGGCGGATCCGGCGGTAACGGCGGTGCCGGAGGCCAGGGCGGGTACAGCACCGCCGGCGCCACCGGCGCCCCCGGCCAGCCGGGCTCGAGTTTCGCCGGCGGCGCCGGCGGCGCCGGTGGCGCTGGCGGCAGCGCCGTCGGGTTCCTGAGCGCCGGCGGGGACGGCGGCCTGGGCGGATCCGGAGGCAATGGCGGTGCCGGCGGCACCGGCGGGGTCGGCGACTTCAGCATCAACAACGGCACCGGTGGCGCCGGCGGCGCGGGCGGTGTAGGCGGCGCCGCAGGAGCCGGCGGTGCCGGCGGTTCCGCCGGTATTTTCGGCACTTCGGGCGCCAGCGGTAACGCCGGCACCACCGGTACCTCCGGCGCCGGCGGCACCGGAGGTCAAGGCGCGGCCGGCACCCTGCTTCATCCGGACGGCGGCAACGGCGGCAACGGCGGCAGCGGGAGCAGCGGCGGCGACGGCGGCGCGGGCGGCACGGGCGCTGTCAATGGTCACGGCGGTAACGGCGGCACCGGCGGCGCTGCCGTTTCGCAGACCGGCACTGGCGGCACCGGGGGCGCCGGCGGCGATGGCGCCGGCAACGGTAACGGCGGTAACGGCGGTAACGGCGGCGCTGCCGCTTCGCAGGCAGGCAACGGCGGTAAGGGTGGCAACGCCCCGGGCAGTGGTAACGGCGGCGCCGGCGGCAACGGGGCCACGGTCTCCACGGCCGGCACGGGCGCCGTCACACCCGGCACGGGCGGCAACGGCGGTACCAGCGTCGGCGGCGTCGGTGGGGGGGGCGGGGCCGGGGGCGCCGTGCTTATCACGAATGCCTCCAATGCCGTCCCCGTCGTCGGCGGCGCCGGCGGCACTGGCGGGAGTGGCGCCTTCGGTGGGGCCGGTGGGGCCGGTGGACAGGTCATCACCGCCGGGTCCGGCACCACGACCGGCGGCCACGGCGGCGACGGTGGCACCGCCAGCGTCGGCCTCGGTGGGGCCGGCGGTGCCGGCGGCAGCGTGCAATTCCAGAACGGAACATCTTCGGCAGTCGTCACCGGCGGCGCGGGTGGCCATGGCGGGCAGGGCTTTGCCGGCGGTGCCGGTGGCGCCGGTGGCGTGGTCGTCACCAACGGAGCGGGAGCCACCGTTGGCGGCCATGGCGGGGACGGCGGCACCGGCACCGGTGGCGTCGGCGGGGTCGGTGGGGTCGGTGGCAGCGTGCAGTTCCAGAGCGCCACCTCTTCGGCCGCCGTCAGCGGCGGCGACGGCGGCACCGGCGGGAGCGGCGTCTCCGGTGGTGCCGGGGGGGCCGGTGGGGTGGTGGTCACGAACGGCACCGGCGTCACCGCCGGCGGCCATGGCGGTGCCGGTGGCACCGGCGGCAGCGGTGTGGGTGGCGCCGGCGGGGCCGGCGGTGGCGTGGCCATCCAGAATGCTTCCTCGTCGGCCATCGTCACGGGCGGCGACGGTGGCATTGGCGGGGACGGCGCATCCGGTGGCGCCGGTGGAGCGGGTGGGCAGGTCCTCACCAACGGCACGGGAACCGTCAAACCCGGTGCGGGCGGCGCCGGTGGCGCCGGCACCACCGGTGTGGGTGGCGCCGGCGGGAACGGCGGCGGCGTGGCCATCCAGAGTTCTTCCTCTTCGGTCGCCGTCACCGGCGGCGACGGTGGCAAGGGCGGCAACGGCGCCTCCGGTGGTGCGGGCGGCGCCGGTGGAGCGGTCCAAACGAACGGAACCGGCGCCACTACCGGTGGCCATGGCGGCGCGGGCGGTACCGGCAGCAGCGGTGTCGGTGGGGCCGGTGGCAACGGCGGTGGCGTGGCCATCCAGAGTTCTTCCTCTTCGGCTACCGCCACGGGCGGCGATGCCGGCAACGGCGGGAACGGCGGATCCGGTGGTGCCGGCGGCACAGGTGGGGCGGTCCAAACGAACGGAACGGGCAACGCCGCCGGTGGCCATGGGGGCTCCGGTGGCAGCGGCAGCACCGGTGTCGGCGGGGCCGGCGGGAACGGTGGTGGCGTTGCCATCCAGGGCACTTCCGCGGCCACCGGCACCGGCGGCGACGCCGGCAAGGGCGGGGACGGCAGCTCCGGTGGCAAGGGCGGGACCGGCGGGGCGGTCATCACGAACGGAACGGGAGTGACCAACGGCGGCCACGGCGGGGCCGGCGGCAATGGCAGCCTGGGCGTCGGCGGAGTGGGCGGCGCCGGCGGCGGCGTGACCATCCAGACCTCCGCCTCGGCGGCCGTCGGCACCGGGGGTGATGGTGGTGCCGGCGGGAACGGCACTTCCGGTGGCGCCGGTGGTGCCGGTGGCGGTGTCCTGACGAACGGCTTCGGAAACGTCGGCGGCGGGCACGGCGGCGCCGGTGGCACCGGCACCGTCGGCGTCGGTGGGGGCGGCGGGGACGGCGGGGACGTGACCATCCAGACCGATACCTCTTCGGCCGTCGGCACGGGCGGCGCCGCCGGCGCGGGTGGGGCGGGCGCGTCCGGTGGGGCCGGCGGTACCGGGGGTCAGGCCGTAACGAACGGATTCGGAAACGTCAACGGCGGCCGCGGCGGCGACGGCGGCGCCGCCACCAGCGGAGTCGGTGGCGGCGGTGGGGCCGGTGGGCTTGCGGCAATCGCTTCTACCTTCTCCGCGGCCACCCCCACCGGCGGGAACGGCGGCGACGGCGGGACCGGCACCCCCGGCGGCGCCGGTGGGGCCGGTGGGGCGGCCACCACCCAAGGAATCGGAACCCCGCAACCCGGCGCTCCCGGCAGCCACGGATGACGACATCGGCGGGCCTGAACGGCCATCCCCGGGCCCGGCCGGCGCTCGCGACCGGGCCAGCTTTACAACCACAGCGGCCCGTTTCTATTCAACACGCGTCTACCGACGGGTATGGTCTGTCTTCGTGATCGAGCTGGACCGCGTAGCAAAGGCTTTCGACGGAAAAATACACGCGCTGCAGGACGTGAGTTTTTTCGTTCCGACCGGGTCGGTCTGCGCTCTGCTCGGTCACAACGGTGCCGGTAAGTCGACCGCGATCAAGATCCTCTCGACGTTGCTGCGGCCCACCTCCGGTAGAGCGGTCGTGGCCGGGCACGACGTCGTCCGGGAGGCGGCCCAGGTGCGGGCGAGCATCGGAAGCATCGGGCAGCTGGCGGCGCTCGATTTCGAGCTCACCGGCCGGGAGAACCTGGTGTTGTTCGGCCGGCTGCGGGGAATGCGGCGCAAAGACGCGCGGCTGCGCGCCGACGCATTGATCAATGACTTCGACATGTCGCACGCCGCCGACCGGCCGGTGCACACCTATTCCGGTGGAATGGTGCGCCGCATCGACATCGCGGCCGGGCTGATGGTGCCGCCGGAAGTGCTGTTCCTCGACGAGCCGACCACCGGGCTGGACCCGCGTAGTCGCCGCGATGTGTGGAACTTGGTGTCGTCCTTGTCATCCCAGGGCGTGACAATCCTGCTCACGACCCAATACCTCGAAGAAGCCGACGTCCTCAGCGATTCGATCGTCGTTCTGAACAAAGGTTGCGTCGTCGCCGAAGGCACCGCCGAAGAGCTCAAGCGGCGCGTGGGATTGGGCTATTGCACGGTGAGTCCGGTAAATCCGGCCGACCTCGCCAAGATCCTGGAAGCGGTCGCCGACCTCGAGGGCGCCGAAGCCGACTACGAGGCGAACACCGTCTCGGTGCTCTCGCCCGACGGTGTCGCGACGCTCGGCGAGGTGTTTCGCCGGGTCGACCGGCTCGGCGTCGAGCTCCTCGATATCGCGCTGCGCAAGCCGTCTTTGGACGAGGCGTTTCTACACCTCACCGCGAAAGTCACCACGTGACCGCGCTCGCTGCGCTCACCGAGCGTGCCGTGCAGAACGCGATGCGCAACGATCTGATATTCGCGGTGGTGTCGCCCGCACTGAACTTCGTCGTCTTCAATTTCATGCTGGGCAATGTGATCGACACCGGTGGCATGAGCTACCCGCAGTACGTCCTGCCGGTCGTCGTCATCCAGGTGATCTTTCTCGGCGCGCTGACGACCATCGACCGTGCCGCCCAGGACGAGCGGAGCGACTTCGCGGACCGACTCCGCACCCTTCCCATATCCGCGGTCACGCCGCTGATGGCCCGAATGTCGTACTGCCTGTTCCGCGGGACCCTCGGCTTGCTTGCGGCGATCGCCATCGGTTACGCGTTCGGGTTCCGAATGTTCGGCGGGTTGATCTATGCGGTCGCCTTCGCCGTCCTCACCCTCGTGTTGACGCTGGCGCTGTCGCTCGCCGCCGATGCGGCGGGGGTCCTTTCCGTCGCCTCGCAAGGCCGGTTCGCGAGCAGCGGCGTGTTGGATCAGCTGCTCCTGGTTCCCCAGATGCTGCTGGTCATGCTCTCCACCGGGATGGCGCCCGCCGACTCGTTCCCCGACTGGCTGCATCCGTTCGTGCGCTACCAGCCCGTGTCGCAGGTAACGCAAACCCTGCGCGGCTTCACCACCGGCCATGTCGCGGTGAGCAATTTGGCGACCAGCCTCGCGTGGTGTCTCGGGCTGCTGGTGGTGTTCGGCGCAATCGCGGTGCGGGTGCAGGGGCGCCCGCAATGACCGCACAGGCACCGCCGCGGAGTTCCCTGGCCAGCGAAACCCTGTTGTTCGCAAGCCATCTCCTGACCCGGTGGCGCCGCCAGCCGATGGTGCTGATCCAGGCTCTGGTGTTCCCGACCTTTCTGCTCATTGCCTACAAACTGTTGGTAGGCAAGTCGATAATCAGGATCACCGGCACGGAAAGTCTCTACGGACTTGTGCCGATGTGCGCCGTCGCCGGTGCGATGTTCGGGGCGCTCGCGACCGGCCGCCGCATGTGGATCGACCGCGACAGCGGCCTCATCGGCCGGCTGTGGGTGTTTCCCGTACACCGGGCCAGCGCGCTGACCGGCAGGCTGCTCGCCGAGGCCGCGCGCACGCTGGTAAGTGCCTCGCTGATCACGGCGGTCGGTGTCGGACTCGGACTCCGCTTCAAAGGCGGCCTGCTCAACGTCATCCCGTTCGTGCTGGTGCCGGCGCTGGTGGTGGTCGTCTTCTCGATGGCGGTGATCGCGATAGCGGTACGGGCCCGGACCGGTTCCGCGCTCATGTGGCTGGGGGTGCCGTCCACCGGTGCGGTGTTCGCCAGCTCCGGTGTTGTTCCCACTCAAACGCTGCCTTCGTGGGTGCGCATGGAGATTCGCCTGCAACCGATGTGGGCGACGATCGAGTCGATGCGGGGGCTTGCCCAAGGCGGTCCCGTGTTGTTTCCGCTCCTGGTGACGGTTGCGTGGGCAGTCGGTCTTGCCGCGGTGCTCGGGCCGCTGGCCGTTCGCGGTTACCGTGCCGCCGCCGAATCGGGGCACTGACACAACTGAAAGGTCAAGACTCGTCATGAAATTCGCGCTGGCGTGCTACGGAGCACGCGGCGACGTCGAGCCCTCCGTCGTGGTGGGCCGTGAGCTGACGCGCCGGGGGCATGACGTGCGCATGGCGGTGCCGCCCAACCTGGTCGGCTTCGCCGAGGCGGCGGGGGTTGCGGCCGTGGGCTACGGTCTCGATTCGCGGATCATCATGGACGTGCAGCGCGACTACTGGACGCTGTTGTTCCGCAGCCCGTGGCGGATGCAGGAGCTGGACCGGTTGGGGCGCGAGATCGCGGAGATCGTGAGCCAATGCTGGACGGAGGAAGCCTACGACACGCTGAAGTCGCTGGCGGACGGCGCCGACCTGATCATCTCCGGATACGGATTCGAGCAGTTCCCCTTCAATGTCGCTGAGTACTACGACATTCCGTTCGCCATGCTGCATTGGTTCCCGATCCGGGCCAACGGCAAAGTTATGCCATTGCTGCCCGCGCCGTTGGGCCGCGCCGCAATGCGGGGATACGAGCGGCTGACGTGGGGCGGCCCGGCGAAGAAAGCCGAGGACGAGCAACGTCGGCTACTGGGTCTGCCCGATGCGACGCAACCCTGGCCGCGCCGGATCGAAGAGCGAGGATCCCTTGAAATCCAGGGCTACGACCGCCTTTTCGTTCCGGGGCTGGAAGCCGAATGGGCGAAATGGAACGGCAAGCGCCCCCTCGTAGGCACGCTGACGCTGGGCTTCCCGCAGGATGCCGACGACGACGTCTTGTCCTGGATCGCGGCGGGGACACCGCCGATTTGCTTCGCATTCGGCAGTCTCGCAGTCGAATCCGCCGCCACCGTGCTGGCCATGATCGCTGCGGCGTGCGCGCGGCTGGGTGAGCGGGCGCTGGTGTGCGCCGGCGTCAGCGACTTCAGCGACATCCACCAGTTCGACCACGTCAAGGTGGTGGGTGCGGTGAATTACGAGGCGATTTTTCCGGCCTGCCGCGCGGTCGTGCATCACGGTGGCGCGGCCACCACGGCCACCTGCCTGCGCTCCGGAGTCCCGCAGGTGGTGCTCTGGACGTTCTATGACCAGCCGCTGGAGGGGGCGGCGCTCAAACGCTTGGGGGTGGGCACCTCCCGGCGGCTTTCGACCACCACCGAGGACACACTGGTCAAGGATCTTCGCCGGATTCTCGCCCCGGAATATCTCGGCCGGGCCCGCGAGCTTGCCCCACGGATGACCAAACCCGCCGAAAGCGTCGCTGCCGCTACCGATCTCGTGGAAAACTTCGCCCGCCTGCAACGGGTCGGCTGATCGAAAACCCTCTCGCGCTAGGAACTCCCCGATGATTCGTGCTGACGCTCCGCAAGGACACGGGTCTTCCGTCCCTTCTGTGCTGCGGGAACGCGCTGGCTTGCGCCCCAGCGAGCCGGCGTTCACGTTTGTCGATTACGAGCGGGACTGGGCGGGTGTTCCGGAAACCCTGACGTGGTCGCAGCTGTATCGCCGCACGCTGAACGTGGCGCGGGAACTCGACACCTGCGGGTCGATGGGCGATCGCGTGGTGATCGCGGCACCGCAGGGACTCGGTTACGTCGCTGGATTTTTGGGCGCGTTGCAAGCCGGTCAGATCGCCGTTCCGCTATCGGTTCCGCTCGGTGGCGTCACCGATGAGCGGTTTATTTCGGTGCTGAGCGACGCGTCGCCGTCGGCGATCCTCACGACATCGTCTGTGGCGGGCAACATTGTCGAGTACCTCAACTCGAAGCGGGGTGAACCAGCGCCGCCGGTCATCGAGGTCGATCTGCTGGACCTCGACGCTGAGAATGGAGCGGCCGCGGAGGCCGAGATCCGGCCGGAAATCGCCTATTTGCAGTACACCTCCGGGTCGACCCGCACTCCGAAGGGCGTGGAGATCTCGCACCACAACATCGTGGCGAACTTCGACCAGATCAATGTGGACATCTTCGGCGGGGCCGCCCCGCCCGACACCACGATGGTGTCCTGGCTGCCGTTCTATCACGACATGGGTTTGTATCTGGCCATCATCTTTCCCATTCTGGCGGGATTTCCCACCCAGATCACCAGCCCGGCGTCGTTCCTGCAGCGACCCGCCCGATGGGTGCAAGCGCTGGCGAGCAACAGCCACGCATTCTCCGCGGCGCCGAACTTCGCGTTCGAATTGGCGGCGCGCAAAACGTCCGACGACGACATGGCCGGGCTCGACCTAGGCGACGTCCTCGGCATCCTCAACGGCAGCGAGCGAGTGCAACCCGTGACGCTGCAACGCTTTGCCGAGCGGTTTGCCCGCTTCAACTTTCACGACCGGATGTTGCGGCCCGCGTATGGCATGGCGGAAGCGACGGTGTACATCGCGACGCGCGAACCGGGCCATTCGCCCGAAATCGTTCACTTCGAATCGGAGAAGCTGACCGCCGGGCACGCGAAACGCTGCGGGGACGGGGGCACGCCGCTGGTGAGTTACGGCGTGCCGAGGTCGCCGGCGGTGCGCATCGTCGACCCCGATACCACCACCGAGTGTCCGGCGGGAACCGTCGGTGAGATCTGGGTGCAGGGTGGCAATGTCGCGCTGGGCTATTGGGGCAACCCGCCAGGCACCGAGGGCATGTTCGGTGCCACCCTTGTCGGGGCGTCGGCCGGCGCATCCGAGGGCCCTTGGCTGCGGTCCGGAGATTTGGGCTTCTTCTCCGACGGCGAGCTGTTCATCCTCGGCCGGATCAAGGACCTCTTGATCGTCTACGGGCGCAACCATTCTCCCGACGACATCGAGTCGACCATCCAGGAGATCACCCGGGGCCGCTGCGTGGCGATAGGGGTTCCGGATGACGGCGGCCTGGAGAGCCTGGTCGCTATTGCGGAGCTCAAGAATCGGGACGAACCCGAAGAGGCCGCGATGCAGCGGATGGGCACCGTCCGGCGCGAAATCACCACGGCCGTATCGAAGGCACACGGTCTGAGTGTGGCGGATCTGGTTCTGGTGCCGCCTGGTTCGATACCCATCACCACGAGCGGCAAGGTCCGGCGAAGGGACTGCCTGCAGCTGTATCTGCGCGACGAGTTCACCCGCTTGGACGGGCAGATCCGCGGGCCGGCGCCGCACGCGGTCGAGGACGTCGATGTGGGCGTCGGCTCCGACTCGGGATGGACGCAGCGCCTGCGCACGCTCCGCCGCCAGCAGCAAACGCTCCGCCGCCAGGAGCATGACCTGCTGGTGCAGGTGGTGTGCGCGCAGGCGGCGGCGGTGTTGGGGCGTCCCAGCCCCGAGGACGTCGACCCCGAATCCGCTTTCGGGGACCTGGGTTTCGATTCGGTGAAGGCGACGGAGTTGTTGGATCGGCTCAGGACCGAAACCGAGTTGCCGTTGCCGGCGACGCTGGCGTTCGACTATCCGACGCCCGATGAGTTGGCCGCCCGCCTGGCCCAGCTGCTGGACGGGCCGGTCGCGGCGGCCTCGCCGGTGGAATCGCAGGTCGCGGTGGACGAGCCGATTGCGGTGGTGGGCATGGCATGTCGGTTCCCCGGTGGGGTGGATTCGCCGGAGGCGTTGTGGGATTTGGTGGCCACCGGCACCGACGCCGTCGGGGCGTTTCCCGGCGACCGGGGCTGGAATTTGGGGGAGTTGTTCGACCCCGACCCGGATGCGGTGGGCAAGACGTATGCCCGCGCCGGGGGGTTCTTGGTGGACGCGGCCGGGTTCGATGCGGAGTTCTTCGGGATCTCGGGACGCGAGGCCCAAACCATGGATCCTCAGCAGCGGTTGCTGCTGGAGGTGTGCTGGGAAGCGTTGGAGACGGCCCGAATTGACCCGGCCGGGTTGGTGCGTACCGAGACCGGCGTGTTCGTCGGGGCGTGGTCACAGTCCTACGGCGGAGGCGGCTCGGAGGGCGTGGAGGGCTACGCGCTGACCGGGCTGTCCCCCAGCGTGGCCTCGGGGCGGGTGGCGTATGCGTTGGGGTTGCAGGGCCCGGCGATCACCGTCGACACCGCCTGTTCGTCGTCGTTGGTGGCCACGCATTTGGCGTGTCAGTCGCTGCGCAATGGAGAGTCGTCTCTTGCCCTGGCCGGGGGGGTGACGGTGATGACGACGCCGTCGGTGTTCACCGAGTTCGCCCGCCAGCGTGGGCTGGCCGCCGATGGGCGCTGTAAAGCGTTTGCGGCCAACGCCGATGGCACCGGTTGGGGTGAGGGTGCGGCGGTGGTGGTGTTGGAGCGGCTCAGCGATGCCCGGCGCCACGGCCATCCGGTGGTGGCGGTGATCGCGGGTTCGGCGATCAACCAGGATGGCGCGTCGAACGGGTTGACGGCACCGAATGGGCCGGCGCAGCAACGGGTGATCGCTCAGGCGGCGGCCAACGCGGGGGTCGGGCTGGATCAGGTGGATGTGGTCGAGGCGCATGGCACCGGCACCACGTTGGGGGATCCGATCGAGGCGGGTGCGTTGATCGCGACTTACGGTGCGGCGCGCAGCGCGGAGCGCCCGTTGTGGTTGGGGTCGATCAAGTCGAACATCGGTCACACGCAGGCGGCGGCGGGGGTGGCGGGGTTGATCAAGATGATCGAGGCGCTCAATCACGACAGTTTGCCGCCGACGTTGAACGTGGGTCGGCCCAGCCCGCATGTGGATTGGTCGGCGGGCACGGTGCGGCTGCTGACCGACGCGGTGCCGTGGCCGGTCACCGATCATCCGCGCACGGCGGCGGTGTCCTCGTTCGGGATCAGCGGCACCAACGCCCATGTGATCCTGCAGCAAGCCCCCGCCGCGCCGGTCGAGTCGGCCGAAGAACCCGACGGTGTCGACTTGGGGCTTCGGGTGTGGCCGGTGTCGGCGCGCACCCCGGCGGCGCTGCGCGCCCAGGCCGACCGGCTGCACCAGCACCTGCTCGCTCACCCGGAGCTGGATCTGACCGACGTGGCCTACAGCCTGGCCACCACCCGTGCCCATCACCCATATCGGGCGGTGATCACCGGGGCCGCTTCCCGCGACGACCTGCTGAGCGCGTTAACCGCGCTGCGTGACGGCCAAACCCACCCGCAGCTGGTTGAGCACCATTACCTGGCGCACTTGCGCGGTAAGACGGTGTTCGTGTTGCCCGGCCAGGGTGGACAGTACCCGGGCATGGGCCGCGAGTTGTATGAGCGTCACCGCGTGTTTGCGGCGATGGTTGATGATTGCGATGAGGCGTTGCGCCCGTTGACCGGGTGGTCGGTGCGTGAGGTGTTGTTGCAGGAGCCGGGGGCGCGGTCGCTGGATCGGGTGGATGTGGTTCAGCCGGTGCTGTTCACGATGATGGTGTCGTTGGCCGAGGTGCTGGGCTCGTACGGCATCTTCCCGGATGCGGTGATCGGGCACTCGCAGGGTGAGATCGCCGCGGCGTATCTGGCCGGGGTGTTTTCGTTGCCCGAGGCGGCCCAGATTGTGGCGCGGCGCAGCCAAGCCCTGGGCGAACTGTGTGGGGCCGGGGCGATGGCTTCGGTGTTGTTGGGCGCCGAGCAACTCGAGCCCCTGCTGGCGCCGTGGGGTGCGGCGTTGAGCATCTCGGCGATCAACGGCCCATCGCACACCATCATCAGCGGCGAGCCTTCGGCGATGGAGCAGTTCGGTGCGGCCTGTGAGCGCGACGGCATCCAGTTCCGGCCGATTGCGGTGGATTACGCTTCGCACTGCGCCCAGGTCGAGGCGGTGCGTGAGCGCCTGCTGTCCGAGTTGGGCGAGCTGTCCCCGGCCTTGTCGCGGGTCCCGTTGTATTCGACGGTGGGACAGGCGGGTTCGGGTGATCCGTTGGACACCACGACGATGGACGCCGAGTATTGGTACCGCAACCTGCGCGAGCCGGTCCGCTTTCATGACCGGGTGGCCGAGCGGCTGGCCGCCGGGGAATGCAGCTTCGTGGAACTGTCCCCGCATCCGGTGTTGGCCCCGGCGCTGACCGACACGCTGGCCCAGACCCCGGGGCGGGCCCAGTCGGCGGTCGTCATCACCTTGCACCGGGAACGTCTCGACCACGACAGCCTGGCAATGGCGTTGGCGCAGTTGCACGCTCACGGCCACAGCCCCTCCTGGCCAGCCCTGTACCCGCGCGCCCGCACCGTCACGCTGCCGACCTACCCCTTCGACCACCGCCGCTACTGGCTCGCCCCCGCTCGGCCCGGCCCGCTTGCCGCACTGGCCGACGAAGACCGGGTCATGCCGGCAAGCCCCCGAACGCTGGCCGCCACGTTGGCCGCCCAGACCCGCGAGCAACGGCTCGACACGCTCACCGCGCTGGTCACCGAGACGGCCGCCGCCGTATTGGCGCATCCCGATCCGGCGGCGCTCGATCCCGACGGGCCGCTTAAAGATCTCGGCATCGACTCGCTGACTGCTATGGAGCTACGCAACAGCCTCAACCGGCACACCGGCCTGGCGCTGCCGGCGACGCTGGCCTTCGACCACCCCACCCCGGCACAGCTCGCCGGCCACCTGGCCGACCTACTGAACGACACCGACGTGCCCGAGGCCCCGGCGGCTCAGGTCGGCACGCGGAGCGAGGAGCCGGCGGACAACAGGCTCGCACACGTGGATCAAGCGGTGTTTCTCACCATGCGTGCGGTCCACGGCACGCAGGTCCAGTTCATTTGGGTCTACGACCGGGGCGTCAATCTCGATGGCCTGCGGCGTTTTCAGCGCAACCTGGGCCGCGGGCTGTTGGGGCGCAGGGTCGAACGCTCCCCGATACCGTTCGCGCGCGATCACTGGGTCGCGGCTCCGGCCCCGGACGAGATCGATGTCGCCGCAACGCCGCGGCGGCGCTCCGAGGTGAGCGCCTGGGCCGACGAGCGGGTGCGCCTACCCATCGATCCCGAGTGGGGACCTGGCTGGCATCTGGGAGTGCTTCCGCTCGAGGACGGCGGGGCCGCGATAAGTCTGGTGGTTTCGCACACGATCGTCGACGGGATCGGGTTGGTCCAGGCGATCGCCGATGCCGCCGAAGGCGTGACACGCGATCTGGGTTACCCGCCGGCGGGATCGCGCACCGCCGGGCGCGCCTTGCGCGAGGACTTCGGCCAGACGGTCAAAGAACTGCCCGACATCGCGCGGGCTTTGGCCGCGACGGCTCGACGGGCCTGGCCCGACCGCAAGCAATTCGCATCCTCGATCAAGGCGGCGCCGCCCTCCCCGAGGACGGCCGGCGCCGATCAGGCGGTCGAGGTGCCCGCCCTGACCGCGTACATCGACCCGGCGCAGTGGGATGCCCGCGCGAAAAGCCTTGGTGCGAGCAGTAACTCGCTTGTGGCAGGGGTCGCGTGCAGGCTCGCGGTGCGGGTGGGGCGCGTTCGTGACGACGGAAAAGTCACGCTGCGATTTCCGATATCGCTTCGGACCGAAGGCGATACCCGTGGCAATGCGCTCACGGTGGTCGACGTCGCGGTCGACCCCACGCACGCCGCAGCCGACCTCAGGGACACGCAGGCGAAGATCACCCACGCGATCCTCGCGGGGATGGAGAACCCCGACGAAGAGTTTTTGGCGACCTTCCCACTGGCGGCGATGGTTCCGAAGCGGCTGAACAGGAGGCTGGCGGGGATGGCGGCGGGCGGTGCCAGCCTTCCGGTAACCGTCTCCAATTTCGGTGACCTGTCCGCGGCGGTGAACCGGCCCGACGGCAGCGACGCCGACTATGCGTACATGAGGTCCTACGAACCCGACATCAAGAAGAGCACGCTCGAACACATCGGTGGACAACTGTTCGTGGGCTCGGGGCGGGGCAATGGGAAGATCTTCATCAGGATCTCCGCATATGTTCTCGGCCGGAGAAATACCAAAAATGAGCTGCGGGAGACCATTTCGCGGACCTTCGCCGAATTCGATTTGACCGCAGAGATCGATGACTAACCAGCACTCGCGGTGTCGGGCACCCGGCCCCCGTGATGGTGCCGATCCGGTGATTTCGCCAACCCAGCAATCTGTTGAACACGCGTGTGATAATCCTCCCTTGGTGACCTCTCAACAGTCCGACAGCGTCAGCCCAACCGAAGAGACGCAGAGTCGGCCCTCCGCACAATCGCGGTTCCGCCCCGACATCGAGGGCTTGCGTGCCGTCGCCGTGCTGGCCGTGGTCCTGTTCCACGCCGGGATGCCGGGTATCAGCGGTGGGTTCGTCGGCGTGGACGTCTTCTTCGTCATTTCGGGCTTCCTCATCACCGGGCTGCTGTGGCGCGAGGCGAACGCCAGCGGCAAGGTCCGGCTGGGCGGCTTCTACGGGGCGCGGGCCCGCCGGCTGCTGCCGGCGTCGGCCACCGTCGGCGTCGTCACCGCCATCGCGGCATTTCTCCTCCTGCCGCCGTTGCAGGTCGGCAGCGTCCTTCGGGACGGCATCGCCAGCGCGCTGTACGTCAGCAATTACTGGTTCATCAACGGAAGCGTCAACTACTTCGGCGGCCACCTGCCGCCGTCGCCATTTCAGCACTACTGGTCGTTGGGGGTCGAGGAGCAGTTCTACCTGGTGTGGCCGGCGCTGATCATCGGCACGGCCTTTGTCATCCGGCGCGTGCGCCGGCGCACCAGGACCCAGGCCACCGCCTCGAAACGCCCCTACCTGGTAGTCCTCGCGCTGGTCGCGGTCGCGTCGTTCGCGCTGTCGCTAGTGGACACCCTCTGGTTGCCGTCCGTGGCCTTCTACTCGCTGCCGACCCGGGCCTGGCAGTTGGCGGTCGGCGGCATCGTCGCCCTCACCGCCGACCAATGGCGCCGGCTGGCGCCCCGGGCTGCCGTGCCGGCCGGCTGGGCCGGGCTGGCCCTGATCCTGCTGGCCTGCGTCTGGCTCGGCCCGACCACCCCGTATCCCGGTATCGCCGCGCTGCTGCCCGCACTGGGCGCGGCGCTGGTGATCGGGGCCGGCTGCGCCGTGGCGTCGCAGGGGTGCGGCCGCGTCCTGGCGGTGTCGCCGATGCGGGCGGTCGGCCGGATCTCCTACTCGTGGTACCTGTGGCACTGGCCGGTGCTGGTGCTCGCGCCCGCGTTGCTGGGCCACCCACTGGGCCTGGCCGCCAGGCTGGCAGCGGCCCTGATCTCCGGCGGGTTGGCGGTGCTCACCCTGCGTTTCATCGAGAACCCGCTGCGATTCGCCTCGCCGATCCGCCGATCCGCCCTGGCCAGCCTCGCGCTGGGTGGTGCGGCCACCGCGGTCGCGGTGTCGGTGGGCCTGGTGCTGCTGGAGCACGTGCCGACCCCGGTCGGGCGCGGCCCGGCGGCGGCGCCGCTGTCCATCGCCGCGGCCCCCGTCCCGGCCGGCTCCGCCGTCGACGCCTACGACGCGGCCGTGCGGCAGGCGTTCGCGCAGGTGCAGGCCGCGGTCGCGGCGTCGGCCGGCCTCCAGGCCGTCCCGTCGAACCTGAGCCCGCCCCTGGCGACGTCCGGTGATTTGTTGTTCAACGGCTGCCTGCGCAATATCGCCGAGGTCGGACAGCCCGAGTGTGCGAGCGGCGATACCGCGTCGACGACGACGATCGCGCTGGCCGGCGACTCGAACGCCGCGATGTGGAACCCGGCGTTCCAGCAGATCGCGGCCCAGCGGCACTGGCGGCTGGAGACGCTGGCCAAGGGGGCCTGCCCATTGATGGACTTGCCCAGCCGCGTGCCCCTGCACCACCTGGCCGAACGATATTCGCACTGCCAGCAATGGCGCGAGCAGATCATGGCGCGGTTACGCGCCGAGCACCCGCGGCTGGTGGTGCTGAGCATGTGGCGGGGTTACACCGCCGAAAGCGAACGGCTGCTGGGTGTCGACGCATACGGCCCCGCCTGGGTCCAGAGCCTGACCCATCTCGTGGCGCAGCTGCGCGGCATCGGCGCGAAGGTGCTGGTGCTCGGGCCGATCCCGGATCCGCAGTCCGAGGTGCCGATCTGCCTGTCCGGGCACCTCGACGACGCGACGGCCTGCTCGCCGCCCACATCGTCGGCGGTCAACCAACCGGGCATCGCGGCCGAGTCCGCCGCCGCCAAGGCCGGCGGCGGACAATACGCCGACCTCACCGAGTTGTTCTGCACCAAAGCCCGCTGCCCGGTCATCGTCGGCAGCACCCTCGTCTACCGGGACTGGCGCCACATCACGCTGGAGTACTCGCGGCTGTTGGCGCCGGCGATCGGGGCGCTGGCCGACCGCGCGCTCGCCGACGGCTGACCCTCGGACGGCAAGCGGGTCACGAGGCGAAATGCGCCTGGCTCACGTGCGCGGCCACCCGTAAGGCGTTGGCCGCGACGGTCAGACTGGGGTTCAACCCGGCGCTGGACGGGAAGAACGAGGTGTCCACCACGTAGAGGTTTTCCACCTCGTGCGCCCGGTTTTGGGGGTCCAGCACGCTGGTTTTCGGATCGGTGCCGAAGCGGCAGGTGCCGCAGACGTGGCCGAGGTTGGCGTTGTCTTTGCCGGTGCCCAGGGTGAGGTTGCGGAACGGCTGCAACACCTCCTTCAGCCGCTGCACGAACGCCGCGCGGCGCTCGACCTCGCTGGGGTGTAACCGGTACCGAAGCCGCAGCCGCTGGCGATCGTCGGCGCCGGGCCGGTCGCTCGGCAGGACGCGGTTGTCCAGATACGGCAGGTCCTCCATGATCCCGGCCAGCACCAGTCCGCCGGTGACGAACCGCTGATACAACCGGCGCCCCGCGGGGCCCGTCGCGCGCAGCGCCTTTCCCCGCCGGCCGGGGCGGTTGCTTAGCCACTCCATGGGCGGTATCTCGCCGAACGACTGCACGGTGCCGTACTTCTGCCCGTCACAGAAATAGAAGTCGTTGAGCCCGATTTCCTTGTTCGGCGCTGTGATGGTGCGTTTGGGGTTGGGCCAGATCTCGATCGGCTCGAGCAGGTGGCGCATCAGGTTGCGGCCCACCCAGTCCGAGCCGTTGGCCAGCCCGCGCGGCCACTCCCCGGACCGTGAGTTGAGCAAGAGCACCGGGGTGGCCAGCGCGCCGGCGGCGAGCACCACGACTTTGCCTTGCAAGGCCAGCATGTCGGAGTGGTGTTGGGCGATCACCCGCTGCACCCGGGTGGGGTCGGCCTCCAGGCGCACGACCCGGCACTGGTCCAGCAGGTGCGCGCCGTGTTCGGTGATCGCGGGCAGCACGCCGTTGCGGCCGGCGTCGTTTTTGCACGGCCGGGGGCAGAGATAGGTCTGGCAGGTGGTGCAGCCCTCGGTGTAGTCGCAGGCCATCGGCAGGTGGTAGGGGTGCAGGCCGCGGCCGCTCAGATAGTTGACCAGCGGCTGGTTGTCGGGTGAAAACGGTGGGGCCGCAGGCAAACCGACGTCGGCGGCCTCGGGGCGCAGGGGATCGGGCGCGCCGCGCACCCCCAGCAGTTTTTCGGCCTCGGCGTACCACGGGCTCAGCTGGTCGTAGGTGATCGGCCACGCC
>NZ_JCALCD010000019.1:0-7877 GCF_059812165.1 Mycobacterium sp. NGS69
GGGCATCAACTTCGAAGACGCGGTCAAACTCACCGGCGCCAGCGCAGCAGAGCAGGCGGTGCGCCGGGCACCCGACGCCGGCCGTTACCTGCTCACCGAGGCCATGGCCACCGGCCCGGCGATGTTCGACACCACCCGACTAGATCGAGCCCGCAGAGTGCACAACGGCGACCCCGATACGCCCGCCAAACCTAGCCGACCAGCCGCCGACGCGCGGCCGCGCACCGCCAGCCTCGACGAAGTGCTCTGCATCTCATCACAGGTGACCGGATGAACGTTTTATTACCCAGGGCCACCGGCATGGTGCTTGATAAGTGGAAGGTCATCGACGTCATCACGCGCACGCTGATGGCTGGGCAACAATACGAAGACCCCGCTCGCTATCCAACCCAGTGCAGGACCGATCCCACAGGAGCACAAGGAACCCTCGACCGTTGGTACTTCGATCAGGTCGAGGAATTCGCCTGCGTAGCGCGGGCCGAACTCGCGTCGTTCGACCGCGAGTACACGATCGCCCGAAACTGGACAACACCTGCCTTCTTCGCGGAGAAGATCGTCCCGGCAGGCCACTACTGGATAATGAAGCAGCTCCACCCGCGGGGGCGCGAGAGATATTCCTCGTCCGGGAACCCAGGGACACCCTGGCCTCCGCGCTGGCGTTCGATGCTCGGCATGGAGTTGCCTATGGCTTCGGTGTCCCAGTCGGTTGGAACGAATAAACAACTCGTCGGCCTGGTTCGCGAGGGCATACTGTCGCTTACACAACTGTGGAAGTGCAGATCGCTATACGGCACGCTTGTCCGTTTTGAGGACCTCATAGGGTCGCCCACCGAGCTCGACGCCCTGGAGCTGGACTCGTCGGCGAATATCGTCAACTCAATGGCAAAAGCTGGGAATGAAGCCACCGCTGATGTGAACGCGCATCAACATCGCCTGGCGTCTCGTCATCGATCGGCCGCTGGAAGCGGGACCTTGAACCACGGCCGCAAAAGATCTGCGACGAGGCGTTTGACGGGTAACTTGAGAGACTTGGCGGCAGCCCGTGTTTATTACTGTCACCGTAATCGTCCGGTAATCCGCGTAAGATGATTGGAGCAATATGATTGACATCGAACGGCCCAAGGATTGGGACGAAGAAGCTTATCTGCGTGAAAACCCTGGCGTGGCCCAATATGTGCGCGACCATCCAGAAACTGACGGGTGGGAACATTTTGCCAGGTATGGATATCTAGAAAACCGCCGAGGAGCTGCTCCAAAGTTTTTTGATTATGTGCAGAGTTATAGAGAAGGCGCAACTATAAAGCCAGCGGCGCCCGCACACCTCCGCAAAAGGGTTAATTGCGATGAAAATTTACAGGTCTTCGAGAGTGTGGGAAGGGAGTTGGCTGCAAATGTTTTTGGAGAGCTGATGCGCGTTGGACCTTATGGAGATGATTTCAGAATTCTTGATTTTGGAGTAGGGTGCGGCAGGGTCATTAGGCCACTGCACGAGTTATGTCTGGCCACCCGTTTAACGGACGGTAAGCTTAATTGGTTCGGTTCCGATATAGATGATGAGGCAATCACATGGTGCAGATCGGCCATTGAATCGATCGGCACTTTCGTTTTAAACAGTCCTATGCCGCCCCTACCGTTTGATGATAAATACTTCGATTTCGTCTATTCGATCTCTATATTCACACATCTCCCCGAGGACATGCAATTAGCGTGGTTATCAGAGCTTCGCAGAGTCATGCGAATTGGATCTTTTGCAGTCTTGAGCACGCATTCAACCGATTTGATTCCAGCGTTTGTGAGAGAAAAGCTACAAAATCCAAATCCAGAATTTTATTATCATGTCGGTAGAGACACTGAGGGTCTCCCTAGTTTTTACCAGGTCACATACCATAGCCATGAATACATTCACAAAAGATGGTCAAAATATTTTGCCGTAAAACAGATCATCCCGAAGGGCATAGCACAATTCCAAGATTTGGTGCTTTGTCAACGGGTGGCTTGAGTCAACTAACGAGTGAGCATAGATTGAAAAGGCAAGCGCAACTACACGACTCTTGACGTGGAGTCCGTGTTGACCCAGCCGTCGCCTCGACCTCGGCGGGGAAGGTCCATGGGGTCCCCAAGCGAATTATCCACTGCCGATACCGCCACGACCGGGCCCGGAGCACCCTGCGCGGCATCGGCGAACAAATTGCCAAGGCATAGCGCGCTGTTGACGGCAACGTCATCCTGCGTCGAACGGCGAATTGAGAGCTTTGGATCGCACGCCCGTGGCAGACGAATTGAAGGTTTGGTCTGCTTACCAACAACATATTTCAGATGATGTTGTCACTTCCTGGTTTGGCGGGAGCACGCCGAGATCGCAGTCGGTACTTGCCGGAAGGCACTAAGAATCTGCCGGGCAAGCATCTATCTACGACGGGTCACCTAGCTTAGCTAAATCGGGCTCAGCGGAATTTGGAGTCGAGCTTGACCATCCTCAAATAAGGCAACGATAGGGTTACACCGGGAATCTTCGATGGGTCGACGCGGCTTCTTGACACCAGGATTCCTGACATGGTGTCATGCCAGAAAGCCCTGGACACTGGACGAGCTGGCGTCGCAGACCACGCTGGAGCGGCAGCGGATGCGGGCGAAAGCGTTGCCGACGGCGGCCGATGGGGTTGCCGACGAACGCATCGCCGTGGATGTGGCGGCGCCGCCGGCGAGGAGGGACGGGATCGCCGCATGGCGGTGGAGATATCCGGGGTAACCCTGTGCCCTAACGATGACCTGATCACCGGTGCTTGCCTCGACCGCCCGAAGACCGGTCCGGTCGACGGACGCGCGTTCGAGGTCTTCGGCTGGGTCGTAAGCAAGGCGCCCGTAGCCTGGTTGGAGTTCGTCCACGAGCAGAGCGTGGTTGCGAGCTGCGAGCTAACTCTCATGCGGCCCGATGTGGCCAGCGTGTATGGCATTTCGTCACCGGTGGGGTTCAGGAAGACGATCGAAACGGCCGGACTTGCACCGGCATTCACCCTCGGGGTGAGGGTTGTCTTCGAGGATGGACGCCGCGACGTGATCGCGGAAATACGCGGCACGCAGCAGCTAACCCCGAGCTTCACTCCCTCCACGCGGCTTCAAGAGCCGGCATACCAAGGATGGGGCCGCGGCAGATTGGTCCAGCGATACCTCAATCTTCTCGAGGCGTCGCTGACCGGCATGCTTTTCGAAGATGCGCCCTGCGACTATTGGTCGGACGGCAAGTTCGATCCCAACACGCGTCTCTTAGGGAGGGACTGGCCCTCACTTTCGTTTTCCATGATCGGAAGTGTTCGCATGCGAAATCTACGCTACGCCTGCGAGACGGTGCTACTTGATGGCGTCGAGGGTGACTTTGTAGAGACCGGCGTTTGGCGCGGCGGCGCCTGTATTCTCATGAGGGGAATTCTGGAGGCATATGGTGATAGCACGCGACGTGTCTTCGTTGCTGACAGCTTTGCTGGACTTCCACCGCCAGACCCCGAAAATTTCCCCGCCGACGCGGGCGATCAGCACCATACCCATAGTCAACTCGAGGTGTCGCGTGCCGATGTCGAGGACAATTTCCGGCGTTTTGCGTTACTGGACGAACGGGTCGTTTTCCTCGAGGGTTGGTTCAAGGACACGTTGCCAGACGCTCCGATCGATCGGTTAGCTGTATTGCGGCTTGACGGCGACATGTATGAATCGACGATTGAAGCTCTGGACGCGCTCTATCACAAAGTGCAGTATGGCGGCTTCGTGATAGTGGACGATTATATGCTGCCGGCTTGCGCGAAGGCAGTTAGCGATTTTCGTGAACGTTACGGGATCACATCGCCCATACTGCCGATTGACGGATGGGGTACGTACTGGCGTGTTGATCACGCGCCCATCCGATAATTCTGCTTTTGATCGCCAACCCGCATGGACGGCGTGTGTGGTGCGCGGCTACCGGCCGTCCGTAGATACCGCTGGCTCTTGGTCTAGGCATGTGCTGACGAACATTGCTGGGCCGTTGGCCATCGTGTCGGTCAGGTAGCGACCGGCAGCGGGCGTTCGGCGTACCGCCTGCTCGGCGGCGCAAGTGCCGGTCAGCTCTACCGCATCGGGAGGTTGATGCCCACCTGAAACACCTGTACTTCGGCTCCCGGCACCCTGTGAGACGGGTGATGAAATCCTCAGGAGCAAACCGCCAACCTTTGGCCCTGATGCTGTTGAGCTTCACTGAGGATGATCGCGTCATCGGCGTTGGCGACGATGATGTGATGAGGATGGTCCCGTTCAGTGTGGTGAGCGCGGCCGATGGGGCGTGGTGGGCTACTGACGGAGCGCCGATTTCGCAGCGCAGCGAGGGCAGCGCCGCTGGCACGTTGCGCTCGACTCCTCGTTAGCCGAGTGCCGCCTGCTCGGCCAAGGGTGCTACACCAATATCGTCGACTCTCGAAGTGCCTCGTCGGGCTGGGGCGAAGCCCGTAGATCTAGAAGTACTCGGCGTTCCAGCCGGGGTGTATGTCGATACGACTCGGCGTTTTGTGATGCGTGGCTTTTGCGGTGTGCACGAAACTCGTTGTCTCCCTGGTACGGTGCGTGAGCAGTTCTTGGTGGAAATCACCGACACAAACAGCGGGGACGTCACCGCCGCTGGGGGCGTCGATCACGCGACCGCGCTGACGGAGCTCAACCGGCTGTTCACCGCGTTGCTTTGCAACTCGTCTGTGGATACCGTTAACTATGCAATCCCAACCCGGCCGACCCCAAGCGGGGAGCAAGATCGGGAGGTTTTTCCGCAAGCCTGGCACCGGCCACTCGCCACAGAACGAAACGGAGATCCAATTGCCCGACCAAGAAAAACTCGCCGACGTCGACACCGAGATCCTGCGCGCCGGGCAGGTTTTAAGTAAATGCCTTGAAATTGCAGCGCATCGAACCCTGGCAACAATCATGGACCGGGCCGACAGTGCAGCGACCGGCCAACTCGCGGACCTCGCCTACGCCTTCGCATGCTTGGAAGGGGCACGGCGCGGCATCGCGCCCAGCACCGCCCCGCCGCCGAAGCATAGCTACTCAGAGCCAACTCCTCCGGGAGCCGCCGCTGCTGTTCAGGGAGGATCGACTTACACAACGAGCGCTGATCGCCCACAGTACGGAACACGGCGGCCTTAATTCCTTCTGGAACAAGGGTATTGAAGGCCATCTGTTCAGTTTGGCGCGATCCGACCCTGGATCAACGCGCTGACTTTTCAGGTCGAGGTACCGAAGTGCGTGTCGTGAACGCGAAGGTGCACTGGCCAACGACAATGCACGTTGAAAATGTTGGATTATCACGCGAACTCGATATTCTGCCGGTGATCGCCCTGCGGGCGTGAAAATGGGGTCGGGTCGCCCGATGACGCCGACGTTTCCTTGGACGTGAGAGCCCGCACGCGAGCTTGGCGCCGGAGCCTAATCGAGTTGATTCAGGGCAAACGTATCTAGGGGTACAGCCCTGAGATGCAGAGCACTTCGTCGAGGCTGGCGGTGCGCGGCCGGGCGTCGGCGGCTGGTCGGCTAGCTTTGGCGGGCGTATCGGGGTCGCCGTTGCGCACTCCGCGGGCTCGATCTAGTCGGGTGGTGTCGAACATCGCGGGGCCGGTGGCCATGGCCTCGGTGAGCAGGTAGCGGCCGGCGTCGGGTGCCCGGCGCACCGCCTGCTCTGCTGCGCTGGCGCCGGTGAGTTTGACCGCGTCTTGGAAGTTGATGCCCACTTGAAACACCTGTGGTTCGGCGTCGAGCACCGCGCTCAGGCGGGTGATGTAGTTCTCGGGGGCGAAAAACCGCCAGCCCGTACCCAGGTGCAGCCAGAACCGTCCGTCGATCTGAGCGCGCAGCTGCGCCAGCTGGGGGGCGGGCTTGTCGCCGGATCGGCGACGCGCGAACTCGAGGAACCCGTAACGTTTCCGCAGCTTGGCGCGGTCGGGGGCGGATAGGCCGACATCGAGCACCACAAAGCGCCCGACCCGCGACACATCGAGACAGCAGTTCAAAAACGAGTTGATGGTCTGCTCGGTGCTCTGGCGGTCCGGCCCGGCGATCAGGCTGACGGTGACCTCGGGCTCACCGGGACCGGCGGTCAGGGACTGCACCAGGGCTTCGGGGTACGGTGCGGCCGCCTCGAGCATGGCCGGCACCGAAAAGTCGCGGTTGGCCGCAATCCGTTGCCGATCGGGGTCGGGGAGGTCAGGGCGGGTCAGCAGGTCCCGGCACAGCGCGAATGCCTCGGTGTGCTTGCCGATCTGCGATGCGCACACCGCCAGCTCATCGGTGGCGCGCCACGCGTAGACGTCCGCGTACCGGGGAACAAAGAGGTCCTCTCCGGGAAAGGGGATTTCGGCGGCGCGCTGGGCAAACAGGTAACCCGGCCCGTAGCGCTGCTCGTTGCGACACCGAACGGCGATGGCATGCAACGCCTCGGCGCGGGTCGGTCGAAACTCCCACGCCTTGAGGTAGGCCTTTTGAACATCCGGCCACGGCCCACCGAGTTCCGCCATCGACTCCGCCAGCCGATACATCGCCCAGTAGACCTCCTCGTCGCAGCCACCCATCTCGACCCGCCGCTCACACCACTTCCGCGCGTTGACGAAATCCTCCATACGGAAGCAGGTCTCGGCGAGGAAAAAGACCGACCGCGCATCCTCGGGGTTGCGTTTGACCTTGGCCAACAACCAATCTCGCTCCTGCGCAGACTTGTGCTTGAACAGGTTGTAGGTGAACAGTTGGCGCTCGCGCAGATCTGTGCTGCGGTCTTTGCCTTCGAGGCGCACATCGATGATGCAAGAGTCGTCCCGCGCAGCGGTCTGGTGGGTGAGATCCTCGAGGCCTTCCGATAGCGCGCGGTCCAGGATGGCGGCCTGGTCGCGAGCGGAGAAAGCCCGATAGCCGCGCTCGGCGAGCTTGCGCCGCGCGCGCTCGTCGCCAACGAGCTCAACACAGCGGTCGACCAGCTCGTCGTAGTCCGCGAACGCGATGCCCGAGGCCAGGTCGCGCTCCAATGTCGGATTGGCACCATGCTCGGAGACCACCGCCCGCCTGTTGGCGAGCAGATAGGAAACACGCGTGATCTCAAAGATTTTCGCATCCCAGTAGTGGATATTGAGGACGATCTTCGAGCATGCGATCCAGGCATCGCGGCTCGCGCCGTAGGCGCCCGTTAGCCATTTGACCCGAAGACCGCGGTCGTGCAGTTCCCTGAGAACGGCATATCGGCGCCCGTTGAGCGCGCCGTAGAACAACACGTCGATGTCCTCGCGGGCGGGGGCGATCCGGGTCAGCTCGGGGACGTACCCGACCGGAACGTAGGTGGGCTGGGGCAACCCCATAGCGGCGAGATACTCGATGTTGGCTTCACTGTAATCCCAAGTCGGATAACGCCGGAAAAGGTCGACGAATTCAGGCATCGTCATCCACGGCAAGTCGTCACCCAGTTGCTCAAGGTTATAGAAGATGGGGTTTTTTGGCGGCTCCAAGCCGTACTGGACGAGGAGGTTTCCGCCTAGCACGATGGTGCGGCGATCGTCGAGGTCGAGACGATTGGTCAGCACCGAGTCATGACCAAGCGCCAAAAGACCATGGTGCAATGCCTCGGCGACCTCGTTAAAAGCTCCGCCGCTGATGTCGTGCTGGGAGGGCGGTAACACGATCGCGACGGCGAAGCGCATGGGTGCAAATTACAGCAAGAGGAGCTGGGCTTGACCCGGTTTAGTTAGTGGGCATCGAACATCGCCGGGCCTCGATCCGGTCACTGAGGAGGTGTTTTCGCCCGACGTCCCTTCTTCGCATCCCGTGCCGGGGCCTTCGGCTGCGCCACCGGCCGGGCCGCAGCCTTCTTCACGGCCCGCGCC
>NZ_JCALCD010000002.1:0-824948 GCF_059812165.1 Mycobacterium sp. NGS69
GTACGTCTGGACCAAGACCGCCGACCAAATCCTGGCCAGCATCAGCAACTACTGCACCCAAATTAATGACTCAGGACACTAGTGTCCCATGGCCAGCTCGAGTCGCACGCCGAGTAACCGAATCGGGCGGTCCAGCTCGAAAAGGTCCAGCACGCGCAGGGCCGCTTGCGTGATGGTGTCGGCGTCGGTGGTGGGGGCGGGCAGCTTGCGGATCTTGGTTCGGGTGTAAAACGTCGCGGTCCGCACGGTGACGGCCACGCGGGTGACGATCCGTCCGCCCGCCAGCACGTCGTCCAAAGCGTGGCGCGCCAATCCCGTTATGGCCGCGTCCATTTCGGCCCGATCGGTGAGGTCGCGCGGAAAGGTGACGACGTGGCTGCGCGACCGGGGTATCCACGGTTCGGCGCTGACCTGCGCGTCGCCGCCACCCTTGGCCAGCAGCAGCAGCCACAGGCCGGTGCGCGGGCCGAATGTCGACGTCAGCAGCTCGGCGTCGGCGTGCGCGAGCTGACGCACCGTGGTGATATCAAGGGCCGCAAGCTTTTTCGCCGTCTTGGGACCCACGCCCCATAGCGCGTCGACCGGGCGGTCCGCCATCACCGTCATCCAGTTCGCCTCGGTGAGCGCGAAGATGCCGGCCGGTTTCGCGAAGCCGGTGGCGACCTTTGCCCGCTGCTTGTTGTCGCTGATTCCGACCGAGCAGGACAGCCCGGTTTCCGACGCGACGACCGTTCGGATCTGTTCTGCCACCTCGGTCGGATCCCCGCCGTCGACGCCGACGTACGCCTCGTCCCAGCCCCACACCTCGACCGGGTGCCCCAGGTCGCGTAGCAGGCCCATCACCTGGTCGGAGGCCGCGTCGTAGGCGGCCGGGTCCGACGGCAGGAAAGTCGCGTCAGGGCAGCGGCGGGCGGCGGTGCGCAACGGCATGCCGGCGTGCACGCCGAATTCGCGGGCCTCGTACGAGGCGCAGGTGACCACCTTGCGCGGTTCGGTCGGATCACCGCTGCCGCCGACGATGACCGGCAGCCCGGCCAGTTCGGGGTGGCGGCGCAGCTCGACCGACGCCAGAAATTGGTCGAGGTCGACGTGCAGGACCCAGCTCACGCGGCCGTCACCGCCCGCAGAGCTTGCGCGCCAGGCTTTCCCACGCGTCGCACAGCGTGTCCATGGTGTGCCCGCCGGTGAGTTGGTGTTCGACGTAATCGGCGTCGAGCAGGGCCAGCAGCGCGTCGGTCTGGACGTCGAGATCGCCGGTGGTGCCCGCCGAGGACAGCAGCACCCGCACGTGCGTGCGCTGCACGGCGCCCGCCCCGGCGTGGCGCAGCTGCGGGTCGCGGTTGGCCGCCGACAGCAGCGCGTGGTGGGTGTGGACGAAGCGCATCCGCTCGCGGCCGAAGGCGACCAGCCGATCCAGCGGTGGGGCGTCGGGCCCGAGCGGTGGCGGCCCGAACAGAAAAGCCTGCTGGCTGGCCCGCTCGTCCTCGTCGAGCAGCACCATCATCAGGCCCGCGCGGCTGCCGAAGCGGCGGAACAGCGTGCCCTTGCCGACGCCCGCGGCGGCGGCGACGTCGTCCATGGTGACCGCGTCCGCGCCGCGCTCGGCGACCAGCCTGCGGGCGGCCTGAAGCAGGAGCGCGCGGTTGCGCGCCGCGTCGCCCCGTTCCTGGGGAACCGACACGGGCAACTCGCGCGACCGCTCGACACTGCTCACACCCGCACTTTAGCGCCGTCGGAATAAATCGGACTATGGTCCGGTTGGGGCGTGCGAGGATGTACACCAACAGCCGAAGGGACGAACAGTGGCAGAGATCAAGATCTTGGCGTTAGTGGGCAGTTTGCGCGCGGCGTCGATCAACCGCCAGATCGCCGAACTGGCGGGGGCGGTCGCTTCCGACGGCGTGACCGTCACGATCTTCGAGGGACTCGGCGAGGTGCCGTTCTACAACGAGGAGATCGACGACGCGATGACCACCGACGCCCCGCCGCTGGCCCCGGTGACCGCGCTGCGCGCCGCCGCGGCCGAGGCGGACGCCGCACTGGTCGTCACCCCCGAATACAACGGCAGCATCCCGGCGGTCATCAAGAACGCGATCGACTGGTTGTCCCGTCCCTTCGGCGACGGCGCGCTGAAGGGCAAGCCCCTAGCGGTCATCGGGGGTGGCTTCGGTCGGTACGGCGGGGTGTGGGCGCACGACGAGACCCGCAAGTCGTTCGGGATCGCCGGCGCCCGGGTGGTCGACGCGATCAAGCTCTCGGTGCCCTTCAAAACCCTGGACGGCAAGGCGCCCGCCGAGCACGCGGAGCTCTCGGCCAACGTGCGCGACGTCGTCGGCAAGCTGGCCGCCGAAGTCGGCTGAATTTGGCGGGAACGAACAAGCCGCTTCCCGGCCACCAGCGACGTTTCGTTAGTCGAATAGCCGAAGCCGCCAGCCCGCGCTGGCGGCTTTGCTGGTGATCGGGGCCGGGGTGGGCGCGGCCCGGCGATCGGGCCGCTTCTGTCGGTGGCCGCTGATATACCGGTTCGCATGTCGACCCGAGACCAACCTGTGATCTGCGACACGCCGGGCGAGTCGCGCCGGGAGGCCTTACGACCAGGGAATTTCAGAATTGTTATTCAGAACATCTTGTATCTAGACAACTTGTCGGCCACTAGGTGTAGTGTTTCGAGGCACCGGCAGATCCCAGGATCCCCACGCTGGCCGGGCTTGGGGACTTCCCCGAATCGGCTCGAAGATGTCGAAGGCGGCGCCTTCGCCGTCCAGCGCCGCAAGACGGGAATCTGGGGTCCTGACGGGCCGCCGAAACACAGCGAAGACCGAGTTCGTTGCAATACCCAGGTAGTTGCCAGTCCGTTACAGGTTCCCCACCTTCCGCAAAGGAGCGGCATCCATGAGCATCACCGTCTACACCAAGCCCGCGTGCGTGCAGTGCAGCGCCACCTTCAAGGCCCTGGACAAGCAGGGCATTGCCTACCAGAAGGTCGACATCACGCTGGACTCCGAGTCGCGGGACTATGTGATGGCGCTGGGCTACCTGCAGGCTCCCGTCGTGGTTGCGGACAACGACCACTGGTCGGGTTTCCGGCCCGATCGCATCAAGGCGCTCGCGGGCCACGAAATCGCGGCATCTGGGGCAACGTTGGTCGGCTGACAATGTTGATATGTGCGGTAGTAGTGGAGACGTCGGGCACAGAGATCGGGCTAATTGCAGACGGTAATCGCCGCTTACGTGCCTCCTACGCCAAACGTGCATCTGTCTCCGCAGGGGCTTCGCAACAAACCGCCAGGCCGCCGTCGCCGTCACCCGACTCGCTAGGGCCGAATGGGCAACATCTCTATACGACAAGGTCAGCCTGCATGACAGGGTCGAAGCGGAATCCGCACGGCGTAAACCTCGCGTTACGACGCGGGACTGCTGTGAGATGCCGCCATCCCGACATCGACCGGCATCGACGACTGTGAGTTAGAGAGAGGACTTTTCGAATGACCAACCCAGCGCAGCTACTACACGCCAGATTTCTTACTTGGCGTGGTGCGCACAACACCGACGCCGCAACAGCTCGCGGTCTCAACGGAGAGAACTGGCAAGACCATGAATTGGCAGTTCGTCATCTAGGAGAGATCGATGAGCTTCTGCGCTTGCTGGAAAGCCAGGGTCGAAACATGCGTGTAGCGCGGGCAGCTCTCCCGGCGTGGTACCAAATCGTTTTCGCGTATAAGAGCGGGTGGGTTGGTGCAGGCACGGCAACAATAGACCAGCGAAGCATCGATACCCTTGAGATGCTTGCTGAGCGCTTAGATGACGTGGTGCCGACACTCGAAGACGACGGCCTCGACAGAATCAACGAATACATTGACAGCGTCTCCGAGGTATTGACTGCTGATAAGTCGCTGCCACTTACGCTGAGCACTCACATTAATGACGTCATTGCCCACGTTCGATGGTGCGTCGACAACTACGCAGCGGTCGGTGACTTCAGCCTTCAGGACGCTCTTGAGCGCTTGGCAGGGGCTGTAGTCCGAGGGGCGGCAAACAGCTCGCACAAGAGCATGTGGAAAAACGTCGTGAACAACATCGTTTGGCCATTCGCCGTCAACATGATGGCCGCCCTTCCAGCAGCTCAACTCGTCGCACTCGTCGCCAGTTGAGTAGCGAGATGCACAAATCTTGCGCGGCTGGCGCCGAGCGGAGTGCGTGGCGACAGTGGACGATAAGTAAGGAGGTTGCGGTGCAGTCGCGCAACCTGGTCTATTTCTCTTCCGTGTCGGAGAGCACCCACCGCTTCGTGCAGAAGCTGGGTGTTCCCGCCACGCGGATACCGCTGCACGGGCGCATTGAGGTCGGCGAGCCGTATGTGCTGATAGTGCCGACGTACGGCGGCGGACGGCACGACTTGGACACCAACGCCGCGGGGTATGTCCCTAAACAGGTCATCGCCTTCTTGAACAATGAGCTCAATCGGTCGTTGATCCGCGGCGTCATCGCCGCGGGCAACAACGACTACGGGATCGCATTCGCGTACGCGGGCAACATCATCTCGCGCAAGTGCGGCGTTCCCTATCTTTACCGCTTCGAACTGATGGGGACCCCCGACGACGTGGATGCCGTCCGCGCCGGTCTCGCCGACTTCTGGAAGGAACAGACGTGCCACCAACCGTCACTGCAGAGCCTGTAGCCGCCGGCACGCATGCGTCGTCCGACGAAACGGACTACCACGCTCTGAACGCGATGCTGAACCTGTACGACAAGGACGGCAGGATTCAGTTCGACAAGGACGTGCTCGCGGCGCGGCAGTACTTCCTGGAGCACGTCAACCAGAACACCGTCTTCTTCCACAATCAGGACGAGAAGCTCGACTACCTGATCCGCGAGAACTATTACGAGCGTGAGGTTCTCGACCAGTACTCGCGGAACTTCGTCAAGGAGCTGCTGGACCGCGCCTACGCCAAGAAGTTCCGCTTCCCGACGTTTCTCGGCGCGTTCAAGTACTACACCTCCTACACGCTGAAGACGTTCGACGGGAAGCGCTATCTGGAGCGCTTCGAGGACCGCGTCGTCATGGTGGCGCTGACGTTGGCGTCCGGCGACACCGGGCTGGCCGAGAAGCTGGTCGACGAGATCATCGAAGGACGGTTCCAGCCGGCCACCCCGACGTTCCTGAACTCGGGGAAAAAGCAGCGCGGTGAGCCAGTTTCGTGTTTTCCTGCCGGAACCCCCGTGGACACCCCCGAGGGCCCGCAGGCCATCGAGACTTTGCGCGCAGGTGACCGGGTGCTTTCGCACGACGGATCCTTCTCCGTCGTCGAGTCCGTAATCGAGAACCCCAACGACCAAGCACTCATCTCGATTTCACACTTCGGGCACAAGGAGCCAATCCTGTGCACTCCCGAGCATCCGATCCTGGTGTGGACCACGCGTGATGTGCAGACACTTATCGATGGCGACGGAGCCGACTCCTTCAACGGATTCGTTTGGTTGGCTGCCAAAGACATTCGTCCCACCGACTTCATCGTGACGGCAGCACCGCTGGAGGAACGGTCGCGGCGTCTCTACGACCTGATGGAGTACGCCGGCGCAGGCGAGTATGAAGAGGTCGACGGGCTGATACGCAAGGTCAACACCGATCGGAAACACCGCAACAAGCAGCGCCACCATATGCGCTTCGTGTCGGTCAATCGCTATGTTGAAGAGTCGTACGACCTCGGCCTTCTCCTTGGCTGGTACGTCGCCGAAGGCCATATCTCTAAGCGATCGGGGCCTACGGGCAGGACTCCCAACGGTATCCACTTCACGATCGGCACGCACGAACTCTTGTACCAGCAGGAGTTGGCGGCAGCATTCAAGCGAGTCTTTGCAGCCGACCTCGCCGTACACCAGAGTGTGTCCGACCAGTCGGTGCGCATGATTTGCAACAGCAAGGTCGTTGTGTCGCTGTTCCTCTCCCTGGTCGGCACGGGATATCACTCAAAGCGGTTGTCCCACGACGTCTTAACGGCCGATGAAGAGTTTCAGCGTGGATTGCTGGCCGGTTTGTTCCGCGGAGACGGGTGCAGCACCGCCGGCGGCATGGTGCTCGACCTGGTGAATCCGGAGCTGATCGATCAGGTGCAGCTACTGTTGCGCCGCAACGGGATTGTGTCCAGGGTCCGTCAATACACCAACCAATCGGGCAATGCGACGGGACAGGTGTTCGTGCCCGGTCTGCCCGGGGCCAACGAAGACTTCATTTTCGACGTCGGCAAGAACCTTCACAACTACGTCGGCCAGAAGGGGACCTCGCGCACGACCTATCGGGTCGTATACGGAAGGCACGTCTACGGCATTCGCGAATTGAGGCGCACAGATGAGGTTCCCTCCAAGGTGTACAACCTCCACGTCGAGGACACGCATACGTACACGATTCGCGGCACGGTAGTACACAACTGCTTCCTGCTGCGCATCGAGGACAACATGGAGTCGATCGGGCGATCGATCAACTCCGCCCTGCAGCTGTCCAAGCGCGGCGGGGGTGTCGCGTTGCTGCTCTCCAACATTCGCGAGCACGGCGCGCCGATCAAGAACATCGAGAACCAGTCCTCGGGTGTCATCCCGATCATGAAGCTGCTGGAGGACTCGTTCTCCTACGCCAACCAACTGGGGGCGCGCCAGGGCGCCGGCGCGGTGTACCTGCAGGCGCATCACCCCGACATCTATCGCTTCCTGGACACCAAGCGGGAAAACGCCGACGAGAAGATCCGCATCAAGACCCTGAGCCTGGGGGTGGTGATCCCCGACATCACCTTCGAGCTGGCCAAGAAGAACGAGGACATGTACCTGTTCTCGCCGTACGACGTCGAGCGCGTCTACGGCGTGCCGTTCGCCGACATCTCGGTGACTGAGAAGTACTACGAGATGGTCGACGACGCGCGCATCCGCAAGACCAAGATCAAGGCGCGCGAGTTCTTCCAGACGCTGGCCGAGCTGCAGTTCGAGTCGGGCTACCCGTACATCATGTTCGAGGACACGGTGAACCGGGCCAACCCCATCGAGGGCAAGATCACGCATTCGAACCTGTGCTCGGAGATCCTGCAGGTGTCCACGCCGTCGTTGTTCAACGACGACCTGTCGTATGCCAAGGTCGGCAAGGACATTTCGTGCAACCTGGGGTCGCTGAACATCGCCAAGACGATGGACTCACCGGACTTCGCCCAGACGATCGAGGTGTCCATCCGCGCGCTCACCGCGGTCAGCGACCAGACGCACATCACGTCGGTGCCCTCAATCGAGCAGGGCAACAATGATTCCCACGCGATCGGCCTCGGGCAGATGAACCTGCACGGCTACCTGGCCCGCGAGGGCATCTTCTACGGGTCCGAGGAAGGCATCGACTTCACCAACATCTACTTCTACACGGTGCTCTACCACGCGCTGCGGGCGTCGAACCGCATCGCGATCGAACGCGGCACCCACTTCAAGGGTTTCGAGAAGTCCAAGTACGCCTCGGGGGAGTTCTTCGACAAGTACACCGAGCAGGTGTGGGAGCCGGCGACCGACAAGGTGCGCCAGCTGTTCGCCGACGCCGAGATCCGCATCCCCACTCAGGACGATTGGAAGCGGCTGAAGGAGTCGGTCCAGGCCAACGGCATCTACAACCAGAACCTGCAGGCTGTGCCGCCGACCGGGTCGATCTCCTACATCAATCACTCCACGTCTTCGATCCACCCCATCGTCTCCAAGGTCGAGATCCGCAAGGAGGGCAAGATCGGGCGGGTCTACTACCCGGCGCCCTACATGACCAACGAGAACCTGGAGTACTACCAGGACGCCTACGAGATCGGCTACGAGAAGATCATCGACACCTACGCCGCGGCCACCCAGCACGTGGACCAGGGGCTCTCGCTGACGCTGTTCTTCAAGGACACCGCCACCACCCGCGACGTGAACAAGGCGCAGATTTACGCCTGGCGCAAGGGAATCAAGACGCTGTACTACATCCGGTTGCGCCAGATGGCCCTGGAGGGCACCGAGGTGGAGGGTTGCGTCAGCTGCATGCTGTAGGGCGCCGCGCGCGTCGCGGCGGCGCCGGTCTGCCCAGGTCAGCGGCTCCTGCGCGGTATGGTGCTTGATGTGGTGAGAATTCCTCGACCTCCCCATCCGAGCGTGAAGCCCGGGGTGAAGGTCGACGCGCGCAGCGAACGGTGGCGCGAACACCGCAAGAAGGTGCGCGGCGAGATCGTGGACGCGGCGTTCCGGGCGATCGACCGCCTGGGGCCCGAGCTGAGCGTGCGGGAGATCGCCGAGGAGGCCGGCACCGCCAAGCCCAAGATCTACCGGCACTTCCACGACAAGTCCGATCTGTTCCAGGCGATCGGCGAGCGCCTGCGCGACATGCTGTGGGGGGCGATCTTCCCGTCGATCGACCTGAAGACCGATTCGGCGCGCGAGGTGATCCGGCGCGCCGTCGAGGAGTACGTCAACCTGGTCGACCAGCACCCCAACGTGCTGCGGGTGTTCATCCAGGGCCGCTCCGCCGCGAGCCCCAAGATCCTGGAGGAGGGCCGCGGCATCACCCTGGCCGTGGCCGACATGTTCGACA
This sequence comes from Mycobacterium sp. NGS69, assembly GCF_059812165.1. NCBI lineage: Bacteria > Bacillati > Actinomycetota > Actinomycetes > Mycobacteriales > Mycobacteriaceae > Mycobacterium > Mycobacterium sp. NGS69. The sequence goes on from NZ_JCALCD010000002.1 coordinate 8,579, forward strand.
ACGAGCTGCGGGAGATGGAGCTGGACCACGCGGCGATCGAACTGGCCGGTAACGCCGCCTTCGGCTCGGCCGCCTCGGCCACCGAGTGGTGGCTGGGCCCCGAGGCCGACAGCCCGCGGCGCATGCCGCGCGAGCGATTCGTCGCCCACCTGACCACCATCATGATGGGCGTCATCGTCGGCACTGCCGACGCGCTGGGCATCGCGATGAATCCCGACCAGCCGATTCACAGCGTGGTGCCCAGCAGCCCCGCCGCCAGCTGAGGACTTTCGGCACGTTGACATCGTCCCGGCGATCGTCAACACTCGCCCTATCCGATACCCTGGGTACTGGGTATTTGCGTGAGCCAACAGGAAGACCGATCCGCCGTGACCGATGCCATGACACAAGCCGGGCCGACGCAACAGGCGCAGGAGCCGGTGCACACCCGCGCCCTGATCATCGGGACCGGCTTCTCCGGCCTGGGCATGGGCATCCGGCTGCAGCAACAGGGCGTGGACTTCGTCATCCTGGAGAAGGCCGGCGACGTCGGCGGCACTTGGCGCGACAACAGCTATCCCGGCTGCGCCTGCGACATCCCGTCGCACCTCTACTCCTTCTCCTTCGAGCCCAAGCCCGACTGGAAGAACCCGTTCTCGTATCAGCCCGAGATCTGGGACTACCTCAAGGGCGTCACCGAGAAATACGGGCTGCGCCGCTACATCGTGTTCAACTCACTGGTCGACCGGGGCCACTGGGACGACGACGAGAACCGCTGGCACGTGTTCACCACCGACGGACGTGAGTACGTCGCGCAGTTCCTCATCTCCGGTGCCGGCGCGTTGCACGTCCCGTCGTTCCCCGACATCGAGGGCCGCGACGAATTCGCCGGTCCCGCTTTCCATTCCGCGGAGTGGGACCACAGCGTCGACCTGACCGGCAAGCGGGTGGCCGTGATCGGCACCGGCGCCAGCGCGATCCAGATCGTGCCCGAGATCGTCGGGCAGGTGGCCGAGCTGCAGCTCTACCAGCGCACCCCGCCCTGGGTGGTGCCGCGGTCCAACCCCGAGCTGCCCGTGGCGCTGCGGCGGGCCATGGAGAACGTTCCCGGCCTGCGTGCGGCGGTGCGCATGGCGATCTACTGGGGCCAGGAGGCGCTGGCCTTCGGCATGACGAAGCGGCCGAACGCGCTGAAGATCATCGAGGCCTACGCGAAATACAACATCCGGCGCTCGGTCAAGGACCGCGAGCTGCGCCGCAAGCTGACCCCGCACTACCGCATCGGCTGCAAGCGAATCCTGAACTCCTCCACGTATTACGGCGCCGTCGCCGACCCGAAGACCGAACTGGTCACCGACGGCATCACCCGGATCACGCGCGACGGGATCGTCACGGCCGACGGTCGGGAGCGCAAGGTGGACGTGATCGTCTACGGCACCGGCTTCCACGTCACCGACTCCTACACCTACGTCCAGATCAAGGGGCGACACGGCGAGGACCTGGTCGACCGCTGGAACCGCGAGGGCATCGGTGCGCATCGGGGCATCACCGTCGCCGACGTGCCGAACCTGTTCTTCCTGCTGGGACCCAACACGGGGCTCGGTCACAACTCCGTGGTGTTCATGATCGAATCCCAGATCCACTACGTCGCCGACGCGATCGCGAAATGCGACAAGATGGGCGCGCAGGCGCTGGCGCCCACCCGCGAGGCGCAGGACCGGTTCAACGACGAACTGCAGCAACGGCTTTCGCACTCGGTGTGGAACAGCGGCGGCTGCAGCAGCTGGTACCTCGACGAGCACGGCAAGAACACCGTGCTGTGGGGCGGCTACACCTGGGAGTACTGGCGGGCCACCCGTGGGGTGAAACCGGAGGAGTACCAGTTCTTCGGGGTCAACACCGGCTCACGCGCCGACGACCGCCGCGCGGCGGCCGTTCGCGGCTGAGCTTTTCGCAAACGACCGAAGGCTCAGCCGCACAATGCGGTCCAGAATCCGGTCGGACGCCACACGGCTGACCCGCGCGAGGATCGCGGCGTCGCGGCCGATGGTGTAGCGGGTCCGCGGACGAGCCGCGGTCGCGGCCTTACCGATCACCTTCGCGGCGTGTTCGGCCGAAACCCCGTCCTCGCCGAAGGATCGGGCTTGGGCCGTGACGGCCGCGGCCAGGCGGTCGTAGCGTGCGAGCTGGGCGGGGGTCATGTCGGCCATCAGTCGCTCCGCGGTGGCGATCCCACGCTCCGCCATCTCGGTCTTGACCGCGCCGGGCTCGACGACGACGACCTTGATCCCGAGCTCGCCGACCTCCCGGCGCAGGGCGTCGCTGACCGCCTCGAGCGCGAACTTCGAACCGGCGTACGCGCCATACGTCGGCAAGACGACCTTGCCCCCGACGGAACTGATGTTCACCACGGTGCCCGAGCTCAGCAGCAGGGCAGGCAACAGCGCCTGGGTCATCGCGATGTGCCCGAACAGGTTGACCTCGAACTGCTTGCGCCACTGGGTAATCGGCAGCGTCTCGACGGGCGCGTTGATCGCGATCCCGGCGTTGTTGACCAGCGCGCGAAGCGGACGCCGCAGCGGATCGTTCGCGACGCGGTCGGCGATCGCGGCGATGTCGGATTCGACGGTGATGTCCAGGATGTGGGGTTCGAGCCGTTCCAGCCCGTCGGCGCGCAGCGCGTCGGCGTCGGCCGCGCGGCGGACACCGGCGAGCACGTGAAAACCCCTGCGGGCCAGTTCCCTTGCGGTGGCCGCGCCCATCCCGGTGGACGCGCCGGTCACCACGATCAGCTGATCAGGGTCGGGGGGATTGGACGAATTCATGGCGGTCTCCATCCGGTGGGGAGATTTGAGTTGACGTTGTCAACTGAAGTTAAGCGTTTGAGTTGACATTGTCAACTGGGCGTCGGGCTTATGCTCTGCGGGTGACGACTCGAGCGGAAAGCGCGGCGGCGACCCGCAGTTCGCTGCTCGAGGCCGCGGGAGCGTTGCTCGACCTCGGCGGGGTCGAGGCCGTCACGCTGCGTGAGGTGGGCGCTCGGGCCGGGGTTTCGCACTCGGCGGCCTACCGCCACTTCGCCGACAAGGAGTCGCTGCTCACGGTCTTGGCCACCAACGCGCTGAGCGAATTGGGCGACGTGCTGGAGGATTTGGCGGCCGGTGACGACTCGCCGGAGGAGGCCCTGCGTTCGGCCCTGCTATCGCTGGTCACCATGGGCCGTGCCCGGCCCCACCTGTACCGCCTGATGTTCACGCCGCCCGGCGGTGACCTGACCGAGGCGGTCCGCGCCGCCGAGCGCACTCAGGCCCTGTTTCTCGACATGGTGGGGCGCGTCACCGGCCCCCAACAGGCCAGGCGCTATGGGGCGCTGCTGTTGACCAGCGCGCACGGCATGACGGGCCTGGATCTGACCGGCCACATGGATTTGGACAAGTGGCACACCAACGCCGAGGAGCTCATCGACACGCTCATCTCGGTGTTGCCAAAAGCGTGATGAACGCCTGTGCGGCGGCATCCACGCCGGCCTCGTCGTCGGTGGCCACCAGGTCCAGCAGCAGGCCGCGGGTGACGGCCAGCCCGAGCCGCGCCATCGCGCCGTCGTATTCAACGCCGGCCGCGGCCGATTCGACCTCGCGCAGCCAGCCGTCGACGGCGCCGGGAACCATTCGCGTGAACGGCTTTTCGCCCTGGGCCGCGCGTGAGTAGCACTCGAAGAAGAGCCGCTCCAGCTGGCGCAGTTCGGGGCGGCGGAGGTCGGCCCACATCGCGGCGAAACCGTCGGCCGGGCTCTGCGGCAGGTCGGGTACGAGCGCCATCTGGCGGCGCTCGGCCTCCTCGACGATCGCGATCAACAGGTCTTCGCGAGAACCGAAGTGGTGCAACAGCATCCGGTGGCTGGTGCCGACCGCGGCGGCGACATCGCGCAGCGACCGGTCGCCGATGCCGTTGGCGGCGAACTCGTCGAACAGCGCATCCAGTAATTCGCGGCGCCGCGCCAGGTCAGGCGTGCGGGCCATTGGCGCGGCTGACCTGCTCAGACCGGGCCTTGAGGCCCCGGGCCTCCATCGCGAGGAAGCGCTTGGTCCGCTTGACCGTCAACCGCCCCACCAGCGCGCCGAGGGCGCCCCGCTGATCGAGTTCCTGGCGCACCAGGGTGCGGCCGCCGGGCAGGGTGGTGACGTAGTGGCGAGCGGTCACCTGCACGCCGGGGGAACGGGTCACCCACGTCCAGGAGCTGCCGGGCTCGATCTCGGCGACCTTCCAGGTCAGCTTCTGCAGGCCGGGTTGCTTGATCGAGAACCGCCTGCCCACGGCCAGGGCGGAACCGTCCCGCCCGGCCAGGGAGGTGACCGACGCGGTCCACTCGGGCCAGCGCTCGACGTCGCTGAAGACGTCCCACACGACCTGCGGCGGCGCGTCGATCTCGATGCTGTCTTCGGTAAACATGTACCAAATGGTACATCCAAATTCGGGCTTTGCAATGCCCCTACGCGACGCGGGCGTTGAGGTGCTTGAGGGCCGCCTCCGCGCCGTTCCAGCCGGGGATGCCGGTCACGCCCGGGCCGGGATGCGTGCACTGGCCGCACAGGAAGAGCCCGTCCACCGGGGTGGCGAACTTGTCGGCGCCCTCGACGACGCGGCCGGTCCACAGCTGGTTGGGCTGCAGCAGGCCGTGCGAGTAGTCGCCGGCGTGCGCGCTGAAGGTGCTGCCGAAGTAGCGGTTGGAGAACACGACGCGATTGGTGACGGAGTCGGCGAACCCGGGGGCGAAGCTGTCGAAGATGCGCACGCAGGTGTCGGCGTATTGCTCCTTCCAGCTACGGTTTTCGTCGGCGTCCAGCCCGGTGGGGAAGTACGGGGTGAAGATGGTCGCGCTGTGCTTGCCCTCCGGCGCCAACGACGAGTCGACCATGCTGGGGATGTACAGGTAGGTGGGCGGCGCGTCCGGAAGCTGCCCCTTGCGGTACTGCTCCCACGCGTCGCTGATGTACTCCGGCGACGGCGCGTACGCGACCGTGGGACACCACTGGCCGTTGTCGTGCATGTAGGGTTGCAGGCGCTCGATCCATTGGGGCGCTTGGTCAATGGTGAGGTGCGCCTGGATGTATCCCAGGTTGAAGTTGATCTCCTTGATCTTGCGGATGTAGTCGGGCGGAAAGTTCTGCGCGCCGGCCAGGTTCACGAACGTGGTGCAGGGGTCGAGCGACGAGAGCACCACGTCGGCCGAAATCGTTGTGCCATCCCGCAATTGGACGCCGGTGGCGCGTCCGTCGGTGACCAGGATGTCCTTGACGTGCTGTTTCATCTGCACCTCGGCGCCCAGCGATTCGGCGCGCCGGCACAGCGCCGCGCTCAGGGCGCCGATGCCCCCGCGCGGCATGATGTATTCGACGTTGCCGCCGCCAATCAGGTAGTGGTACAAGGTCGATGCGTTCGAGCCGGGGGTCCAGGGTCCGCCGTCGAACGCGTCGATCGACATCGCCGCGAGCGACCCCTGGATGCAGCGGGCCTGGTCGGGCGCGAGGAAGCGCCGGACCGTGTCCATCGTGCTGCCGTACCACATCTGGGCGAAATCGTGGCGGTCTGCGGGCGTGGGCTGGGAGGCGATCACCTCGATGATGTCCAGCGGCGGGCCGAACGCCGAGTCGACGAAATACGGTGCGAAGCGGCCGATGTGGGCGAACAGGCCGCCCAGGGCCGCCGCGGTGTCGGCGCCGTGGTCGTCGAGCAGGTGGCGCGCCATGCGCTCGAGGTCGTTGTACATCACGAACGGGGTGTCGGCGGCGTCGCCGAACGTGCACGTCGATGTCCACTGATCCATCAGCTCGAAGCCCCATTTGGTCAGCTCGAGCCGTTCGGTCATCTCCTGGCGCCAGATCAGCACGGCCCACGCGCCGACGCTGTGCTTGTATCCGTCGAACAGTTCGCGGGTGGCGGCCATCCCGCCGAGGAAGTGCGCCCGTTCCAGGACAAGCACTTTCGCGCCGCCCTTCGCCAGCACGTTCGCGGCGACCAGGCCGTTGTGGCCAGCCCCGATGATGATCGCGTCGTAGTCAGCCATGGTGACTCCTCCGGTGATGATCCGCCCGACTGAAGGCACAATGTCATATGTGACATATTTGCGTCAATGGTGACATTTGGTGTCTGCTTACTCCCGTGGAATCTCGTAGCCAGCGCACCCGCCAGGCGCTGCAACAGGCGGCGATGAAGCGCTTCGTCGCCGACGGCGTGCACCAAACCAGCGTCTCGGACATCGCCGCCGACGTCGGGGTGACCGAGCGGACCTTCTATCGGCACTTCCCGTCCAAGCACGCGGTGATCTTCGCCGACTACGACATCGGCTTCGAATGGTTCGCCCGCGCGCTGGCGTTGCGCCCGCACGGCGAGCCCATCACGGCGTCGGTGCGAAAAGCCGTGGACGCGTTCCCTTTTGACTTCGCGATGGTCCGCGAAGCGGCCACCATCCGGTCGCGCGACCTCGACCAGGACATCATCACCACGCACATTCGCCGGATGCGCGATCAGGTGGCCGACGAGATCGCCCGCTTCATCCACCAACGATCGGCACCCACCGCCGACGGGGCCATGATCGCCGACATCGCGGCCAACAGCCTGGCGACCGCCGTGTTCGCGTCGCTCGAGGCCTGGATGGGCAACGGCGGTGAGGACATCGACGAACTCAGCCGCCTCACCGACATCGCGCTGCGCACCCTCGAGGACGGGTTGACGCACACCTTGCGAGAGGTCGGATTGGACTGACGCCGCGACACGCAGACACAAGTTGTTGTGTTCCACCGCCTTGTCGTACCCCAGGGGTAGTGTTTGTGCCCTAGACATCGAAGGCAAAACCGGCTGGTGAAGAAGGGTTCTGGTGACGAACATGAAGCTGATTGACCGGACCTCGGCGATCAACTGGAACCGGGTGCAAGACGACAAGGACGCCGAGGTCTGGGAGCGGGTGACCGGAAATTTCTGGTTACCCGAGAAGGTGCCGGTGTCCAACGACCTGCCGTCGTGGGGCACGCTCACCGACAGTGAAAAGCAGCTGACGATGCGGGTGTTCACGGGCCTGACGCTGCTGGACACCGTTCAGAGCACGGTCGGCGCGGTCAGCATGATTCCGGATGCCCTGACGCCGCACGAGGAGGCCGTCCTCACCAACTTCGCGTTCATGGAGTCGGTGCACGCCAAGAGCTACAGCTCGATCTTCTCCACGCTGTGCTCGACCACCGAGATCGACGACGCCTTCCGCTGGTCGGAAGAGAACGTCAACCTGCAGCGCAAGGCCCAGATCGTGATCGACTACTACCGGGGCGACGACGCGCTCAAGCGCAAGGTGGCCTCGGTGCTGCTGGAAAGCTTCCTCTTCTATTCCGGTTTCTACCTGCCGATGTACTGGTCGAGCCGGGCCAAGCTGACCAACACCGCGGACCTGATCCGGCTGATCATCCGCGACGAGGCCGTGCACGGCTACTACATCGGCTACAAGTTCCAGCGTGGCTTGGCCTTGGCCGACGACGCCAGGCGCGCCGACATCAAGGACTACACCTACGAACTGCTCTTCGAGCTCTACGACAACGAGGTGGAATACACGCAGGACCTCTACGACGAGGTCGGGCTGACCGAGGACGTCAAAAAGTTCATCCGGTACAACGCCAACAAGGCGCTGATGAACCTCGGCTACGAGGCGATGTTCCCGCGCGACGAGACCGACGTGAACCCGGCGATCCTGTCGGCGCTGTCACCCAACGCCGACGAAAACCACGACTTCTTCTCCGGCTCGGGCTCGTCGTACGTGATCGGCAAGGCCGTCGTCACCGAGGACGAGGACTGGGACTTCTAGACAGTTCGACGTCGCCCGGGTCAACTCGTCACACTGATGCTGTGGACGTGACGAGACGGCGATTTCTCACCGGGGCAAGCGCAGGCGTGATGTCGATGCTCACGGTCGGGGCCTTCGCCGAGGGTACTTCGTCGGCATCGCCTGATACCGGCTTCGCCGTGACCCACAGCGACGCCGAGTGGCAAAGACTGCTGACCCCGGCCCAATACAACGTGTTGCGTAACGCGGGCACCGAGACTCCGTTCACCAGCCCACTCAATGACGAACACCGTCGCGGCGTGTATGGCTGCGCGGGCTGCGGGCTGCACCTCTACTCCTCGGACACGAAGTTCGACAGCGGCACCGGTTGGCCGAGCTTCTGGAAGGCCCTGGACAACGCGGTGCTGCAACGCCCAGACGCCGGCCTGGGCGTGATGCGCACCGAAGTTCTGTGCAGCCAATGCGGCGGTCACCTCGGCCACGTGTTCAACGACGGACCGCGGCCGACCGGTCTCCGGTACTGCATGAACGGCGTCGCTCTGACCTTCCAGGCCCTCTGAGCCGGCCGAGTTCCGTCGTCGTACATCATCGGCGTTGCAGGCCGGGCAGGATGAACAGCGTGAGCAGTGACGACCCCGTGGGTGCGGCGGACTTCCGTCGCGCGTTGGCGCTGATTCAGCACGGCGAGCGCGGCGACGAGGCGGGTATGCGCGTCATCGTCGACGACGAGGTGATCCCGGCCGGGCGGCTGCCGCAGCTGATCCGCGCCACCATTTCGATCCTGTGGCAACTGATGGCTCAGCTCTGCGAACCCGACGAAGTCGCTGAGATCGGCGAAACCCTTCGCTTGGCGTCTAGCGACGACGAGACCGGTCTCGACCGCGACAACCGGCTCGTGGCCCGGATGGCCATGGCACAACATTCGGGAGATCCCAGGGCCGAGTATGAGGTGCTCGGCGACGCGGCTACGGCGCCCGACGGTCTGCTACGCCTGGCGCTCACCGCCGCTGGTGTTGTCTCCGCGATGCTGCCTGTGTTACGCACCGACGCCGGCCGGCAGTTGCTCAACGACTTGGCGATGCAAGCTTTGCGCGACGAGAACGGGTGACCGACCTTAGCTACGGCAACCCGTTCAACCCGCTGAGTCCGAACAGCAGCCCGCCGCTGCCCCCTTCGCCGTGATCGCCGCCAGGGGTTCCGCCATTGCCCCCGTTACCTCCGTTACCGATCAGCACGGCGTTCCCGCCGGTCCCTCCTGTGCCGGCGCTGAAGGAGAAGGTGGAGCCGCCTCCGGCGCCGCCGTCACCGCCGTTGCCGACCAGCCCGGCCTTGCCGCCGGCGCCTCCGGCGCCGCCGGCGTTGAGGCCGAACCCTCCGGCGCCGCCCGTGCCGCCGGCGCCGAAGACCAAGCCGCCGCTCCCGCCGGCCCCGCCGGCCCCGCCGGCGCTGAGGGCGCTTGGTGATGCGGACCCACCGCTGCCGCCGGCGCCGCCGGCCGCAGCGATGGCGAGCATGCCGGCATTGCCGCCGGCCCCGCCGGCGCCGCCGGTGGTGCTCCCGTCCCCGCCGGCCCCGCCAGCACCGCCGCCGCTGAACAGCCCGCCAGTCCCGCCGGCCCCGCCAGCCCCGCCGACCCCGGCGCCGGCCCCCCCGCTGCCGGACCCGCCGACCCCGCCGGCCCCGCCTCTCGTGAACAGCCCGCCGGTCCCGCCGGCCCCGCCGGCCCCGCCTTGGTTGCCGAGCGCTGACATCCCGCCGGCGCCGCCGGTCCCGGCGGCGCCGAAGAGCATGCCTGCGTTGCCGCCGGCCCCCCCGGCCCCACCGGGTTGGCCGGCGGCATTTGACAACCCGCCGAACCCGCCCGGGCCACCGGTGCCGAACAGCATGGCGTCGCCGCCGCGGCCGCCGGCCCCGCCGGCGCTGACACCTGAGGCGCCGCCGGCCCCGCCGGCCCCGCCGTTGCCGATCAGCCCGGCGGGCCCGCCGTTACCGCCGGCCTTGCCGCCGGCCGCGCCGGACCCGCCGGCGCCGCCGTTGCCGATCAACCACCCGCCGGCCCCGCCATTGGCCCCGCTCCCCGGGGCCGCGTTGGCGCCGTTGCCGATCAGCGGGCGCCCGGTCGCCGTCACGAACGGGCCGTTGATCAGGTCGAGCAGGCCCTGCAGGGGCGTGGCGGCGGCGGCCTCGGCTCCGGCATACGAGCCCGCGCCCGCGGCCAACGCCCGCACAAATCCGTCATGAAACGCCGCCGCCTGCGCACGGAGCGCCTGATACCCCTGCGCGTGCGTGGAAAACACTGCCGCGATGGCCGCCGACACCTCGTCCGCGCCGGCGGCGGCCATCGCCGTCGTCTGGGTTGCCGCCGCCGCATGGGCCGCGCTGAGCGCGGATTCGATTCCGGCCAAATCCGATGCCGCTGCCGTCATCAGCTCCGGCCCCGCGATCACAAACGACATTTCGCACCCCCAGCCAGCCAGGAAAACCCGGCTGTTTGCCGCCACCAGTGACTCCGAAATCGTATGCCTGGTCCGCAGTCGTCGTGGGCCGAATCCGCACTGCATCGTGTGCCAGGGTTTCTAAAGCGGTTGATGAACGGCGCATGAATAGTGGGTCCGGTGCGGGGCCCCGCAAGCGCGCCGACGTGAGACTTATTAGGTGACTTCAAACCACGCGAACCACAAGCACGCCAAGTTTCTCAAGTCAGTGATCCGCTGGCTGGACGTCGGGTACCCCCAGGGCGTCCCCGGGCCGGACCAGGTGGCCTTGTTCGCCCTGCTCAGGAGCACGCCGCTGACCCAGGATCAGCTCGAAGAAGTGGTGCACAACGTCATCGCGAAGCACCGCGCCGAAGGCGACGGGCCGATCAGCAAAGACGAGATCTCCGAGTTCATCACCCAGACCACCCACCACGACCCCGGCCGGGAGAACATCATCCGGGTGGCCGCCACGCTGGCCGCCGCCGGTTGGCCGCTGGCCGGGATCGACGTCAGCGAGGTTATCCCCGGTGACGAGCACGGCGAAGCCGCCGAGGAGATCGCGTGCCGGCGCGACGACGTGGCGGAGGGCGTCTCCTAACCCCTACAGGGTCGAGATGTCGATGACGAAGCGGTAGCGCACGTCGCTGGCGAGCACCCGCTCGTAGGCCTCGTTGACGTAGTCGGCCTCGATCACCTCGATCTCGGGCGTCACGTCGTGCGCGGCGCAGAAGTCCAGCATCTCCTGCGTCTCGGCGATCCCGCCGATGTTGGAGCCGGACAGGCTGCGCCGCGCCAGCGCCAACGGGAAGGCGTGCACCTGCATGGGGTGCTCGGGGATGCCCAACTCGACCAGGGTGCCGTCGACGTCGAGCAGGCTCACGTAGTCGTCGAGCGGCAGGTTCGCCGACACGGTGTTCAGGATCAGATCGAAGCTGCCGCGCAGCTTCTTGAAGGTGTCCGGGTCGGCCGTCGCGTAGTAGTGGCTGGCGCCCAGGCGCAGGCCGTCTTCCATCTTCTTCAGCGACTGCGACAGCACGCTGACCTCGGCGCCCATCGCGGCGCCGAGCTTGACGCCCATGTGCCCCAGGCCGCCCAGCCCGACGATCGCCAGCCGCGTGTCCGGCCCGGCCTTCCAGTGCCGCAGCGGCGAGAACAGCGTGATGCCGGCGCACAGCAGCGGCGCGGCCTTGTCCAGCGGCAGCGAGTCGGGGATGCGCAGCACGAAGTTTTCGTCGACGACGATCGCCTGGCTGTACCCGCCCTGCGTGGGCGTGCCGTCCTTGTCGGTGGAGTTGTACGTGAACGTCGCGCCCGGCTTGCAGTACTGCTCGAGCCCGGCCTTGCAGCTGCTGCACTGACCGCAGGAGTTCACCATGCAGCCCACGCCGACGTGGTCGCCCACCTTGTGCTTGGTGACCTCGGCGCCCACCTCGGTCACGACGCCGGCGATCTCGTGACCGACGACCACGGGGTAATTCGGTTGGCCCCATTCGCCTTTGGCGGTGTGGATGTCCGAGTGGCAGATCCCGGCGAACTTGATGTCGATGACGACGTCGCGCGGGCCGGGGTCGCGACGTTCGATGGTGGTCTTGGTCAGCGGTTCGGTCGCCGACGTGGCGGCGTACGCCGAAACTGTGCTCATGAATGTCCCTCTTTGCTTTCGATTCGTCTTAGAGAAGTTTAGCTAAGGTAATATTTCCGGGCCACTCGGCTAGTTGATCGGGGCGTTGAGCAGGCGCAAGTCGTCGACGATGCCACGGGCCGCGATCAGGCCCTCGCCGGCCTGCCACACCTCGTCGTTGACGACGTATACCCGGTTGTCGTGATTGGCCGACAGTTTGCGCCACGGATTGCTGTCCAGCACGGTGGCGGCGCGGTCCGCTGCGGCCGGGGTGGCGCACGACAGGTAGACGACGTCGGCGTCCGCGGCGGAGAGGTCCGGGTTTTTCGCAAGGTCGGCGTCCGTGGCGCCGATCTCGATGTAGGGCTTGTCGGTGAACCGCTGGGCGGCCGGCCGGTCCACCCCGACGGCCCCGAGTACGCTGGCCGGGAAGTTGTTGGCCCCGTATACCCGGATGGTGGTGGCGGTCAGCTGCACGATCGACGCCTGGAAGTGGGACGCGTCGTGCGCCGCGCCGATCTGGGTGGCCCGCTGCGTGAAGCCATTGATCAGGGCGTCGACGGCGGCGCCGCGCGCGGTGGCGGCGCCGACGCCACGCAGGTTGTCCTCCCAGGCCGCGCCCGGCGCCGCCGTGAACACGGTCGGGGCGATCGCGGCGAGCTGCGGGTACAGCTTGGGGGTCAGGCCCTGCGATCCCAGGATCAGGTCGGGGTGGGCCGCGGCGATGCCGCCGAGGTCGGGATTGGTGCGGGTGCCGACGGCGGGCAGGCCGTGCACCGCAGCGCCCAGATACGACGGCTGGCCCGACGACCCGTCCGGGAGCGCGGCGGCGACCACCCGCGATTGCAGGCCGAGCGCGCACAGGGCGTCGAGCTGGTCACCGGAGAGCACCACGATGCGCCGTGCCTCCGCGGGGACGGCGACCGTGTCGGGGGTGACGCCCGCGGCGTTGCGGGCCTGCCGGGTGGGCGGCCCGGGATCGGCCGCGGCGGCGTCGCGCGCGCACGACTCGTCGGGCTTGCGATCGTTTCCCAACACGCCGGCGCCCGCGATCTGGGTGGTGGGGGTGACCAGCGATCGCCTCGACGCGTCGGTGCCGGAGCCGCCGGAACCGCATCCACCGCAGGCCAGGACGGCCACGGCCAGAACGGCTGCGGCCGTGATCGATCGCCTTTCCAGCACGGGTCCGACGCTAACATCCGGCGAGTTCGGAACCTTTTACGACAGTTTGTAGGACTGCCCCTGACGGGCGGTTCTCCGGGGGCTAAGATTCGGAGTCAATACTGGGTTCGGGCCCTGTCCGACGATGTTTGGAGGAGCTGTTGACAGCCGAAGCCCCGCCGTTGGGAGAACTCGAGGCCGTCCGTCCATACCCGGCCCGGACGGGTCCCAAAGGGAGCCTCGTCTACAAGCTGATCACCACCACCGATCACAAGATGATCGGCATCATGTACTGCGTCGCCTGCTTCATCTTCTTTTTCCTGGGCGGGTTCCTGGCGCTGCTGATGCGCACCGAGCTCGCGACGCCGGGCCTGCAGTTCTTCTCGAACGAACAGTTCAACCAGCTGTTCACCATGCACGGCACGATCATGCTGCTGTTCTATGCCACCCCGATCGTGTTCGGCTTCGCCAACCTGGTGCTGCCGCTGCAGATCGGCGCGCCGGACGTCGCCTTCCCGCGGCTGAACGCGTTCTCGTTCTGGCTGTTCCTGTTCGGCGCTCTGATCGCTACCGCCGGGTTCATCACCCCGGGCGGCGCGGCGGATTTCGGCTGGACCGCCTACACCCCGCTGTCGGACGCGATCCATTCGCCCGGCGCCGGCGGTGACCTGTGGATCATGGGCCTCGCGGTCGCCGGCCTGGGCACCATCCTGGGCGCGGTCAACATGATCACCACGGTGGTCTGCATGCGCGCACCGGGAATGACGATGTTCCGGATGCCGATCATGACCTGGAACATCCTGGTTACGTCGATCCTGGTGCTGATCGCCTTCCCGTTGCTGACGGCGGCGCTGTTCGGGCTGGCCGCCGATCGTCACCTGGGCGCGCACGTCTACGACCCGGCCAACGGCGGTGTCATCTTGTGGCAGCACCTGTTCTGGTTCTTCGGCCACCCCGAGGTGTACATCATCGCGTTGCCGTTCTTCGGCATCGTCAGCGAAATCATTCCGGTGTTCTCCCGCAAGCCGATCTTCGGTTACACCACGCTGGTGTACGCGACGCTGTCGATCGCGGCGCTGTCGGTCGCGGTGTGGGCGCACCACATGTTCGCCACCGGAGCCGTTCTGCTGCCGTTCTTTTCGTTCATGACGTATCTGATCGCGGTGCCGACGGGGATCAAGTTCTTCAACTGGGTCGGCACGATGTGGAAGGGCCAGTTGACCTTCGAGACGCCGATGCTGTTCTCGATGGGCTTCATGGTCACCTTCCTGCTGGGCGGCCTGACGGGCGTCCTGCTGGCCAGCCCGCCGCTGGACTTCCACGTCAGCGACAGCTACTTCGTGGTCGCGCACTTCCACTACGTGCTGTTCGGCACCATCGTGTTCTCCACCTTCGCCGGCATCTATTTCTGGTTCCCGAAGATGACCGGCCGGCTGCTCGACGAGCGGCTGGGCAAGTTGCACTTCTGGCTGACGTTCATCGGCTTCCACACCACGTTCCTGGTGCAGCACTGGCTGGGCGACGCGGGCATGCCACGCCGCTACGCCGACTACCTGCCCACCGACGGCTTCACGACGCTCAACGTGGTCTCGACGATCGGGGCCTTCATCCTGGGCGCGTCGATGTTCCCGTTCGTGTGGAACGTGTTCAAGAGCTGGCGCTACGGCGAGGTCGTGACCGTCGACGACCCGTGGGGTTACGGCAACTCGCTGGAGTGGGCGACCAGCTGCCCGCCGCCGCGGCACAACTTCACCGAGCTGCCCCGGATCCGTTCGGAGCGCCCGGCATTCGAGCTGCACTATCCGCACATGGTGGAACGGCTGCGCGCCGAGGCGCACGTGGGCCGTCACGCCACGGCGCTGGAGTCGCCGAAGGGATTCGGCCCACGCACCGAAGCGGATCGCTCCACTGCTGAGCAGTAGCGGCGGCAGCCGGGAGTGAACTCACCACTCAAGGTGTCGGTGCTGATCACCGTCACCGGCGTGGATCAGCCAGGCGTGACGTCGGCGCTGTTCGAGGTGTTGTCGCGGCACGGGGTCGAGCTACTCAACGTCGAACAGGTGGTGATCCGCGGGCGCCTGACGCTCGGGGTCCTGCTGTGTTGCCCGCCCGAGGTCGCCGACGGCCCCGCGCTGCGCCGTGACGTCGAATCCGCCGTCCGCGCAAAGGGTCTCGATGTCAGCATCGAACCCAGCGAAGACGTGCCGATCATCCGGGATCCGTCCACGCACACCATCTTCGTGCTCGGGCGGCCGATTACGGCCCGGGCGTTCGGCGCGGTCGCCCGGGAGGCGGCGGCGCTGGGCGTCAACATCGACCTCATTCGCGGCGTCTCCGACTATCCGGTGACCGGCCTGGAGTTGCGGGTGTCGGTGCCGCCCGGCGCCGACGGGCCGCTGCGCAACACGCTGTCGCGGGTGGCCGGTGAAGAGGGCGTCGACATCGCCGTCGAGGGCTACACCCTGGAACGGCGCGGCAAGCGGCTCATCGTCTTCGACGTCGACTCGACGCTGGTCCAGGGCGAGGTCATCGAGATGCTGGCGGCGCGGGCGGGCGCGCAGGGCGCCGTCGCCGCGATCACCGAGGCCGCGATGCGCGGCGAGCTCGACTTCGCGGAGTCGCTCGAGCAGCGGGTGGCGACCCTCAAAGGCCTGCCCGCCACGGTGATCGACGAGGTCGCCGCCCAGCTGGAGCTGATGCCCGGGGCCCGCACGACGCTGCGCACGTTGCGGCGCTTGGGTTTTCGCTGCGGCGTGGTCTCCGGAGGGTTCCGGCGGATCATCGAGCCGCTGGCGGAGGAGCTGGCGCTGGACTACGTCGCCGCCAACGAGCTGGAGATTGTCGACGGGACCCTCACCGGCCGGGTCGTCGGCCCGATCATCGACCGGGCCGGCAAAGCGGAGGCCCTGCGGGAATTCGCGGAGCAGGCCGGGGTGCCGATGGAGCAGACCGTCGCCGTCGGCGACGGCGCCAACGACATCGACATGCTGGCCGCGGCCGGGCTCGGTGTGGCGTTCAACGCCAAGCCGGCGCTGCGCGAGGTCGCCGACGCGTCGTTGAGCCACCCCTACCTGGACACCGTGCTGTTCCTGCTGGGCGTGACCCGCAGCGAGATCGAGGCCGCCGACGCGGTCGACGGCCAGGTGCGCCGGGTGGAGATCCCGCCGGACTAGTGGTGATCGCGGTACGGCACGATGGGCGGGTGCCCGAGAACGGAAGTGAGGCAGCCGACCCCGATCTGCTGATCGACTTCAGAAACGTGTCGCTGCAGCGCGACGGACGCACCCTGGTCGGGCCCCTGGATTGGGCCGTGGAACTCGACGAGCGCTGGGTGATCATCGGGCCCAACGGCGCCGGCAAGACGTCGTTGCTGCGCATCGCCGCCGCCAGCGAGCACCCGTCGTCGGGCGTCGCGTTCGTGCTCGGCGAGCGGCTGGGCCGGGTCGACGTGTCGGAGTTGCGATCGCGCATCGGGCTCAGCTCGTCGGCGCTGGCGCAGCGGATCCCCACCGACGAACTGGTGCGCGACCTCGTCGTCTCGGCGGGCTATGCGGTGTTGGGCCGTTGGCGGGAGCGCTACGAGGACGTCGACTACCGCCGGGCGATCGACATGCTGGAAAGCCTTGGCGCCGAGCACCTCGCGGACCGCACCTACGGCACGCTGTCGGAGGGGGAGCGCAAACGGGTGCTGATCGCCCGCGCCCTGATGACCGACCCGGAGCTGCTGCTGCTCGACGAGCCCGCCGCCGGCCTGGATCTGGGCGGCCGTGAGGAGCTGGTGGCCCGGCTGGCCGATCTGGCCGCGGACCCCGACGCGCCCGCGCTGGTGCTGGTCACCCACCATGTGGAGGAGGTGCCGCCCGGCTTCAGCCACTGCATGCTGCTGTCGGAGGCCAAGGTGGTCGCCGCGGGTTTGTTGTCCGACGTGCTGACCGCCGAGAACCTGTCCGCGGCGTTCGGCCAGTCGATCGCCCTCGACGTCGTCGACGGGCGCTATTTCGCCCGACGCGTTCGCACCCGCGCGGCCCACCGGAGGCTCTTATGAGTGAACGCCCCGAACCCCTGCCGACGCGCCCGGCGGCCACCGTGATGCTGATCCGCGACGCACCCGGCGGCGTGAAGGTCTTTCTGATGCGCCGCCATTCCAAGATGGAGTTCGCCCCGGGCGTGATCGTGTTCCCGGGCGGCGGCGTCGACGACCGCGACCGCAACGCCGACATCGCGTGGGCCGGCCCGCCGCCCGAGTGGTGGGCGCAGCGGTTCGGCATCGAGACCGACCTGGCCGAGGCGCTGGTGTGCGCGGCGGCCCGGGAGACATTCGAGGAGTCCGGCGTGTTGTTCGCCGGACCGGCGGACGATCCGGACAGCATCGTCAGGGACGCCTCGGTCTACGCCGACGCGCGCCGCGCGCTGGACGAGCGGACGCTGTCGTTCGCCGACTTCCTGCGGACCGAAAACCTGGTGCTGCGCTCCGACCTGCTGCGGCCGTGGGCCAACTGGGTCACCCCGGAAGCCGAGCGCACCCGCCGCTACGACACCTACTTCTTCGTGGCCGCCCTCCCGGAGGGCCAACGGGCCGACGGCCAGAACACCGAATCCGACCGTTCGGGCTGGGCGCTGCCGCGGGACGCCATCGACGACTTCGAGGCCGGCCGGAACATCCTGCTCCCGCCGACCTGGACCCAGCTGGACTCGCTGGCCGGCCGCAGCGTCGCCGACGTGCTGGCCGTCGAACGCCAGATCGTGACCGTGCAGCCTTTGCTCGAAAAGCGGGGCGACAATTGGGTTTTCGAGTTCTTCGACTCCGACCGTTACCACCGGGCGCGCGAATCGGGCGGGGCCATGGAGTGGCCGCTTTGAGGGAGTTCGTCAGCGTCGTGGTCAGCGACGGGTCGCGCGACGCCGGCCTGGCCATGCTGCTGCTGTCGCGGCCTCCCACCAACGCGATGACCCGGCAGGTCTACCGCGAGATCGTGTCCGCGGCCGACGAGCTGGGGCGCCGCGACGATGTCGCCGCCGTGATCCTGTTCGGCGGCCATGAGATCTTCTCCGCCGGCGACGACGCGCCCGAGCTCGAAACGCTGAGCGCGGGCGAGGCCGATACCGCGGCCCGGGTCCGGCAGGAAGCCCTGGACGCCGTCGCGGCGATCCCCAAGCCGACCGTGGCCGCGATCACCGGTTACGCGCTGGGCGCCGGCCTCGCCCTCGCGCTGGCCGCCGACTGGCGCGTCAGCGGCGACAACGTCAAGTTCGGCGCCACCGAGATACTGGCCGGCCTGGTCCCCGACGGCGGCGCGATGGCCCGGCTGGCCCGGGCCACCGGCACGAGCCGGGCCAAGGAGCTGGTGTTCAGCGGGCGCTTCTTCGACGCCGAGGAGGCCCTGGAGCTGGGCCTGATCGACGAGATGGTGGCCCCCGACGACGTCTACGACGCGGCGGCGGCGTGGGCGCGCCGCTTCCTCGACGGGCCGGCCCAGGCGCTGGCCACCGCCAAAGCCAGAATCAACGCCGTTTTCGATCGGGCACCGGACGCCGATTAGGCTGCCCTGCATGACGACGAGTTCGACCGACGCCGTTCCCAACCCGCATGCCACCGCCGAGCAGGTGGAGGCGGCGCGGCATGACAGCAAGCTGGCCCAGGTGCTCTACCACGACTGGGAGGCGGAGAACTACGACGAGAAATGGTCGATCTCCTACGACCAGCGATGCGTCGAGTACGCCCGGGACTGCTTCGACGCCACCGTCCCGGAGCAGGTGCTCCGGGAGCTGCCCTACGACCGTGCGCTCGAATTAGGTTGCGGGACAGGCTTTTTCCTGCTTAACCTGATCCAGTCCGGGGTCGCGCGGCGCGGGTCGGTGACCGACCTGTCGCCCGGCATGGTGAAGGTCGCCACCCGAAACGGCCAATCGCTGGGTCTGGACATCGACGGCCGGGTCGCCGACGCCGAGGGCATCCCTTACGAGGACAACACCTTCGACCTGGTGGTCGGCCACGCGGTGCTGCACCACATCCCCGACGTCGAGCTGTCGCTGCGCGAAGTGGTCCGCGTGCTGCGCCCGGGCGGCCGGTTCGTCTTCGCCGGGGAGCCGAGCAACGCCGGGGAGGTGTATGCGCGCGCCCTCTCGACGCTGACCTGGCGCGTCGTCACCAACGTCACCCGGCTGCCGGGCCTGGGCGGCTGGCGGCGCCCGCAGGCCGAGCTGGACGAGTCGTCGCGCGCGGCGGCGCTGGAGGCCCTCGTCGACCTGCACACCTTCGCGCCGGAAGACCTGGAGCGGATGGCGGAGGGCGCCGGCGCGATCGACGTGCAGACCGCCACGGTCGAGTTCACCGCCGCGATGCTGGGCTGGCCGCTGCGCACGTTCGAGTGCGCGGTCCCGCCAGGGCGGCTGGGCTGGGGCTGGGCGAAATTCGCCTTCACCGGCTGGAAGACGCTGAGCTGGGTGGACGCCAACATGTGGCGGCATGTGGTGCCGAAGGGCTGGTTCTACAACGTGATGGTCACCGGGGTCAAACCCTCCTGAGTGCCGGGCTGACCTTCGGCACCGACGACGTCGCCTACCTGCGGTCGGAACCGGGTGCCGCGGCGCTGGCCGCCGTCGCCGAATTCGCGCTGACCGACGCGACGCGGGTCGCGGACATCGCGGCTGCCCGCGCCCGGTTCGGGGATCGGGCGCCGGTGCTGGTGGAGACGACGCTGCTGCGCCGCCGCGCCGCAGAGAAGCTGGGCGAGCTGGACGTCTCCGGCTGGCTGTTCACCGACGAGGCGCTGCAGCAGGCCACCGCCGCGCCGGTGGCCCTGCACCGGGCCGGGCGGCTTGTCGGCCGTCTCGTGCACGACGCGACCTGTTCGATCGGCACCGAGCTGGCCGCGCTGCGCCGCGCCGGCGTGCGGGCGGTGGGCAGCGACATCGACGCGGTGCGCCTGGCGATGGCGCGCCACAACCTGGGCGCCGCGGCCTATCTGTGCCGCGCCGACGCGCTGCACCCGGTGACCCGCGACGCGGTGGTCCTCGTCGACCCGGCGCGCCGCCTCGGGGGGCGGCGGCGGTTGCGCATCGATGACTACGCGCCCGCCCTGGGCCGGGTGCTGGGCACCTACTCCGACCGCGACCTCGTCGTAAAGTGTGCTCCCGGAATCGATTTCGATGAACTGAGCGGTTTCGACGGCGAGATCGAGGTGACGTCGTATCACGGATCGGTCCGGGAAGCGTGCCTGTGGTCGGCCGGGCTGTCGCGACCGGGGGTGCGTCGGCGGGCGAGCGTCCTCGATCGCGGGGAACAGATCACCGACGCCGAACCGGACGAGTGCCCGGTGGCCCCGCCCGGGCGCTGGATCGTCGACCCCGACGGGGCGGTGGTGCGGGCCGGTCTGGTGCGCCACTACGGCGCCCGGCACGGGCTGTGGCAACTCGACCCCGACATCGCGTACTTGTCCGGGGATCGGCTGCCGGCGGGGCTGCGGGGCTTCGAGGTGCTCGAGCAGGTCGCGTTCGACGAGCGCCGGCTGCGCCACGCCCTGGCGGCGCTGGGCTGCGGGGCGCTCGAGATCCTGGTCCGCGGCGTGCGCGTCGACCCCGACGCGCTGCGGCGACGGCTGCGGCCGCGCGGTGACCGGCCGCTGTCGGTGGTCATCACCCGCATCGGCTCCGGGGCCGCCGGTCGTGCGACGGCCTTCGTCTGCCGGGCGTCCCGGTAGGCTGACGGGGTCACCCCTGGTAGGCGCCCCGCCCTTGATCTGCGAGGACAATTCGACGATGCGTTTCCTGATAGCTGCCGCGGTGCTGGCTGCCCCGGTCATGTTGGGCTTGCCGGCCGCCCCTCGGGCGGTCTCCGAGCCGGCGTCGTGCGCCAGCCTGGGCGGCACCGTCGAGGCCGGGCAGCTGTGCCAGGTGCGCGCCACCGGCCCCACCTACACGCTCAACATGACGTTCCCCGCCGACTACCCCGACGAGCAGGCCTTGGCCGACTACATCACGCAGAACCGCGACGGGTTCGTCAACGTCGCGCAGGGATCCGGGACGCGCGACCAGCCCTACCAGATGGAGGCCACCACCGAGCAACACACCGCCGGCCAGCCGCCCCACAACACCCGCAGCGTCGTGCTGAAGTTCTTCCAGGACCTGGGCGGTTCCCGGCCGACCACCTGGTACAAGGCGTTCAACTACAACCTCGGGACCAAACAACCCATCACCTTCGACAACCTGTTCGCGCCCGGCCCGCCGCCGCTGGACAGCATCTTTCCCATCGTCCAGCGCGACCTGAACCGGCAAAACCCGCTGGGCGCGGTGATATTGCCGTCGACCGGGCTCGACCCGTCGCACTATCAGAACTTCGCGATCACCGACGACCAACTGATCTTCTACTTCGCCCCGGGCGAGATGCTGCCGGCGTTCGGCGGCCCGACCCAGGCGCAGGTGCCCCGCAGCGCCATCCCGCCGCTGGCGATCTAGCCGGACTCACACCGGGCCGGCCAGCGACTCCATCGCCGCGGCGCCGATCGTCAGCCCGACCTGCACCACACACCCGATGAGCGAGACGAAGAAGGCCGTTCGGCGCCGGATGAGCAGGAACGCCGCGACCGCGACGTCGACGACCAGGACGGCGGCGCCGCCCCAAATGCCCAGCATCATGGCGCGGTCGATCCAGGCGGGATCGCCACACTTAACGGCCCCACACGGGTCGGTCCCCATGACGAACAGGCCGAGCAACACAACCGTCGCCGCCAGCAGGAATCCATGGACGATCAGCAGGACGACGGTCGCGGCGACGTTCGCCGGGCGGCTGCGCGTGTTCATGCCGGCCCGAAACCGTAGACCTGGCCGTCGCTGGTGGCGGCGATCACCCGGCGATCGTTGCCGACCGACACCCCGACGGGATACCCGCTGGCGGCCGGAAGGGGGTAGCTGCCCAGCGTGTGTCCGTTGCCCGGGTCGAAGACCAGCACCGACATCCCGGGCGCGCCGTCCGCGGGTGGACCGCCGACGACGGCGTATCCGGCGCCACCGCCCGCCAGGCTCGACGACGACAGCGGGGTGACGTCGTCGCGGCGCCAGACCGCGTCGGCGTGGTCGCCGGCGTCCTTGAACGCCGCCAGCCGCGTGTCGGGGCCGCCGCCCGAGACGATCAGCCCCTGCGGGGTGACCGCGGGCGGCGTCTGGGCCAAAAAGCCCAGCGGCGCAGACCATTTCGGTTTCCCGTCGGCGGCGTGCAGCGCCCACAGCCGCTGGTCGCGGCCGTTCACGTAGACCGTCGACCCGTCCGCGGACAGCACCGGGCTGGCGATGACACCGGCGCCGACGGCGTCGCTGGTCCAGTCCCGGGTGATCAGCGGTGTCTGGCCCGGGTGGTACTTCAGACCGACCAGCCCCGCGGCCGGTGCGCCCGGCTGCCAGACACCCACCACCGCGGTCCCGTTGACCGGTGAGAAGGCCGGCGCCGCGGCGACCGGGCAGCCCTGCCGGGCGGGCGCGCAGTCGGCCAGCCCGCGCGCCGCGTCGGTGGGGTCGACGCCCTCCACCAGATCGAGCGGGCTGCCGACCACCTCGCCGCGGTGCGAGTCGAAAACCAGCACCTGCCCCAGGTGCGTGGTGACGAGCAGCTGGCCGTGCCCCAAAAATCTTGGGGTGGTGGGCATCCCGATCACCGGCTGACGCCACCGCGTCCACTGGGTGACCGGAAACGAGAAGAACGTGCCCGGCTGGCCGACGTAGAGGTTGTCGAAGCCGTCGAACAACGGGCCCGCGAAGCCGCCGCCCTGGACCAGCCGCACACACCAGCGCTGGCGGCCGTTGTGATCGGCCTCCCACTCCATCAGCGAACACCCGGCCGGGGTCTGAGCATTCAGCGCGAGATAGCTGCGCGCGCTGAGCGCCGCGCCGGAGCCCAGGGCGCCCTTGACCGACCGGGTCCACTGCAGCGACAGCTTGGTGGCCCCGCCGGTCGCGGTGTAGCTGCTGTTGGCGGCGTCGCCGTATTGCGCCGGCCAGCCCTGCGCGGCCGAGGCGTCCACCCACGAGTCGGTGTTGCCGCAGCCGCCCAGCCCCACCGCGAGCGCGGCGGCCAGCGCCGCGCACGAGCCGCGCCGAAGCCCACGCAGGAGATGTCGGGCAAGCACCTCGGGTTTCCAAATCCTTCTACGCGGGGGCGACGGTCGAGTCCAGGTGAGGGTAACGCGTGGCGGCTCCGATAGGCTTTCCGGCCATGACGAGCATGTGGAATGCTCCGCTTCACCGCCGTTGGCGTGGATCGAACCTGCGGGACCCTCGCCAGGCCAAGTTCCTCACGCTGGCCTCGCTGAAGTGGGTGCTGGCCAACCGCGCCTACACCCCGTGGTACCTGGTGCGCTACTGGCGGCTGCTGAAGTTCAAGCTCGCCAACCCGCACATCATCACCCGCGGCATGGTGTTCCTGGGCAAGGGCGTGGAGATCCACGCGACACCGGAACTCTCCGAGCTGGAGATCGGCCGCTGGGTGCACATCGGGGACAAGAACACCATCCGCGCACACGAGGGCTCGTTGCGGTTCGGCGACAAGGTGGTGCTCGGCCGCGACAACGTGATCAACACCTACCTCGACATCGAGTTGGGCGATTCGGTGTTGATGGCCGACTGGTGCTACGTCTGCGATTTCGACCACCGCATGGACGACATCAACATGCCGATCAAGGATCAGGGCATCGTCAAGTCCCCGGTGCG
This sequence comes from Mycobacterium sp. NGS69, assembly GCF_059812165.1. Lineage (NCBI taxonomy): Bacteria > Bacillati > Actinomycetota > Actinomycetes > Mycobacteriales > Mycobacteriaceae > Mycobacterium > Mycobacterium sp. NGS69. The sequence goes on from NZ_JCALCD010000002.1 coordinate 32,340, forward strand.
GATCGGGCCGGACACGTGGGTCGGGGTCAAGGTGACCGTGCTGCGCGGCACGTCCGTCGGGCGCGGCTGCGTGCTGGGGTCGCACGCGGTGGTGCGCGGTGTCATCCCCGACTATTCGATCGCGGTCGGTGCGCCGGCCAAGGTGGTCAAGAACCGGCAGCTGTCCTGGGAGAGTTCGGCCGCGCAGCGCGCCGAGCTGGCCGCCGCGCTGGCCGACATCGAACGCAAGAAGGCGGCCCGTTAGTTCGCCTTATTCGGCGTGATCGTCGACCTTGTAGTCGAAGCTGACGTCGCCCGCGTCGACGCTGGTGACGGTGACGGCGATGCCGTACTTCTGCCCGCCGTCGGTGAGCTCGCACCGCAGCGTCGCGCCCTCGACGCCCTTGAGGTTGTCCGGGCACGTCACCGAGTCGGGCTTGCGGCCCACCTGCTGGGTGAGCTTGTTGCTGAGGATCTTGGCGACCTGGTTCTTGTCGACCGTCTCGACCATGTCGAACTTGACGTCGTTGCCGTTGACACTGGTCACGGTCACATTGACGTTGAACGTCTGGTCCTTGACCTTCATCGTGCAGTTCAGCTGCGCCCCGACCGCGGCCGGCAGGTCGTTCGGGCAGTCCACCGATTCGGGCTTGTTGCCCGCGGCGTCGGTCAGCTTGGAGGTGATCTGGTTGGCGACGTCGCCCTTGCTCACCGCGTGCTTCGATGAGACCGAACACGAACAGGCGCCGGCGCTGGCCATCAGCCCCGCGGCAGCACCCGCAACCAACAACGTCCGAACGACCGAGCGAGCCATGGCGCCTCCCGTGGGCGAGATCGACGAGAACTGTGAGTCGGCTGATAATTGCATGCCAACCAGCTTCGGGTCCAAGAAATCGCTCAGATGCTCTGGTAGCGGCGCAGCGCCTCGGCGCGCTCGGCGCCGTGGTCGACGATCGGCGCCGGGTATCCGTGCGGCCGTTCGCCTTTCCTCAGGTGCGCGTCGTCGACCCCGCGCAATTCGGGAACCCAGCGCCGGATGTAGTCGCCCGCCGGATCGAACTTCTCGCCCTGCGCGCTCGGGTTGAAGACCCGGAAGTACGGCGCGGCGTCGGTGCCCGATCCGGCGCACCACTGCCAGCCGTGCTGATTGTTGGCCATGTCGCCGTCGACGAGCTGATCGAGGAACCATTCCGCGCCGCACTGCCACGGCAGATGAAGGTCCTTGACCAGAAACGACGCGACGATCATCCGCACCCGGTTGTGCATGAAGCCGGTCTCGCGAAGCTGACGCATCCCGGCGTCGACGAAGGGAAACCCGGTCTGGCCGGCCTTCCACGCCTCGAAGCGCCGCCTGGCTTCGGGCCCCGTGTCGGTCGGGATGTCGTCGAACCGGCTGTTCCAGTTGCGCCACGCGCTGGCCGGCCGGTGGTACAGCGCGTCGGCGTAGAAGTCGCGAAATGCCAACTCCCGCAGAAAGGCTTGCGCCCCGGCGCCACGCAGGTCGAGGTCGGCGACCATGGTGCGGGGATGGATGCACCCGAACTTCAGGTGCGCCGACATCCGGCTGGTGCCCGCCAGGTCGGGCCGGTCGCGGTCGCGGTCGTAGCGTTGTAAGCCGTTGTCCACGAACGACTTCCAGGCCGTGCGCGCCACGCCCTCACCGGCCGCCACGTCGAGCGCGGCGCCGGGGTCGGGGATCTCGCACCGCTCGATCCCCACCCGCGCCGGATCGAGCCAGCGGGCGGAGTCGGCGGTCGATTTCGCCGGCGCCCGCCAGCCGACCTCGCGCCACCGGCGCAGAAACGGCGTGAACACCTGATAGGGGGAGCCGTCGGCCTTCGTGACGCGGCCGGGTGAAACCAGGTACGGCGACCCCGTCGCCACCAACGGCACGCAATTCAGCGCCGCGCCCACCCGTTCTTCGCGGCGCCTTCCGTACGGCGCGAAGTCCTGCGACACGTGCACCGACGTCGCGCCGATTTCCTTGGCAATGCGCGGGATCAGCGTCTCGGGCCGCCCGCGGGCCACTAGCAGCCGGCCGTCGAGGTCCTCGCCCAGCACGCGCAGCGAGTCGCCCAGGAATTGCAGCCGGCGCGCGCCCGACGAGGCCTCGAGCCGCGGATCGAGGACGAAACAGGCGAGCACCTCCGCGCCGTTTTCGGCGGCCGCGGCCAGGGCGGGGTGATCGCTCAACCGCAGGTCTCGGCGAAACCACAACAGCGTCGGCATGATTCAGCGGTTGAGCCGCCACACGTGGGTGGCCAGGACGGTGGCGAATGCGCACCACAGCGCGTAGGGGGACAGCGCCAGGCCGGCCCGCGGGTCGGCCTGCGCGGCCCGGCGCGCGAGGTCGGCGCTGCTGGCCGTCAGTGCCGCGGCGACCAGCGCGGAAGCGCCGAGCTTGTGATAGCGGAAGAACAGCCAGCTCCAGCCGGCGTTCAGCGCCAGGTTCACGCCGAGCGCCGCGGCGTAGCGGCGGGCGGCCCCGGTCTGTCCCGCGGCCCGCAACCGGTCGATGGCCACCGCGGACGTCGCCGCGATGTCTCCGTAGAGCGTGGTCCAGACGAGGGGGAACGCGATGCCGGGCGGCTGATAGGGCGGCTTGCGGAGCCGGGAGTACCAGGCGGGCACGCGCTTTGGGCTGGCGATGCTTCCGGTGCCGGCGGCTACGGCGACGGCGACGGTGGTCGCGGCCAGAATCGAGGGTTTCACGCTCTGCTTCCTTCCGGTTGGGTGGGATCGGTGGGCCACCAGATGCGGTCGCCGACGAGGGCGAACAGCGCGGGTATCACCAGGGTGCGCACCACGAAGGTGTCCAGCAGGATGCCGAGGCCCACGATGATGCCCAGCTGCGTCAGGACGATCAACGGCAGCACCCCCAGCACGCAGAACACGGCGGCCAAAACGATGCCCGCGCTGGTGATGACGCCGCCGGTGGCCGACACCGCGCGCACCATGCCGTCCCGCGCGCCATGACGCGCGGCCTCCTCGCGGGCGCGGGTGACCAGGAAGATGGTGTAATCCACGCCGAGGGCGGCCAGAAACAGGAAGGCGAACAGCGGCGTGCTGTTGTCCAGCGCGGGGAACCCGAAGACGTGCATGCTGGCCCAGCCGCCGACGCCCAGCGCGGCCAGCGCGCCGAGAATCGTTGCGGCAAGCAGGATTGGCGGAGCCAGGGCAGAGCGCAGCAGCGCATACAGCACGCCCAGGATCACCGCCAGGATCGCCGGGATGAGCACCAGTCGATCATGCGCGGCACCGTCGCGGATGTCGAGTGCCTGCGCGTCGGGGCCCCCGACCAGCGCGCCGGGGGCGACGGCCCTGGTCGAATGCCGCAGCGCGGCAACGATTGTGAACGCCGCGCCGGAGGATGGTTGGGCGTCGATCAAGACCGACCACTTCGTCAGTGCTGTTGCCGACCGGCCCGTCTCGGTCGCCGAGACCACGCCCGGCGTGGCAGCGATCGCCCGCTGCACCCGCGCCGCCTCGCCGGAGGGGGCGACCACCACCGTGGGGCCGGCCAGGCCGCCCGGAAAATGCGCGGCCACAACGTCGTAGCCGGACACCGAATCCGCGCGGACCCGGAACTGCTCGGTCTGCGACAGGCCGATTCGGGTCCCCAGCAGACCGGTCGCAAGGGCCGCCAGGACCGCGATCGCGACCGCCGCCACCGCGGCCGGGCGCCGGGCCACCCGCTCGGCCACCCGGTGCCATGGCCCCGAATCGATTGCGGCCCCGTTATCGTCGCGCGGGACGAAGGGCCAGAACAACCGCCGCCCGCTCAGCGCCAGCACCGGCGGCAGCACCACCAGGACGGACACCGCGGCGACGACCAGTCCGCACGCCGCGAGGGCGCCCAGGCTGCGGGTGCTCGGGGTGGAGGCGAACAGCAGGGTCAGCAGCGCCAGCACCACGGTGGCGTTGCTGGCCACGATGGCCGGCGCGGCCATGCGCACGGCCCGGCGCAGCGCGTCGCGATGCATGGGGTGACGCGAAAGTTCCTGGCGGTAGCGCGAAATGAGCAGCAGCGCGTAGTTGGTACCCGCGCCGAACACCAGCACGCTGGTGATCCCGGATGTGGCGCCGTCGAAGCTCAGCCCGGTCAGCGACGCCACCGCCGTGCCCAGCGCCGCAGCGACCCGGTCGGCGAACCCGATCACCAGCAGCGGTGTCAGCCACAGCACAGGCGAGCGGTAGGTGGCGATCAGCAGCAGCGCCACCACGGACGCCGTCACCGCCAGCAGGGCGACGTTGGCGTCGGTGAACGCGTTGGCGATGTCCGCGCCGAAGGCCGGCCCGCCGGTGACGTGGGCCCGCAGGCCCGGGGGCAGCCCGGCGTCGGCGGCGGTGCGCAGGCCGGCGACCGTGTCGTTGAGTTCCAGACCCGACAGGTCGGCACACACGGAGACCACGCCGATGGCCGCTTTGCCGTCGCCCGAGACCGTCACCGGTGCCGCGTCGGCATCGTGGTTGAGCGCGAGCATCCGGTCGCGGGCCGCGTGGGCGGCGCCCAGGTCCGCGGGGTCCAGCGACGCGCCGTCGGCGCGGCTGACCACGACGATCAGCGGAGCCCGGTCACCGCCGGGGAACTGGCGGACCAGGGCGTCGACCTTGGCGGAATCCGAGCCGCTGGGCACCGACAGCGGCGCGCGGCCCGCCGCCGCGTTTCCGCCGATGAACACGATGAAGCCAATACCCAGCAATAGCGCGCCGAATCCGGGCAGCCACGAACGCCGGCCCGTCACGGCAGCGGCGACAGCGTCCCAGCCCACGACAGCAATTATTTCAGTCGCTTAACCATTAATCAAATTAACAATCCCGTTTTGACGCGGTATGCTGCGATTCTGATGGAAGCCACCACCGAGCGTGTTGGGCTCGAGGCGCTGATCGCGGCCGACGCGCGCGCCCTGACCGCCGAGTCCGACCAAATGGGTCGGGTCTTCGCCGCGGCGCATCGGTTGGGCACCAGCGACTTTCGCGCCCTGCTGCATATCCTGGTGGCCGAAACGGCCGGTGCTCCGCTGACATCGGGGGAGTTGCGTCAGAAGATGGGCCTGTCCGCGGCGGCGATCACCTATCTCGTCGAGCGGATGATCAATTCCGGCCACATCCGGCGCGACACCCACGCCGAGGACCGGCGAAAGGTCATTCTGCGCTACTCGGATCCCGGGCTGGACACCGCGCGCTCGTTCTTCACCCCGCTGGGGGTGCACACCCGCGCCGCGCTCAACGACTTACCCGACGCGGATTTGGCCGCGGCGCACCGGGTCTTCGCCGCGCTGATCAGCGCAATGCGCCACTTCCAGGGCGAATTGGGCTCGCCCCGTTGAAGGTGCGCTGGTGCCATCTCGCCAGCGGTTCGGGCGCCCACCAGTTCAGGCCGCCGAGCACGTGCATGAACGCCGGCACGAGCAGCATCCGCACCAGCGTCGCGTCCACCAGGACGGCAACGGTCAGGCCCAGCCCGAACATCCGCATGAAGGACACCCCCGCGGAAATCAGGGCCGCGAAAGAGATCGACATCAGCAGCGCCGCGGCGGTGATCACCCTGCCGGTGCGGGCGATGCCGAGCGCGATGCTTTCGTCGTTGTCCGCACGCGTTCGGCCCGAGTCGAGCCAGTACTCGCGGATCCGGGAAAGCAGGAAAACCTCGTAATCCATCGACAGACCGAAGGCGATGCAGAACATCAGCACCGGGACGTTCGCGGCCAGCGTGCCTGTCGGCGTGGTGCCTACCGCCCCCAGGTGGCCATCCTGAAAGATCCACACCAGGGCGCCGAATGCGGCGGTGAGCGAGAGCATGTTGAGCAGAACCGCCTTGATCGGGAGCAGCACGCTGCCGGTGAGCAGGAACAGCAGCACCAGCGTCACGACCGCGATGAAACCGAACACAATCGGCAAGCGGCTCGTAATCCCGTTCACGCAATCACGATTGGTTTGTGCCGTACCGGTGAACTGCGCCGGTCGGTGCCCCGGCGGCGCGATTTCGTGCAGGCGGGCCAATTGCGCCTCGGACGCCCGACCGTAAAGGGGGGCGGCGCTGTCAACGGTCAGATAGGCGCTGCCGCCTGCCATTCCGGCCGCGGCCGATGGCGGGCCTTGCGGCTGACCGGCGACGAAGGTGCCGGTTGGCGCGGACACCGCCGCCACGTCGGCAACGAGGGACAACCGCATGGCGTAGTCGTCCAGGTCCGCGGTTGTGAGGCCGGCGGTTTCGGGGAGGACGACCTTGATCTCGGACGTCGTGCGCAAGTCGCCGCGGATTCGGTCGCCTACGGCCCGCGCCGACGACGACGTCGGCAGTACCCGGTCGTCGGGATAGCCCCACCTGACGCCGAGGAAGGGTGCGCCCAGCGCGAGCAGGACCGCGGTGACCGCCAAACCGGCCGGGATCGCCCGCCGTATGACCACTTTCGTCGTGCGGTACCAGAAGCTGGCTTCCAACGTCCGCCCCTGCGGTGCCGGCCGCCGGAAGAGCCTGCGGCCCAGCGCCCACACGTTGAAGGCGTCGAGGCGTTCTCCGAGCAATGCGATCGCGGCCGGCGCGACGACCGCCGCGGCCAAGGCGGCGAACCCCACCACCGCCGTCCCGGCATAGGCGAAGGACTTGAGGAAGTACATGGGAAACAGCGCGGTCGCGGTCAGCGCCAGCGCCACAGTGATCGCCGAGAACATCACGGTTCGGCCGGCGGTCGTCAGGGCCTTCACCAGCGCCTCGTCCCGTCCGGCACCGGCGGCCAGTTCGTCGCGGTACCGGCTGACGATCAGCAGGCTGTAGTCGACGGCCAGGGCGAAACCCAATGCCACCGTGACGTTGAGGGCAAAGCTCGACACGTTGGTGATCGAAGCGATCACCCGCAACACGGCGAGCGAACCCAGGATCGCGACTCCGCCGACCGCCACGGGCAGTGCCGCCGCGAGCAGCCCGCCGAAGACCCACACCAGCGCGATGAAACTCAGCGGTATCGCGATCAATTCCATCCGCAGCAGGTCTTTCTCGGTCTGCCGGTTGATCTGCTCGTAGACCAGCGCCGACCCTCCCGCTTGCACCGTGACGCCCTGATGGTCGTGCGCGTACCGCTCCGCCAGCGTCCGGGCATGCCGGGGCGCGCTGTTTTCGTCGCCGGTGAGTGCGACGAGAATCATCGCGGTCTTTCCGTCGGCGCTGAACAAGCCGGGGCTGGCTTGCGCGTCCCAGGGTGAAATCACCCGCGCCACGTAAGGCGATTGGGAAAGCTGTCGGGCGATGTCGGTGCCGACGGCTTGTGCGGGCCCGCCTCCGGCGCCGCCCGCCGAATTCACCAGCAGCACCAAATCCATGCCACCCTGATTGAACTTCTCGGACAGCGTCGCGGCGGCGCGAGCCGATTCGGATGCCGGGTCGAGAAATCCCCCGGCGGACAGCCTGGTCGCGACGGGTATGCCGAAAACGGCGGCGGCGATCATGAACAAGGCGGTGATGGCGACGATGCGTCGTGGCGCGGCGACGGCGAGTCGGGCCATTCTCGCTAGCATGTACCGCCCTTAGGGTGATCCGCGGTGCACCGGCCGGCCGCGGTCGGTGGTGTGGGCTGACGTCCCTCCGAGGTTATGTTAAGATTCTTAAACATTCAAGCACTTAACTAAATGTGCTAATTCCGTTAGGCTGCCTGCAGGCGGGGTACCACCTAAGGACATGTGGCAGGAAGAGGTGAGGGATGTGTTCGGGTCGATGGGAGCGTTGCTCGGCGAGGTAATCGATGCGGCCGGCACGGTGGTCGGCTACCGCCACGGCACCAAGGAGCCGGACTACCGTGCGGAGCAGCTGACCCGGGACGTCGAGATCCGGCACTACGGCGCCCGCATAGCCGCGGAGACGACGGTCGTGGCGGACGAGGAGGCCGCCCGCTATACCGGGTTTCGCCGGCTCGCCGGTTACATCTTCGGCGGCAACGGCGGTCACGAGAAGATCGCGATGACCGCCCCGGTGGCCCAGGAGGCGGCGGGCGACCGCAAATGGGTGATCCGGTTTTTCATGCCCGCCGAAAAGACGCTGGACTCGTTGCCCGATCCCGACGACGGCGAAGTCAGGCTGGCGGCCGTGCCGGCGGAGACGGTCGCGGTGCACCGCTTCACGGGCAGCCGCAGTCGCCGTGCCCTCGCGGCGCACACCGATAAATTGATGTCCACGTTGCGCGAGTACGGATTCCAGGCCGTCGATACGCCGGCGGCCTGGTTCTACGATCCGCCTTGGACCGTCCCGGCCCTGCGCCGCAACGAGATTGCCGTGCCGGTCGAGCCGGCTTGATCGACGTGCTGTCCGCCCACATCTGGCTGCTGAACCGCCGGCGCGGGGTTGACGCGCCATGACCGCCGACCGCGGCGAGATGACCACCCGCAAGCGTCGCCACATCGACGTGTGCCTCGACGGCGACGTGGGTTACCACGGCGTGACGACCGGCCTGGAACGCTACGCCCTGCCCTACAACGCCCTGACCCAGACCAACCTCGACGACGTCGACCTGCGCACCGAATTCCTCGGGGCACGGTTGCGGGCGCCGATCCTGATCGGCGCCATGACCGGCGGGGCGAAGCTGTCGGGCACCATCAACCGGAATCTGGCCGCGGCGGCACAGCGGCTCGGCATCGGAATGATGCTGGGCTCGCAGCGGGTGATGCTCGACAGCGTCCTGGGGGAGGGTGCCGCCTCCAGCTTCGCCGTGCGCGACGTGGCACCGGACGTGCTGTTGCTGGGCAACATCGGCCTGTCCCAGCTGACCAAGGATGCGGTGCCGGACATCGTTCGAGCGCTCGATCGGGTGGGTGCGGATGCGCTTGCGGTGCATACCAATCCGCTGCAGGAGGCCATCCAGCACGGCGGCGACACCGACTTCGCGGGATCGTTGGACCGGCTGCATGACGTGGCCGGCGCGCTGGGCTACCCGGTGCTGCTGAAGGAGGTCGGTCACGGGATCGGCGCCGCCGCGATCGGCCAATTGCTGCGCTTGTCCTCCGAGCCGCCGGTGGCGGCCGTCGATGTGGCCGGCGCCGGCGGAACCTCGTGGTCACGCGTCGAGCAGTTGGTCCGCTACGGCGAAGTGCGCTACCCGGACCTGGCGGACTGGGGCATACCCACCGCGCAGGCGATCGCCGAGGTGCGCGCGGCGCTGCCGGACATCCCGCTGGTCGCCTCGGGTGGGATCCGGACGGGCATGGACGCCGCCAAGGCGCTGGCCCTGGGCGCCGACGTGGTAGCCGTGGCGCGGCCGCTGTTGCCCGCGGCGATCGAATCGGCGGCCGCGGCGGCGGCCTGGCTGCAGCGATTCATCGACGAGCTGCGCATCTGCCTGCACGGGTGCGGGGCGGCCGACCTGGGTGCACTGCGAGACGTTGGCGTGACGGCCGTTTCATAAGAGCGACCGGCCCATGGCAGTGATTCTGGCTTACGGGTCGCCCGCGCTGGGCCACCTCTATCCCCTCGCCGCGCTGCTGCGGGAACTGGGGCGGCGCGGGCACCGGGTTCACCTGGTCACCCTGGCCGCCGGCGTGCACGCCATGCGGGCGGTCGGCATCGACACCGAGCCGGTCGACCCGCGGATCGAGGCCATCGCCGGCCGGGATTGGCTGGCGCCCAACGCGTTAGGCGTCCTCGCGGAGACGATCGACGTCTTGTGCCGTCGCGCGGTGATCGAGGTCGGCGACCTGCGCGGCACGCTGGCGCGGGTGCGGCCCGACGCGGTCATCGTCGACGCGAACTGCTGGGGAGCGATATCGACAGCGGAGGCCAGCGGTGTTCCGTGGCTGGTGTTCTCCCCGTTCACGCCCTACCTGCGGTCCCGCGCGGCGCCTCCGTTCGGTCCGGGCCTGCGGCCGCTGCCGGGAGTAGTCGGCATGGTCCGCGACGCGTCGATGCGCCCGTTTGTGAACCACCTCTTCGACCGCCGGGTAGTGCCGCGGGTCAACGCCGTCCGCGCGGAATTAGGTGTGCCGAAAGTGAAATCGGTGGATGGGCTGATGCGCCGCGCGCCGCTGCTGCTGGCCGTCGGCGGCGAGCCGTTCGAGTACCCGCATCCCGATTGGCGCGACGTGCACTTCATCGGTGCGTGTGAATTCGACACGGCCCCCGCGGATGTCCCCGATTGGGTGGCCGACATCGACCGGCCCATCGTATTGGTCAGCACCTCCTCGATCGCGCAGGCCGACGCGTGGCTCGGCCGAATCGCCCTGCAGGCGTTGGCCGATGAACCGGTCCACGTCGTCGCGACGTTCCCGGCCGGCGTGCCCGACGGCCTACCACGGACGCCGAACGCCACGGTGTGCCGTTTCGTGCCGCACGGCGCGGTCCTCGACCGTGCGATCTGCGCCGTCACCCACGGCGGGATGGGAACCACCGTGAAGGCGCTGGACCGCGGTGTCCCGGTCTGCGCGGTGCCCTTTGCGCGCGATCAGGCCGAAGTGGCGCGCCGCGTGCAGATGGCGCGATGTGGCACCCGGCTGCCGGCCAAGAGGCTGACCGCGGCGCGCCTGCGCGCCGCCATCTGCCAGGCGACGACGATGGCCGAGGGTGCCCGCCGGGTCGCCGCCGGCTTTGCCGCGACCGGCGGTGTGGCCCGTGGCGCCGACCTGATCGAGCAGCGGCTGCTGGGTCGGGTTCTACCGGGGGGATCGCCGGCGCCGGGGGACCGCGGCGTCCCGCCCGGGCTGTGCTGAGGGTTTCGACGTCTCGTTGGCGAGCTCGTCCTCGAACGTGGACATCGCGGTGATCATCGCCGTGAAAACCCGATGGGCGGCATCGAGGTCCTTGTCGCTCAGGTCCGCCATCGCCTTGCTGAGGTGAATCCCGAGCGGCCGGAAGAAGGCGTGCGCCAACGTCATGCCGCTTTCCTCGTAGCGCAGCAGCCACTTTCGCCTGTCCGCGGGGTCGGGCTCCCGCCGAATGTGGCCCGCCTCGATCATCCGGTCGACGAGATATGTGATGGCCGCGGGCGACACGTCCATGCGCTGCTTCAGCTGGGCCAGGGTCAACGGCTTTCCCGCGGTTTCGCTGACCATGATGTGCAGCAGCGCGTGGAAATCGCTGCTGCCCACCTCGTTCGTGCGCGCGAAGTGTCGGCCGATGCGATCCGATTGCGCCGTGATCGACCGCATGTCGGCCGACAGCTGCCGCTCCAGCTCGGCCCGGGGCGCCGGTGGATCCTGTGCGCCGCGCTTGCTCACCTACCCGCATCCTTCATCAGGCCAACCAGCGTATCGGTGCGCTCACCGAGGACCTAGCGCGACCTGCCGCGCGCCCGGATCGAACCCGGCGGTCCCGCGCCACTTCTCGATGTCCGACCCGTGGGCGCAAGGCTTTCACGAATCATTCCCGGCGGAGAGCGAGGTGGCCCGCGCCTTCCTCGCCAGGGCGATCCATGACGTCGCGGCGGCGAGAAAGGCGACGGCCTGCGCGGTGCCGGTCCGGCCCGGCGGATAGAGCACACCCGCGACGTAGCGGTCGACGAACCCGGTGTTCGGCAGTGGTTCCATCCCGGCTCTCGCGCGCGCCCAATCTTCCAGCGACGTCAGCGGACACGGCACCGGCAGCGTCACGACCAGCAGACCCCAGGCCACGCTCGCCAGGTGCAGCCAGATGGTGCGCGGCCAGCGCAGCGCCAAAAACCCGCCGCTGGGCAGGTAGCACAGGTAGGCGAAGTGCGCGCCGACGCTGACGATCACGAGGTTTTTAAAGAAGGCGAAGTGCGCTTTCTTCATCGCTGGTTCGGACTTCCGCCGTTGGCACGTGCTGCGGTAGGTCCATGTTAGCCACCGGTGCGTCGTTGGTAGCGGCGTTCGGCATAGGCCAGATCGTCGCGCCACAGCCGGGTCGCGGCACGGCGCATCAGCGGCGTGATCAACGGGCCGGCGCGGCGCGCCGCCTTGAAACCGGGGCGCCGCGAAGTCGCGACGATGGCCTCGATCACGGCGACGCGTGGCCGGCCGTCGCGCCCCAAACCCATTGGCGTTGCGTGCGTTTCGACCACGCTGCCCGTTCCCTCGCCCTCGATGATGCGCATGACCACCGTGCGCGCCTCGGGGGCGGTGAATTCGGCGATGACCGGCACCCCGAAGCGACCCATCCGGAAGGTCACCGAGACCAGGAAGCGGTCGTCCTCCTCGGTGGGCGTGGCGAGCACCTCCAGCCGGGTGAACGAATACGGGTGAAACCACGCGCCGTGCCACGGGTCGAGCCGGTTGGCGACGACGTCGGTCGGTTCGCAGTGCCCGACCATGCGGGTGACCGCCGCCAACGTGTCGGTGGTGGGCCTCGGCACGACCACCGGCTCGTCCATCGGAGCCTCCGCGCCCGCCGAATCCAGGCGCACCCACGCCAGCACGCCGTCGTCGTGGCTGGGAAACGGCTTCCAGCGCAGTTCGCACGCATCGCCGTCGAGGGCCAGCCCGTGCCATCGGCAGTACAGGACGCCCCCGCGCACCAGGCCCGTCGCGAGGTCGGCGCCCAGGTGGGGGCAGGTTGCGGGGCCGACCCGCAGGCTGCCGCGCTTGTCGCGCCAGGCCACCAGGTCGATACCGGCGACCCGCGCGCCGTAGGCGCGACCGGCGACCACCTCGCGGCTGGCCGCGAACACAAACCAGTTTCCCGTCGGCCGGCGCCCCGAGCGTTCCAAGGCGGCGTCGATGATCGCCGGCCGCGCGTCCCGGTAGGTCGGGCGCTGCTGTGTCCACGGCACAGGCCGTATCACGCCGACGGGCCAGTCTTTCCACCGGCGGCGCAGGCGGTCCCCGACGCTCATCGACGGGGTCCCCGGCGCTCGGCCAGCGAGCGCAGCAGCGCCGACCGTCCGCGGACGGGAACCGTGCACAGTTGGTGACCGGCCAGCCCCCACGACGCCAGCAGCCGGTTGGCGGCCGACCACCCGGTGGTGGCCGCGCGCTCCATCAGCGCCACCGGCAGGTCGACCCGGATGCCGTCGCCGGCCAGCACCAGCCCGCGCTGCGGCGTGGCCACGGTCGGCCTCAGCGCGTACGTTCCGGGGGCGAACAGCGGGCAATCGCTGCGGCGCAGTTCGCGTTCGTAAACCACACGCGCCGGCGCGGTTTCGGGATACAGCTCGTGCAGGGGCCCGAGCGCCGCCCCGGCGGGCGACTCGGAACCGGCCGCGTACGAGTGCAATTCGACGACGGATCCACCGTGGCTCCGCGCCCACGCGGCGGCCTCGCGCTCGTAGCGCTCCAGGACGCTGATGTTGTCGACCGGCTCGTGACCGGCGGTGCCGAGGAACGCCGGCCGGTGCGACTCGACCGGCCGGTCGAGCCAGAGCCGATGCACCACGAACGACGGTGCGGTGCGCAGCCGCCGGATCCGCGCGCGCCACGGATCGCCGCCGAGCCCGGGCGACGCGCCCACCACCCGCTGCAGGCCACCCACGTCGAGGGCCAGGACGACGGCGTCGGCGTCCCAGCGCTCACCCGAATCGGCTTGGACGCGAAGCGTTTTCGCGCTGCCGGGGGTGACGCTGGACACGCGCGCGCCCAGGTGCATCCGAACGCCCCGCTCCCGCAGGTAGTCCGCCAGCGGATTCCACAGGCCCACATCGAAGTTCGCGGTGGCCACGTCGAAGACCAGGCCCTCGCTGGAGCCCAGGAAGTAGATGTGGAACATGGTCGCCAGTTCGGCGGCGGACAGTTGCGCCGGCTCGGCGAAGAAGCTGCGGGAAAACACCTCGAACGCGAGGTGGCGCGCGGATTGGGGAAAGTTGATGCTCTTCAAGAAGGTTTCGGCGTCGATGTGGTCGAGCCGCCGGTAGATGTCTGGCACCGACACCGCGGCCAGCGGTGCGGCGGCCCGCGCGTTGATGCGCGCCAGGTCGCCGAGAGAAAACGTGGGGCTGCGCAGCGCGAACGCCAGCGCGTTCCACGGTGGGGTGCGGGGCAGGCCGCGGAACGTGTCCCGTCGTCCGGCGCCGTCGATCAGCGGGTAATCCTCGACGGCGGCGAGCATCCCCAGCTGCGGGTCGACGCGGCGCAGCAGGGCCCGCAGGTTGTAGTACTGCCGGAAGAAGGCGTGGAACCCGCGGTTCATCGCGAGTTCGGCGCCGTCGACGTGCTCGGTCCAGCCGCCCACCCGGCCGCCCAGGTATCCCTCGCGTTCCACCACGTCCACGGCAACGCCGCGTTCGGCGAGGGCGGTGGCGGCCGTCAGGCCGGCGATGCCCGCCCCGACGACAACGGCGCGCGGCCGCGACGCGAGCGCGCCCGCGTCGGGCAGCCCCGGCGGGGCGGGGTGAATGTGGCGGCGGCGGTCGGTCATCGGGGCGCCTCCCCGAGGAAGGTGTGCACGACGTCGTGTTCCCAGCCGGGCATGGTGAGGCTTCGCACCCGGATGAATCCGGCGTCGCGCACCCGTCGTCGCAATCGCGACGCCCCGTCGAACGCGAGGACGCTGCGCCACAGGTGCCGGTACAGCGTGCTGTCGCGGGTGCGCCACCAGCCGGCGGGGATGATGATGCCCCAACACACTGCGTGCCAAATCAGGGTTGCGGCAACCGAATCGCGCACCGAGTACTCGTGCGCCGCCAGGACGCCGCCGGGCGCAAGGAGCGCGCGAAACTCCCGCAGTTGACGGTCCGGGTCCGCGAGATTGCGCAGCAGATAGGCGGCCAGGATGCCGTCGAACGGTCCGGTGACGCCGTGCTCGTCGAGTTCTTCGATGCGGGCATGCACGAACCGGACCGACGGTGGCCACGCTTTTGCCCGTGCGGCATCGAGCATTCCCTTGGCGGCGTCGACGGCGACGATCTCCGCCTCGGGAGCCGCCGCCAGCAGCGCGGCCGTCGACGCCCCGGTGCCGCAGCCCGCGTCGAGCAGGCGCAGTCCCCGTCCCCGTCCGGGCAGCCGCATGCGGCGCGCTGAGCGCGCCAGGTTCGCGTGGTAGTACGGGTTGGCGCCGACCAACCGGTCGTACGCCGCGGCGCCGACGTCGAAGGCGCCGGGCACCTCGTCGCGGGGCAGGCCCGCCTTATCGACGCGCACGTTGTCGCTCCCACAACAGCAGCACGGCGGTGACCAGCGCGAAGCCGAACAGGAAGTCCTCGACGGGAATGTCGAACGGAAATCGCACGCCGCTGGTCTGCCGCTCGTTGTAGATCACGATCGGCGCGCTGCGTTTGGTCAGCCAGCCATCGACGGGAACCTGAAAGCCGAGCACGATCACCATCGACAACCAGTAGGCCGGCCGCCGGAACAACCCCGTGTGCAACAGCGCGAGCTCCAGCGCGATGACGACCAGGACGGCCGCGACGGCCGGCACCGTGTAGCCGAGGCCGGTCATCGGTGCCTGACTCGTTCGAGGATGGCGGTCACCGCGTTGTAGGTCAGCAGAGCGCACACCGGAATCACCAGGAAGAACAACACTTCCTCGATCGGCACCCCGAACGGGATGTGGATGCCGGCGATGTAGCTGTCGCAATACGTCCACACCCCGGCGCCGATCGCCACCGCGTCCCAGACGAGGAACACCGCCGCGACCGGAAGCACGGCGCGCGCGAGCCGGCGCGGCTGGCGATACACGCCGGCGCCGAACAGCTCCAGCGGCGCCGTGATCGCCAGGCACAGGCCGAGCACGATCAGGTACTGCCACCGATCGCTCACGACGCGCCCCTCATCCGGGCCCGCCACGACCGCACCAGGGCGCCGCCGGCGACCTGAAGCCGACGCGTCGTGCCGACGGTGGCGCGCCGCGTGAACACCGAGAAATCGCTGGCTTCAATGCAATCGAGGATCTCGGAGTAGAGCGTCAGGGCGGTCGCCACGCACGGCCGGGAACGCGGCGCCAGCAGGGCGATGCCATCGGCGGCGAAACGGTAGATCTCGCGGGTGATCTGGTGCTGGGCCTCCAACGCGGACCGGACGCGGGGATCGGTGCGCCGGTGAACGTGACACCACGCCAGCAGCTCCCGGTCCACGCCGAAGGCCGCGAGTTCGTCGGCGGGCAGGTAGACCCTGCCCCGCGCCAGGTCCTCGTCGACGTCGCGCAGGAAGTTGGTGAGCTGAAACGCACGGCCGAGCGCCGCGGCGTACGGGGCGGCCTCGTCGACGGGACACACGGTCCCCAGGATCGGAAGCATCTGCAGCCCAATGACTTCCGCGGAGCCACGCATGTAGCGGTTGAGCGCGCCCCGGTCGGGATAATCGGTGACGGTGAGATCCATCCGCATGGAGTCCAGAAAGTCGGCGAACAGCTCGGCGGGGATCCCGTAGCGGCGCGCGGTGTGGCCGACGGCGGCGAGGACGGGCTCGTTGTGGTGCTCACCGCCGTCGAAGAAGCGATCCGAGAGCCGCTGCAGCCGGTCCGCCCGCTCGGCGACGTCCAGGGCCGGATTGAGTTCATCGAGGATGTCGTCGGCGTGGCGGGCGAAGCCGTACAACGCATGGACGGCCGGGCGCTGGTCGGGGGCCAGCAATCGGGTGGCGAGGAAATACGTGCGACCGTTTTCGGCGGCAATCCGCCGGCACCGCCGATATGCCGCGCGCAGGCGGTCTTCGTCGATCCCGGCGGCGTCCAGCTCGGTGCGGATCATCGGGATCCGGCTTTCAGGTCGAGCGTCCGCGTCGTCGTCCGATCGGTCGGGCCGGTGATGCGATCGGCCGCCAGTCGCCCCGAGATCAGGGTGGTGGGCACGCCCACACCGGGCAGGGTCGACGACCCGGCCAGCACCGCGTTCTCGATGCCGCGCACCGTGTTGGCCGGCCGGAAGGGGCCGGTCTGGGCGAACGTGTGGGCCAGCGCGAACGGCGTGCCGCCCGCCATGCCCTGGCGGGCCCAGTCGGCCGGGGTGTCGACATGCAGCAACCGGGCGTCGTCGCGCAACCCGGGCAGGAGCCGGTCCTGCACGACCTCGAGGAGGGAGGCCCCGTACGCGTCGCCGGTGGCCATCCAGTCGATGGCGCGGCGCGCCAGGTTGGGGGCCGGGGCCAGCACGTAGAGCAGGTCCCGGCCGGTGGGCGCCAGGCTCGGGTCGGTGGCCGTCGGCCGGGTGACCAGCAGTGACGGGTCGGCCATGAGCCGGCCGTCGCGAATGATGTCGGTGAACGTCCGCTCCCACGCCGCGCCGAAAAGGATGGTGTGGTGCGCGGTTTGCGCGGCCACGGCGGGGCACCCCACGTGCAGCACCACCGCCGAGGGCGCCGCGCGCAGCGGAAGCAACCGGCGTGGTTGGCGGCCGAGCAGCCGGTAGGTCTGCGGCAGCTCGGTCGTCAGCACCACCGCGTCGCAGGCGATGCGTCGATCCAGGTCGGTGTGGACCGCGGTGATCCGCTGGCCGCTGCGCTCCAGCTTGGTGACCGTTGACCCGTAGCGGAACCGCACTCCGGCGTCGGCGGCCGCCGCCGCCAGGGCGTCGGGCAGCGCCCGCACGCCACCGCGTGGAAAGAACACGCCGGCGACCGTGTCCATGTAGGCGATCACCGCGTAGACCGCCAGGGCATGTTGCGGTGCGACGCCGGCGTACAGCGACTGGAAGGTGAACACCCGGCGCAGCCGGGGGTCGCTGATGTGGCGCTTGACCATCGTGTCCCAGCGGCGGAAGCCGCCGAGCGCGGCCAGCCGAGCCAGCCGAGGATTCAGCAGCGACAGCGGGGAGTCGAAGTTGGCGGCGATGAAGCCGTCGAATTCGGTGCGGTACAACCGGTTCAGCCAGTCGCGCAACCGCCGGTAGCCGTCGGCCTGTTGCGGCCCGGCGAACTCGCGCACCGCGGCGGCCATCTCATCGGCGTCGGTGTGGACGTCGATGGTGCTGCCGTCGGCGAATCGCGCCCGGTAGGCCGGGTCGACCGGCAACAATTCGACCCTGTCCGTGAAGGTTTCGCCCACGGCGGCGAAGGCCTCGTCGATGAGGTCCGGCATGGTGAGCACCGTCGGGCCCGTGTCGATGCGGTAGCCGTCGACGTCGCGCCGGCCCGCCCGCCCGCCGGGCCAGGGTTGGCGCTCCACCACGGTGACTTCACGGCCCCGCCCGGCCAGGTGCAGCGCGGCGGCCAGCCCCGCGAATCCCGCGCCGACCACGACGACGTGGTCGGTTCGCCCGGGCACGGTGCGGGCGCTCATGCCGCGCGCCGCGTGCACAGGCCCGCCATGTCGACCAGCGCGGCCGTGAGGTGGTCGCCAAAGGCGGTGCAATCCAAGGCGTTTACCGCTTCGTCGACGCGCTCAGCGATCAGTTCTTCGATGTAATGCACGGCCCCGGTGGCGAGTATCAGATTTCGCCAGCGGTCGAGGGCTGATTCGTCAAGCCGGTCGGTCGTCATCAGTTCCCGGAACTGCAGCCGCGTCGACGGGTCGGCCAACTGGTGGGCGGCCACCACCACGCTGGTGGCCTTGCGCTCGATCAGGTCGTTGGTGGGTTTGCCGGTCGTCGCGGGGGATCCGAAGATGCCGAGGACGTCGTCGCGCAGCTGGAACGCTTCGCCGATGGCCGAGCCGTAGGCGCCGAGCGCCGCCAGCACCCGCTCGTCGCAGCCCGCCGTCGCGGCGCCGATCTCCAGGGGCCGGCGCACGGTGTAGTTTCCCGACTTCCGCCGGGCCACCTCCAGCACGGCTTCCAGCGTGGGCAGATCGCGCATATCCGTTGCAAGATCGGCGAATTGGCCCACCGCCAGCTCCGTGCGCATGGCGTCGTAGCGTGGCCACGCGCGTTGCAACTGATGGTGCTTAAGGCCGCTGTCGCGCAGCATTTGTTCGGCCCAGATCAGGCACAGGTCGCCGAGCAGGATGGCGGACGACTCACCGAACCGGCGCGAGGGGCCGGACAATCCGCGCCGGCGATGCCACGCGGCGAACTGGACGTGCGCGGCGGGGCGCCCCCGTCGCGCGGTCGACTCGTCCATCACGTCGTCCTGCAGGAGCGCAAACGCATGCAGCAGCTCCAGGCTGGCCGCGGCCGACAGCGCCGCATCGCTGGCCGGCGCGCCGCACAGCCAGCCCAGATACATGAACGTCGACCGCAGGCATTTGCCGCCGTTGACGAATTCCATCAACATGTCGCCGGCCACGTCGAGGCCGGATGGGCCCAGCGCCTCGACGCAGCGGTCGGCGACGAATTCGACGACGCGGGAGAGCACCGCCTGCCGCAAACCCGCTCGCCAGGCCTCGAGTTGGCCGGAAGGGGGCAGGGCGGCGGGCCCGGGCAGGGTGGCTTCGGCAAGGCGCACACCCGGAAATGCGTGCACAGCTCCCACCGAAGCCTCCCTCGCAGGGTCGGTCAGCCGCTGGCTCGAACGGCTCGGATTCACGCGCGGTACCCCTTTTGTGACGAAACAAAACACGTGGCGACGGCGAACATGCGTCGGGCGGGACACCCGGTCGATGCACGCTAGTTTAAGTTATTGAAACATTAACTTACTGAATGATCGACCGGTTCGCCAGTGCCCGGGCGCCATTGACTGCCCGGCGGTCGCCGGTGGGGGTGAGGTATGCGTCGCCGATGCCCGATGGCGTCAGGAGGGGATGGCGGCGGCTCGCGTCGCTTCGTGCCGGTAGCGCCGATCCCGGACTATTCCCGAGAGCAACTGACGCCTGGCTTTTACGAGGTCGTCGATGAGCTGGAGGGCTTCGGCCACCGATCCCACCACGGGCAAACCGTGGTCGCTGACGATTTGAAGCATCGGGCGCATCGCGGCGCCGGCCACGACGCTGCAGTGCACCCGCGCCTGCTGATGCTCGTGATTGAGCGCCAGCAGCGCCCGGAAACCGTCAAGGCTGATGAAGTCCAGCTGGCTCATGTCCAGGATCAGCGGGGTCTTCAAGCGGGAAAAGCGACGGATCGCGGGGGCGAACTGGTCGGCGTTCGATGCGTCGATCTCGCCATCGACCCGCAGGACGGTGCCCAGGCTGCGCGCGTAGACAAAGAGCCGCGCACCGTTGAAATCGGTCATGTAGCGGCAGCTGGCGGGTTGGTGTTTGTCCGGTGAATCCGTGGACTGGTGAGCAGTCATGTGGTGCGCCAATCGGCTGTGGTGAAGGGACGACACGTGTGCTACGCACCGCTCCAAGAAAGAAGCTGTGAACTCAACCTGCTTTAGATGCTAGCCCCGAAGCCGCGCCTAGGTGGCCGAATGCGACCACGTATTTCGGGCCGGTCCGCGCGGCCAGCCGTTACACCCGGGGTCCGAGCCCGCCCTCTTCGTTTTCCGGCTTCCTGGGTCGGTGTTTCTGCCGGCGCAGAACGGGAACACACCGCCGGTGAACGTTTCCGACCTCCTGGCCAGGCCCTTTCACTGGGGATCCGCTCTGCGCGGCCGCAGGTTTTTCCATCCGGTCGGCGTCCTCGCGGAAGGCTCGCTGGAACGCGTTGCGCCGGCGGCCGAGGGGCTGCCGATCCCGTCGTCCGATGTTGTCGCTCGAATCTCCAAGGCCGCCGGCACGCCCGCAGCGCTGCCCGACTTCATCGGCCTGGCGATCCGCGTCGCACCCCGGCAGGTGGCGGCGACGCCGTGGGACATCCTGCTCGTCTCGGCGGGTTCGGGTGTGCTGGCGCGGGCCGTGGCGCTGCGGCCGACCACGTCGTGGGCCGGGCAGACGCTGACCAGCCTGATGCCGTTCTCCTACCAGGGCAGCGTGTGGTGGCTGAGGGCCCGGGGCATGAGCGATGTCGACGGCTTTGGGCTGGCGTTGGGCAGTGTCGAGCAGGCGATCAGCGCGGGCGGCGTCGACTTTGCGATCGACCAGGCCTGCGGCAGGGCCGATTTCGCGCCGCTGGCGCGGCTGAAGTTGACCGGCGTCCGCGACCCCGATCCGGACGTG
Organism: Mycobacterium sp. NGS69; assembly: GCF_059812165.1. Classification (NCBI taxonomy): domain Bacteria; kingdom Bacillati; phylum Actinomycetota; class Actinomycetes; order Mycobacteriales; family Mycobacteriaceae; genus Mycobacterium; species Mycobacterium sp. NGS69. The sequence goes on from NZ_JCALCD010000002.1 coordinate 53,095, forward strand.
TCGTTCGATCCGGTCGCCAACACCGCGCCGGGGGTGAGCCTCTACCCGGAATGGCTCGCCGATCTGCGGGCCCGCGCCTACCGGCGCAGCCGCGAGGGCAGGGACGCGGGCTAACGCCCGAGCAGGTGACGCAGGGCCGCGTCGAGGTCGGGCTGGCGAAACCGGTGCCCGGCCGCGGCGAGCTTGCGCGGAATCACGCGTTGGCTGGCGCAGGCGAGTTCGCGGGCGCCCTGTTCGCCCAGCAGCAGCCGGGGACCGAGCGCCGGCACCGGCAAGACCGCGGGCCGGCGCAGCACCCGGGCGAGGGTGCGGGTGTATTCGGAGTTGCGAACCGGTTGCGGTGCAACGGCGTTCACCGCGCCTAACAGTTCGCCGTCCCACAGCGCGCGGTGATAGACGTCGACCAGGTCATCGATGGCGATCCACGACAGCCATTGCCGGCCGTCGCCGAGGCGGCCGCCAAGCCCCGCGCCGAACAGCGGACGCATCAACCGCAGGGTGCCGCCGCGAGGCGATTGCACGATGCCGGTGCGCACCCGGACCACCCGCACCCCGGCCGCGGCCGCGGGCGCCGTCGCATCCTCCCACTCGGCGACGACGTCGGCCAGGAACCCGTCGCCGCGATCGCTCTCCTCGGTGAGGGATTCGTCGCCGCGATCGTAGCCGTAGTACCCGATCGCCGAAGCCGAGATGAGTGCGGCCGGCGCGGGTCCGGTACGGCCCGCCAGTTCGGCCAGGCGGCGGGTCGGTCCGATCCTGCTGTCGCGTATCGCATTCCGGTGCGCCTCGGTGAACCTGCCGGCGATCGAGGCGCCGGCCAGGTGGATCACCGCGTCGACCCCGGCGAGCAGCTCCGGGTCGGGGTCATCGGGATTCCACTGACGCTCGTTGTCGCCGGTGGCGCTTCGGCGAACCAGCGAGATGACGCGGTGCCCGCCGGTGCGCAGGAATGCCGTCAGCGCCGAGCCGACCAGCCCCGACGATCCGGTGACGGCGACGGTCTTCGGCGTCAGGCCGTTCGCGGCGGCCACCCGGTGTGCGGCCAGGTCGTCGGCCAGCTGACGGTGCCGGTAGGCGAACATGGGGCGCAACAACGACCCGGGGACCGGCGTGTCCACCCGGTCGATGACCCGGGTCCGGGTGCCGCCGAGGTCCTCGAATTCGTGGGTGTGCTTCCACCGCACCACCATTCGGGCCGGGAGCGACGCCAGTCCCGCGCCGCCGATGGCGTCGGCGAATCGCCTCGGCGGATCGTAGGAATCGGCTTGGTGCTCGGCCACCCACCGCAGCCCGCCGGGCAGCGCCAGCGTGGCGCGGCCGTCCTCGAGCGAGGCGGCCTCGCTGACCAGCCGCATGGGTTGCCACGGCGGCGACAGCCGGTGAAAGGCGCCCGGCCTGGCGTGCCAGGCGAAGACCTCGTCGAGCGGTGCATCGACCACGCTCGAATATTCCAGGCCCATCTTTCGACGTTAGCGGTCGGGCAGCGCGTGCTCCACGATGGGCAGCCGCGGCCGCGGCTGCCGCTCGCCGCGCTTGGCCGCCAGATACACCTGCGCGGTTTGGATGGCCACGGTCCGCCAATCGAAGTCGGAGGTGAGCCGTTCGCGGGCCGCGCGGGCGCGCCGCTGCGCGGCGTCGGGATCGTCGAGCACGGTGCGCACGGCCGCGGCCAGCGCCGCCACGTCGCGGGGCGGGAACGACACCCCGGTCTGCCCGTTGATGACCGCCTCGCCCAGGCCGCCGATGTTCGAGGTCACCAGCGGGGTGCCGGCCGCGGCGGCCTCCAGGGCCACCAGCCCGAACGGCTCGTAGTGGCTGGGCAGCACCGCGGCGTCGGCCCGATGCAGCAGCGCCAGCAACTCGGCGTGCTCGAGGTGCCCGACGAACCGAATCGCCTTGAGCACCCGGTGTTTACGGGCCTGCTCGATGAGCCAATCCTGCTGGGTGCCCTCCCCGGCGATGGTCAGGGTGGTACCCGGGTGGCTGCGCCGGATCCGCGGCAGCGCGGCGATGGCGTCGTGCACGCCCTTCTCGTACTCGAGGCGCCCGAGGTAGAGCAGCTCGGCCGGCCCGGTGCGCGGCCGGCGGGGTGCGAACGGCCAGCGCGCCGCGTCAATGCCGTTGCGGATCACCGTGATCCCGGCCAGGCCCGGGCCGAACAGCTCGGTGATCTCGTCGGCCATCGACGCCGAACACGTGATGAGCGAATCGGATTCGCGCACCAGCCACGACTCGACCGCGTGCACCTGCCGGCTGATGGGCCCGCTCACCCATCCGGAATGCCGGCCGGCTTCGGTCGCGTGGATCGTGGAAACGACTGGCGCGTCGTAGAACTGGGCAAGGGCGATGGCCGGGTGGGCGACCAGCCAGTCGTGCGCGTGCACCACGTCGGGGCGCCACGACCGGTCGCTGCCGTGCTTCTTCAGCGGCAGACCGGCGCGGATCATCGAGTGACCCATCGCCAGGGTCCAGGCCATCATGTCGTTGCTGAACGTGAATTCGTGCGGATCGTGTGCGGCCGCGATCACCCGGACGCCCTCGCTGATTTCGTCGCACGACGGGTGCGTGCTGGGATCGGTGCCCGACGGTCGGCGCGACAGGACGACGACGTCGTGGCCGGCGGCGGCCAGCGCGGTCGAAAGGTGATGGACGTGGCGGCCCAGCCCGCCGATGACCACCGGCGGGTATTCCCACGACACCATCAGGATCTTCACGCGTGGGCCCCCATTCGGTGGCGCGAGGGGCCCCAAAATGCCGCACACACCGGCGTGTCGCCGTACGTTTGGGGACCCTCGCGGCAAGGGGAGGCGTTCACCGGGGCAGCCTACGCGCATCCAGGGCACCGAACAGGCCGTCGGCGCGGTTCCAGCCGTCCGCCAGCCGCTGCGCTGCGTCACGCCGGCCCGAGGCCAGCGCACCGGCGATCTCGCGGGTGGCGTGCGCGTGCAGATGGGCGCGGTAGCGCGCGTAATCGGCGGCCGAGTCCTTGCTCACCATGAACGGCCAGTCGCTGGACACGGTGAGCAGGGTTTCGCGCAGGATCTGGTCGGCGACGTGGTCGCGGGGGATCGGCCCGTCCAGCGAAGCCGTCTGCGACAACGCCTTGTCGACCGTGCTCAGCGCCGTGTCGACCACCTCGGTGTTGAGCTGGACCAGGTCGGCCACCTGCTCGCCGGCCCACACCTGCCAGTCCTTGCCGGAGCCCCACGAGCTGGGCGGCAGCGCGACCGCGTCGCCGACAAATCCGCCGTCGATCGCGTCGCGCAGCGTGCCGACGCGCACGCCGGCTTCGGGCAGGGCGCGCAGCACCCGCTGCAGCCACGTCGGGCCCTCGTACCACCAGTGGCCGAACAGCTCCGTGTCGAACGCGGCCACGACATGGGCGGGGCGCCCGATGCGCTCCGACTCGCTCGTCAACCGGCCGCGAACCACGTCGACGAAGTCGGCGACGTGGGCGTCGACCGCGCGGTCGGCGCGCTCGGGATCGTAGGGCGCCTTGCCCTCCGAGGACACGTTGCGCCCGGTCACGCGGGCCGGCTTGAGGCCGGTCAGGTGGTCGTAGGTGTGGAAGTCGCGGTAGGCGGCGTGGCCGGGGTAGCCGGATTTCGGCGACCACACCCGGTAGCTGACCTGCAGGTCGCGCCCGAACGCGACCACCTCGGTGTCGCCGACGGGCCGGCCCAGGGCGGTGTCGCCGTGCAGCGACGGGCCGTCGACCATGAAGTGCGTGACCCCGGCGCCGGCGTAGTCGTGTTCCATGCCTGGGGCGTAAGCACATTCGGGCGCCCAGATCCCGGTGGGGCGGTGTGCCAGCCGCTGCTGCGCGTCGGCCAGGCCCTCGCGCAGCGCGAACTCGCGCAGCCGCGGGTTCAGCAGCGGCTGGAATGGGTGGGCCAGGGGGCCGCCCAGCAGCTCCACCGTTCCCGCGTCGATCAGGGCGCGCAGCAGCGGGCTGCCGCCGTGCCGCCACAGGGTGGCGTAGTCGTCGAGCGCCTGGTCGGCTTCGGCGCATTCACGAATTCCGAAGGCCCGCAACGCTTCCGGTGTGCAGGACTGGTAGTCCGCCGACTTCGAGCCGCGGGCCGAGCGCACGCTGGCCGCTTCGGTGGCCCGCAGCCGCCAGTTGGCCAGCCAGTGATGCAAGCCGTCGAGGCAGTACGGGTCGTCGAGCTGGGCGTTGACCACCGGAGTGACGCCCAGCGTGACGAGGCGGTGCCGATCCTCGTCGGCCAGCGTGCGCAGCACCCGCAACAGCGGCAGGTACGCCGCCGCCCAGGACTGATACAGCCATTCCTCGCCGACCGGCCAGCGGCCGTGGTGGGCCAGCCACGGCAGGTGGGTGTGCAGCACCAGGGTGAACATGCCGGGAACGTGCGGGGTGCTCACGGCCGCACCGCGATTGCGATCAGATCCAGGCTTTCATCTATGTCACGGCCGCCGGCGTCGACCAGGTCGAAGTCGTCACACGTGACCGCAGCGACGTCGGCGGCCAGTTCGGACGGCCACGGCGCATCCGCGACCGCCCGCACGATCTGGGCGTCGATGATGGACCCGCCGTGGCGGGCGTCCATCTCGCGCAGACGCGGGCCGTGAAACAGCCCGCACACGGTCACGTCGGAAAAGCCGGCGTCGACCAGCAGCTCGGTCAGCTCGTCGGCGTTGAGTTCGCGGGTGTGGAACGGGTTGACCGGGGTGTCGCGGCCGGGTGAGAAGGTGATCCGGTTCGGGGTGGACACCATCAGCAGGCCCGAGGGCCGCAGCACCCGGGCGCACTCGGCGACGAATTGTGGCTGATCCCACAGGTGCTCGATGACCTGGAAGTTCACCACAACGTCCATCGACGCCTCGGGCAGCGGCAGCTGCGCGAGGTTGGCCTGCATGACCTCGACCCGGGGGTAGCGGTTTCGGACGTGGGCCACCGCGGCCGCGTCGTAGTCCACCGCGACGACGCGGCGCGCGACGCCCGCGATCAAGTCGGCGCCGTAACCCTCGCCGCAGCCGGCCTCGAGGACCTCGCGGCCCGCGCAGCGCGGCGCAAGCCGCTGGTAAACGACCTGATGGCGGCGAAACCAGTAGTTCTCGATGTCCAGGTCCGGGATGGTGCGCTCGCCCGTCAGCGTCAACACCGCGTCGACCCCCGGCGGGTCCGACGGCTGGGGGCTCGGCACGTCCGAGGGGATCTCGGGGAGGAATGCGCTCATTGAATAGGCAGGCTAACGCGAAGTGTCCGATTCGCGAACCGCGAGCGGGGCACCCCTGCCGGGAGGGGCAGACAGGGCGAAAGAACCTGCAGTACTACCCGCTATGGTGTGAGAGCAGACCGCACAAAGTTACCCGCTAGTAACACGCCGTGCAGTCTTAAAGTGCGTGACCGAGGTCCGCAAGCGACCGCTGCGCGACCCCTTCGAGGAGGACGAACCAGACTCATGACGAACATCGTGGTCCTGATCAAGCAGGTCCCAGACACCTGGTCGGAGCGCAAGCTGAAAGACGGTGACTGGACGCTCGACCGCGAGGCTGCCGACGCGGTCTTGGACGAGATCAACGAGCGCGCCGTGGAAGAGGCCCTGCAGATCAGGGAGAAGGAAGCCGCCGACGGCGTCGACGGGTCGGTGACCGTGCTGACCGCCGGCCCCGAGCGGGCCACCGAGGCGATCCGCAAGGCCCTGTCGATGGGCGCCGACAAGGCCGTCCACCTCAAGGACGACGGCATGCACGGCTCGGACGTGATCCAGACCGCGTGGGCCCTGGCGCGCGCGCTGGGCACCATCGAGGGCACCGAGCTGGTCATCGCCGGCAACGAGGCCACCGACGGCGTCGGCGGTGCGGTGCCGGCGATCATCGCCGAGTACCTGGGCCTGCCGCAGCTGACCCACCTGCGCAAGCTGTCCCTCGAGGGCGGCAAGGTCACCGGCGAGCGGGAGACGGACGACGGCGTGTTCAAGCTCGAAGCCACCCTGCCCGCGGTGGTCAGCGTCACCGAGAAGATCAACGAACCGCGCTTCCCGTCGTTCAAGGGCATCATGGCCGCCAAGAAGAAAGAGGTCACGGTGCTGACCCTGGCCGAGATCGGGGTCGAGGCCGACGAGGTCGGGCTCGCCAACGCCGGCTCCACCGTGCTGTCTTCGACGCCGAAGCCGCCCAAGACCGCGGGCGAGAAGGTCACCGACGAAGGCGAGGGCGGCAACCAGGTCGCGCAGTACCTGGTCGCCCAGAAGATCATCTGAACGAGCACGAAACCACAGACGAGAAGAGCGAAATAACCCATGGCTGAAGTACTGGTGTTGGTCGAGCACGCCGAAGGCGCGCTGAAGAAGGTCACCTCCGAACTGATCACCGCCGCCCGGGCGCTGGGCGAGCCGTCCGCCGTCGTCGTCGGCGCGCCCGGCACGGCCGCGCCGCTGGTCGACGGGCTGAAGGAGGCCGGCGCCGCCAAGATCTATGTCGCCGAGTCCGACGACGTGGACTCCTACCTGATCACCCCGGTCGTCGACGTGCTGGCGTCGCTGGCCGAATCCAGTTCGCCCGCCGCCGTGCTGCTGGCCGCCAGCGCCGACGGCAAGGAGATCGCGGGCCGGCTTGCGGCGCGGCTCGGCTCGGGCCTGTTGGTCGACGTGGTCGAGGTCAAAGAGGGCAACAAGGGCATCCACTCCATCTTCGGTGGCGCGTTCACCGTCGAGGCGCAGGCCAACGGCGACACCCCGGTGATCACGGTCCGCGCCGGTGCCGTCGAGGCCGAGCCGGCCGCCGGCGCCGGGGAGCAGGTCAGCGTGGAGGTCCCGGCCGCCGCCGAGAACGCCACCAAGGTCACCGCCCGCGAGCCCGCGGTCGCCGGTGACCGCCCGGAGCTGACGGAGGCCACCATCGTGGTCTCCGGTGGTCGCGGCGTGGGCAGCGCGGAGAACTTCAGCGTGGTCGAGGCGCTGGCCGATTCGCTGGGTGCGGCCGTCGGTGCGTCGCGCGCCGCGGTCGACTCCGGCTACTACCCGGGCCAGTTCCAGGTCGGCCAGACCGGCAAGACGGTGTCGCCGCAGCTCTACATCGCGCTGGGCATCTCCGGGGCGATCCAGCACCGGGCGGGCATGCAGACCTCGAAGACCATCGTCGCGGTCAACAAGGACGAAGAGGCGCCGATCTTCGAGATCGCCGACTACGGCGTGGTCGGCGACCTGTTCAAGGTCGCCCCGCAGCTGACCGACGCGATCAAGGCCCGCAAGGGCTGAGTTTCGCGCGGGTCTGGCCACCGCCGGCCCGAGTGCCGAAGCGCGGCAAGCGTTCTCGCGAGGCCTGCCGCCGCTTCGGTTGCGGTTCACCTAAATTCGCCGCCGTCCGCAGCACCGGCGGTCCTGCGTCCGTTAACCGCACGGTCAATTAGCGCGAATTTTCGCGATATTTCGTCATCTGGCGTGCACCGACACGTCATAGCGTCGATGCCGATTAGCTCATCGGTTACGCCACGTTGTTCCCATGAGCATTGCTTCTGTCCTGATCGCCAGCGACAAGCCGGAGGGCGCGGCGACGGGCTCGGCCGGGCCGCACTATTCGCTGTTGCTGTCCACCGATCCCAGCTTGATCGAGGCGGCGCAGCGGCTCCGGTACGACGTATTCACCAGCACACCCGGATTCGCCCTGCCGACCGCCGGCGCGCAGCGCCTCGACGTCGACAGGTTCGACGAATTCTGCGACCACCTACTGGTCCGCGACGACGACACCGGCGAGCTGGTGGGTTGTTATCGGATGCTGGCGCCGGCCGGCGCCATCGCGGCCGGGGGCCTTTATACCGCAACGGAATTCGATGTTCGCGCTTTCGACCCGCTGCGGCCCTCGTTGGTCGAGATGGGGCGCGCGGTGGTCCGCGACGGTCACCGCAACGGTGGGGTCGTGCTGCTGATGTGGGCGGGAATCCTGGCCTACCTGGACCGCTACGACTACGACTACGTGACCGGCTGCGTGTCGGTGCCCATCGGCGACGAATCCGACGGGGACACGCCGGGCAGCCAGCTGCGCGGCGTGCGCGACTTCATCCTCAACCGCCACGCCGCCCCGCCGCAGTACCGGGTGCGCCCCCACCGCCCCGTCCGGGTGGCGGGGCGGGCGCTCGACGACATCCCCGCTCCGGCGCGGCCCACGGTCCCGCCGCTGATGCGCGGCTACCTGCGGCTGGGCGCCCAGGTCTGCGGCGAGCCCGCGCACGACCCGGACTTCGGTGTGGGCGACTTCTGCGTGTTGCTGGACAAACGGCGCGCCGATACCCGATATCTCAAGAGGCTGCGGTCGGTCTCGGCCGCTTCGGAATTGGTGGGCGGCGCGCGGTGAACGCTCCCGGCGCCCACGCCTGGCTGCCACGCGCGACGTGCGACAGCAGCTGCGTGCGGGTCGGTCCCGCCTCGACACGGTGGCGGGTGGTGCTGCGGGTGACGCTTCGCGTCATGCTGGCGCTGCTGTTGGTGCCGGCGGTGCCGCTGGCGCTGGTGCCGCTGCCGGGACAGATGCGGGTGCAACGGTTCTACTGCCGGGTGGTGCTGCGCTGCTTCGGCGTGCGGATCAGCGTGTCGGGCAGCCCGATCCGGAACCTGCGTGGCGTCCTGGTGGTCAGTCCCCACATGTCCTGGCTGGACGTGTTCGCCATCGGTTCGGTGCTGCCCGGGTCGTTCGTGGCCCGCGCCGACCTGTTCGGTGCTCTCTCGGTGCGCCTGTTCAAGATCATTCCCATCGAGCGGGCCAACCTGCGGCGGCTGCCCTGGGTGGTCGAGACCGTCGCCCACCGGCTGCGCGCGGGTCAGACCGTGGTGGCATTCCCGGAGGGCACCACCTGGTGCGGGCTGGCCTGCGGGTCGTTCTATCCGGCGATGTTCCAGGCCGCGATTGACGCCGGCCGCCCGGTGCAGCCACTGCGGTTGACCTACCACCACGTCGACGGCGGCGTATCGACCGCTCCGGCCTTCGTCGGCGACGACACCCTGTGGCGGTCGATGCGCAGGTTGCTGGCCGTGCGCCGCACCGTGGCGCACGTTCACGTGGAATCCCTGCAGCTGCCGGGCACCGACCGGCGGGCGCTGGCCCGCCGTTGCGAGTCCGCGGTGGGCGTGGGGGTGCCGCAGCGCCGAGGCCGGCGCCACGTGCTGGTGGGTTAGCCAGCCGGACCCGCAGGTATCGTGGGGCCCGTCATGGTTTACCTCGACCACGCCGCCACCACCCCGATGCACCCCGCCGCCATCGAGGCGATGACGGCCGCGCTGGGCGCCGTCGGCAACGCGTCCTCGCTGCACACCAGCGGGCGCGCGGCGCGGCGGCGCATCGAGGAATCCCGCGAGCTCATCGCCGACAAACTCGGCGCGCGCCCGTCGGAGGTCATCTTCACCGCGGGCGGCACCGAGAGCGACAACCTCGCCGTCAAGGGCATCTACTGGGCCCGCCGCGGCGCCGACCCGTCGCGCCGGCGCATCGTCGCCAGTGAGGTCGAGCACCACGCCGTGCTGGACTCGGTGAACTGGCTCGTCGAACACGAAGGCGCCGAGGTGACTTGGCTGCCCACCGCCGCCGACGGCTCGGTGTCGGCGGCCGCGCTGCGCGAGGCGCTGAAGACCCATGACGACGTCGCGCTGGTCTCGGTGATGTGGGCCAACAACGAGGTAGGCACCGTGATGCCGGTCGCCGAACTCGCGGCCGTCGCCACCGAATTCGGCGTCCCGATGCACAGCGACGCCGTTCAGGCGGTGGGGCAGTTGCCGGTTGACTTCGCGGCCAGCGGCCTGTCGGCGATGAGCGTGACCGCGCACAAGTTCGGCGGTCCGCCCGCCGTGGGGGCGCTGCTGCTGCGCCGCGACGTCGCCTGCGTGCCGCTGTCGCACGGCGGCGGCCAGGAGCGCGATATCCGTTCCGGCACACCGGATGTCGCCGGCGCCGTCGCAATGGCGGCGGCGGCCCGGATCGCGGTGGACGGGCTCGAGTCGAACAGCGCGCGGCTGCGGGTGTTGCGCGATCGGCTGGTCGAGGGCGTCCTGGCCGGCATCGACGACGTCAGCCTCAACGGCGCCCGCGACCCCCGGCGGCTGCCGGGCAACGCCCACTTCACGTTCCGCGGCTGCGAGGGCGATGCGCTGCTGATGCTGTTGGACGCCAACGGGATCGAGTGCTCGACCGGCTCGGCCTGCACCGCCGGCGTGGCGCAGCCGTCGCACGTGCTGGTGGCGATGGGCGCCGACCCGGCCAGCGCCCGCGGGTCGTTGCGGCTCTCGTTGGGGCACACCAGTGTTGACGCCGACGTGGATGCCGTGCTGCGGGTGCTGCCGGCGGCCGTGGACCGCGCCCGGCGGGCCGCGCTGGCCGCCGCGGGGGCGCCGTAAGTGAAGGTCCTCGCCGCGATGAGCGGCGGCGTCGATTCGTCCGTCGCCGCGGCCCGCATGGTCGACGCCGGGCACGACGTGGTCGGGGTGCACCTGGCGCTGTCGTCGGCGCCGGGCACGTTGCGCACCGGCTCGCGGGGTTGCTGTTCCAAAGAGGATGCGTCCGACGCGCGCCGCGTCGCCGACGTGCTCGGAATCCCGTTCTACGTATGGGATTTCGCGGAGAGGTTCAAGGCGGACGTGATCGACGACTTCGTCGAGTCCTACGCCCGCGGCGAGACCCCGAACCCCTGCGTGCGGTGCAACCAGCGAATCAAGTTCTCGGCGCTGTCGGCGAAAGCCGTTGCGCTGGGCTTCGACACGGTGGCCACCGGCCATTACGCCCGGTTGTCCGGTGGGCGGCTGCGCCGCGCCGTCGACCGGAACAAGGACCAGTCCTACGTGCTGGCCGTGCTGACCGCCGGGCAGTTGCGGCACGCGGCGTTCCCGATCGGGGACACCCCGAAGCCCGACATCCGGGCCGAGGCGGCCCGCCGCGGCCTGGCCGTCGCCGACAAGCCGGACAGCCACGACATCTGCTTCATCCCGTCCGGCGACACCCGGGCCTTCCTGGGGGAGCGCATCGGGGTGCGCCGCGGCGCCGTCGTCACCACCGACGGCGCCGTGCTGGCCACCCACGACGGGGTGCACGGGTTCACGATCGGGCAACGCAAGGGGCTGGGCATCGGTGGCCCGGGACCAACTGGCCGTCCGCGCTACGTGACGTCGATCGACGCCGAGACGGGGACGGTCGAGGTGGGGGAGTCGGCGGACCTCGACGTGCACGGCCTGGTCGGGCGGTCCCCGGTCTTCACCGCCGGAGCCCCGCCGCAGGGCCCCGTCGAGTGCGCCGTCCAGGTGCGGGCGCACGGCGAGACGGTGGGCGCGGTGGCCGAACTGGTCGGCGACCAGCTCGTCGTTCGGCTGCGCAACCCGCTGCGCGGCGTGTCGCCCGGGCAGACGCTGGTGCTGTACCGCCCGGACCCCGACGGCGACGAGGTGCTCGGCAGCGCCACCATCGCCGCCACCTCGCGCTGAGCGCGCCAAGAATTCCTTGAGGATCCGCCAAGGGCGGTTTCCGATCCTTTCCCTGACAGCAGGAAAGGAGCCGACATGACCACCCAGCAAGCCGCGGCCCGTGAGGTGCGGACCGTTCAGACCAACGCCTGGGCCATCGCGGCCTTCGTGCTCAGCCTGATGGGCATGTACGGCAGCCCGCTGCTGAGCACCATCTTCGCCGTCGTCGCGCTGCACCAGGTCAGGCGGCGTGGGGAGAACGGCTTCGGCCTGGCGATCGCGGCCCTGGCGGTCTCGGCAGCCATGACCGCCCTACACGTGGCGATGTGGGTCAAATACGGCCACCCGAACTTCGAGCTGCTGGCGACGGCGCACTGGTGATCGGGCTAGCCCGGAATGTTGGCGGCGATGTTCGTCATCACGATGTCGGACACCGACTGCGCGAAGCCGCAGAACGTGACTTCCACCATGGCCACCTTCAGCACCCGGTAGTCGCGCCCGCACCCGCCGGGCCCCAGGTGCAGCGAGTTGGCGTTCGCGTTCCACTCGCCCACCAGCGACTGGCCCGCCGAGCCGCCCGCGCAGCCGCCCACGGCGCCCACCAGGGCACTGAATGCCCGGCGCGCGGTGTCGACGTCCTGATAGGCCGCGGCGCCCTCGGAGATCAGCGCCCCGTCGGGCGGGTCCTGGAAGGTGGTCTTGTGAAATTCCTCGATGTCGGGGCCGAAGGTCGCCGTCTCGGCGTAGAGGAACCGGCATTCGGCCGGCGTGGCCTCGGCGAGGGCGTCGATGTCCACCGGGCGGGTGCCGTCCATCGACGGGATGATCGTGAGGTGCTCACCGGCGCCGGTGATGGCGCGCATCCGTGACTGGTCCAGCAGAATGGTGTCGACGTTGACGCCCTGAACGCCCTTGGCGGCGGGCCCGAACCCCGCCAGGGGGGTGCCGCCCACCACCCGGGTGCACGCCGCCGTCAGCACCACCGCGGCAATCAACAACAACGGCCGTGTCCGTGCCAGTCTCGCCCTGTGCCCCACCGTTTTGCACCCTTCTCGGCATGAACCTACCCCGCCCGGAACACCCCTGGCGACCGGAGCCGATCGCGGCGTCGAATACGGTTGGCCGGTGACTGTTTTCGCGCATCCGTTCGCGAGGGCCAGCGGCGTCGGATCGTGGCCCGGCACCGCGCCGCGCGCGGCCGCCGAGGTGGTGGTCGGCGAGCTGGCGGGCGCGCTGGCCCACATCGTCGAGCTGCCCGCCCGGGGAGTGGGCGCCGACCTGTTCGGCCGGGCCGGCGCGCTGCTGGTCGACGTGGCCATCGACACGGTGCCGCGCGGCTACCGCATCGCCGCCCGGCCCGGGGCGGTAACACGCCGCGCCGTCAGCCTCCTCGACGAGGATATGGACGCGCTGGAGGAGGCCTGGGAGACGGCGGGGCTGCGCGGCGCCGGGCGGGTGGTCAAGGTGCAGGCCCCCGGGCCGATCACGTTGGCCGCCGGGCTCGAGCTCGCCAACGGCCACCGGGCCGTCACCGACCCCGGCGCCGTGCGCGACCTGGCCGCGTCGCTGGCGGAAGGCGTTGCGGCGCACCGTGCTTCGCTCGCCCGCCGCCTCGATACGCCGGTGGTGGTGCAGTTCGACGAGCCGTCGTTGCCGGCGGCGTTGGGCGGGCAACTGAGCGGGGTGACGGCGCTGAGCCCGGTCGCCGCGCTCGACGAGGCGGTCGCCCTGGGACTGCTCGACGCGTGCGCCGCGACCGTAGGCGCCGACGTGTTGGTCCACAGCTGCGCTTCGGAGTTGCCGTGGGATCTCTTGCAGCGCAGTGGGATTGGCGCCATATCTGTGGACGCCAGCACGCTGCGCGCCGAGGACCTGGACGGCATCGCGGCCTTCGTCGAATCCGGTCGCACCGTCGCGCTGGGAGTGGTCCCCGCGGCCGCGCCGCCCAAGCGGCCGTCGGCCGAAGAGGTGGCCACCGCCGTCGTCGCGGTGACCGATCGGCTTGGATTCGGCCGCTCGGCGCTGCGCGATCGCATCGGCGTGACGCCGGCGTGCGGCTTGGCGGGTGCCACGCCGGCGTGGGCGCGGACCGCGATCGAGCTCGCCCGCAAGGCCGCAGAGGCGTTCGCCGAGGACCCGGACGCCATTTAATAGGCAACCGTTTGGTTGCGTTTTGCCGGATGGTGTGGTGAACTGAAAGGCAACCAGGAGGTTGCATATGAGCACTGATCGCATTCAGAAACAAGTCGTGTTGCGCGCGCCGCTGGACCGGGTGTGGCGGGCGATCACGGACGCCGAGGAGTTCGGGCGCTGGTTCGGCGTCCGCTTCGACGGACCGTTCGTCGCCGGTAAGCCCGTCGCCGCGACCATCACACCGACCACCGTCGACGAGGAGGTCGCCAAGCGGCAGGAACCGCACGCCGGCGTGCAGAGCACCTGGCAGATCGTCGCGATCGAGCCCAAGCGGCGGTTCGCCTACCGCTGGCAGCCGTGCGCGGGCGAGCCGGATGCGGACGATGAGCCGACCACGCTGGTCGAGTTCACGCTCGCCGAGACGCCCGACGGTGTGCTGCTCACGATCACCGAATCCGGTTTCGACGCCATCCCCGCGGCGCGTCGCGCGTCCTCGTTCGAGGCCAACTCCGAGGGCTGGGCCATCCAGACCGGCCTCGTGCGCCGGTATCTGGAGGGCACCCGGGTATGAGCGCCGTCGGCGCGCCGCTCTTCGACGCGCTCGGGGACGCGAATCGGCTGCGGATCATCGTCCGGCTCTGCGACGCCGGGCCGTGCTCGACATCGCAAGTCACCCAGGCCATTCCGGTCACCCGGCAGGCGGCCAGCAAGCACCTGACGCTGCTCGAATCCGCGGGACTGGTCACCAGCGCGCGGCGCGGGCGCGAGCGCGTCTGGACGGTGCGGACCGAACCGCTGGCCCAGGCCAGCGACTACCTCGACCAGCTGTCGCGGCGCTGGGACGCGGCGGTGGAACGGTTGCGCGCATTCGTGGAAGACGGGTGAGTCACTGCGGTCACGGCCCGGAGGGATGTGCCGTAGCGCCCGCCTCACAGCGACACCTGACTCGGCCGGCGTCGGGCTCGCGAATTGTCGCTATGAGGGGGGCACAAGGGGTGCCGGCTCTCGGAGAGGCAGGTGTGGCACATGTGACCGACGCGCCGCAGGCCGGCGTCGGCCCCCTTCGATAACCTGCGAAGGTGACTTCAGCCGAAGCTGACCCCGTTGCGCCCGACGTTCGGCGGCAATGGCGGGAACTGGCCGACGAGGTGCGCGAACACCAGTTCCGTTACTACGTGCGTGACGCGCCGATCATCTCCGACGCGGAGTTCGACCAGCTCCTAAACCGGCTCGAAGCACTCGAGGAGCAGCACCCCGAGCTGCGCACGCCCGATTCTCCGACCCAGCTCGTCGGCGGGGCCGGTTTCGCCACCGATTTCACCGAGGCCGAGCACCTCGAGCGAATGTTGTCCCTGGACAACGTCTTCAGCGCCGAGGAGTTCGAGCTGTGGGCCGCGCGGGTGCGCGCCGAGGTCGGCGACGACGTGCCCTACCTCTGCGAGCTCAAGATCGACGGCGTCGCCCTGTCGCTGGTGTATCGCGACGGCCGGCTGGTCCGGGCGGCGACGCGGGGGGACGGCCGCACCGGCGAGGACGTCACGCTGAACGCCCGAACCATCGACGACGTCCCCGAACGGCTGACGGCCGGCGAGGACCACCCCGTACCGAAGGTGCTCGAGGTGCGCGGCGAGGTGTTCTTCCGGCTCGCCGACTTCGAGGCGCTCAACGCCGCGCTGGTCGAGGACGGCAAGACGCCCTTCGCCAACCCCCGCAACAGCGCCGCGGGATCGCTTCGCCAAAAGGACCCGGCGGTCACCGCGCGCCGCAGGCTGCGGATGATCTGCCACGGGGTGGGACACACCGAGGGCTTCCGGCCGGCCACCCTGCACGACGCCTACCTGGCGCTGGGCGCGTGGGGCCTGCCCGTCTCCGAGCACACCACCCGGGTGGAAAACGTGACCGGCGCGCTCGATCGCATCACCTACTGGGGCGAGCACCGCCACGACGTCGATCACGAAATCGACGGTGTGGTGGTCAAAGTCGACGATGTGGCGCTGCAGCGCCGGCTGGGCTCGACCTCGCGGGCGCCGCGCTGGGCGATAGCGTACAAGTACCCGCCCCAGGAGGTGCAGACCGAGCTCCTGGACATCCGCGTCAACGTCGGGCGGACCGGGCGCGTCACGCCGTTCGCGTTCATGACACCGGTCAAGGTTGCCGGCTCGACGGTGGGGCTGGCCACCCTGCACAACGCCGCCGAGGTCAAGCGCAAGGGCGTGTTGATCGGCGACACCGTGGTGATCCGCAAGGCCGGCGACGTCATCCCCGAGGTGCTCGGCCCGATCGTCGACTTGCGCGACGGCTCGGAGCGCGAATTCGTCATGCCCACAACGTGTCCCGAATGCGGTACCCCGCTCGCCCCCGCCAAGGAGGGCGACGCCGACATCCGCTGCCCCAACGCCC
Source organism: Mycobacterium sp. NGS69 (assembly GCF_059812165.1). Classification (NCBI taxonomy): domain Bacteria; kingdom Bacillati; phylum Actinomycetota; class Actinomycetes; order Mycobacteriales; family Mycobacteriaceae; genus Mycobacterium; species Mycobacterium sp. NGS69. Next base: position 69,030 of record NZ_JCALCD010000002.1, read on the forward strand.
GGTCCTGCCCGGCGCAGTTGCGGGAGCGGGTGTTTCACGTCGCCGGCCGCGGCGCGTTCGACATCGAGGCGCTGGGCTACGAGGCGGCTATCGCGCTGCTGCAGGCCGGGGTGATCTCCGACGAGGGAGACCTGTTCTCGATCACCGAGGACGACCTGTTGCGCACCGAGCTGTTCACCACCAAGAGCGGCGCGGTGTCGGCCAACGGCAGGCGGCTGCTGGCCAACCTCGACAAGGCCAAGTCACAGCCGCTGTGGCGGGTGCTGGTGGCGTTGTCGATCCGGCACGTGGGCCCGACGGCCGCCCGCGCGCTGGCCACGGAATTCGGCGACCTGCGCGCGATCGAGGACGCCTCCACCGAGCAGCTGGCCGCGGTCGAGGGCGTCGGCCCGACGATCGCCGCCGCGGTCACCGAATGGTTCACCGTGGACTGGCACCGCGCGATCGTCGACAAGTGGCGGGCGGCCGGGGTGCGGATGGCCGACGAACGCGACGCCAGCGTGCCGCGCACGCTGGAGGGGCTGACCATCGTGGTCACCGGTTCGCTGACGGGGTTTTCGCGCGACGACGCCAAGGAGGCGATCGTGTCGCGCGGCGGCAAGGCCGCGGGATCGGTGTCGAAGAAGACCGATTATGTCGTCGCCGGCGACGCGCCGGGCTCCAAGTACGACAAGGCGGTGGAACTCGGCGTGCCGATCCTCGACGAAGACGGGTTCCGAAAGCTGTTGACCGACGGGCCTTCCGAGGCCGACGAGTGAGCGGTCGGTACGGTGATTCGACGTGTAGCGTCAAGGCCGTAAGTTCCCCGGCCGTCCCCGGTCGGCCGGTGGCCCCGCCGGCGGTGCTGGCCTCCACGTATCACCTGCCGGCCGACGAAACCTCTGATGTTGATACCTACGGCCGCAGCTCCAATGCGAACTGGCGGCAAGTGGAATCGGCGGTCGCCGCGCTGGAGGGAGCGACCGGCGCGGTGGTCTTCAGCTCGGGCATGGCGGCCGTCAGTGCCGCACTGTGCGCGCTGACCGGGCCCGGGTCGGGCTTGGTGGTACCGTCCGACGGTTACTACCAGGTGCGCCAATATGCGGCGGAACACCTTGCGCCCGCTGGTGTTTCGGTCATCGAGGCGTCGAGTCCGCAAATCTATGACGCGGCGGCCGGCGCCGACGTGGTACTGGCCGAAACCCCCACCAACCCCGCGCTGGATGTGATCGACCTCCAGCGGTTGGCCACCATCTGCCGGTCTCGCGGGGCGCGGTTGGTCGTCGACAACACCGTGGCTACCCCGTTCGGTCAGTGCCCCCTGGCGTTGGGGGCCGACGTGGTGGTGGCCAGTGCCACCAAGGGACTCTCCGGTCACAGCGACCTCCTGGCCGGTTACGTGGCGACCAACCATCCCGAGTTGATCGGCGCCGTCGAACGCCATCGGCTGCTCGGCGGTGCGATCCTGGGCGGATTCGAGGCATGGCTGCTGCTGCGCAGCCTGGGAAGCGCCGGGTTGCGATTCGAACGTCAATGCCAGAATGCTCAGGCCATAGCGACGATGCTGGCCCGCCATCCCGCAGTACGAACGGTGCGTTACCCGGGCTTGCCTGACGACCCGGCGCATCCCGTGGCCGCAGCGCAGATGCGCCGATTCGGAGCCCTCGTCTCGTTCGAGTTGGCCGACGCCGCCGCGGTGCACGCGCTCGTCGAGCGCAGTGAGCTGCTCATCGCGTCCACCAGCTTCGGTGGCATCCACACCTCGGTGGACCGCCGGGCGCGCTGGGGTGACCCCGTCTCCGACGGATTCGCGCGCCTCTCACTGGGCATCGAGGACACCGACGACCTGGCCGCAGACATCGAGCGCGCCCTCACGTCGACCTGACCTGAACGCGTCAGCGCAGCATCGTCGCCACGATCCCGGCCAGATACCCCAGCCGGGCGACCTCCGACGGCCGGAACTCCGGGCCGGGGCGACCCAGGACCACCGCCGTGTGCGGGTCGCCCAGCGGTGCCGCGACCATCGTGGTGTCCATGTCGCGCCACGCCTGCGGCACCCACTCGCCGGTGTGGTCCAGCGCCGTCGCGCGCTCGATCGGCAGCCACGGCGCCGAATCCGCCCGGGTTTCCGGACACCCCGGGCTGCCGGCGAGGCGCTCCAGCTGCCCCTCCGAACTGCGCAGCACCGCGCACCAGCCGACGCGCAGCACCTTGGGCGCCCCGTTGACCAGGACTTTCAGCCGCGAGTCGTTGTCGCCGGCGGCGGCGACGTGGTCGAGAAGTTCCAGCTCGCGGTGCGCCTCCAGCAGCCCGGTGTGCGGGCGCACGCTGTCGACGCGGACGTCGGGCAGTGACTCCGCGGCCGTGATCAGCCTGTCCGGCATCGCCCCCGGCGGCAGCTCGATGACCAGGTCGTCGATGGCAAAACCCGAGCTGCGCTCCACCACGTCGAGCGACAGGATGTCGGCGCCCGCCGAACCGAGCGCCACGGCCAGCGAGCCCAGGCTGCCCGGGCGGTCGGCCAGCTCGATGCGCAACAGATACGACGGCACGGCCAACACTTTTACACAGCGATGTATCCACAGCATTTCGGCGAGCCCTGAGTGCCGAACGGTCTTGGCCGCCCTATTAGGCTTTCCAGTCGTGTCCCAGATCTCCCGCGACGACGTGGCGCACCTCGCCAGGCTGGCCCGGCTGGCGCTGACGGATGCCGAGCTGGACAGCTTTGCCGGCCAACTCGACGCCATCCTCACCCACGTCAGCCAGGTCCAATCGGTCGACGTCACCGGCGTCGAACCGACCGACAACCCGCTGAAAGACGTCAATGTCACCCGCCCGGACGAGATGACACCGTGCCTGACACAGGCCGAGGCGCTGGCCGCGGCGCCCGAGGCCGTCGACGGCCGCTTCGCCGTGCCGCAGATCCTGGGGGACGCCGAGTGAGCGACATCGTCCGAGCCGACGCGGCGACGCTGGCCGCCCAGGTCGCCGCCGGGGAGCTGTCGTCCACGGAAATCACCCGGGCCTGCCTGGACCAGATCGAGGCGACCGACGACCGCTACCACGCGTTTTTGCACGTGGCGGCCGACGAGGCGCTGGCGGCCGCGGCCGCCGTCGACGACGCGGTGGCCGCCGGCGAGCCGCTGCCGTCGGCGCTGGCCGGGGTCCCGCTGGCGCTCAAGGACGTGTTCACCACCCTCGACATGCCCACCACCTGCGGCTCCAAGATCCTCGAGGGCTGGCGTTCCCCCTACGACGCCACGGTCACCGCCCGCCTGCGCGCGGCCGGCATCCCGATCCTGGGCAAGACCAACATGGACGAGTTCGCGATGGGCAGCTCGACGGAGAACTCCGCCTACGGCCCCACCCGCAACCCGTGGAACCTCGACCGGGTGCCCGGCGGCTCCGGCGGCGGCAGCGCGGCGGCGCTGGCCGCGTTCCAGGCCCCGCTGGCCATCGGCTCCGACACCGGCGGTTCCATCCGCCAGCCGGCCGCACTGACCGCGACCGTCGGCGTCAAACCCACCTACGGCACGGTGTCTCGCTACGGGCTGATCGCCTGCGCGTCGTCGCTGGATCAGGGCGGCCCGTGCGCGCGCACCGTGCTGGACACCGCCCTGCTGCACCAGGTGATCGCCGGGCACGACGTGCGCGACTCGACGTCCGTCGACGCCGCGGTGCCCGACGTGGTCGGTGCCGCCAGGGCGGGCGCGGGCGGCGATCTGCGCGGCGTACGCGTCGGCGTGGTTTCCCAGCTGCGCGGCGAGGGTTACCAGCCCGGGGTGCTGGCGTCGTTCCAGGCCGCCGTCGAGCAGTTGACCGAGTTGGGCGCCGAGGTCAGCGAGGTCGACTGCCCGCATTTCGATCACGCGCTGGCCGCCTACTACCTGATCCTGCCGTCCGAGGTGTCCAGCAACCTGGCCCGCTTCGACGCGATGCGCTACGGGCTGCGGGTCGGCGACGACGGCACCCACAGCGCCGAGGAAGTCATGGCCATGACCCGCGCCGCCGGCTTCGGCCCGGAGGTCAAGCGGCGCATCATGATCGGCACCTACGCGCTGTCCGCGGGCTATTACGACGCCTACTACAACCAGGCGCAGAAGGTCCGCACGCTGATCGCGCGCGACCTCGACCGGGCCTACGAATCCGTCGACGTGGTGGTGTCGCCGGCGACCCCGACCACGGCGTTCCCGCTGGGGGAGAAGGTCGACGACCCGCTGGCCATGTACCTGTTCGACCTGTGCACGCTGCCGCTGAACCTGGCCGGCCACTGCGGCATGTCGGTGCCGTCCGGGCTGTCCCCCGACGACGGCCTGCCGGTCGGGCTGCAGATCATGGCCCCCGCGCTGGCCGACGACCGCCTGTATCGGGTCGGCGCCGCCTACGAGGCGGCCCGCGGGCCGCTGCCGAGCGCGGCCACCGTTTAGCGCGCGAATTTGCGCCAGGTCGCGCCATTCGTGCCCCGTGCGGGCAAGATAAACAGATGCGGATCGGAATTCTCACCGGGGGCGGCGACTGTCCCGGGCTCAACGCCGTCATCCGGGCGGTGGTGCGTACCTGCGACTCGCGGTACGGCTCGTCGGTGGTCGGATTCCAGGACGGGTGGCGCGGGCTGCTGGAGAACCGGCGCATCCAGCTGCAAAACGACGACCGCAACGACCGGCTGCTCGCCAAGGGCGGAACGATGCTGGGCACCGCCCGCGTGCATCCCGACAAACTTCGGGCGGGGCTGAACCAGATCAAACAGACCCTGGACGACAACGGCATCGACGTGCTGATCCCCATCGGCGGCGAGGGCACGCTGACGGCCGCGCACTGGCTGTCCGAGGAGAACGTTCCCGTCGTCGGCGTGCCGAAGACCATCGACAACGACATCGATTGCACCGACGTGACCTTCGGGCATGACACCGCGCTGACGGTGGCCACCGACGCCATCGACCGGTTGCATTCCACGGCCGAATCCCACCAACGCGTGATGCTGGTGGAGGTGATGGGCCGCCACGCCGGATGGATCGCGCTGAACGCCGGGCTGGCGTCCGGAGCGCACATGACGCTGATCCCCGAGCAGCCGTTCGACGTCGAGGACGTGTGCCGGCTCGTCAAACGGCGCTTCCAGCGCGGGGATTCGCACTTCATCTGCGTGGTCGCCGAGGGCGCCAAACCGATCGCCGACTCAATCACGTTGCGCGAGGGAGGGATTGACGAGTTCGGTCACGAGCGGTTCACCGGCGTCGCCCAGCAACTCGGCGCCGAGGTCGAAAAGCGGATCAACAAGGAGGTCCGGGTGACCGTGCTGGGCCACGTCCAGCGCGGCGGCACCCCGACGGCCTACGACCGGGTGCTGGCGACCCGCTTCGGCGTCAACGCCGCCGACGCCGCGCACGCGGGCGAGTACGGCCAGATGGTCTCGCTGCGCGGCCAGGACATCGGCCGGGTGTCGCTGGCGGACGCCACGCGCCACCTCAAGCTGGTGCCCGAAAGCCGCTACGACGACGCGGCGGCTTTCTTCGGCTAAGCGGTGGAGAACAGCCGGTGGCACCGACCTGACCACCGGCTGAATTTGCCGCCTCCGCCGGCAGCTCAGGCGAGGTCGCCTCGAAATTGGTGGTTTTCTGCCAGCTCGAATCGGTTATACCCACCCCTATGAGCAACCGCGGGTCAATTCGCGGAGTCGTTCACCAGCCGGGGTCGGGCCCACGGGACCGTCAGCGGCCGCCGCCGCGCGGGCGCGACGACCCCAATTGGACATCCGCCACTGTGCCCCGCCCGCCGCAGCCCCCACCCACCGCGCCCGCACCGGCGCGACGGGTTCCCCCGCGGTCCCGCCCGGAGCTGACCGTCGGCGGGACGGCCCTCGACAGCCTCGAGCCGCAGGACGTCGAGGACTCGGCCGGGTTCGGCTGGCGAGACCTGGTCCGGCGCCTCACCGGAATCGACCTCGGCCCGGGCAAAGGCTCGGCGTACGAGCAGGAGCTACGCGACCGCATCCGCACGCCCATCGGCGGCGCGTTCCCCATCGCGGTCCTCAACCTCAAGGGCGGCGTCGGCAAGACCGTCGTGGTCGAGGCGCTCGGCTCGACCTTCGCCGCCGTCCGCGACGACCGGGTGATCGCCGTGGACACCGACGCGGGCGACCTGGCCGAGCGCCACGGCCGCCGCAATCCCCTGAGCATCGCCGACCTGTTGCGCGACGGCGCGGCCACCCACTATTCGGATGTGCGGGCGCACACCTACATGAACAGCTTCGGGCTGGAGGTGCTCGGACTGCCGGACTACGCGCGGACAGACTGGCGGCTGGAGCGGCACGACGTCGTCAGGGCATTTTCGATTCTGCGCAAACACTATTCGGTGGTGTTGGTGGACTGTGTGAAGGCGGTCAATTCGGCCGTGATGGACGCCGTCCTGCCTGAGTCACGCGCCCTGGTCGTGGTCACCAGCACCTCCATCGATGCGATACGCAAGACCAGGACCACCCTGGACCTGTTGCGCAACAAGGGATATCAGCGCCTGATGAAGCGGACCGTGCTGGCGATCAACCACGTCGAGGCGGGCAAGGTCGCCGTCGTCGCCGCCAAGGAGCTCGACCAGTTGTCGGCTCGGGTCGGCGCCACCGTCGTGCTGCCGTTCGATCGGCACGTGCATGACGGCAAGGAGATCGGCCTGGACCGGCTGGGCAAGGAGAGTCGGCGCAGCTATCTGGAGATGGCGGCCGCGCTGGCCGACATGTTTCCCGGCGCGGGCATGGAGCGGGAGCTCCGGCTCGGGGACCGCCGACCGCCGCGGGGACCCTGACCCGCGGCCCTCGTTAGGATCGACGGCATGAGTATTGCCACCGGGTCCGAGCTGCTGGATTACGACGAGGTCATCGCGCGTTTCGACCCCGTCCTCGGCCTCGAGGTGCACGTCGAGCTGTCCACCGCGACGAAGATGTTCTGCGGCTGCTCCACCACATTCGGCGCCGAACCCAACACCCAGGTGTGCCCGGTGTGCCTCGGGCTGCCGGGCTCGCTGCCGGTGCTCAACCAGGCCGCGGTCGAGTCGGCGATTCGGATCGGGCTGGCGCTGAATTGCGAGATCGTGCCGTGGTGCCGGTTCGCCCGGAAGAACTACTTCTACCCGGACATGCCCAAGAACTACCAGATTTCGCAGTACGACGAGCCGATCGCCATCAACGGCTACCTGGACGCGCCGCTGGAAGACGGCTCCACCTGGCGGGTGGAGATCGAGCGGGCGCACATGGAAGAGGACACCGGCAAGCTCACCCACCTGGGCAGCGAGACCGGCCGCATCCACGGCGCCACGACGTCGCTGATCGACTACAACCGGGCCGGCGTGCCGCTGATCGAAATCGTCACCAAACCGATCGTGGGGGCCGGCGAGCGGGCCCCGCAGATCGCCCGGGCGTACGTCACCGCGCTGCGGGACCTGTTGCGCGCCCTGGGTGTATCCGACGTCCGGATGGATCAGGGCTCGATGCGCTGTGACGCCAACGTGTCGCTGATGCCGACCGGGACAACCGAGTTCGGGACGCGCACCGAGACCAAGAACGTCAACTCGCTCAAGAGCGTCGAGGTCGCGGTGCGCTACGAAATGCAGCGCCAGGCCGCCGTGCTGTCGTCCGGCGGGCGGATCACCCAGGAAACCAGGCACTTTCACGAGTCCGGCTACACCAGCCCCGGCCGCACCAAGGAGACCGCCGAGGACTACCGCTACTTCCCCGAGCCCGACCTCGAGCCGGTCGCGCCCAGCCGCGAGTTGGTCGAGCGGCTGCGCCAAACCATCCCCGAGCTACCGTGGTTGAGCCGCAAGCGAATTCAGGAGGAGTGGGGCGTCTCCGACGAGGTGATGCGGGATCTGGTCAACGCCGGGGCCGTCGAATTGGTCACCGAGACAGTCAAGCACGGCGCGGCGAGCGAACAGGCCCGCGCCTGGTGGGGAAACTTCTTGGTGCAGAAGGCCAACGAGGCCAACATCGAATTGGACGAGCTGGCCATCACTCCCGCTCAGGTCGCCGCGGTGATCGCTCTGGTCGACGAGGGCAAGCTGTCCAACAAACTGGCCCGCCAGGTGGTGGAGGGCGTGCTGGCCGGGGAGGGTGAACCCGCACAGGTGATGACCGCCCGCGGCCTGGCGCTGGTGCGCGACGACTCGGTGACGCAGGCCGCCGTCGACGAGGCGCTGGCCGCCAATCCGGATGTCGCCGAGAAGATTCGGGGTGGCAAAGTGGCCGCGGCCGGCGCGATCGTCGGCGCGGTGATGAAGGCCACCCGCGGGCAGGCGGACGCGGCCAGGGTCCGCGAACTCGTACTGGCCGCCTGCGGTCAGGGCTGACCGCGGGCCGCCACGCCGTGTTCGACGACTTGATGGCCATGCTGGACAGCCCGGTCTTCGTCGTGACCACCCAGACCGATGCTCAACCGTCGGGTTGTCTGATCAGTTTCGCCACCCAAACCAGCGTGGCGCCGCCGAGTTTCATGGTCGTGGTGCCCCGCAGCAGCGCCACCTGCGAAGCGGCCCGCCAATCCGAGCACCTGGCGGTGCATGTCCTGTCGCAACGCCACGTCGCGCTGGCCGAGCTGTTCGGCGGCGAAACGGACGACGAGGCCGACAAATTCGGCCGCTGCTCGTGGCGGGTCGGCCCGCACGGGATGCCGATCCTCGATGAGGCGATCGCCTGGTTCGTCGGCAGGACCGCGCATTGGATCGACATCGGGGATCACGTCGCCTACATCGTGGAGCCCGTCGCCGGATGGGTTCCGGACTCCTACGACGACGTGCTCTACCTGTCCGATCTCGACGAGATCGAACCCGGCACCGAGGCCCCGGAGCGGTTCGTCCTGCACAAACCGGCCGCCGAGCCGCGCAAATACGGCCTGAGGTTCACCCTCGAGGGACCCGTCTAGGTCTTGTCGTCGTTGTTGCGCGGGAAGCCGCCGCCCTGCGGGAACAGCGGGAACACCACGTCGTCGAGCTTCTCGGCGTCCCCGGCCGTCTTGTTAACCGTTGCGCCCCAGACGTTTCCGTCCGGCGACATCCGCAGCGCCCAGGCGTGGGCGTGGGTGTCCTTGCGCACCACGTCGGGTTCGCCGGTGACCGCGCCCGTCTTCGGCGCGAGCCGCACCGCGACCGTCAGCTTGGTGTTGATCAGGTTCACCAGCACGGTCCCGTCCATCGCCGCGCACCCGGCCACGCCGGGCTTGTCCGGCCACGTCCACACCGTGGAGACCTCGGAGGTCTTGGTGATGCGCTGCAGGCGGTCCGCGGTGGGGGTGCGGTCGGCGACGTACAGCGAGCCGTCGACGGGGTCGATGCACATGCCGCCACCGGAGCCCACGCCGGACAGCGCGGTCGTCGGCGGCGCCTGACCGATGGTGGTCGGCTGCTCGATGCGCAGCACCTTGCCCGCCAGGGACTTGGGGTCGGCGGCCATCGCCGGGTTGCCCGCGTCGCCGGTCATCACGACCAGCGTGGTCGGGCTGGTGAAGATCAACGCCCCGGTGTTGCCGGTGGCGCCCTTGGGGATCCCGGTCAGGATGTCCTTCGGGATGTCGCCGTCGGCCACGCGGATCACCCGGTTGTCGGTGGGCGTGCTGATGTAGGCGTACATCAGGCGGTCCTGCTGATAGGTGGGCGACAGCACGATGTCCATCAGCCCGCCGTCGCCGGACGGGTCGACCGGGATGACCATCTTGACCTTCGGCTCGGCGCTGACCGAGATGTCCTTGACGGCGCCGGTGGTGCGCTCGGCCACCAACGCGGTTTTGCTGTCCGGGCCCATGATCAGACCGCTGGTGCTCTCCAGGCAGCCCTGCATGACGCCCGGCGCCGGGCAGACCTTGGGGAAGGGTGTGGGCGGCAGCGGCGGCGGCGGGGGAGGCGTCGAGCTGGGCTGGGGCTTGAGTTCGGGGGCGGTCGTGAAGGGCTGGGATTGGGCATCGTTGAATCGCGCGCACCCGCCGGCGACCAGTACCACCGCGGAGAGGGCGGCGAGCGCGCCGCGAACCGAGCCCCGTATCCGCATGACCGACAGGCTACGGACTGTCCGGGCACCGCCGCCACACGCCTGCCCGGGTCCGTCCGCGGAAGCCCCGCCGGTCGGGCGCCGATTTCACGCTTTTGGGCCTCCGGGAGGGGCGGAAACGGCGATTTGGGGCGAATCCGGGGCGTTTTGGCGGACTAACCGGCGAAAGCGCCGCTCAAATCCCCGATTCGGGCGCTTTTGCCCTTACCCTGACACCCGTGACCAGTCAATCGAATGACGCACATTGGAGCCGGTCCGGCGAATCCGCGGAGCCGGTCGCGGGGCGCCCCGCCTCGGCGCGCTTGGTCGACCCCGAGGATGACCTGACGCCCGTCGGGTACCCGGGCGACTTCGGAAACACCACCGTCATCCCGTACGTCGACGCCGCCGCCTCGGGCGCCCCGGGGGCCGGCGGATATCACCTGCTCGACCAGCAGGAGCCGCTTCCGTACGTGCAGCCGGCGTCGGTGGCGCAGCCGACACCGATCAACGCCACAGAGCCGGCCCAGATCGACGGCGACGACGACGACGAGCGGCACCGCGAGGTCGGCAAGCGCGGCACGCAGCACCTGGGTTTGCTGGTGCTGCGGATTGGGCTGGGCGTGGTGCTGGGGGCCCACGGCCTGCAGAAGCTGTTCGGCTGGTGGGGCGGCTCGGGGGTGACGGGTTTCAAGAACTCGCTGTCCGACGTCGGCTACCACCACGCCGACGTGCTGGCCTACGTGAGCGCCGGGGGCGAGACCGTGGCCGCCGTGCTGCTGGTGCTGGGGCTGTTCACCCCGATCGCCGCGGCGGGCGCGCTGGCGTTCCTGATCAACGGCCTGCTCGCGACCATCTCCGCCCGGCCGCATTCGAACACCTTCGCGTACTTCCTGCCCGACGGGCACGAATACCAGATCACCCTGATCGTGATGGCCGTGGCGGTCATCCTGTGCGGACCGGGCCGCTACGGCCTGGACGCCGGCCGGGGCTGGGCCCACCGCCCCTTCATCGGGTCGTTCGTGGCCCTGCTGGCCGGCATCGCCGCCGGAGTCGCGGTCTGGGTCATGCTCAACGGGGTCAACCCGATCGCCTGACCCTCACCGGTAGGGGTTGGGGACCCGCCCCGCGCTGGCCTCGGTCAGCTGCGGCAGCGTGGCGAAAGTGACCGCGGGCAGCCGCAGTTCGGCGCCGCTTTTCAGGCGGGCCCGCGCCCAGGAACCGCGGTTGAAGCGCAGCCCGTCGATCTCTTCCCAGCGCACCGTCCGGCTGCCCAGCAGCGTCCGAACGGTCACGCCATTCTCGTCGGCGACCGTGCGCAGCCGGATGATCAACGCGGACAACACCACCGGGATGACCAGCAGCGGCGCGCTCACCGGCCAGGCCAGCACCGGTATCAGCAGGCCGAGGGCGAAGAACCCGACGGCGAAGTGGGCCATCGGGGACACTTTGATCACGACGGGCGAATCGGTAACCACCCTGGCATCATCGCATCGCCCCGCGCCGGTCCACGGCGCGACCGGATTTGACTGTTGAGCTGTGCGAAGGCTACCGTCGGACGTTATGGAAACCGCCGGAAAGCCCGGGATGCTCGTAGTACTTAGTCAGCGCGTTGGTGCGTGACTGAGCCCTTCAGCATTTGAAGCGATCCAGCACCAACGCGCAACCCTCGTTCAGCCGATGAGCTGACGGGGGTTTTTTCTTGCGCAGCAACGAAACTTTTCAAGAGTGAATAGGACCCAAGGACAGTGAGCGCTCCCACCAGGCCACCCGCCACGCAGGCGCAGGATGCGGCCAGCGTCGCCACCGACGCCGTGAAACCCGCCGCGAAAACCCCCGCCGCGCAACCGAAACGCGTTGCCCCGGAACAAGTTACCGGTGCACAGTCGGTGATCCGGTCGCTGGAGGAACTCGACGTCGAGGTCATCTTCGGGATTCCCGGCGGCGCCGTGCTGCCGGTCTACGACCCGCTGTTCGACTCGAAAAAGCTGCGGCACGTGCTGGTTCGCCACGAGCAGGGCGCCGGCCACGCCGCCAGCGGCTACGCGCACGCCACCGGCAAGGTCGGTGTGATGATGGCGACCTCGGGTCCCGGCGCCACCAACCTGGTCACCCCGCTGGCCGACGCGCAGATGGACTCGATCCCCGTCGTCGCCATCACCGGGCAGGTCGGGCGCGGGTTGATCGGCACCGACGCCTTCCAGGAGGCCGACATCTCGGGCATCACGATGCCGATCACCAAGCACAATTTCCTGGTCCGCTCCGGCGACGACATTCCCCGAGTGCTGGCCGAGGCCTTCCACATCGCCCGCTCGGGACGTCCGGGCGCGGTGCTGGTCGACATCCCCAAGGACGTGCTGCAGGGTCAGTGCACGTTCAGCTGGCCGCCGCGGATGGATCTGCCCGGCTACAAGCCGAACACCAAGCCGCACAACCGGCAGGTTCGCGAGGCCGCCAAGCTGATCGCGGCCGCGCGCAAACCGGTGCTGTACGTGGGCGGCGGCGTCATCCGCGGCGAGGCGACCGAGCAGCTGCGCGAGTTGGCGGAGCTGACCGGTATCCCGCTGGTCACCACGCTGATGGCGCGCGGCGCGTTCCCGGACAGCCACCCGCAGAACCTGGGCATGCCCGGCATGCACGGCACCGTGGCAGCGGTGGCGGCGCTGCAGCGCAGCGACCTGCTGATCGCGCTGGGCACCCGCTTCGACGACCGGGTGACCGGCAAGCTCGACTCCTTCGCTCCCGAGGCGAAGGTCATCCACGCCGACATCGACCCGGCCGAAATCGGCAAGAACCGCCACGCCGACGTGCCGATCGTCGGCGACGTGAAGGCCGTCATCACCGACCTCATCGCGATGCTGGCGCACCACGACATCCCCGGCAACATCGAGATGACCGACTGGTGGGCCTACCTGCGCAGCGTCCAGTCGACCTACCCGCTGAGCTACGGACCGCAGAGCGACGGCAGCCTGAGCCCGGAATACGTGATCGAGAAGCTGGGCGAGATCGCCGGCCCCGACGCGGTGTACGTCGCCGGCGTCGGCCAGCACCAGATGTGGGCCGCGCAGTTCATCTCCTACGAAAAGCCGCGCACCTGGCTCAATTCCGGCGGGCTGGGCACCATGGGCTTCGCCATCCCGGCGGCTATGGGCGCCAAGATCGCCCGCCCGGACGCGGAGGTCTGGGCCATCGACGGCGACGGGTGTTTCCAGATGACCAACCAGGAGCTGGCCACCTGCGCGATCGAGGGCGCGCCGATCAAGGTGGCGCTGATCAACAACGGCAACCTGGGCATGGTGCGCCAGTGGCAGACGCTGTTCTATCAGGAGCGCTACTCGCAGACCGACCTGGCCACGCACTCGCACCGGATCCCGGACTTCGTGAAGCTGGCCGAGGCGCTGGGCTGCGTCGGATTGCGTTGCGAGCGTCAGGAAGACGTCGTCGACGTGATCAACCAGGCGCGGGCGATCAACGACCGCCCGGTGGTGATCGACTTCATCGTCGGCGCCGACGCGCAAGTGTGGCCGATGGTTGCCGCCGGCACCAGCAACGACGAGATCCAGGCCGCCCGCGGGATCCGCCCGCTGTTCGACGACGAAAGCGAAGGGCACGCCTGATGCACACGCACACGCTCTCGGTGCTGGTGGAGGACAAACCCGGTGTGCTCGCCCGTGTGGCGGCGCTGTTCTCGCGGCGCGGTTTCAACATCGAGTCGCTGGCCGTCGGCGCCACCGAGCAGAAGGACATGTCGCGGATGACCATCGTGGTCTCCGCCGAGGAGACCCCGCTCGAGCAGATCACCAAGCAGCTCAACAAGCTGATCAACGTGATCAAGATCATCGAGCAGGACGACGACAACTCGGTGTCCCGGGAGTTGTCGCTGATCAAGGTGCGGGCCGACGCCGGCACCCGCAGCCAGGTCATCGAGGCGGTGAACCTGTTCCGCGCCAAGGTGATTGACGTGTCACCGGAATCGCTGACCATCGAGGCGACCGGTGACCGCGGCAAGATCGAGGCATTCCTGCGCGTGCTGGAGCCGTTCGGCATCCGCGAAATCGCTCAATCCGGAATGGTGTCGCTATCCCGCGGTCCGCGCGGTATCGGCACAGCCAAATAGCAAACAAGGAGAAAGTTCACCGTGGCACTAGAGATGTTCTACGACGACGACGCAGACCTGACGATCGTCCAGGGCCGCAAGGTCGGCGTCATCGGATACGGCAGCCAGGGGCACGCGCACTCGTTGAGCCTGCGCGACTCGGGCGTGCAGGTGCGCGTCGGGCTCAAGGAGGGGTCGAAGTCCCGGGCCAAGGTTTCCGAGCAGGGCCTGGACGTCGACACCCCGGCCGAGGTCGCCAAGTGGGCAGACGTCATCATGCTGCTGGCCCCCGACACCGCTCAGGCCGACATCTTCAAGAACGACATCGAGCCCAACCTGAAGGCCGGCGACGCTTTGTTTTTCGGTCACGGGCTCAACATCCATTTCGACCTGATCAAGCCGCCCGCCGACGTCACCGTCGCGATGGTCGCCCCCAAGGGGCCCGGCCACCTGGTGCGCCGCCAGTTCGTCGACGGCAAGGGCGTGCCGTGCCTGATCGCCGTCGACCAGGACCCGACCGGTCAGGGCGAGGCGCTGGCCCTGTCGTACGCCAAGGCCATCGGCGGCACCCGCGCGGGCGTCATCAAGACGACCTTCAAGGACGAGACCGAGACCGACCTGTTCGGTGAGCAGGCCGTGTTGTGCGGCGGCACAGAGGAATTGGTGAAGGCCGGCTTCGACGTCATGGTCGAGGCGGGCTATCCGCCGGAGATGGCCTACTTCGAGGTGCTGCACGAGCTCAAGCTGATTGTCGACCTGATGTACGAGGGCGGCATCGCCCGGATGAACTACTCGGTGTCCGACACCGCGGAGTTCGGTGGCTACCTGTCCGGGCCGCGCGTCATCGACGCCGGGACGCGGGACCGGATGCGGGACATCCTGCGCGAGATTCAGGACGGCACCTTCGTCAAGAAGCTCGTCGCCAACATCGAGGGCGGCAACAAGCAGCTCGAGCAGTTGCGCAAGGAGAACGCCGAGCACCCCATCGAGGTCACCGGCAAGAAGCTGCGCGACCTGATGAGCTGGGTCGACCGCCCGATCACCGAGACCGCGTAGCCTCTGCGCGAGCAGACGTAAAAGCACCCAATTCTTCGGCGTGTCGGGGGCTTTTGCGTCTGTTCGCGCTAGGAGGTGAGCCGGTCGGCGACGGCAACCACCCGGCGCGCCAAATGATCCAGCGCGTTGCCGGTGGCCTCGTCGAACTCGTGGATGTTGTCGTGTGTGGACACAAGGCTCACCCCGTACGGGTTGCCGTCGACGAACTTGCACGGATCGGTGTAGCCCGGCGGCACGATGATGCCGCCGAAATGCATCAGCGTGAAGTACAGCGCGACGAGCGTGGTCTCCTGGCCACCGTGCAGGGTGTTGGACGACGTGAAGGCCGCGTAGACCTTGTCCGCGAGCTTGCCCTCTGCCCACAGTCCGCCCAGCGAGTCCAGGAACGCGCGCAATTGCGCTGCGGGGGAACCGAAGCGGGTCGGCGAGCCGAAGATCACCGCGTCGGCCCACACGATGTCGTCACCGGTGGCGGCGGGGCGGTCCTTGGTCGCTTGGTAGTTCGCGGTCCACGCCGGGTTGTGCGCGAACGATTCCGGGTCGTGGGTCTCGGCGACGTGCCGCACGCGCACTTCGGCACCCGCCGACTCGGCCGTCGTGGCGACGCGCTTGGCCATCGCGGTGCCGTGACCGGTGGCCGAGTAGTAGATGATCGCGAGTTTCGTCACGGTGCCAGCTTAGGCATCTCGGTGATGCCGAACTCGCGGCGTAGCACCGTGCGCGCGGCGTAGTAGCCGCACATGCCGTGCACGCCGCCGTTGGGTGGGGTCGCTGCCGAGCACAGGTAGGCCTTCGGGATCGGGGTGCTCCACGGGTTCAACCGCAGCGTCGGCCCCGCCAGGGCGCGCCATGCGCTGTTGCCGCCGCCGGTGATGTCGCCCCCGACCAGATTGGCGTTGTGCTCGGCCAACTTGGCAGCGGGAACGCACCGCGCAGCCGACACGACGTCGCGGAACCCGGGTGCGAACCGCTCGACGATCCCCAGCACCGTCTCGGTCTGGTCCCGCGGCGAGTCGTAAGGCACGTGCGCGTACGTCCAGAACGGTCTACGCCCCTGTGCGTCAACGCGATTCGGGTCCGCCACGTGCGGAGTCGCCGCGAGGACCATCGGCCATTCGGCGTGCCGCCCCGCGGCGACTTCGGCTTCGGCGAGCGCCATCTGTCCGCGCGTCCCGCCGAGATGGAACGACGCCGTCCTGCGCAAGCGATCGTCCGTCCACGGGATCTCGTCGGACAGCACAAAGTCGACCTTGGTCACACCGGCGCCGGTTCGCAAGCGTCGCAACGACTTTACGTACCTCGGGGGCAGCGCATCGCGGTAGATGTCCAGCAACGCCCTGGCCGGCGTGTCGTAGATCACCACTCCTGGCGGGGGGCTTGTGACCGGCTCGCTGAGCACCAATTCGCCACCGTGGGAGGTGAAGTCGTGCAACAGCGCGTCAGCGATCGCCTGGCTGCCACCGACCGGGACCGGCCAGCCGCCGGCGTGGCCCAGGATTGCCAGCATCATGCCGAGCGCAGAGGTGGTTACGGACGGCATCGGCGCAACCGCGTGGGCGGCCACGCCGCTGAGCAGCGCGCGGGCGTCCTCGCCCCTCAGCATTCCCCAGAGCGGCGTGCCCTGTTCGAGCATCCGCACCACCACTCCCAGGGCGGTGACGGGATGCCTAGGCACGGAGCGCTTGTCGCTCAACACGAAGTCGACCACGGCGGCGGGATCCTCGACGAACGGGCCCAGCAGGCGCCGCCACGACGCGCCGTGCTCCAGCTCCGCGCAGGTGCGCTCGAGGTCCCGGTAGGCGATCACCGCCGGCCGGCCCGGCAGCGGGTTCGCGTAGGAAATCTCCGGGACCGCCAGTCGCACGCCGCGCTCGGGCAGGTCGAACGCCGCGAAGAACGGCGACGCCAGCGCCAACGGGTGAACGGCCGAGCACACGTCGTGTAAGACTCCCGGAGAATCTGGGTCGGGCGCCGAGCGGGCGCCGCCCCCGAAGGTCGCCTGGGCCTCGATGAGCTGCACTTTCAGCCCCGCGCGGGCGCAGATCACGGCCGCGGTGAGCCCGTTGGGTCCGCTGCCGACGACGGTGACGTCCACCCGTCAATTACAGCCGATAGGCTGTCCGGGTGAATCTGCCTGTTGTACTTATTGCCGACAAACTCGCCGAATCAACCGTCGCCGCGCTGGGGGACCAGGTCGAGGTGCGCTGGGTGGATGGCCCGGACCGGCCCAAGCTGCTGGCCGCCGTCCCCGAGGCGGACGCGCTGCTGGTGCGCTCGGCCACGACCGTCGACGCCGAGGTGCTGGCGGCGGCCCCCAAGCTGAAGATCGTCGCCCGCGCCGGGGTCGGCCTGGACAACGTCGACGTGGACGCCGCGACCGCGCGCGGCGTGCTCGTGGTCAACGCCCCCACGTCGAACATTCACAGCGCCGCCGAACACGCGATGGCGCTGCTGCTGGCGGCGGCCCGCCAGATCGCGGCGGCCGACGCCACCCTGCGGGAGCACACCTGGAAGCGGTCGAAGTTCTCGGGCACCGAAATCTTCGGCAAGACCGTCGGTGTCGTCGGGCTGGGCCGGATCGGCCAGTTGTTCGCGCAACGGATCGCGGCCTTCGGCACCCACGTCGTCGCCTATGACCCGTACCTGGCGCCGGCCCGTGCCGCGCAGCTCGGCATCGAACTGCTTCCCCTGGACGACCTGCTGGCCCGCGCCGACTTCATCTCCGTGCACCTGCCGAAGACCCCGGAGACGGCGGGCCTGATCGACAAGGAGGCGCTGGCCAAGACCAAGCCGGGCGTCATCATCGTCAACGCCGCGCGCGGCGGCCTGGTGGACGAGGCGGCGCTGGCCGACGCGATCAACAGCGGGCACGTCCGCGCCGCCGGCCTCGACGTGTTCTCCACCGAACCGTGCACCGACAGCCCGCTTTTCGAGCTGCCGCAGGTGGTGGTCACGCCGCACCTGGGGGCGTCGACCGCCGAGGCGCAGGACCGGGCCGGCACCGACGTCGCGGAGAGCGTGCGGCTGGCGCTGGCGGGGGAGTTCGTTCCCGACGCCGTCAACGTCGGCGGGGGAGTGGTCAGCGAGGAGGTGGCGCCCTGGCTGGACCTGGTGCGCAAGCTCGGGCTGCTGGCGGCCGCGCTGTCGGGCGAGGTGCCGGTGTCGCTGTCGGTGCAGGTTCGCGGCGAGCTGGCCTCCGAAGACGTTGAGGTGCTGCGGCTTTCGGCGCTGCGCGGCCTGTTCTCGGCGGTCATCGACGAACCGGTGACGTTCGTCAACGCGCCCGCGCTGGCCGCCGAACGGGGCGTTTCCGCCGAGATCACCAGCGCTTCGGAAAGCCCCAATCACCGCAGCGTCGTCGACGTGCGGGCCGTCGCGCACGACGGTTCGTGCGTGAACGTCGCGGGCACGCTGTCCGGGCCGCAGCTGGTGGAGAAGATCGTCCAGATCAACGGCCGCAACTTCGACCTGCGCGCCCAGGGCACCAACCTGGTGATCAACTACGCCGACCAGCCCGGGGCGTTGGGCAAGATCGGCACCCTGCTGGGCGCGGCCGGCGTGAACATCCAGGCGGCGCAGCTGTCCGAGGACGCGGAGGGCCCGGGCGCGACGGTGCTGCTGCGGCTCGACCAGGACGTGCCCAAGGACGTGCGCGCGGCGATCTCGGCGGCCGTGGGCGCCAACAAGCTGGAAGTGGTTGACCTGTCTTGACGTCCTCCTCGCCCTAAAGGGTGAGGATTCCCGGCTCGGCGAGCACCCGAACCTCGAGGAGATCCGAATGTCTTACGGCTTCAGCACCGGCAGGGTTGAGACCAGCCCTGTCCAGGATGACTCTGGCAGCGTTTCTGTCGCGGTCGCGGGTTGCCCCGCAGAACTCGCAAACGAATACCCGTTGCGACAGCAGCAGGCGGGACTTGGCTCTCGCGCCGCAACCGCTGCACGTCATTGTTGTGTAGGCGGGCGGCACCAGCACCACCCTTCGGCCCGCCCGCTGGGCATACTCGATCAGCGTCGCTTTCGTGGTGCCGATGGCGCCGTCGGCAGATTTGCGCGCCATACGGGACTTCGCCAAAAACTTCGGCTTGAAGTCCTCAACCGCCAAGACTCCATGGTTGGCAACGACTTTGGTGGCCCACTTACGCGCCGTGTCCTGGCGCTGGCGGGCGACTTTCTTGGAAAGCTTGGCGACTGCGCGTTTGGCCCCCAAATATCCCTGAGACGCCCGGTGGCCGTGGGAGGGTTTGCGCCGCGCCATCGTGCGCTGCCGACGAGCAAGCTCTTGGGCGGCGCGCATCCCGTGCTCGGGGTGCGGCAGGTCGTATTCGACGTCGGTGGTGATCGCCACGGCGCGCACTCCCCAGTCGATGCCGATGGCCTGATCGCAGGCGGGCAGCGGCCGGCCGTCGCGTCGCACCACGAAGCTGGCGTACCAGTGCCCAATGCTGTCGCGGTAGACGCGGACGCTGCTGGGCTCGCCGGGCAGTTGCCGCGACCACACGATCGGGATGGACAGGCCACCGGCAAGACACAACCGGTGATCCTTGAGGGCAAATCCCCGTTTGGTGTAGTTCAGGCTCGGCAGGCAGCGTTTGGCGGACTTGAACTTCCGCCGCCCCTTGCCCGTGGCGCGCTTGGCGCGGAAGTTGCGCAGCATCTGCTGTTGGGCCACCACCGAGCCCTCGCGCAGCCAGTCATATTCGCCTCGCCACTCGGTCAACGCGTTATCGCGGACCCACTCGCCAGTCTCGTTGAGTCGTTCGACTGCCCGGTTCCACACCCACCGGCAGCGGTCCCACTCGGCCCCCAACGCCGCCACCGCGTTCGCGCCAGGACGCAACCGATATCGATAGCGCACGACATTCACGCATCCAACGCTATCGACGCGGTACGACAACACCGCCCATTCCTCCCCGGACTGAAGACCGGGGCTTCCTGGACGGTATTTCGGTGAAGCTGGCGGTGATCGGCGGTGACGGAATCGGACCCGAGGTGGTGG
Organism: Mycobacterium sp. NGS69; assembly: GCF_059812165.1. Taxonomy (NCBI): domain Bacteria; kingdom Bacillati; phylum Actinomycetota; class Actinomycetes; order Mycobacteriales; family Mycobacteriaceae; genus Mycobacterium; species Mycobacterium sp. NGS69. The sequence goes on from NZ_JCALCD010000002.1 coordinate 89,157, forward strand.
CCGAGGCCGTCAAAGTCCTTGACGCGGTTGTGCCGAACGTCGAAAAGACCAGTTACGACCTGGGCGCCCGGCGCTTCCACGCCACCGGCGAACTGCTGCCGGACTCGGTGCTCGCCGAATTGCGCGAGCACGACGCCATCCTGCTCGGGGCGGTCGGCGACCCATCGGTGCCCAGCGGCGTCCTGGAGCGAGGTCTGTTGCTGCGCCTGCGCTTTGAGCTCGACCACCACGTCAACCTGCGACCGGGCCGGCTGTACAAAGGGGTGAGCAGTCCGCTCGCCGGAAACCCCGAGATCGACTTCGTGGTGGTGCGCGAGGGCACCGAGGGCCCCTACACGGGCAACGGCGGCGCGATCCGCGTCGGAACGCCCAACGAGGTCGCGACCGAGGTCAGCGTGAACACCGCGTTCGGGGTGCGGCGCGTGGTGCGCTACGCGTTCGAGCGCGCCCGGCTGCGCCGCAGCCACCTGACGCTGGTGCACAAGAACAACGTGCTGACGTTCGCCGGGAAGCTGTGGACGCGGATCGTCGCCGAGGTCGGCGCGGAATATCCCGACGTCGAGGTCGCCTACCAACACGTCGACGCCGCCACCATCTTCATGGTCACCGACCCCGGACGGTTCGACGTGATCGTCACCGACAACCTGTTCGGCGACATCATCACCGACCTGTCCGCCGCGGTGTGCGGCGGAATTGGCTTGGCCGCCAGCGGAAATATCGACGCCACCCGGGCCAACCCCTCGATGTTCGAGCCGGTGCACGGGAGCGCCCCCGACATCGCCGGTCAGGGCGTCGCGGACCCCACCGCGGCGATCATGTCGGTGGCGCTGCTGCTTTCCCATCTCGGCGAGGACGCTGCGGCGGCCCGGGTGGACGGGGCCGTCGAGACCTATCTGGCGACCCGTGGGAGCGAACGGCGCGCCACCACCGAAGTCGGCGAACGGATCGCAGCCGCGCTGTAGTTTCGAGGCCGGGCGGCAGCAGCCGCACCGGCACCAACGGCACCGCGGCCAGCGGGAACAACCCGCACAGCAGCCACGCCGACGGGTATCGGGCCGCGCCGATCAGCACACCGAACAGCGGGGGGCCGACGGCCGCCATCACGCGCTGGGTGGTGTTCTGGATGCCCAGGGCGCGCCCGCTCCAGAACGGCCCGGCGAATTCGGTGATGGCGGTCGCCTCCAGCCCGTTGTCGAGCACGGCCAACACCGAGATGGTGACCATCAGCGGGATGTCGAACCGCGAATCGAGGTGGTCCGAAAGGGCCAGCAGAAACAGGGTCAGCGCGGCGGCGGCGGCGATGACGGCGACTGGTTGCATGCGCGAGCCGATGCGATCGGACCAGCGGCCCACCGCGACGCGGCCCACCGCACCGAGCAGCTGCGACAGGGTGATTAGGCCGCCGGCCGCCGCGACCGACCAGTGGTGGTGGTTCATCAGCCAGACCAGCATGAACGTCACGGTCACCGTTTGCGGCATCATCAGCAGGCCCGCGACGGCGTGGATCCGCCACAGCACCGGGGACCCGCGATAGGGGCTGGCCAGCTCCTCCTTGGTTGCCGTCTCCCGGGGCTTGCGCACCGGGTTGACGATGCCGAGGGCGCTGGCCACCGCGGCCGCCGTGCACACCAGCGCGGGAAACATCAGCCCCGCGTGCACGCCGTGCTCGGCCAGCTCGGGCATGACCAGCGCGCCCGCCGCGATCCCCAACGGCTGCGCGGTCTGCCGGATCCCCATCGCGAGGCCGCGCTGCTGCGGGGGAAACCACGCGGACACCAGCCGGCCGCCCGCGGTGTTGCAACTCGCGGCCGCCATGCCCCCGAGAAAGAGGTAGACGGCGACCCACACCATCGAGTGCACCGACGCCGCGGCGTAGGCGGCCGCCGCGGTGAGCCCCGAGCCCAGCGTCAACACCAGCCGCTCGCCGACGCGATCGAGCACATAGCCCCACGCGATCAGCGTGACCACCATGCCCCAGCTCGGCATCGACGACAGCAGGCCGGCCTCGGCCAGCGGGGTGCCGCGCGTGGCCTCCAGCGACGGGATCAGGAAGGCGACGCCGTTGATGAATAGGAAAGAACTGGTCGTCACGAACAGCGACACGATCATGATCGACCACCGCTTGCCGGCGCCGACGGCGGCAGGGCGCCCCTCGGGCATCCGTCCATGCTTGCACAAGCACGGCACCGGTTGCGGGAGCCGCTCGCGACCATCACTAGGCTCGGGCGAATGCGCCTCGGTCGAATCGCCAGCCCGGACGGTGTCGCCTTCGTCAGCATCGAGGGCGAACTCGACGATCCCGCCGCGATGATCGCCCGCGAGATCGCCGAGCACCCGTTCGGCACCCCGACGTTCACCGGCCGGTCGTGGCCGCTGGCCGACGTCCGGCTGCTCGCGCCGATGCTGGCCGGCAAGGTGGTCTGCGTCGGCAAGAACTACGCCGACCACATCGCGGAGATGGGCGGCTTCGAAACCGGCCCGGCCCCGGCGGACCCGGTGATATTCCTCAAGCCCAACACCGCGATCATCGGGCCCAACGTGCCGATTCGACTGCCCGCCAACGCATCACCTGTGCACTTCGAGGGCGAGTTGGCGGCGGTCATCGGCCGGCCGTGCAAGGACGTTTCGGCCGCCCGGGCCGCCGACAACATCCTCGGCTACACCATCGCCAACGACGTGTCGGCGCGCGATCAACAAAAGGCCGACGGCCAATGGACCCGCGCCAAGGGCCACGACAGCTTCTGCCCCGTCGGGCCCTGGATCGTCACCGATGTAGACCCGGCGGATCTCGAACTGCGCACCGAGGTCAACGGCGAACTGAAGCAACACAGCCGCACCTCGCTGATGATCCACGACGTCGGCGCCATCATCGAGTGGATCTCGGCCGTGATGACGCTGCTGCCCGGCGATCTCATCCTGACCGGCACGCCGGCCGGCGTCGGACCGATCGAGGACGGCGACACGGTATCCATCACCATCGAGGGCATCGGCAGCCTCGTCAATCCCGTTGTCCGAAAAGGAAAGTCGTGACCGTTCGCGTCCGGTTCTGCCCGTCGCCCACCGGCACCCCGCACGTCGGGATGGTGCGCACCGCGCTGTTCAACTGGGCCTATGCCCGACACACCGGCGGCACCTTCGTCTTTCGCATCGAGGACACCGACGCGCAGCGCGACACCGAGGAAAGCTATCTGGCCCTGCTCGACGCGCTGCGCTGGCTCGGCCTGGACTGGGACGAGGGGCCGGAGGTCGGCGGACCCTATGGGCCGTACCGGCAGTCGCAGCGCGGCGAGATCTACCGCGACGTGGTGGCGCAGCTGCTCGAGGCCGGCGAGGCCTACTACGCCTTCTCGACGCCGGAGGAGGTCGAGGCGCGGCACATCGCCGCGGGCCGCAACCCCAAGCTGGGCTACGACAACTTCGACCGGCAGCTGACCGATTCGCAGCGCGCGGCGTTCTTGACCGAAGGCCGGCAGCCGGTGGTGCGGTTGCGGATGCCCGACGACGACCTCGCGTGGGACGACCTGGTGCGCGGCACGACCACCTTCGCGGCAGGCAGCGTGCCCGATTTCGCGCTGACCCGCGCGAGCGGAGATCCGTTGTACACCTTGGTCAACCCGGTCGACGACGCGCTGATGAAGATCACCCACGTGCTGCGGGGCGAGGACCTGCTGCCGTCGACCCCGCGCCAGCTGGCGCTGTATCGGGCGCTGATGCGGATTGGTGTGGCGGAGCGCACACCGCAATTCGCGCACCTGCCAACCGTGTTGGGCGAGGGAACCAAGAAACTGTCCAAGCGCGACCCGCAGTCGAACCTGTTTGCCCACCGCGACCGCGGCTTCATCCCCGAGGGTCTGCTGAATTACCTTGCGCTGCTGGGCTGGGCGATCGCCGACGATCACGACCTGTTCAGCCTGGACGAAATGGTGGCCGCCTTCGACGTCGTCGACGTCAATTCCAACCCGGCCCGATTCGACCAGAGGAAGGCCGACGCGCTCAACGCCGAGCACATCCGGATGCTGGACGCCGCCGACTTCACCGCCCGGCTGCGCGACTACTTCGACACGCACGGCCACGACACCGGGCTGGATGACGCCGGGTTCGCCGAGGCCGCCGAGCTGGTGCAGACGCGCATCGTGGTGCTGAGCGACGCGTGGGAACTGCTGAAGTTCCTCAACGACGACGAATACGCGATCGAGGAGAGGGCCGCCGCCAAGGAGCTCGGCCCGGACGGCATGGCGGTCCTGGCGGCCGCGCTGGCCGCGCTGGACGCTGTGACGGACTGGACAACGGAGCGCATCGAGGGCGCGCTCAAGTCCGCGCTCATCGACGGGCTGGCCCTCAAACCGCGCAAGGCGTTCGGCCCTATCCGAGTCGCCGCGACCGGAACAACGATCAGCCCGCCGCTGTTCGAATCACTCGAGCTGCTGGGCCGCGAGCGCAGCCTGGAGCGGTTGCGGGCCGCGCGCGACGGGGCGGTCTAACTTTTTGGTAGTCTGCACAGCGGTTTGACAAAGGCCGACGACGGCCGGCCATGGCGGCGCGGGAAACCGCAGAACCGTTGTGACCAGCGGTTTTAGGCAGCCAATGGGGTATGGTGTAATTGGCAACACAGCTGATTCTGGTTCAGCCATTCTAGGTTCGAGTCCTGGTACCCCAGCAAAATCGCAGCACGGCTTGCGATTAGGTCGCCCTTCTCCGGTGAGCTATGCTGGCAGCTCGGATCGGTTCAGGCCCCGTCGTCTAGCGGCCTAGGACGCCGCCCTCTCACGGCGGTAGCGTGGGTTCGAATCCCATCGGGGCTACAAACAACTACTGGCCGGTCCCCAGTACCGCCGGTGCGGTCGACCCGCCCACCGGCATGGCCGGCAAGCCCAGCTTGCGGTGATCCCACGAACGCGCGCGACGCGCCACGATGCGCACGCACACCCGCTTGTTCATCATCTGCTCGACGAAGGGCTTCATGTCGTCGGTGTAGGGGCCGGTGTAGCGCTCGAACACGCTGACGCCCACCCGGTGCGAGACGTCGGGATCGTCGACGATCTCCGCGACGCCCTCGAACGACACCCCGCGCAGTGTGTCGTAGGTGTCGCCGTCCTCGATCAGAAAGCTCACCCGCGGGTCGCGGGTGAGGTTCACCGCCTTCTGCGACTTGGCCTTGGTCTCGAGCCACACCTCGCCGTCGACGACGGCGTACCACATTGCGGTCAGGTGCGGTTGGCCGTCGGGGCCGACGGTGGCGAGCGTTCCGGTGCGGCTCTTGACGACGAAATCGGCGATCTCGTCCTCCGACATGACGATGCTCGCGCGCTGATTGGTTCCCATGGCCGTCAGTTTGTCAGGTCGCTTTTCGGTGTGCGTGCAGGGCGCCCGGTACAGGGCCGGTCGAGTGTGTATCCATGGCTTTGAGAGTGAAATGAGGGCGTGAAATTCGCGATTTTGCCGCCCAGGACGCACAGTCAAAGCCGTGGATTCACACGGGAGCTCGCTCGGCGCGGATCTAGAGCCGGCGGGCTAGGGCCTCCGCGGCGGACAGCAGATCGGCGGCCCAGCGGGCCCCCGGGCGGCGCCCGATGCGATCGACGGGTCCGGACACCGAAATCGCGGCGACGACCACACCGCGACCGTCGCGCACCGGCGCCGACACGCTCGCCACCCCGGGCTCGCGCTCGGCCACGCTTTGCGCCCAACCGCGCCGGCGCACTTCGGCCAGCGCCCGGTCGGTGAATTTCGCCGTCGGCAGCACGGCCTTCTGAGTGGCGGGATCGGCGTAGGCGAGTAGCACCTTGGCCCCCGACCCCGCCGTCATCGGCAGGCGCGCGCCGACCGGGACCGTATCGCGAAGACCCGCAGCCGGTTCCAGGGCGGCCACGCAGACCCGTGAGGTGCCCTCGCGGCGATACAACTGGACGCTTTCGCCGGTGGTCTCGCGCAGGCCGGGCAGCACCGCCGCGCTCGCGGCCAGCAGCGGATCGTTGACGCGGGCGGCGAGTTCGGTGACCGCCGGACCCAGCCGCCAACGCCCTTCGTCGTCGCGCGCCAGCAGCCGATGAACTTCCAGGGCGGCCGCCAGCCGGTAGGCGGTGGCCCTCGGCAACCCGGTCCGCTCGCACAGTTCGGCCAGTCCGCACGGGGATTCCGCGATCGTATGCAGCACGCCCACCGCTTTGTCGAGGACGCCGATGCCGCTATGCTGTCTCACAAGGAGATACTAGCGTCTCGCATTCTGAGATGACCAGCCGAAAGACCGGATAGGGGCTAATTCGATATGGGATCCGAAGCCAAGCCGCGCACCCTGGCCGAAAAGGTTTGGGACGACCATGTTGTGGCGCCCGGGGGCGGTTCCGAACAGGCCGGGGCCCCCGACCTGATCTACATCGACCTGCATTTGGTGCACGAGGTGACCAGCCCGCAGGCGTTCGACGGCCTGCGCCTGGCCGGCCGGCCAGTGCGGCGCCCCGACCTGACGCTGGCCACCGAGGACCACAACGTGCCCACCGTCGACATCGACAAGCCGATCGCCGACCCGGTGTCGCGCACCCAGGTCGAGACGTTGCGGCGCAACTGCGCGGAATTCGGCGTCCGGCTCTATCCGATGGGCGACATCGAACAGGGCATCGTGCACGTCGTCGGACCGCAGTTGGGCCTCACCCAACCGGGGATGACGATCGTCTGTGGCGATAGTCACACGTCCACGCACGGCGCATTTGGGGCGCTGGCCATGGGGATTGGCACCTCGGAGGTGGAGCACGTGCTGGCCACCCAGACGCTGCCGCTGCGGCCATTCAAGACGATGGCGGTCAATGTCGACGGGCAGTTGCCCGCCGGCGTGACCGCCAAGGACATCATCCTCGCGCTGATCGCGAAGATCGGCACCGGCGGCGGACAGGGTCACGTCATCGAATACCGCGGCAGCGCCTTCGAATCGCTGTCGATGGAAGGCCGGATGACGGTCTGCAACATGAGCATCGAAGCGGGAGCCAGGGCGGGCATGGTGGCGCCGGACGAGACCACGTATGAGTTCTTGCGTGGCCGGCCGCACGCCCCGACCGGCGCGCAGTGGGACGCCGCGGTGGCCTACTGGCAGCAGCTGCGCACCGACCCGGGCGCCGTCTTCGACACCGAGGTCCACCTCGACGCGGCCTCGCTGAGCCCGTTCGTCACGTGGGGAACCAACCCCGGCCAGGGGGTCCCCCTGGGCGCGGCGGTGCCGGACCCCGAACTGATGGCCGATGACGCCGAGCGGCAGGCCGCCGAGAAAGCCTTGGCGTACATGGACCTTCGACCTGGCACTCCGATGCGCGAGATCGGCGTCGACACCGTGTTCGTCGGCTCTTGTACCAACGGTCGTATCGAAGACCTGCGCGCGGTGGCCGACGTGTTGCGGGGACGCAAGGTCGCCCCGGGGGTGCGGATGCTCGTCGTGCCGGGCTCCATGCGGGTGCGCGCGCAGGCCGAAGCCGAAGGGCTGGGCGAGGTTTTCACCGCCGCGGGCGCCGAGTGGCGCCAGGCGGGATGCTCGATGTGCCTGGGCATGAACCCCGATCAGCTGTCCCCGGGGGAGCGGTGCGCCGCGACGTCCAACCGCAACTTCGAAGGGCGGCAGGGCAAAGGCGGCCGCACCCATTTGGTATCCCCGGCGGTCGCCGCGGCGACGGCGGTGCGGGGCACGCTGTCCGCGCCGGCCGACTTGAACTCCAACTGATTTTGAATCGAGGACGAAATGGAAGCCTTTCGCACCCACACGGGCATCGGTGTGCCGCTGCGGCGGTCGAATGTCGACACCGACCAGATCATTCCGGCGGTGTTCTTGAAGCGGGTAACCCGAACCGGTTTCGAGGACGGGTTGTTCGCCACGTGGCGGTCCGATCCGTCATTCGTGCTCAATCTCAGCCCCTTTGACCGCGGCTCGGTTCTGGTGGCCGGGCCCGATTTCGGCACCGGCTCGTCGCGCGAGCATGCGGTGTGGGCGCTCATGGACTACGGGTTCCGGGTGGTCATCTCGTCTCGATTCGGTGACATTTTTCGGGGCAACGCCGGCAAGGCGGGCCTGCTGGCGGCGGAAGTTTCTCAAGACGGCGTGGAACTGCTTTGGAAGCTCATCGAGGGCAGCCCGGGCTTGGAAATCACTGCCAATCTTCAAGATCGAAATATCACCGCCGGAACGACGGTGCTGCCGTTCAAGATTGACGACCACACCGCTTGGCGATTGCTCGAGGGTCTCGACGATATAGGCCTTACGCTGCGGAAACTCGACAAGATCGAGGCCTTCGAGGGGACGCGTCCGGACTGGAAACCGCGCACTCTGCCCGCCTCCTGACGGGTCGATCGGGAGGGTGATTTCGCCACCGAGGGTTTAGGTAGCCCGTCTTAATTTGCCCCCGCGCCACCGGTCAAGGGCGGCAACCGGATTGCGAAAAATTCGTTCGTTCGGTCCTGAAATTGCGCGTGGCTCTTGGAAATTTGCTGGGTGAGGGTTTACCGTGTTCGGAGTCGGTTCCCAAAAATGGGACCACTGGCTTCGGAGGGTTTGGATGAACAAAGCAGAGCTCATAGATGTGCTCACACAGAAATTGGGCTCGGACCGTCGGCAGGCAACCGCCGCCGTCGAGAATGTTGTCGACACCATTGTGCGCGCGGTGCACAAGGGCGACAGTGTGACCATTACCGGGTTCGGTGTCTTCGAACAGCGCCGGCGCGCGGCGCGGGTGGCCCGCAATCCGCGCACGGGCGAGACGGTAAAGGTAAAGCCGACATCGGTCCCAGCGTTCCGGCCCGGTGCTCAATTCAAAGCGGTTGTGTCTGGCGCACAGCGCCTCCCGGCGGAAGGACCTGCAGTGAAACGTGGTGTGGTAGCAGCCGGCGCAGCCAAGAAGGCGGCGAAGAAGGCTCCGGTGAAGAAGGCGGCGAGCAAGGCTCCGGCCAAGAAGGCTGCGGCCAAGAAGGCCCCGGCCAAGAAGGCCGCCGTTAAGAAGGCCCCGGCCAAGAAGGCCGCGACCAAGGCTCCGGCCAAGAAGGTCGTGAAGAAGGCTCCCGCCAAGAAGGCCGCGGTTAAGAAGGCTCCGGCCAAGAAGGCCGCGGTGAAGAGGGCCCCGGCCAAGAAGGCGGCGAGCAAGGCTCCGGCCAGGAAGGCTCCTGCCAAGAAGGCCGCCGCGCGGCGCGGTCGCCGGTAGGAAGTTCCACACGCGAATACCCTTCGGGGTGGCGCTATGCCACCCGGAGGGTATTCGCGTGTCAGGCCCGCACGTTGGCGGCCAGCGCCCCACCGATGTGGTCGGCCGCCACCAGACGGCCGCCTGACAGCGACAGCACCCACGTGCTGCCCTTGTGGTTGCGCGACTTATCGGCGCGCACCCCGTCGCGTTCGCACCACCAGGCGATGAGGTCCGGAATCACTTTGCCCTGCGTGCAAATCACGGGGGTGCCGGCCGCCTCCTCGGCGATACGCAGCATCCGGTGGCGGGCCCGCTTGGGACTCTTTGCGTACGACTCCTCGGTGAGGGCGGGCTCGTTGTGGATCGTCACACCGAGTTCCTCGGCGAGCGGTTCAACGGTCTGGTGACAGCGGAGCCGGTCCGCCGCGTACACCTCGGTGGCGCCGAATGCCAGCAGCTGGGGAACCAGTGCCTCCGCCTGCGCGCGTCCCCGCTTGTCGAGCGGGCGCTTGGTGTCGTCGCCTTTGAAACGGGATTTCCGTCCCGCGGTGCCGTGCCGGACCACCAGCACGGTTCGCGTGTCTTCGGGCTGTTTCGCGAAGTGGCGCAACATCTTTCGATCGTGCGGGTAGGTCAGTCTGTCCTTCGCCTCGGCGACCGGCAGCCACACCAACTCGTCGACCTCGCGTCCCGGCGTGAATTCGCCGCCGGTGTCGCGCGCCGCCCAGTAGTAGACCTTCTTGACGCCCTGCTCGATCGGATAGCTCACCATGTCGAGCCGTCGGCCGAGGATGGCGCGGTGGCCCGTCTCCTCGAATACTTCCCGCACCGCCGCCACGGGTACTGTCTCGCCGGGATCCAACTTGCCCTTCGGCAGCGACCAGTCGTCGTAACGGGGGCGGTGGATCACCGCGACCTCGAGCCTCGCGTCCGCCGGATCGTCACCGCCGGTCCGCCACAGCACCGCGCCCGCGGCGTACACGATCCGGCTTCCCGACCGCCGACCCGCCGACGAGGTCTCGTTTGACACCTAAACTCCTGCAGGTCAATTCGCTCGCGGTCGTCGATGCGACCAGGAAGCTACCACACGGCCGTCAGGGGCTGCGGTGCCGCTCCATCAGTGACACCTGATGGTCGCGCACGCTGTGGCCATCCTGGGGCGACGCGGTCCACTGCCCGTCGGAACCCAGTTCCCAGCACCGGGTCGACGGGTCCAGCGCGGAGGTGAACAAGTCGTCCAGGTATGCGGTGAGCCGCGGATCCTTGACCTGAACCAGCGCCTCGACCCGCCGGTCGAGGTTGCGGTGCATCATGTCGGCGCTGCCGATCCAGAACTCGTTGATGCGGTTGAAATGCATGATCCGCGAGTGCTCCAGGAAGCGGCCGAGGATCGAACGGACCGAGATGTTCTCCGAGAAGCCCTCCGCGCCCGGGCGCAGCGCGCAGATGCCGCGGACCACCACCTCGACCCGCACACCGGCCCGCGACGCGCGATACAACGCGTCGATCACCTGCTCGTCGACCAGAGCGTTCATCTTCATCCGGATCCGGCCGCCACCGTGTTCTCGGTGCGCGGCGATCTCGCGCTCGACGCGTTCGATGATGCCCGTGCGGATACCGTGCGGGGCGACCAAGAGATTGCGATACGAAACCTTGCGCGAGTAGCCGGTAAGCGAATTGAACAAATCGGTCAGATCGGCGCCGATTTCGGGCGACGCCGTGAGCAGACCGACGTCCTCGTACAGTCGCGCCGTCTTCCCGTTGTAATTGCCGGTCCCGATGTGGCAGTACCGACGGATCGCCGAACCCTCGCGGCGCACCACGAGGCAGGTCTTGCAGTGTGTCTTCAGCCCGACGTACCCGTAGACGACGTGCACGCCCGCCTGCTCAAGTGTGCGCGCCCAGCGGATGTTGGCCTGCTCGTCGAAGCGCGCCTTGATCTCCACCATGGCCACCACTTGCTTTCCGGCTTCGGCCGCGGAGATCAGCGCCCGGACGATCGGTGAATCACCGGAGGTGCGGTACAAGGTCTGCTTGATCGCCAGCACGTTGGGGTCGGCGGCGGCCTGCTCGATGAATCGCTGCACACTGGTCGAGAACGAGTCGTACGGATGATGAAGCAGCACATCGCCTTCGCGCAGCGTCGCGAAGATGCTGCGCGGTGTTTCGCGGTCCGCGAAGGCGGGGTGGGTGTCCGGAACGAATGTCGGATCCTTGAGCGCGGGCCGCTCGATCCCGTAGATCTGCCACAACGACGAAAGGTCGAGGAGTCCGGGCACTTCGATGACGTCACCGGGATGCACGTCGAGTTCGCGCAGCAGCAGTTCCAGCATGCTTTCGGTCATGTCGTCGGCGATCTCGAGCCGCACCGGCGAACCGAACCGCCGGCGTGCCAGCTCGCGTTCCAGCGCCTGCAGCAGATCCTCGTCGCGGTCCTCTTCAACCTCGTAGTCCGCGTTGCGGGTGATGCGGAAGGCGTGATGCTCAACGATTTCCATACCCGGGAACAGCTCGGGCAGGAAGGCCGCGATCAGTTCTTCCATCGGTAGATAGCGGACGATTCCCGGGCCGTCGTCGGAAACACCGCGGGCGTCGAGCTCGACGAAGCGATCGACGTTGTTGGGCACCTTGACCCGGGCGAAGTGCTGGCCACCATCCTCGGGCTGGCGCACCATGACCGCCAGGTTCAGGCTCAACCCGCTGACGAACGGGAACGGGTGAGCGGGATCGACCGCCAGCGGGGTCAGGACGGGAAAGACTTGTTCGGTGAAATAGGTCGACAATTCGTCGCGCTCCGCCTGATCGAGATCGGCCCACGTGACGATGTGGATGCCTTCCTCGGCGAGCGCCGGTCGCACCGAATCGAGAAACACCCGCGCGTGCCGGGTGGCGATTCGCTGGGTCTGCTCGCCGATGCGGGCCAGTTGCTCGCGCGGGGTCAGGCCGTCGGCCGACCGGACGGACAGGCCCATCTCGTCGCGGCGCTTGAGGCCGGCCACCCGCACCATGTAGAACTCGTCGAGGTTGGACGCGAAGATCGCCAGAAACTTCGCGCGCTCCAGGAGCGGCAGCGAGTTGTCGGCGGCGAGCGCCAGCACGCGCGCGTTGAAGTCCAACCAGCTCAGTTCCCGGTTGAGGTAGCGGTCCTCGGGCAGCTCGTCGGAGATCGCGGCGGGGGTGGCCGCGGGTGGGGCCGCCACGTTGGCCTCGCCTGAATGCCATGTGGTCTCGTCGGGCCGCGCCTCGGCTTCGGTTTCGGTCACCCTGCGATCATTGCTCATCACCCGCTGGTGCTGCTAGCGCTCGGCGGACATCCATTCGCAGTTGGCGCGCCGTTCATCGCCTGTACAAGTTTGCTGTTGCGCGGTTCGGTTAGTGCTGCGCTCGTGCTATTTGATGGCCCGGGCGGTCGCCGTCCCCACCCCGAGGCGACGCGCGGCCGCCAGGTCCGCGGGGGTGTCGACGTCGCATCGCAGGCCGGGCCAGGCGCCGGTGAGCTCGATCGCGCCCGAATGCCGGTGCCGCGCGCACGAATCCGGGCCGAACTGCGGATCCAGCGGGGCGCCGAACGCGCAGAGCGCGGCGGTGCCCGTGGCCAGCCGGTCGGCGACGAAGCTGCGCCGGTGCTGGCGGGCGGCGGTAATGGCCTCGGCCAACTCCTGGGTTTGCAGCGCGGGCAAATCGCCTTGCAGCACAACGATATTGGTGAATGCCAGGGCTACCGCTCGTTCGGCGGCGGCGATCGCGCTGTTCAGTGGGTCGCGGTCGCCATCGGGTGTCGGGTCGGCGAGCACGCCGGCCCCGAGCTCGGCCGCCGCGGCCGCCGCGGCGTCGTCGGGCGTGACGACGGTGATCGAGCCCAGCGCCTCGACGCCCGACGCGGCGGTCAGGGTGTCGACCAACATGGCCAGCACCACCTTCTCCCGCGTGGGCGCCGAGAAGACCGGGGCCAGGCGGGTCTTGGCGGCGGCCAGCCGCTTGACGGCGATGATCAACGCGACGTCACCCGCGCCGTCGTCCGCCCCGTCGGCCCGTGTGCCGCTCATCCCGCCATCCTGCCAGCGCGATCGGCGCGGCCCGGCGTCGCGGTAGCGTGACGGAACACCGTCGCGTCACAGATTGGGGATCACATGGCCAGCACGGTTGCCGGTTCGGAGGGCGCCGTCGCGGTGATGGGTGCCGGTGCCTGGGGGACGGCGCTGGCCAAGGTGCTGGCCGACGCGGGAGGGCCGGAAGTAGAAGTCGCGCTGTGGGCGCGGCGCTCCGACGTCGCCGACCAGATCAACGCCACCCGTTACAACCCCGCCTATCTGCCCGGCACGCTGTTGCCGCCGGGCATCCGTGCCACCGACGACGCGAGCGAGGCGCTGGCCGGCGCGACGACGGTGCTGCTGGGGGTGCCGGCGCAGACGATGCGCGGCAACCTCGAGCGGTGGGCGCCCTTGGTGGCCGACGGCGCCACCCTCGTCAGCCTCGCCAAGGGCATCGAACTGGGCACGCTCATGCGGATGAGTCAGGTGATCATATCGGTGACCGGCGTGGACCCCACTCAGGTCGCGGTGATCTCGGGGCCGAACCTGGCCAGTGAGATCGCGCAGTGCCAGCCCACCGCCACGGTCGTCGCGTGCAGCGACTCCGGCCGGGCGGTTGCCGTGCAGCGCATGCTGAACAGCGGCTACTTCCGTCCTTATACCAATAGCGACGTGGTCGGCACCGAGGTTGGCGGGGCTTGCAAGAACGTCATCGCGCTCGCCTGCGGAATGGCGGCCGGCGTCGGGCTCGGCGAAAACACGGCCGCGGCGATCATCACGCGGGGCCTCGCGGAGATCATGCGGTTGGGCATAGCCCTCGGCGCCAAGGGGGCGACGCTGGCCGGGCTGGCCGGTGTCGGAGACCTGGTGGCCACCTGCACCTCGCCGCATTCGCGCAACCGGTCGTTCGGCGAATGCCTGGGCCGCGGCGGGACCATGGAGTCGGCCACGCAGGCGGGGGAGGGGCACGTGGTCGAGGGCGTGACGTCGTGCGAGGCCGTGCTCGCGCTGGCGGCCAGCTACGACGTCGAGATGCCGCTGACCGAGGCCGTGCACCGGGTCTGTCACAAGGGGCTGTCGGTGGACGAGGCGATGGCGTTGCTGCTGGGCCGCAGCACCAAGCCCGAATGAGACGCTTCCGCTGGCGAAAGTCCAGCTGGCGGTCCGGTGCCCGACCCCGGGGCCCCTCAACCGGTAGCCTCTCCAGGTTGTGAATGCCAGCCACCGCGTGCGCGTCGCCGTCGTCTTCGGCGGTCGCAGCAACGAGCACGCCATCTCGTGCGTGTCGGCGGGCAGCATTCTGCGCAACCTCGACCCCCGGCGTTTCGAGGTGATCCCGATCGGCATCACCCCGCAGGGTTCGTGGGTGCTCACCGAGGGCGACCCGGATGCCCTGGCGATCACCGATCGGCAGTTGCCCGAGGTGACCGCCGAATCGGGTACCGAGCTGGCCCTGCCGGCGGATCCCCGGCGCGGCGGCGAGCTGGTCTCGCTGTCGCCCGGGGCCGGTGAAGTTTTGACGTCCGTCGACGTGGTGTTCCCGGTGCTGCACGGCCCCTACGGCGAGGACGGCACGATCCAGGGGCTGCTGGAGCTCGCCGGCGTGCCCTACGTCGGCGCCGGGGTGCTGGCCAGCGCCGCGGGCATGGACAAGGAGTTCATGAAGAAGCTCCTTGCCGCCGAGGGACTTCCGGTCGGTCCGCACACGGTGCTGCGCCCGCCGCTGGCGGAGCTGAGCCTCGACGAGCGCGAGCGCCTGGGCCTGCCGGTGTTCGTGAAGCCCGCGCGCGGCGGCTCCTCGATCGGCGTGGGCCGGGCCGCAAGCTGGGACGAGCTGCCCGCCGCGGTCGCCAACGCCCGTCGGCACGATCCGAAGGTGATCGTCGAGGCGGCGATCAACGGTCGCGAGCTGGAGTGCGGCGTCCTCGAAATGCCCGACGGCACAGTGCAAGCCAGCACCGTTGGCGAGATCCGGGTGGCCGGGGTGCGGGGCCGCGAGGACTCGTTCTACGACTTCGCGACGAAATACCTCGAGGACGCGGCCGAATTGGACGTGCCCGCGAAGGTCGAGGACGACATCGCCGACGCGGTGCGCCAATTGGCGATCCGGGCATTCAAGGCCATCGACTGCCAGGGCCTGGCCCGGGTCGACTTTTTCCTCACCGACAACGGGCCGATCATCAACGAAATCAACACGATGCCGGGCTTCACGACCACCTCGATGTACCCGAGGATGTGGGCGGCCAGCGGAGTCGACTATCCCGCCCTGCTCGCGATCATGGTGGAGACGGCCCTGGCGCGGGGCGTGGGCCTGCGCTGACTACGGTGCGGGTGCCGGGTCGATCGGCACGGCCGCGATGGTGTGGTCGATCGCGTCGGAGAGCTGCTGGATGGGCGTCGGTCCCGATCCCGCGGGCAGCGTGAGCGCCACGTACACCGGCCGGTCGACCGTGTACCACGTGGCCCTGCCGGCCTCGCCCGCGGATTGCTGGCCGGCGGCCACCTCGAACCACTGCACCCGATCGACGATCTGGATCGGGGACCCCACCACGAATTCGGCGGGGCGGTCGAGCCCGCAGCGCAACACCACCGGCTGGCTGTCGGGCGAGGTCCGCCAGGCCGCCGCGCCGTCGGGCGCCGGCTGCGCCAGCTGCGCGCGCTGGTAATCGCCGAGCCGCTGCGGCAGCGCGTCGGCCAGCGCCCGGCAGGCGGCGCTGGTCGCCTGCGGCGCCGGGAAGGCCGCCACGGTAACCGGCTGTGGCGGCGCCTGGCGGGTCGCCGCGATGGCCAGGATCACCCCGATCGTCACGACGGCCAGCGTGATCGCCGCGATCATCACGGCGCGCGGTGGTCCGGTGTCGGTTGCGGAACGGGTATCGGGTTCGGCGTTCACCGCCCGCGCACCTCCTTCTCTTACACTGGCGCGATCGGGCAGAGACCCAACTTACCGCAGGTCCGGGCGACCGCAGCGGGCCGGAGGAGGTGGCGTGCGCGACGACACACCCGGGGAGTCCCCCACGCTGGCGCGGCTCGGCGAGTTCGCCGTCATCGATCGGGCGGTGCGCGGCCGTCGGCAACCCGACGCGGTACTGGTCGGGCCCGGCGACGACGCGGCGCTGGTGTCGGCGGGCGACGGCCGCACCCTGGTCTCGACCGATGTGCTGGTGCAGGACCGGCACTTTCGGCTGGACTGGTCGACGCCCCACGACGTCGGCCGCAAGGCGATCGCGCAGAACGCCGCCGACATCGAGGCGATGGGCGGGCGTGCCACGGCCTTCGTCGTCGGGTTCGCGGCGCCCGGCGACACACCGGCCGCGCAGGTGGACGCCCTGGTCGACGGGATGTGGGACGAGGCGGTGCGGATTGGCGCCGGCATCGCCGGCGGCGACCTGGTCAGCTGCCCGCAATGGGTGCTGTCGGTGACGGTGCTGGGCGACCTCGACGGCCGCGCCCCCGTGCTGCGGTCCGGGGCGAAGGCCGGCTCGGTGATCGCCGTCGCCGGTGAACTGGGTCGCTCCGCCGCCGGATATTCCCTGTGGCAGAACGGGATTGAGGGTTTCGACGAGCTGCGGCGCCGCCACCTGGTGCCGGAACCGCCCTATGGCCGGGGCGCCGTCGCCGCGGCCGCGGGCGCGGAGGCGATGATCGACGTATCCGACGGGCTGATCGCCGACTTGCGGCACGTCGCCGAGGCGTCCGGGGTGGGCATCGACTTGTCCGCCGCGGCGCTGGGCGCGGACCGGGACGCGCTGGCCGCCGCCGGTCACGTCGTCGGGGCCGACCCAATGGCGTGGGTGCTGTCCGGCGGTGAGGACCACGCCCTGGCGGCCTGTTTCGCCGGCACGGCGCCGGCCGGCTGGCGCGTCATCGGCCGCGTGCTCGACGGCCCGGCCCGGGTGCTCGTCGACGGCGCGGAGTGGAGCGGTTACGCGGGTTGGCAGTCGTATTAATGTGACGCGGTGACCGTCTACGCGATCGCCCAACTGAGATTCACCGACCGGGCAGCCTACGACCGGTACCAGGGGAGGTTCATGGAGGTCTTCCGTCGTCATCCCGGAACGTTGCTCGCCGCCGACGAGTCGCCCGAGGTCGTCGAGGGCGACTGGGACCGCGAGAAGCTGGTGCTGATGTCATTTCCCGACGAGGCCGCGTTCCGCGGTTGGGCGCAATCACCGGAATATCAGGAGATCTCGAAGGACCGGCGCGCCGGCGCCGACACGGTGGTGCTGCTCGTCAAGGGGCTGCAATGACCGCGCGCCCGCTGAGCGAGCTCGTCGAACCGGGCTGGGCCACCGCGCTCAAGCCCGTCACCGACCAGGTCGCCCAGATGGGGGAGTTTCTGCGGGCCGAGATCGCCGCGGGTCGCCGGTACCTGCCGGCCGGGCCAAACGTGTTGCGCGCCTTCACCTATCCGTTCGACGACGTCAAGGTGCTGATCGTCGGTCAGGACCCCTATCCGACGCCCGGGCACGCCGTGGGCCTGAGTTTTTCGGTGGCGCCCGACGTGCGTCCGCTGCCCCGCAGCCTGGCCAACATCTTCGACGAGTACGCCGCCGACCTGGGCCACCCCCAGCCGGCGTGCGGCGACCTGACGCCCTGGGCGCAGCGCGGCGTGATGCTGCTGAACAGGGTGCTGACCGTGCGGCCCAACAACCCGGCGTCGCACCGGGGCAAGGGGTGGGAGGCGGTGACCGAGTGCGCGATACGCGCGCTGGCCGAGCGCTCGCTGCCGCTGGTGGCCATCCTGTGGGGCCGCGACGCGTCGACGCTGAAACCCATGCTGGCCGAAGGCAATTGCGTGGCGATCGAGTCGCCGCACCCGTCGCCGCTGTCGGCGTCTCGCGGCTTTTTCGGCTCGCGCCCGTTCAGCCGCGCCAACGAGCTGCTGGCGGGGATGGGCGCCGACCCGATCGATTGGCGGCTGCCGTGACCGAGATGACCGCCCTGCGCGCACATCGGCGGGGCGGCCCCGAGGTGTTGGTCGTCGAGCGCGCGCCCGTCCCGGTGCCGGCGCCCGGGGAAGTGCTGATCGCGGTGCACGCGGCGGCCATCACGTTCGACGAGCTGACGTGGGAGGAGACCTGGACCCGCGGCGGCGCCGACCGGACCCCGGTGATCCCGTCCCACGAGGTGTCCGGCGTGATCTCCGAAATCGGTTCGGGCGTGGCCGCTTTCGCTGCCGGCGACGAGGTGTACGGCCTGATCCAATTCGACCGCGACGGCGCTGCCGCCGAATATGTCGCGGTGCCGGCGGCCGACCTGGCCGCCAAGCCGTCGACGGCGTCGCACGTCGCCGCCGCCGCGCTGCCGCTCGCCGGGCTCACCGCACTGCAGGCCCTGGTCGACCATGCCGCCGTCCGGCCGGGGGAAGAGGTCCTGGTGCACGGCGGGGCGGGCGGGGTCGGCGCGTTGACGGTTCAGCTCGCCGCCATCCTCGGCGCGCGGGTCACCGCCACCGTCCGCAGCGACGCGCGCGAGCTCGTCGCCGGCTTCGGCGCGCAACGGGTCATCGATGTGCGCACCGAGGCGTTCGACGACGACGGTCCCGCGTACGACGTCGTCATCGACACCGTCGGCGGCGAGACGCTGGACCGGTCGTTCGCAGTGCTGCGTCCGGGGGGACGGCTGATCACCCTCTCGGCACCACCGCCGGCGGGGAAGGCCGACGACTACGGCGTGAGCGCCACCTTCTTTATCGTGACGCCCGATCGGGTTCAGCTCGCCGAGCTAGCCGACCTCGTCGACACGGGCCGGCTGCAGGTGGAAATCGCGGCGACCTTCCCGCTCGACAGGGGGCGCGAAGCGTTCGAGAGCGGTCAGCGTCCCGGCAGGCGCGCGGGAAAGACCGTCCTCGTCGTGCGGGATTAGCCGCGGACGACCTTGCCGGCCTTGATGCAGGACGTGCAGACGTTCAGCCGCTTCTTGTTGCCACCCGGACGGGTCACGACGTGCACGGTCTGAACGTTGGGGTCCCACCGGCGGCTGGTGCGGCGGTGGGAGTGCGACACCGACTTGCCGAAGCCGGGGCCTTTCCCGCAGATATCGCACACAGCGGCCATTGTTCAAACTCCTCAAATGTTCAGGGGTCCGGCTCGGCGGTCTGGCAAGGGCCGGGACAGCCCGCAATGACTCGGGCCAGCCCAGGATACCGACTGACATGGGCAACCACCAAAACGATCAACACCCGTCCGGCGACGCAGACCCGGCATTGTCGCCCGCGCTGGCTAGGCTCGATGGGTCGGCGCACTCAGGCAGTGGGCGCGCCGTCCTGGCTGGCCGCTGAGAGGCTCCGAGGGAGGTGGGTCGCTTGGGCACGTCAGAGGCGCTACTGGACGCCGCGACCCTGCGGCACTGGGCCCACACCGCCGTCAGCGACCTGATCACCCACATCGACGAGATCAATCGGCTCAACGTCTTCCCGGTCGCCGATTCCGACACCGGCGCCAACATGCTGTTCACCATGCGTTCCGCGCTGGCGGAGGCCTCTGCAGGAGCGGGCGGGGCCGGCGGCGACGGGTGCGTGGCCCGGGTGGCCGCGGCCCTGTCGACCGGTGCGCTGAACGGCGCCCGCGGCAATTCCGGGGTGATACTGTCGCAGATCCTGCGTGGCATCGCCGATGTCGCCGCGACCGCGGCCGCTGAGTCCGGCGGCGAGCTGGCCCACATGGACGCCGCCGTCCTCGGGGACGCGTTGCGGCGCGGCGTGGAGCTGGTCATCGAGTCGATGGGCGGCGCCGAAGTCCCGGGGACCATCGTCTCGGTGTTGCGGGCCGCCGCCGAGGCCGTCGGGGAGTGCGCCGCCGAAGGGCTGCCCGCCGCGATCACCGCCGCCGGCGATGCGGCGGTGATCGCGCTGGAAAAGACCCCCGAGCAGCTCGATGTCCTCGCCCACGCCGGCGCGGTGGACGCCGGCGGGCGCGGCCTGCTCGTCCTGCTGGACGCGCTGCGCTGCGCCGTCACGGGTCAGGCGCCCCGCCGCGCGGTGTACGCGCCGTCGCCGCGCGCGCACTGGCCCGAAACGGCCACCGAACAGCCGGCACCGCAGTTCGAGGTGATGTACCGGCTGGACGGCTGCGATTCCGAGGCCGCGGACGCGCTGCGGAATCGGCTCGAGGGCCTCGGGGAATCCGTGGCCATCGCCGCGGCGGCCGCGCAGGAAGCCACCACGCTGGACAGCTACTCGGTGCACGTGCACACCGACGACGCCGGGGCGGCCGTCGAGGCCGGGCTGGCGGCCGGGCGCCTCAGCCGCATCGTCATCTCGGCGCTGACCTCCGGTGCCACCGGGATGCCCGCCGGCGGCTGGACGCGCGAACGCGCGGTGCTGGCCGTCGTGGACGGCGACGGCGCCGCCGAGCTGTTCTCCGGCGAGGGCGCCTGCGTGCTGCGGCCCGATCCGGACATCGGCGACATCAGCGCCCACCAGCTGGTGCGGGCCGTGGTCGACACCGGCGCCGCCCAGGTGATGGTGCTGCCCAACGGGTATGTGGCCGCCGAGGAGCTGGTGGCCGGCTGCACGGCGGCCATCGGGTGGGGGATCGACGTGGTGCCGATACCCGCGGGGTCGATGGTGCAGGGGCTGGCCGCGCTGGCCGTGCACGAGACGGACCGGCAGGCGGTCGACGACGGCTTCACGATGGCCCGCGCCGCCGGTGCGGCCCGGCACGGGTCGGTGCGTGTCGCGACCGAGAGCGCGTTGACGTGGGCCGGTCGCTGCCAGCCGGGCGACGGCCTGGGCATCGCGGGCGACGAGGTGCTCATCGTGGCCGCCGACGTGGCCGCGGCGGCGATCGGCCTGCTCGACCTGCTGCTGGCATCCGGCGGCGACCTGGTGACCGTGCTGATCGGCGCCGGCATGACGGAGGCCGACGGCCTTACCGTCGGCGAGGTCCTGCAGGACCACGTGCACGACAACCATCCGGGGACCGAGCTGATGACCTACCGCACCGGCCACCGCGGCGACGTCCTGCTGGTCGGGGTCGAGTAGCCGTGGCGTCGCTGTCCGACCGGTTGACCTTCGTGGTGGGCGGCAAGGCGGTCAAGCTGCTCGACGAGATATTCGGCATCCGGACCGTGGACGACTTGCTGCGCCATTACCCGCGTGGCTACTCCGAAGGCGCGAGCCTGTGGGGCTTCGGCGACGAGCGGCCGGAGGAGGGCGAGCACATCACCATCGTCGACGTCATCACGGATGCCTTCACGAAGTCGATGAACAAGGACCCGAAGAAGAAATACTGCCGCATCACCGTTGGCAGCGGACGCAATAAGGTGACGGCGACGTTTTTCAACGCGGGCTGGATCAGCAAGGAGCTGACCAAACACACCAAGGTGATGTTGTCCGGTGAAGTCGGTTACTACAAGGGCGCTATGCAGTTCACGCACCCGGCCTTTCTCATCCTCGATTCACCGGACGGCAAGGCCCACGGCACCAAGTCGCTGGCCAAAATCGCGGGCGCGTCACGAGCCTCCACCGCCGAAGAGGTCGTGGATGCGTACGAACGCCGCTTCTTCGCGATCTATCCCGCCAGCGCGAAATTGCAGAGCTGGGACATCTTCGCGACCGTGCGCCAGGTGCTGGACGTCCTCGACCCGGTGCCCGATCCGCTGCCGGAAGACCTGCGCGCCCAACTCGGTTTGATCTCCGAGGACGAGGCGCTGCGCGCGATCCACCTCTCGGAAGACGAGCGCGAACGCCAAAGGGCGCGTGAGCGATTGACGTTCGACGAGGCCGTCGGCCTGCAGTGGGCGCTGGTCGCCCGCCGGCACGGCGAGCTGTCGCAATCCGGGCCCGCTGCGCCGCGCCGAGACGACGGCCTGGCGGCGGAGTTGTTGCGGCGGTTGCCCTTCGAGCTGACGGCGGGTCAGCGCGAGGTGCTCGACGTGCTGTCCGAGGGCCTGGCCGCGAACCGCCCGATGAACCGCCTGCTGCAGGGCGAGGTCGGCTCCGGCAAGACGATCGTCTCGGTGCTGGCGATGCTGCAGATGGTGGACGCGGGCTACCAGTGTGCGCTGCTGGCGCCCACGGAAGTCCTTGCTGCACAACATCTCCGGTCGATCCGCGACGTCCTCGGCGAGTTGGCGATGGCGGGCCAGCTGGGCGGGGCGGACAACGCGACCCGGGTGGCGCTGCTCACCGGCTCGATGACGGCCGCGCAGAAGAAGCAGGTTCGCGACGAGGTCGCCGGCGGTCACGCCGGCATCGTCATCGGCACCCACGCGCTGCTGCAGGACGCGGTGAACTTCCACAACCTGGGCATGGTGGTGGTCGACGAACAGCACCGGTTCGGCGTCGAGCAGCGAGATCAATTGCGCGCCAAGGCTCCCGCGGGCATCACGCCGCACCTGCTGGTGATGACCGCGACGCCGATACCGCGGACCGTCGCGCTCACGGTGTACGGCGACCTGGAGACCTCCACGCTGCGCGAACTTCCGCGCGGACGCCAGCCGATCAGCACCAACGTCATCTTCGTCGACGACAAGCCCACGTGGCTCGAGCGTGCCTGGCACCGCATCATCGAGGAGGTCTCCGCGGGGCGCCAGGTTTATGTGGTGGCGCCCCGAATCGACGAGACCGACGACCCGGAAAAGGAAAAAGAGGCGGGCCGCCGTCCCTCGTCGACCGCGGTGGGGATGTTCGAGCGATTGCGCTCCCGGGAGCTGGCGGACCTGCGGCTGGCCCTGATGCACGGGCGGTTGTCGGCCGACGAGAAGGACGCCGCGATGGCCGCCTTTCGCGCCGGTGACGTCGATGTGCTGGTGTGCACCACGGTCATCGAGGTGGGGGTCGACGTCCCCAACGCCACGATCATGCTGGTGATGGACGCCGACCGGTTCGGCATCAGCCAGCTGCATCAGCTGCGCGGGCGCATCGGCCGGGGCGAGCATCCGAGCCTGTGCCTGCTGGCCAGCTGGGTCGCCCCGGAATCGCAGGCCGGTCGGCGGCTGCGCGCCGTGGCCGAGACCATGGACGGCTTCGCCCTCGCCGACCTGGACCTCAAGGAGCGGCGCGAGGGAGACGTGCTGGGCCGCAACCAATCCGGCAGGGCCGTCACGTTGCGGCTGCTGTCGTTGGCCGACCACGGGACGTACATCGAAGCCGCCCGCGACTTCTGCGTGCGGACCTACGAGCGCGATCCCGCCAACCCCGAATTGCGTTTGCTGGCGGCGCGTTTCACCGACACCGACCGGATCGAATACCTGGACAAAGCATGAACCGGAAGCTGCTGATGTGGTTGGCGGCGGCCGCGGTGCTCGCGGTGCTGGTCGCCTACCAGACGCTGGGATCACTGTCGGCCAAGCACGCCGAAGTCGCCGCCCGCGCCGACGTGCCCACGGTGCAACCCGGCGCCGATGTGCTCGCGGGCGTCGCGGTGCTGCCGGAGCGGGTCCACCGCTACGACTACCGCCGCCCGGCGTTCGGCGACGCGTGGGACGACGACAACGACGCGCCGCTCGGGCACAACGGGTGCGACACCCGCGACGACATCCTCGACCGCGACCTCGTCGACAAGACCTACGTGTCGATCAAGCGGTGCCCGAACGCGGTGGCCACCGGAACCCTGCACGACCCGTACACCAACACCACGGTGATGTTTCAGCGGGGCGCCAAGGTCGGCGAGGCGGTGCAGATCGACCACATCGTCCCGCTGGCCTACGCCTGGGACATGGGGGCCTACGCCTGGCCGAACCCCGAGCGGTTGCGCTTCGCCAACGATCCGGCCAACCTGCTGGCCGTCGAGGGGCAGGCCAATCAGGACAAGGGCGATTCGCCGCCGGCCCAGTGGATGCCGCCCAACACCGCGTTCGCGTGCCAGTACGCGATGCAGTTCATCGCCGTGCTGCGCGGTTACCAGTTGCCGGTCGACCAGCCGTCGTCGGCAGTGCTGCGTCAGGCCGCGGCCACCTGCCCGGCGGGATAGCCCGCCGGTTACGCGCCGTCGTAGGTGTCCGGGTCCGGGCGGAGCCGGGTGCCGTCGTTGAGGGCGTTGATCGTGTCCATGTGCTCGCCGGCCAATTCGAAATCGAAGATGTCCAAATTGCCGGCGATGCGCTCGGGGTTGCTGGAGCGGAATACGACCGAATTGCCCAGTTGTACGTTCCACCGGAGCAGCACCTGGGCCGGCGTCTTGCCGTATTCGGCGGCCACCGAGGTCACCGTCGGGTTGTCGGTCAGCTGGCCCAGCGCGAGCGGTGTGTAGGACTGGGTGACGACGTTGTGCTGCGCGTTGGCCTTGCGCATATCGTCCTGGTTGAGCAGCGGGTGCAGCTCGATCTGGTTGACCGCCGGCGTGACGAACGTCAGGTCGATCACCGTGGAGAGCTGGTCCTCGGTGAAGTTGGAGACCCCGATCGAGCGGGCCAGGCCGTCGCCGCGGCATTGGATCAAGCCGCCGAAGGCGTCGACGAACAGGCCCTGCGCCGGCGCCGGCCAATGAACCAGGTAGAGGTCGACGTAGTCCAGGCCGAGGCGCTCCAGGCTGGCGCTGCAGGCCGCCACGGCCTTGGAAAGGCCGTGGTCCGCGGTGGCCAGCTTGGTGGTGACGAACAGCTCCGCGCGCGGAATCCCGGAAGCGGCGATCGCGCGGCCCACGGCGGCTTCGTTGCCGTAGGCGGCGGCGGTGTCGATCAACCGGCAGCCGACTTCCAGCGCGGCCGACACCGCGCGCTCGGTGTCCTCCTCCGACAAATCGGCGACTCCGAGGCCGAGCACCGGGATGGTGTTTTCGTCATTGAGAGCCATTGACGGTACTGCGGCGCCCGACTCGCGAGTCAACGTCATTCACCTACCTGTGAAATTGCAGTTCGTGGATCCGGATCCGCCGCGGAATTACTCGCAATCCGTATGGGTTCACCGACTTGGGGATCACGATATTACCCAGCTGCAATCGCTACGTAAGCAATGCCCGCGCGGGCATCCCCTGGTCCGCAGGTCTCGGCGACGCCCGTAAAGTTGGTCGCACGGCACGCCGGGTACAGACGGGTATCGGACAACCGTTGTCAGCGTGACGAGGGGAGCAGGAGAAAGTGATGGCCAAGAGTCTCGCGACGGAGCTCGACCTCGGAGCCAAACGCGCATCGATGCGGTGGACGAGCCGCGTGCAGGGCGCCGTATCCACCATCGGCGTCAAGGTCATTCCGTGGATTCCGACCCCCGCCAAGCGGGCGCTGTTCGGTGGCCGCTCGGTCATCATCGACGGCAACACGCTGGACCCGACGCTGCAGCTGATGCTGTCCGGGCTGCACGCCGTCGGCATCGACGGCCTGGTCGTCGACGACGACGCGGCCGCCTCCCGGGCCCAGCTGCGCGAGACGACGGCGGCCTTGCCTGGACCTCAGGTTCACGTCGAGGTGGACGAGATCTCGCTGCCCGGACCGGCCGGCGAGATCCGCGCCCGCCATTACCGCCCGGCCGACGGGGTCGAGGCGCCGTTGCTGGTCTTCTATCACGGCGGCGGGTGGGTGATCGGCGATCTGGACACCTACGACCCGCTGTGCCGGCTGACGTGCCGTGACGCGGGCATCCACGTGTTGTCGATCGACTACCGGCTGGCTCCCGAGCACCCGGCGCCCGCCGCGGTCGAGGACGCCTATGCCGCCTTCCGGTGGGCACACGAGCACGCCGCCGAACTCGGCGCGGCCGCCGGGCGCGTCGCGGTCGGCGGCGACAGCGCCGGCGGCAACCTGGCCGCCGTCGTCGCCCAGCTGGCGCGAAACGAGGGCGGCCCCGCCCCCGTGCTGCAGTGGCTGATCTACCCGCGGACCCACTTCACGGCGCAAACCCGCTCCATGAGCCTGTTCGCCCGCGGCTTCCTGCTGACCAGGCGCGACATCGATTGGTTCCAGGCGCAGTACCTGAGGGGTTCGGGGATCGATCCGACGGATCCGCGGCTGTCGCCGCTGCTCGCCGAGTCGCTCTCGGGCCTGGCGCCGGCGCTGATCGCGGTCGGGGGCTTCGACCCGCTGCGCGACGAGGGCGAGGCCTACGCCGCGGCGCTGCAGGCCGCCGGAACCGCCGTGGACCTGCGCTACCTGGGCTCGCTGACACACGGCTTCGTGAACCTGTTCCAGCTCGGCGGCGACAGCGCCGTCGCGACCAGCGAACTGATTTCGGCGTTGCGCGCCCATCTGAGCCGCGCCTGAGTCACCGGGCGGCACGCCGGTACGCTAGAGGCGCCTCTCAAGCGTCATCACCGTCCCGAAGGATCAGCGAACCCGTGGCCGACAAACCCAAACGCCCCCCGCGCTACGACCTGAAGTCCGGCACCGGGAAATCCGGCCGCCTCTTCCAGATCGGCGGCACCGCGTTCGTCGTACTCCTCCTGGTCGGCATCGTCTTCTACATCGTGACGTCGCAGCACAAGAAGGGCGGCGCCACCGGCGAGGGCGACACGGTGCGGGTGACGTCGAGCAAGCTGGTCACCCAGCCGGGGACCAGCAACCCCAAGGCCGTGGTGACGTTCTACGAGGACTTCCTGTGCCCGGCCTGCGGTAATTTCGAGCGCAACTTCGGGCCGACCGTCTCCAAGCTGATCGACGTCGGCGCCATCGCCGCCGATTACTCCATGGTGGCGATTCTCGACAGCCAGAGGAACCAGAACTACTCGTCGCGGGCGGGCGCGGCCGCCCTGTGCGTCGCCGACGAATCCATGGACGCGTTCCGCCGTTTCCATAGCGCGCTCTACAGCACCGACATCCAGCCCAACGAGCGCGGCACCAGCTTCCCCGACAACGCGCGGCTCATCGAACTCGCCCGCGAAGCCGGCGTCGTCGGCAAGGTTCCCGATTGCATCAACAGCGGCAAGTACCTTTCCAAGGTCACCGGCGAGGCGGCGGCCGCCAAGATCAACGCGACGCCGACCATCAAGATCAACGGCGAGGATTACGAGCCGTCGACGCCCGACGCGCTGGTCGCCAAGATCAAGTCGATAGTCGGCGACGTGCCGGGGCTGGACGCCGCCGTCGCTCCCCCGGCGTGACGACCACCCCGGTGTCGGCCGAACCCGCCGAGGAGACGCCGGTCTCGCGCGTACCGGCACCCAGCGCGTGGTGGGTGCTCATCGCCGGGGTGATCGGCCTGGCCGCGTCGATGACGCTGACCGTGGAGAAGATCCAGCTGCTGCTCAACCCGGCGTACGTGCCGACGTGCAACATCAACCCGATCGTGTCGTGCGGGTCGGTGATGGTGACGCCGCAGGCGTCGGTGCTGGGGTTCCCCAACCCGCTGCTCGGGCTGGTGGGCTTTTCCGTGGTGATCGTCACCGGCGTGCTGGCCGTCACGAAAGTCCCTTTGCCGCAATGGTATTGGGTTGGCCTGACGGTCGGGGTGCTGCTCGGTTCGGCGTTCGTGCACTGGCTGATCTTTCAGAGCCTGTATCGCATCGGGGCGTTGTGCCCGTACTGCATGGTGGTCTGGGTGGTCACCATCGCGCTGCTGGTGGTGGCCGCGTCGATCTCGTTTCGTCCGGCGCTGCAGCGGCGGCAGGGCGGTCCGGCGTGGGTGTTCTACCAGTGGCGGTGGTCGATCGCCGCGCTGTGGTTCACGGCGGTGTTTCTGCTGATCATGGCGCGGTTCTGGGACTACTGGTCGACGCTGTTGTGAACGCCTGCGCGTGACCCGGATCATCGGCGGCGTCGCCGGGGGACGGCGGATCGCGGTCCCGCCGCGCGGAACCCGGCCGACCACCGACCGGGTGCGCGAATCGCTCTTCAACATCGTCACCGCGCGCCGCGACCTGGCCGGGCTGGCGGTGCTCGACCTGTACGCCGGGTCGGGCGCGCTCGGGCTGGAGGCGCTGTCGCGCGGGGCGGCCTCCGCGCTGTTCGTGGAATCCGACCAGCGCACCGCAGCGGTCATCGCGCGCAACATCGACGCCCTGGGCCTGCCCGGCGCGACCGTGCGCCGGGGCGCCGTGGCGTCCGTCCTGGCGGCCGGGGCCGCGTCCCCGGTGGACCTGGTGCTGGCCGACCCGCCCTACGACGTCGACGCCGCGGACGTGAACGGCGTGCTGGCGGCGCTGACCGCGCACGGCTGGGTGCGCGACGGAACCGTCGCCGCGGTGGAGCGTGCGGTCGGCGGCGCGGCGCTGACGTGGCCCGCGGGCTGGTCCGTGTGGCCCGAACGCGTTTACGGCGACACCCGCCTCGAGCTGGCCGAATTTGGGTGAACCGGCCGTGTACCGTCGTTCCACATGAGCGGCGCGGTATGCCCGGGCTCCTTCGACCCGGTGACATTGGGCCACATCGATGTCTTCGAACGCGCCTCGGCCCAATTCGACGAGGTCGTCGTCGCGATCCTGGTCAACCCCGCCAAGAAGGGCATGTTCGAACTCGACGAGCGGATCGCCATGATCGAGGAGTCGACGACGCACCTGCCCAACCTGCGGGTGGAGGCGGGGCAGGGCCTGGTGGTCGACTTCGTCAGGGCGCGCGGCATGACCGCGATCGTGAAGGGCCTGCGCACCGGCACCGACTTCGAATACGAGCTGCAGATGGCGCAGATGAACAAGCACGTCGCCGGTGTGGACACGTTTTTCGTCGCCACCACGCCGCGCTATTCGTTCGTGTCCTCGTCGCTGGCCAAAGAGGTCGCGATGCTGGGCGGAAACGTGGCGGAGCTGCTGCCCGAACCGGTGAATCGCCGCTTGCGCGAAAAGCTCTCGGACCGGTGCTGAGGGCGGTCAGAAAACGACGGTTTGGTTGTCGTGAACGATGACGCGGTCCTGGCAATGCCACAGCACCGCGCGTGACAGCACCGCGCGCTCGACGTCGGCGCCGATGCGTACCAGATCGTCGACCGTGTGAGTGTGGTTGACGCGCACCACGTCTTGTTCGATGATCGGCCCCTCGTCGAGCGCCTCGGTGACGTAGTGAGCGGTCGCGCCGACCAGCTTCACACCCCGTTCGCGGGCGCGCTTGTAGGGCGCCGCACCGGTGAAGGCGGGAAGGAACGAGTGATGAATGTTGATGAGCGGGCAGCCGAGCGCGTCGAGGAATGACGCGCTCAGAATCTGCATGTAGCGGGCCAGTACCACCAGATCCACGTTGCCCCTGAGCAACTGAAGCTGGCGTCGTTCGGCCTCGGCACGGGTGTCGCGGGTGGCGGGGATGTGGACGAACGGCACCCCGAAGGGGCGCACGTGATCGGCCAGGTTGGGATGGTTGGCGATCACCATGCCCACGGACATCTGAAGTTCGCCGCGACGATTGCGCCACAACAGGTCCAACAAACAGTGGTCTTCCTTCGACGCCATGATCGCGACCCGCTTGGGCTTGGCTGCCTCGGTGAACCGGTAGTCGATGTTGAACCTGTCGGCGACGGTACGGGCGAATTCGCGCTCCAGCTCGTCTCTGGCCGCGGTCAGGCCGGGCAAGTGAAAGACTGCGCGCTGCAGGAAGATTCCGTCCTCCGGGGCCGTGGAGTGCTGTTCCAGCGAAATGATGTTCGCGCCGGCGCGGGCCAGAAAGTCGCTCACCGCGGCGATCAATCCCGGCCGGTCGTGGCACCGCAGCAGCAGACGACCGATATCCCCCGGCGGCGGTGGACCGCAAGGTGGCAGTGGAAAATCACCAGCCTGCGTCGGCGTTGGCATCCCGGAGTTCGCCATCGTGGGCTTCCCTGGCCAGGGTCCCGGTGGCGGGACCGTGAAAGCGAGATTTCCGCTGCCCAGGATACTGCCCGCAGAATTCGGAAACTCGGAGTTTTGACGCCCATAACCGTCGTCCGTGAGAAACTCCATGCTGGATTTCCCCGGCACACATATTGAAGGGAATTGGCAGTGGAGGAGCGACCTGCCGTCGTATTGGAGCCTCGCGCCGAGGCCGGGGTGACCCCGGTGCTGGGTGGGTGGCGCCCGACCACTGCGTCGCCGGCGTTTGCGCCGCCGGACATCGCTCGCATCCTTGAATTCGTTCGCCACCCGGTGCACGTGGTCCGCGAGGCGGCGACGGGGCAGCTGGGCCTGGCCATGGGCGGCGA
This sequence comes from Mycobacterium sp. NGS69, assembly GCF_059812165.1. NCBI lineage: Bacteria > Bacillati > Actinomycetota > Actinomycetes > Mycobacteriales > Mycobacteriaceae > Mycobacterium > Mycobacterium sp. NGS69. The sequence continues at coordinate 119,315 of NZ_JCALCD010000002.1, forward strand.
GCTGGTGGGCGTCGGCGCGTCGGAGATATCGCTGGTCGCGACGTTGCCTCCGATATACCCGGAGTGGCTCGGCGACCGTGAGTTCTGCGAGGCCCACGGGACCCGTTTCCCGTACGTCACCGGCGCGATGGCCAACGGCATCGCGACACCGGAACTCGTGGTGGCGATGGCGCAGGCCGGCATGCTGGGCTTCTTCGGCGCGGGCGGCCTCGCGTACGCCGCGGTGGAGCGCGGGGTGGCCGACATCCGGGCGAGGCTGGCGGGCCGGCCCGGACTCGCGTGGGGCGCGAACCTGATCCACTCACCCACCGAGCCCGCCCTCGAGGCGCGGGTGGCGGAGCTGTTCATCGCGCAGGACGTCCGCGTCGTCGAGGCGTCGGCGTTCATGAAACTGACCCCCGCGGTGGTCCACTACGCGCTGTCCGGTCTGTCGGCCGATCCGGCCGGGGCGATCGTCCGGAAAAACCATGTGATGGCGAAGATCTCGCGGCCCGAGGTCGCCCGCATGTTCATGGAACCCGCGCCCGCGGCGATGGTCTCGGCGCTCGAATCGGCCGGCAAGCTGACGGCGCGAGAAGCCGAACTTGCCCGACATGTGCCGGTGGCGGAAGACATCACGGTCGAAGCCGACAGCGGCGGGCACACCGACAACCGCCCGCTGGCGTCGCTTTTCTCCGAGATCGTGCTGCTGCGCGACGAGCTGGCGCAACAGCACGGCCTGGACGGCCGCGTGCGGGTGGGCGCCGGCGGCGGCATCAGCACGCCGCAGTCCGTTGCCGGCGCGTTCGCGATGGGGGCCGCGTACGTCGTCACCGGCTCGGTCAACCAGTCGTGCGTCGAGTCGGGGCTGTCAGCACGCGCGCGCGAAATGCTCGCCAAGGCGTCGGTGGCGGACGTGATGATGGCCCCCGCTTCCGACATGTTCGAGATGGGCGTGAACCTGCAGGTGCTCAAGCGCGGCACGATGTTCGGCCCGCGGGCGAGGAAGCTCTACGGATGGTACGCCGGCTACCCGGACCTGGCGGCGGTGACGGGCGAACACGGCGCGGAGCTGGAGAAGATCCTCGGCAAGAGCGTCGACGACGTCTGGGCCGAAACGCGCCAGTATTGGGAGCAGCGGGAGCCGGCGGTGCTCGAACTCGCGGCCCGAGACCCGAAGTATCGAATGGCGCTGGTGTTCCGTTGGTATCTGGGCAAATCGAGCCGGTGGGCGATCGACGGCGATCCCGAGCGTGTCCTGGACTACCAGATCTGGTGCGGCCCATCCATGGGCGCCTTCAACAGCTGGGTGGCCGGCAGTTACCTGGAGGACTGCGCGCACCGCAACGTCGACCAAGTGGCGCTTAATCTGCTCGAGGGAGCCGCCCGAATCAGCCGCGCGCAGCAGGCCCGAACGTGCGGCGTGCCCGTCGGAGTAAGTGCATTCCGCTATATTCCGCAGCCATTATCCATTGCGTGCGACGGCGCGGTGTCCACCTGACCGTCCCGCCTTACTCGGCTCGAATTGCCGGCGCGGGAGAATTCGCTGCCGCGGAATGGTGATCGCGCGGCAAATATTACTTACTGGTAGTTTTTGCCGCCTGCGTGCGGCCGGGTTGCCCGCGCGTACCGCGGGGCCCAAAGGCTCCCGTCCGAGCGGGCGTCCCCTGTCCTCGAGGACAACCAGAAGTTATTGACATTCCGTCAATACGACCGCCTATGCTCTGGTATCGTCCGGCGAGCGTTCGACCCGTCTTGGCTGATCAATCCGGTAAAACCTAACGGTCAGTCTTCGCGACCCGGGTTGACAGGCGGTGCGGTACGTGTTATCGACACGAAGGAGACCGGTGGTATCCAAGCATCCCCCCGTTGCCGTTGTCGGGGTGAGCGCGCTGTTCCCCGGGTCTCCGGAGGCCGAGCGCTTCTGGCGCAACATCGTCGGGGGCGCCGACCTGTTCTCCGACGTTCCGGCGTCGCACTGGAGCCTTGACGACTATTACGACCCCTCTGCGAGTGCGCCGGACAAGGTTTACGCCCGCCGCGGCGGATTCTTACCCGATATCGATTTCTCGCCGATGGATTTCGGAATTCCGCCGAATGTCGTGCCCGCGACGGATACCGCCCAATTGCTTGGTCTGCGGGTCGCGCAGCAGGTATTAGAGGACGTCGCGGGCGGCGATTTTTCCGCGCTGGATCGCGAGCGCGTCAGCGTGATTTTGGGAGCGTCCGGCGGCACCGAGATGACCAACTACATGGCGGGCAGCCTGCACCGGCCGGTCTGGGAGCGCGGGCTGCGCGCCGCCGGGCTCGCCGAGGCCGAGATCACCGCGTTCAGCGAGAGCGTCGCGTCCGGGTACACGCCGTGGCAGGAAAACACGTTCCCCGGCCTTCTCGGCAACGTCATCGCCGGGCGAATCGCCAACCGCTTCGACCTCGGCGGGACGAACTGCGTGATCGACGCCGCGTGCGCGAGCTCGCTGGCCGCGCTGGAGGTCGGCCTGCACGAGCTGTATCTCGGCGAGTCGGACATGGTGATCGCCGGTGGGGTCGACGCCTTCAACGACATCTTGATGTTCATGTGCTTCGCCAAAGTCACCGCGCTGTCGCCCACCGGGGACTGCCGCCCCTTCTCCGACCAATCGGACGGCACCATGCTGGGCGAGGGGCTGGCGATGCTGGCGCTCAAGCGTCTCGACGACGCCGAACGCGACGGTGACCGGATCTACGCCGTGATTCGCGGCATCGGTACGTCTTCGGACGGCCGGGCCAAGAGCATTTATGCGCCCAGCCCGGCCGGCCAGGCCAAGGCCCTTCGCCGCGCCTATGCCGCCGCCGGCTACGGGCCCGAAACGGTCGGCCTCGTGGAGGCGCACGGCACCGGGACCAAAGCCGGCGACGTCGCCGAGTTCACCGCGCTGCGTGAGGTCTTCGACTCCTCGGGGCGCGCGGACCGGCAATGGTGCGCGCTCGGCTCCGTCAAGTCTCAGGTCGGCCACACCAAGGGCGCGGCCGGGGCCTGCGGTCTGTTCAAGACCGTGCTGGCGCTGCACCACAAGACGTTCCCACCAACCATCAAGGTCGACCGGCCCAACCCCGCCCTCGAAATAGAGCAGTCGCCGTTCTACCTCTCGACGCAGGCGAAGCCGTGGGTGGCCGCCGACGGCATCCCGAGGCGCGCGTCCGTCAGCTCGTTCGGCTTCGGCGGCACCAACTTTCACGTCACGGTCGAGGAGTACACCGGCACCGGAAAGCGCGCATGGCGCTACCGGTCCTGGGACGCGGAACTGATCGTGCTCGGCGCGCCCTCGGTCGCGGCGCTTTCCGAGCAGGCCGCCCGGCTGTCCGCGTCATTGGTCGACGATCCCGACATGCTCGGCTACCTCGCACGCAGCACCCAATCCGCCTACGACGCAACGGCGCCGCACCGCCTGGCTGTCGTCGCCGACAGCGTGGCCACCTTGCGCGCGATGCTCGACGAAGCCGCGGCGAAACTCGGAACCCCCGATCTGGCAGCATCGTTCAGCTCGCCACGGGGGTACTACTACTCGGCGCAACCGCCGGGCCCGGTCGCGCTGCTGTTCCCGGGGCAGGGCAGCCAGTACGTCGGCATGGGCGCCGACCTGCCGCAGCTCTACGAGCCGGCGCTGTCTCCGTGGGAACTGGCCCGCGCCGAACGGTTGAACGCCGACCGCGACCTGCACCAGGTTGTCTGGCCCAGAACGGCGTTCAGCGACGACGAGCGCGCGCGGCAGGCGGCCGAGTTGACCAGGACCGAGTGGGCGCAACCGGGCATCGGCGCGCACAGCCTGAGCCTGCTGTCGGCCATCCGCGCGCTCGGCATTGAGCCCGTGGCCGTGGGTGGACACAGCTTCGGCGAGGTCACCGCGCTGTGTGCCGCCGGCGTTTTCGACGCCGAGGTCGCCCTGTTGATCGCACGCGCGCGTGGTGCGCTGATGGCCGAAGCCGCGACCAACAGCGACGGGGCGATGTGCGCGGTGACCGCACCCGTCGACCAGGTCCGCCACCTGATCGAAGAGTGGGGGCTCCCGGTCGTCATCGCCAACCACAACGCGCCCAGCCAGATCGTGCTGTCGGGCGACAGCACGGCGATAAACCATGCCGCCCAACGCTTTAGCGCGGTCGGCATCAACGCACGGCTCCTGGACGTCGCCACCGCCTTCCATTCCGACATCGTCACCCCGGCCGCGGTTCCGTTCGCCTCTTTCCTCGCGGAGATCCCCTTCGGTGTGCCCGAGGTGCCGGTCTACGCGAACGCGACGGCACAGCCGTACGCCGGCGACGCCCACCAAATGCGGAACACGCTTGCCAACCAGATCGCGCAGCCCGTGCGGTTCGCCGAACAGGTTCAGGCGATGTGGCAGGCCGGCGCGCGCACCTTCGTCGAGGTCGGTCCCGGCAGCGTGCTGACGGGTCTGGTCGGTAAGTGTCTGGCCGGCGAGGAGCACTCCGCGGTGTCTTTGGATACCAAGGGCCGCAACGGCATTCGCTCGCTGTGGCTGGGGCTCGCACAACTCGCGGCCGCCGGCGTCCCGATGAATTTCGACGCCCTCTGGGTCGACTACCGCGTCGTCGACGACCCGCGCACCCGTGAGCGGCCGAAGCTGACCCTCAAGATCAACGGATCCAACTATGGACGCCCGCAGACGAGCGACGAGCCCGTCCAACGGTCCACCGAAACCCCCACCGACCACCGTGTTCGAAGCAACGGGCACCGGACCGAATCGGAGTACAAATTGGCGCCATCCGGGTCGAATACGGCCGCAAACCCAACCGCTACGGCGCCCCCGCCGGCCGCGCCGGGCGGCAACGGTGCGCACGCCCACGCGCCCGTCGCACCTCCCGCGCCGGCGCTCCACCTCGGCGCCGACGTGGTGACGGAGCTGATCGCCGCGGTGGGAACCGTGCAGGAGGGGATCGGCCAAATACAACGGCTCCTCAAAGCTCTCCTACCGGAGCCGGCCGTCGCGTCGCCACCCGCCGCGTCCCCCGTCATCCCCAACGGGAAACCGGTGATGCCCACCCCGCCGCCGGCCCCGGCCATCCGCAACGGCGGGCCGTCGATGCCCGCGGCACCGGCGGTACCGGTGGCCCCGGCCGTCCCCGCCGTCCCGGCCGCCCACAACGGCACCACGGCGGGCCACAACGGGACGGCGGCCCCGGTGAGCACGCTTGCGCCGGTGGCTGTTTCGGTTGCCGGTGGTGAGTTGGTGACGCAGATGCTCGAGGTGGTGGCGGACAAGACGGGTTATCCGGTGGAGATGCTGGATTTGTCGATGGCGTTGGAGGCCGACCTGGGTATTGATTCGATCAAGCGGGTCGAGATTTTGTCGGCGGTGCAGCAGCGGGTGCCGGCGCTGCCCGAGGTGGAGGCCTCGACGATGGCGGCGTTAGGCACCCTGCAGGAGATCATCGACTACCTGCAGGGCTTGACGGGTCCGGCCGTCGGTAATGGCGCCGCGGTGAGCACGCTTGCGCCGGTGGCTGTTTCGGTTGCCGGTGGTGAGTTGGTGACGCAGATGCTCGAGGTGGTGGCGGACAAGACGGGTTATCCGGTGGAGATGCTGGATTTGTCGATGGCGTTGGAGGCCGACCTGGGTATTGATTCGATCAAGCGGGTCGAGATTTTGTCGGCGGTGCAGCAGCGGGTGCCGGCGCTGCCCGAGGTGGAGGCCTCGACGATGGCGGCGTTGGGCACCCTGCAGGAGATCATCGACTACCTACACGGCCTGACGGCCCCGACCGAGGCCGGTGATCGCCTCCCTTTTGACTTAGCCGGAGCGGGGATCGCGCGCTATGCGGTGCGTGCGATTCCTGCTCCGGCTAGTGGGATGGGGATGCCCGGCCTCTACACCGCCACCAGTGTGGAGATCGTCACCGCGCCGGACGACGCCACCGGCGCCACCGCCGACGCCCTGGCCGCGATCCTGCGCACGCACGGCGTCAACGCGACGATCGTGTCCGAGCCGGGCGCGAATGCCGAGGCGGTGATCCTCCTCGGCGGTCTGCGGCGAACCGCCACCCGCGACGACGCGCTGGCCATCAACCGGACGGTCTTCGGGGACGCCCAGCGCGTCGCGGCGAGGTTCGCCGAACACGGCGGCGTCTTCGTCACCGTCCAGGACACCGGTGGCACCTTCGGCCTGCTCACCGACCCCGGCCCGCGCGCCTGGGCCGGCGGTGTCGCCGCGCTCGCCAAGACGGCCGCGCAAGAGTGGCCCCACGCGCAGGTGAAAGCGATCGACATCGCGGTCGAACGGCAGTCGCCGCTCACGGTCGCCGAACAGCTCGCGCAGGAGCTGCTTGCCGGCGGGGCCGAGCTGGAAGTCGGCCTGGGCAGCGGGCACGGCCGCGTCACGGTCGTCGCCGACGCCAGCCAGGTGACCTCCCGCGCGCGCCGCATCGACCATCGCGACGTGATCGTCGTGTCGGGCGGGGGCCGCGGCGTCACCGCGGCGTCGGTGATCGCCCTGGCGCAGGAGACCCAGGCCTGCTTCGTCCTGCTCGGACGCACGGAACTTTCCGACGAACCGCCCGAGGCGCATGGGCTGACGACCGACGCCGAACTCAAACGGGCGCTGCTCAGCGCCGCCGTGACGCGGGGCCTGAAGCCCACCCCCCGAGAGTTGGAACAGCAGGTGCGGCGCATCCTCGCGGACCGCGAGGTGCGGGCGACCGTCGCTGCCCTGACCGGCGCGGGCTCCCGGGTCCGTTATGCCGCGACCGATGTGCGCGACGCGTCCGCGCTCGGCGCCCTTCTGCAAAGTGTGCGAACCGAATTCGGGCCGATCACCGGATTGGTGCACGGGGCCGGCGTGTTGGCCGACGCGCCCTTGCACAAGAAGACCCTCGACGGGTTCGACCGCGTCTTCGAGACCAAGGTCGGCGGCCTGTGCGCGCTGCTGGACGCCACGGCCGGCGACCCGCTGAAGGTCATCTGCCTGTTTTCATCGGTGGCGGCGCGCAGCGGCAACGCCGGCCAAAGCGACTACGCCATGGCCAACGAGATCCTGAACAAGGTGGCCCTGGCGGAGCAGGCCCGGCGCGGCCCGGCCTGCCTCGTTCGCGCGTTAGGTTGGGGCCCTTGGGATTCCGGCATGGTCACGCCCGGCCTGAAGGCCATGTTCGAGTCCCGGGGCATCGGGTTGATCCCGCTCGCCGACGGCGCACGGGCATTCGTCTCGGACGTGCTGGACGGGAAGACCGACGATCCCGAGGTCACCCTCGGAGACGGCGTGTCGGCCGGCGCGCTGCCCGCCGAAGGCCGGATCGCGCGCGTGCTGGCCCATGTGCGACGGCAGCCGCAGTTGGCGGATCACCGCGTCCGCGGCAACGTCGTGCTGCCGGTGGTGCAGGTCCTGGAGTGGTTCGTGCGGATGGCCGAGGCGTGCCGGCCCGGACAACTCGTGCAGCGTCTTTTCGACCTCAAGGTGCTGCGCGGTGTGACCCTGCACGACTTCCTCCAACAGGGCGACCCGATGCTGGTGCGCGCCGCGCCGGTGGACGATCGGCCGGATCGGCTCGCCTGCACGCTGTCCGACATCTCGGGATCGACCGCCTACTACTGCGCGACGGCCGAAATGGATTCGGCCCCAACCGTTGCACCCACCGGACCGACGGCGCCGGTCGGTGGTCACCGGCTGAACCGTGACGCCTGTTACGGCAACGGCGCGCTGTTCCACGGGCCCGCGTTCCAGGTCCTCGAGGACGTCGAATGCCAGGCCACGACCGCAACGGCATCGCTGCACGGCCTGACCACCGCGGGCTGGCAGGGCGAAGGCTGGGCTATGGATTCCGCCGCGCTCGACGGCTGCCTGCAACTGGCGTTGGTGTGGAGTTACGAACGGCTCGGCCGCACCGTGCTGCCGCTGCGGGTGGGCGAGATGGTGCGTTACCGTGCCGGGGCGCTGGGCGACGGATTGCGCTGTGTGCTCTCCAACGGCGACGCCAAGAACAGTGGGGCCGTCTGCGACCTGGACCTTGTCGACGCCCAGAACCGGGTGGTGGCCAGCCTGAAACGACTCGAGTTGTACCCCTACGGCGGCTGATGTTTGAGCCCATTGCGATCGTGGGCCAGGGCTGCGTGCTGCCCGGCGGCCTGAACCCCGACGAGTTATGGCAGACCGTGCGCGAGGGCCGAGACGCGCTCGGCCCGCCGCGGCCCGGCTATTGGGGGGTATCGCCGGAGCGGATCGTCCGCGACGAGAAGAACGCCCCCTTCCTCGACCACGCGTGGTCGGACCGCGGCGGATACGTGCGCGGCTTCGACGAGATCTTCGACCCCCGCCGATTCCTGCTCGACGCCGACGAATTCCGCGGTCTCGACCCGCTGTACCTGTGGGCCGTCGAGGCCGCCCGGCAAGCGCTGGAAAGCGCCGGCTGGCGCCCGGGTGCAGTCCCCGGCCGGGCCGGGGTCGTCCTGGGCAATCTGAGCTACCCGACGAAATCGATGATCGACCTGGCCGAAAAGGTCTGGCGCGGAGACGAACACGGAATCGACTGGCGCAACCGCTTCATGTCCGGCCTGCCGGCCCACCTCATCGCCAACGCGCTGGGATTGGCCGGGGGCGCCACCGCCCTCGACGCCGCGTGCGCCTCCTCGCTGTACGCGATCAAGCTGGCGTGCGACCGACTCCACGACGGCACCGCCGACGTGATGTTGGCGGGCGGCGTGAACGGCGCCAGCGACCTGCTGCTGCACGTCGGCTTCAGCGCGCTGCAGGCGCTGAGTCGGACCGGCAAATCGCGCCCCTTCCACCGCGGGGCCGACGGATTGGTACCCGCCGAGGGCGCGGCATTTTTGGTGCTCAAAAGGCTCGACGACGCGACCGCCGGCGCCGGCCCCATCCTGGGCGTCATCCGCGCGGTCGGGCTCAGCAACGACGGCCGGGGACAGGGCCCGCTCGTACCGTCGCAGGAGGGGCAGGAGCGGGCCATGCGGCTCGCCTACGAGATGGCCGAGCTGCAGCCTCGGGACATCTCGCTCGTGGAGTGCCACGCCACCGGAACCTCGCGGGGCGACCTGACCGAGCTGCTGAGCATGGCGTGCATCTTCGAGGGCGTGTCGGAGCTACCCATCGGATCGCTGAAATCCAATCTGGGACACTCCATCACGGCGTCGGGCGCCGCGGGGGCGATCAAGGTGCTCGCGGCGATGCGGGCGGGCATCCGGCCGCCGACGCTGCACGCCGACGACCCGTTGCCGTTCCTCGCCGAGTCGCCGTTCCGCCTGCTCACCCGGGCCGAACCCTGGGTGTGCAGCGGGCCGCGCCGCGCCGCGGTCAACAACTTCGGTTTCGGCGGCAACAACGCCCACCTGCTGCTCGAGGAATGGGTCCGGCCCGCCGATGGCCGCCCCGACCGGCCGCGGGTCGTCGTCTCCCGCGCGGAGGACGACATCGCGATCGTGGGCGTCAGCCTGCTGGTCGGAGACGACGAAACCGCCTCGGTGGCGGAGCATCTCAAGGCCTCCGAACCAATTCCCACCCGCGAGACCGACGGCACCCGCAGGGCCCGGGCGACCGAGGTCCGCCTGGACGTCGCGCAAACACGCTTTCCCCCTGCCGATCTCAAACAGACGCTGCCCCAGCAGCTGGCGCTGCTCGGTGCGGCCGTCAACATCGAGACGTTGATCGCCGGCCTGCCGCCGGACCGGACCAGCGTCATCGTCGGGATGGGTTGCGACACCGAGATCACGCGGCTGGGGGTGCGGTGGCGGTTGGCCGACGAGATCGATGACCCGGCCGAACTGGCGGCGGCGCGCGACGCCGTCGTGCCAGGGTGGACGGCCGCCGGTGTCGTCGGCGCCATGCCCAACATCGTCGCCAACCGCCTGAATCGGCAATTCGACCTGCGGGGGCCGAGTTTCACGGTGTCCAGGGAAGAACTCTCCGGCACCACGGCGCTGGAGATGGCCGCCCGCGCCTTGGGGCGGGGCGAGATCGACGCGGCTGTCGTCGGCGCGGTGGACCTCAGCTGCGAGCCGGTGCACGAGGCCGCGGCGCGTGCGCTGCTCGGACCCGGCGAGCAGACGCCCGGCGACGCCGCCGTCGTCGTCGTGCTCAAGCGGGCCAGCGACGCGCGCCGTGCCGGCGACACGGTCCTGGCCACCCTGCCCGCGGATCAGCAGCCACGCGGCGAGTGCCTTCACCTCGGCACCGCGCCCGGCGCGTTGAACCTGTCGTCGGTACTGGGTCACGCGCACGCCGCGTCGGGTCTGTTGCACGTCGCGGCCGGCGCGCTCTACGGCGTTCTGGGCGTGTGTCCCGACGGCACGCCATGGACGGCCGAAGAGCGGTCGGTCGTCGTCGCGCTGACCGGCCTCGGCGGCCAACAGCAGCAAATCGTGTTCGCGCCGACGGCAACCGGGGAGCTGTCGTCCCCGCCACACCCGGGGAAACACGCACTGCTGCGCTTTCCCGCCCACCTGCCCGACGTCCGGCTGCCGACTCGCGTCCCCACTCGCCATGCCATCTCTCGACTGGAGCGGCCCATGACAACACACCTGCCCGTCCCGCCAGCTCTGCCCAAGGCCGCGGACGCAGCGGCGCGGGTGCCGCTGGGCGCGGACCTGCTCGGGCTGACGCCGCCCGAGCCGCTGTCGATCGGCGTCAACGGGGCGCCGCCGCCCCAACCGTCGACGGACGAACCAAAACCGTTGACCCACAACGGTGTCGGCCAGCGGCCCGACGCGGGCGCCTACCGGGCGACTCAGCCGTCCCCGCCGCCCGGCAAGGAGCCGCCCAAGCCCACGGTCAAGCGCGCCCCGGTGGGCCTCACGCTGGACAAGGATGGCCTGCGAAAGCACGCGTCGGGCAAGATATCCGAGATCTTCGGCCCGGCGTTCACCGTGCAGGACGGTTACGCGCGGCAGGTACGGATGCCGGAACCGCCGCTGCTGCTGGCGGATCGGCTGTTGGGCATCGACGCCGAGCCGGGCAACGACGGGACCGGAACGCTGTGGACCGAAACCGATGTCACCGCCGACGCCTGGTGGCTGCACCAGGGCCGGATGCCGGCCGGAATCATGATCGAGGCCGGGCAGGCTGACCTGATGCTCATCTCCTGGATGGGCGCGGACTTCGCCAACAAGGGCGAGCGGGTGTATCGCCTGCTGGGCTGCGAGGTGACCTACCTGGGCGGCCTGCCCGAGATCGGTGACACCCTGCGCTTCGACATCCATGTGGACGGCCACGCCCGGCAGGGCGACATCCGCATGTTCTTCTTCCACTACGACTGCACGATCGACGGTGTCGAGCGGATGTCCATGCGCAACGGCCAGGCCGGGTTCTTCTCCGACGAGGAGCTGGCGACGTCGGGCGGGATCCTCTGGCGCCCCGAAGACGAGACCGTCAGCGGGCCGATGGAATCGACACCGGTGCGAACGTCGCGCACGTCGCTGCAGCGCGCCGACCTGGAGGCGTTGGCCGCGGGTGAGATCTGGCACACGCTGGGACCCGGCTTCGAGCGTGGGGCCAGCCACACCCGCACGCCGAGCATTTCGGCCGGCGACATGCTGTTCGTCGACGAGGTGACCCATTTGGACTTCGCCGGCGGGCCGTGGGGCCGCGGCTATCTGCGCGCGGTCGCGCGCGTGACGCCCGAAACCTGGTATTTCGCGGGCCATTTCAAGAACGATCCCTGCATGCCCGGCACGCTGATGTACGAGGCCACGATGCAGACGATGGCCATCTACATGACCGCCCTCGGCATGACGCTGGAGTGCGACGGGTGGCGTTTCGAACCGGTGCCGTTCGAGACCTACAAACTGGTCTGCCGCGGCCAGGTCACGCCCCAATCGCGCGAGCTGGTCTACGAGGTGTTCGTGCGCGAGGTCATCGCCGGGCCCGAGCCGACGCTGTTCGCCGACCTGCTGTGCACCGTCGACGGTTTGCCGGCCTTCCACTGCCGCCGGATGGGGCTGCGGCTCTCACCCGGCTGCCCGATGGATATGGGCGTCAAGGAACTGGACGGCTACGTCGAACCCAAACCCGTCGCCGAAGGCCACGGGGTCAAGTTCGACTACGCCGCGATGCTGGCCTGCGCCATCGCCAAGCCCTCCCTGGCGCTCGGTCCGCTCTACGAGAAGTTCGACACCCACCGCAGGGTCGCGCGGCTGCCGGGGCCGCCCTACCACTTCATGTCGCGCGTCACCGAGGTCGTCGGCGAGCTCGGCGTCGCGAAACCCGGCGCGCAGGTCGTCGCGGAATACGACATCCCGAGCGACGCTTGGTATTTCGCCGAGAACAAGGGTGCGAACGCGACACCGACGATGCCCAACGCGGTCCTCATGGAAATCGCGCTGCAGCCCTGCGGCTGGCTGGGCGCCTACGCCGGCTGCCCGCTGGACTTCGACGTGGACCTGTTCTTCCGCAACCTCGACGGAACAGGCATCCAGCACCGGGAGATCACACCCTCGACCGGGACGCTACGGATCAAGGCCGTGCTGAAGAACGTCGCCCAGGCGGGCGGGACCATCATTGTGACCTTCGACGGCGAAATCTCCGCGGACGACGGCATCGTCTACACGTTCGACACGGTGTTCGGTTACTTCCGGCTCGAAGCGTTGCAGCAGCAGGTCGGGCTCCCGGTCAGCGGGGAACAGCGCGCCCTGCTGGAGCTGCCCTGCGAGGCGCCGGTCGTCGACCTGGGCGCGCGCCCGGCGGCATTCTTCGGCCCGGGAGCGCGGCTCGCCGACCCGATGCTGCTGATGATCGACCGGGTCACGGGCCGCTGGCCCACCGCCGGCGGCGCCGGCCTGGGCCGGTGGCGTGCCGTCAAGGACATCAACCCCGCCGAGTGGTACTTCAAGGCGCACTTCTACCGCGACCCGGTGCAGCCCGGATCGCTGGGCATCGAAATGCTGCTCCAGCTCCTGCAATTCGCGATGCTCGATCTCGGCTTCGGCGCGGAAATGGGCCCCTCGGCACGCTTCGAGCCCGTGGCCATCGGAGAAGCGATCACGTGGCGATACCGCGGGCAGATCGTGCCCACCAACACGCAGATCACCGCGGAGATCGAAATCACCCGCGTCGGGCGCGGCGATGCCGGCATCCTGGCGGTGGCCGACGCCTCCCTGTGGTGCGACGGGATACGGATATACAGCGCAACAAATCTGGCCATGCGCATCGCACCCGGTGCCCCGGACGGTCGACCCGCGCTCGACGCCGGCTCGGCCACCACGCTGGAGATCACCATCGATCCCGCGCGGGACGCTTGGGTCCTCGATCACTGCCCGACCTACGTGATCCCGTCCCTGCCAATGATGTCGGTGCTGGACCTGTTCGCGCAGGCGGCCAGCCGGGCGACCGCCGGGGCCAAGGTGGTCGAAATCAGCGACCTGCGCCTGATGCGCTGGGTGGTCGTCGACGCGCCGACGCGGCTACGCGTGCTGGTCGAGCCCGTCGACCCGGGCCGTTTCGACGGACGCCTACAGGTGTGGCGAGACGCGCCCAGAGCGGAATTGTCGCGCTGGGAGACCCACGCGGAGGCCGTGATCTTCGCCGCGGACCGTTATTCGGGCCAACCCGTGACGCCCGCCCCGTTGCACGACGCGGTGCCCTACACCAGCCCGTACGACGGCACGGTGTTCCACGGGCCCGCCTTCCAGACGCTGATGGGCGGCGCCCGAATCGGCCGCAACGGCTCGTCGGGGACGCTCGCGGTCGACCGCTGCCAGGTCCCCGCGGGTCAGCAACACCCCGGGCTGCTCGACGGCGCGTTCCACATCGTTCCCCACACCGCGATGAGCGTATGGACCACGGACGGTTCGGATGCCGCGTCCTACGCGGACGCCGCGGACACGACCGTCGGATTCCCGCGCCGCGTGATCTGGGCGCGCTTCTACAGCGACGCCCCGCTGCAAGGGACCGTCGACGTGCAGACCCGGTTCGTCGGGTTCGACGACGCCGACGACCGACTGCCGATCGTCGATCTCTGGCTCAGCGTCGCGGGCAAGCCCTGGGCCTACCTGCGCGTCGTCGAATTCCTTCTGGACAAGGGGCATCTCGTCCAGGTCGGCGGCGCAAAGCGGCGCGCGTTCATTGCCGAGCGGCGCGCGGTGCCCGGGATGTCGTTGAGCGAGCGGGTCGGCGCCGGCACGGTGACCCTCGATCCGGCGCGCGCGGCAACACAGGACTGGTTCAAGGGCACCTTGCGGGCGGTGTATGACACCGAAAGCCAAGGCGATTCGCTGATCGCCGACATCGCCGTCAAAGAGGCCGTCGCGGACGCCGCCCACGGCGCGATCCACCCGGCACAGGTCCGCATCGTCGACGGGGAGGTGAGCTGCCCGGCACTGCCGCTGGAGCGGATCTCCGTCGAACTCGAGCAAACGGGGACGAGCGAATGCCGGGCGAACGCGTCGTTGCAAACGGACTGGCAACCGGTGCGCAGCTGGTCAACCGACCGGCTGGGGATTCAGCCGGGCGGATTCGCCGACCTTGTCCACTGGGCGCTGCTGTCGCGCTACGTCCGGCTCGTCATCGTCACGGATCCCGTGGCGATGGCGGCGGTTCGGGGCCGTCCCGTGTTGCTGCTGGGCAACCACCAGGTGCAGGTCGAATCGATCCTGGGCACGTCCATCGCGTCGTGGCTGACCGACACGAAGGTCGTGACGATCGCGCACGCCAAGCACGAAACCCGTTGGGTCGGTGCGCTCACCCGGCTGGCCGATGCCGCGGCGAACGGAAAGCCGGGCAGCACCCGGTATTTCGACCAGCGCAACCCCGAACAGTTCTTGAGCCTGATCGACGAGATCAAACGCGACGTCGCCGCCCACGGGGTGTCGACGATGGTGCACGCCGACGGAACCCGAGCGGTGCGCTCCGGCCAGCGCGTCGAGCGGCTGACCTCCACGCTGCTGGACCTGTCGATCGCCGCGTCGCTGCCGATCGTGCCGGTGTACTTCGCCGGGGGCCTGCCCGAGGAACCGGTGGATCACAAGCTCGAGGTGCCCTACCGGCATGCGGCGCAGGACTACATCTTCGGCCGGCCGATCATGCCCGACGAGGTGGCCGCTTGGCCCTACGCCGATCGCCGGCGCCATGTCATGGACGCCATCAACGCGCTCGCGCCGTTCAGCGACGCGCCGCACGAGCCGAATTACGCTGTGGAGGACCGGATTGCCGCCGCGGCCCCGGGCGCATCCCCCCTCGAGTCGATCTGGGATTGCATCGAAGACGCCCTGGACGGTCTCCCGGTGGACTGGCGAAGCACGATCAGCGCCGACGAATGGATGGCGGCCCGCTCAACCCAGCGCCACAGCCCTCAGTCGCAGTGATGGCTGTGATCGTGGTGACCCTCGCTCGCGGCGGGGGAGCCGCCCATCATCCGTAGCATCGGGACTCCGCCCGAGGTGACGAATCGCACGATGAGGACCGCCGAGATGACGAGGAAGGCGATGTTGAGCCAGGTGGTGTAGTTCCAGGAAATCGACGCCTCCATCACCGTGGCGTTACGCTGCCTTGGAATGAGACCCGTTGTGCCGAAAAGCAATTCGACCAGATAACCGGCGGCGACCATCGCGGCGTAGAAGGTGCCGAGCAGCGTCAGCATCATCCTGGTGCCATAGTACTTCCGGTAGATGTTCAGGATCGGCAGGATCAGCAGGTCGGCATAGATGAACGCGATGACGCCGCCGAAGCTGATGCCCCCGTTCCACAGCACCGCGGCCAGCGGCACGTTGCCGATCGAGCAGACGAACGACACGATCGCGACGATCGGCCCCACCAGCGGGCCCCACACCGCCGACCAGGTCGGGTGATCGGTCAAAAAGAAGATTCGCCAGAAGCTTTCGGGCACCCACGCCGCGATCGCACCGGCGATCAGCAGGCCCAGGACGAGGTCGCGCAGGATCGCCATCCACTCCATCACGAACACATGCGAGACCGAGGTGAAGCCCTGCGGGGAGAAGAGCCGTCGGCCAAACGAGCCCTCCTTCTGGATCGACATGTCCATGGCGGCATGGCCTTCCATCGAGCCCGCGATGCCACGCTCGGCCTGCTCCCTGGCCGCATCGACGAGCCGGGAGCGCACGAACAGCCGGAACAGGACGGCGAGCACCACGATCATCAGCGGGCCGCCCACGAATTCCGCGGCGGTGAACTGCCAGCCCATCAGCAGGGCCAGGATGATGCCCAGCTCGACCACGAGGTTCGTCGAACCGATCTCGAACGCCATCGCGGCGGTGAAGTTGGCGCCCTTGCGGAACAGCGAGCGGGCCAGGGCCACCGCGGCGTAGGAGCACGACGACGACGCGGCCCCCAGCCCGGCCGCCACCGCCAGCGTGCGCGGCCGGTCGTCGCCCATCAGGGTCACGATGGTCGATCGGCGCACGACGGCCTGCACCACCGCCGACAGGGCGAAGCCCAGGATCAGTGCCCAGAGGATTTCCCATGTCATCGACCCCGCCAAGCCCAGGGCGTGACCGACCGCTGCCAGCGCTCTCATCGAGGCCTCCGCTTCGGTTGCGTGATCCGGTGAGTTCCGGCGCCCAGACTATACCCCTAGGGGGTATCTGTCAACGTGAGCGAAGGCCGTTTGCGCGCGGGAACGGCCGCGATCCCTAGAATGGCTGCAAATCGGTGCGGGGGCCGGCAAAGAATATGGACGGAACAACCCCGCGCGGCGGTCGGGCCCGCGGAAACGGCGTGAACGGGCATTTTCTATGGATTTCCCAGGCGGCGAGCGGGCGCGGAGGGCAAATGCCCGACACACCGCGTCGCCACCGCTGTCACAGACGTAACAACAGGCACACTGGTAACAACGAGATTTTTTGGCAAGACGCCAGGAGGGTATGGCCGTGTACCGAGTTTTTGAAGCGCTGGACGAACTGGGCGCCATCGTCGAAGAGGCGCGTGGCGTGCCCATGACGGCCGGCTGCGTCGTGCCCCGCGGTGACGTGCTGGAGCTGATCGACGACATCAAGGATGCGATCCCCGGCGAACTGGACGACGCCCAGGACGTGCTCGATGCGCGCGATTCCATGCTGCATGACGCCAAGTCGCACGCCGAATCCATGGTTTCCTCGGCGACCACCGAATCGGAGTCGATGCTCAACCACGCCCGCGCCGAGGCGGACCGGCTCCTGTCCGACGCGAAGGCGCAGGCCGACCGGATGGTCAACGAGGCGCGCCAGCACAGCGAGCGGATGGTCGGGGAGGCCCGCGAGGAGTCGATTCGCATCGCCACGGCGGCCAAACGCGAGTACGAGGCCAGCGTCAGCCGCGCCCAGGCCGAGGCCGACCGGCTGATCGAGAACGGCAACATCTCCTACGAGAAGGCCGTGCAAGAGGGCATCAAGGAGCAGCAGCGCCTGGTCTCGCAGAACAGCGTGGTCGAGGCGGCGAATGCCGAGGCCACCCGCCTCATCGACACCGCGCACGCCGAGGCCGACCGGCTGCGCGGCGAGTGCGACGTCTACGTCGACAACAAGCTCGCCGAGTTCGAGGAGTTCCTCAACGGCACGCTGCGGTCGGTCGGCCGGGGTCGCCACCAGCTGCGCACGGCCGCCGGCACCCACGACTACGCCACCCGGTAGCGGCGATCGCGAGCGCGGCGCCAGCCGGGCGAAGCGGGTCGCCGCCGTCCGGGCTAGCGGCGATCGCGAGCGCGCGTTGGGGGCACCTCCCGCTTGCGGGGGACCGGGCGAAGCGGGTCGCCGCCATCCGGGCTAGCCGCCCGTCCGCGCCCTTTCATTACGTTCATTACGCGCGCGGCGCCGTAGGATTTCCTCTATGACGCGGCATAGCAGCACCACGCAGCGCCGTTCGACGTCGCCGATGACGGTCGACATCACCCGGCTGGGTCGGCGCCCAGGCGCGATGGTCACCCTGCGCGAGACCGTGCCCAGCCCGGCGCGTATCGGACTGGACATGATCGCGATCGACGGGGGCGCCCCGTTGGAGCTGGACCTGCAGGTGCAGTCGGTGTCCGAGGGCGTGCTGGTGACCGGAACCGTGGACGCGCCCACCGTCGGCGAATGCTCCCGTTGCCTGACGCCGGTCACCGGGCGGGTGCAGGTCCGGCTGACCGAGCTGTTCGCCTATCCGGACAGCACGACCGAGGCGACCACCGAGGAAGACGAGGTCGGTCACATCGTCGACGACACCATCGACCTGGAGCAGCCGATCATCGACGCCGTCGGGCTGGAGCTGCCGTTCGCGCCGCTGTGCAGCCCGGACTGCCCGGGGTTGTGCCCCGATTGCGGTGTCGCGCTCGTGGCGGAGCCCGGCCATCACCACGACCGCATCGACCCGCGGTGGTCCAAGTTGGCCGAGATGTTGCCGGAGCCGCCCGAGCCGGACGACACCGCGGGGGACCAGCGGTGACGTCGCGGCAAGCCCTGCTCGAGGCGCTCGGCGTCGGGCTGCCCGACGAGCTGCTGTCGCTGGCCCTCACGCATCGCAGCTACGCCTACGAGCACGGCGGGCTGCCCACCAACGAGCGCCTGGAGTTCCTGGGCGACGCCGTGCTGGGCCTGACCATCACCGACGAGCTCTACCACCGCCATCCCGACCGGTCCGAGGGCGACCTGGCCAAGCTGCGGGCCAGCGTGGTCAACACCCAGGCGCTGGCCGACGTCGCGCGCAACCTGTCCGACGAGGGTCTCGGCGTGTACCTCCTGCTCGGCCGCGGCGAGGCGAACACCGGCGGGGCCGACAAGTCGAGCATCCTGGCCGACGGCATGGAATCGCTGCTGGGCGCGATCTACCTGCAGTACGGAATCGACACGGCGCGTGAGGTGATCCTGCGGCTGTTCGGCGCGCTGCTGGACGCCGCGCCGACGCTGGGCGCCGGGCTGGACTGGAAGACCAGCCTGCAGGAGCTCACCGCCGCGCGCGGCATGGGGGCGCCGTCGTACGTGGTCACCTCCACCGGGCCGGACCACGACAAGGAGTTCACCGCGGTGGTCGTCGTGATGGAGACCGAATACGGGTCAGGTGTCGGCCGCTCCAAGAAGGAGGCCGAGCAGAAGGCCGCGGCGGCGACCTGGAAAGTGCTCGAGACGCTGGACACCGCGGGCAAGACGTCGGCGTAGCCGATGCCCGAACTGCCCGAAGTCGAGGTGGTGCGCCGCGGCTTGCAGGCCCACGTCGTGGGCAAGACGATTACCGCGGTCCGGGTGCATCATCCCCGCGCGGTGCGCCGCCACGAGGCCGGGCCGGCCGACCTCACCGCCCGGCTGCTCGAGGCGAAGATCACCGGGACCGACCGGCGCGGCAAGTACCTGTGGCTGCTGCTGGACGACCCGGACGCGGCGCTCGTCGTTCACCTCGGCATGAGCGGGCAGATGTTGCTCGGCAAGGTGCCCCGCGCCGACCACGTACGCATCTCCGCGCTGCTCGACGACGGGACCGTGCTGAGCTTCGCCGACCAGCGGACGTTCGGGGGGTGGATGCTCGCCGACCTGATCAATGTCGACGGCAGCGTGGTTCCGCAGCCCGTCGCGCACCTGGCGCGCGACCCGCTTGACCCGCTTTTCGATCGCGACGCGGTGGTAAACGTCTTGCGGCGCAAGCATTCCGAGATCAAGCGGCAGCTCCTCGATCAGACCGTCGTCTCGGGGATCGGCAACATCTACGCCGACGAGGCGTTGTGGCGGGCCAAGGTGCACGGCGCGCGCATCGCCGACGCGCTGAGCCGTCGCCAGCTGACCGCCGTGCTGGACGCCGCCGCCGACGTGATGCGAGACGCGTTGGGCAAGGGCGGCACCTCGTTCGACTCGCTCTACGTCAACGTCAACGGCGAGTCGGGATACTTCGACCGATCGCTGGACGCCTATGGCCGCGAAGGCGAACCCTGCCGGCGCTGCGGCGCGGTGATACGCCGGGAGAAGTTCATGAACCGCTCCTCGTTTTACTGCCCGAGGTGCCAACCGCGCCCGCGGGTTTCGAGTGTGCGCTGACGGCTTTTCGGTGTGAGCCCACGGCCGCGACACGCCGAGCCGCGACGCACGGGGAACACACTCGACGGCGAATCAGTCGAAGATGTCGCGGTGCACGGTCCCCGGCGGTAGCGCGGGGTCGACGAACCATTCACGAGGGAATAGCAGGCCAAACGCCTGCGGCGGCAGCGCAAGGAGCACGTCGAACGCGCGTGCCGCGAGGCCGGAGTCGCCGATTTGGGAGCGATGGGCGGCCATCGCGTCGCGCTTGTGCCGCGCGAAACCGAAGACGTTGACGCGGTGGGTGATGCTGCCCGTCGGCGTGTAGGCAGTGCGGGCGACTTCCGGTTCGTAGGGCGCCGGCAGTCGGAGCAGGCGGGCGAGATTGCCGATGCGCACCAGCAATTCGCGCGGCATCGTCGCCTCGAGCACTCGCGGCGTCGCTGCGAGTTCGGCGGCGCGCTTGCCCACGTGGTGCACCTGGACATGATCGCGGTGGCCGTAGCCGCCGTTGCGCTCGTAGCTGAGCAGCACATCCGCGGCTTCATCGCGCAGTATTTCCGCGAGCCGCCCCGCCGCCTGGTCGACGTCGGCCCGGCCGAACCTGACCCGCCCGGGCGGATCGGGGTAGAAAACGGGGCCGTAGCCGCTGTCGGCATAGCCAAGGCACTCGAACCGGTGTACGCCGAGAATGCTTGCGCTCGCACGCACTTCGTTCAACCGGAGATCGCCGTCGTCATTGTGCACACGGCCGTCGGTCGCGGTGACGAGGACAACGCGATGCCCGGCCGCCGCAGCCCGAGCGAGCGTGCCGCCGGTGAGAATCACCTCGTCGTCCGGGTGGGCGTGGAATGCGACGACGGTCGCCATGCAACGCAGTATGCCCGCCCGGCCGCAAAGGCCGCCCGGTAGAAAAGAAGCCATGACGGAACTGTGGGTCGAACGCACCGGGACGCGCCGCTACACCGGGCACAGCTCGCGCGGCGCTCAGGTGCTCGTCGGTTCGGAGGACGTCGAGGGCGTGTTCACCCCGGGCGAGCTGCTCAAAATCGCGCTGGCCGCCTGCAGCGGCATGTCCACGGACGAGCCGCTGGCCCGCCGGCTCGGCGACGACTACCAGGCCGTGGTCAAGGTCTCCGGCCCCGCCGACCGCGAGCAGGAGCGCTATCCGCTGCTGGAGGAGACCCTCGAGCTCGACCTGTCCGGGCTCTCCGACGAGGAGAAGCAACGCGTGCTGGCGGTGGCCAGCCGGGCGGTCGACCTGGTCTGCACCGTCGGGCGCACGCTGAAGTCCGGTACCACCGTCAACTTCGATATCGCCGATGCCTCAGATGCCCCAGCCTGACGCCCGGCTCACCGCCTGGGTGCACGGCAGCGTCCAGGGGGTCGGTTTCCGCTGGTGGACGCGGTCCCGGGCGCTGGAGCTCGGGCTCACCGGGTACGCGGCCAACCAGCCCGACGGCCGGGTGCTGGTGGTGGCGCAGGGTCCGCGCGCGGCCGCCGAGGAGTTGTTGCGGCTGCTGGAAGGCGGAACCGCGTGGCCTACCAGGCCGGGACGGGTGGACAAGGTCGTCGCCGATTGGTCGGAACCCGCGCAGCGTTTCGTCGGTTTCGTCGAGCACTGACGTGGCCCCGCAGTGACTGGTGTGACCACTGTGGCCAGTGCGTCGGAGTGTGAACACCAGGCGAATTTGAAGCGCACCGACACCCCTCGGGGAAGCCTGGCGCCGGCGATTTGAGCGGTAGTCTGGCGCGCTGTGTACCTCAAGAGTCTGACGCTGAAGGGCTTCAAGTCCTTCGCTTCGCCGACGACTCTGCGCTTCGAGCCGGGCATCACCGCCGTGGTCGGGCCCAACGGCTCGGGCAAGTCCAACGTCGTCGACGCCCTGGCGTGGGTGATGGGGGAGCAGGGCGCCAAGACGCTGCGCGGCGGGAAGATGGAGGACGTCATCTTCGCCGGCACCTCGTCGCGGGCCCCGCTGGGGCGCGCCGAGGTCACGGTCACCATCGACAACTCCGACAACGCGCTGCCCATCGAATACTCCGAGGTGTCGATCACCCGGCGGATGTTCCGCGACGGCGCCAGCGAATACGAAATCAACGGCAGCAGTTGCCGTTTGATGGACGTCCAGGAGCTGCTGAGCGACTCCGGGATCGGCCGTGAGATGCACGTCATCGTCGGGCAGGGCAAGCTCGACGAGATCCTGCAGTCGCGACCCGAGGACCGCCGCGCCTTCATCGAGGAGGCCGCGGGCGTGCTCAAGCACCGCAAGCGCAAGGAGAAGGCGCTGCGCAAGCTCGACGCGATGCAGGCGAACCTGGCCCGACTGTCCGACCTGACCACCGAGCTGCGCCGCCAGCTCAAACCGTTGGGCCGCCAGGCCGAGGTGGCCCGTCGCGCCCAGACCATTCAGGCCGACCTGCGCGACGCGAAGTTGCGGCTGGCCGCCGACGACCTGGTCAGCCGCCAGGTGGAGCGCGACGCGATCTTCGAGGCCGAGGCCCTGATGCGCCGCGAGCACGACGAGGCGGCCGCGCGGCTGGAGGTGGCCTCGCAGGAGCTGACCGCGCACGAGACGGCGCTCGCCGAGCTGTCGGGGCGGGCCGAATCGGTCCAGCACACCTGGTTCGGGCTGTCCGCGCTGGCCGAGCGCGTCGCCGCGACGGTGCGCATCGCCAGCGAACGCGCGCAGCATCTCGACGTCGAGCCCGTGGCAACCGGGGACACCGATCCCGAGGCGCTGGAGGCCGAGGCCCAGCAGGTGGAGGTGACCGAGCAGCGGCTGCTGGCCGAGCTGGCCGGCGCGCGCACCCGCCTGGACGCGGCCCGCACCGAATTGGCCGAGCGCGAGGCGCAGGCCGCCGAGGCCGACCGGGCCCATCTGGCGGCGGTGCGCGCGGAGGCGGACCGGCGCGAGGGCCTGGCGCGGCTGGCCGGCCAGGTGGAGACCATGCGGGCGCGCGTCGAATCGATCGACGACAGCGTCGCGCGGCTCTCCGAGCGCATCGAAGAGGCCGCCACCCGCGCACAGCAGACCCGCGCGGAGTTCGAGACGGTGCAGGCGCGCGTCGGCGAGCTGGACCAGGGCGAGGTGGGCCTCGACGAGCACCACGAGCGGACCGTGGCCGCGTTGCGGTCGGCCGACGAACGCGTCGCCGAGCTGCAGGCCGCCGAGCGCGGCGCCGAACGGGAAGTGGCGTCGCTGCGGGCCCGCATCGACGCGCTCTCGGTCGGGCTGGAGCGCAAGGACGGCGCGGCGTGGCTCACGCAAAACCACGCCGGCACAGGGCTTTTCGGCCCGATCGCCAAGCTGGTCAAGGTGCGGTCCGGCTACGAGACGGCGCTGGCCGCGGTGCTCGGTTCGGCGGCCGATGCGCTGGCCGCCGAGAGCTTCGGCGCCGCGCGTTCCGCGGTCGCCGCCCTCAAGCAGGCCGACGGCGGCCGCGCGGCCCTGGTGTTGGGCGACTGGCCGGCCGATCAGCACCCGCCCGCCGGCGCGCTGCCCGGCGGCGCCTTCTGGGCACTCGACCTGGTCGAGACGCCGCAACGGTTGCGCGGGGCGATGACGGCCATGCTGTCCGGCGTCGCGGTCGTCGACGACCTCGGCGACGCGCTGGACCTGGTCGCGGCACGTCCCCAGCTGCGCGCGGTCACGCTCGACGGCGACCTGGTGGGCGCGGGCTGGGTGAGCGGGGGATCCGACCGCAAGCTGTCCACGCTGGAGCTCACCTCGGAGATCGACAAGGCCAGCGCCGAGCTGACGGCGGCCGAGGCCCAGGTGGCGCAGCTCAGCGCGGCCCTGTCCGGCGCGCTGACCGAGCAGATCGCGCGGCAGGATTCCGCCGAGCAGGCGCTGGCCGCACTCAACGAGTCCGACACCGCCATCTCGGCGATGTACGAGCAGCTGGGCCGGCTCGGGCAGGAAGCCCGGGCCGCCGAGGAGGAGTGGAGCCGGTTGCTTCGCCAGCGCGAGGAGGCCGAGGCCGGGCGCGCGCAGACCGTC
Organism: Mycobacterium sp. NGS69; assembly: GCF_059812165.1. NCBI lineage: Bacteria > Bacillati > Actinomycetota > Actinomycetes > Mycobacteriales > Mycobacteriaceae > Mycobacterium > Mycobacterium sp. NGS69. Next base: position 143,201 of record NZ_JCALCD010000002.1, read on the forward strand.
GAAGAGGTCACCGCGCTGGAAACCCGGCTGCGCAACGCCCAGGAGACCCAGCACGTGCAGGCCGCCGAACCCGCCAACCGCCTGCAGATCGCCGCCGCCGCCGAAAGCGCCCGCGGCGTGGAAGTGGAGGCCAGGCTGGCGGTGCGGACCGCCGAGGAGCGCGCCAACGCGGTGCGCGGGCGGGCGGACTCCCTGCGGCGCGCGGCCGCGGCCGAACGCGAGGCGCGGCTGCGCGCCCAGCAGGCGCGCGCGGCGCGGCTGCACGCGGCCGCCGTGGCGGGCGCCGTCGCCGACGCGGGGCGGCTGCTGGCGTCACGGCTGGACCGGGTGGTCGAGGCGGCATCGGCGATGCGCGACGCGCTGGTCGCCGAGCGCCAGCAGCGCACGGCCGCGATGGCGACGGTGCGCGACGAGGTCAACGCGCTGGGGGCGCGGCTGGCCAAGCTCACCGACTCGCTGCACCGCGACGAGGTGGCCAACGCCCAGGCGGCGATGCGCATCGAGCAGCTCGAGCAGATGGTGCTCGAGCAGTTCGGCATGTCGCCCGACGACCTGATCGCCGAGTACGGGCCGGAGAACCAGCTGCCGCCCACGGATCTGGAGATGGCCGAATACGAGCAGGCCAAGGAGCGCGGCGAGCAGGTGTTCGCGCCCGCCCCGATCCCATACGACCGGGCCACCCAGGAGCGCCGGGCCAAGCGGGCCGAGAAGGAACTGGCCGAGCTCGGCCGGGTCAATCCGCTGGCGCTGGAGGAGTTCGCTGCGCTGGAGGAGCGCTACAACTTCCTGTCCACCCAGCTCGAGGACGTCAAGGCCGCCCGCAAGGACCTGCTCGACGTCATCGCCGACGTCGACGCGCGCATCCTGCAGGTGTTCAACGACGCGTTCGTCGACGTCGAACGCGAATTCCGGGAGGTCTTCGCCGTGCTGTTCCCGGGCGGCGAGGGCCGGCTGCGGCTGACCGATCCGGGCGACATGCTCACCACCGGCATCGAGGTGGAGGCGCGTCCGCCCGGCAAGAAGATCACCCGGCTGTCTTTGCTGTCGGGCGGTGAGAAGGCGCTGACGGCGGTCGCCATGCTGGTGGCGATCTTCCGGGCCCGCCCGTCGCCGTTCTACATCATGGACGAGGTCGAGGCGGCGCTCGACGACACGAACCTGCGCCGGCTGATCAGCCTGTTCGAACTGCTGCGGGCCAAGTCGCAGATCATCATCATCACCCACCAGAAGCCCACCATGGAGGTCGCCGACGCCCTGTACGGCGTGACCATGCAGGGCGACGGTATCACCGCGGTGATCTCCCAGCGGATGCGCGGCCAGCAGGTGGAGCAGCTGGTCGGCAACCCGTCCTGAGCGCAGTGTTTTGTTGGGATCGGTAGCGAGCCGACGCTTGTGAACTCGGGGGGCCCGCCGGGCGGGCAGAAAGGAAGTCCCCCAATGGAGACCAACCGCATCGCTGCCGGTGCCATGGCGGCGGCGGCGCTGGCGGCGACGCTGGCCGGCTGCAGCGGCACTTCGTCGTCGCCCACGGCGACGTCAGCATCGGCCACCCCGATGAGCACAACCGTGGCCCCCTCAACCGCGATCCCGGCTCCGACTTCTTCGCCGCCGGCACAGCCCAGCGATTACACCCGGTTGTTGATCCAGACGACAGATATCGATGCGCCGATTCCCTTCGTCGCCGGCCAGCCGACAACGAACCCCAACGGCCAACCGGGCGCTGCGATCACCTTCAGCACCCAACCCCACCCCGCGGATCAGGACGGCGTCACGGTCAAGGAGGTCCATATCCGCGACACCATCCAGGTCCTGCCGGATGCGGCCGCTGCCACGAGCGCGCTGAACTCGGCGAAGGCGGGACAGGGCATGGTCACGAACCCCGAAACGGCCCCAGCAAATGTCGGCACCGGTGGAACCACGATGTCGGGCAAGTCTCCGGATGGTTCAAAGGGTGTGACGGTCTTGCTGTTCACCGAGGGCCGAGCCTTCGTCACGCTGGAGTTCATCGGCCCGGTGGACCCCCTCCCGCCGCCGGACTTCGTCGTCGACGTCGGCCAGAAGCAGGACGCGGCCGTCAAGAAGGGACTCGGCGGCTGACGGCCTTGCCCTAATGCGCCCCGGTTGTCCGGCTGTGTTCGGTGGACCGGAGGGTCCCTGAAAGAATGCCAGCGTGTCCCAAGGTCTTTGGATCGCGATCGCGGTCGCCGCCACCCTGGTCATCATTGCCGCGCTGGTCGCAGGCCTGGTGCGGTACCGCCGCCGCAGGATCAGCATCGCGCGGCCCGAGCCCGGGGCGCTCGATCGTTCCGGCGGCTACACCGCGTCCTCGGGGATCACGTTCAGCCGCACCCCCACCCTCGACACCACCGGCCTGCCCGCGGTAGGCGACGACGCGACCGTGCCCCGCGACGCGCCGCGGCGCGCGATCTCCGACGTCGAACTGCCCGCGCCCGAGACGCCCGCGCCACCGCCCGCCGCGCCGGCCCCCGAGGCCGCGCCACCGCCCGTCCCGCCGGCCCCCGAGGCCGCGCCGTCGCCCGAGGCCGCGGAGATCGAGGCCATCGCCCCACCCGAAGGGCGGCTGGAGCGACTCCGCGGCCGGCTGGCCCGCTCGCAGAACGCGCTCGGCCGCAGCGTGCTGGGCCTGATCGGCGGCGGCGACCTTGATGAGGAATCCTGGCAGGACGTCGAGGACACGCTGCTGGTCGCCGACCTGGGTCCGGTGGTCACCCAGTCGGTGGTCACGCAGCTGCGCAGCCGGCTGGCCAGCGGCAGCGTGCGTACCGAAGCCGACGCGAAGGCCGTGCTGCGCGACGTGTTGATCAACGAGCTGCAACCCGACATGGACCGCTCGATCCGGGCGCTGCCACACGCCGACCATCCCTCGGTGCTGCTCGTCGTCGGCGTGAACGGCACCGGAAAAACCACCACCGTCGGCAAGCTGGCGCGGGTGTTGGTGGCCGACGGGCGCCGCGTCGTGCTCGGCGCGGCCGACACCTTCCGGGCCGCGGCCGCCGATCAGCTGCAAACCTGGGCCGCGCGGGTGGGCGCGGACGTGGTGCGCGGGGCCGAGGGCGCCGACCCGGCGTCGGTGGCCTACGACGCGGTCGACAAGGGCATCGCGGCCGGCGCCGACGTCGTCGTCATCGACACCGCCGGGCGGCTGCACACCAAGGTCGGGCTGATGGACGAGCTCGACAAGGTCAAGCGCGTGGTGACCCGGCGCGCCGCGGTCGACGAGGTGCTGCTGGTGCTCGACGCCACCATCGGGCAGAACGGGCTGGCGCAGGCGCGCGTCTTCGCCGACGTCGTCGACATCACCGGCGCGGTGCTGACCAAGCTGGACGGAACGGCGAAGGGCGGCATCGTTTTCCGCGTCCAACAAGAACTCGGGGTGCCGGTGAAGCTGGTCGGACTCGGCGAAGGCCCCGACGATCTGGCGCCGTTCGAACCCGCCGCATTCGTGGACGCCCTGCTCGGCTGAAGTCGCTTACACGCCACTCGCGACGTTAATACCGCCGAAACATGGCGGCACCATCGCCGAAACAACAATTGCGCATGGTTCTCGCAGGCCACAGACGGACGTCTGACGGCCTTTCCTGTGCGACCGGAGGTGATAGCGCGTGGCATTCCCGCAATTGGGCCAACCCGATACGGGCGACACCGCCTGGATGTTGGCGAGTTCCGCTCTGGTGCTGTTAATGACGCCGGGCCTTGCCTTCTTCTATGGCGGCATGGTCCGTACCCGAAGCGTGCTCAACATGATCATGATGAGCATCAGCGCGATGGGCGTCGTCACCGTGCTGTGGGTGCTCTACGGCTACTCGATGTCGTTCGGTGACAGCAAGGGTGGCGTCGTCGGTAACCCGGGTGACTACTGGGGCTTGAAGGGCCTGATCGGTGGTAACGCGGTCAAGGCCGACCCGAGCAAGGCGCAGGCGGCCGTGGACATCCCGCTGGCCGGCACCATGCCCGCCACGGTGTTCGTGGCCTTCCAGCTGATGTTCGCGATCATCACCGTCGCCCTGATCTCGGGCGCGGTGGCGGACCGGCTGAAGTTCACCGCCTGGCTGGTGTTCGCCGGGCTGTGGGCGACGCTGGTTTACTTCCCGGTGGCGCACTGGGTGTTCGCGGCCGACGGCTTCGCGTCCGAGCACGGCGGCTGGATCAACACCAAGCTGCATGCGATCGACTTCGCAGGTGGAACGGCGGTCCATATCAACTCCGGTGCGGCGGGCCTGGCGCTGGCGATTGTCTTGGGTAAGCGCAAAGGCTGGCCCACGACGCTGTTCCGCCCGCACAACCTGCCGTTCGTCATGCTCGGCGCCGGGTTGCTGTGGTTTGGCTGGTTCGGGTTCAACGCCGGATCGGCGACCAGCTCCAACGGCTCCGCCGGGTCGACCTTCATGACGACGACGATCGCAACCGCGACGGCCATGCTGGCCTGGCTGCTGGTCGAGCGCATCCGGGACGGGCATCCCACCACGCTGGGCGCGGCCTCGGGCATCGTCGCCGGGCTGGTGGCCATCACGCCGTCGTGCTCGTCGGTCAACGTGCTCGGCGCGATCGTGATCGGCTTCGTCGGCGGCGCGGTGTGCGCGCTGGCGGTGGGGCTGAAGTTCAGGTTCGGCTTCGACGACTCGCTGGACGTGGTCGGTGTCCACATGGTCGGCGGTTTGACGGGCACGCTGCTGGTCGGTCTGGTCGCGGCCCCGGAGAGCACGGCCATCAACGGCGTGACTGGGGTTTCGAAGGGCCTCTTCTACGGCGGTGGGTGGTCTCAGCTCGAGCGGCAGGCGGTCGGCGCGTTCAGCGTCCTGTTCTACTCGTTCATCGTGACGCTTATCCTGGCCCTTATCCTGAAGTACACCATCGGGATTAGGCTGGGTGCGGAAGCCGAGGCTGGCGGCATCGACGAGTCGGAGCACGCAGAAACCGCTTACGAGTTCGCAGCTGTCGGGGCCTCGTCCATTCCGCACCGGATCGGCGGCGCGGAGGAAAGCCCCAACGGACAGGACGACGCAGTCAAGAAAGTGGAGGCAGAGACTTCATGAAGCTAGTCACCGCGATCGTAAAGCCGTTCACCCTCGACGACGTCAAGACCGCCCTCGAGGAGGCGGGCGTCCTGGGGATGACGGTGAGCGAAATCCAGGGCTACGGACGGCAGAAGGGCCACACGGAGGTCTACCGGGGTGCGGAATACTCGGTCGACTTCGTGCCCAAGGTGCGGATCGAGGTCGTCGTCGACGACTCCATCGTCGACAAGGTCGTCGACAGCATCGTCCGGGCGGCCCGCACCGGCAAGATCGGGGACGGCAAAGTCTGGGTGAGCCCCGTGGAAACCATCGTGCGGGTGCGCACGGGTGAACGCGGGACCGATGCCCTCTGACCTTGACCGTAGCTTGCTGATTCAGGCCGGACGGGCCGGGAGGGTATGAAAGAGGACCCACCCGGCCCGTCCGGGTCATCTGGACCGGGCACGGAAAAAGCTGGCGGGGCAAGCGATTTGGTTGCCGCGCGGCGCCGGTTGCTGTCGGATGGTCGCGGGTTGGGGGCGGCCGAGCTGCGGCACGCTTGGCAGGATCTGCACGAGTCGTGGCTGACCGCCAAGGCGGACGAGATCGGGATCGCCGACGGCAGTGGCTTTGCGATCGTCGGGATCGGCGGGCTGGGCCGTCACGAGCTGCTGCCGTATTCCGATCTGGACCTGATGTTGTTGCACGACGACAAGCCCGCCGAGGTGCTGCAAGAAGTCGCCGACAAGCTGTGGTATCCGTTGTGGGACGCCAACGTTCGGCTCGACCACAGCGTGCGAACGGTTTCCGGGGCGCTGGGCGTCGCCAACACGGACATGATCGCGGCCCTGGGCATGCTGGACGCCCGCCACATCGCTGGCGACGCGCGGCTGTCCGAGGAATTGATCGCCGGCGCAAGAAAGCAGTGGCGCAGCGCGATTCGCTCCCGAATGGGTGAGCTGGTCGAAATCACCCAGGCCCGCTGGCAGCGCTGTGGCCGCATTTCGCAGCGTGCCGAGCCGGACCTCAAATCGGGTCGCGGCGGCCTTCGCGACGTGCAACTGCTCGACGCGCTCGGGGTGGCCCAGCTCATCGATCGCCACGGCATGGCGCGCACGGAAACGCCGGGCGGTTCGCTCGACGAGGCCTACCTGACGCTCCTCGACGTGCGCACCGAGTTGCACCGGGTCTCCGGGCGTGGCCGCGATCAGCTACTGGCCCAGTACGCCGACGAGATCAGCGCAGCCCTGCACATCGGTGACCGATTCGACTTGTCCCGCAAGCTGTCCGACGCGGGCCGCACCATCGCTTACCACGCCGAGACGGGGCTGCGGACCGCGGAGAACGCGTTGCCGCGCCGTGGTGTGTCGGCCCTGGTGCGGCGGCCCAAGCGCCGCCCGCTGGACGAGGGCGTCGTCGAGTACGCGGGGGAGATCGTGCTCGCCCGCGACGCCGCTCCCGAAACCGACGCGGGGCTGGTGCTGCGGGTGGCCGCCGCGTCGGCGGACACCGGGCTGCCGATCGGCGCAGCCACGCTGAGTCGCCTGGCCGCCGCCGCGCCCGAGATGCCAATCCCTTGGCCCAGTACGGCATTGGACGACCTGCTGGTCGTTCTCTCCGCGGGACCCACCGCGGTGGCGACGGTCGAGGCGCTCGACCGCACCGGGCTGTGGGAGCGGTTGGTGCCGGAATGGGCTGCGATCCGCGACCTTCCGCCCCGCGACGTCGCGCACAAGTGGACGGTGGACCGCCACGTCGTCGAGACCACCGTCAACGCGGCGCCGCTGGCCACCCGCGTGTCGCGGCCCGACCTGCTCGCACTGGGCGCGCTGCTGCACGACATCGGCAAGGGCAGGGGAGTCGACCACAGCGTGCTCGGGGCGGAGATGGCCCTCGAAATCGGTCCGCGGCTCGGGGTTTCGCCCAAAGACTCCGAGTTTCTGTCGAAGCTGGTCCGCCACCACCTGCTGCTGCCGGTGGCGGCCACCCGAAACGACCTCAACGACCCGAAGACGATCGAGGCCGTATCCGATGCGCTGGACGGGGATCCGCTTCTGCTGGAGGTGTTGCACGCGCTGACCGAGGCGGACTCGAAGGCGACGGGGCCCGGGGTGTGGAGCGACTGGAAGGCGTCGCTGATCGAGGAGCTGGTGCGCCGCTGCCGGCTGGTGATGGCGGGCGAGCCGCTGCCGCAGGCGGAACCGACTGCGCCGCAATATCTTTCGCTGGCGGCCGACCACGGGGTTCATGTGCAGATGGAGCCCGGCGGCGGCGAGCGCCTGAACATGGTGATGATCGCGCCCGACCAGCGCGGGTTGGTGTCGAACGCCGCCGCGGTGCTCGCCCTGAACTCGCTGCGCATCCATTCGGCGTCGGTCAACACGCACGAGGGTGTGGCGATCATCGAATTCGTGGTGTCGCCCCTGTTCGGTTCGCCACCCGAGGCGGGCCTGCTGCGCCAGCAGTTCACCAACGCTCTGGGCGGCGACGTCGACGTCCTGGGCACGCTGGAAAAGCGCGACAGCGACGCCGCCTGCGCGGCGACCGAACGGGCCGGCGAGATCCAGGTCGGCGTGCCCGTGACGCGGTCGACCGCCCCGCCCCACATCCAGTGGCTCGACCCCGCCGCGTCGGGGCAGCCTCTCGTCGAGGTCCGTGCCATGGATCGATTGGGCCTGCTCGCGTTGCTGGCCCGGGCGCTGGAGCGCGCGGGCGCCGACATCGCGTGGGCGAAGGTTCACACGTTCGGGTCGACGGCGGCCGACGTGTTCTGTGTGGAGCTGCCCGACGAGCCGGACGCGCAGGCGGCGGTGGAGAAGCAGCTGCTGGCGGTGCTGGGCGGCCTGGATTAAAAAGAACTACGAACACGTGCCACCGAGCTGAAAAGCTCAGAATGTAAATTGTGGCGTGTTCAATATGCCGAACAGCGAGCCGGAGAAGAAGAATTGGGGACCGCCGTCGAGTGTTTGGTACACGCCGGCCGTCTCGGTAAATCCGGAAATGCTGGCAGTTGCCACCGCGTGGCCTCCGTACATGTCGGCGGCCACGTTCCCATTGAAAGACCCCCAGGGCACGCTGACCGGTCCAAGGCCGAACGTGTAAACCCCCGCAATGTCTTGCTGAATGCCGTCGGCGCCGTATGGGGAGACCACGTCGCTGGTCACCGTAAAGCCGGGGCCCAACTGAAAGTTCGAAGGCTGCGTTGGCCAGAACGGCAATTGAGTCAACACGCTTTGAGGATTGTATAAGGAATTCGTCAAGTCCGAAGACGATGTGTCGAGTATATCGCCGATATCGACCGCTATATTATTTGGGCTCGAAGTCACATCAGTAACCAATTGGCCGATGGGACTGTCCGTGAGGACAGAATTTACAGTTTGCGTGAGCGGGTTATCAAAGAGCGAATTTATATTTATCGCTGGGATGCCGATACCGCCCGACCCCGTCTGATACGAGCCGTTGGCCCCTAGGACATTCACGTCCAAACCAGATTCCCTGACGTTTCCGAAAGCATCAGTATCGGTGATCGAGGTCACCGTGACCAACGGGTGTGGGTTCAGGAGCGACGAAAGAGCATCGCCGAAGACCGTACCGCCGAACCAATCTGCCGCCTGGGAGGAGACAAGCCCCGCACTGTCGCCGATGGCTGCACCAAGGGGGGATTTGCCGAAAGCGGAGTCGCCGATGAAACCCGATGCCTGCGTTTCAATATACGAACTGCCTTCGCCAATGCCTTCGACGAATTTATCGCCTATGGCACCAAAAACCTTCCCGGCAATAAATTCACCATTGGGGCCCAGCGAATTAGTCTGAACCGTTACGAAGCCGCCGTTACCGTCGGGCTTGTACGTGACGTTGGTCGTCCATTTGTACGGCAGGGCGTCTTGAAGCAGCTTCTTGCCTGTGTCTAGGACGCCAGCCGGGTTCGCAGCGGCAGCGCCGGCGGCCCATTGGCGCGTCCCCAGCAACGGATGGCCCAGCAGGGCCTCGGCGGGCGTGTTCACCGCATTCGCCAACGTCTGCTGGGCGTTTGCGATCTCCGTGTTCAGATACTGGGCCGCCCCGCCATTCAACAAGTTCACGAACCCGTCGTGGAATGCGGCCGCCTTGGCGCCAAGGGCCTCCAATTGTTGAGCATGCGCACCGAAAAGTGCGGTGATCGCTGCAGACACCTCATCGGCGGCCGGCGCGGCAATCACGGTTGTTTGGCTTGCCGCCGCCGCGTTCGCGGCCCGCAGCGCAGAACCCACGTCCGCCAAATTCCCACTCGCCGCCGTCACGATGTCCGGGGCGACGCTCAGCAACGACATACTCGGTCCTCCGTCCGCGAAGGCAACAACGAGCTATTTGACGACCGACGAATAGTACAACAGCCGAGGAAACCGCTCATGCCTTTTTCCGCGGGAGCAGTCGCATCCAAGATCGCCCGCGAGGAACTCAGGAGTGTTCGGAGTTCAGCTGCCGCAGCGCTTGAATGCGGTCCTGGATCTGCTCGCGCGTCGCCGCGGCGATCGGTGGGCCCCCGCAGCGGCGGCGCAGTTCGTTGTGGATCCAGCCGTGCGGCTTGCCGGTGCGGTGGTGGGTCGCCGAGACGAGCGTGTTGAGCTCGCGACGCAGGTCGCGCAGCTGGCCGTGCATCGACGCCACCGGGGCCGGCGGCCCGTTGGCGGCCCGCTTCTTGAGCTGCTCGTCCTGGCGCCGGTGCAGCAGGGCGCGCATCTGGTCGGCGTCGAGCAACCCGGGGATGCCGAGGTAGTCGGCCTCCTCCTCGCTGCCGGCCGGGGCGGCGGTGCCGAAGGAAGACCCGTCGAAGATGACCTGGTCCAGCTCGGCGTCGGCGCCCAGCGAGGTGAAACCCTTTTCCGTTTCCGTCTTTTCGGTTTGCGTCCGCACGGCGGGATCACCGTCGAGGGGATCGTCGTCCTCGCGGTGCGGTTGGCCGAGCACGTGGTTGCGCTGGGCCTCCAGCTCGCTGGCCAGCTGCAGCAGGTTGGGCACCGACGGCACGAAGATGCTCGCGGTTTCGCCGGCCCGGCGCGACCGCACGAACCGGCCGATGGCCTGGGCGAAGAACAGCGGCGTCGAGGCGCTGGTCGCGTAGATCCCGACCGACAGCCGGGGCACGTCGACCCCTTCGGAGACCATGCGCACCGCGACCAGCCAGCGGCTGGTGCTCTCGGCGAATTCGGTGATGCGGGCCGACGATCCGGGGTCGTCGGACAGCACGACGGTCGGCGCCTCCGCGGTCAGCTTCGTCAGCAGGGCGGCGTACGCGCGGGCCGCCGTGCGATCGGAGGCGATGATCATGCCGCCCGCATCGGGGACGTGGACCCGCTTCTGGCGCAGCCGCTCGTCGGCGGCCGCGATCACCGCCGGCATCCATTCGCCGGCGGGGTCGAGCGCCGTGCGCCACGCCCGCGCCGTCTGCTCTGCGGACAGCGGCTCGCCCAGTCGCGCGGCGTGCTCCTCGCCGGCGCTGTCCCGCCAGCGGGCCTGCCCGGAATAGGCGAGGAACACCACCGGCCGCACCACGCCGTCGGCGAGGGCCTCGGTGTAGCCGTAGGTGTGGTCGGCCTGCGACCGCAGCACCCCGTCGGCGCCGGACGTGTACGTGACGAACGGGATGGGGCTGTCGTCGCTGCGAAAGGGCGTGCCCGTCAGCGCGAGTCGGCGGGTCGCGTCGCTGAAGGCCTCCCGGATGGCCTCGCCCCAGGTCTTGGCGTCGCCGCCGTGATGGATCTCGTCGAAGATGACGAGCGTCTTGCGCTGCTCGGTGCGCACCCGGTGCAGCGTCGGGTGCGCGGCGACCTGCGCGTAGGTGACCATCACGCCGTGGTACTCCGGCGAGGTCTGCGGGCTGGTGTTGGAGAACCGCGGGTCCAGGGCGAGGCCGCGCCGCTGCGCCGCCAGCGCCCACTGCACCTTGAGGTGCTCGGTGGGCACCACGACCGTGAGCTGCTCGACGGCGCGCTGGGCGAGCAGCTCGCCCGCCACCCGAAGCGCGAACGTCGTCTTGCCCGAGCCGGGAGTGGCGACGGCCAGGAAGTCGCGCGGCTGGGCGGCGAGGTATTTGACCAGCGCCCGCCGCTGCCAGCCACGCAATGCCAAGCCGGTGTCGCTGCCCGCCTGCACCGAAACAGCTCCCCCCAAAGTTGCATCCTCGACACGGCCAGCTCGGTTCGGCGGCGGGTGTGAAATGTAGCATGCCAACGCTTTTCGGCGCAGCAGCGACGCGAACTACCCGGCGTGGCGCGACAGGTCGCGGGCGTCGAGCCACGTGTGGATGCGCTTGGCGACGTCGGCCCATCCCGGTTCGAGCATCATGTTGTGGCCCATCGGGAAGAACTCCGGCTCGGTCCGGTAGGCGCGCGCCGTGGCGCGCACCGCGCCGACGCTGACGAAGCCGTCGTGCACGGCGCCGAGCACCAGCATCGGGGTGGTGACGCGCTGGGTTTTGACCCGGCGGAACATCGGGTCGGTCATCGCGGCGCGGATGCTCTCGGGTCCGGCGCGGTCCCAGCAGGATTGGACGATGTGCTCGGGCGTGTCCGCGCAGAACAGGTACGCGCGGGCCAGTCCCGACGTGCGGAGGAACTTGACCAGCGTGGGGTCGTTGAACGAGTGCACGGTCATCCACGGCCGCCGGCGCCAGACGCGCAGCGCCGCCCCGAGCACGCCCGACGGCGGCAGGGAGCCGACCAGCACCGCGGCCGGCGCCGTCCGGTCTTCCAGGTAGCGCTGGATCGTGTAGCCGCCCAGGGAATGGCCGATCAGCACCGGCGCGCCGCCCAGGTCGTCGGCCACCGAACGGACGTCGTCGATGTAGTCCTCGATGGAGACCTTTGGCAGTGGCTTGTCGGTGGGGCTGGTGCCGTGCCCGCGCAGGCTCATCGCGACCGCGCGATAGCCCGCGTCGGCGAAGAAGTCCAGGAAACCGTCGTCCCAGCACCACGCGCCGTGCCAGCCGCCGTGCACGAAGAGCAGCGGCACCGGGTGCGCGTCGGTGCAGGACCCCTTGTCGATCACCTCGAGCATGAGCCGACTTTTCTTTGCCCGCGTCGCGGCGTCAAGCCCCCGCGGCCCCACGAGCGTGCGGCCAGCCGCACCCTCGGCGCCGAACGTGCGGCTGGCCGCACGCTCGGCATTCACGACACAACCACTAGGCTGGCGGGGTGTTTGAATCGCTGTCCGACCGATTGACCGGTGCCCTGCAGGGGCTGCGGGGCAAGGGTCGTCTGACCGACGCCGACATCGAGGCAACCACCCGGGAGATCCGGCTGGCGCTGCTGGAAGCGGACGTGTCGCTGCCCGTGGTGCGGGCGTTCGTCGGCCGGATCAAGGAGCGCGCCAAGGGCGCCGAGGTCTCCGGCGCGCTGAACCCGGCGCAGCAGGTCGTCAAGATCGTCAACGAGGAACTGATCGGCATCCTGGGCGGCGAGACCCGCCAGCTGGCGTTCGCGAAGACGCCGCCGACGGTGATCATGCTCGCCGGTCTGCAGGGTTCCGGTAAGACCACGCTGGCCGGCAAGCTGGCCGCCTGGCTGCGCGGCCAGGGGCACACGCCGCTGCTGGTGGCCTGCGACCTGCAGCGCCCGGCCGCGGTGAACCAGCTGCAGGTCACCGGCGAGCGCGCCGGGGTGCCGGTGTTCGCGCCGCATCCCGGAGATTCGCCGGAGTCCGGGCCCGGTGACCCGGTCGCCGTCGCGGCGGCGGGGCTCGCGGAGGCCCGCGCCAAGCACTTCGACGTGGTCATCGTCGACACCGCGGGGCGCCTCGGCATCGACGACGAGCTGATGGCGCAGGCCGCGGCCATCCGGGACGCCGTCGACCCCGACGAGGTGCTGTTCGTCCTGGACGCGATGGTCGGCCAGGACGCCGTCGCCACCGCCGAGGCGTTCGGCGCGGGCGTCGGCTTCACCGGGGTGGTGCTGACCAAGCTCGACGGCGACGCCCGCGGCGGCGCCGCGCTGTCGGTCCGCGAGGTCACCGGCGTCCCAATCCTTTTCGCCTCCAGCGGCGAGAAGCTCGAGGACTTCGACATCTTCCACCCGGACCGGATGGCCAGCCGCATCCTCGGCATGGGCGACGTGCTGACCCTGATCGAGCAGGCCGAGCAGGTCTTCGACGCGCAGCGCGCCGAGGAGGCCGCCGCCAAGATCGGCACCGGCGAGCTGACGCTGGAGGACTTCCTCGAACAGATGCTGGCCATCCGCAAGATGGGCCCGATCGGCAACCTGTTGGGCATGCTGCCCGGCGCCGGCCAGATGAAGGACGCGCTGGCCGAGGTCGACGACAAGCAACTCGACCGGCTGCAGGCGATCATCCGGGGGATGACGCCGCAGGAGCGCGCCGACCCGAAGATCATCAACGCGTCGCGGCGGCTGCGCATCGCCAACGGCTCGGGGGTGACGGTGTCGGAGGTCAACCAGCTGGTCGACCGCTTCTTCGAGGCCCGCAAGATGATGTCGTCCATGCTCGGCGGCATGGGCATCCCCGGCCTGGGCCGCAAGTCCTCGACCCGGAAGGCCAAGGGCGCGAAGGGGAAGAAGGGCAAGAAGGGCGGACGGGGCCCGACGCCGCCCAAGGCCCGCAACCCGCTCATGCAGGGCATGCCCGCCGGCTTTCCCGACCTGTCGCAGATGCCCAAGGGCCTCGACGAGCTGCCACCCGGCCTGGCCGACTTCGACCTGTCCAAGCTCAAGTTCCCTGGCAACCCGGGCAAGAACTAGCCCGGCCGTGCGGATGCGCCTGCGGGGTCTTCAGCTGCCCGGCGAGACCGAGATCCAGCTGTGGGTCGTCGACGGCCGCATCAGCACCGAACCGGTCGCGGGAGCCGACACCGTGTTCGACGGCGGCTGGATCGTGCCCGGTCTGGTGGACGCGCACTGTCACGTCGGGCTCGGTGACGACGGCGAGATCCCGCTCGAGGAGGCCATCGGCCAGGCCGAGACCGAACGCGACGCCGGCGCGTTGCTGTTGCGGGACGCCGGCTCACCGACCGATACCCGCGGCCTCGACGACCGCGACGACCTGCCCCGCATCATCCGCGCCGGCAAGCACCTGGCCAGGCCCAAGCGCTACTCGCGGGGCTTCGCCGACGAACTCGAAGACGAATCCCAGCTGCCGGACGCGGTGGCCCGGGAGGCCAGGCGTGGCGACGGCTGGGTCAAGCTGGTCGGCGACTGGATCGACCGCGGCGTCGGCGACCTCGCCCCGTTGTGGTCCGACGACGTGCTCAAGGCCGCGATCGACGCCGCGCACGCCCACGGCGCGCGGGTCACCGCGCACGTCTTCAGCGAGGACGCGCTGCCCGGCCTGATCAACGCCGGCATCGACTGCATCGAACACGGCACCGGTCTCACCGACGAGACCATCGCCCTGATGCTCGAACAGGGGACCGCGCTCGTCCCCACGCTGATCAACACCCTCGAGAACTTCCCGGGCATCGCGGATTCCGCGGCCCGCTACCCGGCCTACGCCGCGCACATGCGCGACCTGCACGCCCGGTGCCGCGGACGGATCGCCGCGGCGCGCGAGGCCGGCGTGCCGGTGTACGCCGGCACCGATGCCGGCAGCATGATCGCGCACGGGCGGATCGCCGACGAGGTCGAGGCCCTCAAGAGCGTCGGGATGAGCCCCACCGAGGCGTTGGGCGCGGCGTGCTGGGACGCCCGTCGCTGGCTGGGCCGCCCCGGACTCGAACACGGGGCGTCGGCCGACCTGTTGTGTTACTCCGAGGACCCGAGACAAGGCCCCGGCGTGCTGAACCGGCCGGACCTGGTGATATTGCGCGGCAAGGCCTTTCGGCCACGTGGCTAGGCGCGCGCGGCACCGCGATCGTGGTTAGGATCGCGGGATGGCGTTGGCCAGCGGCGCGACCTTCGCCGGTTACCAGGTCGCGCGGAGGCTGGGTTCTGGAGCGACTGGTGCGGTCTATCTCGTCCAGGACCCCCGTTCGTCGCGCTGGCAGGCGTTGAAGGTGCTGGCGCCGCCGTTGTCGACGGACGGTGAGTTTCGCCGGCGATTTTGGGCGGAGAACCCGATCGCGACGAACCTCTATCACCCGAACATCGTCGAGGTCCGCGACCGTGGCGAGTTCGACGACGAGTTGTACGTCGCGATGGAGTACGTCGAGGGCATCAACGCCGCGCGGCTCATCGCCGATCGATTCCCGGCCGTCTCGCCCGCGGGCGAGGTGTGCTCCATCGTGACCGCCGTCGCCGGCGCCCTGGACTACGCGCACGAGCGCGGGCTGTTGCACCGCGACGTCAAGCCCGCCAACGTCTTGCTGACGGGCCGCGGGGAGGCTGAGCAACGGACCCTGTTGACCGACTTCGGCATAGCCGGCCGCCTCGGCACGGCCGGCTATGGCGCGCCCGAACTGGCGGACGCCGGCGCCGACGGGCGTGCCGACCAGTACGCGCTGGCGGCCACCGCGTTCCACCTGCTGGCCGGGGCGCCGCCCCCATCCGGCACCGCGCCGCCCCGGCTCAGCGATCAGCGCCCCGAACTCGCGCGGCTGGACGGCGTGTTCACCCGGGCGCTCGCCACGAGCGCCGCCGACCGGTTCGAGACCTGCCTCGAGTTCGCCGAGGCGTTGAACGAACAGGCCGGCGTCCGCAGCCGTGATCGCAGCCCGGACGCCGTCCTCGTGGCCGAGTACCCGGCCTACTCCCGCCCCGTCCCGCCCGCGGCGGCGCCGTTGCCTGACCGCCCCGACGACTTTGCCGGGGAATCCTCCGAGGCGCCCGCACCCGCCGCTGGCGCGCCCGCGGTGTCCGCACCGAAGCGCAACCGCCGCCGCAGGCTCGTCCTGGGCGCCGCGGCGGTCGTGCTCGTCGCGGCGCTGCTCGCGGTTAGCTTCGTCGCCGGGCGCAAGACCAGCGCGACCGTCGCCCCGGCGGCCCGCACGACGACGAGCGCCCCGACGACGAGCGCCCCGACCACGAGCGCGCCGGTCCTGCTCGACGGCACGTACCGCCTCAAGGTGCTGCGCACCCGGCAGACGTTCAACGCCACCCCCGACCCCCAACCACCCGACGTGACCACGTGGTGGGCCTTCCGTTCGTCGTGCTCGCCCGCCTCTTGCACGGCCGTCGGAATGCCGCTGGACGACGGCGACCACACGCACGCGAAGTCGCCGGGCGGGGAGCCGACCGTGTTGGAATTCCGCGACGGCCGTTGGCTGTCGCGCCCGGAACATTCGACATTCCCGTGCGTCGGGCCGAACGGCGCCGAACGGACGCAGGCGACGACGCAGCTGCTCGCGCTGCGGCCGCGCCCGCAGGGCGGGTTCGCCGGCGGGATGACCGTCATCGTGCGCAGCAACGAGTGCGACCAGCAGGGCGCCGTGCTTCGGGCACCCGTGCAGGCGACCCGCAGCGGCGACGTGCCGCCCGGTGTGACGGTGCCCGACCCCCCTCGCTGACTTGACCAGGCACTTTTCTCGCTACCAGACACGCCTGCAGAAAAGATTGCGAGTACTTGCTATCTATGTTACGGTTCGTGGCAACCCGACCAGCTTGGAGGCAACGGTGACCTACGACGTGATCATTCGCGACGCACTGTGGTTCGACGGCACGGGCCGCGCGCCGCAGACTCGCACGCTCGGCATCCGCGACGGCGTGGTGGCCACCGTGTCCCGCACGCCCCTGGACGAGACCGGTTGCCCCGAGGTGATCGACGCCGCGGGCAAGTGGGTCGTGCCGGGCTTCATCGACGTGCACACCCACTACGACGCCGAGGTGCTGCTGGACCCCGGGCTGCGGGAGTCGGTGCGACACGGCGTCACGACCGTGCTGCTGGGCAACTGCTCGCTGTCGACGGTGTACGCCGATTCCGAGGACGCCGCCGACCTGTTCAGCCGGGTCGAGGCCGTGCCCCGCGAATACGTCTACGGCGCTTTGGATTCCAACAAGACGTGGTCGACGGCCGCGGACTACGTCCGGGCGCTCGACGCGCTGCCGTTGGGTCCGAATGTCGGCTCGCTGCTTGGTCATTCGGACCTGCGGACCGCCGTGCTGGGGCTGGATCGCGCCACCGACGACACCGTTCGGCCCACCGACGCCGAGCTGGACAAGATGGCGGCTCTGCTGGAGGAGGCCCTCGACGCGGGCATGCTCGGCATGTCCGGCATGGACGCGGCCATCGACAAGCTCGATGGCGACCGCTTCCGGTCGCGCGCCCTGCCGTCGACGTTCGCGACCTGGCGGGAGCGCCGCCGGCTGATCAAGGTGTTGCGCAAGCGCGGCCGGATGCTGCAGAGCGCACCCGACGTCGAGAACCCGACGTCCGCCCTGATGTTCTTCCTGACCAGCAGCCGGATCTTCGGGCGCGGCAAGGGAGTTCGGATGAGCATGCTGGTGTCTGCGGACGCGAAGTCCATGCCGCTCGCGGTGCACACCTTCGGGCTCGGCACCCGGCTGCTGAACAAGTTCCTGGGCTCGAGTGTGCGGTTCCAGCACCTACCGGTCCCGTTCGAGCTGTACTCCGACGGCATCGACCTGCCGGTCTTCGAGGAGTTCGGCGCCGGGACGGCCGCCCTGCACCTGCGCGACCAGCTGGAGCGCAACGAGCTGCTGGCCGACCAGGAATACCGCCGCAAGTTCCGGCGCGAGTTCGACCGGATCAAGCTCGGCCCGTCGCTGTGGCACCGCGACTTCCACGACGCGGTGATCGTCGAGTGCCCCGATAAGTCGTTGGTCGGTAAGAGCTTTGGCGCTATCGCCGACGAGCGCGGGTTGCACCCGCTCGACGCGTTCCTCGACGTGCTCGTCGAAAACGGTGAGCGCAACGTCCGGTGGACGACCGTCGTGGCCAACCACCGGCCCAAGCAGCTCAACAAGCTCGCCGCCGATCCCAGCATCCACATGGGCTTCTCCGACGCGGGGGCGCACCTGCGCAACATGGCGTTCTACAACTTTCCGCTCAAGATGCTCAAGCGCACCCGCGACGCCCACCGCGCCGGCGCGCCGTTCATGTCCACCGAACACGCGGTGCACCGGCTGACCGGCGAACTGGCGGAGTGGTTCGGCATCGACGCCGGCACGCTGCGTGAGGGTGATCGCGCGGACTTCGTCGTGATCGACCCCGCCGGCCTCAACGAATCGGTGGACGGCTACCACGAGGAAGAGGTGCCGTTCTACGGCGGCCTGCGGCGCATGGTCAATCGCAACGACGACGCCGTCGTCGCGACCGGCGTTGGTGGCGCCGTCGTCTTCGGAAAGGGCGAATTCCGGGAGGGTTACGGCCACACCAAGTCGGGCCGCTACCTGCGCGCGGGCCGGCGCAGCCGGGGCCGCAGCGCGGAGAAGGTCGGGGCCTGAGGTGGCCAGGACCCAGCAGGAGCGCCGGGAGGAGACCGTCGGGCGGCTCCTCGAGGCCTGTATCGACACCATCATCGAGGTCGGCTACGCGCGGGCGTCGGCCGCGGTGATCACCAAGCGCGCGGGGGTCTCCGTCGGCGCCCTGTTCCGCCACTTCGAGACCATGGGCGATTTCATGGCGGCCACCGCATCCGAGGTGTTGCGCCGTCAGCTGGAGTCGTTCACCAAGCGCGTCGCCGAAATTCCGTCCGACCGGCCGGCGCTCGAAGCCGCGCTGGCGATATTGCGGGACATCACCAGCGCCCCGACCAACGCGGTGGTCTACGAACTGCTGATCGCCGCGCGCACCGACGAAAAGCTCAGGGACACTTTGCAACACGAGCTCGGGCAGTACTCGGCGAAGATCGTCGATGCCGCGCGGGCGCTGCCGGGCGCCGAGGGCTTCCCCGAGGAGACGTTCCCGGTCGTCGTCGCGCTGATGACGAACGTGTTCGATGGGGCCGCCGTGGTGGAGGGGGTGCTGCCGCAGCCGGCGATCGCGGAGCGGCGGATACCCGTGCTGACCGCGCTGCTGAACGCGGTTACAGCGAGCCCACCCCCGTCTCGGGGTTGAGCGCGAAACCCCAGTCGAACAGGCTGCCGGCCTGATCCCAATACGTGGGTCCGCCCTGTTTCACCAGCCCGTACATCATCGCGATCACGAGCCGGCGCCCACCGCGGGCGGCGGCGCCGACGAAGGTCTTGCGCGCGGCGTCGGTGAAGCCCGTCTTGCCGCCGATGGCGCCGGGATAGCGCGCTAAGAGCTCGTCCTGGTTGGTGATCGATTCGTTCCCGTGGTCGCCGGGGAACATCGCCGACGGCTCGGCGGTGATCTGCGCGAACACCGGGTTGGCCATGGCGGCCCGGAAGATGACGGCCAGGTCATGCGCCGTCGACGCCCCGGAGCCGGCGGGTCCGTCCAGCCCGGACGGGGTCGCGGCAAAGGTGCTCGTCGCCCCCAGGGACGCGGCCTTGGCGTTCATCTTGGCCACCGTGGCGTCGGGGCCGCCCAGCAGGTGAGCCAGGGTGTTGGCCGCGTCGTTGCCGGAAACCAGCAGCAGCCCGTCCAGCAATTGACGCGCGGTGTAGGTGCGGCCGGGCTTGATGCCGACGCAGTTGCACTCGACCTGGGTGTCGGCGACGTCGGCGACGACGGTGGAGTCCAGGCTCACCTGGTCCAGCGCCACCAGCGCCAACAGCACCTTGATGGTGCTCGCGGGCGGGTGGGCGACGTTCGCGTCGCGGGCGGCCAGCACCTGACCGTTGTCCAGGTCGGCCACGATCCAGGTCTGCGCGGGGCCGTCCGGTATGGGCACCGAGCCGACCGGTTGCGTGCTGTCGGCCGCGGCCGTGTTGGCGCCGAAGGCGGCCGCGACCGTCAGCAGCACCGCGGCTGCGGCCATGAGCTTCCGCATGGCCGCAGAGTTTAACTTCCGGGCTTGTTACCGGCCTAGTGCCACGGCATGTCGCGCCAGGAGTAGTTCGCGCCGTCGCCGATGTCGTGCACTCCGTAGTAGTCCCAGTAGTAGTCGTGGCAGATGTTGCCGTCCCACGGGACGGGCCGGCCCGCCGGGAGGACGTCGCCGGGGCACCAGTGCTGGCAGGATTTCCCGGCCGGGCACGGCGCGGCCTGGGCGGAGGGTGCGGCCAGCCCCGCGCCGCCGAACATCAACAGCGCCGTTGCTAATCCCGCGATTGCTGCTCTCATACCCAGGGGATT
The DNA here is from genome assembly GCF_059812165.1 of Mycobacterium sp. NGS69. NCBI lineage: Bacteria > Bacillati > Actinomycetota > Actinomycetes > Mycobacteriales > Mycobacteriaceae > Mycobacterium > Mycobacterium sp. NGS69. The sequence goes on from NZ_JCALCD010000002.1 coordinate 163,300, forward strand.
ATTCCCTTCGGCCGCCACTGGTGTCCTGCGAAAACGGGAAAATCGCGGCGCTTGTCTCATGTCGGGCTCCTTCGTTGCTGACGGTCCTGCGGCAAGTGGACAACGCCCGCGTCGCTACCGATCCCAACCCGCGGTGTTCAATCGATGCATGTTGAGCCTGGCCGAAATATCCGACCGCCTAGAGATCCAGCAGCTGCTGGTGGACTACTCCACCGCCATCGACAACCGCCGCTTCGACGACCTGGACAAGGTCTTCACGCCCGACGCCTACATCGACTACACCGCCCTCGGCGGCATCGAGGGTCACTATCCGGAGGTCAAGAAATGGCTGTCGGAGGTGTTGCCGAACTTCCCGGTGTACGCGCACATGCTCGGCAATTTTTCGGTGACCATCGACGGGGATAAGGCCTCATCACGGGTGATCTGCTTCAACCCGATGGTGCTGGGCGGCGACAAGGACCAGATCCTGTTCTGCGGCCTGTGGTACGACGACGAGTTCGTCCGCACCCCCGAGGGCTGGCGGATGACGCGGCGCGTGGAGACCAAGACCTTCCAGAAGGTGATGTAGGCGAATTTCCGGCTGATCGCCCCGTTCTGGCACAATGGGCGGCTGTCCGCCGCGCAACTACGGCTGCTCGGGGGTCACACACGCGAGGCAAAACCGGACCCCGGCATCCCGCCCGGATCGCTGAATTGCAGCGTGACACACACAGGAGAAGTCGCTTAACCATGGCTGTGAAGATCAAGCTGACCCGGCTTGGCAAGATCCGCAATCCGCAATACCGCATCGCCGTCGCCGACGCTCGGACCCGCCGCGACGGCCGCTCGATCGAGGTCATCGGCCGGTACCATCCCAAAGAAGACCCGAGCCTGATCGAGATCAACTCCGAGCGCGCCCAGTACTGGCTTTCGGTGGGCGCCCAGCCGACCGAGCCGGTCCTCAAGCTGTTGAAGATCACCGGCGACTGGCAGAAGTTCAAGGGGCTGCCCGGCGCCGAGGGCAGCCTGCAGACCGCGGCGCCCAAGCCGTCCAAGCTGGAGCTGTTCAACGCCGCGCTGGCCGAGGCCGACGGCGCGCCCACCACCGAGGCGGCCAAGCCGAAGAAGAAGGCCCCGGCCAAGAAGGCCGCCAAGGCGGCCGAGGCGCCCGAGGCCGCCGAAGCCGCCGCCGAGCCGGCCGCCGAGGCCGCGCCGGCCGAGAGCGGTGAGCAGACCGAGCAGTCCGAGCCGGCCCAGGAAGGCTGACCGAGGTGAGCACCGTCGTCGTTGACGCTGTCGAGCACCTGGTCCGCGGGATCGTCGACAATCCCGACGATGTCCGGGTGGACATGGTCACCAGTCGGCGTGGGCGCACCGTGGAGGTGCACGTCCATCCCGACGACCTGGGCAAGGTGATCGGTCGCGGCGGACGCACCGCGACCGCGTTGCGCACGCTGGTCGCCGGCATCGGTGGCCGCGGCATTCGCGTCGACGTGGTGGACACCGACCAGTAGCGGAGCGCCCCTTGGAGTTAACGGTCGGGCGCGTGGTCAAGGCGCACGGCATCGGCGGCGAGGTGGTCGTGGAAATCCGCACCGACGATCCCGCGGCGCGATTCGCTCCGGGTAATGCGTTGCGCGCCAAGAACTCCCGTAGCGGCGAGGAGTGCACCGTCGTCGTCGACCAAGTCCGCGAGCATGGCGGCCGGCTGCTGGTGCGATTGGCCGGGGTGAACGACCGCGACGCCGCCGACGCGCTGCGGGGCAGCCTGTTCGTCGTGGACTCCGACGAGCTGCCGCCGATCGACGAGCCGGACACCTACTACGACCACCAGCTCGAAGGCCTTGCTGTCCGGACGACGGCGGGGCTCGACGTCGGAGTGGTCGCCGAGGTGCTGCACACCGCGGCCGGCGAGCTGCTGGCGGTGCGGCGCGATTCCGGTGAGGTGCTGGTGCCGTTCGTCAGCGCGATCGTCACGTCGGTGTCGTTGGACGACGGGCTGATCGAGATCGATCCGCCCGAGGGGCTGTTGGAACTGGCATGAGGATCGACGTCGTCACAATCTTCCCCGCCTATCTGGATCCCCTGCGAGAGTCATTGCCGGGCAGGGCGATTGCGTCGGGCCTGGTCGATCTGCAGGTGCACGACCTGCGCCGGTGGACCTACGACGTGCACCACTCGGTCGACGATGCACCCTACGGCGGCGGACCCGGGATGGTGATGAAGGCCCCGGTCTGGGGCGAGGCACTGGACGAGACCTGTTCGGGTGAAACGCTTTTGGTGGTTCCCACGCCGGCCGGCAAGTTGTTCACGCAGGCGACCGCCCAGCGCTGGAGCGCCGAAAAACACCTGGTGTTCGCGTGCGGCCGCTACGAGGGCATCGACCAACGGGTCATCGAGGACGCCGCCCGACGGATGCGGGTCGAGGAGGTCTCGATCGGGGACTACGTGCTGCCCGGCGGGGAGTCGGCGACCGTGGTGATGATCGAAGCCGTGCTACGGCTGCTCGCCGGGGTGCTTGGCAACCCCGCGTCACTGCAGGACGATTCGCACGCGCCCGCCCTGGACCGGCTGCTGGAGGGCCCCAGCTACACCCGCCCACCGAGCTGGCGTGGCCTCGACGTGCCCGAGGTGCTGCTGTCCGGTGATCATGCGCGCATCGCGGCCTGGCGCCGCGAGGTTTCGCTTCAGCGCACCCGCGAGCGCCGCCCCGACCTGGTGACCGGACAGGGCCCGGCGAACACTGCAGAGAGCTAGATCCGGCCGTTGGGAAATATCGTCTTGACGGCCTGGGTGATCGTCTGGCGCGCGGTGGCGTCGTCGGACGGCTGCAACGATTGCACCACCATCACGTAGCGGTGGTCGGCGCCGATCACACCGGTCGACAGGTGCACCCAGTCGGCGCCGATGCAGCACATCCAGCCCTGCTTGACCGCCACCGGCTCGGCGAACAGGCCGTCGGGGATCCCGAACCGCTGCGGGTAGCCGTCGAGGCCGGTCGGCGTGGACCGGGCCAGATCGTTGACGATGATCGCGGCCCGCTCGGTCGGCAGGCCGCCCGACCCGTCGAGCAGCGCGTCGTAGTAGTGGATCAGGTCGGTCAGCGAGCTCATGGTGTTCCACCAGCGCCCGTCGCTGGGCGGAGTGGTGGAGGACAGCCCGTACCGGCTCGCGACCTGGGTGATTATGTTGTCGCCGCCGCCCTGACCCCAGAACTTCTCGGCCGCGCCGTCGTCGGACGACTGCAACATGACGTCCAGGGCCTGGCGGTCGGCGGGGGAAAGGGTGGTGCGGCCCTGGGACTCGGCCAGCAGCAGATCGTCGGCGATGAAGAGCTTGGCCACCGATGCGGTGCCGACGATCTGGGTGTTGCCGTTGGCGACCAGCTCATGCGTCTTGCGGTCCAGGACGGCGACCGACAGCGTGGCCCCGGCGCCGGCCGCCTCGTCGATGGCCTGCCGGATGCGCGCCGGCAGGCCGTTGAGCACCGTGCCGGACGGCGCCTGCGGTGGCCCGTGCATCGGCAGGGTGTCCAGCAGCAGCTGAACCGTCTCCGGCTGCGTCTGGGACAGCCGAACGGGCTCGGTGCGTTCGGGGTGGCCGGACGGCTTCGATTGGCTTTGCGGCTCCACCAACGCCTCGTCGCACCCGGCCAGCACCAGCGTCACCGCCGCCACGGCGGCGAGCACGGCGAGCGGGCGGGTGCGCATGTGTCGGTCTCCTTGGTTTGCGCGAACGTTAAACGCGCACGTGGCGGGGCCGTTTTGACCCGAATTATGTGTACCACTCACCAGCTCGTTCGGGGCGGTTCAAACCGCGACGTTTACATGTGATTTTCAATGCACGCGGGCCGTCTGGCACAATTGTTCAGTTGTCTCGAACCCGTCAGCGGGCCGGGCCGTTTCCCGGCGGCTGCGAGATACGCACTAAAAGCCCGAAAACCATCGGCTTGATGACCGCCCACGCGCCCGCGTATGGGCAGCCGTCGCAGGCCGCGACCGCAAGGAAGAGTGTTCCTACGATGAACCGGCTGGACTTCGTCGACCAGACGTCGCTGCGCGACGACATCCCGGCCTTTAGCCCGGGCGACACCATCAATGTGCACGTCAAGGTCATCGAGGGCGCCAAGGAGCGTATCCAGGTGTTCAAGGGCGTGGTGATCCGCCGACAGGGCGGAGGCATCCGCGAGACGTTCACCGTGCGCAAGGAGAGTTACGGCGTCGGCGTCGAGCGGACCTTCCCGGTGCATTCGCCGAACATCGACCACATCGAGGTGGTGACCCGTGGCGACGTCCGCCGCGCCAAGCTGTACTACCTGCGTGAACTCCGCGGCAAGAAGGCCAAGATCAAGGAAAAGCGCTGACCGGGCGCGGTTTATCGGCCCACAAACCACGCTGGCTACGCTGATCTCGTGACCGATACCCCGGACTCACCCGAGCGCCAGCCCGACGCTGGTCAGCCAGAGCCGAAGGTCTCCACCGCCGACCCCGGCGCTCCCTCCGAAGCCTCGCCCGAGGCGGCCGAGCCGGAGCCCAAGAAGAAGTCCACGCTGCGCGAGCTCGCACTTCTCGGGGTGATCGCCGTGCTCCTCTACTACGTCATGCTGACGTTCGTCGCCCGCCCCTACCTGATTCCGTCGGAATCCATGGAGCCCACGCTGCACGGCTGCACCGGCTGCGTCGGCGACCGGATCATGGTCGACAAGCTGAGTTACCGGTTCGGTCAGCCGCACCCCGGCGACGTGATCGTCTTCAAGGGCCCGCCGTCGTGGAACGCCGGCTACAAGTCGATCCGGTCGAACAACACCGCGCTGCGCTGGGTGCAGAACGCGCTGTCGTTCATCGGTTTCGTGCCCCCCGACGAGAACGACCTGGTCAAGCGGGTCATCGCGGTGGGAGGGCAGACGGTGGCTTGCCGGGCCGAGACGGGGTTGACCGTCGACGGCAAGCCGCTCAAAGAGCCGTATCTGGATCCGAACACGATGATGGCCGACCCGTCGAAGTACCCCTGCCTGGGCAGCGAGTTCGGGCCCGTCGCCGTTCCGGCGGGGCGGCTGTGGGTGATGGGGGACAACCGGACTCACTCGGCCGATTCCCGGGCCCATTGCACCAGCGTCCCGATCGAAGCCCTCAAGGGCATCCTGTGCACCGGTGACCCCAATTCGGGAACCGTCCCGGTCGCCAACGTCATCGGCAAGGCCCAGTTCATCGTGTGGCCGCCGTCGAGGTGGGGCGGCGTCAGGTCGGTGAACCCCCAGCAGAGTCAGTAGCCATGGCCACCACGTGGCCGCCGCGGACCGTCATCCGCAAATCGTCCGGGTTGCGCACCCTGGAGTCGGCCCTATATCGCAGCGGCCTGGGTCCGGTGGCCGGGGTGGACGAGGTGGGCCGCGGCGCCTGCGCCGGCCCGCTGGTGGTGGCGGCCTGCGTGCTCGGCCCGAGCCGACTGGAAAGCCTTGCGGCCCTTGATGACTCGAAGAAGCTCACCGAAAAGATGCGGGAGAAGCTGTTCCCCTTGATCCGCCGTTATGCCCTGGCGTACCACGTCGTCTTCATCTCGTCGGAGGAGGTCGACCGGCGCGGGGTGCACGTCGCCAACATCGAGGGCATGCGGCGCGCGGTGGCCGGGCTCGCGGTCCGCCCCGGTTACGTGCTCAGCGACGGGTTTCGCGTGCCCGGCCTGCCGATGCCGTCGCTGCCGGTGATCGGCGGGGACGCCGTCGCCGCGTGCATCGCCGCGGCCAGCGTGCTGGCCAAAGTCAGCCGCGACCGGCTGATGGTCGCGATGGACGCCGATCACCCCGGCTACGGCTTCGCCGACCACAAGGGCTACAGCACCCCGGCGCATTCGACGGCGCTGACCGAGCTCGGCCCCTGCGCTCAGCACCGCTATTCGTTCATCAACGTCCGGCGCGTGGCGACCGGATCCGGTGCGCGCGTGGTCGCGGAGTGCAAACCGGACCCTCCGGCCGAGCCTGGCGAAGACCGGTGAGGAAAGATGGGACCAGGTTCCCACGTCATGCAGAAGGACGTCTGAGCAGATGAGTGCAGAAGATCTCGAAAAGTACGAAACCGAGATGGAGCTCTCGCTGTACCGCGAATACAAGGACATCGTCGGCCAGTTCAGCTACGTCGTGGAAACCGAGCGGCGCTTCTACCTGGCCAACAGCGTGGAGATGACGCCCCGCAACGCCGACGGCGAGGTGTACTTCGAGCTGCGGCTGTCCGACGCCTGGGTGTGGGACATGTACCGGCCGGCCCGCTTCGTCAAGCAGGTGCGCGTGGTCACCTTCAAGGACGTCAACATCGAAGAGGTCGAGAAGCCCGAGTTGCGGCTGCCGGAGTAGCGGCCGGCATCGCTATCCGCTGGGCGGAACCTGATCGTCGCCGCCGGCCGGCAGCTGGCCACGATTGTCGATGACGGCGCGCGCCACGTCGGCCAGCTTGATGTTCAGCGCCTGGGAGTGCCGGCGCAGCAGGTCGAATGCCTGGTCTTCGGTGATGTCGTGCAGCAGCATCAACATGCCGACCGCCTTGCCGGTCTCCCGGTTGCTCATCAGCCCCCGGCGCAGGCTTGCGGCGTCTTCCCCCTTGGCGACCGCGTTGATGGCCACGCTGGCGAACGACGCCAGCACCGCCGCCCGGCCGGCGGATTCGGCGTCGAACAGGCTGGGGGTGTCGCTGAACAGGTTCAGCGCGGCCCCCTTGCGCTTGTCGACCAGGAGCCGAAAGCCCATGGCGCCGCGCACCGGCGTCTCCTCGACCAGCACCTTGGCGAGCCTGGGCCACAGCGACGGCGAGGTCAGGTCCGTGTCGATCTGGGGAGTCTCCTCCTCGATCGCGTCGATGCACGGCCCGTCGCCGGAACGCCGTTCCATCTCGTCGATTTGCTGCGCGATCTGGTCGCTTGCGCCGACCGTGACATAGCGGTCGCCTTCGCGCACCAGCAGGCTGGCGTGGTCACAGCCGCGCACGGTCAGGGTCGCGGCGATGCAGATGGCGGCGTACATCTGTTTGACGTCCGAGCCCTGGTAGATGATCTCCGCGAGGGCGGCGAAGACCGTCGCCGGGTCGGCCTTCTCCCCGCCCGTTGTTGAACGCGAGTCTTCTACCACGCTTTGCCTCATTCCCGCGGTGTCGGTGTCGAAACCACGCTAGATTGCCCATCCCTGAGCGTATCGACCCAGGGCGTTAGTCATCTCGGGTTTCAGACCTGTGGGGGAGGGAAGGACCTCTGGCATGGGGCTGACTGTGGCGGTGACCGGGCCAACCGGGGAGATCGGTGTCTCGGCGGTGACGGCGCTCGAGCGCGAGCCCGCGGTGGAGACGATTATCGGGATGGCGCGCCGGCCGTTCGACCCGGCGTCGTGTGGCTGGGTGAAAACCAGCTACCAGCAGGGCGACATCACCGACCGGGAGGCCGTCGACGCCCTGGTCGCCGAGGCTGACGTGGTGGTCCACCTGGCGTTCATCATCATGGGCTCGCGCGACGAGAGCCAACGCATCAACCTGGAAGGCACCCGAAACGTGTTCGAGGCGACCGTCGCCGCGCAGCGGCCGCGGCGCCTGGTGTACACGTCGTCGGTGGCGGCCTACGGCTACCACTCCGACAATCCCGTCCCGCTGACCGAGGACGTGCCGGCGCGGGGGACCGCCGAGCACTACTACTCGGCGCAGAAGGCCGCGTGCGAGGCGCTGCTCGCCGACATCACCAAGGCCTCGTCGCTCGAGGTGTTCGTCCTGCGGCCGTGCATCGTCGCCGGGCCCCGGGCGACGGCGTTGGCCGACGCGATGCCCTGGAACCAGCTGCCCGCACCGGTGCGCGCCGTCACCAAGGTGGCGCCGGTGCTGAAGCCCGTCGTCCCGGATCCGGGGATCCCGTTGCAGCTCGTCCACCACGACGACGTCGCCGAGGCGATCGCCCTGGCGGCGACGGCTCCCGCCCCGCCGGGGGCCTACAACATCGCCGGTGACGGGGTGGTGACGGTGTCGGAGGTGGCCAAGGCGCTCGGTGGCCGGCCGGTGCGGGTGCCCGCGATCGCCGCCTCGGCGGCCTCGGCGGCGATTTCCAAGGTGCCGTTCGTCCCGTCCATGCTGGAATGGCTGCACTCCGCGCGGACGTCGGTGGTGATGGACACCACCAAGGCGCGGACCCAGCTGGGGTGGCGGCCGGTCCACTCCGTGGAGGAGACCCTGGCGGCGCTGGCCGAGGTAGTTTGAGTGCGTGGGCCAGGTAACGGCGCGCCGGCGCGCGCGGCATCTCACCGCCGGCCGTGCCGTCACCCGGCCCGAGACCCTGGCCGTCGAGGAGCCGCTGGAGATCCGCGTCAACGGCGCGCCGGTCACGGTGACCATGCGCACGCCCGGCTCCGATTTCGAACTGGCGCAAGGCTTTCTGCTCACCGAGGGGGTCATCGGCGGGCGCGACGACGTGCACACCATCCGCTACTGCGGCGCGGGCGTTGAGCCGAACACCTACAACGTCCTGGACGTCACCTTGGCGCCCGGTGTCGCGCCACCGGACCTCGACGTCACCCGCAACTTCTACACCACGTCGTCGTGCGGGGTCTGCGGCAAGGCGTCGCTGGACGCGGTGCGGCTGATCGGGCGCTTCTCGCCCGGCGCGGATCCGGCGACCGTCTCCGCGGTCACGCTCCAGGCGATGCCGGGCCAATTGCGTTCCGCACAAAAGGTTTTCGACAGCACCGGCGGGCTGCACGCCGCGGCGCTGTTCGGGGTCGACGGCGCGCCGCTGGTGGTGCGCGAGGACATCGGCCGGCACAACGCGGTCGACAAGGTCGTCGGCTGGGCGCTGGAACACGGGCGCGTTCCGCTGCAGGGGTGCGTGCTGCTGGTCAGCGGGCGGGCGTCGTTCGAGTTGACGCAAAAGGCCGTGCTGGCGGGCATTCCCGTGCTGGCCGCGGTGTCGGCGCCGTCGTCGCTGGCGGTGTCGCTGGCCGAGGAGTCCGGCGTCACGCTGGTCGCGTTCCTGCGGGAGGACTCGATGAACGTCTACACCCGGGCCGACCGGATCCGGTAGGGCCATGTCGCGGTTCAAGACGGAAATGGCGACCTGCCCCGCCTGCCGGCGCGAGGCCGAGGCCACGGTCGAGTACACCTACGACAGCGACGGCAACGTCACCAGCCGGCGGGTGCGCGACGTGCACTGCCGGTCCGCCGACTGCCCGGGCAACGACGTGCCGCCGCACTGGAGCTAGCTTCCCGTTCGCGGCTGTGGATGGACGCCTGACTGGGGATAACTCGCCGCCGCACCGAGCTCCAGGCCGCCGCCGGGACCGCGCGTGTCGGCGCCGCCGGGCACCTTGGCCCCATGACGACCGAAGAGAGCATGACCCGGCTGCAGCTGGGCGCGATGGGCGAGGCGCTCGCGGTGGATCACCTGACGCGGATGGGGTTGCGGATCCTGGCCCGCAACTGGCGCTGCCGCTACGGCGAGCTGGACGTGATCGCGGCCGACGATGCCACCCGCACCGCGGTTTTCGTGGAGGTGAAGACCCGCACGGGGGACGGTTACGGCGGGCTGGCGTACGCGGTGACCCCACGCAAGGCGTGGCGGCTGCGCCGGCTGGCCGGGCTTTGGCTGGCCGGCCAGGACGAGCGCTGGGCGGCGCTGCGCATCGACATGATCGGCGTGCGGGTCGGGCGCCGCCGCACCCCGGAGATCAGCCACCTGCGGGGAATCGGCTGATGGCGCTGGGGCGGGCGTTCTCGGTCGCGGTGCGCGGATTGGACGGCGCGACGGTGGAAATCGAGGCATTCATCACCAGCGGCCTGCCGGGCGTGCACCTGGTCGGGCTGCCCGACGCCGCCCTGCAGGAGTCGCGCGACCGGGTCCGGGCGGCCGTCACCAATTGCGGCAACGACTGGCCGCAGGCCCGGCTCACGCTCGCGTTGTCGCCGGCGACGCTGCCGAAGATGGGATCGGTATACGACATCGCCTTGGCCGCCGCCGTGCTCTCGGCGCAGCGCAAGCACCCGTGGGAGCGCCTGGAAAAGACGGTGCTGCTGGGTGAGCTGTCGCTGGACGGCCGGGTGCGCCCGGTGCGCGGGGTGCTGCCGGCCGTGCTGGCCGCCAAACGCGACGGCTGGCCCGCCGTCGTCGTCCCGTCCGACAACCTGGCCGAGGCCAGCCTGATCGACGGGATCGAGGTCTGGGGCGTGCGCACGCTGCGGCAACTGCAGCGCTGGCTCGGTGGCTCGGGCGGCCTGGACCGCCGGATCAGCGGGGGAGTGACCGAGCCGGAGCCGGCGGCCGACCTGGCCGACGTGGTCGGGCAGGCGCAGGCGCGGTTCGCGGTGGAGGTCGCGGCCGCCGGGGCGCACCACCTCATGCTGACGGGGCCCCCGGGTATCGGCAAAACGATGCTGGCGCAACGCCTTCCGGGGCTGCTGCCGCCGCTGTCGGAGGACGAGTCGCTGGAGGTCACCGCGATTCACTCGGTGGTCGGGCTGCTGTCGGCGGACACGCCGCTGATCACCCGGGCCCCGTTCGTGGCGCCGCACCACAGCTCGACCGTCGCCGCGCTCGTCGGCGGGGGATCGGGGATGGCCCGCCCGGGCGCCGTCAGCCGGGCGCACCGAGGGGTGTTGTTTTTGGACGAATGCGCCGAGATCAGCGTCAGCGCGCTGGAAGCGCTGCGAACGCCGTTGGAAGACGGGGAGATTCGCCTCGCCCGCCGCGACGGGGTGGCGTGTTACCCCGCCCGCTTCCAGCTGGTGCTGGCCGCTAACCCGTGCCCGTGCGCGCCGGCCGATCCGCGCGACTGCGTCTGCGCGGCCGCGGCCAAACGCCGCTACCTGGGCAAGCTGTCCGGGCCGCTGATGGACCGCGTCGACCTGCGGGTGCAGATGAATCCCGTGCGCGCCGGTGCGATCTCGGTCACCGACGGCGAAACGACCGCGCAGGTTCGCCGGCGGGTGGCGGCGGCGCGCGACGCGGCCGCCGAACGTTGGCGGCCACACGGATTCCGCACCAACGCCGAGGTGAGCGGGACCCTGTTGCGGCGAAAGTTTCGTCCCAGCAACGCCGCGATGGAGCCGCTGCGCAAGGCGCTGGACCGTGGGCTGCTCAGCATCCGCGGCCTGGACCGCACGCTGCGGGTCGCGTGGAGCCTGGCCGACCTGGCCGGCCGGCCGATGCCGGGCCTCGAGGAAGTCGCGGCCGCGCTCAGCTTCCGCCAACCGGGGGCGCAGCGATGACCGATCACGTGTCGCTGGCGTGGGCTTACCTGTCCCGGGTGGCCGAACCGCCCTGCGCGCCGCTCGCCGAACTGGTGCGACGCGTCGGCCCGGTCGAGGCCGCCGAACGGGTCCGGCGCGGATCGGTCGACGCCGAGCTGGCACGCCACACCGAGGCCAGGCGCGAAATAGACCGCGCCGCGGCGGATCTCGTGCTTCTCGACGACCGCGGCGGCCGGCTGATCACACCCGACTGCGACGAGTGGCCGCTGCTAGCGTTCGCCGCCTTCGGCAATGCCGAGGTCAGGGCCCGCGGTGGGCCGCCGATGGTGTTGTGGGCGATGGGTCCGGCGCGCCTCGACGAGGTGGCCCAACGCGCGGCGGCCGTGGTCGGAACCCGGGCGTCGACCGGATACGGCGAGCAGGTCGCCGACGACCTGGCCGCCGGGCTGGTCGAGCGCGACGTGGCGGTGGTCTCCGGCGGCGCCTACGGCATCGACGGCGCGGCACACCGCGCCGCGCTGAACGGCGACGGAATCACCGTGGCCGCGCTTGCCGGCGGGCTCGACATCCCTTATCCGTCAGGTCATTCCGGACTGCTGCACCGGATCGGTCAGCAGGGGCTGGTGTTCACCGAATACCCGCCGGGTGTCCGCCCGGCCCGGCACCGGTTCCTCACCCGCAACCGCCTGGTCGCCGCGGTCGCTGGGGCCGCGGTGGTGGTCGAAGCCGGCCTGCGCAGCGGCGCGGCGAACACCGCGGCCTGGGCGCGGGCGCTGGGCCGCGTGGTCGCCGCGGTGCCCGGGCCCGTGACCTCGTCGGCGTCGGCGGGCTGTCATGCGTTGTTGCGCAACGGCGCGCAACTGGTCACTCGCGCCGACGACGTCGTCGAGCTCGTCGGCCGCATCGGTGAGCTGGCGCTCGAAGAACCGCACCCCAGCACGGCGCTCGACGGGCTGGGCGACGCCGAGCGCCGGGTGTACGAGGCGCTGCCCGGTCGCGGCGCGGCCACCGTCGACGAGATCGCCGTCGCGGCGGCGCTGCCGCCCGAGCAGGTGCTCGGGCCGCTGGCGATGCTCGAGATGGCCGGTTTGGCGCGCCGCGACGACGGGCGGTGGCGAATCGTCCGCGCCGGCGCGGCCTGGGGTTCGACGGCGCGGCTCGTATAGTCGACGGGGGTCGGGTCCCGACAGGAGGATAAGTGGCAGGTCGACCTCTACAAAGCTTCGAAGTAAGCCGCACCGAGCAGCTCAACCGGCACATGGTTCGGGTCGTGCTGGGCAGCAATCACTTCGACACGTTCGCGCCCAGCAAGTTCACCGACTCGTACGTCAAGTTGGCCTTCGTCCCCGAGGACGTCGACATGGCGCGGTTGCCGCAGCCGCTGACCCTGGACAGCTTCGCCGACCTGCCCCCGGAGAAGAAGCCGTCGGTGCGGACCATGACCGTGCGCGGCGTCGACGTCGCGGCGGGCGAGCTCACGGTCGACATCGTCGTGCACGGCGAGCACGGGGTGGCGGGCGCCTGGGCGGCGTCGGCCCAACCCGGCCAGCCGATCTATCTGATGGGACCGGGCGGCGCCTACACCCCCGACCCGGCCGCCGACTGGCACCTGTTGGCCGGCGACGAGTCGGCGCTTCCGGCCATCGCGACGGCCCTGGAAGCCTTGCCCCCCAATGCCGTTGGCAAGGCGTTCATCGAGGTCGCCGGCCAGGAAGACAAGATCCCGCTGACCGCGCCGGACAACGTCGAGGTGAGCTGGGTCTACCGTGGCGGGCGCGCCGATCTGGTGCCCGAGGATCGCGCCGGCGATTTCGCGCCGCTGATCGAGGCGGTCACCACGGCCCAGTGGCTGCCCGGGCAGGTGCACGTGTTCATCCACGGCGAGGCGCAGACCGTCATGCACAACCTGCGGCCCTACATCCGCAAGGAGCGCGGCGTGGACGCGAAATGGGCGTCGTCGATCTCGGGGTACTGGCGGCGCGGCCGCACCGAGGAGACGTTCCGGCAGTGGAAGAAGGAGCTGGCCGAGGCGGAGGCGGGGGCTTAAGACGGGCATGCCGCATTTCGGGGACTACCAGAACGAGATCTACCTGCAGGGACTGGCGGGAATCGTGCCGCCGCTGCCGATGGCGTTCGCCGAGTTGGAAGCCAAGGCCGCCACCGCCCTGCCGCCGTCGGTGTGGTCCTACGTCGCGGGCGGGGCCGGCGACGAGCGGACCCAGCGCGCCAACTGCACGGCCTTCGAAGGCTGGGGCCTGATCCCGCGCATGTTCGTCGGTGCCGCGAAGCGGGACCTTTCCGTCGACCTGTTCGGCATGACGCTGCCGTCGCCGCTGTTCATGGCGCCCATCGGGGTGATCGGGCTGTGCGCCCAGGACGGCCACGGCGACCTGGCCACCGCCCGCGCGGCCGCCCGGACCGGCGTGCCGATGGTGGCCTCGACGCTGACCGTGGACCCGATGGAAGACGTCGCCGCCGCCCTCGGCGAGACGCCCGGGTTCTTCCAGCTGTACACACCGACCGACCGCGACCTGGCCGCCAGCCTGGTGCAGCGCGCCGAGGCGGCCGGCTTCAAGGGCATCGTCGTCACGCTCGACACCTGGGTCACGGGGTGGCGCCCGCGCGACCTGAGCACGTCGAACTTCCCCCAGCTGCGCGGGCACTGCCTGGCCAACTACTTCAGCGATCCGGTCTTCCGCGCGAGCCTGCAACGCCCGCCGGAGGAGGACCGCCAAGCGGCGACCCTGCGCTGGATTCAGGTCTTCGGAAACCCCCTGACCTGGGATGACCTGCCTTGGCTGCGCTCGCTGACCGACCTGCCGCTGCTCGTCAAGGGCATCTGCCACCCCGACGACGCCCGGCGCGCCCGGGACGGCGGCGTCGACGGCATCTACTGCTCCAACCACGGCGGCCGGCAGGCCAACGGCGGCCTGCCCGCGATCGGCTGCCTGCCCGGGGTGGTCGAGGCGGCCGGCGGGCTGCCCGTGCTCTTCGACTCCGGCATCCGCAGCGGCGCCGACGTCATCAAGGCCCTCGCGCTGGGAGCCACTGCGGTGGGGATCGGCCGCCCGTACGCCTACGGGCTGGCCCTCGGCGGCATCGACGGCCTCGTGCACGTGCTGCGCACGATGCTTGCCGAGGCCGACCTGATCATGGCCGTCGACGGGTATCCGACGCTCAAAGATCTCACCCCGGACACGCTTCGGCGCGTCCGCTGAGCCGAACCGGCCGCGCCTGCGACCGTAAGGGCGTGGAGGCCATCCTCGAGGAGTTCGACGAGTACCTGGCGCTGCAGTGCGGGCGCTCGGCGCACACCCGCCGCGCGTACCTGGGCGACCTGCGCTCGCTGTTGGCGTTCCTCGACGGCCGGGGTCTCGAGGCGTTGAGCCTGCCGGTGCTGCGGGCCTGGCTGGCCTCGGCCGCGGGCGCCGGCGCGGCCCGCACCACGCTGGCCCGCCGCACCTCAGCGGTCAAGGCGTTCACCGCGTGGGCGGCGCGGCGCGGCCTGCTCACGGCAGACCCGGCCGCCCGCCTGCAGGTCCCCAAGGCGCACCGCACCCTGCCCTCGGTGCTGCGCCAGGACCAGGCGCTGCAGGCCATGGCTGCCGCGAAATCCGGTGCCCAACAAGGGGACCCGCTGGCATTGCGGGACCGGCTGATCGTCGAGATGCTCTACGCCACCGGGATCCGGGTCAGCGAGCTGTGCGGCCTGGACGTCGATGACGTGCACGCCGGCGATCGGCTGGTCCGGGTCCTCGGCAAGGGAAATAAGCAGCGCACCGTGCCGTTCGGGGCGCCGGCCGCCGGCGCGCTGGACGCGTGGCTGGCCGACGGGCGCCCGGCCCTGGCGACCGCCGAGTCCGGGCCGGCGCTGCTGCTGGGCGCGCGCGGCCGGCGGCTCGACGTGCGCCAGGCGCGCACCGTCGTGCACCAGACCGTCGCGGCGGTGGACGGCGCGCCCGACATGGGGCCGCACGGGCTGCGCCACAGCGCGGCCACCCACCTGCTCGAAGGCGGGGCCGACCTGCGGGTCGTCCAGGAGCTGCTGGGCCATTCCAGCCTGGCGACCACGCAGCTCTACACCCACGTCGCGGTCTCCCGGCTGCGGGCGGTGCACGACCAGGCCCACCCGCGGGCGTGACCGGCGAGCAGACGCAGAATCGCACGATCCGCGCCCTCGGCGTGCGATTCTGCGTCTGCTCGCGCGGGAAAGGTCAGCCGTTCAGCGGCTTCAGCCGGATCGGCGCGGACCTCAACAGCCCCAGCGGGTCCACATACTCCGCGCGCGAGGCCGGACCCCACATCGCGCCCCAGTGCAGGCACGCCTCGGCCCGGCAGCCGGCATGCCCGGCCACCAGCGAACCGATCACGGACTCCGCCGTCACCGCCTGACCCACCCGCACGACCGCCCGGACCGGCTCGTAGCTGGTGCGCAGGCCGCCCGGATGGGCCAGCGACACCACCGGCCGCCCGGCCAGCTCCCCGGCGAACACCACGGTCGCCGCGCCGGCGGCATACACCGGCTGACCGGGGGAGCCGGGCAGGTCAACGCCCCGATGCCCGGGATGCCAGTCGGGCGAGGGGGCGCCGAACCCGCGGGCGACGGCCGGCGCCGGGCGCAGCGGCCAGTCCAGCCGCACGTCGTCGGCCCGCGCCGGCGCCGCGCACAGCAGTATCAGGATCAGGAGCATCGCCCGCCGCACCAGGCGAGTACAGAGCGGCCGGCGCGACCCCGCCAGTCACCGCTGTGGAAAAAGCACCTGCTGAGACGGTGTAAACTCCTGGTCGCAGCTCGTTAGCGGGCTGACTTCGCGCGCCTGCAACCAAGCGATTGCCGTGCGGTCCCGGCTCGGGCTTTTCCGAGGCGGGTGCGGCATTCCGCAGGCGCCAGGGCCCGGCCTCACCCGATGCCGGGCGACAACCGACAACAAAGGAATGGCGGCAATGGCTGTCGTAACCATGAAGCAGCTGCTCGACAGCGGCACCCACTTCGGGCATCAGACCCGTCGATGGAACCCCAAGATGAAGCGGTTCATCTTCACCGACCGCAACGGCATCTACATCATCGACCTGCAGCAGACGCTGACCTTCATCGACAAGGCGTACGAGTTCGTCAAGGAGACCGTCGCCCACGGTGGGTCGGTGCTGTTCGTCGGCACCAAGAAGCAGGCGCAGGAATCGGTCGCGGCCGAGGCCACCCGCGTCGGCATGCCCTACGTGAACCAGCGCTGGCTGGGCGGCATGCTCACCAACTTCTCCACGGTGCACAAGCGGCTGCAGCGCCTCAAGGAGCTCGAGGCGATGGAGCAGACCGGCGGCTTCGAGGGCCGCACCAAGAAGGAGATCCTGGGCCTGACCCGGGAGAAGAACAAGCTGGAGCGCAGCCTCGGCGGCATCCGCGACATGAACAAGGTGCCGTCGGCGATCTGGGTCGTCGACACCAACAAGGAGCACATCGCCGTCGGCGAGGCCCGCAAGCTGGGCATCCCCGTCATCGCGATCCTGGACACCAACTGCGACCCCGACGAGGTCGACTACCCGATCCCGGGCAACGACGACGCGATCCGCTCGGCCGCGCTGCTGACCAAGGTGATCGCCTCCGCGGTCGCCGAGGGCCTGCAGGCCCGCGCCGGCCTGGGCCGCGGCGACGGCAAGCCCGAGGCGGAGTCCGCCGAGCCGCTCGCCGAATGGGAGCAGGAGCTGCTGGCCTCCGCGACGACGACGGCCACCACCGGCGCCCCCACCGACGCGGGCGCAACCGAATCGACACCCACGGAAGGCTGAAATGGCGAATTTCACCGCTGCCGACGTCAAGCGGCTTCGGGAGCTGACCGGCGCCGGCATGTTGGACTGCAAGAACGCGCTGGCCGAGACTGACGGCGACTTCGACAAGGCCGTCGAGGCGTTGCGGATCAAGGGCGCCAAGGACGTCGGCAAGCGCGCCGAGCGGGCGACGGCCGAAGGCCTGGTCGCGGCCAAGGGCGGGGCGCTCATCGAGCTCAACTCCGAGACCGACTTCGTCGCCAAGAACGCCGAATTCCAGAAGTTGGCCAACGACGTGGTGGCCGCCGCGGCGTCCGCCCGGGCCACCGACGTCGACGCCCTGAAAGCGGCCAGCGCCGGCGCCACGACGGTCGAGCAGGCCATCGCCGACCTGTCGGCCAAGATCGGCGAGAAGCTCGAGCTGCGCCGGGTCGCGTTCTTCGACGGCACCGTCGAGGCCTACCTGCACAAGCGCGCCGCGGACCTGCCGCCCGCGGTCGGCGTGCTGGTCGAATACAGCGGCGCCGACGGCCAGGAGGCCGCGCACGCCGTCGCGCTGCAGATCGCCGCCCTCAAGGCGCGCTACCTGTCTCGCGACGACGTGCCCGAGGACGTCGTGGCCAGCGAGCGGCGCATCGCCGAGGAGACCGCCAAGGCCGAGGGCAAGCCGGAGCAGGCGCTGCCCAAGATCGTCGAGGGCCGGCTCAACGGCTTCTTCAAGGACGCGGTGCTGCTCGAGCAGCCGTCGGTGTCCGACAACAAGAAGACCGTCAAGGCCCTGCTCGACGAGGCCGGCGTCACGGTGACGCGGTTCGTTCGCTTCGAGGTGGGCCAGGCCTAGCTCCAAAGCGCGAGCGGCTAGCGTCGTGTCATGCGACGCGTGCACGCTTTCGGCGACGATGCCCTCGGTGACCTCGACGCGGTCGGCCTGGCCGACGCCTTAAGGGCCGGCTCGGTCGGCAGAGCTGAGGTCATCGACGCCGCCATCGCCCGCACCGAGGCCGTCGACCCGGCCCTCAACGGCCTGGCGTACGCGGCGTTCGAGCAGGCGCGCGCCGTCGCGTCGGCGGCCCCGCCGGACGGCTTCTCGCGGTTTTTTGAAGGCGTCCCCACGTTCATCAAGGACAACATCGACATCGCGGGCCAGCCGACGATGCACGGCACCGACGCGTGGCGGCCGTGGAACGCCACCTCCGACGGCGAGTTCACCCGGGTGTTCCTCGACACCGGGCTACTGCCCGTCGGCAAGACGCAGTTGTCGGAGTTCGGCTTCAGCGCCTCCGCCGAACACCCCCGCCTGGGCCCGGTCCGCAACCCGTGGGACACCGACTACAGCGCGGGCGCGTCGTCGTCGGGATCCGGCGCGTTCGTCGCCGCGGGCGTGGTGCCGATCGCGCACGCCAACGACGGTGGCGGCTCGATCCGCATTCCGGCGGCCTGCAACGGGCTGGTCGGGCTGAAGCCGTCGCGCGGCCGGTTGCCGCTGGACCCGCACCTGCGCCGGATGCCCGTGGGCGTCGTCGCCAACGGCGTGGTGACGCGGTCGGTGCGCGACACGGCGGCGTTCTACCGCGAGGCCGAGCGCGCCTGGCGTAACCACAAGCTGGCGCCGGTCGGCGACGTGACCGGGCCCGGCCGGCAGCGGCTGCGAATCGCCGTGCTGACCCGGTCAGTGCAACGGGAGAGCAGTCCGCAGGTGCGGGAGCTGACGCTCAAGTCGGCGGCGCTTCTCGAGGAGCTGGGCCACCGCGTCGAACACATCGACGAGCCGCCGGTGGCGGCCAGTTTTGTCGACGATTTCGTCTTGTACTGGGGGTTCCTGGCGCTGGCGCAGGTTCGCGGCGGCCCACGGATGTTCGGCAAGACGTTCGACCGCACGCGGCTCGACAGCCTGACCCTGGGCCTGGAGCGGCACTGCGTACGCAACCTCCACCGGCTGCCGGTGGCCGTCATGCGCCTGCGCCGCGCCCGGCGGCGCACCGCGCGGTTCTTCGGCACCCACGACGCGGTGCTGACGCCGACCCTCGCCGACGAGACGCCCCGCATCGGGCACCTGGCACCCACCGACTACCACCAGGTCATCGACCGGCTGATCGACTGGGTCTCGTTCACCCCGCTGCAGAACGTCACTGGCGAGCCGGCGATCTCGCTGCCGCTGGCGCAGTCGGCCGACGGCATGCCGGTGGGCATGATGCTCTCGGCCGACATCGGGCAGGAATCGCTGCTGCTCGAGCTGGCCTACGAACTCGAAGAGGCCCGGCCGTGGGCCCGCATCCAGGCCGCCGGCTAGTCCGATCCGAGCCTTTCGAGCATCCGCTTGAACTCGCGCTGCTGCGCGTCGGTCAGCTTGCTCAGGATCCGGGCATCGGCGGTCCGGACCGCGGCTTCCGCGCGCTTGAGCAGCGCCCGGCCCCGAACGGTCAGCGTGGCCGGTAACGCACGACCCGAGGAGACCGACGCCGGCCGTTCCACCGCGCCCACGTCCTGCAACCCGCGCAGCACGGTGTTCATCGCCTGGGGCGTGACGTTGGTGTGCCGCGCCAGCTCCGCGCTGGACATGCCCGGGTGCATCGAAAGGATGCGCAGGCAAACGAATTCGGGCAACGTCAGGCCCAGCGGACCGAGCACCGCGGAAACCTCCGGCCGCAGCACGGCCCCCACCCGGTACAGCAGATAACCGAGCGGAGCGTTTTCAACCTGACCACCCATGTCAGCGATCTTGACATATCCCGGGCGCTCGGCCGCGCACGTCGGCCGGTGCGGCTCGGCGGTGATTTTCTCGGCCGCTATGGGGTAACCCACGCCCATGGGCGATGCAACGGAAGTTACCGAACGGGTGGCTGAGCGCGCGCGGCGGGAAGCCGAGGCGTACCGCGGAGACAATCCCCGACCTCTGGAGGGCTACTCGGTGGTCCTGGGCATCTACGGCCTGCTGGTCGCGCTCGCGGGGGTCGTGGCCGCGGCCACCGGTCGAAGGTTGCCGGAGCGCTGGAGCCTGCAGGATCTCGCCACCGTCACCGTAGGCACCCACAAGCTGTCGCGGACGATCTCTAAGGACGCGGTGACCAGCCCGTTGCGGGCGCCCTTCGCGCGCTACGCGGGTACGGGCGGCCCGGCCGAGGTGATGGAGGAAACCCGGCACGGCAGCGCGCTGCGCCACAGCCTCGGCGAGCTGTTGACCTGCCCGTTCTGCCTCGACATGTGGGTGGCCACCGCGTTCGTCATCGGTCTGGTCTTCGCGCCGAGACCGACCCGCCTCATCGCGGGCACCTTCACCGCTCTGGCGGGCGCCGACTTTCTGCAGCTCGCCTACGCCAAGGCGCAGCAGATCACCGAGGGCTAACGGAGGAGCTTCATGCCCAAGACGACGAAGGGCGGCGCGCCTAAACGGGGCGAATTGCCGAGCACCCTGCGGCGTTCCGACGCCAAAGCGCAACGCACGTTCGCGAAAACCCACGACTCGGCCGCCGAGCAGTACGGCAGCGAGGAGCGCGCCCACCGGGTGGCCTATTCGGCGGTCAAGCACAGCTTCGAAAAGGTCGGCGATCACTGGGAGCCCAAAGACGAGAAGGGGCCATCCGACGAGCTGGCCGAGCGCGGCGGGCCGCGCAACACCGGCCGCTCGGCCGAAGGGGTCGACGCCAACGCCAGCAAGAAGCACCTGCTCGACGTGGCGCGCCGGCTCGACGTGCGCGGCCGGTCGACCATGAGTAAGCCGGAGCTCGTCGACGCGATCATGAAGGAGAACCGGCGGGTGCGCGGCCGCTGAACCGTGGGTGTTTAGGCCGACATTCGCTGGGCATCCCGAGTGCCATGGTCGCGTCTACGACTACCAGCCAACTCCGAAAGTGCCTCAACGACGTGGACTTTCCGGCCAACAAGCAAGACCTGCTCGACGCCGCGGACCGCAACGGCTGCGACGACGACACCGTCCGCGCGCTGCGCGGGATCCCGCCCGAGACCTACAACAACGTGGGCCAGGTCGCCTCGTCGGTGACCATTGCCGACGAAAACCAGGGCTCCTGAACGCGGTTCGCGCGCTAAAGAATCGGCCGGCCGCCGGTCACCGCCACCCGCGCTCCAGAGATGTAGCTGGCGTCGTCCGAGGCCAGCTGCACGTCGGCACCTTCGCGGGCGAACGCGATGGCGACGGCGCGGCCAATGCCGCTGTCGCCGCCGGTGACGATCGCCTTTTGCCCGTGAGCTTTCCCGAACCCCGGTAGCTGTTTTCGCCGCAATCCGGAATGGGCTTCATTTGCGCCTGGATGCCCGGAACGGTTTGTTGCTGAGCCGGAAAGGCCATTGCCACTTCCCCTTTCGTGATTCGGGTGACTTTTGCGATTGGAGGCGGTTGCCCCCCGGATAGGCAGGTGAGCTCTAGCTGCGGCTACCCGGTACGGCCGCAAATAATCACTCGCGACGGCAACCACTGATGCCCGTGTGAATTCTGGGGCGCGAAAAACGATCGGCGCGATTCGTTCGGGTTTAGCGGCGGGACCAAAGGGTTATGCGAAAACCCAGTGCGGTTATCGCCCTACGTGGGTGTTCGACACGAAAGGAAAACCATGAAGGTCACCAGAACAGCCGTCAAGAGTGCTATTGCTGCCGGCGGCATCGCGGCTGCCGGCGTTTTGGCAGCTGCAACCGCTTCCGCGGCGCCCAACATCCAGGGGTTCGGCATCAGCGAGCAACTCGTCGACGGGCCGATGATCACCAACTACACGGTGAGCAATTTGCAGCCCAGCAACGTCACGATCCCCGGCTACACCCCGAAGGGGACGCTCTACCAGGCGGACATCACCGCTCGGTCGGACGCTGGACTCGTCACCCCGATGGTCAAGGACTTCAGCGCCCGCGGGCCCAACGGTCAGACTTACAAGCTGATCGACAAGGCCGGGGCTCCCGGCAGCCTTAACCCGGCGCCGATCCCGCAGGGCCAGGAATCGACCGGCACCCTGTACTTCGACGTGACCGGCGCGCCGCCGAACGGCGTCGTCTACAACGACGGGTTGCAGGACATCCTGATGTGGACGTCGAACGTGCCCGGCGGCTCCTCGCCTGGCGTGCCGCCGAACGCGAGCCCGGCACCCGGCCAACCGCCGGCCCCGGCGCCCCACACCTGATCCGGTTGCAACATCTCCCCGCGCGACCCCGATTGCGCGGGGAGATTTGCGTAGACGGGAATCCCGCGCGGCCGAATCGGGTACCCGAAACCCATGAGTAACCCCGATCACAGACCAGCGGAAGTACGCGCGCAGGCCAAGCTCCACGCCAGGCGGGCGCGGGTAACCATGGACGAGCGGCGCAACAAGCAGGACGGCGGGATCAGCGGCTGGCTGGCCAAGCGCGCCGGCGAGTGGGACCTCAGCGGGCAGGACGAGACCACGCTGCAGCGCCAGAAGTTCTTCTGGAATGTGCTGGTGGACTACTGGTTCCGCATGGAGATCGACGGCTGGGAGAACATCCCCGAGCCGCCGGCTCTGTTGGTGGGCATCCATTCGGGCGCCCCGTTCGTCTGGGACGCCTGGACCGTCGGCCTGCAATGGTGGCGGCGCTTCGGCCAGGACCGCCCGCTGCACGGCACGGCACACGACGCGTTGATGGCCATCCCGCTCTTCGGGCGGTACTTCCGCTGCATGGGCGTGTTGCCCGCCGCGCCGGACGCGATCGCCACGGCGTTGGCCGAGGGTCGCGACGTGGCGCTGTGGCCCGGCGGGGAAGTGGACTCGCTGCGTCCGTGGAGCGAGCGCGATCGCGCAAACCTGGCCGGGCGAAAGGGATTCGTGAAAATGGCCGTTCGCGCCGGGGTGCCGATCGTGCCGATCGCGACCGTCGGCGGCGCGGACGCGATGCCGGTGCTGATCCGCGGTGACCGGCTGTCCAAGGCGCTCAAGCTCGATCGCGTGCTGCGGCTCAAGGTCTTCCCGCTGGCGGTCTCGCTGCCGTGGGGGATCGCCCCGGCGGCGCTGCCGCAGCTGCCGCTGCCGGCCAAGATCAGAACCCGCTTCATGCCCGCCGTCGAGCTCGACCACGATCCGGCGCGCGCCGAGGACGACGACTACGTCGAGGCCAAGTACCACGAGGTCGAAGACGCCATCCAGGAAGGCATGGACGCGCTGGCCCGCAAGCGGGCATTACCGCTGTTTGCCTGATTGGTTCGCGAAAGTCGCTGCGCGGCAACGCTATTGTGCGACGGGATCGGTGGCGGGCCGCGCCGTCGACGTCCAGACCGGGGTGAGCGTCGAGCCGCTGAGAATCCATTCCGGTCGTGGCGGTGTGGCCGCCATGTAGCCGACACCGCGGACGGTGTCGATCATCGCTTCGTGTTCCGGACCGAGCTTGGCGCGCAGGCGCCGCACGTGAACGTCGACCGTGCGGACGCGGCCGTTGCAGTCATAACCCCATACCTCGTGCATCAGCCGGGTGCGCGTGAACGCCCGGCCGGCATGCTGCACAAGGAAATTCAGCAACTTGAACTCGGTGAGCGTCAAGCCCAGGTCCCGGCCGTTCATCGAGGCCGTGAAGCTGGCCGGGTGCAGCAGCAGGTCGCCGAACTTCAGGCTGCCGGCCATCGCGCTGCGCCGACGCGAGATCGCCAGTCGCAGCCGGGCCTGCAGTTCGTCGGCTCCGGCGGCGGGCAACAGCACGTCGTCGAAGTGCCAGTCCACGTCCACCGCCATGAAGGCCGCCGGCGTCACCACGGCCACCACCGCGATGGACGGCGCGTCGGCCGTCAGGCGACGGCAGGCATCCCGGGCCGCGTCGAGGTCCGTGCGTGCGTCGATGATCGCGACGTCGGCGCTGCCGTGATGCCCGTCGATATGGCCGGTAAGGGGGGCGCGCCGCACCGTTTGCGTGAACGAACTCAGCCTAGGCAAGGCCGATTCGAAATCGTCTGCCTCGGTGAGCAGTAAAACTTCCAACGACATCTCCAAATTCGTGAGTTTGTCATCGCCCCCCACCCGTAGGCACCTCACGGTGAGATGTCTGCCAGCGCAGCGCTGAGTACCCCGTTCAGAGCAAAACCAAGCAAAGTTTATTGTGCGTGTGCGCAGGATCAACACTCTGGCCCGGGAAAGCCAATGGGTCCGGCCCGTTTTCACGGACCGGACCCATCGCAGCGACAAGCTACTGGTTGGCCTTCTGGCGCTCCTCGGCCGCCTCAGCGCCGCCGCGAGCGGCCTCCGCCTGCGCTTCCTTCTTCGCCGCGTCGCGCTGGGCTTCCGCCTTGTCCTGCTGGGCCTCGCCCTCGCGCGTGAGGTCATCCCGACCGGTCACCGCGCCGACTGCTTCCTTCGCCTTGCCCTTGACGTCCTCGACGACGCCCTTAACGGCTTCGGCAGGTCCCGAATTGTGGTCCGCCATGGATCTGTTCCTCCTCATTGGCGTACGTGGTTGAGCACTTCCCGCTCAACGCCGACCGCGCATGCGGTCGGCCCCGTCACACGGCGAGGCATGGTCCTTATTCTCAAGACCGTAGGTTCGCCCCCCGCGTTGGTGCGGATTCCCCGCCCCGCCGAGCGCTCAAACATCCGACACCGGAAGGAAAGCGAATTCACGCGAATCGCCAACTGCGCAGATAATGCACCCCGCCGGCGCAACATTGTGCTGCGATGAGGCAGGATGTGAAATGCCGTTCCGGATGAGTTCGCCCCGGAATGGCACTCTCATGCGAGGAGTCTGATGACGGAGCCGACCAACGGGGCTTCCGGCCAGCCGGAGAGCCGATCCAAGTATTCGAGAGTCTTGCTCAAGCTCGGCGGTGAAATGTTCGGCGGCGGCCAGGTCGGCCTGGACCCCGACGTGGTGGCGCAGGTCGCCCGCCAGATCGCCGAGGTGGTCCGCGGCGGTGTCCAGGTCGCGGTGGTGATCGGCGGCGGCAACTTCTTCCGCGGCGCGCAGCTTCAGCAGCGGGGCATGGAGCGCACCCGGTCGGACTACATGGGCATGCTGGGCACTGTCATGAACAGCCTCGCCCTGCAGGACTTTCTGGAAAAAGAGGGCATCGTCACGCGGGTCCAGACCGCGATCACCATGGGTCAGGTCGCCGAGCCGTACCTGCCGCTGCGCGCCGTCCGCCACCTGGAGAAGGGCCGGGTGGTGATCTTCGGGGCCGGCATGGGCCTGCCGTACTTCTCAACGGACACCACGGCCGCGCAGCGGGCGCTGGAGATCGGCGCCGAGGTGGTCTTGATGGCCAAGGCGGTCGACGGCGTGTTCTCCGCCGACCCGCGGCACCACCCCGAGGCGGAGCTGATCACCGCGATCAGCCATCGCGAGGTCATCGACCGCGGGCTGCGCGTGGCCGACGCCACGGCCTTCAGCCTGTGCATGGACAATGGCATGCCGATTCTGGTGTTCAACCTGCTGACCAATGGGAATATCGCTCGTGCGGTCGCTGGTGAGAAGATCGGAACGCTGGTTACGACCTGAGCACCACTGAGGGGAAGACGCGATGATTGACGAAGCTCTCTTCGACGCGGAAGAGAAGATGGAGAAGGCCGTATCCGTAGCCCGCGACGACCTGTCAACCATCCGAACCGGCCGCGCCAACCCGGGCATGTTCAACCGGATCGTCATCGACTACTACGGCACCAACACGCCCATCACGCAGCTGGCCAGCATCAACGTCCCCGAGGCGCGGCTCGTCGTCATCAAGCCCTACGAGGCCAGCCAGCTGCACGCCATCGAGACGGCGATCCGCAACTCCGACCTGGGCGTCAACCCCACCAACGACGGCACCCTGATCCGGGTGGCCGTGCCGCAGCTGACCGAGGAACGCCGCAGGGAGCTGGTCAAGCAGGCCAAGCACAAGGGCGAGGAGGCCCGCGTGTCGGTGCGCAACATCCGTCGCAAGGCGATGGAGGAGCTGCACCGGATCCGCAAGGACGGCGAAGCCGGCGAGGACGAGGTCGGCCGGGCGGAAAAGGATTTGGACAAGACCACCCATCAGTACACAACCCAGATCGATGAGTTGGTCAAGCACAAAGAAGGCGAGCTGCTGGAGGTCTAGCGGCCGCTCAGCAATCATGTCCGTGGCAACCACCGGCGCAGGCAACCCGCCCGACGAGTCCCCGCGTCCGCCCAGGAACCCTGAGCCGCGGCCGGCCCAGAAGACGTCGCGGGCGGGACGCGACCTGCGCGCCGCGATCGCGGTGGGCGTCAGCATCGGCGCCGTTCTCGTCGTCACGCTGATCTTCGCGCCCCACGTCTGGGTGGCCTACTGCGCCGGCGCCATCCTGGTCGCCAGCCACGAGGTGGTGCGCCGGCTGCGCGAGGCCGGATACGTCATCCCGCTCATCCCGCTGCTGATCGGCGGGCAGGTGACCGTCTGGCTGACGTGGCCGTTTCATGCCGCCGGCGCGCTGGCCGGCTTCGCGGCGACCGTGGTGGCCTGCAACGTCTGGCGGCTGTTCATGCAGGACAACAGCCACCGGCCCGAGCCGTTCGCCGGATCCCCGTCGGCGAACTACCTGCGCGACGCGTCCGCCACCGTCTTCCTGGCCGCCTGGGTCCCGCTGTTCGCCTCCTTCGCCGCGCTGCTGGTGTACCCGAAGGACGGCGCCGGACGGGTGTTCTGCCTGATGATCACCGTCGTCGCGTCCGACGTGGGCGGCTACGCCGTGGGCGTGCTGCTGGGCAAGCACCCGATGGTCCCGGCGATCAGCCCGAAGAAGTCCTGGGAGGGGCTGGTCGGATCGCTGGTCTTCGGCATCACCGCGGCGATCCTGACCGCGACCCTGCTGGCCGAGAAGCCGCTGTGGATCGGCGCGTTGCTGGGTGTGGTCCTCGTGCTGACCTGCACGCTGGGCGACCTGGTGGAGTCGCAGGTCAAGCGCGACCTCGGCATCAAGGACATGGGCCGGCTGCTGCCCGGCCACGGCGGCCTGATGGATCGCCTCGACGGGGTCCTCCCGTCGGCCGTCGCGGCCTGGATCGTGCTGACCCTGGTTCCCTAGTGGCGATCGCAAGCGCGGCGTAGCCGGGCGCTGGGGGTACCCCCGCGGAGCTGGGGGACGGGTCGCCACCATCGGACTAATCCGGCGATACTGGACAGGTCATGGTCCAACAACTGGTGTTCACCGATCCGCGCCCGAGTAAGCCGCCGCGGCACCTCGCCGACCTCGACGCCGCCGGCCGCGCGTCGGCCGTCGCCGAGCTCGGCCTGCCCGCCTTTCGCGCCAAGCAGCTCGCGCAGCAGTACTACGGCCGGCTGATCGCCGATCCCCGGCAGATGACCGACCTCCCGGCGGCCGTGCGCGAGGCGATCGCCGAGGCGATGTTCCCCAACCTGCTGACGGCGGCCACCGAAGTCACCTGCGACGCGGGGCAGACGCGAAAGACGTTGTGGCGGGCCCTCGATGGCGCGACCGTCGAGTCGGTGCTGATGCGCTACCCGGACCGCAACACGGTGTGCATCTCGTCACAGGCCGGCTGCGGCATGGCCTGCCCGTTCTGCGCCACCGGCCAGGGCGGCCTGACCAGGAACCTGTCCACCGCCGAGATCCTCGAGCAGGTGCGCGCCGGCGCCGCGGCGCTGCGCGACGAGTTCGGCGACCGGCTGTCGAACGTGGTTTTCATGGGCATGGGGGAGCCGCTGGCGAACTACAACCGGGTGCTGGCCGCGGTCCGGCGCATCACCGAGGCGCCGCCGCAGGGCTTCGGGATTTCGGCGCGCTCGGTGACGGTGTCGACGGTCGGCCTGGTGCCAGCGATCCGCAAACTCGCCGACGAACGGCTCGGGGTCACCCTGGCGCTGTCGTTGCACGCGCCCGACGACGAGCTGCGCGACACGCTCGTCCCGGTCAACAACCGGTGGAAGATCGCCGAGGCCCTCGACGCGGCCCGCTATTACGGCGACGTGACCGGCCGGCGGGTCTCGGTCGAGTACGCGCTGATCCGTGACGTCAACGACCAGCCCTGGCGGGCGGACCTGCTGGGTAAGCGGCTGCACGGCGCGCTCGGCCCGCTGGTGCACGTGAACCTGATCCCGCTGAACCCAACGCCGGGCAGTGACTGGGACGCGAGCCCGAAGGCCGTCGAGCGCGAGTTCGTGCGGCGCGTCCGGGCCGCCGGGGTTTCCTGCACGGTGCGGGATACGCGCGGGCGTGAGATCAGCGCCGCGTGCGGACAGCTGGCCGCCGAAGGCGCGTAGTCGGCGATCTGAACCGCGAGGGCGTCCCCCGCGTCATTTAGGCATAACACCAGCAAACGAGGTGATGCCATGTTCGTTCGGTTCTTGACCCCGCTCAAGCTCTTTGCCGCGGCGCTTTTCGCCGCCGCCCTGATCTTCGGGCTCGCCGACGCGCCGCGCTCCGCGGCTGCCGACGACCGCCTGCAATTCACCGCGACCACGCTCAGCGGGGCGCCGTTCAACGGAGCCAGCCTGCAGGGCAAACCGGCGGTGCTGTGGTTCTGGACGCCGTGGTGTCCGTTCTGCAACGCCGAGGCCCCCGGCGTCAGCCAGGTGGCCGCGGCCAACCCCGGCGTCACCTTCGTCGGCGTCGCGGCGCACTCGGACGTGGGGGCGATGCAGAACTTCGTCTCCAAGTACGGCCTGAATTTCACCAACCTCAACGACGCCAACGGCTCGATCTGGGCCCGCTACAACGTCCCCTGGCAGCCGGCCTACGTGTTCTACCGGGCCGACGGCAGCTCGACGTTCGTCAACAACCCCACCTCGGCGATGCCCCAGGACGAGCTGGCCGCCCGGGTGGCCGCGCTGCGCTGATCCCGTGGATCGAGGTCTGGTCGGTCTGGCGTTCGCCGCCGGACTGGTCGCCGCGCTGAACCCGTGCGGGTTCGCCATGCTGCCCGCGTACCTGCTCCTCGTGGTGCGCGGCCGGTCGGCGACCAACCCCATCGGCGCGGTGGGCCGCGCTTTCGCGGCCACCGTGGGGATGGCGCTCGGCTTCCTGACGGTGTTCGGCTTGTTCGGCGCGCTGACCATATCGGCGGCCTCGACCGTGCAGCGATACCTGCCCTACGGGACCGTGGTCATCGGCATTGTGCTTGTCGCGCTCGGGGTTTGGCTGCTCTCGGGTCGGGAGCTGACGGCGCTGACCCCCCGGCAACTGGGCCCGCGCTGGGCCCCGACCGTGCGGCTCGGCTCCATGTACTCCTACGGCGTCAGCTATGCGATCGCGTCGCTGTCGTGCACCATCGGGCCGTTCCTGGCCGTCACCGCCGCCGGCTTGCGGGGCGGGTCCCCGGCCACGGGCGTCTCGGTCTACCTCGCCTACGTCGCGGGGCTGACGCTGGTGGTGGGCGCCCTCGCCGTCGCGGCGGCGACGGCGAGCTCGGCGCTGGCCGACCGGCTGCGGCGGGTGCTGCCGTTGGTCAACCGGATCGGTGGGGCGCTGCTCGTGCTCGTCGGCTCGTACGTCGGCTATTACGGCGTCTACGAGCTGCGCCTGTTCAACACGAATGCCAACCCCGACGACGCGGTGATCCGCTCCGCCGGCCGCCTGCAGGGCGCGCTGGCCGGCTGGGTGCACCAGCACGGCCTCCTGCCCTGGGCGGTGGCCCTGTCCGTCATCGTGGTCGGCGCGGCCGCGGCCGCCTGGCGACGGCGGGTCCGGAGCCGACACCATCGCGACACTTGTCACGACATCAAAATGGTGTCACCATGACACCATGGATCTGCAACCGTACGTCGACGCCGTCCGCCAGGACTTACTCGCAGCCGCGGCGGCGGCCGGCTCGGAAGCGCAGGAGCTGGCCGGGCGGCTGACCGCGCCGCTGGACGCGGCGATGCGGCTGGCGCTGCTGGAAGCCCTGTCGGCCGCCGCCGAGGAGATCACCGGCGAGCTGGCTCCCGGGTCCGTCGAGGTCCGGCTGCGCGGCCGCGACCCCGAGTTCATCGTCAGCGGCTTGGAAGACGAGCCGCCCGACGATCGCGCCTTCGTCGCGCAATACGACGACGACGGCGGCACCTGGCGGGTCACGCTGCGCCTCCCGGAGGGGCTGCGGTCGGCGGTCGAGTCGGCCGCCCGCCGCGACGGCGCCTCGTTGAACGCCTGGCTGGTGCGTGCGGCCGCCATGGCCAGCCATGGCGACGGTCAGGCGTCCGCCAAGGGCCACTCCGGCCGAACCTCCGGCCACCGCGTCACCGGCTGGGTGCGCTGACACCACCGAACACACCGTCCATCGAAGGAGATCAGAATGCCGACGTTCGCCACCCCCGAGCCGATCGCCGTGAGCATCGAGGCCAGGAACGGTTCGATCCGGCTCGTGGCCGCCGACCGAGCCGACACCGTCGTCGAGGTGCGGCCCCACGACGAATCGCGCAGCGCCGACGTCTCCGCCGCGGAGCACACACGCGTGGACTTCCGCGACGGCAAGCTCATCGTTTCCGGCGCCAAGCGCGGGATGACACCTTTCCGGGACGCCGCCGTCGACGTCGACATCGCGCTGCCCGCACGCTCGCGGCTGCACGCGTCGCTGGCGTCGGCCGACCTGCGCGCCGAGGGCGAGTTCGGCGACGTTCGGGTCGCGTCGGCCAGCGGCAACGCCGAGGTGGACTCCGTGACGGGAAAGTTCAAGGCCACCACCGCGTCCGGGTCCATCAGCGTGCGCGCGGTGTCCGGCGGCGCGTCGATCGCCACCGCGTCGGGCGACGTGACGGTCGGGGACCTGGACGGCGATTTGAAGTTCAAGGCCGCCAGCGGCTCGCTGCGCGTCGACCGGCTGAGCGGCTATGTGAAGTCGCGGACCGCCTCGGGGTCGGTTGACGTCGCGGCCGCCGTCCGGGGCGGGGTGTCGGCCCACGCCAGCAGCGGCGAGGTCACGGTCGGCATCGCCGAGGGCACGGCGGTCCGGCTGGACATCGTTACCGGATCGGGCGTCCTCAGCAGCGAACTGGAGCCATCCGACGGCCCGCGACAGGGCGACGAAAAGTTCGCCCTAACCGTGCGCAGCGGTTCGGGTGACGTGAGCATTCACCGGACGAAGACGGCGAACGCTACCTGATCCAGCCGCGGCGGCGGCCCCAGAGATCGCGCACCAGCACGACGAGGGTGAGGGCGGCGAAGCCGATCAAAAACCAGTTCTCGACGTGGCCGACGTGGTTCCCCCACATCATCGCCAGCAGGAATATGACGGCGAACGCCCCGACCGCGTGCCAGGTGCGGACGTTGATCTTGCTCCACCCCCAGGCCGCCGACGGCACCTCGGCGACGTCGACGCCGTTGTAGTGCTCCACCTCGGTACTGGCCACGGCGAATCCTCTTTCCTGTCGGCTGCTCCCGTGGAGATTCTGGCACACCCGCTGCGAGAGCGTGGGGGGCACAATGAGTGGGTGACTAACGCGACTGCCGGGGGCCGCCTGCGCGTGTTGGTGCTGGGCAGCACCGGCTCGATCGGCACCCAGGCGCTGGAGGTCATCGCGGCCAACCCCGACCGCTTCCAGGTGGTCGGGCTGGCCGCCGGGGGCGCCAAACCCGAGGCCCTCGCGCGTCAGCGCGCCGAGACCGGGGTCACCAACGTCGCCGTCGCCGACGAGCGTGCGGCGCAGCAGCTCGGGGACGTCGCCTACAGCGGCCCGGACGCGGCGACCCGGCTGGTCCAGGAGACCGACGCCGACGTCGTCCTCAACGCCCTGGTCGGGGCGCTGGGCCTGCAGCCCACGCTGGCGGCGCTCGACTCGGGGGCCCGGCTGGCGCTGGCCAACAAGGAATCGCTGATCGCCGGGGGGCCGCTGGTGTTGCGGGCGGCGCGGCCGGGCCAGCTCGTGCCCGTCGACTCCGAGCACTCGGCGCTGGCGCAGTGCCTGCGCGGTGGCGCCCCAGAGGAGGTCGCCAAACTGGTGCTGACCGCGTCGGGCGGGCCGTTTCGCGGCTGGGCCGCCGCCGACCTCGAGGCCGTCACGCCCGAGCAAGCGGGCGCCCACCCGACCTGGTCGATGGGCCCGATGAACACGCTGAACTCGGCGTCGCTGGTCAACAAGGGGCTCGAGCTCATCGAAACCCACCTGCTGTTCGGCGTTCCCTACGACCGCATCGACGTCGTCGTGCACCCTCAGTCGATTGTTCATTCGATGGTCACCTTCGTCGACGGCTCGACGATCGCCCAGGCCAGCCCTCCGGACATGAAGCTGCCCATTTCCCTGGCCCTGGGCTGGCCGGCCCGGGTGGCGGGCGCCGCCCCCGCCTGCGACTTCAGCACCGCGTCTAGCTGGGAATTCGAGCCGCTGGACAACGACGTTTTCCCCGCCGTCGAGCTGGCCCGGCACGCCGGTCAGACCGGCGGCTGCATGACCGCCGTCTACAACGCGGCCAACGAGGAGGCCGCGGAGGCGTTCCTGAACGGCAGGATCGGCTTCCCCGCGATCGTCCGCACCATCGCCGAGGTGCTGCGCGCTGCCGACCAATGGGCCGCGGAACCCGCTACCGTGGATGAGGTACTGGACGCGCAGCGCTGGGCACGTGAGCGAGCGCAGCGCGCTGTCAGAAAGGTCCTAGTAACCCGATGATGTTCGCAATCGGCATTGTGCTGTTCGCGCTCGCCATCCTGATCTCGGTGGCCCTGCACGAGTGCGGCCATATGTGGGTCGCGCGCGGCACCGGCATGAAGGTGCGCCGCTATTTCGTCGGCTTCGGGCCCACGCTGTGGTCGACCCGGCGCGGGGAGATCGAGTACGGCATCAAGGCCGTTCCGCTGGGCGGCTTCTGCGACATCGCCGGGATGACCCCGGTCGAGGACCTCGAGCCCGACGAGGCCGACCGCGCGATGTACAAGCAGGCGACCTGGAAGCGGGTGGCGACGCTGTTCGCGGGCCCGGGCATGAACTTCGTCATCTGCCTGGTCCTGATCTACGGCATCGCGCTGGTCTGGGGGCTGCCCAACCTGCACCCGCCCACCAAGGCCATCATCGGCGAAACCGCTTGCGTCGCACCGGAAACCGCTCCGGGCAAGCTCGGCAACTGCACCGGGGCCGGTCCGGCGGCGACCGCCGGAATCCGCCCCGGCGACGTCGTGGTCAAGGTCGGCGACACCCCGGTGTCGACGTTCGAGGACATGGCCGCCGCGGTGCGCAAGCTGCACGGCACGGTTCCCGTCGTCGTCGAGCGCGACGGCACCACCATCACCACCTACGTCGACGTGACCCCCACCCAGCGCTTCCTGACCAAGGGCGCCAAGGGCCAGCCGGAGGCCTCCACCGTCGGCGCCATCGGAGTCGGCACGGTCCGGGTCGCGCCCACGCACTACAACGTCCTGTCGGCGATCCCGGCCACCTTCGCGTTCGCCGGCGACCTGACCGTCGAGGTGGGCAAGGCGCTGGTGACCATCCCGACGAAGGTCGGTGCGCTGGTGCACGCCATCGGCGGCGGCCAGCGCGACCCGGGAACCCCGATGAGCGTCGTCGGCGCCAGCATCATCGGCGGCGACACCGTCGACCACGGGCTGTGGGTGGCGTTCTGGTTCTTCCTGGCGCAGCTGAACCTCATCCTGGGCGCCATCAACCTGGTGCCGCTGCTGCCCTTCGACGGCGGCCACATCGCCATCGCGGTGTTCGAGAAGATGCGCAACCTGATCCGTTCGGCCCGCGGCATGGTCGCGGCCGCGCCGGTGAACTACCTCAAGCTGATGCCCGCCACGTACGTGGTGTTGGTGTTCGTGGTCGGCTACATGCTGCTGACCGTGACCGCCGACCTCGTCAACCCGATCAGGCTGTTCCAGTGACCAGCCTGGGCATGCCGGACTCCCCGCCGCCGACGCTGGCACCGCGGCGCAAGACGCGGCAACTGATGGTCCGCGACGTCGGGGTCGGCAGCGACCACCCGATCTCGGTGCAGTCGATGTGCACCACCAAGACACACGACGTCAACACGACGCTGCAGCAGATCGCGGAGCTGACCGCCGCCGGCTGCGACATCGTCCGGGTCGCGTGCCCGCGCCAGGAGGACGCCGACGCGCTGGCCGAGATCGCGCGGCACAGCCAGATCCCGGTGATCGCCGACATCCACTTCCAGCCGAAGTACATCTTCGCCGCCATCGACGCCGGCTGCGCCGCGGTGCGGGTGAACCCCGGCAACATCAAGGAATTCGACGGCCGCGTCGGCGAGGTCGCCAAGGCCGCGGCGGCGGCCGGCATCCCGATCCGCATCGGCGTCAACGCCGGCTCGCTGGACAAGCGGTTCATGGAGAAGTACGGCAAGGCAACCCCCGAGGCGCTGGTCGAGTCCGCGCTGTGGGAGGCCTCGCTGTTCGAGGAGCACGGCTTCGGCGACATCAAGATCAGCGTCAAGCACAACGATCCGGTCGTGATGGTCGCCGCCTACGAGCAGCTGGCCGCGCAATGTGACTACCCGCTGCACCTCGGTGTCACCGAGGCCGGCCCGGCCTTCCAGGGCACCATCAAGTCGGCGGTCGCGTTCGGCGCCCTGCTGTCGCGGGGGATCGGCGACACCATCCGGGTGTCGCTGTCCGCGCCGCCGGTCGAGGAGGTCAAGGTCGGCATCCAGATCCTCGAGTCGCTGAACCTGCGGCCCCGCGGGCTCGAGATCGTGTCCTGCCCCTCGTGCGGGCGCGCGCAGGTCGACGTCTACACGCTGGCCAACGCGGTCACCGCCGGCCTGGACGGGCTCGACGTCCCGCTGCGGGTCGCCGTGATGGGCTGCGTCGTCAACGGTCCGGGCGAGGCCCGCGAGGCCGACCTGGGCGTCGCGTCGGGAAATGGCAAGGGACAGATCTTCGTTCGCGGCGAGGTGATCAAGACCGTGCCCGAGGCGCAGATCGTCGAGACGCTGATCGAGGAGGCCATGCGGTTGGCCTCCGAAATGGAAACGGGTCACGGACCGGGAACAGAATCGAGCGGTTCGCCGATTGTGACCGTAAGCTGATAGGGGCCCGCGCCCAGCTCTGATCTTCAGTTCGCACCACAGAGAGTTCCCCCGATGTCGGCTCCGCCCATCTTTCGCCTTGTCGGCGAGCGGCGGGTGTCCGTGGTGCGTGACGCCGCCGCCGTCTGGCGGGTGCTGGGCGACGACCCGGTGGGCTCCTGCATGGTCGCGGCCCGGGTGGCCGACCACGGCATCGAGCCCACTGCGATCGGCGGCGAACTGTGGACGCGCCGCGGCCCCGACGAATCGCTGTGCTTCGCCGGCGCCAACCTCATCCCGCTGCGCGGCGGACCGGCCGACCTGAACGCCTTCGCCGACGAGGCGATGAGCGCCACGCGGCGCTGTTCCTCGCTGGTCGGCCGGGCCCACTTGGTGATGCCGATGTGGGAGCGCCTCGAGTCGGCCTGGGGCCCGGCGCGCGACGTGCGTGACGACCAGCCGCTGATGGCGCTGACCAGCCACCCGAACTGCGACATCGACCCCGGCGTTCGGCAGGTGCGACCGGACGAGCTGGACGCCTACCTGGTGGCCGCAGTCGACATGTTCATCGGCGAGGTCGGCGTCGACCCGCGGCTCGGCGACGGCGGGCGCGGCTACCGCCGGCGGGTGGCCAGCCTGATCGCGGCCGGCCGGGCCTGGGCCCGCTTCGAGCACGGTCAGGTGATCTTCAAGGCCGAAGTCGGGTCGCAGTCGCCGGGCGTCGGTCAGATCCAAGGGGTTTGGGTGCACCCGGAGTGGCGCGGCCAGGGGCTGGGCACAGCGGGCACCGCGACGGTGGCCGCCGTGATCGTGGCTACCGGGCGGGTCGCCAGCCTGTACGTGAACAGCTTCAACACCGTCGCCCGCGCCGCGTACGCGCGGGTGGGCTTCGCCGAAGTCGGCACTTTCGCGACGGTCCTGCTGGACTGAGGTCCTTCTCCCGCGAGCGTCACTCTGGCGCACAGCTCGGCAGCCCAATCCGCGCATAACGGTCAGGTCTCGGTGTGTCGGCGCTTGTCGGCGGCCCAGCATTCATAACATCTGTACCGATGGTCACAAAAACCCCACTGGTATCGGCCGCGACGAGTCTGCTGCTCGTCGCGTCGGTCGGCCTGTCCGGCTGCACCCCGCGGCCCGACGGCCCGGGCCCGGCCGCCGAGAAGTTCTTCGGCGCCTTGGCAATCGGGGACACCGCGACGGCCGCGCAGCTCGCCGACAACCCCAACGAGGCCCGCGAGGCGCTCAACGCGGCCTGGTCCGGTCTGCAGGCCACCCACCTGGACGCGCAGGTCCTCAGCTCGAAGTACGCCGAGGACACCGGCACCGTCGACTACCGCTTCACCTGGCACCTGCCCAAGAACCGGACCTGGAGCTACGACGGCCAGCTGAAGATGGCCCGCGACGAGGGGCGCTGGGAGGTCCGGTGGACCCCGACCGACCTGCATCCGCGGCTGGGCGAGCATCAGACGTTCGCGCTGCGCGCCGATCAGCCGCGGCGCGCGTCGGTCAATGAACTCGGCGGCAGCGACGTGCTGGCGCCGGGCTACCGCTATCACTACACGCTGGACGCCGCCGCGGCCGGACCGCCACAGTCGCTGAGCTTCACCACCCACACGATCGTCGACGTGCTGCGGCCGTTCAACGACACGTTGACCGACCCGCAGCTGCTCGCCGAGCGGGCCAGCTCGACGACCAACCAGGTGGACCTGGGCGTCACGCTGCTGCCCGCCGACAACGACAAGGTCTTTCCCGCGATCGGCCGGCTGCCCGGCATCGTCGTCACGCCACAGCCCGAAATGCTGCCCACCGACCCGCATTTCGCGCCGGCCGTCATCGGCGAGGTGAAAAAAGCCGTGACGGACCAGCTGGACGGCCAGGCGGGCTGGCGGGTGGTCAGCGTCAACCAGAACAACGTCGACGTCGCCGTGCTGCACGAGGTCGAGGGGTTGCCGGCGCCGTCGGTGTCGATCACGCTCGACCGGGTCGTGCAGAACGCCGCGCAGCGCGCCGTGGACAACAAGGGCGGCAAGGCGATGATCGTCGCGATCAAGCCGTCGACGGGGGAGATCCTCGCGATCGCGCAGAACAAGGGCGCCGACGCCGACGGCCTGCCGGCCACCAACGGCCTGTTCCCGCCCGGGTCGACGTTCAAGATGATCACGGCGGGCGCCGCGATCGACCGCGACATGGCCACGCCCAACTCGATGCTGGGTTGCCCGGGCCATATCGACATCGGGCATCGCACCATCCCCAACTACGGCGGCTTCGACCTGGGCGTGGTGTCCATGTCGCGCGCGTTCGCCAGTTCGTGCAACACCACGTTCGCGGAGCTGAGCAGCAGGATGCCGCCCCGCGGCCTGACCCAGACGGCCACCCGCTACGGCATCGGGCTCGACTACACCGTCGACGGCCTCACCACCGTGACCGGGTCCGTGCCGCCGACGGTGGACCTGGCCGAGCGCACCGAGGACGGCTTCGGCCAGGGCAAGGTGCTGGCGAGCCCGTTCGGGATGGCCCTGGTGGCGGCCACCGTCGCGGCCGGCAAAACCCCGGTGCCGCAGCTGATCGCCGGGCGCCCGACGACGGTCGAGGGCCCGAACGTCCCAGACACCCCGATCAGCCCGAAGATGGTCGACGCGCTGCGGCCCATGATGCGGCTGGTGGTGACCAACGGGACCGCCAAGGAGATCAACGGCTGCGGCGAGATCTACGGGAAGACCGGTGAGGCCGAGTTCCCGGGCGGATCGCACTCCTGGTTCGCCGGGTACCGCGGCGACCTCGCCTTCGCCGCGCTGATCGTCGGGGGCGGCAGCTCGGAGTGGGCGGTTCGGATGACGAAATTCATGTTCGAGTCCATGCCGCCGGGCTACCTGGCCTGAACTGCCCGGCCCCCGGGGGCGGGCAACAGCGGTAAATTGCGAACATGACCGATACCGGCGGGGACATGCTGGCGCTCCGGGTCTCCGACGCCGACCGGAACGGCACGATGCGCCGGCTGCACAACGCCGTCGCGCTCGGCCTGATCGACATCGACGAGTTCGAGCAGCGCTCCACCCAGGTCTCCTACGCGCGCACCCGAAGCGAGCTGGACGGGCTGGTCGGTGACCTGCCCGGGCCCGGCGCGTTCGTCTCGTCCGCGGCCGACCGGGTGGAGCTGCGCGGCTGGGCCGGTTCGCTGAGGCGCCACGGCGAGTGGACCGTGCCCACCCGGCTGGCGCTGGTGCGCCGGCTCGGCTCGGTGCACCTCGACCTCACCAGGGCCCGATTCGCGGGGCCGGTGGTGATCATCGAGCTCGACATGAGGTTCGGCTCGGTGGAGGTCCGCTTGCCCGACGGCGCCAGCGCGTCGATCGACGACGTCGAGGTCTACGTGGGCAGCGCCAGCGACCGTCGCAAAGGCGCGCCGGGCGAGGGCACGCCGCATGTCGTGTTGACGGGCCGGGTGGTGTGCGGGTCGCTGATCATCCGCGGGCCGCGGCGCTCGTTGCTGCGCCGCCGCTCCGGTTGATCGGCTTTGCGTGTGAACTGACGGCGTTACGTGTGAATTGGCGGCGGCGATTGTGAAGCCGTGGCGCCCTGCGCTCACACTCCAAGCCGCTGACGCACACGCGCCGCACCGGGCGGGCGCCTATTAAGCTGGCCTGCATGCCAGCTCGCACCGCGCTTTCCCCCGGCGTGATATCACCGACTCTGCCGGTGCCCGGACGCATCCCCCGCCCCGAGTACGTCGGCAAGCCGACGGCCCGGGAGGGCAGCGAGCCGTGGGTGCAGACGCCCGAGGTGATCGAGAAGATGCGCGTCGCGGGCCGCATCGCGGCCGGCGCCCTGGCCGAGGCGGGCAAGGCGGTCGCGCCCGGGGCGACGACCGACGAGCTCGACCGGATCGCCCACGAGTACATGATCGACAACGGCGCCTACCCGTCGACGCTGGGCTACAAGGGCTTCCCGAAGTCGTGCTGCACGTCGCTCAACGAGGTCATCTGCCACGGCATCCCCGACTCGACGGTGATCGAGGACGGCGACATCGTCAACATCGACGTCACCGCCTACATCGACGGGGTGCACGGCGACACCAACGCGACGTTCCTGGCCGGCGACGTCGCCGAGGAGCACCGGCTACTCGTGGAGCGAACCCACGAGGCGACGATGCGCGCGATCAACGCCGTCAAACCGGGCCGCGCGCTGTCGGTGGTCGGCCGGGTCATCGAGTCGTACGCAAACCGGTTCGGGTACAACGTCGTTCGTGACTTCACCGGCCACGGCATCGGCACCACCTTCCACAACGGCCTGGTGGTGCTGCACTACGAGCAGCCCTCCGTGGCGACGGTCATCCAGCCGGGAATGACGTTCACCATCGAGCCGATGATCAACCTCGGCGCGCTGGACTACGAGATCTGGGACGACGGCTGGACCGTGGTGACCAAGGACCGCAAGTGGACCGCCCAGTTCGAGCACACCCTGCTGGTCACCGACACCGGCGTCGAGATCCTCACTTGTCTCTAGCGCGAGCAGTCGCAGAATCGCACGATTTCCTCCCGGAAAGTGCGATTCTGCGTCTGGTCGCCACAGAAAGGTGAGCGGGGCTCTGCTGGTCGCCGGCACCAGCTCCGACGCCGGCAAATCGGTGGTGGTGGCGGGCCTGTGCCGGTTGTTGGCGCGCAAGGGGATTCGGGTGGCGCCGTTCAAGGCCCAGAACATGTCCAACAACTCGGTGGTCACCGTCGAAGGCGGCGAGATCGGCCGCGCCCAGGCGATCCAGGCGCGCGCGGCGGGGCTGGAGCCCAGCGTGCGATTCAACCCGATCCTGCTCAAACCGGGCGGTGATCGGACGTCGCAGTTGGTGATCCGGGGTCAGGTCGCCGAGTCGGTCACCGCCGCAGGCTATATCCGGCACCGCGACCGGCTCGCGGGCATCGTCGCACACGAACTGTCCTCGCTGCGAGACGAATTCGACGCGGTGATCTGCGAGGGCGCCGGCTCGCCGGCCGAGATCAACCTGCGGTCCACGGATTTGGCCAACATGGGGTTGGCCCGGGCCGCGAACCTGCCGGTGATCCTGGTCGGTGACATCGATCGCGGCGGCCTGTTGGCGCACCTGTTCGGGACGGTCGCGGTGCTCGAGCCCGACGACCAGGCGCTGATCGCCGGCTTCGTGGTCAACAAGTTCCGCGGCGACCCCGCGCTCCTGGAACCCGGCCTGCAGCAGCTGCAGGCGATGACCGGCCGCCCGACCTACGGGGTGCTGCCCTACGCCGAGGAGCTCTGGCTGGACGCCGAGGACTCGCTGTCGGTGGTCGCGAACCGCATCGTCGGCAGGCCCGCGCCGCCGCGCGGCGACCAGTGGCTGCGGGTTTCGGCGATCCGGCTGCCCCGCATCTCCAACTCCACCGACGTCGAGGCGCTGGCGTGCGAGCCGGGCGTGCTGGTGCGCTGGATCACCGATCCCGCCGACCTGGCCGACACCGACCTGGTCGTGGTTCCGGGCAGCAAGGCGACCGTCGCCGACCTGTCGTGGCTGCGGGAGCGCGGCCTGGCCGGCGCGATCGTCGACCACGCCCGGGCCGGCAAGCCGGTGCTGGGCATCTGCGGCGGGTTCCAGATGCTGTGCCGGCGCATCGAGGACACGGTCGAATCCGGCGCGGGGGCGCTCGCCGGCCTGGGCCTGCTGGACGCCGACATCGTCTTCGGCCAGGCCAAGGTCCTGCGGCGCCGGCAGCGGCCGCTCTCCGGATACGAAATTCATCACGGGCGGCTCGCCCGCTGCGCCGAGGAGACCTGGTTCGCACAGGACGCCGAACCCCAGGGTGTCGTGCGCGGCGCGGTCTACGGCACCCACTGGCACGGCCTGCTCGACAACGACGACTTCCGCCGGGGGTGGCTCTCCCGGGTCGCCGACGCGGCCGGCCGCGGCGGGTTCGTCGTCGCCGACACCGACGTCGCCGCGCGCCGCGATGCCCAACTCGACGCGATCGCGGACCTGCTGGCCGCCCATCTGGACGTCGACGCGGTCCTCGGGCTGCTCGACGGACCGCCGCCGCGACCGCCGATAACCAGCGCGTTACGCCAGTAGGTGAGGAGGAAACCTCGCGCACGCTGGCCTTTGACAGGTAACGTGCGTGGGTGCACTCGATGATGACCACGCTCGACGGATTCCCCGTCCCGGTGTCGGTAGCCGGGCCGGACAAGGGCGTCGTCGTCGTCATCCTCGGAGACCAGCAGCGTTCGCCGGTCGCCTATGACGCGGTGTGCGAGCGGCTGCACACCGCCTCGCTGCGGACGGTCGTCATCGGCCTCGATCCACGGCTGACCGCGAAATCGGTGGTCGGCATCCTCGACTCGCTGGGCATCCGCTGGGCCGTCGTCTTCGGCGACCGCGCCGGCGGCGAGCTCGCCTGGGAACTGGCGGCCACCCGGTTGGGCCGGTTCGTCGGCCTGGTCGTGATCGACCGCGGCCATCCGCGGGTGGCCGACCCCAAGGGCGTGGTGCTCGACGAGCACTGCCCGCCCGTGGAAATCGGCACCACCGTGTTGGTCAGCTCCGCGGCCGCCAAGGCGGTGGCCGACGCGAGCCAGCGGTACGTCTACGCCGAATACCGCGTGGTCGACCTGGGCCGGCGCACCGTGCAGGAGTCGACGGCGCAGCTGGCCGCCGAGATCGTCTTGCGCACCAGCACGTGGTAGCGCCGTCCGCCATGCTCACGTTGGCCGCGCTGGAAGAGCTGGTGGGAAGCGGCGCGGTGGACACCGTGATCGTGGCGTTCGCCGACATGCAGGGCAGGCTGGTCGGCAAACGCGTGTCGGCCCGGCTCTTCGCCGAGGAAATAGCCGCGCACGGTGCCGAGTGCTGCAGCTATCTGCTCGCCGTCGACGTCGACATGAACACCGTCTCCGGCTACGCGATGTCGAGCTGGGAAACCGGCTACGGCGACATGGTGATGACCCCGGATCTGGCCACGCTGCGCCTGGTTCCGTGGCTGCCCGGCACCGCCCTGGTGATCGCCGACCTCGGCTGGGCCGACGGCGGCGAGGTCGCCGTCGCGCCGCGGGCGATCCTGCGCCGCCAGCTCGGCCGGCTGGGCGAGCGCGGGCTGGCCGCCGACATCGCCACCGAGCTGGAGTTCATCGTGTTCGACGAGCCGTACCGTCAGGCCTGGGCCGGCGGGTATCGCGGGCTGACGCCGGCCAGCGACTACAACATCGACTACGCCATGCTGGCGTCCTCGCGGATGGAGCCGCTGCTGCGCGACATCCGGCTGGGCATGGAGGGCGCGGGCCTGCGCTTCGAGGCCGTCAAGGGCGAATGCAACCGGGGCCAGCAGGAAATCGGGTTCCGCTACGACGAGGCGATGGTCACGTGCGACAACCACACCATCTACAAGAACGGTGCCAAGGAGATCGCCGACCAGCACGGAAAGAGCCTGACGTTCATGGCGAAATACGATGAGCGGGAAGGCAATAGCTGCCACATCCACCTGTCGCTGCGCGACCGGGACGGCTCGGCGGTGTTCGCCGACGCCACCCGCCCGCACGGAATGTCGGCGACGTTCTGCGGTTTCCTCGCGGGACTGTTGGCCACCCTGCGCGAACTGACACTGTTCTACGCGCCAAACATCAACTCCTACAAGCGATTCGCCGACGGCAGCTTCGCGCCCACCGCGATCGCGTGGGGCCTGGACAACCGCACCTGCGCCCTGCGGGTCGTCGGCCACGGGCGCAACATCCGGGTCGAATGCCGGGTTCCCGGCGGCGACGTCAACCCCTACCTCGCTGCGGCGGCGCTGATCGCCGGCGGGCTGTACGGTATGGAACGGGGCCTCGAGCCGCCCGCGCCCTACGTCGGGAACGTCTACGACGCAACCGACGTCGAGCGACTGCCCGCCACGCTCGCCGAGGCGGCGGCGCTCTTCGAAGGCTCGGCGCTCGCGCGGGAGGTCTTCGGCGACGACGTCGTCGCGCATTACCTGAACAACGCACGCGTGGAGGTGGCGGCGTTCAACGCGGCGGTCACGGACTGGGAGAGGATGCGAGGGTTTGAACGCCTCTGAGTCGGACGGTGGCGACCCGCTGCGCCCGGCTACGCCGCGCTTGCGATCGCCACGTAGGCCCGTGATCGGCCTGACCAGTTACCTGGAGCAGGTGCGGACGGGGATATGGGACGTCGCCGCCGGTTACCTGCCGGCCGATTACTTCGAGGGCGTCGTCATGGCCGGTGGCATCGCCGTGCTGCTGCCGCCGCAGCCGGTGGACCCCGAGGTCGCCGACCGGCTGCTGGAGCGCCTGGACGCGCTGGTGATCACCGGGGGTTATGACCTCGACCCCGCGCACTACGACCAGGAACCCCATCCGGCCACCGATTTGCCGCGCGGCGACCGCGACGCCTGGGAGCTCGCGCTGCTGCGCGGCGCGCTGGAC
Organism: Mycobacterium sp. NGS69; assembly: GCF_059812165.1. Lineage (NCBI taxonomy): Bacteria > Bacillati > Actinomycetota > Actinomycetes > Mycobacteriales > Mycobacteriaceae > Mycobacterium > Mycobacterium sp. NGS69. The sequence continues at coordinate 206,477 of NZ_JCALCD010000002.1, forward strand.
CGCGGGCTACCCGTGCTCGGCATCTGCCGCGGCGCGCAGCTGCTCAACGTCGCATTCGGCGGCACCCTGCACCAGCATCTGCCCGACGTCCTGGGCCACCACGGCCACCGGGCCGGCAACGGCGTGTTCAGCCGGTTGCCGGTCCGCACCGTCGCGGGCACGCGCCTGGCCGCGTTGATCGGTGAGTGCGTCGACGCGCCCTGCTACCACCACCAGGCCATCGACAAGGTCGGTGACGGCCTGGTGGTGAGCGCCATGGACCCCGACGGCGTGGTCGAGGCCGTCGAGGTGCCGGGCCAGGCGTTCGCGCTTGCGGTGCAATGGCATCCGGAGAAATCGCTCGACGACCTGCGGCTGTTCAGGGCGGTGGTCGACGCCGCGCGGTCGCACGCGGTCACCCGATGACGGCGACACAACTGGTCAACCCGGCGACCGAGGAAGTGCTGCGGTCGGTCGACCTGCTCGACGCCGCCGCGGTCGACGACGCGGTGCAGCGCGCCCGGGCGGCCCAGCGGCGCTGGGCGCGGTTGGCGCCGGCAGGGCGCGCGGCGGCCCTGCGCGCGTTCGCCGCCGTCGTCGACGCCCACGTCGACGAGCTCGCCGCCCTCGAGGTGGCCAACTCGGGGCACCCGATCGCGTCGGCGGAATGGGAGGCCGGCCACGTCCGCGACGTGTTGACGTTCTATTCGGGTAGCCCGGAACGCCTGTCCGGCAAGCAGATTCCCGTCGCCGACGGGCTCGACATCACGTTCAACGAACCGCTGGGTGTGGTCGGCGTGATCACGCCGTGGAACTTCCCGATGCCGATCGCGGCGTGGAGCATCGCCCCCGCGCTGGCCGCCGGCAACGCCGTGTTGGTCAAGCCCGCCGAGTGGACACCGTTGACCACAATGCGGCTGGGAGAGCTGGCGGTCGAGGCGGGACTCGACGCGGACCTGCTGCAGGTGCTGCCCGGGAAGGGTGCCGTGGTGGGGGAGCGGTTCGTCACCCACGCGGGAGTGCGCAAGGTGGTGTTCACCGGCTCCACCGAGGTGGGCAAGCGCGTCATGGCGGGCGCGGCCGCGCACGTCAAGCGGGTGACGCTGGAACTGGGCGGCAAGAGCGCCAACATCGTCTTCGCCGACTGCGACCTGGAGCGCGCGGCGGCGACCGCGCCCGCCGGGGTGTTCGACAACGCCGGGCAGGACTGCTGCGCGCGCAGCCGGATCCTGGTGCAGCGCAGCGTGTATGACCGGTTCATGGAGTTGCTCGAGCCCGCGGTGCGGGCCGTCACGGTCGGGGACCCCGCTTCCCGGGACACCGAGATGGGGCCCCTGGTGTCCGGCGCGCACCGCGACAGGGTCGCCTCCTACGTGCCCGACGACGCCCCCGTCGCCTTCCGCGGCGTGGCGCCGTCCGGCCCCGGATTCTGGTTTCCGCCAACGGTTCTCACCCCGCAGCGCACCGACCGCGCCGTCACCGAGGAGATCTTCGGCCCGGTCGTCACCGTGTTGGCCTTCGACGACGAGCACGACGCCGTCGCGCTGGCCAACGACACCGACTACGGGCTCTCAGGATCCATCTGGACCGACGACCTGTCCCGCGCCTTGCGGGTGTCGCGGGCGATCGAGTCCGGCAACCTGTCGGTGAACTCGCACTCGTCGGTCCGGTACAGCACGCCGTTCGGCGGTTTCAAGCAGTCCGGGCTGGGCCGCGAGCTGGGCCCCGACGCGCCATCGCATTTCACCGAGACCAAGAACGTCTTCATCGCCGTCAAGGAGGGCTCGTGATGGACCTGTCACAGCGGCTGGCGGGCCGGGTGGCCGTGATCACCGGCGGTGCCGGCGGCATCGGGTTGGCCGCGGCGCGCCGGATGCGCGCGGAGGGCGCGAGCATCGTGGTGGGTGACGTCGACCGCGACGCCGGCGCGGCGGCCGCCGAGGAGCTGTCGGGTTTGTTCGTGCCCACTGATGTTTCGGACGAAGACGCGGTCAACGCGCTGTTCGACGCCGCGGCCGAGGCCTACGGCTGGGTCGACATCGCGTTCAACAACGCCGGCATCTCACCACCGGACGACGACCTGATCGAGAACACCGAACTTCCGGCGTGGCAACGGGTCCAGGACGTCAACCTCAAATCGGTGTACCTGTGTTGCCGGGCCGCGCTGCGGCACATGGTGCCCTTCGGCAGGGGCTCGATCATCAACACGGCGTCGTTCGTCGCGGTGCTGGGATCGGCCACCTCGCAGATCTCCTACACCGCGTCCAAGGGCGGGGTACTGGCGATGTCGCGGGAATTGGGCGTGCAGTACGCCCGGCAGGGCATCCGCGTCAACGCGCTGTGCCCGGGACCGGTCAACACCCCGCTGCTGCAAGAGCTTTTCGCCAAGGACCCCGAACGGGCGGCGCGCCGGCTGGTGCACGTGCCGCTGGGCCGATTCGCCGAACCGGACGAAATCGCCGCCGCGGTCGCGTTTTTGGCCAGCGACGACGCATCGTTCATCACCGCGTCGACGTTCCTGGTCGACGGCGGCATCAGCTCCGCCTACGTCACCCCGCTCTGACAGCCGGGTGCCGGTGCCGCGCCGTCGCGGTTGCCCACGCCGGTGGCACGCAGAGCCCCCCGATCGCCGCCCCGCGTCCGAAACTGTCGGCGGGGCCGACGCGGGCCGGCTTCGTGAACAGCCAGCGCAATGCCGCCGCCTTGTTGAGGATGTTGAGCTGCCTGATCGCGGCGCCCGACGGCGCGCACAGCGAACTCAGCCTGGACAGCGACGGGGTGACCGCAGACAGCGTCGCCTCGAGCGAGGTCAGCGGCGACGCCGAAAATGCCTGCAGCGCGTGGGGAATCGCGGACATCACCCGATCGCCGGCCGACACGACGTCCGGCGCGGAGCGCAGCGCCCACGGGCCGGCGGTCGTGCCCCGGCAACCCGGCGGCGAGGTGAACGGGGCCAGTGTGGCCGCGGCGGCCGCGGCGCGGGCGTAGGCGTACATGGCGTCGGCGTCCCGCGCCCACATCCGTTCGTACTCGGCGTCGACCTCCGCGATGGCCGGGCCGGCCTGCCCGAGGTGGTTCCGCCGGGCCAGCGAGCGTCGCCGGGCGCGGTTGGCGGTGATCGCCCGTGGCGGAACCATCGCCGCCAGCGCCGAGTGGTGGGCGCTCGCCGCCGCCGCGGCCTGGGCACCCGCCCGCTCGGCGCGCGCCGCGGTGGCGGCGAGCCAATCTACGTAGGGCGCCGCGCCTTCCGTCGTCGGCGCCTGCGCCGCCGCCGCATGCAGCCCCTCGGCCAGCCGCTCCCAGGCCGTGGCCGCCGCCGCCATCGATCCCGCGCCGGGGCCCGAATGCACCAGCCCCGAGTTGATTTCCGGCGGTAGCTTCGCGAAATCCATTACAACCCCTGCACCCGAAAGCATCGAATCTTCCTTGAGATACGCCCAGGGGTTACAGCCCGGGCGCACAGTGTCCCGACGGTAGTGCCGCATGCTGGGTCAACGGCGGGAGCGAGCTGTGAGAACGCTCCAAACCCGACACGAAACGAAGGCTGAAAACACGCGCTTTCATTTCGGCGTGACTGCGACGTAAAGTTGACATAACGCGATGCGGTCGGGGCGACGCGGACCTGCTAGCGAAATATCACAAGGGAACGAAAGTTGTACGCGGCCACCTGCCGCCACTGCGGCAGGGAAATTGTCCAGCACCCTTCGGGCGTTTGGATTCCCCGGGATGGCTCCTCGAAAAGTGATCCCAACGGCCTCTATTGCCTGGAGTCGGCCGGCGAGCGCCCCCGAATGTCGCACGAACCGATGCCCCCCGAATTGGTGGGGGCGCCTCGATGGCTGGTCCCGGACAGATCCCGAGTTGGCGCCACGGCGGGTGTGGACGCCGGCTCGGCGCGCCGGCGTATCCGCGCGCTGCGGCTCCGTGAGATCGTCCCGATGGGTCTGCGGCGCGCCCTCGTTCGGCTGAGCGACCTGGCGCGGTTTCGCATGGCCTGGTGGTGACGGCTCAGAAAACGATCAGCGGGATCGCCATCTCGGCCGGGGTGGCCCCGCCATGAAAGCCGATGAGGCGCGCGATTTCCGGGGGCTCGTGGGCGGTGGCCAGGACGGCGGTGTCGCCGGTGCAGACGACGACGACGTCGCCGATCCGCGCCAGGTGCGCCGGGTCGACCGGCCCGAACATGCCGGTGGCCACCGCCTGATCGCGGCCGTAGACGTGTGCCCGGTCGTCGAGCACCTCGGCCCAGGTCGCCCGCACGTCGGCGGCCGCGCCCGGCTCGGTGTGCAGGTAGCGCACCCGCGGCTCGCCGGCGACCACGCGCACCCCGTCGCCCAGCCGCGGGTCGGCGTCGAGGTCGACCCGGGCGTCCGGGGGGACGTTGAGGCCGCCGTGGTCGGCGGTCACCAGCAGCGCCGCGTTCGGCGGCAGGGCCTCGACCAGCCGGGTCAGCAGCGCGTCGACGCGCGCCGCCGCCTCGTGCCACCGTTCGGAGCCGATGCCGAACAGGTGGGCCGCGGTGTCCAGGTCGGCGGTGTAGCCGTACACCAGCCCGGGCGCCGCGTTCAGCTCGCCCGCCAGCTCTGCGGCGTAGTCGTCCGCCGGCTGCGTCGGGCGGATCTGGGCGCCGCGATAGGCCGCGTCCGTCAGCCCGCTGCCCATGAAGGCCGCGGGCAGCACGGCGCGTGCGGCGATGCCGGACCGCCGCAGGCGCCCGAACCAGGTGGGCAGCGGCTGCCATTCGGCGTGGGGCGGGTCGTCGCGCCACACAATGTGGGTGAGCACCCGGTCGGTGCCGGGCACGTTGAGGGTGAAACCAAGGATGCCGTGCTCGCCGGGACGGGCCCCGGTCCCCAGGGACACCAGGCTGCTCGGCGTGGTCGACGGGAAGGTACACGTGAGTTCGGCAAGCCGCCCCTTCTCGCCGGTGAGCACCGCGGCCAGCAGCGGCGCATCCCCGGCCAGCTGCGGCAGCAGGTGCCAGCCGAGCCCGTCGACCAGCACGACCGCGACGCGATCGACGGCGCCGACGGATTGCGCGAGGCCCAAGCGGTCGGCCCCGTCGGGGGCGCCGAGCAGGGCGGCCGCGGCCGGCAGCACGTCGCAGATCGAACCGGGCACGACGGTAAGACTAGACGTGCGTCAGCCGCTGACTGGTCACCCGCAGCTGACGATCGGTGCTGTCGGCGAGCGCGCGAACCTGCTCCGGTGAGACCCGGCCGCACAGCCGGCCCCAGTGCACCGCGACCTCGTCGCCGACGGCGACGTCGGGCACGGCGCTGTAGCCGTCGGCCCAGACGTCGAGCGGGCGGACCGCGGGCTCGGACAGGGATAGCGCCCGGCCGTCCCAGAGCAGCTTGCGGCACAGCACCTCGACGTCGTCGCCATCGCGGGAAACGACTGTGCCCCAGGTGATCCGGCAGTTGTCCAGGACGCTCAGCGGGTGTTCATCCATCCCGCGGCCGAGGAACCGGGTCCACGGGTACACCCCGAACACGTGGAAGCAGTGGTTGGCGGCGGCCTCGTGGGCCAGGTCGGCCGTGAGGTGCGACCAGTACCGGCCGGCCTGCGGGCCGATGATGGCCAGCAGCGCGTCGAAGAAGTCTTGCGGGTCGAGGCCGGCTCCGAGACCACCGCCGAGCCAATAGGATTCGACCAGCCGATAGTCCAGCGGGTCGGCGATGCCGGTCAGTTCGGAGAGCACCCGCAGGTAGGGCCACGCCCCGGAAAACCCCGTCGCCGCGCGGCGCACCTCGTCGACGGAACCGTCGCGCAGGGTCGCCCCCAGCGGGGGACCGCAGTAGCCCAGGGCGTTGGGGGCGTACGCGTACCGGGCGAACATCTCGGCACCGGCGATATCGGTCAAGCGCGCCCCACCAGCTTCACCGCGTCGCGATGCATGCGGCCGAAGTTGTAGTAGGCGGCACACGCCCCCTCGGGGGAGACCATGCAGGTGCCGATCGGCGTCTCCGGTGTGCACGCGGTGCCGAAAACCTTGCACTCCCAGGGCTTGAGCACGCCCTTGAGGACCTCGCCGCACTGGCAGGCCTTGGGGTCGGCGACGCGCACGCCGGGCATCGCGAAGCGCAGCTCGGCGTCGAATTCCGCGAAGTCGTCGTGCAGCCGCAGCGCGCTTTGCGAGATGAACCCCAGCCCGCGCCATTCGAAGTGCGGGCGCAGCGCGAACACCTTGCCCATCAGCGCCAGCGCCGCGAGGTTGCCGCCCTCGGGCACCACGCGCTTGTACTGGTTTTCCACCTCGCAGCGGCCCTCGCGGATCTGGGTCAGCAGCATCGCGACCGCCGCCAGGATGTCCAGCGGCTCGAAACCGGCCACCACCAACGGCTTTCGGTATACCTCGGGCACGAACCGGTAGGGGCGGTTGCCCACCACCGTCGACACGTGCCCGGGGCCGATGAAACCCGACAGCCGCAGATCGGGCGATTCGAGGATGGCCTTGATGGGCGGCACGATCGTGACGTGGTTGCAAAAGACGCTGAAGTTGGCCAGGCCCATATCCCGGGCGCGCACCAGCGTCACGGCGGTCGAGGGCGCGGTGGTCTCGAAGCCGATGGCGAAGAACACCACCTGTTTGCCGGGGTTGTCGACGGCGATCTTCAGCGCGTCCAGCGGCGAGTAGACGAACCGCACGTCCGCGCCGCGGGCCTTGGCGTCCAGCAGGCTGCCGCCCGAGCCGGGCACCCGCATCATGTCGCCGAAACAGGTGAAGATCACGTCGGGCTGGCCCGCCAGCCACATCGCGTCGTCGATGCGGCCCATGGGGATCACGCAGACCGGGCAACCCGGGCCGTGCACCAGTTCCACGTTGTCGGGCAGCAGGTGTTCGATGCCGTGCCGGTAGATCGTGTGCGTGTGCCCGCCGCACACCTCCATGAACTTGAACTGTTCACGGCCACTGGCCAGGCGCTCGATGGCGCCCAGCAGCTTGCGGGCCGCGGCCGGGTCACGGAACTCGTCAACGAATTTCATCTGCGTACCCCTCTTAAATGATGGCCGACGAGTCGAAGGCTTCCATTTCGGTGGTATAGGCCTCGCCGAGTTTCTGGATGGCCGCCAGGGTGAGCAGCGCCTCGCTCTCGTCGATCTTGGCCATGGCGAAACCGACGTGGACCAGGACCCAGTCGTCGGGCTCGGGCATGTCGTCCTCCAGCAGGCGCACGCTGATCGTGCGCTGCACGCCGCTGACGTCCACCTTCGCCAGATAGTTTGCCGGGTCGGTGATTTCGACGATCCGGCCCGGAATCCCAAGACACATGGCCAGCTCCTTTCAGCAAATCCTCGGCAGCGGGTCCCCGACCAGCATGTCGACGATCCGCGTTCCGCCGAACCCGGTGCGCAGCACCACGGTCTCGGCGGGTTCGGCGACGATCTCCCCGACCTCGGCCGCGTCGGTGCCCAGGGGATGGGACCGCAGCGCGGCCAGCCCGGCGCCGGCCTCCGCCGGGGCGACGACCGCGACGAACTTGCCCTCGTTGGCCACGTACAAGGGGTCGATGCCGAGCAGCTCGCACGCGCCATTGACCATGGGCCGCACCGGAAGTCGCTCCTCTTCCAGCAGCACCCCGAGGCCGCACGCCTGGGCGAGCTCGTTGCAAACGGTGCCGACGCCGCCGCGGGTCGCGTCGCGCATCCACCGGGTGGACGGGGCGGCGGCCAGCAGCAGCTCCACCAGGGGGCTGACCGACGCGGTGTCGGAGGCGATGTCGGCCTCGATCGCCAGATCGCCGCGGGCGAGCATGACGGCCATGCCGTGGTCGCCCATCGACCCGGACAGCAGCACCTTGTCGCCGGTGCGCACCGACTCGGCCGACAGCGAGCGCCCCTCGGGGATGACGCCCGCGCCGGTGGTGGTGACGAACAGCCCGTCGGCCGCGCCCTTGGGCACCACCTTGGTGTCGCCGGTGACGATCTGCACGCCCGCCACCGCGGCCGCGGCCGCCATGTCGGCGACGATCTCCTTCAACTCGGCGATTCCGAAGCCCTCTTCGATCACGAACGCCGCCGAGATCCAGGCCGGCACGGCGCCGGCCATCGCGAGGTCGTTGCAGGTGCCGTGGACGGCGAGCTCGCCGATCGACCCGCCGGGAAAACGCCTGGGCTGCACCACAAACGAGTCCGTCGACATCGCCAGGCGCTCGCCGCCGGGCAGTGCCAGCACCGCGCCGTCGCCGAGGGACTCCAGCAGCGGGTTACGGAAGGCCTCCACGAACACCGCGTCCACCAGAGCCGCCGAGGCCTTGCCGCCGGCGCCGTGGGCCAGCGTCACGTGGTCGTCGAGCAAGCGGGGGCGGCGCCTGCGGAACGACTCGATCCGCTCGATCACCTCGCCCTCGCCGAAGCGGGGCCCCGACGAAAGGTATTCGCCCGTGCTCATGCCGCCCCCCGACCCTGGTCGCCGAGATGTTCATGCACGCTCAACCACAGCTGGTAGCCCAGCAGCGCCTGCGATTCCTGAATGCGGTGCACGCTCTGCGAGCGAACCACGAAGCACGCGTCCACGTTCGGGTTGTCCGCGAAGGCGCCGCCGTCGTAGCCGGCGAACCCGATGGTGTAGAGCCCGCGCCGGCGGCCCTCGGCCAGCGCCGCGAGCAGATTGGGCGAGCCGCCGCTGGTCGACATGGCGATCGCGATGTCGCCGGCCTTCGCCCGCGCGATCAATTGGCGGGCGAACACCAACTCGAAACCGACGTCGTTGCCCAGCGCGGTCAGGACGGCCTGATCGGCGGTCAACGCCCACGCGGGCAGCGGCCTGCCGATCGGCGGCCGGGCGAACAGCCGCGCCAAAGTCGTGGAATCGGTGCAGCTGCCGCCGTTTCCGAAGGTGAACAACCGGCCGCCCGTCCCGAACCGGCGCGCCAGCTCGGTGGCGGCCGCCTCCAGCAGGTCGGCGTTGGCCTCCAGGGTGGAGCGCCGCAGCGCCAGGCTTTCCGCCGCCTTGGCCTGCGCCGACGCGGCCAGGTCGGCCAGCAGCGACTTGGGGTCGTCCTCCTGCGCGTCGATGAACGGGTACAGGAAGTTGGTGGGTTCGTCCGGGCTCATGAGCCGTCCTCCTCGCCGACGCGGCTGATCGCCATGCCCGCGTGCACCAGCACCAGCTCGCCGGCGGCGACCGGGTCGACGAGCGTGGTGATCACGTCCTCGACGCCCCGCGCGGTGCGCACCGACGCCTGCCCGGCGGCCGACGGGCCGACGACCTCGCCCAGGCGTCCCTCGTCGCTGCACGTCACGCAAACATCGTCCGTACATTTGTCTTTCAGCAAGCCGGGGTGCTCGAAACACACGTGGGTCAGCTCCCACAGCAGGTGGTAGAAGAGCACGAAGCCGCCCGTCGCGGGCACCCGCGGATCGGGGTCGTCGAGCCACAGCACGTGATCCGCCATTCCGGCCGCCGGCCGCTCGCCGCTGCCGATCCAGATCGTGGTCGCGCCCCACGCGGGACTTCGCCGCATCACCGAGCGCACCTGCGCGTCGTCGGCTCCGGAGACCGCGACCACGATGTCGCCGGGCCGCACCGACACCCGCACCAGGTCAACCAGGTCGGGGCCGGTCAGCGCGACCGCGGGCAGCGCCCGTTTGCCCACGATCACGGGATGCACGAACTCGACCGCGATGTGCAGCGCGTGCGGTTCCCACGACGGCGCGATGGACCACATGGTCGCCCCCGCGGCGAACCGCTTGGCCAGCGTGAATGCGGTGGCGGCCAGGTCCTCGGCCAATTCGGCGCCCAGGCCCCGGTCGATCGCGGTGGTGGTCATCATCGATCATCCTCTTTCGAACCCATCAGCATCGAGATCGCGGCCTGACCCAGCGCCAGCCCGCCATCGTTGGGCGGAACGGTGTGATGGGTCAGCACCTCGAACCCGTTGCGCTGCAGGCGCGTGCGGCACGCGCGCAGCAGCAGCACGTTCTGGAAAACCCCGCCGGTGAGGCCCACCAGCCGGACCTCGCCCGCCACGTGACCGACCACCGTGGCGACGGCGTCCGCGAGCGCCTCGTGGAAGGCGGCGGCCAGCAGCGCGGGCCGGGTGCCGGCGTAGAGGGCCGCCACCATCGTTTGCACCATGGTCGTCGGATCGACCACCCCGTCGGCCCGCACGGCCAGCGGCAGCGACGGCCCCTGATCGCCCAGGGCCGACTCCGCGAGCGCCTCGAGCTCGATGGCGGCCTGGCCCTCGTAGTCGATCCGGTGCCGCACCCCGAGCAGCGAGGCGACGGCGTCGAACAGCCGGCCCACGCTCGAGCACGGCACGCACCCGGCGCCACTGTCCAATTGCGAACGGGTCAGCCGCAATTCGTCCTCGGTCGCGGCGGCGACCGGCGCCAGGTCCGGGGTCCAGTCGATGCCGGCCGCCCACAACTGGGACAGCGCCATCCGCCACGGGTTGCGCACCGCGGCGTCGCCGCCCGGCAGCGGCACCGGCAGCAGGTGGCCGGCCCGGACGAACCGGTGGCTGTCGGTCCCGAGGGCGAGAATTTCACCGCCCCAGATGGTTTGGTCGCAGCCATACCCGGTCCCGTCGAACGAGACACCGATGACGGGCTGCCCGATGCGGCCGTGCTCGGCCAGCAGCGAGACGACGTGCGCGTGGTGGTGCTGGACGAGATCCAGCGGTCGCTCGCCGGCGTGGCGCTCCGCCCAGTCCCGGGTGTGATACCCGGGATGCAGGTCGGCGGCCAATCGCGCGGGCTCGCCGCGCATCCCGGTGAGCTGACCGACCGCGCGCTCGAACGCCCGCAGCGTCTCCCAGGTGGCCATGTCGCCGATATGACCGGACAGGTAGGCGCGCGAGCCGTCGGTGAGGCAGAAGGTGTTCTTCAGCTCCCCGCCCACCGCGAGCACAGCGGGACCCGGCCGCCCGAGGTCGACCGGCAGCGGCGCGTAACCGCGGGACCGGCGGATCGGCAACTCCCGAGCCCCTTTTTCGTCCCTGACCACGCGCACCACCGAGTCGTCGCACGGGACGTGGATCGGCCGGTCGTGGTCGAGGACCGCGTCGCACAGCGCTCCGAGCCGTTCGGCGGCATCCTCATCGGTGAAGCAGATGGGCTCGTCGGAGCGGTTGGCGCTGGTGAGCACCAGCGCGTCGGGGACCCGTCCGGCGGCGCCGGGGATGGGCGCCAGCAGCAGGTGATGGATCGGGGAGTAGGGCAGCATCAGCCCGAGCAGCGGGCTGCCGGGCGCGACGGCGTCGGCGACGGGCGCTGCATCGCGGCGGCGCAGCAGCACGATCGGGCGGGCGGGGCTGGACAACACCGCGGCCTCGTCGGCGTCGATGTGCGCGCAGCGGCGCGCCACATCGAGGTCGCGGACCAGCATGGCGAACGGCTTGGCGCCCCGCGCCTTTCGGGCCCGCAGCGCACCGACCGCCGTGTCGTCGTCGACCGCGCAGGCCAGGTGGTACCCGCCGATCCCCTTGACGGCGACGACGGCGCCGGCCGCCAGGGCCCGTTGGGCGGCCGCCAGCGCGGCGTCCGATCCGGTCACCTCACCGGCCACCGACGAAAACCGTAGCGACGGGCCGCAATCGGGGCAGGCGATCGGCTGCGCGTGGAACCGGCGGTCCGCCGGATCGTGGTATTCGGCCGCGCACCGCTCGCACATGGCGAAGGTCGACATGGTGGTCGCCGGGCGGTCGTAGGGCAACGCGCGGATGATGGTGAACCGCGGCCCGCAGTTGGTGCACGTCACGAAGGGATGGCGGTAACGCCGGTCGCGCGGGTCGAACAGCTCGCGCACGCAGTCGTCGCACGCCGCGATGTCGGGCGGGATGGGCGTCTTAAAAGTGCGCTCGCCGGTGACCGTCCGGCTTTCGACGATCCGGAACTCGGGGTCACCCCCGGGGTCGGCGACCAGGTCGGTGACGGTCACGCTGCCGATGCGCGCCAGCGGTGGCGCCTCGGCGCGCAGCCGGCGCCCGAATTCGGCGACGCTGGCGCGGTCGCCCTGCACCTCGAGGAACACCGCGCCGGAATCGTTGCCGACGAATCCGGCGAGGCCGAGCTCGCTGGCGATGCGGTGGACGAAGGGACGGAAGCCAACCCCCTGGACAACACCGGTCACGGTGAAGCGCTGCCGGATATCGGCGGCCCGCAGCATCAGGGGGGATTGGGTCATCTCAACCGCCCTCCGGGCGGGTTGTCGGGTCCGTGCGGCCCCTGCCCATCAGCTCGAGGCCGGCCATCGCCTCCTCCGCGCCGGCGCGGTCGGTCTTCTCCACCGCGAAGCCCATGTGGATGATTATCCAGTCGCCGGGCGCGAACGTCTCCTCCGGCAGCATTCCGACGTTGACCCGGCGCTCCTCACCGGTGACGTCGACCAGCGCGAGCTGCCCCTCGTAGCCGTCCAACATCCGGATCACCTGACCCGGGATCCCCAGGCACATCAGCGGTCCGCCCGCGTCGCGGTCTGCAGCGCCGCGACGATCTCCTGGACGGCCCGCGCGGCGCGGGGGACGGCCTTGGCCACGGGCTCGGTGAGGCCGATGCCTTCCTCGACGCTGCCCGCCTCGCAGCCGACGACCACCGTGTACGGCGGGCTGCCGCCGAGGGCCCGCAGGCTGGCGAACACCGCCGCCGGATCCATGCTATGGGCGTCCAAACCCGTTGCCCCCGAGGACTCTTGGCAGTCCGCCTGGAACACGTGCAGCGTGCCTGGGCTGCCGCGGCTGGGCACGGCGTCGACGAGGACCAACGAATCCCACTCCTCGAGCAGGTCGTAGGCCAGGTGCATGCCGCGGATGCCGTAGTCGATGACCCGGACGCAGGAATTGCCGCCCGCGTCGTCCTGCGGGATCTCGGCGTTGCGGACCACTTCCGAGCCGAAACCGTCGTCCCCCAGGAAAATGTTGCCGATCCCGGCGACCAGGATGCGCGTCGTCATCGGTTCCCCCGGGTTGGCTACATCCGCCTCAGCTTCAGGTAGCGGCGGGCGTCGGGCAGCGATATCAGTCCGAGCGTGACCGCGATCGCGGCCACCAACGCGAGGATGGCGATGAATATCCAGCCTAAGACTTCCATTTCGAACTCCTTTCAGGGATTTGCGGGTTGTCCGGCTTCGAGCGGCTCGACCTCGTCGGGGGAGAAATACAGGTAGCGGCCGTACCAGTCGTGCAGCTCGGCGGCGGGGTCGTCGTCGACGACGACCGCGACGTGCTTGTTGCCCTCCACGTCCTCGTGCACCGAGGTCACGCGGGCGGTCCTGCCGGCGACGAAGATGTCCTGCGCGTCGGCATTGCGCGCCGGCCGCAGCCGGACCCGGCTGCCGCGCGCGACCCGCACGCCGTTCACCAGCACCGCGTCGACTTCGGGGCGAACGGCGTTGTCGGCCAGCGGATCCCACCAGTCGACGCCCTCGGGGACCTCGGGCACCAGCCCGGACAGGGCGTGCGGGTCGCGCAGCACCCCGTGCAGGCGCGCCATCGCGTCGGGTGACATGGCGTCGCACTGGTCGATGATCTGCGCGGCCCGCGGATCGGTGGCCCGGGCCTGGGCCTTCTCCTCGTCGGTCATCGTCATCACGCGCAGGGTGAGGATCTCGTCGATCTCGGTGCAGTCGTACAGCGCCGTGTTGCTCTGTTCGGCGACCTCGGGGTGGTCGTAGAGGATGATCGGCGAGATCAGGAGGATGTCGCGGGTGCCGGCGGGGCCCGCCAGCACGGGGAAGCAGCGGTGCTGGCGGCAGCGCGCCGCCGCCGCGACGGCGCCCGGCGGCGGCTCGAGCAGCGAAACGAATTGACCGCCAACGACTTCGGCGATGAGGTGGGTGCCGATCATGGACCGCGCGATCGCATCGGTTTTGTCGGCCGCGGCCGCGCCGACGTTGGCCACCCGCACCGAGACGCGGCGCAGGTCGCCGTCCGGTTCGCTGGCGACCGTCAGCTCACCGCGCACCTCGCGTCGCTCGCGGACCAGCCGCCCCCCGGCGAGCAGTTCGACGTCCGTGGCGGCCTTCGCCACGACCGGCAGCGTGCGCGGCGGACCGTCCAACGCGAGCGGGCCGAAGGACAGTTCGCACTCGACCGCCTCGTCCCAGGTCAGCCACGACCCGGCCGCGGTGGTCAGCTCGTCGACCGGTTCGAATGCGCCGTGGGCGAATTCGCGCTCGGCCCCGCGGTGCTGCAGCTGCAGGAACCGGACCACCAGGGTCAGCGCCTGGGAACCGTCGACCAGGAACTGCGCCGCCAGGGTGTCGTCTTCGCCCAGGCCGGCCTCCGCGGCGCCGGGCGGACCCAAAACGCCGAACTGCCAGCGCGACTGGTTCTTGCTCGACGTGCCGCGGTACGGGTAGAGCAAGTAGCCCTCGTACAGCACCGCGTCGGCGACGGCGCGGGCCCGGTCCCAGGCGGAGGTCATTTGGCCTCCTCCCGGTCGACACCCAACAGCGTGGTGACCGCGTGGTCGAGGTCGAGCATCCCCTGCGCCGACTTGTAGGCCGCCAGCGCCGCGATGGTTTCGTGGCTCAGGCGCACCCAGCCGGTGTTCGGATAGTGCTGCTCGATCAGGTCGCGCCAGACCGCGGCCGGCATGTCGTAGCGATACTCGCAGTCCCATGGCACCTGCTGGACCGAGAACCCGCGTTCGGATTTGACGAAAATTGTTCCGCTGAAAAGGAACTGGAGGGGCAGCGCACCGTCGCGCAGCGCGTGCAGGTACTTGGCGGCGGCGACCTCGAAGTCGTAGGTGCAGTCCAGCGGGAGCGCGACCGTCGTGTTGCCGGCGAAGCCCGGCACCATCGCGGTGGCGTGCTGCCAGAGGAAGGTGCGCTGCGTGGCGGCCCAGCGTTCGCGGGGCCCGAACAGGTCGAGCAGCCCGGCCGCCTCCGCCTCCGAGTAGGAGCGGCGCAGCGGTTCGATGCGGACCTGGCAGCGCAGGGCGATCGCGTGCACCGGGTCGTCACCGCTGGCGGCGACGCTGACCCGCGCGGTCAGCACCGGGCTCACCGAGTACGGTTCGGGCGCCACGTCGAGGACCGCGAAGTTCACGTCCACGTGCTCTCCGCTCATGGTGGCGTCTCCACCGCGCGCGCGGCGATCCGCGAAAAGAAGTCGTCGATGAAGGCGCGGGCCTCCTGGCCGCCGTCGAACCCGCGCCACAGCATGCGCAGGCGCCCGACGAACTCGTAGCAGGCGTCGATGGGCACGAGATAGCTTTGCGGCTCGGCAGTTTCGGTATCGTCCGCGCTGGTGTCGGGGACGCGGACCAGCAGCGCCTCGACGTCTTCGGTCAGCAGGGCCACCCGCGGATCGGCGCCGCCGATGGCCTTCCAGGCCTGTAGGTCGAGTTCGGATTCGGTCGCCCCGGCCGGGCCGGGGTAGAAGGCGACGGTGCGCCCCAGCGCGGAGTTGGTGAAGAAGAAGGCGACGCCGACGGGAATCTGCAGCGCCTCCCACGCGCGGCGATCCAGCGCGAAGCCTCCAAAAGCCAGATACCGGTCCGGCACCGCCCGGTAGCGCAGTTCGGCGGTGCGGTCGGTGAACAGCAGATAACAGGCCCGGCATACGCACATCAGCTGCCGGGCGGCCACATTCACGACGTGCTGGTGCTCGTCGGGAATCGTCTCCGCGCACATCTCGCATCGCTCGCCCGCCGGCGCGGGGGCCGCGCGATCGCTTCGGATGCGGGCCAGAACGTCATACGGGCTCGTCATGCGCGCGCTCCCAGCGGTTCGGCCAGCGCCACCGAGGGCACCCCGTCGCGGGGCAACAGAGGGAGCGGCTCGAGGTGAGTTCCGTCGGGGCCGGCGCCCGCGTGCACGATGTCGAACTGCGTGCCGCAGCGCGGGCAACCGAGCAGCGTCTCGTTCAGTCGCGCGCCCGCCAACGAGTCGTCACACACCGGGCAATGGTCGCGGTAGGCCAGCGGCAGGTCGCCGACCCTGCACACCAGCAGCGCGGCGCCGGCGACCCGGAACCCCGCGACGTCGCCGGGCTCCAGCTCGGCCACCTCGGGAAGCGGGTGCCAGTTGCCGGCCCCGTTCGACGCGTTCGAACGGAGGTGCGCCATCAGCGATTCCGTCGGGATCACGGCCGCGTTGCTCGCCGGCTCGGCCGTCACCACCTCGATCGACGAGATCTCCGGCGCGGCGGCCCGGACCGCGTCCTCGACGGCCAGCTCCAGCGTCACGGCCGACGACGGGCAGCTCTTGCAACTCCCCTTGAACGCCAGCCGCACCACGATTTCTCCCGTCGCTCCGACGGGAACAACCTCCAGCAGGTCGACGTCGCCGCCGTGCGACCCGAGGTAGGGCCGCACCCGGTCCAGCGCGTCGGACACCCGCCGGTGCGTGTCGTGCGGGTGCAGGCCGTGGACGAGCAGCAGGCTGGCCACCAGGTCGTCGGTGGCCAGCCGCTCGGCGAAACCGGCGTCGCCGGCTCGCACGATCCGTTCGAGGGCGGCCCCGTAGAGCCCGACCACCTCGCGGACCAACTGCTGCGCGCGCTCGTGGGCGACCGCCCCACCCGCCGCGCAGGAATCCAGGAGTGTCTGGATCCGATCGCCCGCTGCGCGCCACTGCGTGTCGTTATCGGGGTTCGGGCGATCCGCCATGCGTCACTCCCCGACAGGCGATTGGGTCGGCGTGTGCAGTCTCTCCAGGGTCTTGCCCTTTCCGAGGTACATGTGCACGCCGCAGGGCAGGCACGGGTCGAAGCTGCGCACCGTGCGCATGACGTCGATGCCCTTGAAGGCGTCCCGGCCGTTCTCCTCGAAGATCGGCTGACCCTGCACCGCGTCCTCGTACGGGCCCGGCGTCCCGTAGCTGTCGCGCGGGTTGGCGTTCCACGGGGTGGGCGGGTACGGGTGGTAATTCGCGATCTTGCCGTCCCGGATCACCATGTGGTGGCTGAGCACGCCGCGCACCGCCTCGGTGAAGCCGCAACCGATGGCCTCGTCGGGCACCTCGAACTTTTCCCACGTCTTGGTGCGTCCCGCGCGGATTTCCGCCAACGCCTTCTCGGCGAAGTGCAATGCGCATGCGGCGGCGTAGGCCTGGAAGTAGGTGCGGGCCCGGTCGCGTTCGATCGTGTTGCTGCCGTACTTGGGTACCTTCCACTCGAACTCGACGGGGCCCTTCAGCGCGGTCTTCGGCAGGTTGATCTTGACGCTGTTGCCGGTCGCCTTGACGTAGCCGATGTCGACCAGGCCGGCGAGCGCCGTCGCCCACAGCCGGGCCAGCGGTCCGCCGCCGGTGTCCAGCGCCAGGTGGTCGGTGCCGTCGAACCAGCGCGGGGACATCACCCAGCTGTACTTTCCACCTTCCATGTCCCGCTTCTGCGGATGCGGGTTGGTGTGCTGGTTCCACGGGTGGCGCCGGTCCACCGCATTGCCCAGCGGGTCGGTCTTGACGAACATCTCCTGGTCGGTCCAGTCGTCGTAATACGAACTGCCTAAGAGGATCCGGATGCCGAGGTTGATGTCCACCAGCGAGTGGGTGACGAGCTTGCCGTCGACCACCACGCCCGGGGTGACGAACATCGCGTTGCCCCAACGCTCCATGTCCTTGTAGGCGAAGTTGCACACCTCGGGGTCCTGGAACGAGCCCCAGCAGCCGAGCAGCGTGCGTCGCAGCCCGACCTTCTCGTAACCGGGCAGCGCCTCGTAGAAGAAGTCGAACAGGTCGTCGTGCATCGGCACGACCTTCTTCATGAACTCGACGTAGCGCATCAGCCGCGTCATGTAGTCCGTCATCAGCTGGATGGTCGCGACGGTGCCGATGCCGCCGGGGTACAGCGTGGACGGGTGCACGTGGCGACCCTCCATGAGGCAGAACATCTCTCGCGTCCAGCGACTGACCTGCAGCGCCTCGCGGTAGAACTCGCCGCTGAACGGGTTGAGCGACCGCATGATGTCGGCGATCGTCCGGTACCCGTGCGCGTCGGCGTGCGGCGCCTGGGTCTTCTCCGCCAGGGAGAGCACGCTCGGGTTGGTCTCGGCGACCATCTTCTCGCAGAAGTCCACCCCGACCAGGTTCTCCTGGAAGATGTTGTGGTCGAACATGTACTCGGCGGCCTCGCCGAGGTTGATCAGCCACTCGCCCAGGTGCGGCGGCTTGACCCCGTACGCCATGTTCTGCGTGTAGCACGAACAGGTGGCGTGGTTGTCGCCGCAGATGCCGCAGATGCGGCTGGTGATGAAGTGGGCGTCGCGAGGGTCCTTGCCCTTCATGAAGATCGAGTAGCCGCGGAAGATCGACGAGGTGCTGTGGCACTCGACGACTTCCTTGTTCTCGAAATCGATCTTGGTGTAGATGCCGAGGCTGCCCACGATCCGGGTGATCGGGTCCCAGGCCATCTCGACGAGCTGGCCCGGTTCCCGCTTGGCGGTGCTCGGCTCGGGAACGATAGTTGTCATCGAAGTCTCTCCAGGTGCAGTGAGAAGAAGGCGTGCCGCGACCTACCAGGTGCGGCGCGCCCCGGTGGTGAGTTGGTCGCCGTTGTGGCGCCACTTCGGCTCTTTGTCGACGGTGCGCCCCGTGATGCCCCGAAGATTGCGGATCACGCTGCCGTACAAGCCGACCGCGGTGCTGGAAAGCTTGCCGCCCGGCGGCTCGTCCATGAACGGCATGAACTTGTCCGGGAAGCCGGGCATGGTGCATCCGATGCAGATGCCGCCGACGTTCGGGCAGCCGCCGACGCCGTTGATCCACCCGCGCTTGGGCACGTTGCACTTGACTACCGGGCCCCAACAGCCAAGCTTCACAATGCATTTCGGGGAGCCGTATTCGGTGGCGAAATCGCCCTGCTCGTAGTAGCCGGCGCGGTCGCACCCCTCGTGCACGGTGTTGCCGAACAGCCACTTGGGGCGCAGCGCGTCGTCGAGCGGGATCATCGGCGCCTGACCGGTCGCCATGTAGAGCAGGTAGGTCAGCGTCTCGGACAGGTTGTCCGGGTGGATCGGGCAGCCCGGGACGCAGACGATCGGGATGCCGGCCTTGCTCTTCCAGTCCCAGCCGAGGTAGTCGGGCACGCCCATCGCCCCGGTCGGGTTGCCGGCCATCGCGTGGATGCCGCCGTAGGTGGCGCAGGTCCCGACCGCGACCACCGCGGTGGCTTTCGGCGCCAGCCGGTCCAGCCACTCGCTGGTGGTCATGGGCTGGCCGGTGGCCGGGTCATTGCCGAACCCGCACCAGTACCCTTCATCCTTGATCTTTTCGTTGGGGATGGACCCCTCGACGACGAGCACGAACGGCTCGAGCTCGCCGCGATCGGCTCTGAAGAACCACTCGAGGAAGTCGTCGGCCCCTCCGTTCGGGCCGCACTCGAAATCGATCAGGGGCCAGTGCACGGCGACCTTGGGTAAGCCCGGAAGCGCGCCGAGTGCTATTTCCTCGACGCTGGGCTGGGTGGCGGCAGTCAACGCCACCGAATCGCCGTCGCAACTGAGGCCCGCGTTAATCCATAGAACATGGATCAATGTTTCTTCTGCTTTGACTGCCGCTTCTGTTGGCATGCTGCAGCTTTCCGGAGCCGGGCTGAACGCTCCTGCGCTGCCGGAGTCGACCGTCGGCCCACTTGCGCAGCGCTGATTTTGGGTCTACTCCCGCCTCAGTCGGTTGTCAACGGTCCAGAGTTTGCCGGCAAATATACAGACGTTCTATTGCGCCCGGGTTTCACCGATTGGCGTTGCCGGGCAGGGGATTTCGGCCGCGGACCGCGCGGCCGGCCAACCCGTGAGCAAGCCTAACGAAGGGCCGGAAAATCCCCGCGGTCTTGCAAGTGATTGGCAAGATCAGTCGTCGGGGTTCGCCGCGAATCGCCGTAGCCAGCCGAACCAGGCGCCCATGCCGGCGCCGGTGCGCGCGCTGACCGGCAGGACCTCGGCCGTGGCGTTGACCTCGCGAATGTGCGAGATGTACGAGTCGACGTCGACGTCCAGGTAGGGCACCAGATCAATCTTGTTGAGCAGCACCACGTCCACCGATCGGAACATCACCGGGTACTTCAGCGGCTTGTCCTCGCCCTCGGTCACGGAGTACACCATGGCCTTGGCGTGCTCGCCGACGTCGAACTCGGCCGGGCAGACCAGGTTGCCGACGTTCTCGATGATCACCAGGTCCAGGCCGGGCAGGTCCAGGCCGGGCAGGGCGCGGTTGACCATGGGGGCGTCGAGGTGGCACTCGCCGCCGAACCCATTGCTGGTGTTGAGCAGTGACACCTGGGCGCCGCGCCCGCTGAGCTTGGCCGCGTCCAGGTCGGTGGCGATGTCGCCCTCGATGACGCCGATCGCGAATTCGCCGGCCAGCTCGTCGAGCGTCGCCTGCAGCACGGTCGTCTTGCCCGATCCCGGGGAGCTCATCAGGTTCAGCGTGCGGATCCCGTGGCTCGCGAACGCCGCCCGGTTGGCCTCGGCGAGGGTGTCGTTCTCGGCGAAGATCGCCTCCAGCACGTCGATGCGCTGCTTGCCCGTCTGGTAGTGACTGTGGTCCCCGTGCTGGTGATCGGGATGGTCGTGCTCGTGGGTGTGCACGGTTCCGTCGTCGTGCCGGTGAAACCTACCCATGGTCAGATCCTAGTGCGCACCGCAACGGGGTCACCCCGCCGAGCGTGCATCCTGCGACGCGTCCGGGGCGTGTCGCGTCGCAAATTGCACATTCGCGGAGTTGCCCTGAGCGCCTGACGCTTTCATGAGACGTCCAAGGACGTCACCAGGAACTCGTTGCCGTGCAGCACCTCGACATCGGGGCTGTCGCACTGCGGGCACCAGATCGACCAGGCCGACGTGATCTCCGATTCGCGGCCGCACGACCGGCAGCGCACCTCGGCGCCGACGCATTCGAGTTCCAGCTCGGCGTCGGGCATGTCCTCGGAATCCCGGACCAGCGTCCAACAGAACGACAGCGATTCGGGCACCACCTGGCGAAGGGCGCCGATACGCACCCGCACCACGTCGACGTGCCGGCCCCCGGCGTGGGTCTTCACCAGACCGGCGATGGCCTCGCACAGCGACAGCTCGTGCATGG
Organism: Mycobacterium sp. NGS69; assembly: GCF_059812165.1. Lineage (NCBI taxonomy): Bacteria > Bacillati > Actinomycetota > Actinomycetes > Mycobacteriales > Mycobacteriaceae > Mycobacterium > Mycobacterium sp. NGS69. Next base: position 227,433 of record NZ_JCALCD010000002.1, read on the forward strand.
CACTTTTCTACACCCACGCGTCAGCCCTGGGCCGAACCCCACTTTTCCTCGATGCGCGCGTAACGCCACACCAGCAGGGCGACCGCCCAGGTGAGCACGAAGACGCCGACCACGGCGAAGCCGACGGCGTTGAGGTCGAGGCCGCTGATCCAGTTCCAGAACCCGCCCCGCCAGCCCAGCTGGCCGGCGAACAGGCCGAGCAGTTCGACGGTCCCGATCAGCAGCGCGACCGCGACCGAGAGCCCGGTGATGGTGATGTTGTAGTAGATCTTGCGCAGCGGGCTGGCGAAGGCCCACCCGTAGGCGAAGTTCATGAACGATCCGTCGATCGTGTCCAGCAGGCACATGCCGGCGGTGAACAGCACCGGCAGGCACAGGATGGCGTACCAGGGCAGGCCGGCCGCGGCGCTGGTGCCCGCCAGCACCAGCAGCGCGATCTCGGTGGCGGTGTCGAAGCCCAGCCCGAACAGCAGTCCGACCGGGTAGAGGTGCCAGGACTTGGTGATCGATCGGGTGACGCGGCCGAGGAACCGGTTGATCAGCCCGCGGTTCTGCAGCTGTCGCTCGAGTTCGGTTTCGTCGTAGCGACCGCGGCGCAGGCGCGCGAACACCCGCAGGATGCCGACCAGCACGACGACGTTGAGGGCCGCGATCAGGTAGAGGAACACGCCCGAGACGCTGGTGCCGATCAGGCCGGTGTAGTGATGCAGCGCCGAGGAGCCGTCCTCGACCGGTCCCAGCGCAGCCCTCACCCCGGTCGCCAGCAGCAGGGCCAGTGCGAAAACCACCGTGGAATGGCCGAGCGAGAAGAAGAAGCCGACGGCCAGCGGGCGCTGCCCGTCGCTCATCAGCTTGCGGGTGGTGTTGTCGATGGCGGCGATGTGGTCGGCGTCGAAGGCGTGGCGCATGCCCAGGGCGTAGGCCGTCAGCCCGACACCGATGCCAAAAGCCTTGCCCCCCACGCTGAGTCGGGCCGGATCGACGAGCAGCACCAGGGTGCCCCAGCCGATCAGGTGCAGCGCGGCGATCACCGCCAGCATCGACCCCAGCCGCCACCACTCCGCCGGCGCCAAGGCGCTTCGAAGCTTGCTGGCCACCATCACGACACTAGGAGGGCCCGCGAACCAAGTGCAAGTGGATTGCAGGAGTGCCGGGCCAAAACTGGCAATCGCGGGTGCCGGCCGCGACACTGGGAAGATGACGCCCAACGCCGCGAAACCGGCCACCGCGCTGGACCCGGCCATCACCGAACGGATCGGTGACCTGCTCCGGGCCCACGGGCTGCGGCGGATGGCGTCGCGGATCCAGGTGTTGGCGGTGCTCGAGCCCGTCAACGGGCACCTGCCGGTGGCGCAGATCCACCAGCGGGTGCGCGCGTCCCTGCCGCCCGGCAGCCAGCCGCCCGACGTGGCGACCATTTACCGCACCGTGACGACGCTGGTCGATCAGGGGGTGCTGCACGCGCTGACCCTCGAGGGCGGCGTGACCACCTACGGCCTGGCCACCGCGCCCCACCACCACGCGGTGTGCACGCGGTGCGGCTCGATCATCGAGGTGCCCGCCCGCCAGCTGAGCTCGGCGCTGGAGCACGCGATGGCGGGCAGCTCCTTCGCGCTGTCGGAGGCGGCCGGTCTGACGCTGCACGGGCTGTGCCCGCGGTGCCAGAGCTCAGCGCAGGCCCAGTAGGGCGTTTTCGACCACCTCGGGCAGCGCCGGATGAATCCAGTACTGGCCGCGCGCCATCTCCGCGGCGGTCAGCCCGAAGCTCATCGCCTGGATCAGCGGCTGGATGATCGACGACGCCTGGTGACCCATGATGTGGGCGCCCAGCAGGCACCCGCTGTTGCGCTCGGCGATGAGTTTGACGATGCCGGTGGTGTCCTCCATCGCCCAGCCGTAGGCGACGTCCGCGTAGTCCTGCACCGCGACGGAGATGTCGAATCCGCGTGCGATGGCCTGGTTTTCGGTGAGGCCGACGGTTGCCAGCTGGGGATCGGTGAACACCGCCGACGGCACGAACCGGTGGTCGGTCACGGCCATCGACTCGGTGTCGTCCCAGTCGCACAGCAGGTTTTGCTGCACGACGCGGGCCTCGTGGTTGGCGACGTGCTTGAGCTGGTAGGGCGACGAGACGTCGCCGAGCGCGAAAACGCCGCGCGCCGAGGTTCTTTGGTATTCGTCGACCACCACCTGGCCGTTCTCGACGTCGATGCCGGCCTGTTCGGCGTCCAGCAGGTCGCCGTTGGGCAACCGGCCGGTCGCCACCAGCAGCAGGTCGGCGTTCAGGGTGGAGCCGTCGTCGAGCTCCAGGGAGACGCCGGAGCCGCGGTTGGCGGCGCGCGCGACCATCCGGTGGGTGCGCAGCTCCCATTTGCGCGCGGCGATGCGGGTAAACCGTTTGCAGATGGTGTCGTCGAAGTGCCGCAGCAGCGTGGAACCCCGGACGACCAGGGTGACTCGCACCCCGAGCGCGGAGAAGACGTGTGCGAATTCCGTTGCCACGAAGCCGCTTCCGATGATCACCAGGTGCTCGGGCAGCTCGGGGATGCGCATGATGGTGTCGCTGGTGTGGTAGTGCACGTCGGAGGCGAGGATGGTCGAGGGGATCACCGGCCGCGAGCCCGCCGCGATCACCACCTGATCGGCGGTGAATTCCTCGCCCGCGTCGGTGCGCAACAGGTATCGCCCGTCGGGCTGGACCGGCCGGAACCGGGTGTGCCGTTCGTAGACGTCGACATTGGGCAGCGAGCGCCGGTATTCCTCACCGCTCATCGAGATGGGGTCGATGCGCCCGAAGACACGCGAGACGATCTCGTCCCAGCGCACCTGATCGATGCGCGCGTCGATGCCGTAGCGGGCCGCGCCCCGGATCCCCGCGGCGACCTCGGCGGCGTAGACGAACATCTTCGTCGGGATGCATCCGACGTTGAGGCAGGTGCCCCCGAAGGTGCCCTGCTCGCAGATCGCGGCGCGCTTGCCCGCGTGGCGATCGTCGAGAATGGTGTTGCCCGAACCGGTTCCGATGATGGCGATGTCGTACGTTTCCATGCCCGGACCGTCACCCCTTCTCCGAGGGGGCCGACGCGTCGGCGTTTTCGTTGCTGAGGTAGTGGTCCAGCCACGCGTCCAGTTCGCGATACGCCCTCCGGCGCGGGTGGTTCAGCGACAGGAACACGTCGTGTTTGGCGTCGGGCACCGGGACGATGGTGGTGCGATTGCCGACGCAGCCGGCCCACTTGGCGATCTGGGTGACGTCGAGGACCGCGTCGCCGGTTTGCATGGACGCCGGGTCGCTGGTTTCGGCCACGGTGTGGTCGGAACGCAGGATCAGGTTGGGCACGCCGACGTCCAGGCCGCGGTGCAGCCGGGCCTGGCCGCGGCGGATGGCGTGCAACCAGCCGAGGGTGATGGGGAAGCCGCCCAGCGGCTTCCACTGCAGGTTGTAGTCGAACTCGCCGTGGTAGTCGCGGTGCAGGGTGGTGCCGTAGCCGCCCTCGGTGGACCCGCGTACCACGCCCTTGGACCGCACCCGGGACAGGCCGGCGATCAGCGCCGAGGTCGCCGAGTGGCGCAGCACCGCGGGGCCGTGCAGGTCGAGGAACGGACTGTTGAGCACCGCGCCGCCGACGCCGCCGTGCGCGGCCGGGTCGCGCCGGCGCAACCGGTCCAGCCACAACGGCACGATGAGCCCGCCGGAGGAATGGCCGTAGACCAGGACCTTGGCTCGCCGGCCGGACGGGCCGGGCGCGCGGATGACGGCCAGGGCGTGCTCGAGTTCGGCGTCGTAGTGGGCCAGGTCGGTGATGAAATGCGGGGTCTGGCCGTCGCGGCGCGACCGGCCGCACTTCTGTAGGTCCAGCGCGTAGAAGGCAAAGCCGCGATCGGCGAAGCGATCGGCCAACTCGGTGTGGAAGAAGTAGTCGGTGTAGCCGTGCACAGCCAGGACGGCGTGCCGCGCTGCGGTGGGCTCGCCGCGCCGGATCAGCGTTGCCACGATCTCGCCCTCGCCGGCGGGATCGGGTCCGAGCGGGATCGTGTGCTGCCAATAGCCGGGCAGCACGTCGGGCACCCAGCCAGTCACGAGGCCAGCTTAAAGGTTTTGCTGGTGACGGGTGGCCGCACGTCGTAAGTGCCCGGATGGCGCCGGGATAACCTGGGACGGTGTCAGGCCGAGGCGCAACCGCGCGCACCGATGTCGCGCTGGTGGGCGCCGGCGTCATGAGCGCCACGCTGGGGGCGTTGCTGCGGCGGCTGGAGCCGGGCTGGGACATCACCCTGATCGAGCGGCTGGACGCCGTCGCCGCCGAGAGCAGCAGCCCCTGGAACAACGCCGGCACCGGGCACTCCGCGCTGTGCGAGCTGAACTACACGCCGGAGAACCCCGACGGCTCGATCGACATCACCAAAGCGGTCCGCATCAACGAGCAGTTCCAGGTGACCCGCCAGTTCTGGGCGTACGCGATCGAGAACGGCATCCTCACCGACCGCGGCTTCCTCAACCCGGTCCCGCACGCCAGCTTCGTGCGCGGCGCGCGGCGCGTGGAATACCTGCGGCGGCGGCAGCGGGCGCTGGCGCACAACCCCCTGTTCGCGCGCACCGAATTGATCGACGACGCGGGTGAGTTCGCGCGGCGGCTGCCGTTCATGGCCGCCAAGCGCGACTTCTCCGAGCCGACCGCGCTGAACTGGGCCGCCGACGGCACCGACGTCGACTTCGGTGCGCTGTCCCGCCAACTCGTCGGCTATTGCGCGCGGGGCGGGGCGACGGCGCTGTTCGGCCACGAGGTCCGCAACCTGACCCGCCAATCCGACGGCAGCTGGACGCTGCTGGTCCGCAACCGCCGCACGGGCGAAAAGCGTCGGCTGAACGCCAAATTCGTGTTCGTCGGGGCGGGCGGGGACGCGCTGCCGCTGTTGCAGAAGTCGGGCATCAAGGAGGTCAGGGGCTACGCCGGCTTCCCGATCGGCGGCCGGTTCCTGCGCACGGACAACCCGGCGCTCACCGCCGCGCACCGCGCCAAGGTGTACGGGACCCCGGCGCCGGGCGCGCCGCCGCTGGGCGCGCTGCATCTCGACCTGCGGTTCGTCAACGGCAAGTCGTGGCTGGTGTTCGGGCCGTACGCCGGCTGGTCGCCGAAGTTCCTGAAACACGGCCACTTCACCGACCTCCCGCGCTCGATCAAGCCGGACAACCTGCTGTCGATGCTCGGCGTCGGGGTCACCCAGCTGCCGCTGGTCAACTACCTGATCGGCCAGCTGCGGCTCTCCGAGCCCGACCGCGTGCGCGCGCTGCGCGAATTCGCCCCCACCGCAACGGATTCGGACTGGACGCTGACGGTCGCCGGCCAGCGCGTTCAGGTGATCCGCCGCGACAGGCGCCGGGGCGGGGCGCTCGACTTCAACACCACCGTGCTCAGCGCCGGCGACGGCAGCATCGCCGGCCTGCTGGGGGGTTCCCCGGGGGCGTCCACCGCGGTGCCGGCCATGCTCGATGTGCTGGCGCGCTGCTTCGCCGACCGGTACGCCTCGTGGCTGCCGACGCTCAAGGAGATGGTGCCGTCGCTCGGGACGGAGCTGTCCCGCGAGCCCGCGCTGTTCGACGACGTCTGGGCGTGGGGCACCAAGGCGCTGGGGCTGGCGGCGTTATGACTGAAACGCTGCGCCGCTCGTGGTCCAAAGACCTTGACGCCCGGACCCTTTACGAGCTGCTCAAGCTGCGGGTGGAGGTGTTCGTCGTCGAGCAGGCCTGCCCGTACCCGGAGCTCGACGGGCGCGACCTGCTCGCCGAAACCCGGCACTTCTGGCTCGAGACGCCCGACGGCGAGGTGATCTGCACGCTGCGGTTGATGGAGGAGCACGCGGGAGGCGAGAAGGCGTTCCGGATCGGCCGGCTGTGCACCAAACGCAGCGCCCGCGGCCAGGGCCACACCACCCGGCTGCTGCGCGCCGCGCTCGCCGAGGTCGGCGACTATCCGTGCCGGATCGACGCGCAGACCTACCTGGCCGACATGTACGCCCAGCACGGATTCGTCCGTGCCGGCGACGATTTCGTCGACGACGGCATCCCGCACGTGCCCATGCTCAAGCCCTCCCGCTCCGGCCTGGCGGAGCAGCCGTGAGGCCCTATCCGTTCAGCGCGATCGTCGGGCACGACCAACTGCGGCTCGCCCTGCTGCTGTGTGCCGTGCGCCCGGAGATCGGCGGCGCGCTCATCCGCGGCGAGAAGGGCACCGCCAAGTCGACGGCCGTGCGTGGGCTGGCCGGGCTGCTGGCCGCCGCGACCGGAAACGGATCGGCGGGGCTGGTCGAAATGCCGCTCGGCGCAACCGAAGACCGGGTGATCGGATCGCTGGACCTGCAGCGGGTGCTGCGCGACGGCGAGCACGCGTTTTCCCCGGGGCTGCTGGCCCGCGCCCACGGGGGCGTGCTCTACGTCGACGAGGTCAACCTGTTGCACGACCACCTCGTCGACGTGCTGCTCGACGCCGCTGCGATGGGGCGGGTGCACATCGAGCGCGACGGCGTCTCCCACTCGCACGAGGCGCGCTTCGTGTTGATCGGCACCATGAACCCGGAGGAGGGCGAGCTGCGTCCGCAGCTGCTGGACCGGTTCGGCCTCACCGTCGACGTTCGCGCGTCGCGCGACGTCGACGTGCGCACGCAGGTGATCCGGCAGCGGATGGCCTACGAGGCCGATCCGGACGCGTTCGCCGCGCGCTACGCAGACGCGGACGCGGATTTGGCCCGCAGGATCGCCACGGCCCGGGCCCTGGTCGACGAGGTCGCCTTGCCGGACAACGAATTACGGCGCATCGCGGCGCTGTGCGCGGCGTTCGACGTCGACGGCATGCGGGCCGACCTGGTGGTGGCCCGCACGGCCGTCGCGCACGCCGCGTGGCGCGGCGCCAGGACCGTCGAGGAGCAGGACATCCGGGTGGCGGCCGAGCTGGCGTTGCCGCACCGCCGCCGCCGCGACCCGTTCGACGATCCCGGCATCGACCGCGACCAGCTGGACGAGGCCCTGGCACAAGCGGGAACCGAGGACCCCGAGCCCGACCCCGATCCGCCGGGTGGCGGACAGGCCGCGGATGCGCCGGAACCGCAACATGATTCGACGCCACAGCGGGCGCCGTCGACGAAACCGAGCGCGCCGCCGTCGGCGACCTTTCGCGCCCGGGCACTGACCGTTCCCGGCGTCGGCGAGGGCGCGCCGGGCCGGCGGTCGCGGGCGCGCAACGCCTCCGGCTCCGTGGTGGCCGCCGCCGACGGCGGCGAGACCGGCGCGCACGGCCTGCACCTGTTCGCGACCCTGCTGGCGGCCGCCGAGCGCGCCGGGGCGGGTCCGCTGCGGCCGGAGCCGGGGGACGTGCGCCGCGCCATCCGCGAGGGGCGCGAAGGCAACCTGGTGATCTTCGTCGTCGACGCGTCGGGCTCGATGGCCGCCCGGGATCGCATGGCCGCCGTGAGCGGCGCCACCCTGTCGCTGCTGCGCGACGCCTACCAGCGCCGGGACAAGGTCGCCGTTATCACCTTCCGTCGGACCGAAGCGCGGCTGTTGCTCCCGCCGACGTCGTCGGCGCACATCGCCGGGCGGCGACTGGCCCGCTTCGACACCGGCGGCAAGACCCCGCTCGCCGAGGGCCTGCTGGCCGCGCGCGAGCTGATCGTCCGGGAAAGGGCGCGCGACCGCGCGCGGCGCCCGCTGGTGGTCGTGCTCACCGACGGCCGGGCCACCGCCGGGCCGGACCCGTTGGGGCGCAGCCGGATCGCGGCGGCCCGGCTGGTCGCCGAAGGCGCCGCCGCGGTGGTCGTCGACTGCGAGACGTCGTACGTGCGGTTGGGGCTGGCCGGCCAGCTCGCCGATCAGCTCGGCGCGCCGGCGGTGCGGCTGGAGCAGTTGCGCGCCGACCATCTCACGCGCGCCGTGCGCGGCGCGGCCTGAGCGAGGATAAGCGCCCATGCCACAGGGAAAACCGCTCGAAGTGCCCGACGACGGCCTGACCACCCGGGCGCGGCGCAACACACCCGTGCTGGCGGTGCACACCGGTGCGGGCAAGGGGAAGTCGACCGCGGCATTCGGAATGGCGCTGCGGGCGTGGAACGCCGGCCTGCGCGTGGCCGTGTTCCAGTTCGTCAAGAGCGCGAAATGGAAGGTCGGCGAGGAGGCGGCCTTCGCCCGGCTCGGCGGGCTCCACGACTCCGACGGCGCCGGCGGAGCCGTCGAATGGCACAAGATGGGCGCGGGCTGGTCCTGGACGCGCAAGGCGGGCAGCGACATCGACCACGCGGCGGCCGCGGCCGACGGGTGGGCCGAGATCGCGCGCCGGCTGGCCGCGCAGCGCCACGACTTCTACGTGCTGGACGAATTCACCTACCCGCTCAAGTGGGGCTGGGTCGACACCGGCGACGTGGTCGACGTCCTGCTGGCCAGGCCCGGCCACCAGCACGTGGTGATCACCGGGCGCGACGCCCCGCAACGGCTGGTCGACGCCGCCGACCTGGTCACCGAGATGACCAAGGTCAAGCACCCGATGGATGCGGGGCGCAAGGGGCAGAAGGGCATCGAGTGGTGAGCGTCCCCGCGGTCGTCATCGCCGCGCCCGCGTCGGGGAGTGGAAAGACCACCGTCGCAACGGGTTTGATCGGGGCCCTGCGAAGGGCGGGCCATGCCGTCGCGCCGTTCAAGGTCGGCCCGGACTTCATCGACCCGGGCTACCACGGCCTGGCCGCCGGGCGCCCCGGCCGCAACCTGGATCCGGTGATGGTGGGGGAGCGGCTCATCGGCCCGCTCTACGCGCACGGCGCGGCCGGCGCGGACATCGCGGTGGTCGAGGGCGTGATGGGGCTCTTCGACGGGCGCATCGGAACGACGGCCCCCGCGGCGGGCTCCACCGCGCACGTCGCCGGTCTGCTGGGCGCCCCGGTGATTCTGGTGGTCGACGCGCGGGGCCAGAGTCACAGCATCGCCGCGCTGCTGCATGGGTTTTCGACCTTCGACGACGCCACCCGCGTCACCGGCGTGATCCTCAACCGGGTCGGATCGGCCCGGCACGAGCAGGTGCTGCGGCAGGCCTGCGAGCAGGCCGGGGTGCCGGTGCTGGGCGCCATCCCGCGCACCGCCGAATTGGAGCTGCCCACAAGGTATCTCGGGCTCGTCACGGCCGTGGAGTATGGGCGCCGCGCGCACGACGCGGTGGAGGCGATGACCGCCCTGATCGCTCGCCACGTCGATCTGGCCGCCGTGATGGCGGCCGCCCGCTGCGGCTGCGCCGACGAGCCGTGGGACCCGGTCGCGGCGGTGGGGGAGAGGCCGCCGGTGCGCGCGACCGTCGCCATGGCGGCCGGGAAGGCCTTCAGCTTCGGCTATGCCGAGCACGCGGAGCTGCTGCGCGCCGCCGGCGCCGACATCGCCGAGTTCGACCCGCTCGTCGACGCGTTGCCCGACGGCGCCGGCGCGGTCCTGTTGCCCGGCGGCTTCCCCGAACAGTTCACCGCGGAGCTGTCCGCCAACGACGTTGTCCGCCGCCAGATCAACGAGCTGGCCGCCGCCGGCGCGCCCGTGCACGCCGAATGCGCCGGGCTGATCTATCTGGCCGCCGAGCTCGACGGGCACCCGATGTGCGGGGTGCTGGCCGGGTCGGCGCGGTTCACGCCGAACCTCACGCTGGCCTATCGCCAGGCCGTCGCCGTGGTCGATTCGCCGCTGTATTCCGTCGGCGAGCGAGTGGTCGGGCACGAATTCCACCGCACCGCAGTAACTTTTGCCCGGAGCTACCAGGCGGCGTGGGTGTACCGGGGCGGCGACGCGGACCCCGTCTCCGACGGCGTCGTGCACGCCGGTGTGCACGCGTCGTACCTGCACACCCACCCGGCCGCGGCGCCGGGCGCCGTGGCGCGCTTCGTCGCGCACGCGGGCCGGCCGTCGCACACCCCTTAGGCTTGCCGGGTGACCGACAACGCCTACCTGGCCGGGCTGCGGCTGGCCGGCAAGAAGGTCGTCGTCGTCGGCGGCGGGACCGTCGCCCAGCGCCGGTTGCCCCTGCTCATCGCCAGCGGCGCGGAGGTGCACGTCATCACGCGCACCGCCACCCCGGCCGTCGAGGCGATGAGCGGAATCGTGCTGTCGGTGCGCGAATACCGCGACGGCGACCTCGACGGGGCCTGGTACGCGATCGCGGCCACCGACGACGCCCGGGTCAACGCGGCCGTCGTCGCCGAGGCCGAACGCCGCCAGATCTTCTGCGTCCGGGCCGACGTCGCCGTCGAGGGAACCGCGGTGACCCCGGCGACTTTCAGCTACGCCGGGTTGTCGGTGGGGGTGCTGGCCGGCGGCGAGCACCGCCGGTCCGCGGCCATCCGGTCGGCCATCCGGGAGGCGCTGCAGCAGGGGGTCATCACGCTGGAAGACCCGGAGAGCTCCGACGTGGTGCGCGGCGGGGTGGCGCTGGTCGGGGGCGGGCCCGGCGACCCCGAACTGATCACCGTGCGCGGGCGGCGGCTGCTCGCCCAGGCCGACGTCGTGGTCGCCGACCGGCTGGCGCCGCCGGAACTGCTCGCGGAGCTGCCGCCGCACGTGGAGGTCATCGACGCCGCCAAGATCCCGTACGGGCGCGCGATGGCCCAGGACGCGATCAACGACGTCATGATCGAGCGGGCCCGGTCCGGCAGCTTCGTCGTCCGCCTCAAGGGCGGGGACCCCTTCGTGTTCGCGCGCGGGTATGAGGAGGTGCTGGCGTGCGCCGAGGCCGGGGTTCCGGTGACCGTGGTGCCGGGTGTGACAAGTGCCATAGGCGTGCCCGCCCTGGCGGGCGTTCCGGTCACGCACCGGGCGATAAATCACGAGTTCGTGGTGGTCAGCGGCCACCTTGCGCCGGGCCACCCCGAATCGTTAGTGAATTGGGATGCTCTGGCCGCGATGCGGGGCACCATCGTTTTGCTGATGGCCGTCGAACGCATCGAGCTGTTCGTCGATGTGCTGCTGAAGGGCGGCCGACCTGCACAGACGCCGGTGCTGGTGGTGCAGCACGGGACAACCGCAGCTCAGCACACGTTGCGGGCCACCCTCGCCGACACGCCGGACAAGATCCGCGCCGAGGGGATCCGACCTCCCGCGATCATCGTGATCGGGGCCGTCGCGGCGTTCGGCGTTTAAAAGATTCTTAAGATTACTGTAAGGTAACCCATTATGACGGCTCTCAACGACGCAGAGCGCGCGGCCCAAAATTGGACGTCCGCACGCCCCGATCGTCCGGCCCCGGTGCGCGCTACGCCGCCGGCGGAGACCGCCTCCTCACGTATCGGCAGGTATTCGCCCGCGTGGCTGCCTTCGTGGCGTTTCATCGCGGCCGTGATCGCGATCGGTGGCATGCAGCTGCTGGCGACCATGGACAGCACCGTCGCGATCGTCGCGCTTCCTAAGATCCAGAACGAGCTGAGCCTCTCCGACGCCAGCCGTAGCTGGGTGATCACCGCGTATGTGCTGACGTTCGGTGGGCTGATGCTGCTGGGTGGGCGCCTCGGCGACACGATCGGGCGCAAGCGCACGTTCATCGTCGGCGTCGCGCTGTTCACCATCTCCTCCGTGCTGTGCGCGGTCGCCTGGGACGAGGCGACCATGGTCATCGCCCGGCTGCTGCAGGGCATCGGGTCGGCCATCGCGTCGCCGACCGGTCTGGCGCTGGTGGCGACCACGTTCCCCAAGGGGCCGGCGCGCAACGCCGCAACGGCCGTGTTCGCCGCGATGACCGCGATCGGCTCCGTGATGGGCCTGGTGGTCGGCGGCGCGCTCACCGAGGTCTCGTGGCGGCTGGCGTTCCTGGTGAACGTGCCGATCGGGCTGGCGATGATCTACCTGGCCCGCACCGCGCTGCGCGAAACCAACCGCGAGCGGATGAAGCTCGACGCCACCGGCGCCATCCTGGCGACGCTGGCCTGCACCGCCGCCGTGTTCGCCTTCTCGATGGGTCCGGCGAAAGGCTGGATCTCGACCACCACCATCGGCTCGGGCACGGTGGCGATGGCGGCGGCTCTCGCCTTCGTCATGGTGGAACGCACCGCCGAGAATCCGGTCGTCCCGTTCAAGCTGTTCCGCGACCGCAACCGGCTGGTCACGTTCGTCGCGATCTTCTTGGCCGGCGGCGTCATGTTCAGCCTGACGGTGTGCATCGGCCTGTACGTGCAGGACATCCTGGGTTACAGCGCGCTGCGCGCCGGCGTCGGCTTCATCCCGTTCGTCATCGCGATGGGCATCGGCCTGGGCATCTCGTCGCAGCTGGTGTCGCGGTTCTCGCCGCGCGTGCTGACGATCGGCGGCGGACTTCTGCTTTTCTGGGCGATGATCTACGGCTCGTTTTTCATGCATCGGGGCGTGCCCTACTTCCCCAACCTGGTGGTGCCCATCGTGGTGGGCGGCATCGGCATCGGGATGGCCGTCGTGCCGCTGACCCTGTCGGCGATCGCCGGCGTCGGGTTCGACCAGATCGGCCCGGTTTCGGCGATGACGCTGATGCTGCAGAGCCTGGGCGGCCCGCTGGTGCTGGCCGTCATCCAGGCCGTGATCACCTCCCGCACGCTTTACCTGGGCGGCACCACCGGCCCGGTGAAGTTCATGAACGACGCGCAACTGCGGGCCCTGGACCACGGCTATACCTACGGCCTGCTGTGGCTGGCCGGGGCGGCGATCTTCGTCGGCGCGGCGGCGCTGTTCATCGGTTACACGCCGCAGCAGGTCGCCCACGCGCAAGAGGTCAAGGACGCGCTGGACGCCGGCGAGATCTAGCTCGCCTGACCTGTCGCGAGCGTGCGGTTAGCGACGGGCCCACTCGGGAATTGCGTCGGCAGTTGCACTTTCGCACCGATTTTCCGCAGCCACTCGGCCGCCGCTAGGCTTGCCCGCTGTGATCACCCGGATGTCCGAGCTGTTCCTGCGCACCCTGCGCGACGACCCCGCCGACGCCGAAGTGCCCAGCCACAAGCTGCTCATTCGGGCGGGCTACGTGCGGCCCGTCGCACCCGGGCTGTACAGCTGGCTGCCCCTCGGGCTGCGGGTGCTGCGCAGGATCGAGCGGATCGTGCGCGACGAGATGAACGCGATCGGCGGCCAGGAGATCCTGTTCCCGGCGCTGCTGCCGCGCGCGCCGTACGAGACGACCAACCGGTGGACCGAATACGGCGACGGGGTGTTTCGGCTGCAGGACCGCCGCGGCAACGACTACCTGCTGGGGCCCACGCACGAGGAGCTCTTCGCGCTGACGGTCAAGGGCGAGTACAGCTCCTACAAGGACTTTCCGTTGCTGCTGTTCCAAATCCAGAACAAGTACCGCGACGAGGCCCGCCCGCGGGCCGGCATCCTGCGCGTCCGGGAGTTCTTGATGAAGGACTCCTACTCGTTCGACATCGACGACGCCGGGCTCAAGGCCGCCTACCACGCGCACCGGGAGGCCTACCAGCGCATCTTCGAGAAGCTGCAGGTGCGCTACGTCATCGTGTCCGCGGTCTCCGGCGCGATGGGCGGCAGCGCGTCGGAGGAGTTCCTGGCGGAGAGCCCGGTCGGCGAGGACACCTTCGTGCGCTGCCTGGAGTCCGGCTACGCGGCCAACGTCGAGGCCGTGGTCACCGCCCGCCCGGAGGCGCGCCCGATCGGCGGGCTGCCCGAGGCGGAGGTGCACGACACCGGCGACACCCCGACGATCGCCACCCTGGTCGAGTGGGCCAACACGGCGGGCCTGGGCCGCGAGGTCACCGCGGCCGACACCCTGAAGAACGTGCTGCTCAAGGTCCGCCAGCCGGGCGGCGAGTGGGAGCTGCTGGCCATCGGGGTGCCCGGGGACCGGGAGGTCGACGACAAGCGGCTGGGCGCGGCGCTGGAACCGGCCGACTACGCGTTGCTCGACGACGCGGACTTCGCCAAGTACCCGTTCCTGGTGAAGGGATATATCGGGCCGAAAGCGTTGCGCGACAACGGCGTTCGCTACCTGGTCGACCCGCGGGTGGTGGACGGCACCAGCTGGATCACCGGCGCCGACGAGCCCGGCCGGCACGTCGTCGGGCTGGTGGCGGGCCGGGACTTCACGGCCGACGGCACCATCGAGGCCGCCGAGGTGCGCGACGGCGACCCGTCCCCGGACGGGGCCGGCCCGCTGGTGTCCGCCCGGGGCATCGAGATCGGGCACATCTTCCAGCTCGGCCGCAAATACACCGACGCCTTCACCGTCGACGTCCTCGGCGAGGACGGCAAGCCGGTGCGCCTGACCATGGGCTCCTACGGCCTGGGCGTGTCGCGGATGGTGGCCGTCATCGCCGAGCAGCACCACGACGAGCTGGGCCTGCGCTGGCCGTCGGCAGTCGCGCCGTTCGACGTGCACCTGGTCATCGCCAACAAGGACGCCGAGGCCCGCGCCGGGGCGACCGCGCTGGCCGCCGACCTGGACCGGCTGGGCCTCGAGGTGCTGCTCGACGACCGCCAGGCGTCGCCCGGGGTCAAGTTCAAGGACGCCGAGCTGCTGGGCGTGCCGCGGATCGTCGTGGTGGGGCGGGGCTGGGCCGACGGCAAGGTCGAGCTGCGGGATCGCTTCGACGGGCAGACCCGCGAGCTGACCGTGGGCGCCTCGCTGGCCACCGACATCGTGGCGGCCCTGAACGGGTAAGCGCCCGCTAGTCGTTGCCGCCCGGGAAGCTCGTCGTGATGGGCCACGCGCCCAGCACCCGGTTCCACCGGGCGCCCATGACCGTGCTCTGCGTCAGGGCGTTCGCGGCGAACGCGCGGTCATCCGCCGTCTCCGCGTGCTCGATCACCGCGCGCCAGGCCGTCGCGCAGTCGTTCTCCATCCGGGCCGCCAGCCGCGCCGCGTCCGCCGGGCTGCCCACCAGCATCGGCAGCTGGTAGCCGGCCGCGGCGACCGGCGCGGTGACCTTGCGCGCGGCCAGCATCGCGATGACGTCGTCGCGGCGCTGGCGGTGCTCGCCCAGGGCCTGCACCACCATGTCGTTGACGCTGGGCGGTGACAGCGCGGACACGATGCCGTAGCCGTAGATCGTCGAGTGTTCGATGGCCAGCGCGTCGCACAGCGCCGCGTTGTCGGCGTCTTTTCCTGTTGTCATAACGAGCCGGAACTCATATCGACGGTCCCCCGGGCACCAGCGCCACGGTCGCGGATGCCGTGCACGACGCGGCGATCGACGCCAGCAGCCCGGCCCGATAACCCGACTCGGTCGTCACCAGCCGGCTGGCATTCTCCGCGGACGCGTGCAGCGAATTGATCACGTCGGGCACGGGCGGCGGCGGCGGTGGCGGGCCCGGCGGCTCGGCGGGGGTGGGGCTGGGGCCGGGGCTCGTCGTCTCGCTCCCCGACGGGGCGAGCTTGCCGGCCGCCCGGGAGATCTCGGTGGACAGCGCGCGGGCGTGCGCGGCGCGCTGGGTCGCGACCACGGTCAGCGCGGCCGCGACCTGGGGGGCGAGACCCACGGCCGTGGCCGCGGCACCGGCCAGCGCGCTGTCTTTGCGGGCCTGGTCCAGCGGCCCCACCAGGTTTTCGGCGGCGGGCGGTTTGGGCGGCGACTCGCCGCAAGCGGACGCGACCACCCCGAGCGCGGCAAGGGCCGCGGCGCCGGCGAGCACACCCCGCCGGTTGGTGACCGGTCCTCCGCTAGGCACAGCAACATCCTGCCATTGCGTCCAAGGGGGCAGGTCCAAGGACCGTGACCACGCGCGATCACGCCGTCATCGGCGATTCCTGGCGTATCGTGGATAGCTGACTCGCACCGGAAACCACCCGGAAACCACCTGGGTGGCGACATCCGCCAGATGACCGGACAACTCAAGATGAGGAGCTCGCCGTGACCACCGGGCTACCTTCGCAGACGCAGGTGATCGAGCTACTCGACGCAGAATTCGAGCGCGCCGGTTACGAAATCGAAGACGTGGTCGTCGACACCCGCGCGCGCCCGCCGCGGATCACCGTGATCGCCGACGGCGACGACCCCCTCGACCTCGACACGATCGCCACCCTGTCGCGTTCGGCCTCGGCATTGCTCGACGGCTCGGACCTGCTCGACGCCATCCGCGACCGCTACGTGCTGGAGGTCAGTTCGCCCGGCGTCGACCGCCCGCTGACCAGCGAGAAGCATTTCCGCCGCGCCCGCGGCCGCAAGGTCGAGGTCGCGTTGTCCGACGGATCGCGGCTGACCGGGCGCGTCGGCGAGACCCGGGACGGCACCGTCGCGGTGGTGGTTCGCACGGGCCGGGACTGGACGGTGCGCGAGGTCCCGCTGGCCGAAATCGTGAAAGCCGTTGTGCAGGTTGAGTTTTCACCGCCAGCCCAGGCGGAGCTGGAATTGGCGACTGGGCCGCTCGGGGGTCGGCCGACTAGGACGGAGGCCGGAGCATGAACATCGACATGGGCGCACTGCACGCGATCGAGGTGGACCGGGGCATCTCGGTCAACGAAC
This sequence comes from Mycobacterium sp. NGS69, assembly GCF_059812165.1. Taxonomy (NCBI): domain Bacteria; kingdom Bacillati; phylum Actinomycetota; class Actinomycetes; order Mycobacteriales; family Mycobacteriaceae; genus Mycobacterium; species Mycobacterium sp. NGS69. Next base: position 243,879 of record NZ_JCALCD010000002.1, read on the forward strand.
TGCTCGAGACCATCAAATCCGCGCTGCTCACCGCCTACCGGCACACCCAAGGCCACCAGAACGAGGCCCGCATCGAGATCGACCGCAAGACCGGCGTCGTCAAGGTGATGGCCCGCGAGACCGACGAGGACGGCAACGTCATCAGCGAATGGGACGACACCCCCGAGGGTTTCGGCCGCATCGCCGCGACGACCGCGCGCCAGGTGATGCTGCAACGGTTCCGGGACGCCGAAAACGAGCGCACCTACGGCGAGTTCTCCACCCGCGAGGGGGAGATCGTGGCCGGGGTGATCCAGCGCGACAGCCGGGCCAACGCGCGTGGGCTGGTCGTGGTGCGGATGGGCACCGAGACCAAGGCATCCGAGGGCGTGATCCCGGCGGCCGAACAGGTCCCCGGCGAGAGCTACGAGCACGGCAACCGGGTCCGCTGCTACGTCGTGGGCGTGACGCGCGGGTCCCGCGAGCCGCTGATCACGCTGTCGCGCACCCACCCCAACCTGGTCCGCAAGCTGTTTTCGCTGGAGGTCCCCGAAATCGCCGACGGGTCGGTGGAGATCGTGGCGGTGGCCCGGGAGGCGGGGCACCGCTCCAAGATCGCGGTGCGCTCGAATGTCCCCGGCCTGAACGCCAAGGGCGCCTGCATCGGCCCGATGGGCCAGCGGGTCCGCAACGTGATGAGCGAGCTCTCCGGGGAGAAGATCGACATCATCGACTACGACGAGGACCCGGCCCGGTTCGTCGCCAACGCGCTGTCGCCGGCGAAGGTGGTCTCCGTGTCGGTCATCGACCAGACCGCCCGGGCCGCCCGCGTGGTGGTGCCCGACTTCCAGCTGTCGCTGGCCATCGGCAAGGAGGGCCAGAACGCGCGGTTGGCCGCCCGACTCACCGGGTGGCGCATCGACATTCGCGGGGATTCGCCGGGGCACGCCGAGAGCCAGGCCGAACACGGCGCCGGTCACCCCGTGGCGCACGATCACTGATCTCAGCCAGGCGGTCCGTGCGGGTGGTTCTGACCTCCGGTCAAGGGAGGTTAGACTGACACGTGATCCAGCGCGAGCCTTCTGACTTGGCGCACCGAAGCACTGATGGACCGGTGCGGACGTGTGTCGGGTGCCGAAAGCGAGAGCTGGCCGCCGAACTGCTTCGCGTGGTGGCTGTGTCGACGGGGAACGGCGCATACGCCGCGATCGTTGACGACAGGAGTAGCCTGCCGGGGCGGGGTGCATGGCTGCATCCCGTGCCACAGTGCGTTCAACAGGCGATTCGGCGGCGGGCTTTCACCAGAGCGTTGCGCATCACCGGTCCACTGGACACATCCGCGGTGGTCGAGCACTTGGCAGTGCGCGACTCGCCCGGCAACAGAAGAGGCAGCAAAGAACATGAGCACACCGTGAAGTCCCGATGACCATGCGTCATAGCTAAACCCGAGGCGCGGCCCGCTGCTGTCGCCTCATAGACAGGAGATGTAGTGGCAGGTAAGGCCCGCGTACACGAGTTGGCCAAGGAACTCGGTGTCACCAGCAAGGAAGTTCTCGCCCGGCTGAATCAACAGGGCGAATTCGTCAAATCCGCATCGTCGACGGTAGAGGCGCCGGTGGCTCGCCGGCTGCGCGAGTCCTTCGGCGGCAGCAAGCCGGCCGCCACCAAGGCGCCCGCCAAGGCCCCCGACAAGTCGCTCGACCAGGCCCTCGACAAGGCGATCAGCAAGCCCGCGCCGAACGGCGAGGCGACCGCCGCGCCCCCCAAGCCCGCCGCCGGCGGGACGACGGCGGCCGCCCCGGCCGCGACCGCCGAAGCGCCCCCGGCGCCCCCGCGGCCCCAGCCCGGGCAACCGGCGGCCCCGGCCCCCGCGCAGTCGGCCGGCCAACCGGCCCCGCAGCCCGGCATGACACCGGGCCCGCGGCCCGGCCCGATTCCGAAGCCGCGCGCCCCGCGCGTCGGCAACAACCCGTTCTCGTCGGCGCAACCCGTCGACCGGCCCATCCCGCGCCCGCAGGCCCCCCGTCCCGGGGCGGCCCGGCCGGGCGCGCCGCGACCGGGCGCTTCGCCCGGCAGCATGCCGCCCCGGCCCGGTGGCGCCGCGGGGCAGGGCCGCCCGGCCCGGCCCGGCGCCCCACGACCGGGCGGCGGCCGGCCCGGTGGGCCCGGCGGCCGCTCCGACGGCGGCGGCGGTAACTACCGCGGCGGTGGCGGCGGCGTCGGCGCCCCGCCCGGGGGCGGCGGCGGCTTCAGGGGTCGTCCCGGCGGCGGCGGCGGTGGCGGCGGTGGCCGTCCCGGTCAGCGTGGCGGCGCGGCCGGCGCGTTCGGTCGCCCGGGCGGCGCGCCGCGGCGCGGTCGCAAGTCGAAGCGGGCGAAACGCGCCGAATACGAAAACATGCAGGCGCCGGTCGTCGGGGGCGTGCGGTTGCCGCACGGCAACGGCGAGACCATCCGGCTGGCCCGCGGCGCATCGCTCTCCGACTTCGCCGACAAGATCAACGCCAACCCGGCGGCCCTGGTGCAGGCGCTGTTCAACCTCGGCGAGATGGTGACGGCCACCCAGTCGGTCGGCGACGAGACGCTCGAGCTGCTCGGCAGCGAGATGAACTACGTCGTTCAGGTCGTCAGCCCCGAGGACGAGGACCGCGAGCTGCTGGAGTCCTTCGACCTGACCTACGGCGAGGACGAGGGCGGCGAGGAGGACCTGCAGACCCGGCCGCCGGTGGTGACCGTCATGGGTCACGTCGACCACGGTAAAACCCGGCTGCTGGACACCATCCGTAAGGCCAACGTCCGCGAGGGCGAGGCCGGCGGCATCACCCAGCACATCGGTGCCTACCAGGTCGGAGTCGACTTCGAGGGCACCGAGCGGCTGATCACCTTCATCGACACCCCGGGTCACGAGGCGTTCACCGCCATGCGTGCCCGCGGCGCCAAGGCGACCGACATCGCGATCCTGGTCGTCGCCGCCGACGACGGCGTGATGCCGCAGACCGTGGAGGCCATCAACCACGCGCAGGCCGCCGATGTGCCGATCGTGGTGGCGGTCAACAAGATCGACAAGGAGGGGGCCGACCCGGCCAAGATCCGCGGGCAGCTCACCGAATTCGGTTTGGTGGCAGAGGATTTCGGTGGCGACACGATGTTTGTGGACATCTCCGCCAAGCAGGGCACCAACATCGAGGCGCTGGAAGAGGCGGTGCTGCTGACCGCCGACGCCGCCCTGGACCTGCGGGCCAACCCCGACATGGAGGCCCAGGGTGTGGCGATCGAGGCGCACCTGGACCGCGGTCGCGGGCCGGTGGCCACCGTGTTGATTCAGCGCGGCACGCTGCGCGTCGGCGACTCGATCGTCGCCGGCGACGCCTACGGCCGCGTGCGCCGCATGGTCGACGAGCACGGCGAGGACGTCCACGAGGCGTTGCCGTCGCGGCCGGTGCAGGTCATCGGCTTCACGTCGGTGCCCGGCGCCGGTGACAACTTGTTGGTCGTCGACGAGGACCGCATCGCCCGCCAGATCGCCGACCGGCGCAGCGCCCGCAAGCGCAACGCCCTGGCGGCGCGGACCCGCAAGCGGATCAGCCTGGACGATCTGGATGCCGCGCTGAAGGAAACCAGCCAGCTGAACCTGATCCTCAAGGGCGACAACGCCGGTACGGTCGAGGCGCTGGAAGAGGCCCTGATGGGCATCGAGGTCGACGACGAGGTGGCGCTGCGCGTCATCGACCGCGGCGTCGGTGGCATCACCGAGACCAACGTCAACCTGGCGTCGGCGTCGGACGCGATCATCATCGGGTTCAACGTGCGCGCCGAGGGCAAGGCGACGGAGCTGGCCAACCGCGAGGGCGTGGAGATCCGCTACTACTCGGTGATCTACCAGGCGATCGACGAGATCGAGAAGGCCCTGCGCGGCATGCTCAAGCCGATCTACGAGGAGAACCAGCTTGGTCGCGCCGAAATCCGGGCGATCTTCCGGTCCTCGAAGGTCGGCATCATCGCCGGCTGCATGATCAGCTCGGGTGTGGTGCGCCGCAACGCGAAGGCCCGGCTGTTGCGGGACAACATCGTGGTCACCGACAACCTCACGATCACCTCGCTGCGCCGGGAGAAGGACGACGTGACCGAGGTCCGCGAGGGCTTCGAATGCGGTATGACGCTGGGCTATTCCGACATCAAGGAAGGCGACATCATCGAGTCCTACGAGCTGGTCCAGAAGGAACGCACCTGATGGCCGACCCCGCAAGGGCGCGCCGGCTGGCCAAACGGATTTTCACGATCGTCGCCTCGGCGATCGAGTTCGAGATCAAGGATCCGGGTCTGGACGGGGTGACCATCGTCGACGCCAAGGTGACTGCCGACCTGCACGATGCGACCTTGTTCTACACGGTGATGGGCCGCACGCTCGACGACCAGCCCGACTACGCCGCTGCGGCCGCGGCGCTGGAGCGGGCCAAGGGCGCGCTGCGCACCAAGGTCGGAGCCGGTACCGGCGTGCGCTTCACGCCCACGCTGACGTTCACCCGCGACACGACCGCCGACAGCGTGCGGCGGATGGAGGAATTGCTGGAGCGTGCCCGCGCCGCGGACGCCGATCTGGCGCGGGTTCGCTCGGGTGCCAAGCCGGCCGGGGAGGCCGATCCATACCGTGTGAGCGGGGCTGGGGACGCGAGCGACGGGAACGCCGGTGACGACGATCGACCCCAAGACTGACCTGGCCGGTGCCCCGCGGGGCACCCAGGGGTTGTCGGTGGACGCCGCCGGCGCCGTCGAGTTGCTGTCGGGCGCCGCGACGATCGCGGTGATCGCCCACGTCCACCCCGACGCCGACACCATCGGCGCGGGGCTGGCGCTGGCGCTGGTGCTGGACCGGTGCGGCAAGCGCGTCGAGGTCAGTTTCGCCGCGCCGGCGTCGCTGCCCGAGTCGCTGGCCTCGTTGCCCGGTTGTCGGCTGCTGGTGCGCCCGGACGAGCTGCGCCGCGACGTCGATCTGGTTGTGACCGTTGACGTTCCGAGCGTCAAGCGGCTCGGGGAGCTGAGCGACCTGGCCGGCCCGGGCCGCCGGTCGCTGGTCATCGACCACCACGCCTCCAACGACCGGTTCGGCAGCGCCAACTTCATCGACGTGTCGGCGGATTCCACCACGATGATGGTCGCCGACATCCTCGACGCCTGGGGTGAGCCGATCGACCGGGACGTCGCGCACTGCATCTACGCGGGCCTGACGACCGACACCGGATCGTTCCGCTGGGCCAGCGCCCGGGCGCTTCGGCTGGCGGCCCGGCTGGTCGACCTCGGCGTCGACAACGCCGCGATCAGCCGGACCCTGATGGACACCCACCCGTTCGGGTGGCTGCCGCTGCTGTCGCGGGTGCTGGGCTCGGCGCAACTGGTGCCGGACGCCGTTGGTGGTCGCGGGCTGGTGTACGCGGTCGTCGAGCATCGGGACTGGATCACCTCGCGCGCCGAGGAAGTCGAGAGCATCGTCGATATCGTGCGCACCACGCAGCAGGCGGAGGTGGCGGCGGTCTTCAAGGAGGTCGACCCGCAGCGCTGGTCGGTGTCGATGCGGGCCAAGGCCCAGGTGGATCTGGCGGCGGTCGCGTCGGAGTTCGGCGGCGGCGGCCACCGGCTGGCCGCCGGCTATTCGACCGTCGGCTCGATCGACGACGCCGTCGCGTCGCTGCGCGCGGCGCTCGGTTAGTTAGAAGGCCCAGCTTCCCGACGGCTGCAGCACGAAGCCGTGGTCTCCGCTGGTGGTGTCCAGGCAGGCTACGACGTTGCCGGCGTCGACGGCGCATGTCACGTTGAGGTACGTCAGTTTCGCGCCCGCGGCCAGCGGTTTGCCGCCCGATGTCAGCGCGGGCGGGTTGCCGTCGCACCCGCCGTAGGTCATGCGGCTCAGTTCGTAGCCCGGCCCCTTGAAGTTCACCGCGCCCACGACGCAATCGCCGGGTTTCGAGCGGCCGCCGCCGGGAAACGGGACGTCGTCCATCCCGGGGGCGTCGCCGCTGCACTTGATGTCCTGCGACGGTTGGGGTGCGGGCGCCGGTCCGCCGTAGAAGTCGCAGACCAGGGTCGGCGTGGCAGAAAAGCTGATGCGGGGCGCCCCGCCCTGGGCGGGCGTGGCATAGCCGTCCGCCGGGACGGCGACGAATCTGCCCAGGTCGGGGAATCGCGGCGGCGGCTCGGCCGTCGCATGCGGAGCGGACGCGATCGCGGACGCCGCCACCAGAGTGAGGGCCCCGAACGTGACACCGCCGGCGCGCATCGTTTCCCCTACCGGACCTGGGCCCGCCCGCGTTGCAGCACCGCGTCGCGGTTGGCGGCGATGTCGTCGCCGCTGGTGCGGAACTGCCGGGCGGCCGTGGCCTCCAGCCACAGCCCGGTGCTGGTGTGCGTGTCGTCGATCCGGTGATAGGAGGCCAGCAACGCCCGCACCGCGTTCTGGTTGTTGCCGACGATCGAGGCGGCCACCTGGCGGGCCGTGGGCATCAGCCGGTCGTGCGGCACCACCTCGGTCACCAGGCCGGCGCGCAGCGCGTCGGCGGCGGACAGGTAGTCCCCGGTCAGGCTCATGCGCCGGGCCAGCCCGACGCCCACCTTCTGGGGTAGCCGCACGCTCAGTCCCCAGGTGGGCAGCAGGCCGACGCGGGCGTGCGTGTCGGCGAAGCGGGCCTGCTCGGAGGCGATCAGGACGTCGCAGTACAGGGCCAGCTCCAGCCCGCCGGTGACGGCGGCGCCGTTGATCGCGCCGATCACCGGCTTGGTCAGCGGTGGCCAGCGCGGCGAGATGTCGGGCAGCGCCGACTCGCTGCCCAGCTCCTTGAGGTCCAGCCCCGCGCAGAACACCGGGTCGGCGCCGGTGACGATGACGACGTCGACGCCGTCGTCGGTCTCGGCGTCGGCCAGGGCGCCGAAGAAGCGGTCCCGCAGCGCCGAGGACAGCGCGTTGCGCGCCTGCGGGCGGTTGAGGGTCAGGGTGCGCACCCGCTCGTCGGTTTCGATCAGCAGGACGTCGTCGGTCATCTGTTCACCGTAGAGGGTCCCTCCGGGCGTTTATCGTGGAGACCATGTGCCGGAACATCACCGAACTGCGGGGCCTGCAGCCGGAAGCAACGCCGGAGGAAGTCGCGGCGGCCGCGCGCCAGTACGTGCGCAAGGTCAGCGGCATCACTCGGCCGTCGGCCGCCAACGCCGACGCGTTCGAGGCCGCGGTCGCCGCGGTCACCGAGACCACGGCGCGACTGCTGGCGGCCCTGCCGCCGCGGCGCCAACCGCCCAAGACCGTGCCGCCGCTGCGCCGGCCCGAGGTGGTGGCCCGCCTCGCAGGAGCGAAATGACGCCGGCGCTCAAGGAGTGGGGAGCGGTGGTGCACGCGCTGCTCGACGGCCGGCAGCGGGTGTTGCTGCGCAAGGGCGGCATCGGCGAAAAGCGGTTCGAGCTCGCGGCCCGCGAGTTCCTGCTGTTCCCGACCGTCGCCCACAGCCACGCCCAGCGCGTTCGGCCCGAGCACCTCGACCTGCTGGACGCCGGGGCGGCCGACAGTGCCGACGAGCATCTGGTGCTGCGCGCCGCTGCGAAAGTGGTTGCGGCGCAAGAGGTTAACCGGCCGGATGGGCTCGACGCGATCGAGGACCTGCACATCTGGACGGCCGAGTCGGTGCGCGAGGACCGGCTGGACTTCCGGCCGAAGCACAAGCTGGCCGTGCTGGTGGTGTCGGTGATCCCGCTGGCCGAGCCGGTGCGCATCCCGCGGGCCCCCGAATACGGCGGCTGCACCAGCTGGGCGCAGCTGCCGCTGGCCGACGTCCGGCTGGCAGCGCCGGTGCACGACGACGCCGCGCTAGACCGGGTCGCCCGCCGGGTCCGCGACGCGGTCGGTTAGCGGATCGGCGGGGCCGACGGGAAGCAGCACCCGGGACCGCCCGTAGTGCACGGCGTGGGTGGCCGGGGTGGACTGCAGGCCCGTCAACAACGGTTCCGCGGTGCCGAGGTTGCGCGCAAAGCGCGGGAACCAGCTGCCCGCGATCAGCACGCGGATGCGCGAGCCGGCGCGGAAGCGATGGGCGATCCCGTCGAGTTCCACCCGAACGAGCTCGGTCCCGGCGGCGGCGTCCGCGGCGCCCAACCGCCGGTAGCCGTCGCTGACGTTGCGGGAGCGGCCCTTGGCGTCGACCTCGCTCACCCGGACGAACAGGTCGACATGCGGATTGTCGGAGCTGTGCGCCAGCTCCACCACCGGGTTCCCGTACGCGTACAGGTCGTGGGTGAGCGTGAGGCTGGTGAACGCGAGGACGTCGTCGCGCGCGGCGAGGCGGGTGTCGTCGCGGTAGCCCCCGTTCGTGGACAGCAGCGGGCCGCCGGTGGTGGGCGTCGGGTCGGCGGGGTCGTAGCGAAATGTGGCCGGTGCCAACCCGTTCGGGCTCGGCGCCGTCTCGCCCAGGTGTCCGCCGGGCCGCAGGTACAGCGCCCGCTCGGTGGTGGCGGGCGGCCAGTCGGGCAGGTGGCGCCAGGCCTGGCCCCCGTCCACGCCGGTGACGCAGACGTGCACGCTGCTCGGCCGGCGCCGGGCCGTCTCCCCGGCCAGGTGGGTGTCCAGCCAGTCCAGCGTCTCCCGCGCGCTGATCGGGAGCGCCTTGCCCAGCAACTGGGTGTGTGTCCAGGGGCCGACGGTGAGCGCGACGTCCACCCCGCGGCCGTGCAGGTGGGCGTACTGCTGCAGCGTCTGCCGGATGAAAATGTCCTGCCAGCCGCCGATGAGCAGCACCGGCACCCGCGCGCGGTCCAGCGCGTCGGTGAAGCGCCGGGCGTCCCAGAACGCGTCGTTCTGCTCGTGGTGTTCGATCCACGATTCGAACCACGGCGCACCATCGCCGAGCAGGGCCCGGGCCGCGGCGCCCAGCGGCAGCGCGCCCGCCGCCTCCATCACCTTGCGCCGGGCCTGCAGCTGACGCAGCGCCATCTTGACCCGTCGCGGGTCCTCCTGGTTAGCGACCAGATCGCTCCAGCCCAGGAAGTCGTTGACGGCGAAGGAGCCGGTGCCCCACACGGAGGCGTTGAAATCGTGCGGGCCCGCGGTGATGACGGCCGCGGCCAGCTCCGGCGGCGGATCCTGCAGCAGCGCCCACTGGGTGAAGCCCAGATAGGACACGCCGACGGTGCCGAAGCGGCCGGTGAACCACGGCTGTTCGCGCAGCCAGACGACCGTGTCGGCGCCGTCGGCGGCCTCGTTGACCATCGGGTCGAATTCCCCGCCCGACCCGTACGTGCCGCGCACGCTCTGCAGCACGACGTGATAGCCGCGAGCGGCGTGCAGCCGCGCGTAGGCGTGCGAGAACGGAAACCCCCGCCCATAGGGTCCGCGGACCAGCAGGGTGCCCGCGGGGCCGGCGGTGGTGGGGGCGTAGTGGTCGGCGGCCAGCGTGACCCCGTCGCGCATCGGCACGTCGACGCGCTCCACGGTGTACTCGGTGGTCGCCCGCCGCACGCCCAACAGCCGGCCCAGTGCGGCGTCGCCGACCCGTCCCAGCGTGCGGGGTTTGGGCTGTGCGGCGCGGGTCGAGGTGGTGCTCACCGGCCCAACACTAGGTTTTTTCGGGGCGCCGGGCGACGTAATCAGAACTTGTAGTACGGCGCCAGGTCGTTGGCGCGCTGCAGATTAGTGGACATGCACTCCACCTCCGGGTTGGAGTACACCGTCGAGAAGTACAGCGCCTGCTGCAGCACCCCGTAGCTGGTCTTGAACGCGACCATGCACGAGTAGAACCAGAAGCTGTTGTGATAGGTCGGCTTCATCACCCAGTACTGCGCCGCGCGGTGCCCCGCAATCGTGGTCTCGATGGCGTCGGGCGGCAGGGATTGTTCGTAGGTGCGCCAGATGATCGGCTCGACGGCCACCTGGTAGTTGCCCGCGTCGAAGTGGCAGCGCAGCCCGTCCTCGTGTTCGGGCGGCGTGAACCCCAGCCCGAGCCGCTGCACGACGTCGAACGGGATGTCCTCGCACGCGTCGAACGGGCGCGGGTCGGTGGTGGCCACGATGGGACTCTTCATGGTGGTCTCCATCGGCTGGGCCGTCGACCGCAGCTCGACGCGCCCACCGCCGCTCGGTCCGGGCGGGGCGCTTTGTGCGCCCACGACCAGTGCCGTGGCCAGCGCGCCCAACGCTCCGATCAACCGCAGCCTGGCGATCACCGACATCTCCTACCCTCCCTTGCCGGGAGTGTAGAGCCCCCGCAGTGAAAAGAGAACACGTTCTAATCCCGCGGGCAAGGGCCCGGCGGAAACCTGCCCATCGCGCAGGGTTCGTTAGGCTGGTTAGTCGTGGCGAGCCGGGAATCGACTAATGGTGCGCAGCCGACGCTGTGGGCCGTTTCCGACCTGCACACCGGTCACCTCGGCAACAAGCCGGTCACCGAATCGCTGTACCCGTCGTCGCCGGACGACTGGCTGATCGTCGCCGGCGACGTCGCCGAACGCACCGACGACATCCGCTGGGCGCTTGACGTGCTGCGCCGGCGGTTCGCGAAGGTGATCTGGGTGCCCGGCAACCACGAGCTGTGGACCACCACCCGCGATCCCATGCAGATCTTCGGCAAGGCGCGCTACGACTACCTGGTCAACATGTGCGACGAGATGGGCGTGATCACGCCGGAGCATCCGTTCCCGGTGTGGACCGAGCGCGGCGGCCCGGCCACGATCGTGCCGATGTTTCTGCTGTACGACTACACCTTCTTGCCCGAGGGGGCGACGAGCAAAGCCGAGGGCATGGCGATCGCGCGGCAGCGCAACGTGGTGGCGACCGACGAGTTCCTGCTCTCGTCCGAGCCGTACGCCACCCGCGAGGCCTGGTGCCGCGAGCGGCTGGCCGCCACCCGCGCCCGCCTCGAACAGCTGGACTGGATGACGCCGACCGTCCTGGTGAACCACTTTCCGCTGGTGCGCGACCCCTGCGACGCCTTGTTCTACCCGGAGTTCTCGCTGTGGTGCGGAACCACCAAGACCGCCGACTGGCACACCCGCTACAACGCGATCTGTTCGGTGTACGGGCACCTGCACATTCCGCGCACCACCTGGTACGACGACGTGCGCTTCGAGGAGGTGTCGGTGGGCTACCCGCGCGAGTGGCGCCGCCGCAAGCCCTACAGCTGGCTGCGCCAGGTGCTGCCGGATCCCCAGTACGCGCCGGGCTATCTCAACGACTTCGGCGGTCACTTCGTGATCACCCCCGAGATGCGCCGCCAGGCCCAGCAATTCCGGGAACGAGTGCGGCAGCGGCAGTCTCGATGACGGGCCGCACGCTGGTGGCGTCGGTATTGCCCGGCACCGCATCGGAGGATCTCGCGTATTCGGAGGTGTATTCCGACCCGCCGGGCCTGAGCCCGCTGCCCGAGGAGGAGCCGCTGATCGCCAAGTCGGTCGCCAAGCGGCGCAACGAGTTCATCACCGTGCGGCACTGCGCCCGCGTCGCGATGGGTGAGCTCGGCGTGCCGCCGGTGCCGATCCTCAAGGGCGACAAGGGACAACCGTGCTGGCCCGACGGGGTGGTCGGCAGCCTCACCCACTGCACGGGCTATCGCGGGGCGGTGGTGGGGCGCGCCGGCGCGGTGCGCTCGGTGGGCATCGACGCCGAACCGCACGACGTGCTGCCCGACGGCGTGCTGGGCGCGATCGCCCTCGAGGACGAACGCCAGGAGATCGCCGCGCTGCCCGCGGGCCTGCATTGGGACCGGATCCTGTTCTGCGCCAAGGAAGCGACCTACAAGGCGTGGTTCCCGCTGACCGAGCGCTGGTTGGGTTTCGAGGACGCCCACATCGTGTTCGACGTCGATCCGCCCGGAAGCACTGGGATGTTCGTCTCCAAGATCCTGATCGACGGCGCCGCGCTGTCGGGTCCGCCGCTGACCGCACTGCGCGGCCGCTGGTCGGTCGAGCGCGGGCTGGTGCTTACCGGCATCGTGTTATGAGCTCGGGGCTTCCCGGCCCCGGTCCGGGAATAGTCCTAGTCGACAAGCCGGCCGGGATGACCAGTCACGACGTCGTGGGCCGCTGCCGGCGCATCTTTTCCACCCGCCGGGTGGGGCACGCGGGGACGCTGGACCCGATGGCCACCGGGGTGCTGGTGATCGGCGTCGAGCGGGCCACCAAGATCCTCGGCCTGCTCACCGGGGCGTCGAAGTCGTACGCCGCCACCATCCGCCTGGGGCAGACCACCTCCACCGAGGACGCCGAAGGCGAAGTGCTGCAAACGGTTTCGGCCGGGCACGTGACGGACGCGGAGATCGCCGCCGGGGTCGCCGCGCTGCGCGGGGACATCGAACAGGTCCCGTCGGCGGTCAGCGCGATCAAGGTAGACGGCCGTCGCGCCTATCGGCTGATCCGCGAGGGTCACGCCGTGGAACTCGCGGCGCGGCCGGTGCGCATCGACCGGTTCGAAGTACTGGCCGTGCGCCGCGACGGCGAGCTCGTCGACATCGACGTCGAGGTCGACTGCTCGTCGGGCACCTACATTCGCGCGCTGGCGCGCGATCTCGGCGCCGCGCTGGGCGTGGGCGGGCACCTGACGGCGTTGCGGCGCACCCGCGTCGGGCGTTTCGGGCTGGACCAGGCGCGCTCGCTCGACGACCTGGCCGAGGCGCCCCGGCTGGCGCTGACCCTGGACGAGGCGTGCCTGCTGCTGTTTGCCCGCCGCGACCTGTCCGCCGAGGAGGCCCTGGCGGCCAGCAACGGCCGGTCCCTGGCGCCGGCCGGCGTCGACGGCGTCTACGCCGCGACCGACGCCGACGGCCGGGTGGTCGCGCTGCTGCGCGACGAGGGGAGCGGGACCAAGTCCGTCGTAGTGATCCGTCCCTCGACGCTGTCGCGGTAGGTTCGTACGAATGAGCAAAGACAGGGTCCGCGTGCGCATCGGGGACGGTGGCGTAGCGACGGTGACGATGGTGCGCGCCGACAAGCACAATGCGCTTGACCACGCCATGTTCGAGGGCTTGATGAACGCGGCAGCGCAACTGGCGGAAGACAAATCGGTTCGCGCGGTCGTGCTGCACGGCGAGGGGAAGAGCTTCTGCTCGGGCCTGGACGTCGGCAGCTTCATGTCTGGACAGGGTGGCACCGGCGTTCTCCTGGAACGCGACGGCGACCGGGTGGCCAACTTCGCGCAACGCGTGGCCTACGACTGGTCCCTGGTGCCGGCGCCGGTCATCGCCGCGATCCACGGGAACTGCTTCGGCGGCGGCCTGCAGATCGCGCTGGGCGCCGACATCCGGATCGCCGCCCCGGACGCGAAGCTTTCCATCATGGAGGTCAAGTGGGGGCTGGTCCCCGACATGGGCATCACGCAGACACTGCCGCGGCTCGTCCCCATCGACGTGGCCAAGGAGCTGACCTTCACCGGCCGCATCGTTTCGGGCAGCGACGCTTTGGCGCTCGGGCTGGTCACGCGAAACAGTGACGATCCGCTGGGATCGGCGCTGGCACTCGCGGACGAGATCGCGCGCAAATCTCCCGACGCCGTCCGCGCTGCCAAGCGCCTCTACGACGAAACGTGGGTCGGCAACGACGCCGCGGCCGCCCTGAAACGCGAATCCGAGCTGCAAGTCGGGCTGATCGGCAAGCCCAATCAGCTTGCCGCCGTGGTGGCCGGAATGTCGCGCGAGGACCCAGTCTTCGTCGACCCCGCCTGACGTCGGGCGCCCCGGCAGCGACGGGGGTTCCAGCGACCGAGTTCACCCGGCTAAGCTCCGGACTAGACGGGTGTCAATTCGCCCCACACCTCCGGAAGGCGCGCAGAAATGTCCAACAAGGTTTATGTCGTCGGCGTCGGCATGACGAAGTTCGAGAAGCCGGGCCGCCGCGAGGGCTGGGACTACCCGGACATGGCCAGGGAGTCGGGCACCAACGCGCTGGCCGACGCCGGCGTCGACTACCGCGACGTGCAACAGGGCTACGTCGGCTACGTCGCCGGCGACTCGACGTCGGGCCAGCGGGCGCTCTACGAGCTGGGCATGACCGGCATCCCGATCGTCAACGTCAACAACAACTGCTCGACCGGCTCGACGGCGCTTTTCCTGGCGGCGCAGGCCATCCGCGGCGGGATCGTCGACTGCGCGATCGCGCTCGGCTTCGAGAAGATGCAGCCCGGCGCGCTGAGCGGCGGCGCCCAGGACCGCGAATCGCCGATGGGCAGGCACGTCAAGGCGATGGCCGAGATCGACGAGTTCGCGATGCCCGTCGCGCCGTGGATGTTCGGCGCCGCCGGCCGCGAGCACATGCGGCAATACGGCACCACCGCGGAGCACTTCGCCAAGATCGGCTACAAGAACCACAAGCACTCCGTCAACAACCCGTACGCGCAATTCCAGGAGTCCTACACGCTGGACGACATCCTGGCGGCGCGGATGATCTCCGACCCGCTCACCAAGCTGCAGTGCTCGCCGACCTCGGACGGCTCGGGCGCGGCGATCCTGGCCTCGGAGCGCTACGTCGACCAGCACGGGCTGGCCGGCCAGGCGGTCGAGATCGTCGGCCAGGCGATGACCACCGACTTCGCGTCCACGTTCGACGGCAGCGCCAAGAACCTCATCGGCCATGACATGAATGTGCAAGCCGCGCAACGCGTTTACGACCAGTCCGGGCTGGGTCCCGAGGACTTCCAGGTGATCGAGCTGCACGACTGCTTCTCGGCCAACGAGCTGCTGCTCTACGAAGCCCTCGGCCTGTGCGGGGAGGGCGAGGCGCCCAAGCTGATCGACAACGGCGACACCACCTACGGCGGACGCTGGGTGGTCAACCCGTCGGGCGGCCTGATCTCCAAGGGCCACCCGCTGGGCGCCACCGGGCTGGCGCAGTGCGCCGAGCTGACCTGGCAGCTGCGCGGTACCGCCGACAAGCGTCAGGTCGAGGGCGTCAACGCCGCCCTGCAGCACAACATCGGGCTGGGCGGCGCCGCCGTCGTCACGGCTTATCAGCGCGCCGAACGCTGAACCGTGATCGAGTGGTCCGACACCGACCTCATGGTTCGGGATGCGGTTCGTCAGTTCATCGACAAGGAGATCCGCCCGCATCTGGACGACCTGGAAACGGGCGCGCTGTCGCCGTATCCGATCGCCCGGAAGCTGTTCAGCCAGTTCGGTCTTGACGCGATGGCCGCCGAATCGGTCAAGTCGATGCTGGAGCGCGAGCGCGCCCGGGAGGCGGGCCAGGCGCCCGACGAAAAGCCCGACGGCGCGGGGGGTTTCGGTGGCGGCGCGCAGGCGTCGATGCTGGCGGTGCTGGTGTCGGAGCTGGCCCGGGTGAGCATCGGCCTGCTCAGCACCGCGTCGGTCAGCATCGGCCTGGGCGCGGCGACCATCATGAGCCGCGGCACGCTGGCCCAGAAGGAACGCTGGCTGCCCGACCTGATGACGCTGAAAAAGATTGCGGCATGGGCCATTACCGAGCCGGACTCCGGGTCCGACGCGTTCGGCGGCATGAAGACGTCGGTCAAACGGGACGGCGAGGACTACATCCTCAACGGGCAGAAGACGTTCATCACCAACGGGCCCTGCGCCGATGTCCTGGTGGTCTACGCCAAGCTCGATGACGGCTCCGACACCGACCGGCGCAACCGGCCGGTGCTGATCTTCGTGCTGGACGCGGGGATGCCGGGCCTGACGCAAGGCAAGCCGTTCAAGAAGATGGGCATGATGTCCTCGCCGACGGGCGAGCTGTTCTTCGACAACGTGCGGCTGACCCCCGATCGCCTGCTCGGCGAGAACCAGCGCCAGGCCGACGGCGACGGCCGCGAAAGCGCCCGCGACAATTTCGCCGCCGAGCGGATCGGGATCGCGATGATGGCGCTGGGCATCATCAACGAATGCCACCGGCTCTGCGTGGATTACGCCAAGACCCGCACGCTGTGGGGCAAGAACATCGGGCAGTTCCAGCTGATCCAGCTCAAGCTGGCCAAGATGGAGATCGCCCGAATGAACGTGCAGAACATGGTCTTTCACACCATCGAGCGGCAGCAGGCGGGCAAACCGCTCTCGCTGGCCGAGGCGTCGGCGATCAAGCTGTACTCGTCGGAGGCGGCCACCGACGTCGCGATGGAGGCCGTGCAGCTGTTCGGCGGCAACGGCTACATGGCCGAATACCGCGTGGAACAGCTGGCCCGCGACGCGAAGTCGCTGATGATCTACGCCGGCAGCAACGAGGTGCAGGTCACCCACATCGCCAAGGGCCTGCTGAGCTGATGGCGGCGACCCGCTGCGCCCGGCTTCGCCGCGCTTGCGATCGCCGCGGCTAGGCGACCACCCAGATCGCCCGGGCCGCCGGGCTGCCCAGGTCGACCGTGCACTCGGCGCCGTCGGCGGCCTCGATCGCGACGGAGATCATGCCGGCGAACTCCCGGCGGGTCAGCACGCGCAGCCGCGAGTCGAGTTGTATCCCGACACCGGTGAAATAGCGCAGCATCTCCGGGTCGGCATCGGAGATGCGGGCCACCGTCCCGGTGTCCCCGTCGCGGCACGCCCACAGCTGGCGGGCCGGCGGCGTGGGGACCTGCCCGTCGGAGGCCGGGATCGGGTCGCCGTGCGGGTCGCGCTGCGGGTAGCCCAGCTTGGCGTCGATGCGGGCCACCAGGCGGTCCGACACGGCGTGCTCGAGCACCTCGGCCTCGTCGTGCACCTCGTCCCAGCCGTAGCCGAGCTCGTTGACCAGGAAGGTCTCCAACAGCCGGTGCCGGCGCACCACTTCGAGGGCCGCGCGGCGCCCGGCCTCGGTCAGCGTGACGGCGCCGTACTTCTCGTGGTCGACCAGGCCCTGCTCGGCGAGCTTGCGGATCGACTCGGAGGCCGTGCTGGCCGACACCCCGATCTTCTCGGCCAGCATCTTGGTGCTGACCTTTTCGATCGACCACTCCTGGGCATTCCAGATGACCTTCAGGTAGTCCTGGCCGACCGCGGTGATGCCGCCTGGCTCATCGTCAGCCCTCACAAGCAGAAAGTTTAGGCAACCCACACCTGATTCGGCGTGCCTCGCCAAGATCTCGCGCCCCATGTTCGCGCCCGGCATCGTAGGCTTGCGGTCGTGCAGCGGTGGCGCGGCCAAGACGAGATTCCCACGGACTGGGGCAGATGCGTGGTCACCATCGGGGTGTTCGATGGTGTGCACCGCGGCCACGCCGAGCTGATCGCGCACGCGGTGAAAGCCGCCCGCGCACGCAACGTGCCGACGGTGCTGATGACGTTCGACCCGCACCCGATGGAAGTGGTCTATCCCGGCAGCCACCCCGCGCAGCTGACGACGCTGACCCGGCGCGCGGAGCTGGTCGAGGAGCTGGGCATCGACGTCTTTCTGGTGATGCCGTTCACCACGGACTTCATGAAGCTCACCCCGGAGCGCTACGTCCACGAGCTGCTGGTGGAGAACCTGCACGTGGTGGAGGTCGTGGTCGGGGAGAACTTCACCTTCGGGAAGAAGGCGGCCGGCACGGTCGCCACCCTGCGCAAGGCCGGCGAGCGGTTCGGGTTCGCCGTGGAGTCGATGTCGCTGCTGTCCGAGCACCACAGCAACGAGACCGTGACGTTCTCGTCCACCTACATCCGGTCATGTGTGGACGCGGGTGACATGGTGGCGGCGACGGAGGCGCTGGGCCGCCCGCACCGGGTCGAGGGCGTCGTCGTGCGTGGCGAGGGCCGGGGCGCTGAGCTGGGCTTTCCCACCGCGAACGTCGCGCCGCCGATGTATTCGGCCATCCCCGCCGACGGCGTCTACGCGGCCTGGTTCACCGTGCTCGGGCACGGGCCGGTCACCGGCACCGTCGTTCCGGGAGAGCGCTACCAGGCCGCGGTGTCCATCGGCACCAACCCCACCTTCTCGGGGCGCACCCGCACCGTCGAGGCGTTCGTCCTGGACACCACCGCCGACCTGTACGGGCAACATGTGGCCCTGGACTTCGTCGCCCGCATCCGCGGACAGCGCAAGTTCGACACGGTGAAGGGCCTCGTCACCGCGATGGGCGACGACACCGAGCGGGCGCGCGGCCTGCTGCCGCCCGACTAGCCCCGCCCGACGATTCGGAGCGGGCGCCGGCCCGCTGCTAAACTGCCTGACGACATCGGCGCGTGCTGCGGTTCGCGGTGGCCGCGCTGAAAAATCCAAATCGCGGACCGATTGATGGAGATTGTTTCGTGGCGCTTACTGCCGAGCAAAAAAAAGAAATCCTGGGCTCGTACGGCCTGCACGACACCGACACCGGGTCCCCGGAGGCCCAGGTCGCCCTGCTGACCCGGCGGATCGCCGATCTGACCGAGCACCTCAAGGTGCACAAGCACGACCACCACTCGCGGCGCGGACTGCTGCTGCTGGTGGGCCGGCGGCGCCGGCTGCTCAAGTACGTGTCCCAGATCGACGTCGAGCGCTACCGCTCGCTCGTCGAGCGCCTAGGCCTGCGTCGCTGACGCCTGGCAAATCCCGACGCCCGCTGGCCGGCTGAGTTCGCCCGTGTAGAGTGGGAGCGTTCTGGGCCGGTTCGGCCCGAGCAAACGGTGCGGTTTGCGCAGATCCGCGTAAGCCGTTCCAGCAAGTCACAAGGGAGCAGCCCGGTCTGCATCGGGCGGTCTTCGGTAGTGGCTGCCGGGCTCTCCGGATCTGGGGCAGGTCGGCCGCTTCGATCGATGGCCGTAGCCGCATTCAGACTTCTTCCTTTCAGGGAAGCTCTCGGGTTACTCGCGCGTGACGACGCGAAACAGCTGAATACCCAGAGAGGTCATACGGACACCCATGTCTGTAGCTGAAATCGACGAAGGCGTCTTCGAGGCGACCGCCACCATCGACAACGGGAGCTTCGGCACCCGCACCATCCGTTTCGAGACCGGCAGGCTGGCCCAGCAGGCCGCCGGCGCCGTGGTCGCATACCTGGACGACGAGAACATGCTGCTCTCGGCGACCACCGCCAGCAAGAGCCCCAAGGAGCACTTCGACTTCTTCCCGCTCACCGTCGACGTCGAGGAGCGGATGTATGCCGCGGGCCGCATCCCCGGCTCGTTCTTCCGCCGTGAGGGCCGCCCCTCCACCGACGCGATCCTGACCTGCCGGCTCATCGACCGCCCGCTGCGCCCGTCGTTCGTGTCGGGGCTGCGCAACGAGATCCAGGTCGTGGTGACGATCATGAGCCTGGACCCCAACGACCTGTACGACGTGCTGGCGATCAACGCCGCGTCGGCGTCGACCCAGATCAGCGGCCTGCCGTTCTCCGGACCCATCGGGGGCGTGCGGGTGGCGCTGATCGACGGCACCTGGGTCGCCTTCCCCACCGTCGAGCAGCTCGAGCGGGCCGTGTTCGACATGGTGGTCGCCGGCCGCAAGGTCGACGGTGACGTCGCCATCATGATGGTCGAGGCCGAGGCCACCGACAAGGTCATCGAACTGGTCGAGGGTGGCGCCCAGGCGCCGACGGAAACCGTTGTGGCCGAAGGCCTGGAGGCCGCCAAGCCGTTCATCGACGTGCTGTGCACCGCCCAGCAGGAGCTGGCCGACGCGGCCGCCAAGCCCGTCGGCGAGTACCCGACGTTCCCGGACTACCAGGAAGACGTCTACTACTCGGTCGCCTCGGTGGCCACCGACGAGCTGGCCAAGGCGCTGACCATCGGCGGCAAGGCCGAGCGCGACGCGCGCACCGACGAGCTGAAGGCCGAGGTGGCAGCGCGGCTCGCCGAAACCTACGAGGGCCGTGAAAAAGAGGTCAGCGCCGCGTTCCGCTCGCTGACCAAGAAGCTGGTCCGCCAGCGCATCCTGACCGACCACTTCCGCATCGACGGCCGGGGCATCACCGACATCCGCGCGCTGTCGGCCGAGGTCGCCGTCGTGCCGCGGGCGCACGGCAGCGCGCTGTTCGAGCGCGGCGAGACCCAGATCCTGGGCGTGACCACGCTGGACATGGTCAAGATGGCCCAGCAGATCGACTCGCTGGGGCCCGAGACGTCCAAGCGCTACATGCATCACTACAACTTCCCGCCGTATTCGACCGGCGAGACCGGCCGGGTGGGCTCGCCCAAGCGGCGCGAGATCGGGCACGGCGCGCTGGCCGAGCGGGCCCTGATCCCGGTGCTGCCCAGCGTCGAGGAGTTCCCGTACGCCATCCGGCAGGTGTCGGAGGCCCTGGGCTCCAACGGCTCCACTTCGATGGGGTCGGTCTGCGCGTCCACGCTGGCGCTGCTGAACGCCGGGGTCCCGCTCAAGGCGCCGGTGGCCGGCATCGCGATGGGCCTGGTCTCCGATGACGTCGAGGTGGACGGCAAGACCGAGCGCCGCTTCGTCACGCTGACCGACATCCTCGGCGCCGAGGACGCGTTCGGCGACATGGACTTCAAGTGTGCCGGCACCAAGGACTACGTCACCGCGCTGCAGCTGGACACCAAGCTGGACGGCATCCCGTCGCAGGTGCTGGCGGGCGCGCTGGCGCAGGCCAAGGACGCGCGCCTGACCATCCTCGAGGTGATGGCCGAGGCCATCGACGCGCCCGACGAGATGAGTCCCTACGCGCCGCGGGTGACCACCATCAAGGTCCCGGTGGACAAGATCGGCGAGGTCATCGGCCCCAAGGGCAAGGTCATCAACGCCATCACCGAGGAGACCGGCGCGCAGATCTCCATCGAGGACGACGGCACCGTGTTCGTCGGCGCCACCGACGGGCCCTCGGCGCAGGCCGCGATCGACCGGATCAACGCCATCGCCAACCCGCAGCTGCCGACGGTGGGCGAGCGCTTCCTCGGAACCGTGGTCAAGACAACGGATTTCGGGGCGTTCGTGTCGCTGCTGCCCGGGCGCGACGGCCTGGTGCACATCTCCAAGCTCGGCAGGGGCAAGCGCATCGCGAAGGTCGAGGACGTCGTGAACGTCGGCGACAAGCTGCGGGTCGAGATCGCCGACATCGACAAGCGCGGCAAGATCTCGCTGGTCCTGGTGGACGAAGAGGAAGCCGCGGAGACGCCGTCCGTCGCGCCCGCTCCTGCCGATGCCGCCACGGCAAGCAGCTAACCCCCCGGCGTCGCTGCGTCGGGGAACGCAGATCGCCGCGGTGAACCCGGACCACAAGGCCGTCCGCCGCACCACACTCCCGGGCGGCCTGCGGGTGGTCACCGAATACCTGCCCGCCGTGCGCTCCGCATCGGTCGGGGTCTGGGTCGGTGTCGGCTCGCGCGACGAGGGCTCCACCGTGGCCGGGGCGGCGCACTTCCTCGAGCACCTGCTGTTCAAATCGACCCCCACCCGCACGGCCGTCGGCATCGCCCAGGCGATGGACGCCGTCGGGGGCGAGCTGAACGCGTTCACCGCCAGGGAGCACACCTGCTACTACGCGCACGTGCTCGACAGCGACCTGGAGCTGGCGATCGATCTGGTCGCCGACGTGGTGCTCAACGGCCGCTGCGCAGCCGAGGACGTGGAGCTGGAACGCGACGTCGTCCTCGAGGAGATCGCCATGCGCGACGACGATCCCGAGGACGCGCTGGGCGACATCTTCCTGTCGGCGCTCTTCGGCGACCACCCGGTGGGCCGGCCGGTGATCGGCACCGCGCGTTCGGTTTCGGCGATGACGCGGGGCCAACTGCACTCGTTCCACGTGCGGCGCTACACCCCCGAACGGATGGTCGTCGCGGTCGCCGGCAACGTCGATCACGACCAGGTGGTGGCGTTGGCGCGCGAGCATTTCGGGCCGCACCTGGTCCGCGGGCGGCAGCCGATCGCGCCCCGCAAGGGCGCCGGGCGGGTCACCGGACAACCCGGGCTGACGCTGGTCAACCGGGATGCCGAACAGACCCACGTGTCGCTGGGCGTCCGCACGCCCGGGCGCGGCTGGGAGCATCGTTGGGCGCTGTCGGTGTTGCACACCGCGCTGGGCGGTGGCCTGAGCTCCAGGCTGTTCCAGGAGGTCCGGGAGCTGCGCGGGCTGGCCTATTCGGTCTACTCGGCGGTGGACATCTTCGCCGACAGCGGCTCGCTGTCCGTGTACGCCGCGTGCCTGCCCGAGCGTTTCCCCGACGTCATGCGGGTGACCAGCGAGGTGCTCGAAAAGGTGGCGCGCGACGGCATCACCGAGGCGGAATGCCGCATCGCCAAGGGGTCCCTGCGGGGCGGGCTGGTCCTCGGGCTGGAGGACTCCGGCTCCCGGATGAGCCGCATCGGCCGCAGTGAGCTGAACTACGGCAAACACCGCAGCATCGAACACACCCTGCAACAGATCGACGGGGTGACGGTCGACGAGGTCAACGCGGTCGCCCGCCGCCTGCTGGGCAAGCGGTACGGCGCCGCCGTCCTGGGCCCGTACGCGTCGAAACGATCGCTGCCCCAACAACTTCGGGCGATGGTACATTAGCGCCGTGGTTCTGGGCTTTTGGGATATCGCGGTGCCCATCGTGGGTGCGCCGATGGCGGGCGGCCCCGGCACCCCCGCGCTGGCCGCCGCGGTGTCCAACGCCGGTGGGCTCGGATTCATCCCCGCCGCGTACGTGAGCGCCGAACAGTTGGCCGAGGACATCGCCGCCGCGCGCGCCATGACGACGGGCCCGCTCGGCGTGAACCTGTTGGTGCCGCAGCCCAGCGTCGCCGACTGGGTCGCGCTGGACTATTACGCCGAGGAACTCGAAAACATCGCCGACCACTACCAGTGCGAGGTCGGCCGGCCCGAGTTCGGTGACGACGACGACTGGGGGCGCAAGCTCGAGGTGGTGTCCGACGTCCACCCCGAGCTGGTGTCGTTCACCTTCGGCGTGCCGCCGCCCGACGTGATCCGGCGGTTGAGCGCGCAGGGGTTGTTGGTGATGGTCACGGTGACGTCGCTGTACGAGGCGGGGATCGCCGTCGCCGCGGGCGCGGACAGCCTGGTGGTCCAGGGGCCCGACGCCGGCGGGCACCGCGGCACCTTCGCGCCGGACATGGAACCGCGTACCGAATCGCTGCACCACCTCATCGATCGGATCCACCGCGCGCACCGCGACGTCCCGATCATCGCGGCGGGCGGGCTGGGCACCGCCGAGGCCGTCGCCGGCGTGCTGCGCAGGGGAGCCGTGGCCGCGCAGGTCGGCACCGCGCTGCTGCTTTCCAACGAGGCCGGCACCAGCCAGGCGCATCGCACCGCCATGAAGAATCAGCTTTTCGGCAAGACCATCGTCTCGCGCGCGTTCTCGGGCCGCTACGCGCGCAGCCTGGAAAACGACTTCATCCGGCGCCTGGACACCGTGGCCCCCCTCGGCTACCCCGAGGTCAACCAGATGACGTTGCCGATCCGGGAGGCGGCAGCCCAGCGGGAGGACCCGGACGGGATGACCCTCTGGGCGGGAACGTCGTTCGACGAGGCGCGCCCCGGGCCGGTGGCCGACATCGTCGCCGGCTTAGACGTTTAGAGTGCTCGCCGGGTCGCTGAACGGCAAGCCCAGGTCGGTGGCCACCCGTTCGGACAGCAGCATCCCGTCGTGCGTCGAAAGCCCTTTGGCCAGAGCGGGATCCGACTGGCACGCCACCCGCCAGCCGGCCTCGGCGAGCCTGAGCACGTAGGGCATCGTGGCGTTGGTCAGCGCGACGGTCGACGTCTTGGGCACCGCGCTGGGCATGTTCGCCACGCAGTAGAACAGGGTGTCGTGCACCGCGAACGTCGGGTCGTCGTGCGTGGTGGGCCGCGAGTCCTCGAAGCAGCCGCCCTGGTCGATGGAGATGTCCACCAGCACTGCTCCCGGCTTCATCTGCGCGACAAGGGAATTCGAGATGAGGGTGGGCGCCTTGGCGCCGGGCACCAGCACGGCGCCGATCACCAGGTCGGCGCGCTTGACGGCCCCCTCGAGCTCCAAGGCCGACGAGTAGCGGGTGCCGACTCGGCCGGCGAACTCCGCGTCGAGCAGCCGGAGCTTGGCGATGTTGACGTCGAAAACCATGACGGTCGCGCCCATGCCGCCCGCCACCCGGGCGGCGTTGTAGCCGGCCGTGCCGGCCCCGATCACCACCACGTCGGCCGGCTTGACGCCCGGCACCCCACCCATCAGCACGCCGCGCCCGCCATGGGTGCGCATCAGGTGGTAGGCGCCGACCTGAGCGGAGAGCCGACCGGCGACCTCGCTCATCGGGGCCAGCAGGGGCAGCGCGCCGTCGGCGGTCTGGACCGTCTCGTAGGCGATCGAGGTCGCTCCGGCGGCCAACAGGGCGTCGGTGCAGGCGCGCGACGCGGCCAGATGCAGGTACGTGAACAGGACCTGGTCGCGTCGCAACAGGCCGTACTCGGCCGGTATCGGCTCCTTGACCTTCAGCAGCAGGTCGGCGCCGGCCCACACCTGCTCGGCGGTGCCGGCCAATTCGGCGCCCGCCGCCTTGAACTCCGCGTCGGGGATGGCCGAGCCTTCGCCCGCGCCGGCCTGGACGAGCACCTCGTGGCCGCGGCGGGTGAGTTCCGCGACGCCGGCGGGGGTGATGGCCACCCTGAACTCGTTGGTCTTGGTCTCGGTCGGGACGCCGACTCGCATGCGTCAAGTGTGGAGAAAGTTCGCGAAGGCCGCAAACGTCCGCGAACAGCGCCAATACCCTAGGGGGTATAGTGAGACAAGTCGTAACGTGACCCGACAGGAGAGGAGCAGAGCCGATGACTCAAGCGCGGAACCGGGGCCCCACGACGGTGACGATCTGGCTCGACCCGGTGTGCCCATTTTCCTGGAACACCGCCAGGTGGCTGAAGGACCTCGCCGGCGAACTGGAGTTGGCGATCGATTGGCGACTGATGAGTCTGGCGGTGCTCAATGAGGGCCGCGACCTGCCGGCGCCGCAGCAGGCGCGGATGCGTGACTCGCGGCGAATCGGCCGGCTGATGGCCGCAATCGGGCACACACACGGCGCCGAGGCCATGGCCGCGGCGTATTTCGCCTTCGGCGAGCGCTACCTTGAACGCTCCGAGGCGCTCGACGACAACCTGGTCGCGGAGGTGTTGGACGTGGTGGGCTGCCACGACATCGACGCCGACGTCATATCGGATACCGCCCAGGATGACGAGGTGCGGCGCAGCCATCAAGCCGGACAGGACGCGCTCGGGGAGAGCGGGGGCAGTCCGATCATTCAAATCGACGGGCGGACCTTCTTCGGACCCGTGCTGTCCGGGCCACCGGCACCGGAGATTAGACGAGCGCTCTTCGATGCGGTTGCCATGCTGGCCGCCGTTCCCCAATTCAGCCAGTTGCAGCGACCGCGCACTACGGGGTAGCCGGGTCACGCGGGGGAAAATCCGAAGGTGCTCGCCGCCGCGCGGTGGCAGCCATCGCGTACTGCGCTGTCCTCGCGAATTCGACCGTGGCCGCGCCCCTTCTGGTGTACCTCGTTGCGGGACCACGGATCGACCCGCACCTCGACTGGGTCCGGCGGTGGATTCAAGCCCGGCGCCGGGCGATGACGGCGGCGGCGCTCGTCATCCTCGGTTTTGCGGTTCTGCTATACGGGTTCTCCTGAGGCGAAACGTGCTTATGATCGGCGGATGGACGACCAGCAGGGTAGCTGGCGATGGTGACGCGCGATCCCGCCGTAGCGATCGTAGGGGCCGGCATGTCCGGCTTGTGCGTGGCAATCGCGTTGCTGCGCAGCGGCATTCGCGATGTCACCATCTACGAAAAGGCCGACGAGGTGGGCGGCACCTGGCGCGAAAACACCTATCCGGGCCTGACGTGTGACGTGCCGTCGCGGGTGTACCAGTACACCTTCGCCACCAAGCCCGACTGGTCGCACATGTTCTCGCCGGGCGGCGAGATCCAGGCCTACTTCCGGGGCGTGGCCGACCAATTCGGGCTGCGGGACCGGATCCGGTTCGGCACCGAGATCGTCAGCGCCCGGTTCGAAAACGACCGCTGGACGCTGCGCACCGACGCCGGCGAGGAGTCGACCGTCGACTTCCTGATCTCGGCGACGGGCGTGCTGCACCATCCCCGGATGCCGTCGGTCCCCGGGCTGGACGACTTCGGCGGCCACGCCTTTCACTCCGCGCGCTGGGATCACTCGGTCGAGCTGGCGGGCCGGCGAATCGCGGTGATCGGCAACGGATCCACCGGCGTGCAGCTGGTCTGCGGGCTGGCCGGCGTGGCGGCCAAGGTGGTGCTGTTCCAGCGCACCGCGCAGTGGATCGTCCCGATGCCCAACCCGCAATACTCCCGGTTCGCCAGCTTCACCCACCGGGCCGCGCCCTGGCTCGACCGGTTGGCGTATCGGGCCTACAGCGTCATCTTCGACACCTTCGCGGTGGCGCTGACCAAGCCGGGCCTGCGGCGCAAGGCGATGGGGGCGCTGTGCCGCGCCAGCCTGCGCCAGGTGCGCGACCCCGGGTTGCGCGCGGCGCTGACGCCCGACTACCAGCCGATGTGCAAGCGGCTGGTGGTCTCGGGCGGGTTCTACCGCGCGATGCAGCGCGACGACGTCGAGCTGGTGACGGCCGGCATCGACCACGTCGAACGGCGGGGCATCGTGACCGACGACGGCAACCTGCACGAGGTGGACGTCATCGTGCTGTGCACCGGGTTCGACACCCACGCGTTCTTCCGGCCGATGCGCCTGACCGGCCGCGACGGCATCGCCGCCGACGACGTCTGGCGCGACGGGCCACGCGCCCACCGAACCGTGGCGATGCCCGGTTTTCCCAACTTCTTCATGATGCTGGGCCCGCACAGCCCGGTGGGCAACCACTCGCTCACCGCCGTCGCCGAACACCAGGCCGACCACATCCTGGGCTGGATCGAGCGTTGGCGCCGAGGCGAATTCGACACCATCGAGCCGTCGGCCTCGGCGACCGAGCGTTACAACGCGCAGCTGCGGGCCGCGATGCCGGACACCGTGTGGACCACCGGCTGCAGCAGCTGGTACCTGAACAAGGACGGGGTGCCCGAGGTCTGGCCGTTCACGCCGGCCAAGCACCGGGCGATGCTGGCCAAGACGGATCTGCGAGAGTACGAACTGCGCAGGCACGTGGCCGCGCGCTGAGGGGAGGGGCCGGCGATGTTCACCGTCGACGACCAGGCAGCGGGTCCGCACTGTGGTCGCCGCGGGGCGGCGCTGGACCACGAGCGCCTGGTCCTCGAGGCGCGCGACGTCGAGTTCGACTGGTCGAAGCTGCCGTTCCACTACGTGCCCGGCGAGCCGTTCGCCACCCACGTCCTCAACGTCCTGCACCTGCTGCTGCCCGCCGGCGAGGAGTTCTTCGTCGACGTGTTCAAGCAGGCGCTGCCGCTGATCAAGGACGACCAGCTGCGCCTCGACGTGCAGGGATTCATCGGCCAGGAGGCCATGCATTCGCAGGCGCACTCGAAAGTGCTCGCCCACTTCGCCGCGCAGGGCGTCGACCTCACCCCGTACACCGACCAGATCAGGTGGCTGTTCGAGAAGCTGCTCGGGCCCAGGCCGGGATGGGGCCGGCGACGCCGGCACAGCTGGCTGCTGGAGCAGATCTCGATCGTGTCGGCGGTCGAGCACTACACCGCCATCCTGGGCGAGTGGGTGCTCGGCGCGCCCGCCCACGACGCCATCGGCACCGACCCGGTGATGCTGGACATGCTGCGCTGGCACGGCGCCGAGGAAGTCGAGCACAAGGCCGTCGCCTTCGACACCATGAAGCACCTGCGCGCCGGGTATTTGCGACGGGTGCGCGCCCAGCTGGTCGTGACGCCGGCCATGCTGCTGTTCTGGGTCCGCGGGGTCCGCTTCCTGTACTCGGTGGACCCGCACCTGCCGCCGGGTACCAAGCCGCACTGGTGGGAGTACATCCGCGCGGCGCGTCGGGGTCTGGTGCCCGGGCCGCTGCGCTTCGTGCGGGTGGTCGGCGACTACTACCGGCCGGGTTTCCACCCGTCCCAGCTGGGCGGGCTGGAGCTGGCCGTCGACTACCTGGCGCTCTCGCCCGCCGCGCGGGCGTCGCGCTGACCGATGGCCGCAACCTCGCGCGTCACCGCATCCGACGGCGTCACCCTGGCGGTCCACCGCTACACCGAGATCGACCCGGGGCGCCCGACCATCCTCGCGATTCACGGCTGGCCCGACAACCATCACCTGTGGGACGGCGTGGCCTCCGAGCTGGAGAAGTGCGGCCGCTACAACGTGGTGGCCTACGACGTCCGCGGCGCTGGCGAATCATCGCGCCCCGCAAGGCGATCCGGCTACGCCTTTCCCCAACTGGTGTCCGACATCGGCGCGGTGATCGACAGCCTGGGCGTCGGCCCCGTGCACCTGCTGGCCCACGACTGGGGGTCGATCCAGGCCTGGCCGGCCGTCACCGACGACGACATGATGGCCAAAGTCGCGTCGTTCACGTCGATTTCGGGTCCGCACCTGCGTTACGCGGGCAGATTCCTGCGCTCGGCGCGAACTCCCCGGGCCGTCGGTCAGGTCGCCCGGCAGCTGCTGGGCTCGACGTACATCGCGTTCTTCCTGTGCCCCGTCGTACCCGAGCTGGCGTTCCGTTCGCGGCTAGGCGTGAAAGTCCATGAGGCCCTTGAGCGCATCGGCCGGTCGAGCACCCGCAGCCGGCGCGAGCGGCCGGCGCGGTCCATCGCCGACTACGTCAACGGGCTGGGCCTGTACCGCGCGAACATGCCCGGGCCGATGCTGCGGCCGGGCGCGCAGCTGCCGAAGACCACCGTCGCGGTCCAGGTTGTGGTGCCGCGCAAGGACATCTTCGTGACGCCCGCGCTGCAACGGTTCACCGGCGCGATTCCCGAAAACGGCCGGGTGATCGGTATCGAGGGCGGGCACTGGGTGGTGACGTCGCGCCCCGAGGTGATCGCCCGGCTGACCGCCGAGTGGGTCGAGGAGACCGTCGCCGGCGCGGCCGGCGGATCGGTGGTGCGCGGCGGACCGCGCGAGGTCGGGGGCAAGCTCGCGCTGGTCACCGGGGCGGGTGCGGGCATCGGCCGGGCCACCGCGGTGGAACTGGCCCGGCGCGGCGCGGCCAAGGTGGTGATCGCCGACCGCGATCTGGCGGCCGCCGGCGACAGCGCGGACGCCGTGCGCGCGGCGTGCGCCGAGGCGGCGGTGTACCAGGTCGACGTCAGCGACGAACCCGCGATGAACGCCCTTGCCGCACAAGTGCTTGACGAGCACGGCGTGGTCGACATCCTGGTGAACAACGCCGGCATCGGGATGGCGGGCCGGTTCCTGGAGACGAGCTCGGCGAACTGGGAAGACATCATGGGCGTCAACGTCCGCGGTGTCATCTGCGGCTGCAGGGCGTTCGCGGCGCAGATGGTCGAGCGTGGCGAGGGCGGCGCGATCATCAACGTGGCGTCGGCGGCGGCGTTCGTCCCGTCGAAATCCATGGTCGCCTACGGCACCACGAAGGCGGCGGTGCTGGCGTTCAGCGAATCGCTGCGGGCCGACCTCGCCGACGAGGGTATCTCGGTCACGGCCGTGTGCCCCGGGTTCGTCAACACCAACATCGCCAAGAGCACCGTTTACGCCGGCATGACCGCCGAACAACAGGAGCGCGCCCGGGAGAAGGCCGACGCGGCCTACCGGCGGCGCAACTACACACCGGAGGCGGTGGCCAAGGCGATCGTCAGGGCCGTCGAGACCGGCCCGGCCGTCGTCCCGATCGCCGCCGAATCCCGGATCGGCTACGCGCTTCGGCGCATCAGCCCGTCGGCGCTGCGCCTGTTCGCCCGCTACGACATTCGCCAGAATTAGGGATTGCGCCGTGCCGGAAAGCATTTGGGGAAGCAGGCCGGTCGACCTGTACGGTCGGCGCGACCGCGACCGGCTCGGCACCATGCTGTGGGGCGTCCGCCTGTGGTTCGGGGGATTCGCCGCTGTCTCGCGGTGGAAGCCGTCGCGGGTGAAGCCGGTACCGCGGGTCCTGCACGCGGTGATCACCAAGCGCGAACTCGTCGCCCCCGACGTGGTGGCGCTGACGCTGGCCGACCCGGACGGCGGCCTGCTGCCGTCGTGGACGCCCGGCGGGCACATCGACGTGCAATTGCCCTCGGGCCGGCGCCGGCAGTACTCGCTGTGCGGCCCGCCCGGGCGCCGCACCGACTACCGCATCGCCGTGCGCCGGATCCCCGACGGCGGAGGCGGTTCCATCGAGATGCATGACGCCTTCAAGGTGGGGGACACGTGCGTGTTCGAGGGCCCGCGCAACGCGTTCTATCTCGGCACCGCCGAACGCGACGCGTTGTTCGTCATCGGCGGCATCGGGGTGACGCCCATCCTGCCGATGATGCGGGCCGCGTCGCAGCGCGGAATCGATTGGCGCGCAATCTATGCCGGAAGAAGCCGCGAGTACATGCCGTTCCTCGACGAGGTGATTTCGGTGGGCCCGGATCGCGTGACCGTCTGGGCCGACGACGAGCACGGCCGCTTCGCGGGCGTCGACGACCTGCTGGCCGGCGCCGGCCCGACGACGGCGGTGTACGTCTGCGGGCCAACGCCCATGCTCGAGGCGGTGCGCGCGGCGCGAAACGAATTCGCCGACGCCCCTTTGCATTACGAGCGGTTCAGCCCGCCGCCCGTGATCGACGGGCGTCCGTTCGAGTTGGAGCTGGCGCGGTCGCGGCGGGTCGTCGGCGTTCCGGCGAACCGCTCGGCGCTGGACGTCATGCGCGATCTCGATCCGACCACCCCGTACTCGTGCCGGCAGGGCTACTGCGGGACGTGCAAGGTCAAAGTGCTTGACGGACAGGTCGATCACCGCGGCCGCGTGGCGGTCGGTGACGACGAAATGGTGGTCTGCGTGTCGCGGGCAAGGGGCGATCGGCTGGTCATCGACGCGTGAGCCGGTAGCCCACGTGGGCCACCTTGATGCCGGGCAGCGGCTCCCAGTCGAGGGTGCGGCCATCGACACGGAAGTCGTTCTTCTCGTAGAAGCGGCGCGCCTTGTCGTTCTGCACCGCGGCCCACAGGATCACATCGCCGCACGGGTGCGCGCTCAGGATTTCGTCGAGCAGGCGGCCGCCGATGCCATGCCGCTGGCTGTCGTCCGCGATGTAGAGCGCGTCTATCTGGACGGCGCCGCGCTCGTCGGAATCCGGGCCGAAGATGGCGACCCCCAGTGGCCGGCCCCCCGACTCGGCGACCCACATCCGCCAGCCCTCGCGATTCAGCGTGTGGGGGTAGATCTCGGCGACCCAGCGCTTCGGCGGACCCAGGATGTCCAGCAGCGGCGGCGTCAGTATTCCGGCCCAGGATTGTCGCCACACCGGGTAGTGCATGTCCGCGACGTCGGCGAAATCGTCCGGTGTGGCTTCGCGGATCCGGATGTCGAGGACCTCCACACGTCAAGGCTAAGGGTCAAAGCTGGAGGTCGAGGCTAGGGCCTCGCTCCAGGTAGGCGGCCAGCGCGTTCGTCAGGCCCCGCCGGGCCATGTCGAGGTCCGCGTACGAGCCGAGCTGGCGCTCCGATACCAGGCCACGCATCGCGCCGGGGATCAGCGCGGCCACCTCCCGCACCCGGTCCGGGTCGACGTCCAGGCCGGCGAAGGCGTTCTGGCACGTCTCGAGCCAGCTCTTGCCCCAGGAGAACAGCTCGGCGGCGGTGCGCGGGTAGAGGCGTTCCAGCTCGCGCGGGTCGCGGGGGAGCGCGGCCCGCAGGTTTTCGATCGCACGCGAATCCGCCGACGCCAGGCCGCGATACAGCGTGTCGATGATGGCGCCGACGCGCTCGCGCAGCGGAGCGTCGGGTTGCACCGGCGCCGAGAAGGTGGCGGCGCGCCGCTCGGCGGTGCGATGCAGCACGGCGGCCCAGAAGCCGTCGGTGTCGCCGAACTGGTACTGCACCGCGCCCCAGGTGGCGCCGATGTCCTTGGCGATGCGATTGGCCGACACCGACCCCGGCTCGCCCGAGGCCAGCGACTTCAGTGCCGCCTCGAGCATGCTTTCGCGCGTCGCGCTGCCCCGCCGGTTGGGGCGCCGCCCGGCGACCTTGGTTTCGGCCACCCGGCTAGCCTAACATTTTCATAGAGGGTACGATGATTCTATGGCTAAGCCGCCGCTGTCGATGAAGCCGACCGGATGGTTCCAGGTCGCCTGGTCCGACGAGATCGCCGTCGGCGATGTGCACAAGATGAAGTACTTCGACCAGGAGATGGTCGCGTGGCGCGCCGAGTCCGGCGGCCTCACCGTGATGAACGCCTACTGCGAGCACCTCGGCGCGCACCTCGGTTACGGCGGCAAGGTCGTCGGCGACGTGGTGCAGTGTCCGTTCCACGGCTGGCAGTGGAACGCCGAGGGGCGCAACGTCTGCATCCCGTACCAGGATCGGCCCAACCGGGGCAGGCGAATCCGCACCTACCCCGTGGTGGAGCGCAACCAGTCGGTCTACATCTGGCACGACGCCGAGCACCGCGAACCCTACTTCGACGCGCCCGACGTGTTCGCCTCGTTCGACGACGGCCGCAGCGCGGACGACTACTACCCGCAGCAGCGGCTGTATCGCCCGGGCCTGGAGCTGCACCCGCAGTACGTGCTCGAAAACGGGGTGGACTTCGCGCATTTCAAGTTCGTCCACAACACGCCGATCGTGCCGGTGTTCACCCGCCACGACTTCGCCGACGCGGTGTCCTTCGTCGACTTCACCATCACCTTCGAGGGCGACGACGGTCAGCGGATCGAGGACGTCAACAGCGGAGTCGAGGCCATCAACGGCGGTTTGGGCGTCGCGGTGACCAAGAGCTGGGGGATGGTCGACAACCGCACCATCTCGGCCGTCACGCCCGTCGACGAATCCACCTCCGACGTCCGGTTCATGGTCTACATCGGGCGGGCGCCGGGCAAGGATCCGGCGCGGGCCGAGCTCAGGGCGACCGAGTTCGGCCGGGAAGTGATCCGGCAGTTCGAGCAGGACATCGAGATCTGGCAGCACCAGCGCTACTCCGACCCGCCCGCGCTGGCCCCCGACGAATACGAGGGCTTCACCGCGATCCGCAAGTGGGCCAAGCAGTTCTATCAGGAAGGCTACGCCAAATGAATGCACCGATCCGCGTCTTTCAGGTGGCCACCGGGAACGTCGGTTCCGAGATGATCAGGCGGATCGCCGGGGCGCCGGACCTGGAACTCATTGGACTGCACTGCTATTCGCCGGAGAAGATCGGCCGCGATGCCGGCGAGCTCGCGGGCATCGCGCCCAACGGCGTGACGGCCACCGGCACCGTCGAGGAGATCATCGCCGCCAAGCCGGACGTGCTGACGTTTCACGGCGTCTTCCCCGACGAGGACCTCTACGTCAAAGTGCTTGAGGCGGGCATCAATATCGTCACAACGGCCGATTGGATCACCGGCTGGCACCGCGACACGAACCACCCGCACCCGTCGGGCAAGCCGGTGACCCGGTTGCTGGCCGAGGCCGCCGAGTTGGGCGGCGCGACGTTCTACGGCACCGGCATGAACCCGGGCCTGAACCAGATCCTCGGCGTGGTGTGCTCGGCCGACGTGGCCGAGATCGAGAACGTCACCACCATCGAGTCCGTCGACGTGTCGTGTCACCACTCCAAGGACACCTGGCTCGAGGTGGGCTACGGCCAGCCGGTCGACGATCCCGAGATCCCGTCGAAGCTGGAGAAGTACACCCGCGTCTTCGCCGACAGCGTGCTGATGATGGCCGACTGCTTCGACGTCACCCTCGACGAGGTGAAGTTCAGCTACGAGCTGGGCGCCTGCACCAAGGACGTGGACCTGGGCTGGTACACGCTGCCCAAGGGCTCGCTGGGCGGCAACTACCTCAAGTACCAGGGCATGGTCGACGGGGTGCCCCGCGTCGAGACGCACCTGGAATGGCAGATGACGCCGCACACCGACCCGAGCTGGAACATCAAGGGCTGCTACATCACTCAGATCAAGGGCGACCCGTGCGTCTATAACAAGCACATGATCTTTCCGCGGCCCGGCGTGGACCTGTCCAATCCGGACAACTTCGCCTCGATCGGCATGACCGTGACCGGCATGCCCGCGCTGTACGCGATCAAGTCGGTGGTCGCGGCGCGCCCGGGACTGATCACCAGCGCCGACCTGCCGTTGCGCGGGTTCGCGGGGCGGTTCAAGAGGTAGCCAGTCGGGGTCAAGGGGCCTCGTCGTCGTCGTCGAAGAGACGCTCCGGGTGGTGGTAGTCGTTGGTGCGCGCGCCGCGGTCCAGCTGCGGCGGCGGGATCCACTCGGTGCGGCCGTCGGGGAGTTTTCTTGTCCGCCAGCCTTTTTCGATCAGCTTGTGATCGGGCGTGCAAGCGAACGTGAGCTTGTCGGCATCGGTGCGGCCGCCGGTGGCCCACTCGTCGACGTGGTGGACCTCGGACCAGTAGCCGGGCACGTCGCAGCCCGGGTGGGTGCAGCCGCGGTCCTTCGCGTAGAGGACGATGCGCTGGTCCGGCGAGGCGATTCGCCGCGCGCGCCCGAGATACAGTGGCCGGCTCGAGTGTTCGTCGAACACGGCAAGATAGTGGTAGGCGTGGCGGGCCATCCGGATCACGTCGCGCATGGGCAGTAGCGTCCCGCCGCCGGTCACGGCGCGGCCCGCACCGGACGTCAGTTCCTGCAGCGTGGTCGACACGATGACCGTCACCGGTAGCCCGTTGTGCACGCCGAGTTTGGGGTCGCCCAGCCGGCTGCGCACCAGGGCATTGAGCGCGTCGTGCTGCCGCTGAGCGTGGCTGCGGGTGTCCCTGCCGGCGACCTCCTCGGCGGGTTCGCCGTCCACACAAGGGGTTTCGTCGTTCGGGTTGCACATACCGGGTGTGGCGAACCGCGCCAGCCACGCATCGATGTTGGCGCGCAACTCCGGCGAAGCCACCAGCTTCCCGATGCTCATCCCGTCGCTGCGCTGTCCGCACCAGGTGAAGCCGCGCTGGCGGGCGCGGTCGGCGTCGGAGAACTTCCCGTCGGGGTTGATCAGCAGCGCGCACTGATTCGCCACCTTCTGCAACTGGTCGGGGCGCAGTGTGAGCGCCTGGCGGGCCAGGAATCGCTCGGTTTTTCCACCGTGTCGACAGGTATGGCCTCCGGCAGGTCGCGAAAGAAGGTCTGGATCACCCGCCGGTGCTGACCGTCGAGCATGCCTTCTCGCCACGCCTCGGCGGTCGCGGTCAGCTCGGCGGCAGCTCCTGGCCGGTCAGGGTCCGGTGCGGGGAAAGCTGTTTGACGTCACGCAGGCGACGGCACGCCTCCGCGTAGCTGATCCGAAGCCAGTCGGCGACCACCTTGTGGACAGGTCCGCCGATGTCGGCGGGATCCTCATCGGCAAGGCCGGCGGTCACGTCGTGGCTCACCGCGACCTGGCAGCGGCGCGAGGTCTCCATCTCTTCCAGCGCGCGCAGCCGGACGATCGGGCCGTACGCGGCGAAATTCAGCCCGGCGACCTTCGCCGTGGCCGCGCGCAGCTCGTCCAGCGCGGCGGACACCTCGGCCGGAAACGCCATCGAACTCATGTTCGAATGCTATGCCGCGGTATTGCCGCCGACAACGGAGAAAGCGGTCTGTGTGGATGAAAGCTGAACTGTGGATAATCCAAAGTTCAACGAGGCCCGATTAATAGTTCGGGCACAGATCGGCTACCGCATAATTGACGAGTTCGTTCGCTTGATCGGGAGTGAGCCCGGTAGCGCCAAGCCGGGCATCGGAGCGTTGCAGCGCCATGGTCTTCAGCGTGGCGGGAGAAACGCCATAGGAAACTTGGGTGCACAACTTCTGACCCACCTGCAAGAGTGCGGCATCACCGCCGTCGACGTCGCGGATGCCGGCGTTATGCAGGTCTTTGAGATAGGACGACGCGTCAGCCTGAGCCGGGCCGGCCCAGGCGAGCCCAGCGAGCAGAAGTGCGCCACTCACTGCCCCCAAGCGCATAATTCGACCCCTATGCCTTTTCGCCGTCATAGCTTCATCTCCTCTACCTAACGAGGGAATTGGAAAAAGCGCCACCATTGAATGCGCGGCCGAAATCATTGGCACCATCGGCAGCGACGCTGTGATTACGGTAGCGCGTACGGCTGTGAAACAGCTTCGGAACTTGTCACAGAAGACTGGTCAAAATTGTCGCGCAAATTCGCGGCATGCGGTCATCACAGCCCGGACGACGCGAACCCACAAGAAGTTAGGCGCTCGGGCACAGATCGCGCTGGGCCCAATAAACGAGGAGGTCCGCCTGCGCGGGGCTCAACCCGTTGGGGCCCAGGTCGGTGTCGGACTTTTGCAGCGCCATGGCCTGCAGCTGCGCGGGCGGAACGCCGTACGACAATTGCTGGCACAATCTCTGACCCGTCAGCAGCAGCGCCGGATCACCGCCGGCGAAGTCCTGGATCCCGGCGTTGTGCAGGTCGTTGAGGTAGGAGATGGGGTCGGCCTGAGCCGGGCCGGCGCAGACGAGACCGGCGACAAGAAGTGGGCTGCCGATTACCGCCAGGCCCATGAATCGGCCAGAACGCCGCCGTGCCGCCATAGTTCCGTCTCCTTTGCTTGAAGCGAACCGATTGAGTGCTCAATTATCTTGGAGCAATTTCCAGAAACGCGCTAGCGGATCGGCGACGATTCAATGACATCGGCATGTCCAAATGCCTAACACCGCACTCGGTCGATCCGGCTGAACCCGGAGTCTAGGGTGAAAGCCATGCGGGTAGGCGTGCTGGGGGCGAAGGGCAAAGTCGGGTCGACGATGGCGGCGGCCGTGCAGGCCGCCGAGGATCTGGTTCTGTCGGCGGAGGTGGACGCCGGTGATCCGCTGAGCCTGCTGACCGAGGCCGACACCGAGGTGGTCATCGACTTCACCCACCCGGACGTGGTGATGGGCAACCTAGAGTTCCTGATCGGCAACGGAATTCACGCCGTGGTCGGGACCACGGGCTTCACCCAGGAGCGCCTCGAGCAAGTGCAGGCGTGGCTGGCCGACAAACCTGGCACGAGTGTGCTCATCGCACCCAACTTCGCGATCGGGGCCGTGCTGTCGATGCATTTCGCCAAGCAGGCCGCGCCCTTTTTCGACTCGGCCGAGGTCATCGAGCTGCACCACCCGCACAAGGCCGACGCCCCGTCGGGCACCGCGGCCCGCACCGCGAAACTGATCGCCGAGGCCCGAAAAGGCTTGCCGCCCAACCCCGATGCCACCAGCACCAGCCTGCCCGGGGCGCGCGGCGCGGACGTCGAAGGCATACCGGTGCATTCGGTGCGGCTGGCCGGGCTGGTCGCCCATCAGGAGATCTTGTTCGGCACCGAGGGGGAGACGCTGACCATCCGCCACGACAGCCTGGACCGCACGTCGTTCGTGCCGGGCGTGCTGCTGGCCGTGCGGCGCATCAAGGAACGCCCCGGCCTCACGGTGGGCCTTGAGGCGCTGCTGAACCTCGCATGACCGGACGCACGCGCTACATCCAGGTGCTCATCGCGTTCTTGTGCGTGGCGATGCTGGTGTACTTCGTGCTGCTGGGCCGCCTGGCCTTCGCGATGATCGGGTCGGGCCGGGCCGCCGCCGTGGGCCTGGGCGCGGCGCTGCTGATCATGCCGGTCATCGGGCTGTGGGCGATGATCGCCACGCTGCGCGCCGGGTTCGCCCATCAGCGGCTTGCCCGCCTGATCGCCGCGGACGGAATGGAACTCGACACCCGCACGCTGCCGCGGCGGCCGTCGGGCCGCATCGAGCGGGACGCGGCCGACGCCCTGTTCGCCACGGTGCGCACCGAGGTCGAGGCCGATCCCGACGACTGGCGGCGCTGGTACCGGCTGGCCCGGGCCTACGACTACGCGGGGGACCGCCGGCGCGCGCGCGAGGCCATGAAGACCGCGGTCGAGCTGCAGGCCGGCCGATGAGCAAGACGTTGCTGATCGTGCACCACACGCCGTCACCGCACACGCAGGAGATGTTCGAGGCGGTGCTCTCCGGTGCCACCGACCCCGAGATCGAGGGCGTCGAGGTCGTGCGGCGGCCCGCGCTGACCCTCGCGCCCGCCGACGTGCTCGAGGCCGACGGCTACCTGC
The DNA here is from genome assembly GCF_059812165.1 of Mycobacterium sp. NGS69. Taxonomy (NCBI): domain Bacteria; kingdom Bacillati; phylum Actinomycetota; class Actinomycetes; order Mycobacteriales; family Mycobacteriaceae; genus Mycobacterium; species Mycobacterium sp. NGS69. Next base: position 281,778 of record NZ_JCALCD010000002.1, read on the forward strand.
TCGGGACCCCGGCCAATCTGGGCTACATGAGCGGCGCGCTCAAGCATGCGTTCGACGTCTGTTACTACCCGTGCCTCGACGCGACGCGCGGGCGACCGTTCGGCGTGTACCTGCACGGCAACGAGGGCACCGAGGGCGCCGAGCGGGGCATCGAGGCCATCACGACCGGGCTGGGTTGGACGAAAGTGGCTGAAACCGTGGTGGTTTCGGGCAAACCCAGCAAGGCCGACCTGGAATCGTGCTGGGAACTGGGCGCCACGGTGGCCGCTCAGCTGATGGGATGAGCCACCGATAGGTCGGGCTGGAATGCTTCCGCCGGTTGGACCAGAGCCAGCGCGGTGCTGGAGCCGATCGGCCCGTGCTTGTCGAACAAAACCGCGGTCCCGGTGGCCACACCCGCGGTGCCGTAATGGCTTTGGGCCGCCAACCCGAGGAACTCGCCGTCCGGCAGGCGGCTCGCGGTGACGGTGTAGTCGGCGTTGATATAGCGCAAACCGCCGGTGCCCCAATGGGTGAGCGAGCTCGTGATGTCGCCCACGAACCCCAGGCGGGTGAACGGCGTGAGCGGGTGGCCCTGCACCATCGGGCGAAACAGCCGCGTCCACGCGAACTTCTGCGAATGGGCCTGTTCCCACTCGCCCGCCGCGATGCCGGGGCTGCCCGCACGCGTGGCCCCGTACCCCCAGATCAGGAACGGCATGTCGGCCGGGGAGCCGTCGGCGTCGGCCGGAAGCGGCGGCATCTCGACCGGGCCGGACCACACCTGACCCTCGGGATGCTCGCCCCGCCGCAGGAACAGCCCGCTGGCACGCGCGACGACTCGCCCGTTCTGCACCAGCGCGGCGTCGACGAGTTTGATGCGCCGGCCTTCCCGCTGCACCGACGTCTCGATCCGCACCGGTTCGGGCAAAACCGGGCGCAGCAGGTCGACCGTGAGGCGCGCGGGCTGCAGCTCGGGATCGATGCCGGATTGCTCGATTCCGAACGCCAGCAGGCCGCCGACGTTTTGACCGCCCAGCGCCGTGCCCCACGGCCCCCGCGCCAGCGGGCTCGGCAGATAGGAGTCGCCATCGACAGCGAAGAACGCCTCGGGCATGATGGCGGAATCCTCGATCGTCACCGATATCACGATAGGGCAGGAGGATATAGGGACCGGGCATGCCTCCAGTGATCGAAATTCCGCGCACGCACAACCCATTCCCGACGACCGGCGTGTCCCGCGGCGCCGACGGTATCCCGCGCTACGAACGCCTGCCCGCCACCCTGCTGGACATGCTCGCCGAACAGGTCGACAACCGCCCGAACAGCGAGGCCGTCGTCGAACTCGGCGCCGGCCGATTGACCTACCGGCAGCTGTGGGACCGCGCGGCGCGGGTGGCCGGCGGATTGCGGGCGGACGGCCTGAGCCCGGGCGATCGCGTCGCCGTGCGTTACCCGGCCGGCATCGATTGGGTACTCGCGTTCTGGGGCACCGTGATGGCCGGCGGCGTTGCGGTCGCGGTCAATACGCGCTCCGCGCAACCGGAGGTCGAATTCGTCCGGTCCGACTCGGGCGCCCGGATCGATCTCGCGCCGGACGCGCCACTGCCCGACGGCGAACCCTACGTGACTCACGGCCTCGGCCATGCGGATATCGCCGCGCTGTTCTACACCTCGGGCACCACCGGCCACCCGAAGGGCGTGCCGACCACCCACGAGGCGTTCGTCACCAACACCGAGAACGCGATCCGCTGCCTCGACCAGCCGAGAGACCTCGGCGAGGGAATGCGTACGCTCATCTCGGTGCCGCTGTTCCATGTAACCGGCTGCAACTCACAGCTTTTGGCCGCCGCCCGGCTCGGGGGCGCGTCGGTGATCATGCCCGTGCTCAACCTCGACGAATTGATCGCGACGCTGGCCGCCGAACGCATCTCCGTCATGGTGACCGTGCCGGCCATCTACGCCCTGATGTTGCGGCACAAGGCCTTTGCCGACGCCGACGTGTCCGGTGTGCGCTGGGTCGGCTACGGGGGCGCACCCATCGCGCCCTCGTTGGTGGGAGCGGTGAAGGAGGCGTTCCCCCACGCCACCGTGTTCAACGGGTACGGCATGACCGAGACCGCGTCGCTGATGACCGTCCTGCCGGACCGCGACGCCGTCGAGCACGCCGACTCCGTGGGGTACGCCGTGCCCTCGGTGGACCTCGGCCTGGTCCCGTTCGGCGGTGACGAGCCCGGCGTCGGCGAGCTGGTCACGCGCGGCGCCAACGTCACCGCGGGCTACTGGAATCGGCCGGATGCCAACAGGGGCACGTTCGCGGACGGCTGGCTGCACACCGGCGACGTCGTTCGCGTCGACGACGCCGGGCGGGTGCACATCGTCGATCGGCTCAAGGACATCATCAACCGGGGCGGCGAGAACGTCTCCAGCGTCGAGGTCGAGGCGGCGCTGTTATCGGCGCCCAACGTCGCCGACGCCTGCGTGCTGGCGGTGCCCGACGACGTGATGGGCGAAAAGGTCGGCGCCGTCCTCTTCGCCGGCGAGGGCGGGATTGACGTGCGCGCCGTGCTCGAACACTGCCGCGGCCGGCTGGCCGACTACAAGATCCCGCAATACGTCACCGTGGTAGCCGAAGCGCTGCCCCGCAACGCCGGCGGCAAACTGCTCAAGGGCAAGCTGCGCGGCGAGGTGGAATGGGGCGACCCGCTCCGATGAGCGCCGCCCTGCTGATCGCCAACCGCGGTGAGATCGCCCTTCGGATCATCCGCACGGCAACGGAACTGGGCATCCGGACGGTAGCGGTCTACGCCGAAGACGACGCCGAGAGCCCGCACGTGCACGCGGCCGACGAAGCGATCGGCTTGCCCGGCGCCGGGCCGGCGGCCTACCTCAATCAGGCCGAACTGCTCGCGGCGGCCAAGCAGTCCGGCGCCGAGCTGATCCACCCGGGTTACGGGTTCCTGTCCGAGAACGCCGAATTCGCGCGCGCGTGTTCGGCCGCCGGATACACGTTCGTCGGCCCGGACGCCGGCGTGCTCGAGCTGGTCGGCGACAAGTCGTCGGCCCGCGCCGCCGCGACCGCCGCGGGCGTGCCGGTGCTGCCCGCCACCGAGGGACCCAGCAGCGTCGAGGACGTCAAGGCGTTCTTCGGCGAGGCGGACGGCGCCGTCATGATCAAGGCCCTCGCCGGCGGCGGCGGCCGCGGCATGCGGAAGGTGTACGGCGCCGACGAGATCGAGCACGCCTACCAGCAGTGCGCCGCGGAGGCGCAACTCGGCTTCTCCGATCGCGCGCTGTTCGCCGAGGCGGTCCTCGACGGCGCGCGGCACATCGAGGTGCAGGTCGTGGGCGCGGTGGCCGGGCACCAGACGCGCGCGCTGGCCCTCGGCGACCGCGACTGCAGCATCCAGCGGCGCTACCAGAAGCTGCTCGAAATCGCGCCGGCCCAGGGGCTTTCGGACGCGCTGCGGCGCTCCCTGCACCAGGCCGCCGTCCGGCTGTGCGCGCGGGTGGGCCTGCGCGGGGTGGTCACCGTCGAATTCCTGGTCGCCGGCGACCAGTTCGTCTTCCTCGAGGTCAACCCGCGCATCCAGGTCGAGCACCCGGTGACCGAGGAAACCACCGGGGTGGACCTGGTGGCCGTTCAGCTGGCCATCGCCGGCGGCGCGTCGTACTACGAACTCGGGCTCCCGGCCGGAATCGCCTCGGACGGAAGCGAAGTGATCGGCGAGCCGGCCGCCCGCCGCGGCATCGCGATCCAGGCGCGGGTCAATATGGAGACCTTCGCCGCCGACGGCTCGGTGATGCCGGCGGCGGGCACGTTGACGGTGTTCTCGCCGCCGAGCGGTCCCGGGGTGCGCGTCGACACCTACGGCCGGGCGGGCCTGGTCACCAGCCCGCGCTACGACTCGCTGCTGGCCAAGGTCATCACCCACGTGCGCGGAACGTCGTGGCCGGCGGCGGTGCGCAAGGCCCGCACCGCTCTGGGTGAATTCGGCGTCGAGGGCGTGCGCACCAATATCGGATTCCTGCAAGAGCTGTTGAGCGACAGCGGGATCCAGTCCGGCTGGGTGACGACGGACTTCCTCGACGAGAGGCTTCCCGAACTGGCCGCCGCCGCGCTGTCCCACCCGCAGGACGCCCGCGCCGCGCCGGTCGAGCTCTACCCCGGCGAGGAAGCGCTGCGCGCCCAACTCGCCGGCACGGTCGTGGAGGTGGCCGCGGAGGGGGAGGCCTTCGGCGCCGGCGCCCCGCTCGTCGTCCTCGAGGCGATGAAGATGCAGCATGTGCTCGCCGCACCCGACGCGTTGCGGACGGTCCGGAACCTGGTGGCGCCGGGCCAGGTCGTCGGAACCGGCGATCCGCTGCTGGTCTTCACCCGCACGGGCACCGAGGCCGACAGCGAATCCTTCTCGGCCGCACTCGATCTCGACCGGTCCCGCGCCGACCTCGACGAGGTCAACCACCGGCACCTGCTCACCCGCGACGAGGGCCGCGAGGCGGCCGTCGCCAAGCGGCACGCGCGCGGCCGGCGCACCGCCCGCGAGAACATCGCCGACCTGGTCGACCCCGGCAGCTTCGTCGAATACGGCGCGCTGGCCATCGCCGCGCAACGCAGCCGGCGCTCCGAGGAGGACCTGATCGCCAACACCCCGGCCGACGGGCTCGTCGCCGGCCTGGCCAGGATCGGGGGCGCCGAGGCGGTCGTGGTGTCGTACGACTACACGGTGCTCGCCGGAACGCAGGGCATGCGCAATCACGCCAAGACCGACCGGGTCTTCGAGCTGGCCACTCGAAAACGCCTGCCGGTGGTGCTGTTTGCCGAGGGCGGTGGGGGCCGGCCCGGCGACACCGACGTCGGCGGCGCCGCCGGGCTGGACGTGCCGACCTTCCGGATGCTGGCGGCGCTGAGCGGGCGGGTGCCGCTGGTGTCGGTCGTGTCCGGGCGCTGCTTCGCCGGCAACGCCGCGCTGGCCGGGGCGTGCGACGTGATCATCGCGACCCCCGACGCCAACATCGGAATGGGCGGGCCGGCCATGATCGAGGGCGGCGGGCTGGGGGTGTACCCGCCGGAGGCGATCGGGCCGATCGACGTGCAGCGGCACAACGGCGTGGTGAGCCTGGTGGCCCGCGACGAGGCGCAGGCGGTGTCGCTGGCCAAGCAGTATCTGTCGTACTTCGGCGGCCGCATCCAGGAATGGGCGGCGCCGGATGCGCGGCTGGCCCGACATGTGGTCCCGGAGAACCGGTTACGCGCCTACGACGTGCACCGCGCCATCGAGTCGATCGTCGACGTGGGGTCCGTGCTGGAGCTGCGCCCCGACTACGGCGTCGGGATCGTCACCGCGCTGGTGCGCGTCGAGGGGGTGGCATACGGGTTGATCGCCAACAGCACGCATCACCTCGGCGGTGCGATCGACGCCGAGGCGGCCGACAAGGCGGGCGACTTCCTCGCGCTGTGCGAGTCGTTCCGGCTGCCGGTGATCTCGCTGTGCGACACCCCCGGATTCATGGTCGGGCCCGACGCGGAGAAGGAAGCCGCGGTGCGCCGCTTCGGCCGGATGTTCGTGCTGGGCGCGAGATTGACCGTGCCACTGGGAATGATCATCCTGCGCAAGGGGTACGGATTGGGCGCGATGGCGATGGCCGGTGGTTCCTTCCGCGCGCCGCAGTTCACCGTGGCCTGGCCGACCGGCGAGATCGGCGGCATGGGGCTGGAAGGAGCCGTGCGGCTCGGGTTCAGCAAGGAGCTCGCGGCCCAGCCGGACCCGCTACAACGACAGCAGCTGTTCGACAAGCTCGTCGCGGCGGCCTACCAACACGGCAAAGCGCTGCGGTCGGCCACCACGTTCGAGCTCGACGACGTCATCGACCCGGCAGACTCCCGGGCCTGGATCACCAGGCTGCCGGGAGGCTGAGGGTCGAAGGGTTATCCGTGGCCGGAACCGCAGCCGACGCCCGGCAGACAGCCGGTGCCGCCCGGCACGCCGCCTGGACCGAAGAACTGGCCGCCCGAGCCGCAACCGACGCCCGGTATGCAGCCCTGGCCGCCCGGACCGCCGCCGGGGCCGTTCACGCCGCCGGAGCCGCAGTTGCCGTTGGCGTCGCAGCCGCCGCCGCCCGGGTCGTCCTTGACGACGATGTGGGTCTGCGCGGGCCCCGTCATCGCCGGTCCCGCCGCAAACGCGTCCGCGGCGGCCGTCGGTGCGGCGGCGATCGCTGCGGCGACCGCCCCGGCCACGACCAGTGGTTTCACGAGGTTTAGTTTGGCTAACATGCGTTTCGCATACCACGTGCACACGTGTACAAAACATCGCTGACGAAAATTATTGACGCCGCCGACAGAAGGCACACGATGACCTCACTGGATTTGACCGGACGGACCGCAATCATCACCGGCGCCTCGCGCGGAATCGGGCTGGCGATCGCCCAACATTTGGCCGCCGCCGGCGCCGACGTGGTGCTCACCGCCCGCAAGCAGGAGGCGGCCGACGAGGCCGCGGCGCAGGTCGGCGAGAAGGCCGTCGGCGTCGGCGCGCACGCCGTCGACGAGGACGCCGCGCGGCGCTGCGTCGACCTCGCCCTAGAGCGCTTCGGCCGCGTCGACATCCTGGTCAACAACGCGGGAACGAATCCGGCGTACGGCCCGCTGATCGAGCAGGACCACGCCCGGTTCACCAAGATCTTCGACGTCAATCTCTGGGCGCCGCTGCTGTGGACCTCGCTGGTGGTCAAGGCGTGGATGGGGGAGCACGGCGGGTCGATCGTCAACACCGCCTCGATCGGCGGGCTGCACCAATCGCCGGCGATGGGTATGTACAACGCCACCAAGGCCGCACTGATCCACGTGACCAAGCAACTGGCGCTGGAACTTTCGCCGCGCGTCCGGGTCAACGCCATCGCGCCCGGTGTGGTGCGCACCAGGCTGGCCGAGGCGCTGTGGAAGGACCACGAGGATCCGCTGGCGGCGACGATCGCGCTCGGCCGCATCGGCGAACCGGCCGACGTGGCGGCCGCCGTCGCCTTCCTGGTCTCGGACGCGGCGAGCTGGATCACCGGCGAGACGATGGTGATCGACGGCGGACTGCTGCTCGGCCCCGCCCAGGGATATCAGGCCCAATGAGCACCGAAACGGACCTGACGAAGCGGGTCCAGGCGCTGCTCGACGAGCACGACCCGGCCACCACCGAACCGCGGGAATTCCTTGGCGCGCAGTACGATGCGGGCCTGGCCTGGGTCCACCTGCCGGAGGGCTTCGGCGGCCTGGGCCTGCCCCGGGACGCGCAGCAGCTCGTCGACGCGCGGCTTGCCGCCGCCGGTGCGCCGGTGGGCGGCACTGTCAAGAACTACATCGGCATGGGCATGGCGGCGCCGACGATCGCGGCGTTCGGGACCGACGAGCAGAAACAAAAGTTCCTGCGCCCGTTGTTCACCGGCGAACAGATCTACTGCCAGCTGTTCAGCGAGCCCGGAGCCGGCTCGGACCTGGCCGGGGTGTCCACCCGCGCGGTCCGCGACGGGGACGACTGGATCGTCAACGGGCAGAAGGTGTGGACGTCGCAGGCACAGCACGCGGACATGGCCATCCTGGTCGCACGCACCGACCCGACGGTGCCCAAACACGCCGGCCTGACGTACTTCCTGTGCGACGTGACCCAACCCGGAGTCGAGATCCGGCCGCTGCGCCAGATCACCGGCGAGGCGGAGTTCAACGAGGTGTTCCTCACCGACGTGCGGGTGCCGGACGCGAATCGGCTCGGCCCGGAGGGCGGCGGCTGGCGCGTCGCCACCACCACGCTCAACAACGAGCGCGTCGCCATCGGCACGCGCGCCGGGATGCCGCGGGAGGGCGGTCACATCGGCAAGGTCTCCGCGGCCTGGCGGCACGAGCCGGCGCTGCGCAACCCCGCCATGCACGACGAGCTGATGCGGCTGTGGGTCGACGCCGAGGCCCTGCGGCTGACCGGTGAGCGCTCGCGCCAGCAGGCCAGCACAGGGCAGCCCGGACCGGAGGGTGCGGGCATGAAGGTGGCCTTCGCCCGCCTGGCCCAGGCGATCTCGGGGTTCGAGATCGAGCTGCACGGCGAGGCCGGCCTGCGCTACGACGACTGGACCATGCGCCGACCGGAGACGGTCGACCTGGTCGGCCGCGAGCCCGGATACCGCTATTTGCGGGCGCGCGGCAACTCGATCGAGGGCGGCACGTCGGAAATCCTGCGCAACACCATCTCCGAACGAATCCTCGGGCTGCCGGGCGAACACCGGGTGGACAAGGACGTCGCATGGAAGGACCTGCCGCGGTGAGCGATCTCCTGTACTCCGACACCGAGGAGGCGTTGCGCGACAGCGTTCGTCACCTGTTCGCCGACCGCTGCCCGCCCGAATCGGTGGCCAAAGCGTACGACCCGGTGCCACAAGACTTTTCGGACCTCTGGCGGACGCTATCCGCCGACCTCGGGGTGGCCGGACTGCTGGTGCCCGAGTCCCTGGGCGGCGCCGGCGCGTCGGCGCGCGAGGCCGCCGTCGTCATGGAGGAGATCGGGCGCGCGGTGGCGCCGGTGCCGTTCCTGTCCAGCGCGGTGCTCGCCACCGTCGCGCTGCTGCGCGCCGGCGACACCGAGACGGTGGCGGCGCTGGCCCGCGGCGAGCTCACCGCGGCGCTGGTGGTGCCGCTGTCCACCGCGCCGGGCGATCCGGTGGCGGGCGTGAGCGTCGGCGGCGACGGCCTGACCGGGCTGGTCGGCAGCGTCGCGGGTGCCGCCGAGGCCGACGTGCTGGTGGTGCCGGCGGCCGGTTCCGACGGGCTCGAGCTGCACACCGTGCCGCGCACCGCGGCGGGCGTGGAGGTTTCGCCGGTGCTGGCACTGGACATGACGAGACCGCTTGCGAGCGTGCGCTTTTCGGGGGTCACGTCGTCACGGCTCGGGCCGGCGGACGCCGCGGTGGCCCAAGCGCTTGCGACCGGGGCGGCGCTGCTCGCGTCCGAGCAACTGGGCGTGGCCCAGTGGTGTTTCGACACCACGCTGGCGTATGTCAAGCAGCGCAAGCAGTTCGGCCGCGCGATCGGGTCCTACCAGGCGATCAAGCACCGGCTGGCGGACCTCTGGTTCGAGGTCGGCGCGGCGACGGCGGTGGCGAGGCACGCCGCCGACACGTGCGCCACCGGCGATGACGACGCGGCCACCGCGGCCTCGCTTGCGCAGGCCTACTGCAGCGGCGTCGCCGTGCACGCCGCCGAGGAGTGCGTGCAGCTGCACGGCGGCATCGGGATGACCTGGGAGTATCCGGCGCACCTATACCTCAAGCGCGCCAAAAGCGATCAGTTGGCGTTCGGCACGGCTTATCGTCACCGCGCCCTGTTGGCGAAGTTGGTGAACCTGCCGTCGTCGTGACGCCGGCCGTCGCTGGTGAGCCACAGCTCCTCGGTGCGGTCGTGGAAGGTGACCAGCGCGACGGTGTCGTCGCGGCGGCGCATCGCCGACTTGCTCATGCTGGCCCACACCGAGTGTCCGTCCCGGTGCCGCAACTCGACGAGGCGCTTGGCGCCCGTGCCGACCAGCGCGACCCAGTGGTCGTCGGCCGGTAGGCGGTAGAAGACGTCTTCGAAGATCATCGACGCGAGCTCGTCGTGCGCGTAGCCCACCATGTCGCAGAACGAGCTGTTGGCGAACAGGATGGTCCCCATGCGGTCGACCGCCAGGGCTGGAGCCGGTAGCCGGTCCAGGACGACCAACGCCGGCATCCGATGAAGTTCGTCGATCGGCAATTGCCCGGGCGGCCTGGGGCGTCGGCGCTCACTGCGTGGAAGGCCGGCGGCTGGGGGAATTTCCGCGAGCATGGCCCCTCCCGTCGTCGCCCTGACGCCAAACGCGTTGACAGCAAATAGTATGGTAAGGCCCACTAGTTGTCTACATTTCGGTAGCCCTATTAGCTATTAGTCACATGCACAATAAATTAATGCGTTGGTTACCAGCTATCGACGGAGTTTTGCTGGTGCAATTTATTAGCTGCAATTCCCACGGATCCGTCAGTGCATGAGGAATAGTGTCAATCCAGCAAACTATCTAGCTCGCCTTCGCTAACCTCGTCGACGGGCACGGCATCGTCGCCGCGGTGCGGCAGCAACTGTCCCGCCGGGGACATCGGTAACTCCGGCCCGCCGCGCTCGCCGAGGCTCGAGGCGGGTTATGTTCAGCCCGATCGATATCTTTTCGCTCGGCAAAGACCTCCGGCGCATATGTTTGGCTCGTCGTGTCCGGCGCTGCTGCACAATCGGTTCCCGAGTCACCGCCGGCGGAAATGGGGATAGCGAATGCGTGTGTTGCTGTCGACATACGACTCGCGCGGGGGCGTCGAGCCGCTGCTGGCCCTCGCGGTGCAACTGCGGGCACTCGGCGCCGAGGTCCGCATCTGCGCGTCGCCGGATGACGAGTTCGCCGACCGGGCGGCCGGTTTCGCCGTGCCGCTGGTGGCATTCGGTGAATCGGTGCGCGCCATGACGAGCGCCGCCGGGCCCCAGCCCGAGGCGTCCCTACGGCGGCACTTCGACGAGTTGATCGCCGCGCAGTTCGACACCGTCGCGGGCGCGGCCCAGGGGTGTGATGCGCTGGTGGCCGCGGGCCTGCTGCCGGCCGCGGCCGGCGCCCGGTCGGCGGCCGAAAAGCTGGGTATCCGTTACGTTTACGCGAGCTATCACCCGACCAACCTGCCGTCACCGCACCACCGGCCGCCCTCGTTCTGGAGCTGGCCGCTGCCGCCGGGCGCGGTCGACCACCGGACGCTGTGGGACCTGGACGCCCAGAACGTGAATGCGCTTTTCGGCCCGACACTCAACCGGCACCGGGCCGCGATCGGCCTGCCCCCGGTGCACGACGTCCGTGGCTACGCCTTCACCGACCGCCCGTGGCTGGCGGCGGACCCGGCGCTCGGGCCGTGGCGGGAGCCGGCGGACCTCGACGTCGTCCACACCGGCGCGTGGATGCTGCGGGACACGCGCCCGCTCCCGGCCGAGCTGGTCGAGTTCCTGGACGCCGGCACGCCGCCGGTGTACGTGGGCTTCGGCAGTATGCCCCTGCGCGGCCCGGCGGACATCGCGCTTGCCGCCGTCGAGGCGATCCGCGCGCAGGGCCAGCGCGCGGTGGTCGCCCGGGGCTGGGCGGGCCTGGCACCGATCGACGACGGGGACGACTGCTTTGCCGTCGGCGAGGTCAATCAGCAATCGCTGTTCGGGCGCGTGGTGGCCGTCGTGCACCACGGCGGTGCGGGCACCACGACGACGGCCGCCGGCGCGGGCGCCCCTCAGGTGGTGGTGCCGCAGGGCGCCGACCAGTTGTATTGGGCCCAACGGGTGGGCGAACTGGGCATCGGCACCGCGCACGTGGGAACGGCGCCCACCGCCGAGTCGCTGTCGGCGGCGCTCGAGCCGGTGCTGGCCCCCGAGGTCCGCGCGCGAGCGGGCGCCGTGGCACGCATGATCCGCACCGACGGGGCCGCGGTGGCGGCGACCCTGCTGCTGGAGACGATCAGCCGGGAAGGGGCCGCCAGCCTAGCGCGGTAGCGCCGATCCGAAGACCTCGGTCATCGCCGCCCAGTGCCGCTCGGCGGCGGCCGGGTCGAAGGGAGGGTTGTCCGGGACCGCGAACCCGTGGCCGGCCGAATACCACTCGATGGTGTGGGCCACGCCCGCCGCCGTCAGCGCCTTGTCGAGCTGCTCGGCGTGATCGGCCGTGAAGGATGCGTCGTTTTCGGCGCCGCCCACATACACCGTCGCGGTCATTTGGTCGGCCAGCAGGTGCGGGCTGTCCGCGCCGTCGGTCACCAGCCCCCCGCCGTGGAAGGACGCCGCGGCGGCGACGCGGTCCGGCAGGCGGCCGGCCACCACCAACGACGTCCGCCCGCCCATGCAGTATCCGCACACGCCGAACCGGTCCCCGGACACCTCGGGGCGGCCGGCCAGGTAGCCGAAGAACGCGCCGGCGTCTGCGGCCATCTTGTCCGGCGTGATGCCGCCGATCATTCCGAAAAGGCGCCTGCGCTCCTGCTCGTCGGTGAAGACGGTGGCCATGTCGAACGGGGCCCAGTCGCCGCTGCGGTAGTACACGTCGGGAAGCAAGACCGCGTAGCCGAATCCGGCGAGCTTGGCGGCCATCTCGTCGAAGGTGTCTCGGACCCCGCCGGCGTCGCAGTACATGACAATTCCTGGCCAGGGACCGGGCCCCTGGCCATCGGGGCCCTCGGGGGTGAACAGTCCGACCGGGCAGGAGCCGTCGGGGGTGCTGACGCTGTCGGTGATCTTCGGCATGGGATCCGTTCTACTCCCCGTCCCGCGAGGTAGATTGGCCGCGTGCCGATCGCCACCCCCTACGAGGACCTGCTGCGCGTGGTGCTCGAGCGGGGCGCCGCCAAGTCCGATCGCACCGGCACCGGCACCCGCAGCCTGTTCGGCCAGCAGATCCGCTATGACCTGTCGGCCGGATTTCCGCTGCTGACCACCAAGAAGGTGCATTTCAAATCGGTGGTCTACGAGTTGCTGTGGTTCTTGCGCGGCGACTCCAACGTCGCCTGGCTGCAGGAGCACGGCGTCACCATCTGGGACGAATGGGCAAGCGAGACAGGCGATCTCGGGCCCATCTACGGCGTGCAGTGGCGGTCCTGGCCGACGCCGACCGGCGAGCACGTCGACCAGATCAGTGCGGCGTTGGAGCTGCTGCGCAGCGACCCGGATTCCCGGCGCATCATCGTCTCGGCGTGGAACGTGGGCGAAATCCCGCGGATGGCGCTGCCGCCGTGTCACGCGTTCTTCCAGTTCTATGTGGCCGACGGGCGGCTGAGCTGCCAGCTCTACCAGCGCAGCGCCGACCTGTTCCTCGGGGTCCCGTTCAACATCGCCAGCTACGCGCTGCTCACCCACATGATGGCCGCCCAGGCGGGCCTTTCGGTCGGCGAGTTCGTGTGGACCGGCGGTGACTGCCACATCTACGACAACCACGTCGAACAGGTGCGGACCCAGCTCGGCCGCGAGCCGCGGCCCTACCCGGAACTCATTCTGGCGCCTAGGGATTCGATCTTCGACTACACCTTCGAAGACGTCGTGGTGAAGAACTACGATCCGCACCCGGCGATCAAAGCTCCCGTCGCGGTATGACACGCGTGGGCCTGGTCTGGGCTCAGTCGACGTCCGGCGTCATCGGGCGCGGCGGGGACATCCCGTGGCGGGTGCCCGAGGACCTGGCCCGCTTCAAAGAGGTGACCATGGGCCACACGGTGGTGATGGGCCGTCGGACCTGGGAGTCGCTGCCCGCGCGGGTGCGGCCCCTGCCGGGCCGGCGAAACGTGGTCCTGTCCCGGCGGCCCGATTACGTGGCCGAAGGAGCCGAGGTGCTCGATTCGCTGGAGGCGGCGCTCACCGAGCCGGAGGCGTGGGTGATCGGCGGCGAGCAGATCTATTTGCTCGGGCTGCCGCTGGCCGACCGCTGCGAGGTCACCGAGGTCGAAATCGACCTGCCGCGCGACGACGGCGACGCGCTGGCCCCGGTGCTCGACGAGTCGTGGTTGGGCGTGACGGGGGACTGGCAGGTCAGCCGCACGGGGCTGCGCTACCGGTTTCACACGTACCGTCGTCTGTGAGGGGTCGCGCCGGCGGCGCCGCCCGCGTGACAGGCCGCGCCTGACATACTCGGTACTCGGGGTCGGTCTCACGGGTCTAGAAAAAGCATGTCCAGCGAGGGGGAATTTTCAGTGATTACCGAACCCGCGAAGACGTTTCCGCGTGTGTTCAGGGGCTACGATTCGGCGGCGGTTGACGCGTCAATCGAGGCGCTGACCGCCAAGCAGCAGCTGCTGCTCAACGACGTCAGGAGCCTGGAGGCGCGGCTGACGCAGGCCGGCGACGAAGCGGCGGCGCTGCGCAAGGAGGTCGCCGTCCTCACCGACACCTCGCCCTCGCCCCACGCGGTGCAACTGCGGATGGCCAACATGCTGCGGCGCACGGTCGACGAGGTTTCCCAGCTACAGGCCGAGGCGCGGGCCGAGGCGGACGCGCTGATCGCGTCGGCGGAGGCCGAGGCCGAGGCGTCCCGCCGGGAGCACGAGGAGCGGATGGCGCAGCTGACCGCGCGGCGCGAAGCCCTCGAGGCGGATTACGACGAAAAGAAGAAGAAGCTCGAGGGCGAACTGGCCGGCATGCGTGACCAAACCGAACGCGCGATCGGACAGGCCTGGCGCGATGCCCGGCGGGAGGCCGATCACTATCGCGAGCAGGCCCGTCGGGCCGCGGACGAGGCCAGCCAGCAGCGAATCAAGATCCTGGAGCAACTGGAGCGGGTCTACCGCGACCTGGAGCCCGTCCCGGCCGCTCTGGCGGCGGCCCACCAAGAACAGAAGGATCTGCCGGAGGCGAGCGTCGTCGTGCCGCTGGGCGAGAAGGTCGGCGCGCGGTAAACGCCCGCTAGCGGTGCCGCGAAGGGCGGCCAAAACGCGGTATTCTCGGCGCCGTGCCGATCGGGAAACGCAAGCTGACCCCCGCCCAGGCTCGGCGCTTAGCCGTTGCGGCACAAGGGTTTAGCGAGCCGCGGCCGAGTGGCCCGGTCACCCGCACGCATCTGAAGAGCCTGATCTCGAGAATCCAAGTGCTGCAACTGGATTCGGTGTCGGTGGCGGTGCGCGCCCACTACGCGCCGGTGTTCAGCCGGCTCGGGCCCTACGACCGCGACGTGCTGGACCGCGCCGCCTGGTCGCATTCGGCGCGCTCGCCGCGGCTGCTGGTCGAGTACTGGGCCCACGAGGCCGCGCTGATGGCCGTCGACGACTGGCCGCTGCTGCGCTGGCGGATGCGCCAATACACCCACGGCCGCTGGGGCACCCACATCGTCAAGGCCAATCCCCAACTCGCCGAGGACATTCTCGCCGCCGTCGGTGAGCTCGGGCCCAGCACGGCCGGCCAGATCGAGGCGCACCTGGCCGCGGAGCCGCGCCGGAAAAAGGGGACCTGGTGGACCCGCAGCGACACCAAGTGGGTCGCCGAGGCGCTGTTCGCCGCCGGTGCGCTCACCACGGCTACCCGGGTGGGCTTCGCCCGCCACTACGACCTGGTGGAGCGGGTGTTGCCGCAGCGCGTGCTGGCCCGCGAGGTCGACGACGACGAGGCCGTCCGCGAGCTCACGCTGCGGGCGGCCGGCGCGCTGGGGGTGGGCACCGAGGCCGACATCCGCGACTACTTCCGGCTGTCGGCCCAGCAGGTCAAGCCCGCGATCGGTGATCTGCTGGCCGCGGGGGAGATCGAGCGGGTCGACGTCGACGGCTGGTCCGCCCCGGCGTACCTGCTGGCGGGCCGGACCGTGCCTCGCTCCGACCGCGGCACCGCGCTGCTGTGCCCGTTCGACCCGTTGATCTTCTTCCGGCCCCGGGTCGAACGGTTGTTCAACTTCCATTACCGCATCGAGATCTACACCCCGGCCGCCAAACGCCAGTACGGCTACTACGTGTGGCCGCTGCTGATGGACGGCCGGCTGGTCGCGCGGGTCGACCTCAAGGCCGACCGGGCCACCGACTCCCTGCGTGTGCTGGGCGCGTTCGCCGAGCCGGACGCGCCGCGGGCCCCGGTCGCCGCGGCGCTGGCCGGCGAACTGGCATCGATGGCGTCGTGGCTGGGGCTGGGCGGGTTCAGGGTTTCCGGCCGCGGCGATCTGGCGCGCGAACTGCGCGCGGCGGCCCGGCGGGTGGGCTGATGAAGGCGCTCAAGGACACGCTTTGGAAGGCCGCGGAGAAACTGCGCGGTTCGGTCTCGGCCGGCGAGTACAAGGACGTGATCCTGGGGCTGGTGTTCCTGCAGCACGTCGCCGGCTCGCAGTGGCGATCGCTGGTGGACAATGCGAAATCCCCGGACATCGGCCGGCTCGCCGACAACGCGATGGAGGCCGCCGGGCTGCCGCGGCGCTACGCAGACCTCGACTCGCGCCGGCTCGCAGAACTGGTGGGCCTGCTCGACGGCGCGCGGGACGACGGGCGCGCGGGGGACGTGCTGGGCGACGTGTACCAGTACTTCCTGGGCAACTTCGCCCGCTCGGAGGGAAAGCGCGGCGGCGAATTCTTCACCCCGCCCAGCGTGGTGCGGGTCATGGTCGAGGTGCTCGAACCGTCCAGCGGCCGGGTGTACGACCCGTGCTGCGGTTCGGGCGGAATGTTCGTGCGCACCGAGCAATTCGTCGCCGAGCACGACGGCGATCCCGCGAAAGTCGCCGTCTACGGCCAGGAGAGCATCGAGCAGACCTGGCGGATGGCCAAGATGAACCTCGCCGTGCACGGCATCGACGACGCGGGCCTCGCCCGAGGCGACACGTTCGTTCGTGACCAGCACGCCGGCGTGCAGATGGACTACGTGATGGCCAATCCGCCGTTCAACATCAAGGATTGGGCCCGCGACGAACGGGACCCGCGCTGGCGCTTCGGCGTTCCGCCCGCCACCAACGCGAACTACGCCTGGATCCAGCACATCCTGTCCAAGCTGGCCCCCGGCGGGAAGGCCGGCGTGGTGATGGCCAACGGCTCGATGTCGTCGAACACGCTCGGGGAAGGCGACATTCGGGCGCGGATCGTCGAGGCGGACCTGGTGTCGTGCATGGTGGCACTGCCCGCGCAGCTGTTCCGCAGCACCGGAATTCCGGTGTGCCTGTGGTTCCTCGCGCTCGACAAGGCCGACCGCGCGGGCCAGGTGCTGTTCATCGACGCCCGCGGTCTCGGCTACCTGGTGGACCGCACCGAGCGCGTGCTGACAGACGACGAGATCGTCCGCATCGGCGATACCTACCACGCATGGTGCGGATCGGAGTCGGCTGTCACCAAAGGTCTTGTCTACCAAGATATTCCGGGCTTCTGCCAGTCGGCGTCGCTGGACGACGTCCGGGCCGCGGGCTACGCGCTGACGCCGGGACGCTACGTGGGCGCGCCCGCGGCCGACGAGGACGCGGAGCCGCTCGACGCCAGGATCGCCCGGCTGACCGGCGACCTGGTGGCGGCGCTCGACGAATCCGCGCGGCTGGAGCGGGTGGTGCGCGAGCAGGTGGAGCGCCTGCGGTGATGGCCAGGCTGGGCGACCACCTCGACTTCAGCAACGGGACCAGCGCGCCGGCCCGAACCCCGGAAGGGCGCTTCCGCGTCTACGGCGCCAACGGGGCGATCGGCTATGCGGCGCAATGCAATGCGGCCGGTCCCTTGATCGTGCTCGGGCGCGTCGGATCGTATTGCGGCAGCCTGCGGTACTGCGATTCCGACATCTGGGTCACCGACAACGCGCTGGTGTGCCGGGCCAAGGACCCGGGGGAGACGCGGTATTGGTATTACGCGCTGCACACCTGCGGCCTCAACGGGCACCGCGCCGGATCGGGACAGCCGCTGCTCAACCAGACGATCCTGCGCGAGGTGCCCGTCTCGACCGTCGCGGCGCCGCAGCGCCGCCGGATCGCCGGGCTGCTCGGCGCCGTCGACGACAAGATCGCCGCCAACGAACGCGTGATCGCCGCCGCCGAGGGCCTGATGCTCGCCGCCGCGGAGTCGGTCCGCGAACGCGTGCCGCTGTCCGACCTGGCGGGCCGATCGACGGAATCCCTCGGCCCGCCCGGGTTCGACGATATGGTGGCCCACTTCAGCCTGCCGGCGTTCGACGACGGCGCGAAACCCAAGCTCGTCGCCGGGGCATGCGTGAAGAGCGCCAAGTTCGTCCTGTCGGAGCCGTGCGTCTTGGTCGCGAAGCTGAACCCCAGGATTCCGCGCGTCTGGAACGTGCCGGCCCTGCCCCCGCAAATGGCTTTGGCCAGCACGGAGTTCGTCGTGCTGCGGCCCCTCGGCGTCGACACGTCTGCGCTGTGGGCTGCGCTGCGGCAACCCGATGTCGTCGCGACGTTGCAGCGACGGGTCGCCGGGACGTCGGGCAGCCACCAGCGCGTCCAACCTGGCGAGCTGCTCCAAGTGCCGGTCCGCGACGTCCGGCGCCTGGCGCCCGCGGCGGCGGGAACGATCACCGGCCTGGGCGCGCTGTGTCACGCGCGCCGCGCGGAATCCGTGCGGCTGTCCGCGTTCCGCGACGCCCTGCTGCCGCTGCTGATATCGGGTGAGCTTCGGGTCGGGCCGCCACGTTAAGGTGGGCGCCGTGGCCGAGACTGCGCCGCTGCGCGTGCAACTGATCGCCAAGACGGAGTTCCTGGCGCCGCCGGACGTGCCCTGGACCACCGACGCGGACGGCGGCCCCGCGCTCACCGAATTCGCCGGCCGAGCCTGCTATCAGAGCTGGTCGAAGCCCAACCCCAAGACGGCCACCAACGCGGGCTACATCGGGCACATCATCGACGTCGGGCACTTTTCGGTGCTCGAGCACGCCAGCGTGTCGTTCTACATCACCGGCATCTCGCGATCCTGCACCCACGAGCTGATCCGCCACCGGCATTTCTCCTACTCGCAGCTGTCGCAACGCTATGTGCCGGAGGGGGACTCGCGCGTCGTCGTCCCGCCGGGCATGGACGACGACCCCGAACTGCAGCAGATCCTCACCGAGGCCGCCGACGCCAGCCGCGCCACCTACGCCGAGCTGCTGGCCAAGTTGGAGGCCAAGTTCGCCGACCAGCCCAGCGCGATCCTGCGCCGCAAGCAGGCGCGCCAGGCCGCCCGGGCGGTGCTGCCCAACGCTACCGAGACCCGCATCGTCGTGACCGGCAACTACCGCGCGTGGCGGCACTTCATCGCCATGCGCGCCAGCGAGCACGCCGACGTGGAAATCCGGCGCCTGGCCATCGAATGCCTGCGCCAGCTCGCCGACACCGCACCCGCGGTGTTCGCCGACTTCGAGGTCTCCACCCTGGCCGACGGCACCGAGGTCGCCACCAGCCCGCTCGCGACCGAGGCCTGACCGCGCGGCGGCTAATTGCGTTTGGTACCGCCAGGTAACCTGAAGACCGTGAGCACCGTCGGATTCGACGCCCCCGCCCGGTTGGGAACGCTGCTGACCGCGATGGTGACGCCGTTCGCCGCCGACGGCGCCCTGGACACCGCCGCCGCCGCGCAGCTGGCAAACCACCTGGTGGACGCCGGGTGCGACGGCCTGGTGGTCTCCGGGACCACCGGCGAGTCGCCGACCACCACCGACGACGAGAAACTCGAGCTGTTGCGGGTCGTGCTGGAGGCGGTGGGCGACCGGGCCCGCGTCATCGCCGGCGCCGGCACCTATGACACGGCTCACAGCGTCCGGCTGGCCAAGGCCTGCGCGGCCGAGGGCGCGCACGGGCTGCTGGTCGTCACGCCGTACTACTCGAAGCCGCCGCAGAGCGGGCTGATCGCGCACTTCACCGCCGTCGCCGACGCGACTGAGCTTCCGGTGCTGCTCTACGACATCCCGCCCCGCTCGGTGATACCGATCCAGACCGAGACCATCCGCGCGCTGGCCTCGCATCCGAACATCGTCGGGATCAAGGACGCCAAGGCCGACCTGCACAGCGGCGGCCAGATCATCGCCGAAACCGGGCTGGCCTACTACTCCGGCGACGACGCGCTGAACCTGCCGTGGCTGGCGATGGGCGCCACCGGCTTCATCAGCGTGATCTCGCACGTGGCGGCCGGACAGCTGCGGGAGTTGTTGTCCGCCTTCGGCTCCGGCGACATGGCGACCGCCCGCAAGATCAACGTCGGCCTCGCCCCGCTGTGCAACGCCATGGCCCTCCTCGGCGGGGTGACCATGTCCAAGGCGGGTCTGCGCCTGCAGGGCATCGACGTCGGTGATCCCCGGCTGCCGCAGATGCCGGCCACGGCGGACCAGATCGAGGCGCTGGCCGCCGACATGCGCGCGGCCTCGGTGCTCAGGTGAATCGGACGTGAACGAGGAACTCGCCCCACCGGGTCCCCTGGCTCCGGGCGGGTTGCGGGTAACCGCATTGGGCGGCATCAGCGAAATCGGCCGCAACATGACGGTTTTCGAGCACCTGGGCCGGCTGCTGATCATCGACTGCGGGGTGATGTTCCCCACCCACGACGAGCCCGGCGTCGACCTGATCCTGCCCGACCTGCGCCACATCGAGGACCGCCTCGAGGACATCGAGGCGCTGGTGCTCACCCACGCGCACGAGGACCACATCGGGGCGATCCCATTCCTGCTCAGGCTGCGCCCCGACATCCCGGTCGTCGGTTCGAAGTTCACCCTGGCGCTGGTCGCCGCCAAATGCCGCGAACACCGCATCAAGCCGGTCTTCGTCGAGGTCAGCGAGGGGCAGCGCAGCACGCACGGCGTATTCCAGTGCCAATACTTCGCCGTCAACCACTCCATCCCCGACGCCCTGGCCATCGCCGTGCACACCGGCGCCGGGACCGTGCTGCACACCGGCGACATCAAGCTCGACCAGCTGCCGCTCGACGGCCGGCCCACCGACCTGCCCGGTATGTCCCGGCTGGGCGACGCGGGCGTGGACCTGTTCCTGTGCGACTCGACGAACTCGGAGATACCCGGCGTCGGCCCCTCGGAGAGCGAGGTGGGCCCGACGCTGCACCGGCTGATCCGGGGCGCCGACGGCCGGGTGATCGTGGCGTGCTTCGCCTCCAACGTGGACCGGGTGCAGCAGATCAT
Organism: Mycobacterium sp. NGS69; assembly: GCF_059812165.1. NCBI lineage: Bacteria > Bacillati > Actinomycetota > Actinomycetes > Mycobacteriales > Mycobacteriaceae > Mycobacterium > Mycobacterium sp. NGS69. The sequence goes on from NZ_JCALCD010000002.1 coordinate 302,356, forward strand.
CGATGCCGCAGTGGCTTTGGGCCGGCGGGTGTCGTTCGTCGGGCGCTCGATGGTGCGTAACATGGGCATCGCCCGCGAGCTGGGTTTCCTGCGCGTGGACGATTCCGACCTGATCGACATCTCCGCCGCCGAGATGATGGCGCCCGAGCGGGTTGTGCTGATCACCACCGGCACCCAGGGCGAACCGATGTCGGCGCTGTCCCGGATGTCGCGTGGCGAGCACCGCAGCATCACCCTGACGTCCGAGGACCTGGTGATCCTGTCGTCGTCGCTGATACCCGGCAACGAGGAGGCGGTGTACGGCGTCATCGACGAGCTGGCCAAGATCGGCGCCCGCGTCGTCACCAACCAGCAAGTGCGCGTCCATGTTTCCGGTCACGCGTACTCGGGCGAGCTGCTCTTCCTCTACAACGGCGTGCGGCCGCGCAACGTGATGCCGGTGCACGGCACCTGGCGGATGCTGCGCGCCAACGCCAAGCTGGCGGCGCGCGCCGGGGTCCCCGAGGACTCGATCCTGTTGGCGGAGAACGGCGTCAGCGTCGACCTGATGGCCGGCAAGGCCACGATCTCCGGCGCCGTGCCGGTGGGCAAGATGTTCGTCGACGGGTTGATCACCGGTGACGTCGGCGACATCACCCTGGGCGAGCGGCTCATCCTGTCGTCGGGGTTCGTCGCGGTGATCGTGGTGGTGCACCGCGGCACCGGGCGTCCGGCCGCTGCGCCGCAACTGCTTTCGCGCGGCTTCTCCGAAGACCCCAAGGCGCTCGAGCCCGCGGTGCGCAAGGTCGAGGCGGAGCTGGAGGTGCTGGCCGCCGACAACGTGACCGACCCGGTTCGCATCGCCCAGGGCGTGCGCCGCACGGTCGGCAAGTGGGTCGGCGAGACCTACCGCCGCCAGCCGATGATCGTGCCGACGGTCATCGAGGTCTAGCGGCGATCGCCGGCTAAACCTTCTCCGCGTAGGCCGACCATTCCAGCTGCGAGGCCCCGAGCTCGCGCCCGGCGGGCCGCACGTAGCGCGCCACCAGCTCGTCAGGACCGGCCTGCTCCACCAGCCGCCAGCCGTATTCGCCGATGAACGTGGCGACCTCGTCGGGCTGCAGGCCGAAGTGCCACAGCTGGTGACGCTCGCGGACGTTGCGGTACAGCGTGCGGGTGCCGTACCGGTTGCGGCCGTCGATGAAGTCCCGCCGGACATAGGTGAACACGAGTCGGCTGCCCGGCGCGGCCGCGCGCAGCCCCTCCAGGGTTCGCCGGACCCCGTCCTCGGTGAGGTACTGGGTGACGCCCTCCCAGACGAAGAAGGCCCGGTAATCGGTGCGATAGCCGTGCTCGGCCAACGAGGTGAGCAGGTCATCGCGCTCGAAGTCCAGCGCCACCAACCGAACCGACAGCGGCGGCTCGCCGAGCGCCCGGCGCACCATCTTGGCCTTGCGCGCGATGTTGACCGGCAGGTCGACCTCGAAGACCGGGATGCGGGCCCGCCGGGTCAGCCGGTAGGCCAGCGTGTCCAGTCCGGCCCCGAGGATCCCCACGGCGTCGATGTCGTCGCGCGCCCCCGAGATCTTGTCGTCGATGAAGCGCTTGCGGCAGGCCAGGTTCGCCCACAGCCCGGGGCCGGTGAACTCCGAGCCGCGGATCATCAGCCGGCGCGCCGGGCCCCACCGCGTGGCGCCGGCGAGCAGCCGCAACGGGCCCGGCAGGAACAGTTCCGCGAGGTCGTCGTCCACCAGGCGACGCCCGGGCGGCTCGTTGTGCTCGACGGCGGCCAACACCATCGGGCCGAACGCCGTCTGCGCCGCGGGATTTCGCCCCATGGGCTACTTGTTCAAGAAGCCCGCATCGACGGGCAGCGTGACGCCGGTGATGTAGCGGGCCTGGTCGGAGACCAGCCACGCCACCGCGTTGGCGATGTCCTCGGCCTGCAGCACTTCCACCGGCAGCGCGTTGCCCAGGCTGCGCGGCTGGTCGGTCTGGGCGGCCATCTTGGCGAGCCACTCCCGGGTGAACTCGTTGTTGATCATCGGGGTTTCGACGCCGGTCGGGTGGATCGAGTTCACCCGGATATTGTGGCCCGCAAGCAGATTCGCGTATACCCGCATCAACCCGACCACGCCGTGCTTGGCGGCGGCATAGCCGACGGAGCCGGCGTCGGGACTGCCCACCCCGGCCAGCCCGGCGGCCGAACTGATCAGCACGATCGACCCGCCGCCGCCCTGTTTGACCATGGTCGGTATCGCGACCTTGATCGTGTTGTACACGCCGGTGAGGTTGACGTCGATGACGTCGCGCCAGCCGTCGTCGCCGGATGCCATCGGCGCGATCCCGGCGTTGGCCACCACGATGTCCAGCCGGCCGAACTCGTCGATGCCGGCCCGCACTGCGGCCGAAAGCGATTCCCGGTCGCGGACGTCGGCCTGCTTGGCCACGATGCGGGCGCCGGTGTCCTCGACGAGCTTGACGGTGGCCGCCAGGTCCTCGGGGGTGGCCAGGGGATAGGGCACGCTGGCGATCTGCTCGCACAGGTCGACGGCGATGATGTCCGCGCCCTCGGAGCCCAGCCGGACCGCGTGCGCGCGGCCCTGGCCGCGGGCGGCCCCGGTGATCAGCGCGACTTTTCCTTGAAGCGGGCCGGGACCACTCACGCGCGCAGCTGCCCCTTCTCCGGGTCGCCCGCGGGAACCGGCTGCAGCATCTTGATGTCCGGCGCCCCGGCGAGGTGCTCGCCGGCCGCCGTGAACAACTTGGTGATCGCCGGGGCGGTGCTGTGCGCCTTGAGGGCCTCGTCGTCGGCCCACTGCTCGACGAAGACGAAGGTCTCGCCGGCCTGGTGCAGGGAGTAGAGCTGGCAGCCGGGCTCCTCGTGCACTTCCGAGACCGCGGTGGTCAGGATGTCGCGGACGGTGTCGACCGATTCGGGTTTGACGGTCATGGTGGCGACGACGACGACGGGCATGCTCGGGCCTCCTGGGCGCTTGAGGGGTGGGTGACGGCATGACGTACGTCACCGCCAGCCACCCTACCCACGACCGATCCCGCGCATCCCCGGCCGGGCGGCGGTTACCAGTGTGGCGGGTGGTGTAGATGAGGCATTTGCGACTACCCTGAGCCTCATGCCAAGTAAGACCGCCGCCCGCTCCGGAGCCCGAACGAGCAGGTCAAAGGCCACTTCGCGGGGGAGGTCACGAAGCGCGCGCCCGGCGGCGCCCCGCAAGAAGGCCAGCAGGCCCGCCAAACGCCGCAATCAGTCGTTGCTGGTCGCCACGGGGCTGACCTGCGGCCGCGCCATGCGCGCCACCTGGCTGATGGCGGCCCGGGGCACCGGCGGCGCGGCGCGCTCCATCGGGCGGGCCCGCGACATCGACCCCGGACACCGCCGCGACGGGATCGCGCTGGTGCTGCTCGGCGTCTCCGTCGTGGTCGCCGCGAGCTCCTGGTTCCACGCCGCCCGGCCGGTGGGCGCGTGGGTCGACACGCTGCTGCGGACCTTCATCGGCTCGGGCGTGCTGGCGCTGCCGGTGGTCGCCGCCGCCGTGGCGGTGACGCTGATGCGGACCCAGCCCAATCCAGACGCGCGGCCGCGGCTCATCCTCGGCGGCAGCCTGCTGGCCCTCTCGGCGCTCGGCCTGCGGCACCTGTGGTCCGGTTCGCCGGAAGACCCCGAATTGCGCCGCCGCGCGGCGGGATTCATCGGTTTCGCCATCGGCGGGCCGCTGTCGGACGGGCTGACGCCGTGGATCGCCGCGCCGCTGTTGTTCATCGGCTTCATGTTCGGGCTGCTGTTGCTGACCGGCACCACGATCCGCGAGGTGCCCGACGTGGTGCGCGGCATGTTCGGCGGCCGGCTGCTCGGCGACGACGACGTCGCCTACGACTACGCGGACGAGTTCGACGACGATATCGACAGTGACCGGACCCGCGACGACTTCTCCGACGGCTACTACGACGAGTCCCCCGAACCGGAGCCGCAGGCGTGGCCGTCGGCCGGCGCCGCGTCGGCCGCTCCCGACGAGCCGATCGCGGACGACACGCCCACCATCCCGGAACCCGGACGAAGCCGCCGTCGCACCAAGAAGCCGGAACCCCTGGTCGTGGACCGGGTGGTCGAGGGGCCGTACACGCTGCCGGCGCTGAGCCTGCTGATCGCCGGCGACCCGCCGAAGAAGCGCAGCGCCGCCAACAACCTGATGGCCGACGCGATCAGCGAGGTGCTCAACCAGTTCAAGGTGGACGCCGCGGTGACCGGTTGCACCCGCGGACCCACCGTCACCCGCTACGAGGTCGAGCTGGGCCCCGGCGTGAAGGTGGAGAAGATCACCGCGCTGCAGAAGAACATCGCCTACGCGGTGGCCACCGAGAGCGTCCGGATGCTGGCCCCGATCCCCGGCAAGTCCGCCGTCGGCATCGAGGTGCCCAACACCGACCGGGAGATGGTGCGGCTGGCCGACGTGCTCACCGATCCGTCCACCCGCCGCGACCACCACCCGCTGGTGATCGGGCTGGGCAAGGACATCGAGGGCGAGATGATCTCGGCCAACCTGGCCAAGATGCCGCACCTGCTGGTCGCCGGCTCCACCGGATCCGGCAAGTCCAGCTTCGTGAACTCCATGCTGGTGTCGCTGCTCACCCGGGCCACCCCCGAGGAGGTCAGGATGATCCTGATCGACCCGAAGATGGTGGAACTCACCCCGTACGAAGGCATTCCGCACCTGATCACCCCAATCATCACCCAGCCGAAGAAGGCGGCGGCCGCGCTGGCGTGGCTGGTCGAGGAGATGGAGCAGCGCTACCAGGACATGCAGGCCTCCCGGGTGCGCCACATCGACGACTTCAACACGAAGGTGCGCTCCGGCGCGATCACGGCCCCGCTCGGCAGCCAGCGCGAATACCGGCCCTACCCGTACGTCGTGGCGATCGTCGACGAGCTGGCCGACCTGATGATGACCGCGCCGCGCGACGTCGAGGACGCCATCGTGCGGATCACCCAGAAGGCCCGCGCCGCGGGCATCCACCTGGTGCTGGCCACCCAGCGCCCGTCCGTCGACGTCGTCACCGGCCTGATCAAGACCAACGTGCCGTCGCGCCTGGCGTTCGCGACGTCGTCGCTCACCGACAGCCGGGTGATCCTGGACCAGGCCGGCGCGGAGAAGCTGATCGGCATGGGCGACGCCCTGTTCCTGCCGATGGGCGCCAACAAGACGGTCCGGCTGCAGGGCGCCTTCATCACCGACGACGAGATTCACGCCGTCGTCAGCGCCTGCAAGGACCAGGCCGAACCCGAATACACCGAGGGTGTCACCACCGCCAAGACCACCAGCGAGCGCACCGACGTCGACCCCGACATCGGCGACGACATGGACCTGTTTCTGCAGGCCGTCGAGCTCGTGGTGTCCAGCCAGTTCGGCTCCACCTCGATGCTGCAGCGCAAGCTGCGCGTCGGCTTCGCCAAGGCCGGCCGGCTGATGGACCTGATGGAGACCCGCGGCATCGTCGGGTCGTCCGAGGGCTCCAAGGCGCGCGACGTGCTCGTCAAGCCCGACGAGCTGGCCGGGACGCTGGCGCTGATTCGCGGCGGCAGCGACGCCGACGGCGGCGACGCTGCGGAATAGCGCCGAGCAGACGCAGAATCGCACTGGAAGCACGCATTTTGTGCGATTCTGCGTCTGCTCGCGGGATTAAAGCACCCGCAGCATCCGGGAGTTGCCCAGGATGTTGGGTTTGACGTAGCTCAGGTCCAGGAACTCGGCGACACCGATGTCGTAGGAGCGGCACATCTCCTCGTACACCTCGGCGGTGACGGGCGTGCCCTCGATCTCGGTGAAGCCGTGCCGGCCGAAGAACTCGGTCTCGAAGGTCAGCACGAACAGCCGCTCCAGCTGCAGCTCGCGGGCGACCTCCAACAGCCGGTCGACGATCGCGTGGCCGATGCCCTTCCCGGTCACCGCCGGGTCCACGGCGACGGTGCGGATCTCGCCGAGGTCCGACCACAGCACGTGCAGCGCCCCGCAGCCGACCACCTCGCCGGCGGGGTCTTCGGCCACCCAGAACTCCTGGACGGCCTCGTACAGCGTCACCAGGTTCTTTTCCAGCAGGATGCGCCCGGCGTAGGTGTCGACGAGGTGTTTGATCGCGGGAACGTCCGACGTTCGCGCGCGCCGGACCACGGGCAAGCGGTCGCGTGAGCTTTCGGTCACGGGTAACAGTATCGGCAACGGCGAAGGGCGCGCTGGTCAACCGCTATTCTTATGCCGTGTCGGCACAGCCTGAAACGTCCGGAATGGCTGGCCGTGCCCGCATCGCCAACCTCGCCAACGTCCTGACCCTGCTGCGGCTGGTGCTCGTTCCCGTTTTCCTGTTCGCGTTGTTCACCGGGGACGGCCACCAAATCGCCGGGCGCATAGTCGCTTTCGTGATTTTCGCGGTCGCCTGCCTGACCGACCGGTTCGACGGCCTGCTGGCCCGCAACTACGGAATGGCGACCGAGTTCGGCGCGTTCGTCGATCCGATCGCGGACAAGGCCCTGATCGGGTCGGCGCTGATCGGGCTGTCGATGCTGGGCGACCTGCCGTGGTGGGTCACGGTGGTGATCATGGCCCGCGAGGTGGCGGTCACGCTGCTGCGGCTGGCCGTGATCCGCCGCGGCGTCATCCCGGCGAGCTGGGGCGGCAAGCTCAAGACGGTGGTCCAGGCGCTGGCGATCGGCCTGTTCGTGCTCCCGCTGACGGGACCGTTCCGGGTGGCGGCGGCGGTGGTGATGGGCATCGCGATCGTGCTCACGGTGGTCACCGGCATCGACTACGTGGCCGGGACGATCAGGACCGTCAGGCGAGTTCGCCAGACAACCGGCTGAACGGGAACCAGGCCACCCCTGCCCGCGTTGACCCTTATGAGCGCCTGCCGAATGGGTCTTTTTTCGTGCCGGGCAGGGCTGACTGGACGAAGGAGGGCGGGATGCCGCCATTGATGCGCGAGGTCATCGGCGACGTGTTGCGCCGGGCCAGGACGTCGCAGGGCCGCACGCTGCGGGAGGTGTCTGATTCGGCGCGGGTGAGCCTCGGATACCTGTCGGAGGTGGAGCGCGGCCGCAAGGAGCCGTCCAGCGAGCTGCTCAACGCGATCTGCGACGCCCTTGAAGTCCCGTTGTCGGCGGTCCTGACCGGGGCAGGGGAGCGGATGGCCAACGAGGAACGCGCGGCCTACAGCGCGGCGACCGCCGGCGCGAGCGGCGCCACCATCGACGCCAGCACCAAGGTCGTCATTCCGCCGGTGGCGTCGCTGGCCGTGGCCTAGGCCCGAACGCGCCACGGGGGCCGATCCCACGTCAGGGGTGGGGCGAACGTCGCCGACCCACTAAATTGAGCGGCAGGGCGCTTGCCCGGCATACGAGAAGCGAAGGTGGAGCTGACTGATGGCCAATCCGTTCGTCAAGGCGTGGAAATACCTGATGGCGCTGTTCAACGCCAAGATTGACGAGCACGCCGACCCCAAAGTGCAGATCCAGCAGGCCATCGAGGAGGCGCAGCGCCAGCACCAGGCGCTGACCCAGCAGGCGGCGCAGGTGATCGGTAACCAGCGCCAGCTCGAGATGCGGCTCAACCGGCAGCTAGCCGACATCGAGAAGCTGCAGGTCAACGTGCGCCAGGCGCTGACGCTGGCCGACCAGGCCACCGCCGCGGGCGATGCCGCCAAGGCCACCGAGTACAACAACGCCGCCGAGGCGTTCGCGGCGCAGCTGGTGACCGCCGAGCAGAGCGTGGAAGACCTCAAGACGCTGCACGACCAGGCGTTGTCCGCCGCGGCCCAGGCCAAGAAGGCCGTCGAACAGAATTCGATGGTCCTGCAGCAGAAGATCGCCGAGCGCACCAAGCTGCTCAGCCAGCTCGAGCAGGCCAAGATGCAGGAGCAGGTCAGCGCGTCGCTGCGGTCGATGAGTGAGATCGCCGCCCCGGGCACCACCCCGAACCTCGACGAGGTCCGCGAGAAGATCGAACGCCGCTACGCCAACGCGATCGGGTCGGCCGAACTCGCCCAGGGGTCCGTGCAGGGCCGCATGCTCGAGGTCGAGCAGGCCGGCATTCAGATGGCCGGCCATTCCCGGCTCGAGCAGATCCGCGCGTCGATGCGCGGCGACGCCCTGCCGGCGGGTGGGACGCCCGCCGCCGGGGCCACTCCGGCACCCGCCGAGACCGCCGGCGGCCAGGTCGCCGAGAAGCCCTTTGGTCAGTAACGCCGCGGACGGTTCGCGATGGCGGTGAAAGCGACGCAGCGCGCGCCATGGCGCGCGGTGGTGCAGCGCGGATTGGACACCGCCGCCGACGTTTCCGGCTTCGTGGCCCAAAAGATCAGCGCCGCAACCGATCCGCGGGCCCGGCTGCTGCGCCGTCGTAGACGGGCGCTGCGCTGGGGCGTGATTTTCGGCGTCGGCTGCCTGTTTTGGATCGTGGTGACCGGGGTGCTGGCGGCGTGGGGCTGGTTCGTGTTGCTGCTGCAGATCACCGGCGCCATCGCGGTGGTACTGGCGATTCCGGCGACGCTGCTGCTGCTCCGCTACCGTTGGCTGCGCGCGGAGCCGCTGCCGGCGCAGCGGCCCGCCAACACCCGCCGGCTGCCGCCGCCCGGTTCCGCCGCCCGGCCCGCGATGTACGCGCTGGGCGCCTCCGAGCGGGGGTTCTTCTCGCTGCTGGGGGTGATCGAACGCGGCGCCATGCTGCCGGCCGACGAGATCGGTGATTTGACCGCCGCGGCCCGCAAGACGTCGGCGGCGATGGCGGCCACCGCCGCCGAGGTGGTGTCGATGGAGCGCGCGGCGCAGTACGCCGAGTCGTCGCAGCCGTACCTGGCGCCCACCATCAACGCGTACACCGCGCAGCTGAGCGCCGGCGTGCGCCAGTACAACGAAATGGTCACCGCCGCAGCACAATTGGTTTCGTCGGCGAACGGCGACACCGGGGCCGCCCCGACGCAGCAGCGTTACCGCGACGAGCTGGTGGGCGCGACCGATCGCCTGCTCGGGTGGGCGCAGGCGTTCGACGAGCTGGGCGGGTTGCCCCGGCGCTAGTCGGGTCGCGGTCCGTAGCGCTCGATGTACGCCTGGTGGATGTGGGCGTCGCGCTTGCGGGCCAGCTCGTCGACGAGCTCGGGGTCCAGGCCGTGCACCGCCAGCATGTGACGGCGCCACACCTTGTTGAGTGCGTGCGAAAAGTACACGAACGGAATGAGAATCGGCAGCGTCATGCTCAGGTGGACGTCCAGCGTCGTCGGGATCAACCAGAACGGCGCCAGCACCAGGACCGCCGGAACCGCGACGCGAAGCATCATCCGGCGGGTTGCTCCCTTGCCGGCCAAGTCGTTTCGTACCCAGTCGCGCATCGAATCGGGCAGCCGCGCGCCCGCACAATACCGGACGAGTTGCCACGCGTTCGGCCTGCTGCGGGCCGCGCCGTCGCCCATCGTCAGAACGAGGCCTTCAGCGAGGGCACGACCAGCGCCGCCACGCCACGCAGCGTCGCCTTGAACATGTCGAAGAAGTCGAAGTAGTCCCGCCACAGCGTGATTCGCCCGTCGTGCACCTCGAAGACGCCGCAGACCCAGAACTGCAGCCGCAGCGGGCCGACGATCAGCGCGTCGGTGCGTTCGGTGAGCACCGCGGCGCCGTCGGCGGCGATGCGGTGGATCTTGACCTCGAACGCCCCGCGGCCCTCCATCGCGCGGAACAGCTTGATCGCCCGGGCGCGGCCGCGGATCGTCGGCAGGCCGACATTCTCGTAGACGAGGTTGTCGTCCAGCGCGGCCTCGGCGGCCTCCAGGTCCGAATCTTGAAGCGCGTTCAGGAAACCCTCGACCGTGCGGGTGTTCGCGACGCCTGTGTCAGTCAGCTCGGTCATGGCCGCCAGCCTATTCGACCGCGGTTATGCGTGGCGGCCCGGCGCTGTGGCAGGGTGGGGTCGATGCGCATCGCCGTCGTTGCCGGGCCGGATCCCGGGCACTCGTTCCCCGCGATCGCGCTGTGCCAACGGTTCGCCGAGGCGGGCGACGAGCCCGTCCTGTTCACCGGAGCGGAATGGACCGGCGCCGCCCGCGCGGCCGGCATCGAGGCCGCCGAGTTGGACGGGCTGACGGCCACCGACGAGGACCTCGACGCCGGGGCCCGAATCCACCGGCGTGCGGCGCGGATGGCCGTGCTCAACGTGCCGGCGCTGCGCGAGCTGGCGCCCGACCTGGTGGTCTCGGACGTCATCACCGCGGGCGGCGGGATGGCCGCCGAGCTGTCGGGGATCCCGTGGATCGAGCTCAACCCGCATCCGCTGTACCTGCCGTCGAAGGGCTTACCGCCGATCGGCAGCGGGCTCGCGCCCGGCACCGGCTTTCGCGGCCGGCTGCGCGACGCCACCATGCGGGCGCTGACGGGGCGGTCCTGGCGCGCCGGCATCAAGCAGCGCGCCGCCGCCCGGCTCGAGATCGGGCTGCCCGCCGTCGACCCCGGCCCCCTGCGGCGCCTCATCGCCACGCTGCCGGCGCTGGAGGTGCCGCGCCCGGACTGGCCGGAGGAGGCCGTCGTCGTGGGGCCGTTGCACTTCGAGCCCACCGACCGGGTGCTCGAGGTCCCGCCCGGCAAAGGGCCGGTGGTGGTGGTCGCGCCGTCGACCGCGTCGACCGGCACGTCGGGCCTGGCCGAAACCGCGCTGGAATGCCTGATACCCGGGGAGACGCTGCCCGCGGGATCGCGCCTGGTGGTCTCGCGGCTGGGCGGGGCCCAGTTGACGCTGCCGCCGTACGCGGTGGCCGGGCTGGGGCGCCAGTCGGACCTGTTGACGCACGCCGACCTGATGATCTGCGGCGGCGGTCACGGGATCGTGGCCAAGACGCTGCTGGCCGGCGTGCCGCTCGTCGTGGTTCCCGGCGGCGGGGACCAGTGGGAGATGGCGAACCGGGTGGCGCGCCAGGGGAGCGGACGGCTGATCCGGCCGCTGACCCCCGACGCGCTGGTCGCCGCGGTCGGCGAGGTGCTGTCGGCGCCCGGCTACCGCGAGGCGGCGCGGCAGGCCGCAGCCGGTGTCGCCGACGTCGCCGACCCGGTGCGGGTGTGCCACCAGGCGCTGGCGCTTGCCGGGTAGCGGCTCTGGGTATGTTGGCGGGCGTGCGGCTGACGGAGTTCAACGAGCGGGTTGTGTTGCGGTTCGGGTCCACCTACGGGGCGTCGGTGCTGGCGGATCACGTGCTGACCGGGTTCGGCGGCCGCACCGCCGCCCAGGCGATCGAGGACGGGGTCGACCCGCGCGACGTCTGGCGCGCCCTGTGCGTCGACTTCGACGTGCCGCGCGATCAGTGGTGAGCTCTCGAGTGTGAGCTGGTGGCTTTGAGTGTGAGCTGATGGCGCGATTCGGGGCCGGTTTTCCGCCCTGGATACACACTGAAAGCCCAGGCTGCACACTCATTTCCGCCCGGTCCGCCGGTCCCGCCGAAACACGCAATCGCCGCACACGGACCGCCCCGGCACGCGGTAGAACAGGCAGCAGCTGTGGCGCCGGAACCCGAGATGCGGGCCGCTGACCACGCCGGAGCCGGCCAGCATGCCGCTGTCCAGCAACGACTCCGTCATCGCGACGATCGAGGGCCGCAGGTCCGGGCGCGCGACGAGCAGCGCCCGGGACGCCCCGACCAGCGCGGACGCGATGTTGCCGGCCAGCAGGGCGGGAGCCAGCTTGACGCGCAATCCCGCGGCGAACGGGTTCATGTGCCCTTTGACCACCATGCGGTACAGCGACTTCGCCGACGGACGGTCGACCGCTCGGCCGATGGGCTCGGGGATCCGCAGCTGCGCCCCGTCATCGGCGCGCTGCAGGTCCTTGAGGTCCGGGACGACGCCATGGCCCAACGCGCACGCCAGCACGGGCGACCACAACCGGGTGGCGTGGCCGAGGTGCACCAGCGAGGCGGCGATCCGCAGGTCCGACGTGTGGTACCGCCGCGCGGTGGCGTCGATCAGATCGGCGAAACCGTCGGCGTAGGACTGCCTGACCGGATGCCACCCGGCCGCGTCACCACCGACCGTGAACGTGAAAAACCTTTTGTAGGAAGATATTTCGGCCAGCTCAGCAGAAATGTCCATGCGCAACCAATCCTCTTAAGGGGAAATCCGCCCCAGTTCTGGTGAGGAAGCGCTGACGGTGAGTATCTGGCTCTCGGGTCGGGGCATGCCCGTCCCGGTCACAGTGGCGGGACCGCACCGGATTCGCACCGGTTTCCTCAGGTTGTCAGCCCCGTCAGCGCCTTTCGGTAGCAAATGTTGCCACACGCCGTTCGCCGCGCCCGGCGTGTCTCCTTGAATCGAACACGTGTTCGGCTACTGTGGTGAGCGTTCGGAGACTTGTCGGACCCCGCGCCTAGGGTCACGGCCAACCGACCGATACCGGTCACCGACACACCGACGATAGGAAGAGGCATCATGGCGCAAGCCCCCGACCGCGAGAAGGCCCTCGAGCTGGCGATGGCCCAGATCGAGAAGAGCTACGGCAAAGGTTCGGTGATGCGTCTCGGCGACGAGACGCGTCAACCGATCTCGATCATCCCGACCGGATCCATCGCACTGGACGTGGCCCTGGGCATCGGCGGCCTGCCCCGGGGCCGGGTGGTGGAGATCTACGGCCCGGAGTCCTCGGGTAAAACCACCGTCGCACTGCACGCCGTGGCAAACGCCCAGGCCGCCGGCGGCGTCGCGGCGTTCATCGACGCCGAGCACGCGCTGGACCCGGATTACGCCAAGAAGCTCGGCGTCGACACCGATTCGCTGCTGGTCAGCCAGCCCGACACCGGGGAGCAGGCCCTGGAGATCGCCGACATGCTGATCCGTTCCGGCGCGCTGGACATCCTGGTCATCGACTCGGTGGCCGCGCTGGTGCCGCGCGCGGAGCTCGAAGGCGAGATGGGCGACAGCCATGTCGGCCTGCAGGCCCGGCTGATGAGCCAGGCGCTGCGGAAAATGACCGGTGCGCTCAACAACTCGGGAACCACCGCGATCTTCATCAACCAGCTCCGCGAGAAGATCGGCGTGATGTTCGGCAGCCCCGAAACCACCACGGGTGGGAAGGCTTTGAAGTTCTACGCGTCGGTGCGCATGGACGTGCGCCGGATCGAGACGCTCAAGGACGGCACCGACGCGGTCGGCAACCGCACCCGGGTCAAGGTCGTCAAGAACAAGGTGGCGCCGCCGTTCAAGCAGGCCGAGTTCGACATCCTCTACGGCAGGGGCATCAGCCGGGAGGGCTCGCTGATCGACATGGGCGTGGACCAGGGCTTCATCCGCAAGTCCGGTTCCTGGTTCACCTACGAGGGCGAACAGCTCGGCCAGGGCAAAGAGAACGTCCGAAACTTCTTGGTGGAGAACGCCGACATCGCCAACGAGATCGAGAAGAAGATCAAGGAAAAGCTCGGCATTGGTGCGGTGGTGACCGATGACCCCTCCGGCGATGTCCTCCCCGCTCCCGTCGACTTCTGAACCCTCCCGCGAGGAGCAGGCGCGGGCGCTGTGCCTGCGCCTGCTCACCGCGAGATCGCGCACCCGCGCCGAGCTGTCCGGTCAGCTGGCCAAGCGCGGATACCCCGACGACGTGCGGGAGCGCGTGCTCGACCGGCTGGCCGCAGTGGGGCTGGTCGACGACGCCGACTTCGCAGCGCAGTGGGTGCAGTCCCGGCACGCCCACGCGGGAAAGAGCAAGCGCGCCCTGGCCGCCGAGCTGCGTACCAAGGGCGTCGACAACGAGGTGATCAGCACCGCGCTGGGCGGGATCGACGCCGGCGCCGAGCGGGACCGCGCCGAGCAGCTGGTGCGGGCCAAGTTGCGGCGGGAGACGCTGAGCGACGACGACGAGCGCGTGACTCGCCGGCTGGTGGGGATGCTGGCGCGCCGCGGCTACGGCCAGAACCTGGCGTGCGAGGTCGTGCTCGCCGAACTGGCCGCCGAACGGGAGCGCAGGCGGGTCTAATAGCTGCGGGTTAATTCCGTCCGCCCCGGCCGCCGTACCATGGCCCCGTGACGTCGACGCTGGCCCCCGCGCGCACCTACCAGGTGCGCACCTACGGCTGCCAGATGAACGTCCACGACTCCGAGCGGCTGGCGGGCCTGCTGGAAGCCGCCGGCTACCGGCGGGCGGCAGACGGTGCCGACGCCGACGTGGTGGTCTTCAACACCTGCGCGGTCCGGGAGAACGCCGACAACAAGCTGTACGGCAACCTCAGCCACCTGGCGCCGCGAAAGCGCGGCAACCCCGACATGCAGATCGCCGTCGGGGGCTGCCTGGCCCAAAAGGACCGCGACGCGCTGCTGCGCAAGGCGCCCTGGGTGGACGTCGTCTTCGGCACGCACAACATCGGGTCGCTGCCGACGCTGCTCGACCGCGCCCGCCACAACAAGGTCGCGCAGGTGGAGATCGCCGAGGCGCTGCAGCAGTTCCCGTCGTCGCTGCCGAGCGCCCGCGAATCCGCCTACGCCGCTTGGGTTTCCATCTCCGTCGGATGCAACAACACCTGCACGTTCTGCATCGTGCCTTCGCTGCGCGGCAAGGAGGTCGACCGCGGCCCGGCCGACATCCTCGCCGAGGTGCAATCGCTGGTGGACGACGGCGTGCTGGAAATCACCCTGCTGGGCCAGAACGTCAACGCCTACGGCGTTTCCTTCGCCGACCCGACGCTGCCGCGCGATCGCGGCGCCTTCGCCGAGTTGCTGCGGGCCTGCGGGCGCATCGACGGGCTGGAGCGCGTGCGGTTCACCTCGCCGCACCCGGCCGAGTTCACCGACGACGTCATCGAGGCGATGGCGCAGACACCCAACGTGTGTCCGGCCCTGCACATGCCGCTGCAGTCGGGATCGGACCGGGTGCTGCGCGCGATGCGCCGCTCGTACCGCGCCGATCGGTACCTGGGCATCATCGAGCGCGTGCGGGCAGCCATGCCCCACGCGGCGATCACCACGGACCTGATCGTCGGGTTTCCCGGCGAGACCGAAGAGGACTTCGCCGCCACCCTCGACGTCGTGCGCCGGGCCCGCTTCGCGGCGGCGTTCACCTTCCAGTACTCCAAGCGGCCCGGCACCCCCGCCGCCGAGTTCGACGGGCAGCTACCGAAAGCTGTTGTGCAGGAACGCTACGAGCGGTTGGTCGAGGTGCAGGAGCAGATCTCGCTGGAAGGCAATCGCGCGCTGATCGGGCAGACCGTCGAATTGCTGGTCGCCACCGGCGAAGGGCGCAAGGACGCCCGCACGGCGCGCATGACCGGCCGCGCGCGCGACGGCCGACTGGTGCACTTCGCGTCGAACGATGCGGTGCGCCCCGGCGACATCGTCACCGCGGAAGTCACCGGGGCCGCGCCCCACCACCTCATCGCCGACGCCGGCATCCTGGCCCACCGCCGCACCCGGGCCGGCGACGCCCACGCCGCCGGCCGGCGCCCGCGCACGATCGGCCTGGGCATGCCGGCCGTCGGCCCCGACTCCGAACCGCTCGAACCCCTGGGATGCACCCGATGAAGAAAGAACACACCGACATCGACGCGCTGCGGACCGAAATCGAGGCGGCCGAACGCCGGGTGGCCGGCGAGATCGAGCCCGGCCCAAGGGCTTTGGTGGTCGCGATCCTGGTCTTCGTGCTGCTGGGCTCGTTCATCCTGCCGCACACCGGGCACGTGCGCGGATGGGACGTGCTGTTCTCCAGCCACGGCGCCGGCGCCGCCGCGGTGGCCCTGCCGTCGCGCGTGTTCGCCTGGCTGGCGCTGGTATTCGGCGTGGGCTTTTCGATGCTGGCGCTGATGACGCGGCGCTGGGCGCTGGCGTGGATCGCGCTGGCGGGCTCGGCGATCGCGTCCGGCGCGGGCCTGTTGGCCATCTGGTCGCGCCAGACCGTCACCGCCGGGCATCCCGGCCCGGGTGTGGGGCTGATCGTCGCGTGGATCACCGTGATGGTGTTGACGTTTCACTGGGCCCGGTTGGTCTGGGCGCGCACAATCGTGCACCTGGCCGCCGAGGAGCAGCGGCGCCGGGTCGGCGCCGAGCAGCAGTCGATGACCCTGCTGGACACCCTCGACAAAGCCGACGACCCCGACACCGGGATGCCGCCGAAGCCCGCGGGCTAGGACCGGCGCGTCAGCGCCTCGGCGGCCGCGTCGGCCCACTGCCGCCACTGTTCGGCGTTGGCGCTGGCCTCGTCGGCTTCCTTGGTCCGCCCGGCCGCCGCGGCCTTCTGGGCCTGCTGTTCGTATTGCTCGGCGCGGGTGCGGAACTGCTCGGCGCGGGCCTGCGCCTGTGGGTCGGACCAATCCGCGTCGCCGGCGTCGCGCACCTTCTTCTCCACCGCGCGCAGGCGGCGCTCCAGCTCGGCGGAGCGTTCCCGCGGCACCTTTCCGATGGCGTCCCACTTGTCGGCGATGGACCGCAGCGCCGCCCGGGCCGCGTCGAGGTTGTCGGTGTCGATCTTCTCCGCCTCCGCCAGCAGCGCCTCCTTGGCGGTGGCGTTGGCGCGGAATTCGGCGTCCTTTTCCGCCGTCGCGGCGTTGCGGGCGGTGAAGAAGCAGTCCTGGGCCGCCTTGAAGCGCCGCCACAGGGCATCGTCGACTTCCCTGGTCGCCCGCCCGGCCGCCTTCCACTCGGTGAGCAGCTTGCGGAACTCGGCGCTGGTGGCGGTCCAGTCCGTCGAATCGGACAGCTCCTCGGCGCGCTCGCAGAGCCGCTCCTTGGACTGCCGGACCCCCGACCGCTCCCGGTCCAGCTCGGCGAAATGGGATCCGCGCCGCCGGTTGAAGGTGTCCCGCGCGGCCGAATAGCGCTTCCACAGCGCGTCGTCGACCTTGCGGTCCAGGCCGGTGATCGTCTTCCACTCGTCGAGGATGGCGCGCAGCCGGTCGCCGGCGGCCTTCCACTGCGTCGCGTTGGCGGCCAGGTCCTCGGCCTCGGCGGCCAGGGCCTCCTTGCGGGCGGTCTGGGCGGCCCGGTGCTCCTCGCGCTTCGAGCGGCCCTCGGCGATGGTCACGTCGGCGTGCTCGACGAGGCCGGCCAACCGGGCCGCGAGCCCGTCGACGTCGCCCAGGACGCTCGCGGTCGGCAACGTCTCGGACAGCGCGGACGCGTGCGTCCTGATCTTGCGGGCGTCCCCGCTGCCCGACGCCAGCCGCTCCTCCATCAGGGTGACTTCGGTGGCCAGGTCGTCGAAGCGCCGGCCGAAGTGGGCGAAGGCGGCCTCGCGGTCGCCGGCCTGCCAGGAGCCGACGATGCGCTCGCCGGCCGCGCTGATGAGCCAGACGGTGCCGTCGTCGTCGACGCGCCCGAACCGGTGCGGATCGCTGGCCGGATGAGCGGCCACCGCGGCGGGCCGCGGCCCCGTGCTCACCGGCCGGGGTCCGGGACGCGGACCCGGGCGCGGCACCGGCTTGGGAAAGGCGTTGCTGCCGGGCTCTTCGGACGTCATGCGCTCGTCACCAACCCTTCTGCAACCTTCGCGCGGTGGTGTGCCGCGCGCCTGCCGCGCGTGGCGGCTCCCTGACGCTCTTGACCGGTTCCAACAGTATTCAAGCAGCTTGGCGGGCGAAGCGCGCCTACTGTTTTGGCGCCGCCCGGTCATCGCCCGCGTCGGCTAGCTTCGCAAGTGCCGCGGCGGGCCCGCGCACCACCCCCTCGGGCGGGCGATAACGGTTCGATTCCACCGGCGCTGCGGCCATTTGGCGGCGGCGCCCGGACCGGTACCGTGACCCCAAGCCGATGTCGTTATCGCGATGGCCGAAGCGCGAATTCTCCCGGGGTTTTTCCGCAGGTGCCGCGCGGTGCAACGACGGATCGCCGGGGTTCGTTGGGATCGAGACCCCGGCGTGCCCCACTACAGTGGTCGTTGAACTGTTAGGGAACGGCACGTGTACATACAGCTTTCGGGCGGAACGCTGGTGAGGGGTCCCCATGACGAAAGTTGACGCCGCCGCGCTGATCGCGTTGTGCGCCGCGCTGGCCTCGGCGGTCGGCGATGTGATCCGGCAGCGATCCGCGCACGAGATCACCGACGAGGAGGTCGGCCACCTCGAGCTGTTCCGCATGTCGTTGCGCGACAGGCGGTGGTGGCTCGGCGGCCTGGCGGCGATCACCAACTACAGCCTGCAGGCCGGCGCGCTGGCCTGGGGGTCGGTGGTCCTGGTGACGTCGCTGCAGGTGACCGCGCTGCTGTTCGCGCTGCCGATCTACGCGCGCCTGACCAAACAACGCGTGACCCGCTGGGAGTGGGTCTGGGCGATGGTGCTGGCCGCGGCGTTGGCGGTGGTGATCATCGTCGGCGACCCGACGGCCGGCAACCAGCGGGCGCCGCTGTCGACGTGGCTCATCGTGGCCGCGGTGATGGGCCCCACGCTGGTGGCGTGCGTGCTGGCGGCGCGGGTCTTCAGGGGGCGTCCGGTCGCGGCAGTGCTGCTGGCCGTGGTCGCGGGATCCTCGCTGGCGCTGTTCGCGGTGCTGACCAAGGGCGTCGTCGAGGTGGCCGAGGAGGGTCCGGGCGCGGTGCTGACCGCGCCGGAGTTCTATCCGTGGCTGGCAACCGCCCTGTGCGGAATGGTGTTTCAGCAGTCCGCCTTCCGCGCGGGCGCGCTGACGGCGTCGTTGCCGACGATGACGGTGTGTAAGCCGGTGGTGGCGGGCGTGCTCGGGGTCACGGTGCTCGGCGAGACGCTGTACACCGAGGGCCCCGCCGCGTTCGTGCTGGTGTCGGCGGTGGCGTTGGTGATCATCGCGACGGTCGCCCTGGCACGGGGGGAGGCCGCCTCGATCGCGGCGGAGGCCGGGCGAGACGTCGTCGAGGCGCAAGAGGCGTTGGCCGCGCACGACGCCCCGCCGCCGGCGGCGGAGAGCAGCCCGACGGTCACGTAACACCTCGTTAGTGTGGTGGCGTGCTGAGCGCCATCGCGATCGTTCCCGCTGCGCCGGTGCTCGTTCCCGAGCTGGCCGGAGCGGCCGCCGCCGAGGTGGCCGACCTGACCTCGGCGGCGCTGGCCGCGGCCGCGTTGTTGCCACCGCGCTGGGTCGCGATCGGAACCGGCCGGGCCGACGAGGTCGCCGGCCCCGAATCCAGCGGCACCTTCGCCGGCTTCGGTGTGGACGTGCCGGTTCGGCTGTCCCCGCAGGCGCGCCGGCCCGCCGACTTGCCCGTGTGCGCGCTGCTGGCCGGCTGGGTGCGCGGCCAGGCCCAGCCCGACGCCGCCGCGCAGGTTCGCGTCTACCGCCACGACCACGACGCCGACACCGCGCTGGCCCGAGGCGCGCAGCTGCGCGCGGAGATCGACCGGGACCCCGATCCCGTCGGCGTCCTGGTGGTGGCCGACGGCGCGAACACGCTGACACCGGCCGCCCCCGGCGGCCATCACCCGGAGGACGCCGCCGCGCAACTGGCCCTGGACGACGCGCTGGCCAACGGCGACGCCGCCGCGCTGGCCGGGCTGCCGCCGCAAATCCTCGGGCGGGTCGCGTTCGGAGTGTTGGCCGGCCTCACCGGTCTGGGGCCGCGGTCGGCCAAAGAGCTCTACCGGGGTGCGCCGTACGGCGTGGGCTATTTCGCCGGTTTCTGGCAGCCATGAGCCGGCCGCTCGCGATCCTCGGGCCCACCGGGACGGGCAAGTCGCAGCTGGGCTTGGACGTCGCCGAGCGGGTCGGCGGCGAGATCGTCAACGCCGACGCCATGCAGCTGTACCGCGGCATGGACATCGGCACCGCCAAGCTGCCCGCCGAGGAGCGCCGCGGAATTCCCCACCATCAGCTCGACGTCCTGCACGTCACCGAGACGGCCACCGTCGCGCGCTATCAGCGCGACGCCGCCGCGGACATCGAGGCGATCGCCGCCCGGGGCGCGGTTCCGGTGGTCGTCGGCGGCTCGATGCTCTACCTGCAATCGCTGCTCGACGACTGGTCGTTCCCGGCCACCGACCCCGAGGTGCGGGCCCGGTGGGAACGCCGGCTCGCCGAGGTGGGGGTGGGGGAGCTGCACGCCGAGCTGGCCCGCCGCGACCCGGCGGCGGCCGCGGCGATCCTGCCGACCGACGGCCGGCGCACCGTGCGCGCCCTGGAGGTCGTCGAGCTCACCGGGCAGCCGTATGCCGCCTCGGCGCCGCGCATCGGCTCCCCGCGCTGGGACACCGCAATCATCGGATTAGATTGCGACACAACGCTTCTGGACGAGAGATTGGCCCGCCGCACCGACGCGATGTTCGAGCGGGGCCTGGTCGACGAGGTCCGCGGCCTGCTGGGCGACGGCCTGCGCGACGGGGTCACCGCCTCGCGCGCCCTGGGCTATGCGCAGGTGCTGGCGGCGCTCGACGCCGGCGGCTCAGAAGAACAGCTGCGCGACGCGCGCGAGCAGACGTTCGTGGGCACCCGGCGCTACGTGCGACGGCAGCGGTCCTGGTTCCGCCGGGACCACCGGGTGCACTGGCTGGACGCCGACGGCACCGGGCTCGTCGACGCCGCGTTGCGCGCCTGGCGGCAAGTACCCTGATCTTCGTGTACTTCGCCAAGGGCCACGGCACGCAGAACGACTTCCTGCTGCTGCCCGACCTCGACGCCGGGCTGACGCTGTCCGCCGCCCGGGTGGCCGCGCTGTGCGACCGGCGCCGCGGGCTGGGCGCCGACGGGGTGCTGCGCATCACCACCGCGGGCGCCGCGCTGGCAACCGGCGTGCTCGAGCGCCTGCCCGACGGCGTCGCCGCCGGCGACTGGTACATGGACTACCGCAACGCCGACGGGTCGACCGCGCAGATTTGCGGCAACGGGGTGCGGGTGTTCGCGCACTACCTGCGGGCCGCCGGCCTGGAATCCCGCGACGAGTTCGTCGTCGGGTCGCTGGCCGGCGCGCGCCCGGTCACCCTGCATCACGCCGGCGACACGAACGCCGACGTGACCGTCGACATGGGCAAGGCCAACCGGCTCGGCGCCGGCGAGGCCGTCATCGGCGGCCGGCGGTTCTCGGGCCTGGCGGTCGACGTCGGCAACCCGCACCTGGCCTGCGTCGACCCGCAGCTCGACGCCGACGCGCTGGCGGCGCTCGACGTCGGCGCGCCGGTGCAGTTCGACCGCGCCCAGTTCCCCGACGGGGTCAACGTCGAGGTCCTCACCGCGCCCGTCGGGGGACTCGTCCAGATGCGCGTCCACGAGCGCGGGGTGGGCGAGACCCGCTCGTGCGGCACCGGAACGGTCGCGGCCGCCGTCGCCGCGCTGGTCGACGGCGGCGCCGACACCGGGACGCTAACCGTGCGGGTGCCCGGCGGCGACGTCGTCGTCACCGTCACCGACGCCACCAGCTACTTGCGCGGCCCGTCGGTGCTGGTGGCCCGCGGTGAGATCAGCGAGGAATGGTGGCGCGCCCAGGCGCGTTAAATCAGGTGCGCCGCACCGATTTAGCGGGCACTATTGCTAATTGCCTATGACGAATCCCGAAACTCCCTTTCACGATCAGCCGGATCTCGAGCCCAGTGCGGGCGAACTCGCCCTCGAAGACCGATCGGCGCTGCGCCGGGTCGCCGGGCTGTCCACCGAACTCGCCGACGTCTCCGAGGTCGAGTACCGCCAGTTGCGCCTCGAGCGCGTCGTGTTGGTCGGCGTGTGGACCGAGGGCAGCGCCGCCGACAACCAGGCCAGCATGGCCGAGCTGGCGGCGCTTGCCGAGACCGCCGGCTCGCAGGTGCTCGAGGGCCTGATTCAGCGCCGCGACCGGCCCGACCCGTCGACCTACATCGGGTCCGGCAAGGCCGCCGAGCTGCGCGAGGTGGTCCTGGCGACCGGCGCCGACACCGTCATCTGCGACGGCGAGCTGTCTCCGGCGCAGCTGACGGCGCTGGAAAAGGCCGTCAAGGTCAAGGTCATCGATCGCACCGCGCTGATCCTGGACATCTTCGCCCAGCACGCCACCAGCCGGGAGGGCAAGGCCCAGGTGTCGCTGGCCCAGATGGAGTACATGCTGCCCCGGCTGCGCGGCTGGGGTGAGTCGATGTCACGGCAGGCCGGCGGCCGCGCCGGCGGCAGCGGCGGCGGCGTGGGGCTGCGCGGTCCCGGTGAGACCAAGATCGAGACCGACCGCCGCCGCATCCGCGAACGGATGAGCAAGCTGCGCCGCGAGATCAAGGACATGAAGCAGGCCCGCGACACCCAGCGCAGCCGCCGGCTGGCGAGCGACGTCCCGTCGATCGCGATCGTCGGATACACCAACGCCGGCAAATCCAGCCTGCTCAACGCGCTGACCGGGGCCGGGGTGCTGGTGCAGGACGCGCTGTTCGCCACCCTCGAACCCACCACCCGGCGCGCCGAACTGGCGGACGGCCGGCCCGCGGTGCTCACGGACACCGTCGGCTTCGTGCGGCACCTGCCCACCCAGCTGGTCGAGGCGTTCCGCTCGACCCTGGAGGAGGTCGTCGACGCCGACCTGCTGGTGCACGTGGTGGACGGGTCCGACGTCAACCCGATCGCCCAGATCAATGCGGTCCGCCAGGTGATCTCGGAAGTCGTCGCCGACCATCATGGCGACACGCCGCCCGAGCTGCTGGTGGTCAACAAGGTGGACGCCGCGAGCGACCTGACGCTGGCCAAGCTTCGGCACGCGCTGCCCGGGGCGGTGTTCGTGTCCGCGCACACCGGCGACGGCATCGACGACCTGCGGCGGCGGATCACCGAACTGGCGGCCCCCACCGACACCGCCGTCGACGTCGTGATCCCGTACGACCGGGGCGACCTGGTCGCCCGGCTGCACGCCGGCGGGCGCGTCCAGCAGGAGGAGCACAACGCCGACGGCACCCGCATCCGCGCCCGCGTTCCCGTCGCGCTGGCCGCCAGCCTGCGCGAGTTCTCCGCCGACTAGGCCGCCACCTGCGCGCCGAGACCGCACCGGGCGCCGACCAACCGGCTGGTTGGTATATCTTGGGCGGCAGAGTCCCATCGGAGGTCAGCGGAGGTCATCCATGAGCGGTGCCATCAAGTACGAGCGCACTCTTTTCGAGCCCGAGCACGATTTGTTCCGCGAGTCCTACCGCGCGTTCCTCGATCGCCACGTGGCGCCCTACCACGACGAATGGGAGAAGGCGAAGATCGTCGACCGCGGCGTGTGGCTCGAGGCCGGCAAGCAGGGCTTCCTGGGGATGGCCGTGCCCGAGGAATACGGCGGCGGCGGCAACCCCGACTTCCGCTACAACACGATCATCACCGAGGAGACCACCCTCGGGCGCTACAGCGGGATCGGCTTCGGGCTACACAACGACATCATCGCGCCGTACCTGCTGAAGCTGGCCAACGAAGACCAGAAGCAGCGCTGGCTGCCCAAGTTCTGCACCGGGGAGATGATCACGGCGATCGCGATGACCGAGCCGGGAACGGGCAGCGACCTGCAGGGCATCAAGACCCGCGCCGTCAAGCAGGGCGATCACTACGTGCTGAACGGGTCAAAGACGTTCATTACCAACGGAATCAACTCCGACCTGGTGATCGTGGTCGCCCAGACCGATCCCGAGAAGGGCGCACAAGGTTTCAGCCTGCTCGCCGTCGAGCGCGGCATGGAGGGCTTCGAACGGGGCCGCCACCTGGACAAGATCGGCCTGGACGCGCAGGACACCGCCGAGCTGTCGTTCAGCGACGTCAAGGTGCCGGCCGAGAACCTGCTCGGCGAGGAAGGCATGGGGTTCATCTACCTCATGCAGAACCTGCCGCAGGAACGGATCAACATCGCGGTCATGGCCGCGGCGGCGATGGAAGGCGTGCTGGAGCAGACGCTGCAATACACCAAGGAGCGCAAGGCCTTTGGCAAGCCCATCGGCAGTTTCCAGAACAGCCGGTTCCTGCTCGCCGAGCTGGCCACCGAGGCCACCGTGGTGCGCATCATGGTCGACGAATTCGTCCGCCTGCACCTGGACGGGAAGCTGACGGCCGAGCAGGCCGCGATGGCCAAGTGGTATTCCACCGAGAAGCAGGTGCACCTGATCGACCGCTGCCTGCAGCTGCACGGCGGCTACGGCTACATGCGCGAATATCCCGTCGCGCGAGCCTATCTCGACGCCAGGGTGCAGACGATCTACGGGGGCACGACCGAGATCATGAAGGAGATCATCGGCCGCAGCCTCGGCGTCTGAGCAATCCGATTGCCGCGCAAGGACTACAGGCACGGGCGCCGGGGTGGCGCCCACGACGAATGGCTCAATTGGTCTATTGGCCGGGTAGATTGACCACCAGCTAACGGCCTCACGTACCGTCGGCACATGTGTTTCTCGTATACCGAGTGCGTAGTCACACATCGCCACGCGGGCGATCCCGGCGCCGGAAGCCGTGGT
The DNA here is from genome assembly GCF_059812165.1 of Mycobacterium sp. NGS69. Lineage (NCBI taxonomy): Bacteria > Bacillati > Actinomycetota > Actinomycetes > Mycobacteriales > Mycobacteriaceae > Mycobacterium > Mycobacterium sp. NGS69. Next base: position 326,671 of record NZ_JCALCD010000002.1, read on the forward strand.
CGGTCGCGGTACGGGCATGGTCTCGCATCATTTCGACATCGGCGCGGTCTCCGTTTTCGCAATTTTTGTAATTTGACTTCGCATTTCTCCCCGGCAAGGGCAAAGTTATGCGAGCCCGGCGAAAACGCGGTTCGTCACGGGTCCGCAGGTGCGGCGTGGCCAGGTATACGGGCCTTGGAGGCTTGGTGAACGGGCAGAGAGGTCGAATGCGCAAGCTGATCGGGCGCGCGCTGGTCGGCGTGGCGACCACGGTGATGGCGGCCGCACTGCTGGCCCCCGCCGCTTCGGCGTCTCCGATCGGCGACGCGGAGGCCGCCATGATGGCCGCCTGGGAGAAGGCCGGCGGCGACACCTCACCGCTCGGCCCCCGCAAGGGCGACGTGTACCCCGCCGGCGACGGATTCGCGCTGGACTTCGACGGCGGCAAGATGTTCTACACCACCGACACCGGTGCCAAGTTCGTTTACGGGCCCATCCTGGACAAATACGAGTCGCTCGGCGGCCCCGCCGGCAGCGATCTGGGATTCCCCACTATCAACGAGGTGCCCGGCCTGGCCGGACCGGACAGCCGCGTGGCCACCTTCTCCGCCAGCGACAAGCCGGTGATCTTCTGGACGTCCGACCATGGCGCGTTCGTGGTGCGCGGCGCGCTGAACGCCGCCTGGGACAAGCTCGGCAGCTCCGGCGGTGTGCTCGGGGCGCCGGTCGGCGACGAAAGCTACGCCGGCGAGGTCACCTCCCAGAAGTTCAGCGGCGGCGAGATCTCCTGGAACCGGAAGTCCAAGGAGTTCACCACCAACCCGGCGGCGCTGGCCGACCAGCTCAAGGGCCTGCAGGTGGCCATCGATCCCAACGCGGCCATCAACATGGCCTGGCGCGCGGCCGGCGGGGCCGGCGGCCCGCTGGGCGCCAAGCAGGGCGGGTCGTATCCGATCGGCGGTGACGGGGTCGCCCAGAACTTCGCCGGCGGCAAGGTGTTCTTCAACCCGGCCACCGGCGCGAACGCACTCGAGACCGACATCCTCGCCAAGTACGAGTCGCTGGGCGGCCCCGCCGGCAGCGACCTCGGTTTCCCCACCGCCAACGAGGCCGACGGCGGCATCGGGCCGTCCAGCCGGATCGCCACGTTCGCCGCCGCCGACCGGCCGGTGATCTTCTGGACCTCCGATCACGGCGCGTTCGTCGTGCGCGGCGCGATGAAGGCCGCGTGGGACAAGCTGCGCGGGCCGAACGGCAAGCTGGGCGCCCCCGTCGGCGACCAGGCGGTGGACGGCGACGTGATTTCGCAGCAGTTCACCGGCGGCAAGATCTCCTGGAACCGGGCGAAGAACGCCTTCAGCACCGACCCGTCGAACCTGGCCCCCTTGCTGTCCGGCCTGCAGGTGTCCGGGCAGAACCAGCCGAGCACCGTGGCGATGCCCTCGCACGCGAAGAAGTTCACCTGGCAGTGGTGGTGGCTGCTCGCCGCGATCCCGGTGCTGGTGCTGATCCTGCTGGCGGTGCTGCTGGCCTTCGCCTGGCGCCGGCGTCGGCGTCGGCGCCGCGCCGGCGACACCGCAACCTACGAGCCCGAGCGCGACTTGGTCGCCGCCGGCTACGAGGCCCCCGCCGACGGGCACTGGGGCCACGACGACGCCGAGCTTTCCCCCGACTGCGCCCCGCTCGGCGCGGAGTCACTCGAGCATGAGCCGCCGGACGACGGCGGGCCGGCGCCGCGCGTCAGCTGGACCCGCGGGGCTGACGACGGGGCCTTCGATGAGGACGAGGACCCCGACGCGGTGGACACCGATTCCATCCCGCTCGTCTCGGGAGCCGCGCTGGCGGAGGCCGGCTACGACGACGTTCCCGAGGCGGAGGCCGGCTACCCCGAAGTCGCCGGCGAGGGTGCCGACTACCCGGGCACCGAATACGTGACCGGCTACGAGGAGGACGAGTACGCCGACCCCGGCTATCCGGACGTCGCGGTTCCGCGCACCCCTCCGGAGGCCGCGTACATCGACGACGTGCCGGTCGCCGGGGAACCGGACACCGACTACCTGGAAGCCGAACCCGAGGATGTCGACGCCGCCGGCGCCGCGGTGGCCGCCGAGGCGCTAGCCGCCGGCGCGGGCGCCCGAGTCGGGCGCCACCACGCGGAGACGGACGAGGAAGAGCCGCCGGAATCGGCCCCCGACGCGGCCGTCGGGGCGCCTGCCGCGCCTGCCGTCGGTGGGCGCCCGACGATCCACCTGCCGCTGGACGATCCCTATCAGGCGCCGGACGGTTACCCGATCAAGGCCAGCGCCCGTTCCGGGCTGTATTACACCCCGGGCAGCGCGCTCTACCACGACACGCTCGCCGAAATCTGGCTGGCCAGTGAGGAAGTCGCGCAGACCAACGGCTTCATCAAGGCCGACTGAGCAGGTCGCTAGACCTTGCGGATCACGGTGACGACCTTGCCGAGCACGGTCGCGTCGTTGCCCGGTATCGGATCGAACGCCGGGTTGTGCGGCATCAGCCACACCTGACCGCCCGCGCGCTTGAACGTCTTCACGGTGGCCTCGCCGTCGATCATGGCGGCGACGATGTCACCGTTGTCGGCGACGTGCTGCTGGCGCACCACCACCCAGTCGCCGTCGCAGATCGCGGCCTCGACCATCGAGTCGCCAACCACCTTGAGCAGGAACAGCGTGCCCTCGCCGACCAGCTCACGGGGCAGCGGGAAGACGTCCTCGACGGCCTCCTCGGCGAGGATCGGCCCACCGGCCGCGATACGCCCGAGCACCGGGACGTAACTGGGTTCGGGCAGCGCGTCCGAGCCGGCGACGTCGGTGACGGGCGCCGCCTCGGCGGTCTCCTCGCTGCCGCGCACGTCCACGGCCCGCGGCCGGTTCGGGTCGCGGCGCAGGTAGCCCTTGCGCTCCAGGGTGCGCAGCTGGTGCGCCACCGACGACGTCGACGTCAGGCCGACGGCGTCGCCGATTTCCCTGATGCTCGGCGGGTAGCCGCGGCTGGTGACCGACTCGCGGATGACGTTCAGGATGGTGCGCTGCCGTTCGGTCAGCGATGAATCAACGGATGAGCCGATCGAGGGAGTGTCGTTGCTGTCGCTCATGCACCGAATGTAGCGGGAGGGCGGCCAAGAATCAAACATGTGTTCGACTGGCGTGTCGCCGGGGGTCGAAAGACCCTTAGACCCGGGGCGTCAAGACCCTATAGCTGCTGAATCACATGCGTGTAACTTTCGCGGGGAATGGGTACCTGTGCTGCATGTCAGAGGTCGCGCATCCGAATTTGTCGGTGGCGCGGTCTAGCGTTTTGCTTGCTCGACACGCTTCGCTCAAATGTTCGGACATCGAACACACGAGCGATATAGTCGAACACACGAGCGAGAACAACCTGACCGGAGGAACGCAAGATGACAATCACCTACACCGTCTCGCCGCGTACCAGCAGCGTTCGGCGCCCGGTCAACGGACCGGTGCCGGCGCTTCGTCCCGGCCGGGACGGCCTGACCCGTTCCCGCCGCCCCGGCCCGGCGAGGCCGGCGGGCGCGCCGCTGCGCTACCACGGCACCGGCGTCGCGATGTCGGTCGCCCCGCACCGCCGGCGTCCCGTCACGTTGGCGACGACGCTGGGGCTGGCGCTGGTCGCCGGGGTCATCACGCTGTGGCTGGGCCTGGTCGCCAACTTCGGGCAGGCGGTCAACGGCGACTCCACGGGAGCGGGCGCCGCGGTGCCCGATCGGTTGGCCGTCGTGCGGGTTGAGCCCGGCGAGTCGCTGCAGGACGTCGCTCACCGGGTGGCGCCCGACGCGCCGGCCCGCCAGGTCGCCGATCGCATTCGCGAGCTCAACGACCTGAACTCGCCCGCGCTGGCCGCCGGGCAGACGCTGATCGCGCCGATCGGCTGAGCCCGCGAAGCGGGTACGCTCGGAGTGTTCTGCGGGCCCGCAGGTGAGCACGGCGAAGGAGCGGTCATGCACTGTCCGTTCTGCCGCCATCCGGATTCCCGGGTGATCGACTCGCGGGAAACCGATGAAGGCCAGGCGATCCGGCGCCGCCGGTCGTGCCCCGAGTGCGGGCGGCGCTTCACCACCGTCGAGACGGCGGTGTTGGCGGTGGTCAAACGCAGCGGCGTCACCGAGCCCTTCAGCAGGGAGAAGGTGGTCAGCGGCGTCCGGCGGGCCTGCCAGGGCCGCCAGGTCGACGACGACGCGCTGAATCTGCTTGCCCAGCAAGTGGAAGACACGGTGCGCGCCGCCGGGCCCGAGGTGCCCAGCCACGAGGTCGGCCTGGCCATCCTCGGCCCGCTGCGCGACCTCGACGAGGTGGCTTACCTGCGGTTCGCCTCGGTGTACCGGTCGTTTTCGTCCGCCGAGGACTTCGAGCGCGAGATCGAGGCGCTGCGCGCGCACCGCAACGCGTCGACCGATCCGGAGCCGGCCACTCGCTAGGCTGGCGGTCATGCCGCCTGACTTGCATCCCGATCTGGAGGCGCTGGCACCGCTGCTGGGGAGATGGGCCGGCCGCGGCTCAGGCTTCTACCCGACGATCCAGCCGTTCGAGTATGTCGAGGAAGTCGTCTTCGCCCACGTCGGCAAGCCGTTCCTGACCTACTCGCAAAAGACCAAGGCGGTGGCCGACGGCCGGCCCTTGCACGGCGAAACGGGATATTTCCGCGTGCCCCGCCCGGGCGCCATCGAGCTGATCGTCGCCCACCCGAACGGCATCACCGAGATCGAGACCGGCACGTACACGCTGACCGGCGGCCGCATCGACGTGGAGCTGTCCAGCACCGCGATCGGGCTGGCCCCGAGCGCCAAAGAGGTGACCGCCCTGGGCCGTTCGCTGCACATCGACGGCGACGAGCTGTCCTACACGCTGCGCATGGGTGGCGTGGGACAACCCCTGCAGGATCACCTGGTGGCCGTGCTGCACCGCCAGCCCTGAACTCAATCGACCTGTCGGACACCGTCGTTGACGACGCGCCCGGCCACCCCGACCCAGCCCTCCGCGTTCCACGCGGTTTCGATGACCGAGCCCTTGCCCTGGATGATGCGCAGGTCGCGGCTGAGGTAGTCGGTCAGCCGCATCGCCGCCGAGCCGGTCGCCTCGTCCTCCGGCACGCCGAGGTTCGCGAAGAACCCGCGCGCGCGCAAAGCCCCGGCGGCTTGATCGACCCACGCCCACAGGTAGTGCGCGGCGTCGTCCGGAAAGTCCGCGGGGTCGGCGGCGAGAACGTCGTCGGCCGAATCGAATTCGTGGATGGCCACTTCCGGCGCCCATTCCGAGCGGGCGCTGACGCCGGTAACATCGTCCCGGTAGCTCACCTGCACGAGCCCGGCCGGCACCTGGAGCGTCTTGATCGGCCAACCGCCCTCGTGCAGCCACCACGCCGCGCCGACGGTCGGGTGCCCGGCGAACGGCAGCTCGGCGCGCGGCGTGAAGATCCGCATGTGCGCGGTGGCCGAGCCGGCGGCCGGGAGATCGATGAATACCGTTTCGGCGTAGCCCAATTGGGTCGCCAGCCGCTGCCGGTCCGCCGGTGCCACCCGTGCGGCGTCGACCACTCCGAGCCGGTTACCGAAATTCCCGTCCGAGTCGGTGAAGACGCGCAACACCGTCACGTCGATGCCCATGTCCCGACTGTACGGCCCGGGTCAAAGGGATTATCAGGTGGCGCTGCGCTCGTCGGAGCCCATGGCGTTCAGGACGGCGACGCGGGTGTCGGCCGGGCCGGTGACCGTGTTCGCGCCGCCCCCGGTGCGGAGCAACTGGCGAAGGGCGCCTTGATCGTATTGGGAAGGCTCGGTGGTGTCGATGAAGCGCTCGACGACATCGATGAAGCGCGCCGGGTCGTCGTGGAACGGGAAGTGGCCCGAGCCCTCGAAGATCTCGAGCCGGGAGCCGGGCATCGCCGCGTGCGCCATCCAGGCGTGCCGGACTGGGACCACCACATCCTTGGTGCCCCAGACGATCTGCACCGGGATGGCCTCGGTCAAATAACATCGATCCAGCATCGTCACTATCTGCCCGCGCCAGTCCACCACCGCCCGCAGGGTGCGGCTGAACGCCGCCGAGGCCGTCGGCTCCGGCAGGTCGTCGAGGATGCGCAGCACGTTGGGCAGGTCGTGGCCCAGCGCGGTCGACCCGATCGCCAGCCCTGCCAGCTTCCCCGCCAGCTGAACCGCCGGCAGCACGAGGGGCAACCGCAGCAGCGCCAGCGCCTCGCTGCCCATCGGCAACGACGCCAGCCGGAAGACGACGTTGACATCCTTGGTGACACCGCCCGCGGCGACCAGGATCAGCCGGTCGACCAAATGCGGGAACTGGTAGGCGAATTGCATGGCCACCCCGCCGCCCAGCGAATGGCCGATGATCGTCACCCGCTCGATGTCGAGCACGGACAGCAGGTCGCGCATCCCGTTCGCGTACGCGGCCGCCGAGTAGTCGGCGCGCGGTTTGTCGGATTTGCCGTGACCCAGCAGGTCGGGGGCGATGACCGTGAATCGCTGTGCGAGCTTGGCCTGCACCGTGTTCCAGGTGGTGGAGTTGTCGCCGATGCCGTGGAGCAGCAAGATCGCCGGCCCGGAACCGGCGATCCGGTAGGCCCGCTTGTAGCCGTGGATGGTGCGGAACTCGAGCGTGGGCGCGGTGACTTCACGCACTGGGCGAAGGTTGCTCTTGCGCTTCCGCTCGGTCATCTCCGCCAACCTTGGTGTCGGCCCGGGCTATGGGCGTTTCGAAACCTCACGCCTGGTCGTCGTCGTTCTTCTTCTCCGCCTGCTGGGCAAGGAATCGCTCGAACTCTGCGCCAAGCTCGTCGCCGCTGGGGAGATCCTCGTCGTGGGTTAGTAACGATCTGTTCTCCTGAGCGTCGATGAACGCATCGTACTGGCGCTCGAGCGCGGCCACCACTTGAGCCACCTCCGCGCTCGCCTGCACCTGCTCGTCGATCTTGGCGCGAATCTCCGCCGCGGCCTCGGTCAGCGCCGACAGCGGAAGCTCCAGCGATCCGCTCTTGGCCACCTGCTCGAGCAGCGCCTGCGCGGCGGCCGGATAGTCGGTCTGCGTCAGGTAGTGCGGGACGTGCACGGTGAAGCCGACGACCTCGTGCCCGTGTTGGGCCATCCGGTATTCCAGCAGGTTGGACGCGCTGCCGGGGACCTGGATCTCCGAGATCCACGGCTGGAAATCGGCGATCAGTTCCTTGTCGTTGGAATGCGCCGTCATCGTGATCGGCCGCGTGTGCGGGACCGCCATCGGGACGGTGCCCAGGCCGATCGTGCGCCGCACGCCCAGCCGGTCGGCCAGCAGGCGCACCGCGGTGATGAAACGCTCCCACTTCAGGTCCGGTTCCATGCCGGCCAGCAGCAGAAACGGGGTGCCGACGCTGTCGCGCAGGGCGTACAGGCTCAGCTCCGGGTCGTCGTAGTTGGTGAAGTGATCGGTCTTGAACGTCATCAGCGGCCGCCGCGAGCGGTAATCCAGCAATTCGTCGATCGCGAACGACGCGACCAGCTCGGTGTCCAGCGCGGCCTTCAGGTGGGTGGCGGCCAGCCGTATCGCGTGGCCGGCGTCGGAGAAACCCTCCAAGGCGTGCACCAAAACCGGGCCACGGCCGTCGGCCGCCGACAACTGGGGCGCCGGGAATTCCAGCTCGTACATGCCGGACTGTCCAGGCTGGTCGTACTTGTCGCCGTGGTTTTGATCGTGGGCCATCGGGTTCCTCCTTTCGGGGGCTTTTCCAGCATGCCTGACCAGTGTCCCCCGAATCGGCGGGCACCAACAATGCAACAGCTAACACCCTGCAGTCTTCACCCCGGAAACTCGCCAACCCGTGAACCGGATCCGCATGTCGGCCAGCAAACACGGCGGCGCGCGGGGAAGGGATGTGGTCTGCTCGACACCCCGTGGTCAGGCATGATGGACACGAAATGCGCATACGGACGCTGTTGCTGTGCTCGGGGGTCGGCCTGCTGACGTTGTTGACGTCGTGCACCCGGCCGGCCGAGCCTGCGGCGCGCCCGGTCGTGTCCGTTCCGGTGGCCACCGGGCCGCTCGTCCAGCGGCTCAGCCAGCCCCAGCAGAAGGCGGTCGCTGGTCCGGTGGACCCGGACCGGCGGGTCGGCGCGATCTTCATCAACGACGGCCCCCTGCACGTCTGCACGGGTTCCGTAATCCATTCGGCCACCGGCAATCTGATGATCACCGCGGCGCACTGCCTGGCCGGTGCCGCCAAGATGACCTTCGTTCCCGGCCTCGCCGGTGACGCCGCGCCCGCTCCCACCGATGTGTGGAAGGCCGACGCCGTCTACCTCGACCCGCGCTGGATCGCCGGCAAGGATCCGCACGCGGACTACGCGATCGCACGGGTCAGCAACGACGCCGGCGCCTCGGTCGAGTCGTACGTCGGGCTGGCGCTGACGCTGGGCGTCGCGCCGCCTCCCGGCAGCCATGTCACCGTGCTCGGGTACGCGGCCGGGGTGGGCGGCTCGCCGATCGGCTGCCAGGCCAGCACGTCGGTCAACGACACCGGCTTTCCGTCGTTGGCGTGCGAGGGGCTGGTGGACGGCACCAGCGGCGCGCCGTGGGTGAGCGGCACCACGCTCACCGGCCTGATCGGCGGTTTCGAGCGCGGCGGGTGCGCGGCGAACGTGTCGTACTCGGCGCCGTTCGACGCCCAAACCGCGCAATTGCTGGCCCGCGCCGAGGCCGGCGGCCCCGGCGACCGGGTGCCGGGCGACCTCGACGACAGCTGTTAGATCAGCGGCGGAACTGGGACAGCGCCCGCATCTTGTTGGTCACGTCCAGCGCGGCCACCTTGTAGGCCTCCGAGAACGTCGGATAGTTGAACACCGCGTCGACCAGGTAGTCGACCGTTCCGCCGCAGCCCATCACGGCCTGGCCGATGTGCACCATCTCGGTGGCGCTGGTCCCGAAGATGTGCACCCCGAGCAGCTTGCGGTCGTCGGTCGACACCAGCAGCTTGAGCATGCCGTACGAGTCGCCGGCGATCTGGCCGCGGGCCAGCTCCTTGTACCGCGCCACCCCCACCTCGTAGGGGATCGAGTTCTTGGTCAGCTCCACCTCGGTGGCCCCGACGTAGGAGATCTCGGGGATCGAGTAGATGCCGATGGGCTGCAGGTCGGTGATGCCGTCGCAGGCTTCCCCGAACGCGTGGTAGGCGGCCAGCCGGCCCTGTTCCATCGAGGTCGCGGCCAGGGCGGGGAATCCGATGACGTCGCCCACGGCGTAGATGTGCTCGACCTTGGTCCGGAACTTGTCGTCGACCCAGATCCGGCCCCGCCCCTCGACTTCGAGGCCCGCGTTTTGCAGGTCCAGGTGATCGGTCTGGCCCTGGCGCCCGGCGGAGTACATGACGGTCTCGGCGGGAATCTGCTTGCCGCTGGCCAGCGTGGTGACCGTGCCCGCGGCCCCGACGTCGACGGCGGTGACTTCCTCGCCGAACCGGAACGTCACCGCCAGGTCGCGCAGGTGGAATTTGAGCGCCTCGACCACCTCGGGGTCGCAGAAGTCCAGCATGTCGTCGCGCTTTTCGACGACCGTGACCTTGGTGCCCAGGGCGGCGAACATGGACGCGTACTCGATGCCGATCACGCCGGCGCCGACGACGACCATCGAGCCCGGCAGCGTCTTGAGATCGAGGATCCCGTCGGAGTCGAGCACCCGGTCCTCGTCGAACTCGACGCCGGACGGCCGCGCCGGCCGGGTGCCGGTGGCGATGACGATGTATTCGCCGCTGACAGTGGTCATCTCGCGGCGGCCCGGGTCCTCCACGACGACGGTGTGCGGGTCGACGAAGCGGCCGTGACCGACCAGCAGGTCGATCCGGTTGCGCATCAACTGGTTGCGCACCACGTCGACTTCCTTGCCGATCACGTGCTGCGTGCGCGCCAGCAGGTCGGCCGGGGTGATCCGGTCCTTGACGCGGTAGCTGGCCCCGTAGAGCTCGCGCTGGTTCATCCCGGTGAGGTAAAGCACCGCCTCGCGCAACGTCTTTGACGGGATCGTGCCCGTGTTGACGCAGACACCGCCCAGCATTCGGCCGCGTTCGATGATGGCGACCGATTTGCCTAGCTTGGCCGAGGCGATGGCGGCCTTCTGGCCGCCCGGTCCCGAACCGATGACGACGATGTCGTACTCCTGCATCGAACCCATGGCATAGACGATAAGGCCCACAGTCCAGACTTTCTCCACAGACGAGCGGCGCGATCCCGTTGCGCGGGCACGGTGTGACGGTGCCGGCGGTCAGCGTTGGTGCCCATGACGACGCATCAACCTGATTTCAAGCTCAATCGCCCCGGAGCGCTGATCGCCGCGCTACCGGCCGTTCTCGGCTTCGTTCCGGAGAATTCATTGGTCCTGGTGTCCCTGGAACAGGGCGAACTGGGATCGGTGATGCGGGTCGATCTCGCTCAGCATCTCGTCGAGCGCGTCGGGCACCTGGCCGAGGTCGCCGGCGCGGCGCGGCCGGAGGCGGCGATCGCGGTGATCGTCGACGCCGACGGCGCGCATTGTCCGAGCTGCAACGAGGAATACCGGCTGTTGTGCGCGGAGCTCGCAGAGGCGTTGGCACAGCGGGGGATTCAGTTGTGGGCCGCGCACGTGGTGGATCGGGTGGCCCGCGGCGGGCGCTGGCATTGCGTGGACGGCTGCGGCGCCGGCGGCGCGGTCGACGACCCATCGGCGTCGCCGTTGGCCGCGGCGGCGGTGCTGGACGGCCGGCGACTCTACGCCCGGCGCGCCGACCTGCAGGCCGTCATCGTGCCCGACGCGGCGCGCAGCGCCGGGTTGGCCGACGCGGTCCGGCGACAGGCGGCCAAGCGGGAGGCGGCGCAGCGCGACGATCCCGTGGCCTGTGCCCGCCGTGACGTGCGCCGCGCCATGGCGGTCGCGCGGCGCGTCGCCGCCGGCGAGATGCCGTCGCGCGCCCAGCTCGCGGCGTTGGGCTGCGCGCTGAGCGATGTGCAGGTGCGCGACACGCTGTATGCCCTGGCGGTCGGCGAGCGGGCTGACGAGGCCGAGTCGCTGTGGGCGCTGCTGGCCCGCTGCCTGCCGCCGCCCTGGCGCGTCGAGGCGCTGGTGCTGCTCGCGTTCAGCGCGTACGTCCGCGGCGACGGCCCGCTCGCCGGTGTGTCGCTGGAGGCCGCGCTGCGTTGCGACCCCGGCCACCGGATGGCGGGCATGCTGGATCAGGCGTTGCAGTCCGGGATGAAGCCGGGCGACATCCGGGACCTGGCGGCCACCGGCTACCGGCTGGCCAAGCAGCTGGGCGTGCGGCTGCCGCCGCGACGGGCGTTCGGGCGCCGGGCGGGCTAGTGGCGGGTCACCACCATCGGGCTAGGCGCTCAGACCTTCTCGACTTTGACGGCGTGCGCCATCTCGTGCGGCAGGGTGACGTTCTCGTGGCCCGGGATGAGGATGGTGACCCCGCCGCCGGACGGGCTGGTCTCGACGGTGACGCGTGCGTTGGGAACCACGCCGGCGTCCTTGAGGCGGGTGATCAGATCGATGTCGCCCTGGACGTGTTCGGTGAGTTGCCGGACGACCACCGCCACCGGCGATCCGGCGGGCAGCTCGGTCAACCGGACGAGACTGACCCCGTCGGCGCCGGAGTCGGGTCCCACGCCGAGGTCCAGCAGGCCCGGAATCGGGTTGCCGAACGGGGAGGTGGTCGGGTTGTTGAGCACCTTCACCAGCCGCCGTTCGACCTCCTCGCTCATCACGTGCTCCCAGCGGCACGCCTCGGCGTGCACCTCTTCCCAGGGGACGCCGATGACGTCGACGAGCAATCGTTCGGCGAGGCGGTGCTTGCGCATCACGGCGATGGCCAGCGCCCGGCCCTTGTCGGTGAGTTCCAGGTGGCGGTCGCCGGCGACGTGGAGCAATCCGTCGCGCTCCATGCGGGACACGGTCTGGCTGACGGTCGGACCGCTTTGTTCGAGGCGTTCGGCGATCCGGGCGCGCAGCGGCGTCACGCCCTCTTCCTCCAGGTCGTAGATGGTCCGCAGGTACATCTCGGTGGTATCAACCAGCTCGTTCATCCAGCACCCTCCATTGACGCTGAGTCTACTTGGCCAGCTGCACGAATGGGTCCAACGCCTCTTGCGGATGTCCCCGGCAAGCAGTATGCCCGCCGCTCGCGCGACGGGCATACCGGCTTGCTACTAGCTCTGGGGGTATCAGCTGGCGTACGACCGAAGCCGATCGGCGCGCTCGCCGTTGCGCAGCTTGGACATCACGTCACGCTCGATCTGGCGGACCCGCTCGCGGGACAGCCCGAACAGCTTGCCGATCTGATCCAGCGTGCGCGGCTGGCCGTCATCCAGGCCGAAGCGCAGCCGGATGACCTGGTGCTCGCGCTCGTCGAGAGTGGCCAGCACACTGCGGATGTCGGTGTGCAGCAGCTCGGCGATCACCGCGTTCTCCGCGGACATCGCCTCGGCGTCCTCGATGAAGTCGCCCAGCGGGGCCTCTTCCTCGGAGCCGACGGGCATGTCCAGGCTCACCGGGTCGCGGCTGTGCTCGAGCAGGTCGTTGATCTTCTCGACCGGGATGCCGGATTCGGCGGCGAGCTCCTCGTCGGTGGCCTCACGTCCCAGGTTCTGGTGCATCTCCCGCTTGATCCGCGCCAGCTTGTTGACCTGCTCGACGAGGTGGACCGGCAGCCGGATGGTGCGGCTCTGGTCGGCCATGCCGCGGGTGATGGCCTGGCGGATCCACCAGGTGGCGTAGGTGGAGAACTTGAATCCCTTTGTGTAGTCGAACTTCTCCATTGCGCGGATCAGACCCAGGTTGCCCTCCTGGATGAGGTCCAGCAGCGGCATCCCCCGACCCGTGTAGCGCTTGGCCAGCGAAACCACCAGGCGCAGGTTCGCTTCCAGCAGGTGGCGGCGCGCCGCCTGGCCATCGCGCGCGACGGCCTCGAGGTCCCGTTTGCGGTTCTCGCCAAGGCGCTTACGAGTCTCCAGCAGATGCTCGGCGTACAGGCCGGCCTCGATCCGCTTGGCCAGCTCGACCTCGCCCGCCGCGTTCAGCAGCGCCGTCTTACCGATGCCATTGAGATACACGCGCACCAGGTCCGCTGCGGGGCTTTGAGCATCCAGATCGCCGTCGATCCTGCTTGTGCTGGCGTTCGCCATAGCGACCTCCCGTTCGGCTTTGCACTGTCAAGAAGTCCAACGATGGATCCGCCCTGGGAGTTCCCGCCAAGTTGCGATCTCACACGCCTTGACGTGCACAGATGTACCGACGACCTGAGAATGTCCTGAGAAGTGCGCCGCGCGGACGCTTAGCCGGAACCGTCGCGGCGCGGTCGCCGCGGCTCGAGCGCGGGGTGCTCCGCCGTCGGGAACAGGGGAGTGCGCCGCCGCTCCTGCTCGAACCGCCTGGGCTCATCCTTGCGGCGCGGTGGCCGGTCGTTGGCGATCAGCACCGCCATCCACGGCAACGGCACCGAGGCCGCCACGATGAGCAGCGAGATCAATCCGTTGTGCCAGGCACCGTACGCGACCGCGGCCAGGATGAGCGCCGGAATCCGAAACGCCATCAGGGTCAGGTATTTCCGCACCCGGGCGCGATGCTCCTCCTCGTACGAGGGTGCGGCCGAGGTGATCAAGACGGGGCGGCTGGTGTCGTCGAAGCCGTCGAACCCTGGCTCTTCGCCGCGCTTCATATGTCCACTGTCCCACAACCAACCGATTCCGGTACCGGCGAGTCAGGGGGCACAATGTGAGGCATGCAGACCCAGACGATCGAACGCACCGAGACCGACGAACGCGTCGACGACGGGACCGGCAGCGATACCCCGAAGTACTTCCACTACGTCAAGAAGGACAAGATCGCCGAGAGCGCGGTCATGGGCAACCACGTGGTGGCCCTGTGCGGCGAGGTGTTTCCCGTCACGCGGGCGGCCAAGCCCGGCTCCCCGGTCTGCCCGGAGTGCAAGCGGATCTACGAGCACCTCAAGAAGGGCTGATCAGGCCGGCGGCTCGGCCGTCGCCACGTCGGGCGGCGTTACCGGCGCCGCGGGCAAATCGGTGATCCGCTTCGGTCCGGGCCGGCGCGTCAGCAGCCAGTTGCGCAGCCGATGGGCATGGGTCCTCGGCGCGGGAAACTCCTCCTGGATGGCGGCGTTGAGCTCGGCCCCGAGCATGATCGCGAAACCGCCGAAGAACGCGAACAGCAGAAACGCGATCGGCGTCGACAGCGCGCCGTACGTGTAGCCGGTGCTGGTGATCCACCTCAGGTAAAAGCGCAGGCCCAGCGTCGCGATCAGGAACACCGCCGTGGCCAGGATGGCGCCCAGCACCAGCCGATGACTCGGCAGCGGCACCGGCAGCGCCACCCGGTACAGCAGCATGATCCCGATCATCAGGCCCAGGATCAGCGCCGGGTAGTAGCCGTAGCGCAGGACGTTGGACAGGCCGACCGGGATGTGTTCGCTGACCTTGCGCGGTCCCACCACCATCACCGGTGCGGCCACGACCGCGAACACCAGCATCACCACGTAGAGGAACAGCGAGAAGAAGCGCTGCCGCACCGGGTGTCGCAGCGGGGTCTGGTCGTGGGCCTCCACCACGGCGTCGACGAACGACGAGATCGCCGACGATCCGGCCCACAGCGAGATCAAGAAACCGAGCGACACCACCTCGCCACGCGCGTTGGCGGTGATGTCGCGGATGGTGGGCTCGATGATCTCGTTGACGACGCTCGGCGAGAAGAAGCTGTGCGCGGTGGAGATGATGCTTTTCTCGATCGCGGACAGCGTGTCCTTCCCGAACAGCGGCGCGACGTAGGCCAGGCTGCCGAGCATTCCCAACAGCAGGGGCGGTGTGGAAAGCGCCGACCAGAATCCCGCCTGGGCCGACTCGGAGAAAATGGAGTCGTCCCAGCTTTTGGCCAGGGCTCTAAGGCTGATTTGCCAGACATGGTGGCGGGACGGCCGTGCGGCTTGGACGCTCATACCCGTCCAGCATTACCGATGACCGCCCGCGCAGCCCACATTGCCCAGGGGTGAGTTCGGCTGGACTAGCTTTCGCTGACCTCCAGCACGGCGTCCTGCTCGGTCAGCTTCGACTGGTGCTGGTTCGCGTGGTGCTGGCAGAAGAGAAGCTCAAGTCCTGAAGGCAGCTTGGCGCGGACTCGAGCAGCGGCACCGCAGCGGTCGCAGCGGTCCGCTCTGGTGAGCTCGGGACTGGTCAGAGTTGCATACATGGCTTCTCCGTTCTCGTTCATTCACTGTCTCAGACGTGTGGCGTTTTCGCCTTGTTCCCCGATCGTTGTCGGGTGTGTCGTTTCTCACGGGTTTTAAGCTGACCGACTGTGACCGTCCCCGCCGGCGTCCTGGTGCACCTGTGCGGGCGCGAGGAGTGGTCCCGTGCCCGCGATCGAGGTGGGATTTCGCCCGACGCGCCGGGTCCGGACGGGTCGGTGTTCATCCATCTGTCGGCGCCCGAGCAGGTGCATCTGCCGGCCAACCGGCTCTACCGCGGCCGCGACGACCTGGTCCTGCTGCAGATCGACCCGGCCCGGCTGGACTCGCCGGTGCGCTGGGAGCCCGGGGTGGCGACGGATCCGGAGTCCATGCTGTTCCCGCATCTGTACGGGCCGCTGCCGGTCCGGGCTGTGATCGCGGTCACCGCCTATCCGCCCGGGCCCGACGGCACCTTCGCGCCGGTCGCGCGGCCTGCGGGTTCGACGTAGGCGTCGGCCTCGATCTCCACCAGCAACTCGGGCGCGATCAGCGCCGAAACCTCAACCATGGTCGCCACCGGACGGATCTCGCCGAAGACCTGTGCGTGCACCGCCGCGACCTCACGCCAGCGCGATATGTCGGTCAGGTAGACGCGGGTGCGCACCACGTCGGTGAGCGCGGCGCCCGCCTGCCGCAGCGCAATCTCGATGCGCCGCAGAGCGTCTCGGGCCTGGGCGGCGATGTCACCGGCCGGTCCGGCGCCGGTCGTTCCGGCCACCGCCACGTGCGGCCCGACGCGCACCGCGCGCGAATACCCGACCGCCGATTCGTAGTCGGAGCCGGACGACACGATTGTGCGGTTGGTTGGCATGCGGTCACGGTACGCGCGATTGGCGTGGCCGCCAAAGGCTTTACGCGCGCAACCGCCGGTGGTAGGAGTGCTGTGTGGGCAAAGCGGCCGCGGATGAGCGGCAGGGCTCGGTGACCCGGGTCAACATCGGCACGCCGAACGTCGGAATCCGCACGGCGCAAGGCGTTTTCGATGACCGCGCGTATTCCGCGGGCGCGACCGTGCACGGGTTAGGAGTGATCAGATGACGCCCGGCATCTCGGAAGACGCGCTCGTCACGCAGGAGGCTCGCTTCGCGCGGGCGTTCGCCGCCCACGATCTGTCGTTGGCGCGGGACCTCTACCGGCCCGACGTGGTGTACGTGAGCCCGACGGTGCGCCTTTTCGACTGGCCCGAACGGATCGACGGCGTCGAGCGCACGCTCGAGTTCATCGCGCTGACCATTCGCGACTGCGCGGAAATCCATTACGAGGCAATCGATTACGCCATCACGCCAGGCGCGGACGCCGCGTTTGTGTTGGTGCGGTTCGACTGGACCGTGGGCGACGAACGGCTGCGCTCGACGTACGCGGTCCGCTACCGCTACCGCGACGGCCGGATAGCCCGCCAGGAGTTGTACTACGACCCCAGCGGTGCGCTGGAGCGAGTCCGTCCGAACCGCGACTAACCGGTGACGGCCGATATAGCATTCCGCCATGATGCGTGTCGCGATCGTGGGTGGGGGCGCCGCCGGTGTGCTCGCCGCGGTCCAGCTGCGCCGCAGTAAACCCGACGCGCAGATCACGCTGATCGACGCGTCGGGCCGACCCGGCACCGGCGCGGCGTACGGCACCGACGACCCGACCCACCTGCTGAACGTGCCCGCCCAGCGCATGTCCGCCTGGCCGGACGATCCCGATCACTTTTGCCGCTGGCTCGACGAGCGGGCCGTCACGCCGGTCGAGGGCTTCGCGCCGCGCCTCGCGTACGGCCGCTACCTGCGAGAACAGCTCGCGACCGCCGACGTGCGGATCGAGTTCGCCGAGGTTGTCGGGTTGGAGCCGGGCGCGCCCACGCACGTCAAGCTGAACGACGGGCGTTCGCTGCCCGCCGACGCCGTCGTGCTCGCGACCGGGCGGCCCGCGGGCGGCATGCCCGAGTCGCTGGAACGAGCCTTCGCCCCGGTGTTGGCCCTGGGCGCGGACTCGGCCGCCGACGGCAGGGTCGTGGTGGACCCGTGGGCGCCCGGCGCGCTCGCCGCCCTCGGTGCGCGCCGTCCCGCGAGCGTCTTGGTGGTCGGTTCGGGACTCACGGCCGTCGACGTCGCGCTGCACCTCATCGCGCGCGGCGCCGCCGTCACGCTGCTGTCGCGTCACGGGGCGCTCCCGCGGCGATTCCGCGACACGGGGCCGCCGACGGAAGTGCCGAACCTCGACGCGCTCGGCGCCGAGGTCTCGCTCGACGAGTTGCGCGCCGCGCTTTGGGCTGATCTCGCGCACGCGCGCGAAACCGGTTGCGACTGGCGGCAAGTGGTCGACGCGGTCCGGCCGCGCACGGTGCGGCTGTGGCGATCGTTGGGGTGGGAGGACCAACGCCGGTTCCTGCGTGAGGACTTGCGCGACTGGGAGGTCCTGCGCCATCGCATGCCGCCCACGATCGCCGCCGCGATCTACGCCGCGATCAACAACGGCCAACTGATCATCGACGCGGGCGACGTCGCCGACGTCTCGCTGCGCGGCGACGGTGTTGAACTGGTCGTGACGACAAGTTGGCGATCGGTGCGCCGCCGCGGTGACGCGGTCGTCGTCGCCACGGGCGCGGCGTGGGATCGGCGCGCCCTGCAACGCTCCCCGCTCTGGGCGAACCTGTTGGGCACCAACATCGCGTCGCCGCACCCGTCCGGCGTCGGAGTGCGCCTCGACCCCGACGGCCACCTCATCGACGGGGCCGGGGCGACGGTCCCGGGCATCGTGTGCCTGGGCTCGATCCGCCAGGGCGAGGAGTGGGAGACCACCGCGATCCCCGAAATCCGAGCCCAGGCGGCCGCCATCGCGCAGCTGCTCGCCGGCGACACCCGCGACCGTCCGGTCCGGGCGCCCCGTCTCATCAGGGCCGCGCCCCGATTGGTTGGCGCGCAGGCCTTGTACGCCGAGGGGGTGCGTCGCCTGCTCGCCGTCCAGGACGGCGCGTCGGCGGCCTTCGCCGCCGCGGTCGCCGAGGATCCTCGCCACGCGCGGGCGCACGTCGCCCTCGCGATGATCGCCACCGAACGGCCCGACCGCGCGGGCGGTCCCGACGCGGTCACCGGCCACCTCGCCCGGGCGCGCGCGGCGCTCGCCCACGGCAGCGACGAGGACCGCAGCCACGTCGAAGCCATCGCCACGTGGTGCGAGAAAGGCAATTCCGCGGGCACCGACGCGCTCATCGATCACCTCGACCGCGTGCCGGACGACGCGGTCGCGTTGCTCGTGCTGGCGCCGTCGATCGCGTTCGCGGGCGCCGGCGACGCGTTGCCCGACGCGTGGCACTACGTCGAGCGCTTCACCGGCGTGCACGGCGAGGCGCCGTGGTATCTCGGTCTGCGCGCCTACGGCCGGACGGAGCAGGGCCTCTGGTACGACGCGGCCGACCTGGCGGACGCCGCGCTCGAACTCGATCCGGGCAACGGCAACGCCGCGCACGCGCTGGCGCACGTGCACTACGAGACCGACGCGCACGGCGCCGGGTTGAAGTGGCTGACGGACTGGATCGCGGGCGAGGGTCGCACCCAGCGCTATGTCCCGCACTTTCAGTGGCACGCCGCGCTGCACGAGCTGGCGATGGGCGATGCGGCCGCCGCGGCGCGCCGGTACGCCGCGTTTCTCGCGCCGCCGCACTCCACGGACGTTCGTTGTCTCGTCGACGCCGGTTCGCTGGCGTGGCGCGCGCGCCTGCATCCGGACTGGGTTACCCCGCCCGACCCGATGGCGGTGCTCGCCGAGGCCGGCTCGCTCGCGTACTCGCCGCAGACGCCGTTCATCGCGTTTCACGCGCTGCTGGTGCTGGCCGCCGCGAACGACCCGGCCGCGATCCGCGCGATCGACGTTCCGGGCGCGACCGACGCGCAGGCAACGACCCTGCGCCTCATCGGCGAAGGCCTAATCGCCTTGACCGAGGGCGAGCCACGCGCCGCGCTCGACTATCTCCTGGAATCGCTGCCCGGGCTTCCGTCGATCGGGGGTAGCCGGGTGCAGCAAGAAGTGGTGCTCGAAACGGCGTTGGCCGCGATGCTCCAGCTCGGGGCGCCGGGTCAAGCGGCGCGCTTGTTGTCGCGGCATCGCGCCGCGCCCGGCCCGCCGGTGACCCGTGGTGCCGTGAACTGACCTGTTGCTCAGTCGAGGTAGTCGCGCAACACCTGGGAACGGCTGGGGTGGCGCAGTTTTGACATCGTCTTGGACTCGATCTGGCGGATGCGCTCGCGGGTCACGCCGTACACCTGCCCGATCTCGTCCAGGGTACGCGGCTGGCCGTCGGTGAGCCCGAAGCGCAGCCGTACTACGCCGGCTTCGCGCTCGGACAGCGTCTCCAGCACCGACTGCAGCTGATCCTGCAGCAGCGTGAACGACACCGCGTCGACGGCCACCACCGCCTCGCTGTCCTCGATGAAGTCGCCGAGCTGGCTGTCGCCCTCGTCGCCGATGGTCTGGTCCAGCGAAATCGGCTCGCGCGCGTATTGCTGGATCTCGAGCACCTTCTCGGGCGTGATGTCCATCTCCTTGGCCAGCTCTTCGGGCGTGGGCTCGCGGCCCAGGTCCTGAAGCAGCTCGCGCTGGATGCGGCCGAGCTTGTTGATCACCTCGACCATGTGGACCGGGATGCGGATGGTACGCGCCTGGTCGGCCATCGCCCGGGTGATCGCCTGGCGGATCCACCACGTCGCGTAGGTGGAAAACTTGTATCCCTTTGTGTAGTCGAACTTCTCGACCGCGCGGATGAGGCCCAGGTTGCCTTCCTGGATGAGGTCGAGGAACGCCATCCCGCGGCCCGTGTAGCGCTTGGCCAGCGACACCACCAGGCGCAGGTTCGCTTCCAGCAGATGGTTTTTCGCGCGGTCGCCGTCGCGGCAGATCCACATCATGTCGCGGCGCTGGGCGGCGGGTAGCTTGTCGCCGCGCTCGGCGTGCTCGGTCATCAGCTGCGTGGCGTACAGGCCGGCCTCGATCCGCTTCGCGAGCTCGACCTCTTCCTCCGCGTTGAGCAGCGCCACCTTGCCGATCTGCTTGAGGTAGGCGCGAACCGAGTCCGCGGAGGCGGTGAGTTCGGCGTCCTTGCGGGCCTGCCGCAGCGCCTCGGATTCGTCCTCGTCCCAGACGAAATCGCCGGAAGCCTTGTCCTTTTCGGAGGGCTCGGCGATCTCCTCCTCGGCGGGGGCGGCCTTGGTCTTCGCGGCGGGCGCGGCCGGGGCGTCCTCCTCGCCCTCCTCGGTGTCGTCCGCCTCGACGTCGGCGTCTTCGCCGTCGGCGGCTTCGTCGACCTCGAGGTCGTCGAGATTCAGGTCGATGTCCAGGTCCTCACCGGGCTCGACCTCGAGATCCGGCTCGGCGTCGAGATCCTCGACCTCCACCTGGGCGCCGTCGGTGTCGAGCTCGTCGGCATCCGGGGCGGCCTTGGACGCCGCCTTGGTGCCGCGGCCGGCCGGCGCCTTGGCGCCCTTGGCCGCGGAACGGGTTTTCTTCGGGGCCTCGGCGGCCGCTTCGGCCTCGTGGCCCCGGGTGGACTTGGTGGCCCCCGGCGCGGCCTTGGCGGCCCGTTTCGCCGGGGCGGCGGCGCCGTTGGCGGCCTTCGCCGGCGGTCGCTTGGCGGGGGACGACGGAGACTTCGTGGCGGTGCGTTTCACCGGCTCATCGGTCGCCGGGCTTGCCTTGGTCGCTGCCACTTACACCCCTTCGGTCGGACGCACTTTCGGTGGGTCTGGGCATGGTTAACCGAAAGTGTCTGCTATGTCGAATGTCGGCGTTGGAGATCAGCGTGAGTGCTTGCACGCTTTCAGTCGGGCGGTCGCCGAGCACCATTGTAACGACAGCGGGCGCTCCCACCGGCCTACCGGGCAAAATTCAGTGCGTCACGTCCGAGGTCGAGGCCATCGCCGCGCCCACGATGCCGGCGGTGTTTTGCAGGGCGGCGGCCACCACCGGGGTGCGATTTTGCAGCAGTGGCAGCCATTTGTCGGCCTTGCGGCTGATGCCGCCGCCCGCGATGAACAAATCCGGCCAGATCGCGTTCTCGATGGCCACCAGCACCCGTGTGACCTGCTGGGTCCACTTTTCGTAGCTCCAGCCGTTGCGCTCCTTGACCGACGACGCGGCCCGCTGCTCGGCCTCCTTGCCGCCCACCTCGAGGTGGCCGAACTCGGTGTTGGGAATCAGGATCCCGTTGTGGATGAGAGCCGACCCGATACCGGTCCCGAAGGTCAGCAACACGACCACCCCGGCTTTGTCCCGGCCCGCCCCGTAGTGCTGCTCGGCCAGCCCGGCGGCGTCGGCGTCGTTGAGGATCGTGACGTCCTGGCCGTTCAGTTCGGCGCTGATGATGTCCCGGGCGTTGGTGCCGATCCACGACTTGTCGACGTTGGCCGCCGTCTGGACGACGCCGTGGGTGACGACGCCGGGATAGGTCACCCCCAGGGGCCCGGTCCAGCCGAACCCGTTGACGACCTCGGCGATGGCCTTGGCGACCGCCGGCGGTGTCGCCGGTTGTGGGGTCAGCACCTTGATGCGTTCGCCGATCAGCAGCCCGGTGTCCATGTCGACGATGCCGCCCTTGATGCCGCTGCCGCCGACGTCGACGCCGAAGCCCCGGCGCTGCGGCTTGCCGGTGGCCGCGTCGGGTGGCGCGCCCGTGATCGAGTCGGTGCTGGTCATCGAAACTCCTCGGCGAGACTTGGCCTGTCCGATCACCTTAGCTCCACCGATACCCCGGCTGGGGGTCTGCGCGCGGCCGTGGCGTCTGTGATGCGATGGCTGGGTGACGCGAGGCAATGACGAGCGGGCCGAGCCCGGGCAGCTGCGTTCGGTGGCGGAAAAGTTGTCCGCCGAGGCCGCCGAGTTCGTGCGCCGCCGGCGCGCCGAGGTGTTCGGGCCGGCGGCGCCCGGCGGGTCCGGCGCGCGCAGCGACGCGGTGCGGTCGAAGACCACCCCGACCGATCCGGTGACCGTCGTCGACACCGAGACCGAGCGGCTGCTGCGGGACCGGTTGGCGCAGCTGCGGCCCGGCGACCCGATCCTCGGGGAGGAGGGCGGCGGGCCCGCGGATGCCGCGCCGCCCGACACGGTCACCTGGGTGCTCGATCCCATCGACGGCACAGTGAATTTCGTCTACGGCATCCCCGCCTACGCGGTGTCGGTGGGCGCGCAGATCGACGGCGTGTCGGTGGCGGGGGCGGTCGCCGACGTCGTCGCCGGGCGCGTCTACTCCGCGGCGACCGGCCTGGGCGCGCACGTCACCGACGGCGGCGAGACGCGCCCGCTGCGCTGCTCCGCCGTCGACGAGTTGTCGATGGCGTTGCTGGGCACCGGGTTTGGCTATTCGCGGCGGCGCCGGGCCAGCCAGGCGGCGCTACTTGCGCACATTTTGCCGGCAGTGCGCGACGTGCGCCGCATCGGTTCGGCGGCGCTGGATTTGTGCATGGTCGCGGCGGGCCGGCTGGACGCCTTCTACGAGCACGGGCTGCAGGTGTGGGACCGCGCGGCGGGCGCGCTGATCGCGGCCGAGGCGGGCGCCCGCGTCCTGGTGCCGGAGCCTAACGGCGCCGTGGGCGGCGAGGCACTGGTGGTGGCCGCCGCCCCCGGAATCGCCGACGAGCTGCTGGCCGCGCTGGAACGTTGCGGCGGCCTGGCGCCGCTGCCGGACTGAAGGGATCAGCAGCTGCTGGCGTGAATCTTTTGCAGCAGTGCGGGATCCGACGGCTCGGTGGCGCCCGGGCGCAGGCTGGCCAGCACCGCGTCGATGTTGTCGTTGTGGGCCAGCGCGCCGAACTCGGTGCCGAGGGACAGGTCGACGGAGTCGTCGGCGCGGTTGTCGTTGAACAGCTCGGCGCACGGCGCCACCAGCCACACCGCGGCCGCGCTCGCCTGTCCGGCGGTGCCGAAGCGGATCTGGCCCACGCAGTTCAGCCGGGTGCCGGCATAGAGGGGGTCGTTGGCGGCGGTCGGCTGGGCGAAGCCCAGGTCCTTCATCGCGCCGGCGACGTCACCGGCCTGGCCGCCGCGGCCGCTGGCGTTGAGGACGCGGACCTTGGTGTCGCCGAGCTTGGCCGGGTTGACGTCGGCCATGGCGCTGCGGGACACCTGCTCCCCGAGTTGGGGCGCCGCCGACCCGGGCGGCTGCGGCGGCGGGTTGCACACCACGGCCTCGTGCACCTTCGCCGGTCGCGTCAGCGCCACCGTCCACACCACGGCGGTGGCCACCACCAGCAGCGCCACGACGACGATGGCGGGCCGGGGGTTGCGGCGCCGAAAGGGCCGTCCATGCTTGTCAAAAGCGGTACCCTCGGTGATTTGCGCGACCACAGGGGAACTCTAACTGCACCGTTTAGGACTCAAGACAAGGGTCAATCCGGGGTTGTGACGTAAATCACACGTTAATGGCACGTGATACGGGCACGAATCGTTTGGTGGATGCGTTCGACGCTGGTACAAAGCGTTGCTTGAGGTACGAGAGGGCTGCGAGGGGACGAGACGATGCCTACCGACTATGACGCTCCGAGGCGCACCGAGACGGACGACGTTTCGGAAGACTCGCTGGAGGAGCTCAAAGCGCGACGGAACGAGGCGGCCTCGGCCGTGGTCGACGTCGACGAATCCGAATCCGCCGAATCTTTTGAGCTTCCCGGCGCCGACCTGTCCGGTGAGGAGCTGTCCGTACGCGTCATTCCGAAGCAGGCCGACGAGTTCACCTGCTCGAGCTGCTTTCTGGTTCAACACCGCAGCCGTCTCGCCAGCGAGAAGAACGGCGTGATGATCTGTACCGACTGCGCAGCCTGATCGGTCAGCTGCGCAATGCCGACAGCACCCGCTCCGGGTGACGGCAGCTCACCAGCCAGTACGGCGTCGGATCGTCTGGGTCATCGAGGACCACCAGAACCATCGGGCCGACCCATGCCCGGTGCAGCACGAAGGCCGCCGGATCGAGCTGCCGGCCGAGGGCTGCGGATTTCGCCGCGGGGGCGATCTGCGCGGAGCGGGCGATCACGGTGACCGGCAGGTGCGCCTCGCCGGCCCACAGTTCGACGCCGCCCGGGGCGGCGGGGTCCGCGGTGACACGGATCTCGACCCGGCCCAGCCACAGCAGGGTCCCGGCCGCGACCACGAACAGCGTTGCGTACGGCAGCCAGTCGGGCAGGGACCGAACCCCGAGGTTGACTTCGAACGCGATGAGCGCCGCCAGCCCGAACGCCAGTGGCCACCACCACCATGGCACCCAAAGTCGTTCGCGATATCGCACACTGTGCGGCGCGACGCGCGTGGCAGACACGCGGTCAAGGGTAGTCTGTGGCCCCGTGTCGACCAGTCTGGCCATCGTCCGCCTTGATCCCGAGCTTCCGCTGCCCAGCCGCGCCCACCACGGCGACGCCGGCGTCGATCTGTACAGCGCGGAAGACGTGAAGCTCGACCCCGGGCAGCGCGCGTTGGTGCGAACGGGCGTGGCCGTCGCCATTCCGTTCGGGATGGTGGGCTTGGTGCACCCGCGCTCCGGATTGGCTGCGCGGGTTGGGCTTTCGATCGTCAACAGCCCGGGTACCATCGACGCCGGCTATCGCGGCGAGGTCAAGGTCGCGCTGATCAATCTCGACCCTACCGAGCCGATCGTGGTGCACCGCGGCGACCGGATCGCCCAATTGCTGGTGCAGCGGGTCGAATTGGTCGAGCTGGTCGAGGTGTCGTCGTTCGACGAGGCCGGGCTGGCCGAAACATCCCGTGGCGACGGTGGCCACGGTTCCTCCGGCGGACATGCGAGTTTGTGATGGCACTTGGTAGATCAGGCAAAGGCGACAGCGACGACGCCCTTGAGACGGACGCCGCCGCGGATCCGGTCGACGACGAGTTCGAGGAAGAGCTCGAGGGCCCGTTCGACATCGACGACTTCGACGACCCCGCGGTCGCCGAGTTGGCCCGCCTCGACCTGGGCTCGGTGCTCATTCCCATGCCGGAGGCCGGCCAGCTGCAGGTCGAGCTGACCGAGACTGGGGTGCCCAGCGCGGTGTGGGTCGTCACGGCCAACGGCCGGTTCACGATCGCCGCCTACGCGGCCCCGAAGACCGGCGGGCTGTGGCGCGAGGTGGCCGGCGAGCTGGCCGAGTCGCTGCGCAAGGACTCGGCGAAGGTCAGCATCAAGGACGGCCCGTGGGGCCGGGAGGTGGTCGGCACCGCCTCGGGCGTGGTGCGCTTCATCGGGGTCGACGGCTACCGCTGGATGATCCGCTGCGTCGTCAACGGTTCGCACGAGACCATGGAAGCGCTGGAGCAAGAGGCGCGAACGGCGTTGGCGGACACCGTGGTTCGCCGCGGCGACACACCGCTGCCGGTGCGGACGCCGCTGCCCGTGCAGCTGCCCGAGCCGATGGCCGAACAGCTGCGGGCGGCCGCCGCCGCGCAGCAGCAGCAGGCCCAGGAGCAGCCGCAGCCCTCCGACGAACCGGCCGCGCGCCGCAGCGCCGAGGGCTCGGCGATGCAGCAGCTACGCACGACGACCGGCGGATAAGGCTTACAGGCTGGCCAGCGCGGCCAGGCAGGCCGCGCCCAGCGCGGCGGTGTCCGTACCCATCTGATCCAGCGTCACGGTCCACAGGGCCGCGCGCGGCGCCGCGGCCACCCAGTCGACGGCCACCCGCAGCGGGTGGATCGGGTCGTCGACCGCCGCGGCCACCGCCAGCGGCGCGGTCAGCCGGGCCAGGTCGGCGCAACTGGGCGCGACGTAGGCCGCCGCCTCGTCCATGGCGTCGGGCAATTGCGGCCATTGGGCGCGCCAGGACCGGGTGAGCTCGTCGGCCAACCACGGCGGGCTGGACGCCCGCATCTGCGCCGTCGTCGCCGCCAATCCGTCGGCCCGCAGCTGCGCCGCGGAATGCCGCGCCGCCAGCGCCGCCGGCGCGTCGTCCGGGGCGCCCGCCCAGGCGGGCAGCGCGGCCAGCACGGCGACCGTGCGCCCGGGATGGGCGAGCGCCCACGCGGTCGCCACGGCCGCGCCGATCGAGACCCCGCCGACGCCGATCGGGCCGTCCCGGGCGGCGTCGTCCAGCGCGCGCAGGTAGCCCTCGACCAATCCCTCCGGGCGCGGCGGCGGGGCCACCAGCGTGGCGCCGATCTCGCGCAACGGGCCGGAAAACGCCCGGTAGACGTAGTCGTCGTCGGAGCCGGTTCCGGGCAACAACACCGTCGCGACACCGCGCAGATCGACAGTCACCCTTCGATATTGCCCGGCCGTCACAGAGCGTCCAACATCACGTTTCGTTCGGTTGGCACCGGGGAACCAAGAGGTCTACGGTGTCCGTTGGCATAGAGAAGCGCCGAGGCTTTATCACCACTGTCAGGAGGGGCCATGGGGGCCCAAGGGTATCTACGCCGGCTCACCCGTCGATTGACGGAGGACCCGGAGCAACGTGACTCCGAAGAGCTGTCGGGCGAAGTCGACAGCGCCGGCGCGCAGCGTGCGATCGATTGCGAGCGTGGCCAGGAGGTCACCATGATCGGCACGTTGCGCAGCGTGGAAACGAACGGCAAGGGTTGTTCCGGCGGGGTCCGCGCGGAACTGTTCGACGGCACCGACACGGTCGCCCTGGTGTGGTTGGGGCAACGCCGCATCCCCGGCATCGACTCCGGCCGCACGCTTCGGGTGCGGGGCCGGCTGGGCAAGCTCGAGAACGGGACCAAGGCCATCTACAACCCGCACTACGAAATTCAGCGGTGACCCTTTCCAGCGAACGCTTGCTGGACCAGGTCGGCGGGGTGAGCGGCGTCATCTACTCGTCGCTGCCGGTGGTCGTATTCGTGGCGGTGTCCAGCCTTTCCGGCTTGTTGGCCGCCATCGCGTCAGCGCTCGGCGTGGCGGCACTGGTGTTGGTGTGGCGGCTCATCCGGCGGGAATCGACCCAGCCGGCATTTTCGGGGTTCTTCGGCGTCGCCATCTGCGCACTGATCGCCTACCTCGTGGGGCAGTCCAAGGGCTATTTCCTGCTGGGCATCTGGATGTCGTTGTTGTGGTCGGTGGCTTTCGCGGGCTCGGTGCTGATCCGCCGGCCGCTGGTCGGCTACGCGTGGAGCTGGGCCACCGGCCGTGACCGGGCCTGGCGCGCCGTGTCGCGGGCCGTTTACGCGTTCGACATCGCCACGCTGTGCTGGACGCTGGTGTTCGCGGCGCGCTTCGTGGTCCAGCGGCTGCTCTACGACGCCGACCAGACCGGTTGGCTGGGGGTGGCGCGGATCGCGATGGGCTGGCCGCTGACGGCGCTGGCCGCGCTGGCGACGTACGCAGCGATCAAGGCCGCGCAGCGTGCCTTGCCGGCCCCTGAGGAAGCCGACGCCGCGGTCGACTGACCGGTCGCGCGGGGAGCGCGCGTTGGGTGTGAATCGTGGGCATTGTGTGTGAGCCCTGGGCGCAAAAATCGGCGAAATCCCGCCCTGAACGCACGCCGAAAACCGCCACGGCACACGCAAAGCGCGGAAACCTGGCCGACTAGTCGCGCGGCGCCGCTTCCGGCAGCAGCAGCTTCTGCAGCTCCTCCTCGGCCTCGGTGACCGCGACGAAGAGCAGTTCGTCGCCGCCCTCGAGCGGCTCGTCGGCTTCCGGCACGATGACCCGCGGGCCGCGCAGGATCGTCACCAGCGCCACGTCGCGCGGCAGCTGCAGCCGGCGCACCGGCTTGCCGCCCCACGGCGTGTCGTCGGGCAGGGTGATCTCGACCAGGTTGGCCTGACCCCGGCGGAATTCCATGAGCCGCACCAGATCACCGACGGCCACGGCCTCCTCGATCAGCGACGCCAGCATCCGCGGCGTGGACACCGCCACGTCCACGCCCCAGGCGTCGGTGAACAGCCACTCGTTGCGCGGGTCGTTGACCCGGGCCACCACCCGCGGCACGGCGAACTCCGTCTTGGCCAACAGGGACAGCACCACGTTGACCTTGTCATCGCCGGTCGCGGCGACGACGACGTCGAAATCCTCCAGGTGCACCGACTGCAGCAGGCTCAGTTCGCAGGCGTCACCGAGGCGCCAGTGCGCGGCCGGGATCGCGTCGACGTCGACGTGCTCGGGGTTGCGTTCGATGAGCGTCACGTCGTGGTTGTTCTCTAACAGTTCGCGGGTGACCGACCGGCCGACCGCGCCCGCTCCGGCGACGGCCACTTTCATTTGCCGGCTCCCGCGTCGAGGTCCTCACTGGGGGGCAGCGCCGCGATGGCCACCGCCTCGGCGGCGCGACCGGAAATCGCCGCGAGGTAAACCTGATCGCCGGCCTGGATGACCGTCTTCGGCTCGGGCAACACCCCGGTGCCGAACCGGATCAGGAACGCGACCCGGCCGCCGGTGGCCTGCTCCAGCTCGGTGGCCCGGTGCCCCACCCAGTCCTCGTGCAACTCGACCTCGGCCACGGCGACCGTGCCGGTCGGGTCGCGCCACTTGGTCATTTCGCCTTCCCGGGTAAGCAGGTTGAGCAGGCGGTCGGTGGTCCAGGGCACGGTGGCGATCGTCGGGATGCCGAGGCGCTCGTAGACCTCGGCGCGCTTGGCGTCGTAGATGCGGGCGACGACCCGCTGGACGCCGAACGTCTCCCGGGCCAGCCGGGCCGAGATGATGTTGGAGTTGTCCCCGGAGGACACCGCGGCGAACGCGTCGGCCCCCTCGACGCCCGCGCTCAGCAGCACGTCGCGGTCGAAGCCCTGGCCCAGCACCCGTTCGCCCGCGAATTCGGGGCTGAGCCGGTTGAACGCGGTGCTGTCGCGGTCGATCACCGCCACGTCGTGGCCGATCCGGGACAGCCCGTCGGCCAGCGAAGAGCCCACCCGGCCGCAACCCATCACAACCACACGCACTTGAGGTCCTCTCGGCTGGGTCCCGCCCGTCGGAGAACATTGTTGCCTACGAAACGCTAGCAAGCTCGGGTGGGCTTACTCTTGGCTCTCGTGTCCAAACTTTCGACCGCTGCACGCCGGTTGCTCATCGGCCGGCCGTTTCGTAGCGACCGGCTGAGTCACACACTGCTGCCCAAGCGGATCGCCTTGCCGGTGTTCGCCTCCGACGCGTTGTCCTCGGTGGCCTATGCCCCCGAGGAAATCTTCCTGATGCTCTCGGTTGCCGGCCTGTCCGCGTATGCGCTGGCGCCGTGGATCGGTCTCGCCGTGGCCGCGGTCATGCTGGTCGTGGTGGCCAGCTACCGGCAGAACGTGCACGCCTACCCGTCGGGCGGGGGCGACTACGAGGTGGTCACCACCAACCTCGGCGACACCGCCGGCCTGGTGGTCGCCAGTGCCCTATTGGTGGATTACATTCTCACCGTTGCCGTTTCGACCGCCTCGGCGATGTCCAACATCGGCTCGGCCATCCCGATCGTGGCCGAACACAAAGTGTGGTTCTGCGTGGCGGCCATCCTGCTGGTAATGGCGATGAACCTGCGCGGCGTCCGCGAGTCCGGATTGGCATTCGCCATTCCGACCTACGCGTTCATCGTCGGTTTGACTGTCATGATCGGCTGGGGACTGTTCCGGGCTTTCGTACTCGGTGATCCGCTGCGGGCCGAATCAGCGGGTTTCCAGATGCATGCCGAGCACGGCCAGATCATCGGTTTCGCCTTGGCGTTCTTAGTGGCGCGGTCGT
Organism: Mycobacterium sp. NGS69; assembly: GCF_059812165.1. Taxonomy (NCBI): domain Bacteria; kingdom Bacillati; phylum Actinomycetota; class Actinomycetes; order Mycobacteriales; family Mycobacteriaceae; genus Mycobacterium; species Mycobacterium sp. NGS69. The sequence goes on from NZ_JCALCD010000002.1 coordinate 356,546, forward strand.
TCTCCTCGGGCTGCGCGGCGCTGACCGGTGTGGAGGCGATCAGTAACGGGGTGCCGGCGTTTCAGAAACCCAAGTCGCGCAACGCCGCCACCACACTGCTGATGCTCGGCGCAATCGCGGTGAGCCTGTTTATGGGCATGATCCTGCTGGCCAAGAAGACTGGTGTCCAAGTCGTCGATGACCCCGCCAGGCAGCTGGCGGGAACGCCGCCGCACTATTACCAGAAGACTCTCGTCGCGCAGCTCGCGCAGGTGGTGTTCGGGAGCTTTCACATCGGCTTCCTGCTGATCGCGGCTGTGACCGCGCTGATTCTGGTGCTGGCCGCCAACACCGCATTCAATGGATTCCCGGTGCTTGGGTCGATCCTGGCGCAGCACAGCTACCTGCCGCGCCAGTTGCACACGCGCGGAGACAGGTTGGCTTTCTCCAACGGAATCCTGTTCCTGTCCGGGGCCGCCCTGCTGGCGATCATCGCGTTCCGCGCCGAGCTCAGCGCGCTGATCCAGCTCTACATCGTCGGCGTGTTCATTTCTTTCACGCTGAGCCAGATCGGCATGGTCCGCCACTGGACCCGGCTGCTGCGCAGCGAGACCGACCCGCGTGCGCGGCGCCAGATGATGCGCTCCCGGGTGGTGAACACGGTCGGATTGATCGCCACCGGCGCGGTGTTGTTGGTCGTTTTGGTGACCAAGTTTGTCGCCGGAGCCTGGATCGCGCTCTTCGCGATGAGTTTGCTGTTCATCATCATGAAGCTGATCCGCAAGCACTATCACACCGTGAGCCGGGAGCTGGAGGAGCAGGAGGCCGCCCAGCACGACGTCGTCCTGCCCAGCCGCAACCACGCGCTGGTGCTGGTGTCCAAGCTGCACCTGCCGACGCTGCGCGCGCTGGCCTACGCGCGCGCCACCCGCCCGGACACGCTCGAGGCCCTGACGGTCAGCGTCGACGACGCGGAAACCCGCGACCTGGTGCACAGGTGGGAGGAAAGCGATATCAGTGTGCCGCTCAAGGTCATCGCCTCGCCGTATCGCGAAATCACCCGCCCGATACTGGATTACGTCAAACGGATCAGCAAGGACTCCCCGCGCACCGTGGTGACGGTGTTCATCCCCGAGTACGTGGTGGGCCACTGGTGGGAGCAGGTGCTGCACAACCAGAGCGCGCTGCGGCTCAAGGGCAGGTTGCTGTTCATGCCCAACGTTATGGTGACTTCCGTTCCGTGGCAATTGAATTCGTCGGAGCGGCTCAAGGCCCTCCAGCCGCACGCGGCACCCGGCGACGCCCGACGCGGAATCTTCGACTGAGCACTGCGTTGAACCCCAACACACTGACGCTGGTGACCGGCGCCCCGGCCAACGGGGGCAGTTGCGTGGCGCACCACGAGGGCCGGGTGGTGTTCGTCCGCTACGCGCTGCCCGGCGAACGGGTGCGGGCGCGCGTCACCGCCGAGCGCGGATCCTATTGGCACGCAGAGGTAGTCGAGGTGATCGAGCCGTCGGCCGATCGGGTCGAGTCGATGTGCCCCATCGCCGGCGTGGGCGGCGCCGGCTGCTGCGACCTGGCGTTCGCCGCGCCGCAGGCGGCCCGCGCGCTCAAGGCGCACGTGGTGGCCAATCAGTTGCAGCGGCTGGGCGGCCACCAATGGGGCGGCGCGGAGGCGGGCGCAGAGCCGCTGTCGGACTGCGGCCCCAGCGGTTGGCGCACCCGGGTCCGGCTGGACGTGGGCGCGGATCGCCGGCCCGGCTTCCACCGGTATCACAGCGACGAGCTGGTGCCCGACCTGCGCTGCGCGCAGCTACTGCCGGGGATGCTGGACGGGCTGGCTCATGATTCGTCCGGTGCCGATTGGCCCGCGGGCGCGCAGCTGCACGTGGCCGTCGACGACGACGGCCAGCGCCACGTGGTGCGCACCCTTCGCCAGGGCGGGCAAACCGCGACCGCGGTCGCCGAGGGCGGCTACGAGGCAGTGCAGCGGGTGGGCGGGCGCACCTGGCGGGTGCCGGTCACCGCGTTCTGGCAGGCGCACCGGGACGCGGCCGAGGTCTACAGCGGCCTGATCGCCGACTGGGCGCAACCCACCACCGGCATGACCGTCTGGGACCTCTACGGCGGCGCGGGCGTTTTCGCCGCGACGCTCGCCGACGCGGTGGGGGAGTCGGGGCGGGTCATGACCGTCGACACCTCGCGCTCGGCGACGCGGGCCGCACGGACCGCGCTGGCCGACCTGCCGCAGGTCGACGTCGTCACCGACTCGGTCCGCCGAGCGCTGACCACGCGGGGCGCGAGCGCCTCGAAAGCCGACGTCGCGGTGCTGGATCCGCCGCGGGCAGGTGCGGGGCGCGACGTCATCGACCTGCTGGCCGCGGCCGGGGTCCCGCGCGTGGTCCACATCGGCTGCGAGGCAGCGTCTTTCGCGCGCGATATCGGCCTGTACCGCGGCCACGGCTATGCCGTCGAGCGGATCAGGGTGTTCGACGCGTTCCCGCTGACCCACCACACCGAGAGCGTGGCGCTGCTGACGCTTTAATTTTCCGCATCGAGACTGCGCTCAGAGCGTGCCTCGGGGCGTTTCGGGCGATCTGCACGCAGTCTCGGCGGGAGCCCGAATCTTGACTATGCTGGCGATGGCGCTCCGGGAAGTCTGGTCGGAACTGAATCCGCCTCCGCGCGGCACGACGGCCCGGCCCGGCATGCCGCGCTCACCGGTTGGGAGCGTGCGTCATGACCGAGGTAATCGAGGTCCGCGGCCTCACCTTCACCTATCCAAAAGCGTCGGCACCCGCGCTGCGCGGCTTGGACTTCACCGTCGATCGCGGCGAGATCCTCGGGTTCCTCGGCCCCAGCGGCGCGGGAAAATCGACGACGCAGCGGCTTCTCATCGGTCTGCTTCGTGGCCACGGCGGCAAGGCTGCCGTCTGGGGAAAGGAACCCGCGGCATGGGGATCCGACTACTACGAGCGCATCGGCGTGTCGTTCGAGTTGCCCAACCACTACCAGAAGCTCACCGGCCTGGAGAACCTACGATTTTTTGCGTCGCTTTACGCACGCGCCACGAGGGACCCGATCCAGCTGCTGGATGCCGTCGGCCTGGGCGCGGATGCTCATACCCGGGTGGGCAACTACTCCAAGGGCATGCAAATGCGGCTGACCTTCGCAAGGTCGCTGCTCAACGATCCCGAGTTGCTCTTCCTCGACGAGCCGACCTCGGGCTTGGATCCGGTCAACGCCCGCGTCGTCAAGAACATGATCTTGGACTTGAAGGCGCGCGGCCGCACGGTCTTTCTCACCACGCACGACATGGCAACGGCTGACGAGCTGTGTGATCGGGTGGCCTTCGTCGTGGACGGGACGATCGCGGCATTGGATCGACCCGTTGAGTTGAAGATCGCCCGCGGCCGGCGGTCGGTCAGGGTCGAATATCGCGGCGACGGAGGTGATCTGCAGGCCGCCGACTTCTCGATGGACACCCTGGCCGACGACGCGGCGTTCCACACCGTGCTGCGTGGACACCAGGTTGAGACCATTCACAGCATGGAAGCGAGCCTCGATGATGTGTTTGTCGAGGTCACCGGCAGGCGGTTGTCGTGATGCGGCTGGTGCGAGCGCTGCGGTTGGAGCTGACGCTGCAGTTGCGGCAGCGGTTCTTATACGCGGCCACCTTCTCCGGGTTGATCTGGCTGGCCGTCCTGCTGCCGATGCCGGCGCAGCTGCGCTCGGCCGCCGAGCCCTACGTGCTTGCGGGCGACGTCACCATCATCGGGTTCTTCTTCGTCGCGGGGACGGTGTTCTTCGAAAAGCAGGAACGCACGCTCAGTGCGGTCATCGCGAGCCCACTGCGGTTCAGTGAATACTTGGCCGCCAAACTTGCTGTGCTGCTGGTTATTTCGCTGGGGGTGGCGGTCGCAGTGGCTACCATCGTGCACGGGTTCTCGTACCATCCGTTGCCGATGGTTCTCGGGGTGGTGTTAGGAACCATGCTCATGCTGTTGGTGGGCTTCACCAGCTCGTTGCCGTTCCGCTCGGTCAGTGACTGGTTTCTGGCGGCGACCATCCCGCTCGCCGTGATGAACCTGCCGATCTTGTATCTGTCCGGCGTATGGCCCAACCCGATGCTGTACCTATTGCCCACGCAGGGACCGCTGTTGCTGCTGGCGGCGGCCTTCGACCAGCTGCGGCTACAGCCTTGGCAGGTCGGGTACGCGGTGCTGTATCCGATGGTGTGCGTGACGGGACTGTACCGGGCAGCGCAGGCGGTATTCGCTCGGTGCGTCGTCGCCAAGGGCGGTGGATGGTGAGGGCCAACCACGCGCGGGCCCTGACTACCTTCGGACGCAACGACCTTCGCGGCACCTACCGCGACCCGTTGCTCGTCATGATCGTTGTCGCGCCGGTCATCTGGACCAGCGCGGTCGCACTGCTGACCCCGCGCGTCACGTCGATGTTGGCCGATCGCAACGGGTTTGACCTGGTTCCGTACTACCCTTTGATCCTCACCGCATTCCTGCTCCTGACGAGCGTCATCATCGTGGGCGGCCTGGCCGCATTCCTCGTCCTGGATGAGGTCGACGCCGGCACGCTGACCGCGCTGCGGGTCACCCCTGTACCGCTGTCGGTCTTCTTTGCTTATCGCGCGGCCACCGTCATGGTGGTAACGACGATCTACGTCGTCGCGACGATGTCGTTCAGCGGGATCCTCGACTTGAGCCTGATACCGCAGTTGATTCCGATCGGGCTGCTCTCGGGACTGTCGGCGGTCGTGACCCTGTTGCTGATTATCGCCATGGCGAACAACAAGGTTCAGGGTCTGGCCGCGGTCCGCGCGCTGGGAATGCTCATTGCGGGCCTGCCCTGCCTGCCCTGGTTCATCCACTCCAACTGGAACCTCGCGTTCGGTGTGTTACCGCCATATTGGGCCGCGAAGGCATTCTGGGTTGCAAGTGAGCATCACACGTGGTGGCCGTATCTCGTTGCGGGCGTTATCTATAACCTGGCCATCGGCTGGCTGCTGTTCGGCCGATTCCGCGCCAAGCATACGTAGACTGCGTCAGGCCAGCACGAAATACCGCAGCCACAGGTACAGCCCGGACAGTGCGGCCGAGATCGCCGTGACGATCGCGCCCTTGCGGGTGAATTCCCAAAACGAGATGGGATTGTCGGCGCGCGCGGCGAGCCCGAGCACGATGACGTTGGCGCTGGCGCCGACGGCGGTCAGGTTGCCGCCGAAATCGGTCCCGATCGCAAGCGCCCACCACAGCACCCCGGGGTTGACGTGGTCTCCCAGCGCCGGCACCAGGTCGGCGACGATGGGGGCCATCGTCGCGGCGTACGGCACGTTGTTGACGACGCCGCTGATGACGAGCGACGCAACCAGAATCACCATGGTGGCCAGCAGGGTGTTGCCGCCGGTGGCGGTGATCGCCAGGTGCGCCAGCTGCTTGACGACGCCCGTCTTCACCAGCGCGCCGACCATGACGAACAGGCCGGCGAAAAACAGCAGCGTCTCCCACTCGACGTTGGACAGGTAGTCGGAATGTTCCAGCCGCGACACCACGATCAGGATGCCGGCGCCCAGCAGCGCGACGATGGACGGTTCCATGTGCAGCGCCGAGTGGCCGATGAACGCCGCGAACACCGCCACCAACACCACCCCGCAGGCGATGAGCAGCCGGCGATCGCGAATCGCCTCCTTCTCTTCCAGCGACATGACGTCGGCGACCCGTTCGGGGTCGACGGCGAACGAACCGCGAAACAGCCGCGGCAGCACCGCGATCAGGACGGCCATCACGATGATCACGATCGGCGCCAGGTGGATCAGGAAGTCGTTGAAGCTCAGGCCGGCCTTGCTGGCGATGATGATGTTCGGGGGGTCGCCGATCAAGGTCGCCGTGCCGCCGATGTTCGACGCGAACGCCTCGGCCATCAGGAACGGCGCCGCGTTGATCGCCAGCCGGTCACACACCAGCAGAGTCACCGGGGCGATCAGCAGCACCGTGGTGACGTTGTCGAGCAGGGCCGAGGCGATCGCGGTCACCAGCACCAGCAGGATCATCACGCGCAGCGGGGAGCCGCGGGCCCGCTTGGCCGACCAGATCGCGACGTACTCGAACACACCGGTTTGCCGCAGCACGCTGACGATGATCATCATGCCCAGCAGCAAAAAGATGACGTCCCAATCGATTCCGGTCTCGTGCGAGTAGAAGACGTCGTCGGAGTTGATGATCGGCATCGCGACGACGATCGCGGCGCCGGTGAGCGCGACCAGGGTCTTGTTGACGCGGTCGCTGGCGATCAGCGCGTAGGCGACGACGAACACGACGACCGCGACGACGCTCATCGAATGTCCTGTGTGCTCAAGGTTTCAGTGTTTGAGTGCGGCGGCCAATAGACGCGATGCGGTGATGACGCCGACCAGTGTCTCGTCTTTGACCACGGCGATCAGCGGGCTGCGCAGCCGGGCCATCATGGCGGCCACCTCGATGATCGTGTCGTCCGCGTGCGCCCACGGCACATCGGTCAGGTGGTCGGGCAGCATGTCCCCGACCGTCTTCCCGCCCAGCTTGTCGGCGGCCCGGTCGGCCATGGACTCGTTGAGCACGCCGGCCAGTGACGGGTCGTCCTGCACGTATTTCGGGACGATGAACCGCACCACCTGGGAGGCCGGCAGCACCGCGGAGGGCTTGCCGGACGCGTCGGTGACGACGATCCCGGGCAGCCTGTGCTCGGCGAGCAGGCGGGCGGCGTCGATGGCGTCGGAGTCGACCGTCACGACCGGGAAGTCCTCGGCGAGTTCCTCGGCGCGCATAGGGCAAACAATAGTCGGGTAGTGATCCGGCCGTGCCTGCGTAGACTGGCGGGATGCTGGAACAGATCCGCGGGCCCGCTGATCTGCAGTACCTCTCCCAACAGCAGCTCCGCGACCTGGCAGCCGAGATTCGCGAGTTCCTGATCCACAAGGTCGCTGCGACCGGGGGGCATCTCGGGCCCAACCTCGGCGTCGTCGAGCTGACGCTGGCGCTGCACCGCGTGTTCGACTCGCCGCACGACCCGATCATCTTCGACACCGGCCATCAGGCCTACGTGCACAAGATGCTGACCGGGCGCGCCAACGACTTCGAGAGCCTGCGCAAAAAAGGCGGGCTGTCGGGGTACCCGTCGCGCGCCGAGAGCGAACACGACTGGGTCGAGTCCAGCCACGCCAGCGCCGCGCTGTCGTACGCCGACGGCCTGGCCAAGGCGTTCGAGCTGAGCGGGCACCGCAACCGGCACGTGGTGGCCGTCGTCGGCGACGGCGCGCTCACCGGCGGCATGTGCTGGGAGGCGCTGAACAACATCGCCGCCTCGCACCGCCCGGTGATCATCGTCGTCAACGACAACGGCCGCAGCTACGCGCCCACCATCGGCGGCGTCGCCGACCACCTGGCTTCGCTGCGGCTGCAGCCCGCCTACGAGCAGGTGCTGGAAAAGGGCCGCGAGGTCGTGCGCTCCATGCCGCTGTTCGGCAAGATCGCGTACCGCTTCATGCACAGCGTCAAGGCGGGCATCAAGGACTCGCTGTCGCCGCAGCTGATGTTCACCGATCTGGGACTGAAGTACGTCGGCCCGGTCGACGGCCACGACGAACACGCCGTCGAGATGGCGCTGCGGCACGCCCGCGGCTTCGGGCGACCGGTGATCGTGCACGTCGTCACGCGCAAGGGCATGGGTTACGCGCCGGCCGAGGACGACGAGGCCGAGCAGATGCATTCGTGCGGCGTGATCGACCCGGCCACCGGCCAGGCCACCAAGATCGCCGGCCCGGGCTGGACGGCGACCTTCTCCGACGCGCTCATCGGCTACGCCCGCAAGCGCCGCGACATCGTGGCGATCACCGCGGCGATGCCCGGCCCCACCGGGCTGACGGCGTTCGGCCAGCAGTTCCCGGATCGGCTGTTCGACGTCGGCATCGCCGAGCAGCACGCGATGACATCGGCGGCCGGCCTGGCGATGGGTGGCATGCACCCGGTGGTGGCCATCTACTCGACGTTCCTCAACCGCGCCTTCGACCAGATCATGATGGACGTGGCGCTGCACAAGCTGCCCGTCACCATGGTGCTCGACCGCGCGGGGATCACCGGTTCCGACGGCGCCAGCCACAACGGCATGTGGGACCTGTCGATGCTGAACATCGTGCCCGGCATCCGGGTGGCCGCGCCCCGCGACGCCACCCGGCTGCGCGAAGAGCTCGGCGAGGCCCTCGATATCGACGACGGCCCGACGGCCCTCCGCTTTCCCAAAGGCGATGTGGGCGAAGACATTCCGGCCATCGAGCGGCGCGGTGGGATCTCCGGTATCGATGTGCTCGCGGTGCCCGGCCCCGGGTTGAACCACGACGTGCTGCTCGTCGGCGTCGGCGCGTTCGTGCCGATGGCGCTGGAGGTGGCCAAGCGGCTGCACAACCAGGGCATCGGCGTGACGGTGATCGACCCGCGCTGGGTGCTGCCGGTGTCCGACGCCGTCGTCGAACTGGCGGCGCAACACAAGCTGGTCGTCACGTGCGAGGACAACGGCGTCAACGGCGGCGTGGGATCGGCGGTGTCGGCCGCGCTGCGCCGCGCGGAGATCGACACGCCCTGCCGCGATGTCGGGTTGCCGCAACGGTTCTACGAGCACGCCTCGCGCGGCGAGGTGCTCGCCGATTTCGGGCTGACCGACCAGGACATCGCCCGCCGCATCACCGGTTGGGTCGCGGCGCTGGGTAGCAGCGTCACCGAAGCGGAGATCCGCGAACACCTCGACTAGTGGCGGCGGGCGCCGCTAGTCGGCGTCTTCCGGCGGCTGCAGCGCCCGCGCCAACACCGGGTCGACGAGTTGTCGTTGCCAGGCCCGCGCCTGCCCAGCGCGCAGAAACGCGTCGACCGCCTCGTCCGGGTCGGGCAATCCCTGCCTGAGGGTTTCCCAGTCCCAGCACAGCCGTCGCACCAGGTCCGGCGCGACCAGGTTTTCCGTGGGGACGTGCACCCGCTCCGACACTTCGCCCAGCGCGGCCCGGGCCGCCTCCAGCCGCGCCGCGGCCTCCGGCTTGCGCCGGCTCCACCGCGACGGCGGCGGCGGCCCGTTGGGCGCCTCGGCCTCGTCGGGCGGGTCCTGGGTCTGCCGGGCCGCTTTCAGCGCCGCCAGCCAGACCTCGGCGCTGCGGCGCTGGTTGCGCCCACCGAACACCGGCAACGCGACGAGGTCCTCGACGGTCTTCGGGTTGGCGAGGGCGGCGTCGATGATCGCCGAATCCGGCAGCACCCGCCGCGGCGCGACGTCGCGGCGCTGCGCGATCCGGTCGCGCGTCGTCCACAATTCGCGGACCGCCGCCAGGCCCCGTCGGTCGCGGACCCGGTGGATGCCCGACGTTCGGCGCCAGCGGTCCCGCTTCACCACCGGAGCAGCGTCCCGGGCGCCCACATCTCGCAGATAGTCGAATTCCTCTGCGGCCCAACCGGTTTTGCCCTGCTCGTCGAGCACGCCGGAGATCGCCGCGCGCAGCTCGATCAGCAATTCCACGTCCAGCGCCGCGTAATTCAGCCACTCGCCGGGCAGCGGGCGCTTGGACCAGTCGGCCGCGCCGTGGCCCTTGACCAGCCCGAGCCCCAGCAGCCGCTCCACCATGGTCGCCAGGTTCACCCGGTCGAAGCCGGCCAGCCGCCCGGCGAGCTCGGTGTCGTAGAGCGCCGGCGGCCGCATGCCCACCTCGGCCAGGCACGGCAGGTCCTGATCCGCGGAGTGCAGGATCCACTCGTCGCTGCCCAGCACCTCGGCGACCGGCCGCAGCGCGGTCAGCGGGTCGCCGCCGTGGCTGACCGGGTCGATCAGCACGGTGCCGGCCCCGGCGCGCCGGATCTGGATCAGGTAGGCCCGGTTGGAGTAGCGGAAGCCCGACGCCCGCTCGGCGTCGACCGCGAACGGCCCACGTCCCCGGTCCAGGAGGCGCGCCGCCGCCTCGATCTGCCGGGCGCTGACCGCGAGGTCGGGCACCCCCTCGGCCGGGCGCAGTAGCGGGGTCGCTTCGGGTGGGGTGCTTTCGGGCGCGCTGCTGTCGGGCCCGGGGGCCCCCGGTTCCCCCATGTCAGGCGCGTGACCGGGAGCTCAGGTCGGTGACTCCGGACGGCGGCAGGCCCGCGGCGTGCTCGAGGACCTCGCAGAACGCCTCGACGTGGGCCCCGACGGCGGGGGTCGTCGCCGTCCACGATGCCCGCAGCTCCAGCTGGTGGGCCCGCGGCGGTCCGGAGATGTCGCCGTAGCGCACCGACGTGGTGGCGGTGACGGTGCCGCCGAGGGCCGTGGTGTGCTCGAGCCGCGACTCCAGCGCGTCGACCAGCCAGCTCCACGCCACCTCCGGCAGCAGCGGATCGACCGCCTCGCTGGGATCCAGGTCGGCCTGGATGTAGGCGACCAGCCGGATCGTCCCGTCCCACGCGTCGGCGCCGTCCGGGTCGTAGAGCAGGATGAGCCGGCCGAACGCGTCGCCCTCGGATCGCTCCGGGACGATTTCGAGGTCGGGGTGCTTGACCTCGGCGCCCAGGGCGTAGCTGAAGGGCGCCAGGCGCTGCGGTGGACGGATCGGGCCCAGCTCGATCTCCGGCCGCACGGAGACGGTGTTCATCGCCGCGACCGCCTCGCGGAATGGGGCCGGTTCAGTCGAGCTCACAGCGTTCGACGCTAGACCCATCACCCGACACGGGAAAACAGGCGCGCCGAGTTTCGCGCCCGTCGCGACCAAGCCGTTACCAGGGGTTTTCGCGGTCCCTCCAAGGACGTCGTGCCTGATCAGGGCGTTGTTCCCCCAGTGAATCGGGCCGGGCGCTTCTCGCGGTGCGCGGCGAGGCCCTCCCGGACGTCGGGGCCGCTGAAACTGAGGAATTCCAGGCCAAGCGACGTTTCGAAGGCGGGCCCGAACATGCGATACCAGTGGTTGAGGCTGTGCTTGGTCCAGCGGATCGCGTCCTGCGCGCCCCGGGCCAGGTCCTCGGCCAGGCGCTTCGCGGTGGCCAGGACGTCGTCGTCGTCGACGCAGGTGGAGACCAGGCCGATGCGCTCGGCCTCCTCGCCGAGCAACGTCTCGCAGGTCAGCAGGTAGTACTTGGCCTTGGCCATGCCGACCAGCAGCGGCCAGCAGATCGCGGCGTGGTCGCCGGCGGCCACCCCGAGCTTGGTGTGCCCGTCGATCAGCTTTGCGGTCCGGCCGGCCACCGAGATGTCGGCGAGCAACGCCACCACCAGGCCGGCGCCGACGGCGGGCCCGCGGATCGCCGAGACCACCGGCTTGTCGAAGTTGACCATGTTGAGCACCATGTCGCGGGCCTCGCGCATGATGCGGATCCGGCCCTGGTAGTCGCTCATGGTCTCGTCGATCAGGTCGAAGCTGCCGCCCGAGGAGAACGCCCTGCCCTCGCCGCGGACCAGCACGACGCGCACGGCGGGGTCGCGGTCGATCACCGGCCAGATGTCGGCCAGGTCGCGGTGCATCTGGGGCCCGACCGAATTCAGCCCCGGCGCGTCGAGAACCAGGGTCAGCACGCCGCTCTCGCTGGGTTCACAGCGCAGGCTGGGGAACTCGTCGTAACTGATCGGCATTGGCGTGATGTTACGCAGCGGCGATGCCGGCGGACCGTCGTGGCAGCATTGGAGCCGATGAACACGCGTCGCGACCTCCCCGAGTCGCCGTACCTGGCCGCCGTCACCGGGCGCAAGCCCAGCCGGGTGCCGGTGTGGTTCATGCGGCAGGCCGGTCGCTCGCTGCCCGAGTACCGCGCGCTGCGCGAACGGCACAGCATGCTGGCGGCCTGCTTCGAGCCCGAGGTGGCCGCCGAGATCACGCTGCAGCCGATACGCCGCCACGGCGTCGACGCGGCGATCCTGTTCTCCGACATCGTGGTACCGCTGCGGGCCGCGGGCATCGAGCTGGACATCGTCGCCGACGTCGGGCCGGTGATCGCGCACCCGATCCGCACCGACGCCGACATCGACGCGTTCAAACCCCTTGACCCCGAAGCGATCCGGCCGATCTGCGAGGCGGTTTCGCTGCTCGTCGGCGAGCTGGGCGACGTCCCGCTGATCGGTTTCGCCGGGGCGCCGTTCACGCTGGCGTCCTATCTCGTCGAGGGCGGCCCCAGCCGTAACCACGCGCGCACCAAGGCGATGATGCTGGCCGAGCCGGCCAGCTGGCACGCGCTGATGTCGAAGCTCGCCGACCTCACTGTCGCGTTCCTGCGCGGGCAACTCGAGGCCGGCGTGGACGCGATCCAGGTGTTCGACTCGTGGGCGGGGACGCTGTCGCTGGCCGACTACCGCCGGTACGTGCTGCCGCACAGCTCAAGGGTTTTCGCGGAGCTGTCCGAATACGGCGTGCCGATGACCCACTTCGGGGTCGGGACCGCCGAACTGCTGGGCGCCATGTCCGCGGCGCTGAAGTGCGGCATGAAACCCGGCCAGTCCACGGTCGTCGGGGTGGACTGGCGGACCTCGCTGGCCGACGCCGCCGCCCGGGTCGAACCCGGCACGGCGCTGCAGGGCAACCTCGACCCGGTGGTGCTGCTGGCGGGCTGGCCGGTGGCCGAACGCGCGGCGCGGGCCGTCGTCGACGACGGGCGCCGCGCGGTGGACGCCGGCGCGGCCGGCCACGTCTTCAACCTCGGCCACGGGGTGCTGCCCGAGACCGACCCCGGCGTGCTGACCGACCTGGTCGCGCTGGTCCACTCGCTATGACCACCCGCTCGTATTGTGTTGTGGGCGGGGGGATTTCGGGGCTCACGGCGGCATACCGGCTGCGCGCGGCCGCCGGTGACAACGCGACCATCACGCTGTTCGATCCCGCCGACCGGCTCGGCGGCATCCTGCGCACCGAGCGGGTGGGCGGCCGGCCGATGGACCTGGGCGCCGAGGCGTTCGTGTTGCGCCGCCCCGAGATGCCGGCGCTGCTGGCCGAGCTCGGCCTGTCCGGGCACCAAATCGGCACCACCGGCGCCCGCCCGCTGATCTACAGCGGCCACCAGCTGCACCCCCTGCCCGCCGGGACGGTGGTGGGCATCCCGTCGTCGGCGGCGTCGCTGGCCGGTTTGGTCGACGAGGCGACGTTGGCGCGCATCGACGCCGAGCCGACTCGGCCGCTGGGCTGGCGGCCCGGCGGCGATCCCGCGGTGGCCGACTTGGTCGGCGACCGGTTCGGCGCGCAGGTGGTGGCGCGGTCGGTGGATCCGCTGCTGAGCGGGGTGTATGCCGGCTCCGCGGCGACGATCGGCCTGCGCGCGGCCGCCCCGGGCGTGGCGGCGGCGCTCGACCGCGGCGCCGCCAGCCTGACCGACGCCGTCCGGCAGGCGCTGCCGCCGGCCACCGGCGCGCCGGTGTTCGGGGCGATCGACGGCGGTTACCAGGTGCTGGTCGACGAGCTCGTTGGGCGTGCCCGGCCGCGCTGGGTCCGGGCCGCGGTGGAACGCCTCGACCCCGCCGAGCCGGGCTGGTCGCTGCTCGACGACACCGGCACCCGCTGGCACGCCGACGCGGTGATCCTGGCCATTCCGGCCCCGCGGCTGGCGGCCCTGTTCGACGAGATCGCCCCACGCAGCGCCGCCGCGGCGCGGCGGATCGAGAGCGCGTCGTCGGCGGTGGTGGCCCTGGCCGTGCCCGCCGACACCCCGTTCCCGAACTGCTCCGGGGTCCTGGTCGCCAGCGGAGAATCCTTGCGCGCCAAGGCGATCACGCTCTCGTCGCGCAAATGGGGCACGCGCGGCGACACGCAGCTGCTGCGGCTGTCGTTCGGCCGGTTCGGCGACGATGTGGCTGCCGGCACCCCCGATGACGAATTGCTGGGCTGGGCGCTGAGCGACCTGGTCGACGTGTTCGGGTTGACCGTCGACCCCGTCGATGCCCGCGTCCAGCGCTGGATCGACGCCATGCCGCAGTACGGCCCCGGCCACGCCGAGGTGGTCGCCGAGGTGCGCGCCGGCCTGCCGCCGACCCTCGCCGTGGCCGGCAGCTACCTCGACGGCATCGGCGTGCCGGCGTGCGTCGGGGCGGCGGGCCGGGCGGTCGAGGCACTGCGGACGGAAGTGGCACGATAGGAGTCATGGCCAAACTCGATTACGACGCCCTGAACTCGCAGCTGCGCTACCTGATGTTCTCGGTATTCTCGGTGCGGCCGGGCGAGCTCGGCGAGCAGCGTGACGCCGTAATTGACGACGCGACGACGTTTTTCAAGCTGCAGGAGGAACGCGGTGTCGTGGTGCGCGGCCTCTACGACGTGGCGGGCCTGCGTGCCGACGCCGACTTCATGATCTGGACCCACGCCGAACGCGTCGAAGCGCTGCAGGCGACCTACGCCGACTTCCGCCGCACCACCGCCCTGGGCCGGGCCTGCGCGCCGGTGTGGAGCAGCGTGGCGCTGCATCGCCCCGCGGAGTTCAACAAGAGCCACATCCCGGCGTTTCTGGCCGGCGAGGAGCCCGGCGCCTACATCTGCGTGTATCCGTTCGTGCGGTCCTACGAGTGGTACCTGCTGCCCGACGAGGAACGCCGCCGGATGCTCGCCGAACATGGCATGGCCGCCCGCGAGTACAAGGACGTCCGCGCGAACACCGTGCCGGCGTTCGCGCTGGGCGACTACGAATGGATCCTCGCGTTCGAGGCCCCAGAGCTGGACCGGATCGTGGACCTGATGCGCGAGCTGCGCGCCACCGACGCCCGCCGGCATACCCGGGCGGAGACGCCGTTCTTCACCGGGCCGCGGGTTCCGGTCGAGCAGTTGGTGAACGCTTTGCCTTGAGTTAAGCCGAAATCGAGGGGGACACATGACTACTCAATTCGACCCGACCGATCCCACCCGTTTCGAGGAGATGTACCGCGACGACCGGCTGTCGAACGGACTGCCGGCCGCCACGCCGTGGGACATCGGTGGCCCGCAGCCGGTGGTGCAGCAGCTCGTCGCGCTGGGCGCCATCAAGGGTGAGGTGCTCGACCCGGGCACCGGCCCGGGCCACCACGCGATCTACTACGCCGCCAAGGGATACTCGGCGACCGGCATCGACGGGTCGGCCGGCGCGATCGAGCGCGCCCGGGCCAACGCGCAGAAGGCCGGCGTGTCAGTCAATTTCGAGGTGGCCGACGCCACGAAGCTGGACGGGTTCGACGGCCGCTTCGACACCGTCGTCGACTGCGCCTTCTACCACACCTTCAGCACCGAGCCCGAGCTGCAGAAGTCCTACGCCCGGGCGCTGCACCGGGCGACCAAGCCGGGCGCGCGGCTGTACATGTTCGAGTTCGGCGAGGGCAACGTCAACGGCGTCAAGATGCCGCGGTCGTTGTCGGAGGCCGACTTTCGCGATGTGCTGCCGGTCGGCGGCTGGGAGATCACCTACCTCGGCCCGACGACGTATCGGGTCAACATGAGCATCGAGACGCTCGAAATGATGGCCGCGCGCAATCCCGACGCGGCCGAACAGACGAAGACCATGATGGACTGCTTCCGCGCGGTGGAGCCGTGGCTTCAGGGCGGCCAGGTGCACGCGCCGTTCTGGGAAGTGCACGCCACCCGGGTCGACTAACTGTTGCCGCGCGTCGCGTCGGCCAGGGCGTTGGCAACCCGCTCGCCCTTCTGGTGATGGCTCAGCGCCCGGATCGACACGTCATGGCCTTCGGCCGCCCGCCGCAGCGCGCCCACCGTGGCCTGCTCGCGCGGATGGTCGGCGAACGGGTCGAATGAGTACCAGCGCATGGCGTTTTCGTGGGTCATCTTGTTGATGTCGGTGTCCGAGACGTCGTGCTGGCCCAGCACATCCCAGAGTTCCTCGGGCGCGCCGGGCCACATCGAGTCGCCGAGCTCGATCTTCGCGCCGAACCCGCATGTCGCGCCGCCGGAGCGCGTAGGCTGCGTTCTCTGGTGACCGGCGCCGGGGGAGATGACCTGTTGGTCATGGCGCATCGAATTGCGGAGGTATTCCATGTCGTTCGTGATCGCGGCTCCAGACGCGGTGATGGCGGCGGCCAACGATCTGGCGGGCATCGGTTCGGCGATCAGGGCGGCCAACTCGGCCGCGGCGGCCGCCACGACGGGCGTGGTCGCGGCTGGAGCCGATCAGGTGTCGGCGGCGGTCGCGGAGCTGTTCTCCGCCCAAGGGCAGGAATACCAGGCGCTGAGCTCCCAGGTCGCTGCCTTTCACGCGCAGTTCGTGCAGAACGTGACATCGGGCATGGCCGCGTACGCCGGCGCCGAGGCCGCCAACGTGCAGGACAGTCTGCTCGACGCCGTCAATGCGCCCACGATGGCGCTGCTGGGGCGCCCGCTGATCGGCAACGGCGCCAACGGCGGCACCGTCAACGGGATCGGGCAGCCGGGCGGGCCCGGCGGGCTGTTGGTCGGCAACGGCGGGGCCGGCGGGAACAGCACCACGCCTGGAGCGCCGGGCGGCAACGGCGGGGCGGCCGGATTGTTTGGCGTGGGCGGCCCGGGCGGTGCCGGCGGCGCCAGCCCGACGGGCGCCGGCGGTAACGGCGGGGCCGGCGGGTCGGGGCTGCTGTTCGGCGGCGGCGGCACCGGTGGCACCGGCGGGTACGGGCTCCTCCAGGGCGGTAACGGCGGGCCCGGCGGGTCCGGCGGGCTGCTCGGCTTCGGCGGACCCGATCAGACGCATGGCAGCGCCGGTGGCGCCGGCGGTCCCGCGGGGTCCAGTGGAACAGGCGGGACCGGGGGAGCCGGAGGGACCGGCGGGCTGCTGGGTTCCGGCGGGTTCGGCGGCCCCGGCGGGGACGGCGGAACCGGTGGCAACGGCGGCGCCGGCGGCGGCAGCCTGCTGTGGGGCAACGGCGGGCCCGGCGGCCCCGGGGGCACCGGCAGCACGGGCGACGGCGGCAACGGCGGCACCGGCGGCACGGGCGGCCCGTTCGAGGGCGGCGGCGGTATCGGCGGCGCGGGCGGCACCGGAGTCGGGGGCAACGGCGGCACCGGCGGCAACGGCGGCACCGCGGGCGGCGTCTCCGGCAACGGCGGGCTTGGCGGCGCGGGCGGCACGGGCGTCACCGGACACGGCGGTAACGGCGGCGCCGGCGGCAACTCCAATCCCTACCAGGGCGCCGGTGGGGCCGGCGGCCGCGGCGGCGTCGGCGCCACCACCGGCGGCGACGGCGGGGCGGGCGGCAACGGCGCCGGATTCAACGGCTCCGGCGGGGCCGGCGGCATCGGCGGGTTCGGCTACACGACCGGCGGGAACGGCGGGGTCGGCGGCACCGCCGGGCCGATCGGCAACGGCGGGGTCGGCGGCGCCGGCGGGGAGGGCCTGGTCACCGGGGGCAACGGCGGTAACGGCGGCGTCGCCGTGCTGGTCGGCAACGGCGGCAACGGCGGCAGCGCCGGGGGCGGTCCCACTCCGGGCACGCCCGGCACCGGAGGCGCGGGCGGCAGCCTGTTCGGCCAGCCCGGGATGGACGGGGTCTAGGCACCGGGCGGGTACTTGGACCGCCGAGATCGACGTCAGCGTGGGCCGCACTCGCACTTCTTCGCGCCAGCGTCGATCTCGACGCGGACGAGCCGGCGAGTTACGCGCCCGTCGGCACCAACCTCAGCGAGATCGAGTTGATGCAGTACCGCTGATCCGTCGGCGTCGGATAGCCCTCCCCGGCGAACACGTGGCCCAGGTGGCTGTGGCAGTTCGCGCACAGCACCTCGGTGCGCGTCGTCCCCATCGAATGGTCGGGACGCAGGATCACCGCGTCGGAGTTCGCCGGGTCGAAGAACGACGGCCAGCCGCAGTGCGACTCGAATTTCTCTGTGCTGCGGAACAATTCGGCGCCGCAGGCCCGGCATTGGTAGATGCCTTCGGTCTTGGTGTCGGTGTACTCACCGGTGAACGGGCGCTCGGTGCCGGCGCGGCGCAGCACCTCGAACTCCTGCGGGTTCAGCTTTCGGCGCCACTCGTCGTCGGAGAGTTGCACCTTCGGCGACGCATCGGGGGAGGTCATGCCTCCACGCTAGCGCGCTCGCGGTCGACAGACAGCCACGCCGGATCGATGCCCTCGTCCAGCCTGTTTTCGGCCTTGGCGTCCAGGTAACGGAAGTAGAGCACCGTGAACACCACGATCAGCAGCAGCGACCAGCCGTAGGTGATCTTGAGGTAGTGCAGCGCGCGGCCGTAGCGCATGTGTTGGTAGATCAGCCAGTCGTCCAGCGCCAGGAAGCCGTAGACACCCAGCCAGGCCGGCCAGTTGCGGATCAGCGAGTTCTGCAGCACCACCGTCATCAGGAACGGGAACAGCATCATCGAGTAGTAGCCCTGGGCCAGCGGCAGCACCAGCCACGAACACAGCAGCAGCACGCCCGACGAGTTGGTGTACCAGAACAGCGGGTCCCGGGTCCGGTAGTAGCGGTACAGCAGCCACAGCGCGCCGATCGCGAGCACGACGAACAGGAGCCGCAGGAATACGATCAGCCAGGTCGGCAGCCCGAAGTACACGCCGTTGCCCTCGATCGAGCTGTTGAAGTAGTCCCGCACGCCGCCGATGTAGGGCATCGTGCGGGTGACGAAGTCCATCGGGTCGCTGACCAACGGCCACGCCGCGGCGTTGATGACGAGCGGGACGACGACCGCGGGCACAAGCGCCCGCCACTGGCGGTTCAGCAGCGGCAGCAACAGCAGCGGCGCGAGCACGGGTTTGAGCGTCAGCGTCAGCCCGATGGCGACACCCGCCCACCACTGATGGCCCACCCGCCCGTCCAGCAGCCACCGCAGGAACAGCACCTCGGCCAGCAGCACGCAGCCGTTGATGTTGGTGAACACCAGCGTGCTGGTCACGGATTCCGTGCAGAACATCGCGAGCAGCAGCGCGGGGGCGGCGACCGAGGACAGCGTGTAGTTGAACAGCCGCAGCAGCAGGTACCAGGCGAGCAGGATCGCGACGGTGTTGATCAGGATGAACAGATACCGCGACGGCGTGAAGGACAGGTAGCCGAAGGGCGCCATCAACAGCGTGCCGCCGGGCGGGTACAGGTAGTGCGGGTCGACGTAGTCGAAGTGCTCGTTGTAGATGTCCCAGCCCCGCCGGAAGTTCAGCACCGCCCGGTAGACCGGCTTGAAGTCGTCGGTGATGTTGCCGTTGAGCGTGAGCACGATGCTGCGGTGCAGCACCGACATGATGGCCAACGGCCACAACACCGACCGCACGATCGTCGCGGTGCTCGGTGCGCCGGTGCGGGGACGGAACGCGGCCAGCAGGCGGTCGCGCAGGCCGGTTCGGGTCGAGTCAGCTGCCGTCACGAAGCGCAAAGTATCAGGCGGGACAGTAGGTGTCGGTCCCGGGCAGTTTGCCGCTGTTGAGATAGCCGATCAGCGGCGGGACCGCGCAGGGCGAATAGATGCTGGCGCCGTGGCCGATGCCCTGCCACATCACCCGCTTGCTGGCCGCGTTGGCGTTGATGATCATCGCCGCCGTCGCGGCCGTGCCCTCGTTGCCGACGATCGGGTCGTTCTGCACGCCCGCCAGCAGGACGTCGACCTTGAGGTCCTTGGGCGGCGCGGGCGGCGGAATTGTGGGCCAGTGCACGCATTTCACCAAGCCGAGCGCGGCGACGGTGCCGAATTGGGGATAGAGCTTCGCCCACGCCACCACCAGTTCGCGCACCCGGTCCGGGGTCGGCCGGTTGATGGCATCGCTGCAGGAGTTGACGAACTGGCCGTCCGAGTCGGTGAGGGAGTACGCGTGGCCGATCAGGTTGTTCAGCTGGTTGGCGTCCCCGGAGCGGGCGGCCGCCAGCGCGTTGGCCAGGGCCTGCGTGGCGCCGACGCGTCCGCCGGAGGGGAAGCCCAGCGCGACGGTGATGGCGTTGGCCACCGCGGACACCGGCGCGCCGCCGGGGCCCTTGCCCGCGCGGGCGTCGGCCAGCATCGCGCTGATGGCGCCCTTGGGGTCCGGGCCCAGCGCGCAGTTGACGGCGACGCACTGGGCGGCGAACGCGTCGAGCGCGGCCTGCTGGCCCTTGACCTGTTGCTCGGCGGCGGCTTCGGCGTTGACGCCCAAGGCAATTGGGGAGTCGAGGATCAGCCTTGCGACCCGGTCGGGCCGCGACGCGGCGTAGGCCAGCGCGACCTGCGCGCCGTTGCCGATCCCGACCAGCGCGACGGCGGGCACGTCCCACAGGCTTCGCAGGCGTTCGATGTCGGACGCGGCGTGCGAGTTGTCGTAGGCCGAGGAGCCCGGGGCGATGGCGTCGGTGCAGTTGGTGGTCGCGGTGTTGGAGATGTCGGACAGGTTGGCGACCGGGTCGTCGCCGCTCTGGAACTGCGCCTGGTCGCGCATCGCCTGGCGGTCGAGCTGGTCGCGGCAGTCGATCGGGCTCGACATCCCCATGCCGCGGCGGTCGACGGCCACGATCGGGTGGGTTTGCAGCACGTCGGCGCCGCCCCGGGCGAGCCAGGCCGGCAACTGCGTCGAGGAGGGCAGGTCCGAGCCGGTGGTGAAGACGAGGGGACCGGCGTCGTGCGGCGTCTTGGAGGAGCGGGCGCGGACCACGCCGATGCTGAGCGTCCCCGACCCACCGTTGACGGGGTCGAGGTCGGCGTCGTAGGTCGCGCAGTCCAGCTGCACGTCCGGTGCCGCGGGCACGGCCGCGTCGCCGAACACCTTCGCCGTGCAGTCGCGCCATGACAGGTCGTTCTTGGGCGCGGCGATCGGCGGCGGGCCGGCCGGCGGCGGTTTCGTGGTGGCCGCGCCCTGCGGCCGGGCGCCGGAATTGGTGGCGAAGCGCGGGTCCGCGCCCAGGCCGGGAACGCAGCCGGCGACGAGCGCGGTCACCGCCACCAGGATCGTGGCGGACGCGATCTGCCGACTCATGCCGACAACAGTAGCTATGCCTTGACGTAGCGGGCGTAAAGGTAGCCGTCGTCGTCGGTGAGGAGGTGGGCGCGCCGCATGTGGGTCAGCACCTGGCCTGGGCCCGTCGCGATGCGCCGGGCCAGGCCGCCGACCAGGTAGGGCGCGATGGTCAGGCACAGCTCGTCGAGCAGGCCGCGGTCGACGAACGCGCCGAGCAGCATCGGGCCGCCCTCGGTCAGCACGCGGCGCATCCCGCGCGCCGCCAGGCCCGCCAGCAGGGCGGCCTCGTCGACCTGCCCGGGATCGCCGCCGGAGCAGTCGAGGACCTCGCACAGGTCGCCGAGCCGCCGGCTGGTCTCCGCGGCCGTCGCGGTGCAGGTGAGCACCAGCGGCGGCACCTCGGTGCGGGTGAACACCGCCATGTCGCGGTCGAGGCGGCCCGACTTGGTGACGATCGCGAGCTGCGGTACCTCGCTCTGCCCGCGGGCCTGCCGTCCCTGGCGCTGCGCGACGGCCAGGTGCGCGCCGGAATAGCCCTCGATGCGCACCGTGCCCGCGCCGACCACGATCACGTCGGCCAGTTCGCGCAGCAGGTTGAAGATGTGCCGGTCGCCCGGCCCGCCCATGGTGCCGCTGTTGCCGTCGGCGGTGGCCCCGCCGTCCACGCTGGTGATGAAATTCGCCCGCACGCACGTGCCGTCGCCCTCCGGATACCCGTAGAGCCGGGCGAGTTCGGCGTCGTCGATCTCCCGCGCCGAGCCGAGCAGCGTCAGCGGGGTCTCTGGCATGAGCTTGATTGCAGCACGCCGCTACAGTTCCTGCATGCACGGGGGCCGCGTGGGGCGTCTGGTGGATCGGCATCCGAGCGCGTCGCCCGAGCGGCTGATCGCCCAATTGCGGCCGCCGCCAACGTTCGCCGACGTGAGCTTCGCGACGTATCGCCCGGACCCCGCCGAACCGAGCCAGGCCGCCGCCGTCGCGGCCTGCCGGGACTTCTGCCGGCAGGCCGTGGAGCGCCGGGCCGGCCGGCGAAAACTGTTGGGCAAGCGGGCCGTGTCACCCGGCGTCGGGTTGTATCTGGACGGCGGCTTCGGCGTGGGCAAGACCCACCTGCTCGCCTCGGCCTACTACCAGCTGCCCGGCAGTGGGCCCGAGCCCCCAACTCCCAAGGCGTTCGCCACCTTTGGCGAGCTCACCCAGCTCGCCGGGGTGTTCGGCTTCGCCGAATGCATCGAGATGCTGGCCGGTTACACCGCGGTGTGCATCGACGAGTTCGAGCTCGACGACCCCGGCAACACCACCCTGATCGCGCGGCTGCTCTCGTCGTTGGTGGAGCGGGGGGTGTCGATCGCCGCCACCTCGAACACCCTGCCCGAGCAACTCGGCGAGGGCCGTTTCGCCGCGCAGGACTTTCTGCGCGAAATCAACACGCTGGCAAGCATTTTCACCACAATGCGGATCGACGGGCCCGACTACCGGCACCGCGGCCTGCCCCCGGCGCCGGAGCCGCCGTCGGACGAGGAGGTCACCGCGCGCGCCGCGGCCGTCGACGGGGCGACGCTGGACGACTTCGACGCGCTGTGCGCGCACCTGGCCACCATGCACCCGTCGCGGTACCTGACGCTGATCGAGGGCGTGACCGCGGTCTTCCTGACCGGCGTGCACCGCATCGACGACCAGAACGTCGCCCTGAGGCTGGTGTCGCTGACCGACCGGCTCTACGACGCGGGCATCCCGGTGGCCGCTTCCGGCGCGAGGCTGGACAGCGTCTTCGGCGAGGAGATGCTGGCCGGTGGCTATCGAAAGAAGTACCTGCGGGCTACGTCGCGGCTGGTGGCGCTGACCCAAGCTCGCGAACCATGACGTAATCGTTCTCGAGGCGGGCGCCCACTCGAAACGTCCTGGTGCCGGTGACCGTGAAGCCGTGCTTGGCATAAAAGCGTTGCGCGCGTTCGTTCGCCTGGTTGACGCCCAGCCACACGCGGCGCACGCCCCACTGCTGCGCGGTGGCGACGGCGAGGTCCATCAGCGCCGCCGACACGCCGGAGCCGTGGTGGTCGGGCAGCACGTAGATCTTCGACAGCTCGGCGGCGGCGTCGTCGGCGTCGCGAATGACCATGGCGTAGCCGAGGATTCGGCCGTCGCGCGCGGCGGTGAGGATCGCGCGGCGCGGGTCGGCCAGGTACTGCGCGAAGCGCTCGGCCGACAGGTTGGTCTCGATGAACGACGCGATGTCTTCGGCAGCCGTCGAGGGCGGGCAGGCCAGCGGAAAGGTTTGTGCGGCAACGGCAGCCAGGTCCCCGGCGTCGACACTACCCCTCGCGAGCGTCAGAGATTCCACTGCGCGAGGTGATAGCCCGTCTTCTTGTCCAGCAGGACGACGGTGGAGACCGGGTCGCGGTAGGCGTCCCAATACACCGCGCCCCGCACGATCGCCCCGTTCGGCGCGTTGACGAGCACGTTGTCCAGCGCGTCGGGCGCATCGGACGCGCGCGGCTTGTAGGCGTCGGCGAACGGGGTCACGCCGTCGAAGCTGAACTCGGTCGCCATGATGAACGGATTGGGCACCCGGACCGCGCGGACCGTCACGTCGGCGCGGTCGACGGTGCTGCCCGGAAAGCTTTTGATCGGAACGCCCTCGCGGGTGTAGCCGAATCCCGGCGGCGGGTCGCACGGGGCCACGCTGCTGACCGTGATGTCGGCGATGTACTTGCCGGTGTCCACCCGCAGGGTGTCACCGATGTGACCGATCGGCGCATCGGACGCCCACGCGCGCGGCGCCGAAACGCTCGCGGTCGCGACGATCAACACGGACAGGGCGATCAGCCAGCGATGCATCCTCGCATGATCGCACAGGGTCTATGGCGAACGGGAGGGGTCGGTTCCGGCGCTCAGCGACTCCAGCGCGTCGACCAGATCCGCCTCCACGCGGTCCTTGTCGACGCCGCACCGGTGCAGCGGCCCCGCGCCGTCCTCGAGTTCGAGCAGCGCCAGCAGCAGGTGTTCGGTGCCAATGTAGTTGTGGCCCAGCCGAAGTGCCTCGCGGAAGGTCAGCTCAAGCGCCTTGCGCGCCGGGCCGCTGAACGGGATGAGCTCGGGGGGTTCGCCGGCGGCCGGGGGCAGGCTGACGGCGGCCCGGATCGTGTCGGCCTCCACCTGTTGCCGTTTCAGCAGAACCGTCGCCAGGGCGGCCGGGTCGGTGAGCAGGCCGAGCAGCAGGTGGTCGGGGGTGATCTCGCCGTTGCCGGCTTCGTGCGCGGCGTTCTGGGCCGCCACCACCGCGCCGCGGGCCCGCGCCGTGAACCGCCCGAAGCCCTGCTCGGGGTCCAGGGTGGTGGGCTCGGCGCGCGGGACGAACCGCTTCTGGGCAGCCTGTTTGGTGACGCCCATGCTCTTGCCGATGTCGGTCCAGGAGGCTCCGGAGCGGCGGGCCTGATCGACGAAGTGCCCGATCAGGTGGTCGGCGACCTCGCCCAGGTGCTCGGCGGCCAGGACGGCGTCGGCGAGCTGGTCCAGCACGTCCGGGTGCACCCGTTTGATGGCGTTGATCAGTTCGTCGAGTCGGACGGGGTAGGCGATCGGGGTCGGCTCGGACATGCCGTCAACAGTAGGTTGACGACGGCAATGCTGTCAACCCTGGGTTGACGCAGGCAATTCGCGATTTGGGGTGCGGCCGTCGATTCGCTCTGGCACGATCAGGGCCGTGAAACCGCTGCTCTTGACGTTGACGAGCCTTGCCGCCTTGGTCGGCATGGCGGGGCCCGCGCGGGCGGACAGCACTGACGACGCGTTCCTCGTCTCGCTGCGCGCGGTCGGCATCACCTTCCCCGACCCGGGGCCGGCGATCGGGGCCGGAAGGTGGGTGTGCGACGCGATGGGCAAGGGGACGCAGATGGCGGACGTCATCAAGACGGTCCAGGCCCAGAACCCCGGGCTGCACGGGGACAACGCGGCGCGATTCAGCGCGATCGCGGCCAACGTGTACTGCCCGCAAACGCTTGCGGCCAGCGGCGGCAAGGTCAGCGGCGGCTAGCGTCACTGGATTTTTACAAACACGCCGGCCAACGGCCGGTTAACGAAACCTGTCCTCAACATTTCGCGTTTACGCTGCTGCGGACAAACGGCCCAGGTTGGGGATGGATTTGGACTTCGTTCAGGCACGGTTGATCGAGCCGCTGAGCAATGCCCTGAGTTGTCACGTCCTGGTTTACCTGCTCATCGGTGTCGGCATTTACTTCACGGTGCGCACTCGATTCATTCAGATCCGGTACTTCGGGCGCATGGTTCGCCAGCTCCGCAGGTCCCACCGCCAAGACGGTGGGATCTCGTCTTTTCAGGCCTTCTGCGTCGGCCTCGCGTCCCGGGTGGGCACCGGAAACATCGCCGGCGTCGCGATCGCGCTCACCGTTGGCGGCCCGGGCGCGATCTTTTGGATGTGGGTGGTGGCCGGGGTCGGCATGGCGACCGCGCTGATCGAGGCCACCCTCGCCCAGGTCTTCAAGGTCCGCTCGGACGACGGCGCCTTCCGGGGCGGCCCCGCCTTCTACATCCAGCGCGGCCTGCATTCCCGGACGGGCGGCGTCTTCTTCGCCGTGCTGCTCGTGGTCACGTTCTCGACAGCGTTCAACATGGTGGAGACCAACGCGATCAGCGGGGTGCTGAAGTCGTCGCATGGCATCGATATCGGTTGGACCACAATGGGGTTGGCCGTGCTGGCGGCGGTCCTCTTCGGCGGGGTGCGCAGCGTCGCCAAGTTCGCCGAATGGGTCATCCCGGCCGCTGCGCTGACGTATGCGTTGCTGGCGTTGGCGATCGTGGCCGTCAACATCTCCGCGCTGCCGGCCGTCCTCGAGGAGATCGTCGGCGGCGCATTCGGAATCAGGCAGCTGGCGGGCGGTTTCGCCGGCGGCATCGCGACGGCAATGCTGACCGGGGTCAAGCGCGGCCTGTTCGCCTGCGAGGCGGGGATGGGCAGTTCGCCCAACATCGCGGGCGCTGCGACGGTGTCACATCCGGTGGAGCAGGGTCTGATTCAGTCTCTCGCCGTTTTCGTCGACACCATAGTGATCTGCACGGCGACGGCGTTCATCGTGCTCATGGCGGGTCCCGGCGTTTACGATCCGGCTCACACCGGCTCGGTCGCGGGTGCCAGCCTGACGCAGTCGGCGATCGCCGCCGGCCTGGGATCGTGGACCACCGTGGTGATGACCGCCGTGGTATGCGTGTTCGGATTCGCCTCGGTGCTCAGCAATTACGTGTGCGCCGAGGCCAACCTGTTCTTCCTGGGGGGTCGGCACCTGGCGACCAACGCGTTGAAAGTCGTGACGCTGGGGGCGATCGTGTTCGGAGCGATGGCTCAGCTCAAGCTGGTGTGGGCGTTCGCGGATCTGACGATGGCGCTGATGGCCATCGCCAACCTGGTCGCGATCTGCCTGCTGGGCAAGTGGGCGTTCGCGACGGTGCGCGACTTTCACCGCCAGTCCATGCGCGGCGACCATCCCGTCTTCATCGCCAGCGAGGCCGGGCTGCCCGGCGTTCTGCCCGGCGACATCTGGGAAGCCCCCGGGCGCCGGCAGGTCGGTGCGCTGCCCGACTCGTTGCGGCTGAGCCGGCCGGCGGCGTAGCCGTCGCCGCTTCGGCCCAATTGTCACGATCTGTACCGAGTTCCGCGCGCTCCGCGGTGCGCGGGGCATTGGCTCGATACAGTCAGCCCGTCTGACCTGCCATCTGGGCTGAATACGAAGGGTTTAGTGCTCCCGACGTCATCGTCGACGCCGACCAGTGCTCGACGACGGCCGAACCCCAGCGGCTTCAAAAACCCCTAGCGCGCCCGCAAACACCTAAGCCAAAGGATCGCCGTGAGCCGATTTACCGAGACGATGTACGAAAACGCGCGGTCAAGCCCCAAGGGGATGGTCACCGGCGAGCCGCATGCGCCCGCCCGGCATACCTGGGCAGAAGTGCACGCGCGGGCTCGCCGGGTGGCGGGTGGGCTGGCGGCGGCGGGCATCGGGCCCGGCGACGCCGTCGCCGTGCTCGCGGGCGCACCGGTCGAGATCGCGCCCACCGCGCAAGGCATCTGGATGCGCGGCGCCAGTGTGACCATGTTGCATCAGCCCACCCCGCGCACCGACCTGGCACGTTGGGCCGAGGAGACAACCGGCGTCGTCGACATGATGTCGGCGAAAGCCGTTGTCATCTCGGAGCCGTTCATGGCCGCCGCGCCGGTGCTGTCGGGTCTCGGTGTGACGGTGCTCACCGTCGAGACGCTGCTTGCGAGCGCCCCCATCGGGCCCGTCGACACCTGCGACGGCGATGTGGCGCTGATGCAGCTGACATCGGGCTCGACGGGATCGCCCAAGGCGGTTCAGATCACGCACGCCAATATCGTCGCCAATGCGGAAGCCATGATGGTCGGGTGCAACTTCGACCTCGATAACGACGTGATCGTGAGCTGGCTGCCGTGCTTCCACGACATGGGCATGACCGGCTATCTGACGGTGCCGATGTACGTCGGCGCCGAGCTGGTAAAGGTCACGCCGATGGACTTCCTGCGCGATACGTTATTGTGGGCCAAGCTGATTGACAAATACAAGGGCACCATGACCGCCGCGCCCAACTTCGCGTACAACCTGTTGGCCAAGCGGTTACGCCGACAGGCGACGCCCGGGGACTTCGACCTGTCCTCGCTGCGGTGGGCGCTCTCGGGCGCCGAACAGGTGGATCCGCTCGACGTCGAGGACCTCTGCGTGGCCGGGGCGCCGTTCGGGTTGAAGCCCGAGGCGATCATCCCCGCCTACGGCATGGCCGAGACGACGGTTGCGGTGTCGTTCTCCGCGTGCGGCGGGGGCATGCTCGTCGACGAGGTGGACGCCGACCTGCTGGCCATCCTGCACCGCGCCGTCCCCGCGAGCAGGGGACATACCCGCCGGCTCGTCTCACTGGGCCGGCCGCTGGAGGGGCTGGAGCTGCGGATCCTCGACGAGGAAGGGAGCGTGCTGCCGCCGCGCGGCGTCGGCGTCATCGAGGTGCGCGGCGAGCCTGTGACCGATGGCTACACCACGGTGGCCGGGTTCATCGCCGCGCAGGATGAGCGGGGCTGGTATGACACCGGCGACCTGGGCTATCTCACCGAGGACGGCAATGTCGTGGTGTGCGGGCGGCTCAAGGACGTGATCATCATGGCTGGCCGCAACATCTACCCGACCGACATCGAGCGCGCCGCCTGCCGGGTGGCCGGGGTGCGGCCGGGCTGTTCGGTCGCGGTGCGCCTCGACGCCGGGCAATCGCGGGAGACGTTCGCGGTGGCGGTGGAATCCAAGGAGTGCGACGACCAGGCGCAAGTGCGCCGCATCGAGCGCCAGGTGGCGCACGAGGTGTTCGCCGAGGTCGATGTCCGCCCCCGAAACGTGGTGGTGCTGCAGCCCGGGATGATCCCGAAAACCCCGTCGGGCAAGCTGCGGCGCGCCCATGCGCTGGGCCTCGTCAGCTGAATCGGCGCATCCCGTCGCAGGGCGAGTATTTCGGCACCCACGACAGCTTTCGCAACGACGAGGCCCGCCTTCAGCGGATCGACACCAGCTGGCCGATCGAGTCCCTGGGCAGGTCGCCGTCAACGACCGCGGTCACCACCAATTTGTCCAGTGTGATCGCGCCGTTGTGGTTGTCGAGGAAGGCGATGTCGGCGGCATCGCGTCCAGTGGCGATGCGCACGAGGCTTTGCCTCGGCGCCAAGAGAGTGCCGTCAACCACTCGCCAGTGGCCCTCGACGAACGCCTCGGCTACCGCATGAAAGTCCATCGGGTACAAGCCGGGCGCATACACCGAAACAACGCGGGCCGGCACCTTGACAGCCCGTAACAGCGCCACCACGAGATGCGCGAAGTCTCGACATACGCCGGCACCGGAGAGCAACGTATCCACCGCGCCGTCGATGGCGTCACTCGAGCCTGGTACATAGTTCAGCCGGCTGCCGACCCAAAGGGAAACCTTCTCCAACAGAGTCGTCGAATCGATATAACTGCCGAATTCGGTTGCGGCGAAACCGAAAAACTTGTCGCACTCGGCGTAGCGGCTCGGACGCAGGTACATCGATAGGTCATACTCGGTCACCGGTGCCGGGTCGGTTTGCCCAACGATCGTGGCCGCGTAGTCGACCTTGAGTTTACCCACAGGGACGTCCAGCTTGTGGATGCGGTTACCATGCACACCGCTGATCTCCAACGGCCGCAGAAGATTTCCATCCAAGACAAATGACATCGACTCGGACACCTCGGTGTTGGGATGCGGTGCAACGGCGATCTGGAACTCCAAGGTCGTCGGGGCGGTGATCTCGACCTCGAGTTCAGCGGCGACCTCTCGTCTCATCTGTCCCTCCTGTCGCCTGACAGTCAACCCTCGGTCGCGGCCAAGCGCGGCGCCGCGCCTTTTACGACGGTGGCGTAGCCGAGGAATCGCTCTTGGGGCGGTCGGAGAAGGTGGGAAGTTGCACCGGTTCCGAGTCGCGAGGGGTGTCGGACACGACCTCGGGCTCGTAGCGGTGTGAAAACAAATCGGACGAATTCATGTATGCGTGGTCCTCAAATTGGTTCGGGCGATCGATTCGTGAGCTGCATCTACACACAAAAATGTGGACGGTGGCAGCGCGAAAACGAACGGCTTACCAATCAATCTACACGTGAGCCGCTGGTAAGACGTCTCGCCGAACCACGGGCGGCGTTGATCAACTCCAGAAACTGCGCCTCTTGATCCTCTTTCGGTCGCCCTCCACGTCGGTCCACTCACCGCAGGCGTAGCTGTATGCGTCCTTGGCGCCGACCCGGAAGACGTCGAGCGTGCCGTTGCTGTGCTCGACGTACACGTCACCGAACCGCATGTACTTGTCGCTCCCCCCGCCGGGCAGCGCCACGGTGACCGTCATGCCCGAAAGCTCCGGACACGCCGGTGAAATGCCGGTCGGTAAGCCGCGACCGGCGCTGCTTGGCCGCCGTCGCTGATCCCGAGCATGTCGCCGACCGTGGAAGCGTTGTCCGGCGCCGCCGCTGTCATCATCGCCTTGTGTGCGACGTCTGGATCAGTGCTCGGGGGCACCACCATCAGGAGGATCCTCTCGCGGCCGAGCCCGACCACTTCGAGGGTGTTGGCCGGTTGGTAACCGAAGCCGTCGAGTCGGACGGATCGTCCACCGGTCGTGAGCCGTGTCGGCGCCTTCGCCCATGCGGAGAGGTCGTACATGACCCGCGCAACGGAGCCCAGTCGCACCGACAGCACCGCCAACAGATCAGGCAGTTCGTTTTGCAGATCATCGGTGTGCGGCCACCATGCCCCGTCGACGTGCCCGGTCGGCCGCGCCTTCGGCTTCATACGCAGCCGCGGCGTGTTCTCCGGTCCTGCGCGGTGGCCGCCGGAAACCGCGCGGCCTTCGTGTCGTGTCATAGCGACGATCCCGTCTTGGCCGCGAACCGGCCAACTTAGCCGAATCGGCGACGGCGCGATCTCAGATGGTCGCGCGCGACATACCACCGACCCGATGCACCTCGCATCCCGAAGGGGTGCAAAGCCTCGTCAAAGGTGTTGTATATCAACGGTTCCGGATGCAAGGCGGGTTGGCAGTCGACCATGCGCGCTTGCCTTGGCCCGCTTGACTGCCCGCTTCTTCGGAAATGCCGGCATTACTAACCCTTTGATGACTGGGTCCGGATGGCCCCAGTGTGTTGATCGTACGCCTCCGAGGTGCTGGGGAACGCCGGGAAAACTGCCCGCAGCCCGAGCAAGACGGCGTTCGCGACGGGCGGGGCGCCGCCAGGCGGGCGGGCGGCAATAGGCTAAGAGGCCATGCGCGTCGATCCTGGACCGCTGACGTGGTCCGCCCTGGCCCAGACCTGGCATGTGGACCTTGCCTCGGCGGCGGTGATCGTGCTGGTGGGCGCCGCGTACGCCTGGTGTTACCGGCGCGGGCGATCGGTCCGACCGGCGCAGGCCGGTTGCTTCGCGGCCGGCGCGGCGCTGTGGGCGCTGGCGACGATGAGCGCGATCGGCGCGTACGCCTACGCCCTGTTCTGGATGCGGGCGCTGCAAGTGCTGCTGTTGCTGTACGTCGTGCCCTTCTTCATCGCGCAGGCCAAGCCGGTCACCGTGCTGCGTGACGCGCTCGCTGCGGCCGGGCGCGACCGCATCGACGGGCTACTGGCGACGCGGCTCGCGCGGGTGCTCGCGCACCCGCTGACCACATCGCTGGCGATGCTGGGCACACCCTGGCTGCTCTACCTGACGCCCTGGTACACCGCGTCCCTGCAGAACGAGTGGGTCGGCGCACCCACGCGAATCCTGTTGGTGGCGATCGGTTTTGGCTATTTCTACGCCCGACTGCAAGCGGATCCCGTTCCCCGCAGGTATTCGCAGGCCATCTCGTTGCTGATCACGGTCGTCGAAGCCCTGGGTGACGGGGTGCTGGGGTTGGTCATCTGGCAGGGCTCGTTGATCGGCGCGGCGTACTACGCGGAATTGCACCGATCGTGGGGGCCCGATCAGCGGCTCGACCAGACGATCGGCGCCGGTGTTCTGTGGATTCTCGGGGACCTGGTCGGGTGGCCGTTCGTGCTGCTGCTGATGCGCGCGCTGTCCCGGGACGAGAAGACGCACGCGGCCGCCGTCGACGCCGAGTTGGACGCGACCGAAACCGAGAGCGCCGCGCCGTCGGGATTGTGGTGGGAAAACGATCCCCAACTGCGCGAGCGATTCCGGCACCGCTAGGTCGGCCGGGGATGCGGGAAGGGCGCGGGTCTGGCACGATGGCGGCGTCATGAGACTGCTGTGGGGGATGGCAACCGTGGTCGCCGTGCTCGGCCTGGCCGCGCCGGCGTACGCCGACCCCGACGCCGCCACCGATCCCGCCACCGACGCCGACTTCCTGTCCGCGCTCAAGTTCGCCGGCATCACCTACCAGGACCCGAACGCCGCGATTTCGGCCGCCAAGACGCTGTGCCAGCTGGAGGACACCGGGTCGACCGAGGACGAGATCATCGGAAACCTTCAGCAGCGCAACGGGTTTACCGGCAACGGCGCGGCCAAATTCACGGTGATCGCGCTCGGCGCCTACTGCCCCAAGTACATCACCGGCGAGGGCCGGGGCCCCAAGCCCGAGGGCGCGGTCGGCGACTAACCCCGGCTAAACCGCCCGGAGTCTCGCACCGATTGCCGGGTTCTTGGACGTTCCACTGCGCGAACCCGCTTGGCATCGGCTATGTTGCGCGAAAGATCGGCAGCACCGTAAGGAGCCAATGGGAATGAAGGTATCGGTGGTGGCGGCCGGCCTGGCCGCGAGCGCGTTGGTGGTTGGCGCCGCGGCGACAGGATGTGGTGGCAACAAGTCGTCCGGCCCGCCGTCATCCGCGTCGTCCGCCACGTCGGCCTCCGCGACGTCGACCTCGACCGCGGCGACATCGAGCAGCCCGACCGTCCAGCCCTCCGACTACAGCAACATGCTGATCAAGCCGACCGACATCGTCGTGCCGGGCGACACCTTCACCCTGTCTCAGACCTTGCCCGTTCCCAACCCGGGGGGAACCGAGGGCGTGTTCATGAACCAGGCCGGCACCCGCAAGGTCGACGACACGATCTACATCTATCCCGATGCCGCCGCCGCTTCGCAGGCACTCGATCAGAGCGGCAAGGGCATCCAGGAGCTGAGCGTGAAGGCGGCGCCGGGGCCGGCCGACGTGGGAACGGGCGGCCAGATCGCCGTGGGGCCGTCGCCGGACGGCGCCAAGTCGAAGGCGATCGTGATGTTCACCGAGGGCAAAGTCTTTGCGGTCCTCGAGTTCGAGAGCGGGCCCAACGATCCGCTGCAATCGGACTTCGTTCTCGATCTCGCCAAGAAGCAGGATGCCGCGATCAAGAGCGGACTGCCCGACTGCTGCGCCGCCCGGCCGTCGTGAGGGCCGATTTGCGCGCCGGGACCGCGCTGGGCGCGGCCGGGTTGCTGGGTTGGGGCGCCGCGCGGGCGATGGCCGCGCGGATAGCGCGCAACCCGGATCCGTACCCGCGCGAACGGCTTCTCGCCGAGCAGGATGGCGAGCCCGTCCGGATCGCCCGACCCGACGGGACGGTGCTGCACGCGCTCGTCGCGGGGCAGGGGCCGCCGGTGATCCTCGTCCACGGCTACACCGCGCGGGTCCTCGAATGGAATTTCGTGTGGGATGAGCTGCAGGCCAGAGGATTTCGCGTCATCGCGTTCGACCAACGCGGCCACGGGCGCTCCACGCTGGGCTCCGAAGGCATCGGGTCGGAGCCCATGGCGGCCGACCTCGCCGCGGTCCTGCAGCACTTCGACGTTCGCGACGGCGTGCTCGTCGGGCACTCGATGGGCGGATTCGTCACCATCCGCGCCGTGCTCGACCACGCCGACGTGGCGCCGCGGCTGCGCGGGCTGGTGCTGTTCGCCACCTGGGCGGGCCGCATCCTGGACGGGGCGCCGCAGAACCGGCTGCAGATCCCGCTGCTGCAATACGGCATCCTGCAACGGCTGATGCGCAACCAGACCATTGGGACACTGTTCGGTGCCGCGCAGTGCGGCGCGCGCCCGTCACCGGCGATGATCTCGGTGTTCATCGACTTCTTCAACCAACACCTGGACGAACACGGGCCGCTGCTGCCGATCGTGCGGGCCTTCTCACAGGAGGATCGCTACCCGCGGCTGGGCGAGATCGCAGTACCGACCGCCGTGATGGTCGGCTCCGCGGATCGCACGACGCCGACGAGTCATTCGCGCCGGCTCGCCGAGGGCATTCCCGGCGCGCGGCTCGTCACCGTGCCCGACGCGGGACACCTGCTGAACTGGGAAGCGCCCGACGAACTGATCAAGGTCGTCGAATCGTTTCCGGCGCAACGCGTTTAGGCGGCCCGCGCGGTCCAGCTGAAGCTGTGCATCTCGGGGATCTGCGGCGTCAGCGCCGCGGCCACGCTGCGACCGATCCGATCGGCTTCCGCCAGTGGGGTTTTCGGGTCCAGGAAGCCTTCCACCTCGACCCGCAGGGTGCGCCCGGTCCAGCGGGCCCGGGCGTGGGCGTGCATGACGCCCGGAACCGCGGCGGCTGCGGTCTCGGCCGTCGTGATGATTTCCGGGTCGACGCCGTCGAGCAGCCGGTGCGCGATGTCGGCGGTCACCTCCCAGCCGACGTGGCAGATGAACGCCGTGACGACGATCCCGGCGACCGCGTCCGCCCAGCCCCAGCCCAGCGCCACTCCGATCAGCCCCAGCATCGCGCCCGCCGAGGACAACGCGTCGAGCCAGGAATGCTTGGCGTCGGCCACCATGGTCGCCGAGCGGATCCGCCGGCCCACCACCAGCTTGTAGCGGGCCACCAGCTGATTGCCCGCGATGCCCACCGCCGCGGCGGCGATGCCCCAGCCCAGGTGTCCGGTCCCGCCGTGGCGGAGCAGCTTCGTGACGCTTTCGAACCCGGCGACCGCGGCGCTGCCCCAAATCACCAGGGCCACACCGATTCCGGCGAGGTCCTCGGCGCGCTCATAGCCGTAGGGATAGCGCTCGGTGGGCAGCTTGCGGGACGCCCGGAAACCGACGAACACCAGCGCGCTGGTCGAAACATCCGACAGGTTGTGCAGCGCGTCGCCGAGCAACGCCACCGACCCGGACACCAGCGCGATGGCCAGTTCGACAAGGCCGGTCAGCGCCAATCCGACCGCGCTGACGGCGACGGCGCGGTTGGCCTGGCGGCGCTCGCCCGCGTCGTCGGCCAGGATCTCCAGAGGGAAGCTCGCCGCCGGGTCGCGGACTCCGTTGACCACGTGCATACCGCCAAGGCTACGAGCTTGCCGCCTACGGCGTGGGTTAGGTTCCGTCCGTGAAGGTCGTGGTGGTGGGCTACGGAAGCCGGGGCGATGTCGAGCCCTGCGTGGCGGCGGCGCGCGAAATGCTGCGCCGGGGCCACGACGTTCGCATGGCGGTGCCGCCCGACAAGGTCGGCTTCGTCGCGTCGGCGGGGCTGACCGCGGTCGCCTACGGACCGGATACGCGGGAGCGGATGGACTCGGCCGCGAATTTCGTGCGCCGCGTCGACAACCCGTTCGCCGCGTTGCCCGAGGTCATGGACCAACTCACCCGGGTCTGGGCGGACAAGACCGCCACGCTGACGTCGGCCGCGAAGGACGCCGACCTGCTGGTGGCCGGCTTCAACGAGCAGGAGCTGGCCGCCACCGTCGCGGAGCATCGCGGCATTCCGCTGGCCGCGCTGCATCTCTTCCCGACGCGGGTGTTCTCCACCGGGGTGCTGTATTCGAACATGGTCAAGGACATCGCGGCGGCCCAGCGCCGGGAGGTCGGGTTGCCGGAAGGGACCGCACCGACGTCGCTGGAGATCCAGGCCTACGACGAGCTCTGCTTGCCCGGTCCGGCCGCCGACTGGGTCGAGCCGGACGGCCGGCGGCCCTTCGTCGGCGCGCTGACGCTCGAGTTGCCGGCTCCGGCCGACGACGAGGCGTTGGCGTGGATCGCCGCCGGGACGCCGCCGATCTGCTTCGGCCTGGGCAGCACGCCGGTCTCGGCTCCGGCGGAGCTGGTCGCCATGATCGATACGTCCTGCGCGCAGCTGGGGGAGCGGGCGCTGATTTGCAGTGGCCCCAACGACTTTGCCGATTTGCCGCGCTCCGATCACGTCAAGATCGTGGACGCGGTGAACCATGCGGTCGTGCTGCCGGCGTGCCGCGCCGTCGTGCACCATGGCGGCGCCGGTGTGACGGCGGCGGGCCTGCGGGCCGGCATCCCGGCGGTGGTCCTGTGGCTCTGGCTCGACCAGCCGCTGTGGGCGGCCGGCATCGAACGGCTGAAAGTCGGTGTCGCGCGTCAACTTTCGATGACGAACCGGGAAACGCTGGTTGCCGACCTGCGGTCTATTCTCGCCCCGGACTACGCCGTGCGCGTCCGGGACGTCGCCGCCCGGATGACCGCGTCGGCCGAGAGCGTCGCCCGCGCCGCGGATCTGCTGGAAGACGCCGCCTCGAGTTGCGGGTAGCCCCCGCCGCCTGACCCGCCACCGCAGCCGCCGACTCCGTAGACTTCCGCCCGTGGCATATGACGTTCACATCCGAACCGCCGACGGCGGTGTCCAATACCCCAACGCATTCGGCTACGACATCAAAGACGGAATCCTGATGGTCGAGGTCGGCGACGACGCCGACCACGCCGACAAGATCTACTTCTCCCCGGGCTACTGGCAGCAGTACGTGGTCGACCCGTACGGCGACGACCCCCTCGACCTGGAACTCGACGTGTTCGACGACGAAGACGACGAGGACTACGAAGACGACGACGATCTCGGCGAAGAAGACCACGAAGACGAGGGCGACGAATAGGCGTCGTTTTCATCTGAGTGGCCCCGCCTCGTGACGTCGGTCACGACTGCGGCGGATTTGGGCAGCCCTGCCATCGCTCCGGTGTTGCACGGGACGGTTGTCTCAACGGACGGCGACCCGAATCGGAGCGAGGCGGACATGCGGCACATCACGAGCACGATCAATGGACACCACGGCAACCGCGACCTGGAGGCCGCCGCGTTCTGGGTCTTCGGCGGCGTCATCCTCCTGATCGCCTTCGGCGACGCTGTTGCCGTCCTGGTTGCCGCGGTCGCGATGCTGACCGCGGTCGCGTGGATCTACCGGAAGATCGAGCGCCGCTTCGAGCGGCACGACGCGCCTGAGGCTGCGGTGACTCGGCTTCGTTTGGAGTGGCTCGGCCAATACGACGCGAATGAGGCTGCGGCGCAAGCGCTGCCGCATCACCCCCACGCCGCGTAGATAATCGCCCGAAAAGCCGACTATTCAGCGCATAAGCTGCTTTTTGCCGGCTGTCTCTATTCTTCTACGGCCCCCTCAACGCCGAGGAGAAAGAGAGCGCAGCAAATGTCCGCACTTCGCTGGCTGGCCACACTGGCCATTCCCGTCATGACCGGCGCCGCCCTGGTTTCCGGCGCTGCGGTCGCGAACGCCGATCCCGCCGACGACGCGTACCTCACCCAGCTGCGCGGGGCCGGCTTCAGCTGGCCGCCCGACCACGCCGAGGCCCTCACCGCGATGGGGCGGCTCATCTGCGACGACCTCGGGTGGGGTTGGACCTACGACCAGATCGCGCAAAACATTCATTCCACCTTGGACCCGAGGAACGTCACGCTCGGGGAGATCGGGTCCATGGTGAGAATCGCGCACGCGACCTATTGCCCGCTGCAGCAGTGCTGGGCCGCTCATTGCTGATACCCCGTCCCTTTTCCGGCGTGGAATAAGGGTATAGAAGGGGTATATGCACTTCGCTCTAGTTCCGCAGTTGTCGCGGACTGAGAGGAGAAAGCCGATGGCCCCAAACGGTCGCAGCGGTCTCGTTGGTTTGTGTGCCGCACCGCTCGCTGTCGCCCTGTTATTTGCCCCGACCGCAGCCGCCGACGCCGCGTCGTGGAACGGCACGTATGCGATCACGTTCATGGTCGGCCCGAAGTCCGGGACCAGCATGGCGGTCGGCGACCCCGAGGTGCAGCACACCGATACCTACGGGTTCCGCTCGAGCTGTTCGAGCGGAAAATGCGTCGCCACGATCGTCAGCGGCCCCCCGCCGAGCAACCCGACGGTTCCCCAGCCGGTCCAATTCACCTGGGACGGGTCGTCATGGACGCAGGTCAGCGATTTTCAGTGGGACTGCATGATGCCCGACACCAGCATCCAATGGAATCCGGCCCACTCCACCGTGCGCTACACGCCCCAACCCGACGGATCGCTTTCCGGCGTCATGCACACCGAGATCCTCAGCGGCGCGTGCCAGGGCACGATCGACATGGACATGAAGGCCGAGCGGGCGTGAATTCCCTAAGCGATTGCGCTGCAATTCAATTCGGTTAGCCCTTTGCCTGCGGCATGCTCGGCGATACGATGCGGGCATGCGTTTCCCCTATTTCGCTGCCGCGGTCGGCACGGCTCTTGCGCTGCTCGGCGCGTCGCCCGCTCATGCCGACATCAGCGGTTTCAATCGTTGCGTCGCGGGCATCAAGCAACTCCCGCTGAGTGAACCGGACCCACAAAACTTCCAGCGCGCCGGAGTTATTGAGCAGGACCTCAAATCGGGCGTTTCCCCCGACGCGGAAGCCCAGAAGGTAGCGCGGATGGGATTCGACCAGCAGACCGCCGCCACGATTGTGCAGTGCGTCATCGAGGAGAACCCATAGTCGCGACGCGTTGAGGGCCAGTCAGTCGGTCTTGTGCCAGGTCTGGCAGCTCCGCGTCAGGAACGCCTTGTCGGTTGGCGCGATCATCACCACCTGAGGACCGGTGCCGATGTCGCTATCGATGATGTGGGTTGCATTGAGACTGCTCAGCCGCGCCCAATAGCAATCGGATCCGCCTTCGGGGCTGGGACCGCCCGAGCGATAGGTGCCCGCCACGATGTCGATGCCGACGCGATAGGTGCCGTCGGTTTCGATGACGGTCCTGGGGGCGAACGGTGGCGGCGGAGCGGTCACGGTGACGGTTTTCGTGATTTCCACCGCGGACGTCACCGTCGTCGCCGTCTTGCCCGACCCGCCGCAACCCGCGAGAACTATCGCCGCGCCCGCGATTGCGATGTGCTTGCCGTGCATTGAAGGAGGGTAAGCATCGGATGCTCGGACCTCCAGTGCAGGCGCTGGTGGTGGTGTCAAGCTAAACGCGTGTCGAGGGCTGATCTACCCGCCGCCCGAAGATTTGCCACCGCGGCCACCTTCGCCGCAGTAGCTGTCGGGGCGGCCGCTCCCGCATCCGCCGCTCCGGTGATGATTGGCCACTACCTCAAGACCACCACCGATCCGGGCGGCGGCCGCACGTACACCGAGAACTGGTACTTCACTCCATGTGGTGACGGGTGCGCCGACATGTCGAGCCCAGCGTCCGGCGTCAGCGGCCGGGCGATGTTGGTGGATGGTCAATGGACGATTGATAGCACCGAGGACATCGTATGTAAGGGCGGTATCACAGAAGGCAATGCGGCGAGCGCGCACTACACGTGGGATGCGAACACCCTGACCGGCACGGTCCAAGTCATCCAAAACCGGGGCGTCTGTGACCATCCGCCGCAGTCATATACCTTGAACTTCCGACTGACGAAAGCGCCCTGACGAAAAGTGGCTTTGACCAGCAGTTATCTGGTGCGCGATACTGGGATTGAACCAGTGACCTCTTCCGTGTCAGGGAAGCGCTCTCCCGCTGAGCTAATCGCGCCTGGGGATCAAACTTGGAGGTGGAGACGGGAATCGAACCCGTGTGCACGGCTTTGCAGGCCGTTGCCTCACCACTCGGCCACTCCACCGCGGGGGATTGATGCCACTTGCACCTTCGAGCGGACGACGGGATTCGAACCCGCGACCCTCACCTTGGCAAGGTGATGCGCTACCAACTGCGCTACGTCCGCGCGCAACGGGCGAGATCGTCGCCCGTCGCGAAGGACGACGATAGTCCACCTGAGCGGGCACGCACAAATCTCTTGGTTACGTTGCGGCTCTAGGCTAGCGCGCCCGGCGACGCACGCGGCGAGTTCGGCGCTCTGCGATTCGTGCTACCCTTCGACGTCGTCCGCCCCTCGGCGCCGGGTCCCGTGGCTCAGTGGAAGAGCGTCCGCTTCACACGCGGAAGGTCGCTGGTTCGATCCCAGCCGGGACCACCCTGCTGACCTGCACGAACACGGCTTGTGCACTCTGTGATTGGTTGGATCCGTCCGGTTCTTGGTACACCCACGATCCTTGGCGGACAAGACAATCCGTTGCCCGGGGCCTTGTCCACAACCACTATCGAGATTCGATCACCGACACCGTGTTATCGCCGCCGTTGGTGACGTAAACGGTGTGGCTGCCCGGGTCTACCGCCACCCCGCCCGGGTGCTTGCCGACGGGCACGGTGGCGGTGGCGGTGCGCGTCGAGGCGTCGATCACCGACACCGTGTTGTCGGCGTTGTTGGCGACGTAGATGGTGTGGGTGCCCGGGTCTACCGCCACCCCGTCCGGGTGCTTGCCGACGGGTACGGTGGCGCTGACGGTGCGCGTCGAGGTGTCGATCACCGACACCGTGTTGTCGCCGCCGTTGGTGACGTAGATGGTGTGGGTGCCCGGATCCACCGCCAGGCCGCCCGGGCTCTTGCCGACGGGCACGGTGGCGACGACCGTACGCGTCGAGGCGTCGATCACTGACACCGTGTTGTCCGTGACGTTGGTGACGTAGACGGTATGGGTGCCCGGATCCACCGCCACCTCGTGTGGTTGCTTGCCGACGGTCACGGTGGCGCTGACGGTGCGCGTCGGGGCGTCGATCACCGAAACGGTGCCGTCGTAGTCGCCGACGTGGGCAGCCGCCGTTCGAAGTCGACCGACGTAGACGGTGTGGGTGCCCGGATCCACCGCCACCCCCGCCGGGTTCTCGTCCGGCCCCGTGCTGACGGGCACGGTGGCGGTCACGGTGCGCGTCGAGGCGTCGATCACCGACACCGTGACGCCGTAGTTGGTGACGTAGGCGGTGTGGGTGACCGGGTCCACCGCCACCCCCTCCGGGCCATAGAACGGCTTGCCGACGGGCACGGTGCCGGTGACGGTGCGCGTCGAGGCGTCGATCACCGACACCGTGTCGTCGTCGCGGTTGGTGACGTAGACGGTGTGGGTGACCGGGTCCACCGCCACCCCCGACGCCCACTTGCCGACGGGCACCGTGGCGGCAACCCGGAAAGTCGGAGGCGTCTTACTGCATCCGGTGACGCCGATGGCGGTAACGGCGAGCAGCACGAGCGCGGCGATGGAGAGCGCCGCGATTCTTGCGTTCTTCATGGTTTGCTTTCCTTTTCCGCCGAACGTGTC
Organism: Mycobacterium sp. NGS69; assembly: GCF_059812165.1. Classification (NCBI taxonomy): domain Bacteria; kingdom Bacillati; phylum Actinomycetota; class Actinomycetes; order Mycobacteriales; family Mycobacteriaceae; genus Mycobacterium; species Mycobacterium sp. NGS69. The sequence goes on from NZ_JCALCD010000002.1 coordinate 397,234, forward strand.
CGGGCTGGGATGCCGCGACGGCGGCTGTTGTGGTCGGTCACGCCAAGGCTGCGGTGGGCGCCTTGCATGTTTCTTGCTTGGTTCTTGTGCCGGTTCGCTGTCAAAGACAGTGCAGCGCAGGAAAAGCGAGCGAACCGGCACTTCGACGCATCAGCCCGCCGCCAGCTTCACCACCTCGGCGTTGTCGCGGTCGGTGACGTAGACGGCGCCCGACCCGTCCACCGCCACCCCCCAAGGCTCGCCGAGGCCGGCGAACGGCAGCACAGTTTGGGTGGTCGACCCGGCCGCGAGCTTCAGGACGCGCTTGTTGGCGGAGTCGGCGACGTAGACGGCGCCCGCCGTGTCCACCGCTACGCCATGCGCGCCGTCGACTCGGCTGAGGCCGGTGAACGGCAGGACCGTCGGCGTGTTCGACCCGGCCGCCAGCTTCAGGACCTTGTCGAAGTCGACGACGTAGACGTCGCCGGCGGTGTCCACCGCAATCCCCCAAGGGTCGCCGATTCCGGTGAACGGCAGGGCAGTTGGCGTGTCAGACCCGGCGGCCAGCTTCAGCACCCGATGTTTGCGGTAATCGGTGACGAATACATCGCCCGCGGTGTCGACCGCAACAGCGCGGGGGGCGACGCCGGAAAACGGCAGCACGGTCTGGGTGTTGGAGTCTGGCGCGAACTTCAACACTCGATTGGTTTTGTTGTCGACGACGTACGTGTTGCCGGCGGTGTCGACCGCCACGCTCTCGGGGAAGCCGAGGCCGGTGTACCGCAGATCGGTTTGGGTGTTGGACCCGGCCGCCAGCTTGATTACGCGGTTGCGGTGGTCGCCCGAGGTGTTGTTGACGACATAGACATTGCCGGCGGTGTCCACCGCCACGGCCCAGAGATCGTCGAGGCCGGTGAACGGCAGCACCGTCTGCCGGCACGCCGGCGCCGTTGATTGCGCCGACGAAAGCTTCACGACTCTGTTGTTTTGGGCGTCGACCACATACACATTTCCGGCGGTGTCGACCGCCGCACTCTCGGGGCCGGTGAGGCCGGTGAACGGTAGCGTCGTCTGGGCGCACGATCCGGCCGCCATCGTCACCGCGGCGTTGTTGAAATAGTCTGTGACAGAAACCCTTCCGGCGGTGTCGACCGCCACCCCGATGGGGCCTCGGAGGCCGTCGAATGGCAGTACGGCCTGGGTGGTCGCACCGGCCGCCAGCTTCACCACCCGCTTGCGGCCGAAGTCGGCGACGTAGACGGTGCCCGCGCCGTCCACCGCGACACCGCGCGGGAGCCCGAGTTGGGTGAATGGCAGCACCGTCTGGGTGGTCGACCCCGCGGCCAACTCGACCACCCGAGCATTGAGGTAGTCGGCGACGTAAACGGCGCCGGCCGCATCCACTGCCACGCCATCCGGGCCGTTGAGGCCCGTGAACGGCAACACCGTCTGGGTGTTGGACCCGCCCGGCAGCTTCACCACCCGGTTGTTGTGGTCGTCAGTGACGTAGACGGCGCCGGCGGCGTCCACCGCCACGCTGTCGGGGTAGTTGAGCCCGGTGAACGGCAGCACCGTCGGGCTGTTCGACCCGGGGGCCAACTTCAGCACTCGTTTGTTGCCGCTATCGGCGACATACACCGCGCCGTTGGTGTCCACCGCGACGCCGGCGGGGTGGTTGAGACCGCCCAGCGGCAGCACGGTTTGTTGGGGCGCTGGCGTCGACGGCGGCGACGAGTGGCATGCGGCGACGCCGATGACGGCGACGGCGAGGGCGAGGGCGACGATCGTGGCGTTTCGGCGTTGCCGCCGCCGCCGCTGGTGCGGTCGCACGCTACTTCTCGCCCGGGTAAGGCACCGCGCTGATGACCGCGCCGCCGTTGAGCGGCGGTCCCAACAGAACGTTGGTGGTGCCGGCGGCGGGGTCGTACTCGAGCAGCGACTGGGCGGGCCCGCAACCGGCGACCGTGGCTTTGAGGTCGAGGTTGGCGCCGTGGACGCCGATCACGTAGATGCTGTGACTCGGATCGACGTTGGGCACCGCCACCTTGGACACCGTGCCATCGGGGTTGAGCTTGCCGAGGTGGATGGCGCCGCATCCGCCCGCGTACTGGACGTAGGTGCCGGCCGGCAGTTGCCATGCGCTGATGTCGCCGGTGTCGTGCGACGCCGGGTCCGTTATCGGCGCGGTCAGCGCGGTCGGTGCTGAACCGTCGATGGGGACCAGCCAGAGCCGTCCGCGCTGGTTTGCGGCGCTGCAGTTGGCGAGGACGGTTTTCGCGCCGGTGTCCCACCATCGCACCGGTGAGCAGCTTCCGCCCGTAGACGACAGCTCCTTACCGACTGTTCCGTCGTTGCCCATCAGAGCAAGACCGGAGGCGGTACCCAGCACCAGCTGCGTGCCGTCCGGGGTTGAGAGGTACTGGCCGCCGAAGGCGCTCGGGAGCTTGTCGGTCGGATAGGTCAGCTGCGGATTGCCGGCCAGGTCGACCCGCATCAGTTTTTTGCCCACTGTCAGCAGCAGCGCCTTGCCGTCGGGGCGCGTGAAGCGAGGGGTGACGGACGAGTCGTTAACGGTGAACGTGGTGCGGGTGCCGTTGTGCAGGTCGAGCTCGGTGATCACCGTCGATTTTTCGGGGCCCGCGGAGGCCCAAAGGGCGTGGCTGCCGTCGCCCGACCACTCGACCCCATGGGGTCCAGCCTTCGGTGGGAAGGTGGTGATCGCGTAGCGACCGCCCACCGGGTCGACGAGGTACAGGGTGACGGGGACCGTGTCGGGCGCCGGCGAGCCCGGAGGTGGCGACACGCCGGGAGGCACGCTCGCGGCCGGGCTCCAGGTGGCGAGCATCCAGCCCGGACCGACTTGCGACCATGGCACGTCGCCGATCGATTTCTCGACACCGTGAGCCGCCATCTCGGTAGCCGCGGTCGGCACGGATGTCGCGGGGTTACCCGGCGCTTGGTGCGATGCGGTCGCATCGTTCGACGAGCAGCCGGCCGCCAGAACCGCGGTCAGCGCGATGAGGCCTGCGCGCCGTCGCCATGTCCGCCCTAGGGCTTCGTGGCCGCCGGTGGAGTGGCGCGAACTCGTGAGCATTTCGGTTCCTTTCCCGCGAGCGGTAGGTGGTCGGGAGCAGTCACCGCAACGATGTCGCTGATACCTTGCGTGATTCTTGCGCGGTTCTTGTGCGCCGCCGGGACATCGCGCGAAATACCGCAGTAGTCAAAGGATTCAAGCCGGCCGGGCATCCCAGTACCGACAGCCGCAGTGCCCACCGACCTTCTCGGGCGGCGCGCTCGGCGATGCGGTAATGTCCTGACCGACCGAGCATGGAACTGGCGTTCCGCGTGGGTGCGGCTCGGCGTGTCGACTTCGGCGGTGGCGGTAGGGAGGAGATGGCGGGTGTATCGACTCTTCAAGAAGGTGTGGATCCCGCTACTTCTCGTCGTCGTCGTCGCGCTCGGTTCCTATGTCGTGCTTCGGGTCCGCGCCAGTTTCGGAGCCACCGCACACGCCTCCAGCCACGACGCCAACGCCGACGATACGAAACCGTTCAACCCGAAACACATCACCTACGAGGTCACGTCGCCAACGGGGGGCAGCGTCAGCGCCAACTACCTCGACGAGAACGGGCAACCCCATCTGGTCGAGCACGCCCCGCTGCCATGGTCGTACACGATCGTGACGACCCTGCCGTCGATGTCGGCCAACATCGTCGCCCAAGGTGACAAAGGCCTGCGCAACATCCGATGTCGGGTCGTCGTCGACGGCCAAGTCCGCGACGACCGCACCATCGACGAATACGAACCCTTCATCTACTGCCTGGTGAAATCCGTATGAGTAACGAACCTGGCTCTCGCTCCCGCATCGCCCGGATGATCCGCGTCCTGGCGGTGCCGATCATCCTGCTCTGGCTGCTCGTCGCGCTCGGCACCACGTTGTTCACGCCCTCGCTCGGCGACGTCGCGGGCAGGCACTCGGTGCCCATGACCCCTCGGGACGCGACCGCGTTCAAAGACATGATGAAAATCGGCCACAAGTTCCAGGAGTTCGACACCGACTCCACGGCGATGGTCGTGCTGGAAGGCGACGACAAACTCGGCGACAGCGCGCACGAGTTCTACAACAAGATCGTCGCCAAGCTCAAGGCCAGCAAGCATGTCCAGTTCCTGCAGGATTTCTGGAGTGACCCGCTGACCGCCGCCGGCTCCCAGAGTCCGGACGGTAAAGCCGCCTACGTGCAGGTCTTCCTCGACGGCGCGCAGGGCACCACGCCCGCCCACAGGTCGGTCGCCGAGGTCCGCAAGATCGTCAAAAGCGTCCCGCCGCCGCCGGGGGTCAAGGCCTACGTGGCCGGTAACACCGCGCTCAATACCGACACGCTGATCGCCGCGCACAACAGCATGGAACTGATGACGATGGTCACGATCGGCGTCATCTTCGTGATGCTGCTGATCATCTATCGCTCGCTGAAGAACGCGATTTTGGCGTTGATCCTGGTCCGGTTCGAGCTCTATGCCGCGGAAGGCATCGTGGCGACGGCCGGGAACCTGGACATCATCGGTCTGACCCCGTACGCCGTCAGCATGGTCACGATGCTGACCATCGCCACGGGAACCGACTATTTCATCTTCCTGTTGGGCCGCTATCACGAAGCCCGATCCCGTGGCGAGGATCGAGAGCAGGCGTACTACAGCGCCTACAACGGCGTGGTGCACGTCATCCTGGGGTCGGGTCTGACGATCGTGGGCGCTTGCTTGTGCCTGACCGCGACCAAGCTTCCGTACTTCCAGACGATGGGCATCCCGTGCGCCATCGCCCTGGTGGTGACGATGCTGGCGGGCCTGACGCTGGCTCCCGCGTTGCTCGCGGTCGCGTCCAGGTTCGGTTTCTTCGATCCGAAACGTCAAGTGTCGGAACGAGGTTGGCGCAAAGTCGGCACGATGGTGACGAGGTGGCCGGTACCCATCATCGTCGTGGCGTCCTTTGTCGCGATTATCGGTTTCGTCAGCCTGACGACCTACGTCCCGACTTACAACGACAGGAAGTTCACCCCGCCGGACATCGCGGCGAACGTCGCGCAGACGGCGGCCGAGCGGCACTTCAGCCCGGCGCGCATGAATCCGGAATTACTGATGGTCGAGGCCGACCATGATCTGCGCGATCCGGCGGACATGCTGATCATCGACAGGATCGCCAAAAGCGTCTTCCATGAGCGCGGCATCGGGCGGGTGCAAACCATCACCCGCCCGCTCGGGGCGCCGATCGAGCACAGTTCGATCCCCTTCGTTATCGCCATGAACAGTTCCAGCACCCTGCAAACCGCGAAATTCATGAACGACAGCATGGCGTCGATGCTCGAGCAGGCCGACGAGATGGGCCGAACGATCAGCGTCATGCAGCACATGTATGGCGTCATGCAGCAGATGACGGCCACGACCCACAGCATGGATGGCCGAACGCACGACCTGGTGAACACCACCAACGAGCTGCGGGACCGCATCGCGGACTTCGACGACTTCTTCAGGCCCATTCGCAGCTATTTCTATTGGGAGAGACACTGTTTCGACATTCCCATGTGCTGGTCCATGCGCTCCATCTTCGATGCGCTCGACGGCATCGACGAGCTTTCCGACAAATTCGCCGGCCTCACAGTCGATTTCGACGCCCTGGACCGGTTGATGCCACAGCTGCTCGCCGACTTTCCCAAGACCATCGAGTCGATGCAAAGAATGCGCGACTTCATGCTGTCCACCCACAGCGCCATGGCGGGCATCCAGCGCCATATGCAAGAGAACGCCGAAGGCTCCACGATGATGGGGAACTACTTCGACGAAGCCAAGAACGACGACAGCTTCTACCTTCCGCCCGAAGTCTTCCAAAACCCCGACTTCAAGCGCGGTTTGAAAATGTTCGTCTCGCCCGACGGTAAGGCGGTCCGGTTCATCATCACCCACCAGGGCGACCCCGCCTCGGTCGATGGGATCCGGCACGTGCAGGGCATCAAGCAGGCGGTCGCCGACGCGGTCAAGGGAACTCCGCTGGAGTCTGCGAAGGTCTCGCTGGCCGGCACCGCCTCGATGTACAGCGACATGCAGGACGGCGTGAAGATCGACCTGACGATCGCCGGCATCGCGACGCTGATCCTGATCTTCTCGATCATGCTGCTGATCACCCGGAGCTTGGTGGCATCCCTGGTGATCGTCGGTACGGTGCTCGCGTCGCTGGGCACCGCGTGCGGTCTGTCGGTGCTGCTCTGGCAGGACATCCTCGGGGTGGGCCTGCAATGGATCGTGCTACCGCTGACGGTCATCATCCTGCTGGCCGTCGGGTCCGACTACAACCTGCTGCTGGTCTCTCGCCTGAAGGAGGAAATCCCGGCCGGCCTCAACACCGGCATCATCCGGGGCATGGGAGCCTCCGGCCGGGTGGTCACCGCGGCCGGCCTGATATTCGCGGCGACCATGGCGTCGATGATCGTCAGCGACCTGGTGGTGATCGGGCAGTTCGGCACCGCGATCGGGTTGGGCCTGCTCGTCGACACGTTTATCGTGCGGGCGTTCATGACTCCGGCGATCGCCGCCGCGCTGGGCCGCTGGTTCTGGTGGCCGCTGGACACGTTCGCCATGAGGAAGAGGCAGGCCCCTGAGCCGGAGCCGGAGGGTGACACCGCGCCCGTCCCGCAACTGACGGGGGTGTAGCGCAATGGAATCGAAGCTCCGCCAGCGCACGGAGGGCCGGCTGGACCGGTCCCGCGATCCCGCGATCCTCAACGCCGCCCTGGCCGCGCTGACGGAGCACGGGTACGACGCCACGAACATGGACGACATCGCGGCGTGCGCCGGCGTCGGCAAGGCCGCGATTTACCGGCGGTGGTCATCGAAAGCGGCGCTGATGACCGACGTCCTCGTCTACTGGCGGCCCGATCTGTGCACCGATGACGTCCCCGACACCGGCAGCTTGGCCGGTGACTTGGACGCCGTCGTCGAGCGCGCGGTGCGCAACGACAACGAGTTGATCACCAACGATTTGGTGCTCCGCGTCGCCCTGGAAGCCACCCACGACCCCCAGCTCGCCGAGGCCCTCGGTGACCTGCTGCTGCTAAAGGGCAGGCGCATTATGTCGACGATCCTGGCCCGCGCCGCGGAGCGCGGCGAAATCGCCGCGGACCGCGACTGGTCCCTGGTCGCCGACGTGCTCACCGCGACGAGTTTGTTCCGGGTGCTCAACGGACAAACCGTCGACGCGGGTTTCTTCCGACAGGTCATCGACACACTCGTTCTTCCCGCGCTGTCCACCTAGAACGGTTTGAACCCGGCGGCGGCGCCGGTCGTGATCCGAGTATGGACGCTTCCGGGCCAGCCCATGAGGGCCGTGCCACGGTGACCGTCGACCGCGACGGCATCATCCATCAATGGGGTGATGCGGTCACCGACGTCGTGGGTCATTCGGCCAACGACGCGTTGGGGGAAAGTCTCAACGTGGTGATACCGCCCGCCCTTCGCCCTGTGCACTGGTGGGGCTTCGATTACGCAATGAAGACCGGCCGGCTGCACTGCAAGCTGTTCAAGGTCCCGGCCTTGCGCAAGGACGGGCGCGTCATCGTCGCCCACGCGACCATCGACCTGATCCCCGGAAAGGGCCGGGGCGCGGATGGCGCCGTGGTCACCTTTGTCGGGGTCGGGGCTCCGTGGCGCGGCAAGGCTTGGCAAGTCGCGCTCGCCCCAATCGATTTCGCGCATCGCGCCTGGCAGAGGGCCCGAGCACACTAGACGCTACAAATTTTGTGCCGTTTGCGGTGAACCATCGAACGCCAGGCTGCGTGCCTAAGGTATGACCGCCCGACAGCCGGGGGCGGAGGCCGTCCCCGATGCGATGTGGTCGCCGGCGCTAGCGCGCGGGTTGATCCGCGACGATTTCATGCGCTCGATGCACTACCGCGACGGGTATACCGATCTGCTGGGCTGTAGCGTCCCGACCCGGCCAAGCTTGGCGCAGCGATTCATGCAGAGCCCCATGGTGGCGGCGTTGTACGAGCGTTTCTGGCGCCCGATCATGGTCGCGATCATGCGACTACATGGAATTTCGATCGACGCTGAACGTCAAAGGGCTTCCGAAGCACTATATCTGGGCGGTGAGCAGCGCGTGCTCGACGTGGCATGCGGCCCGGGCAATTTCACCGGCTTCTTCGCTGACCAGCTCAGTGGGGACGGGTTCGTCATTGGGCTGGACAATTCCATCGCGATGATGGAGCGGGCCGTCCGTGACAACAGCGCGGCCCGGGCGGTCTACATGCGCGCCGATGCGCTCAGCCTTCCCTTCAATGACTGCACTTTCGACGTCGTGTGCTGCTTTGCCGCGCTGCATCTCGTCCAAGAACCGATCCGGATGCTCCAAGAGATGATCCGGGTGCTTTCGCCCGGTGGGCGGATCGCCGTGATGACGACTTATGGTCGCGAGTCCTTGCTGATACGCAAGGGTCTCGAGATCGGGGCCGAAATGTGTGGGGTGCGCGTATTCGACCGCACCACCGTTCCTGGCTTCTTTGCGGCGGCCGGACTGGTCGATATCGAGCAGCAGCTACACGGAATATCTCAATTCGTCATGGCGCGACGGCCGGAGCCGGAGAGCGACCCCTGGCACATCCGATCCACCAGGTGGCGGGCGCATGGCAGGGCGATTGGCTCTTAGGCCGTCTGTGCGCGGCGGGGTCCGGCTACGCGGGGTCAGCAAGACCTACGGCGAGGGCGCGGCGGCGGTACCTGCGCTGCGCGAGGTCAATATCGATTTCCGTGCCGGCGAATTCGTCGCGGTCCTCGGTCCGAGTGGGTCGGGCAAGACGACGCTGCTCAACATCGTCGGCGGCATTGAATCGGCGGATCGCGGTACGATAGTCGTTGCTGGACAGGATATTTCGGGACAGCAGCCGCGCAACCTGGGCGCCTTCCGCCGCGAACACGTCGGCTTTGTGTTCCAGTTCTTCAACCTGATCTCCACCCTCACCGCCCGGGAAAACGTGCAGGTCGTGATGGAACTCACCGGCCGGGGCGACGCCGGTCGCGTTCCCGATTTGCTTGCCGCGGTCGGCCTGTCGGACCGTGCCTCGCATTTCCCGGCTCAGCTGTCGGGCGGGGAACAGCAGCGGGTTTCGATCGCCCGCGCGCTCGCGACGGATCCGGATCTGTTGCTGGCCGATGAACCGGCGGGCGCGCTTGATGTGGCGACCGGGCGTCGCATTTTGGAGCTGCTGCAGCAGACCAGCCGCACCACCGGATGCGGCGTCATCATGGTCACGCACAACGAGGCCACGGCCGGGGTCGCCGATCACGTAGTGCGGATGCGCGACGGCGCCATCGTGTCCACGGACCGAAACAGCTCGCCGGCCGACGCCGCGACCATTCGATGGTGACGCGCCACGATGAGCACCGCACTGTACAAGAAGGCCCTGCGCGACTTGCGGCGGCGACTGCCACAGGTCGCCGCGATCGGCGCGACGGTGCTGCTCGGGGTGCTGCTGTTCGTAGCCAGCTACGACTCCTTCCGCAACGTGCAGGCGTCGTACGACCGGACTTACGCCAGAACGCATTTCGCCGACCTGACCGTGACGGGCGGCGATGCGGCCGCGATCGCCGCGGCGGTCCGTAACGCCGGCGGCGTCGGCCGCGTCGCGATCCGCACCCAGGCCGATCGTCCGCTGGCGATCGGTGGCACCAAACTCGTCGGCCGAGTCGTCGGAATGCCGACGGAAAACGGCATCAACGTGGTCGACCTCGTCTCCGGGCACCTTCCCGATCTCGACCACGACCAAGTGGCCGTCGAGCGGCACACCGCCGACACCTTCGGCCTCACCCCGGGCAAGGGCATGCGGGTGTCCGACGACACGGGATGGCGCGACGTGATCGTCTCCGGCGTCGTGCAGTCCCCGGAATACCTCTGGCCCGCGCGGAACCGGCAGGACATCCTCGGTGACCCCCATGCGTTCGCCGTGCTGTTCGCACCCGAATCACTGGCCAGGACGCTGTCGGCGCGCGCGGCGCCCAATCAGGTTCTCGTCGAGATGACAAGCGTTGCTACGCAATCCGATCGCGACCGGATCACCCGCCTGCTGCATTCGGCCGGTGCCACTGATATCGAGGACCGTGCCGACCAACCTTCCAACGCCGCGCTTCGGCAGAACTTCAACGGCTTCCGCGGGATGGCGATCGGGTTTCCGGCGATGTTCCTCAGCGCCGCGGCGATCGCCGAGTACCTGTTGCTGGCCCGCCTGATCTACACCGAACGACCGGTCATCGGGACACTGCTCGCGCTTGGGGCGCGTCGACGCGCAGTGGTGTGGCACTACGCGTGGTACGGCGCGGTCGTCGCGGCCGTCGCCGCGCTGGCCGGCGTCCTGGTCGGGGGAGTCGCGACGTCCGTCTACACGCGGGCCTACGCGTCCCTGCTGAACCTTCCGGACACCGTGATCGAGCACCGAATCCCGACCGCGGTCATCGGTTTCGTGCTCGGACTGGTCACCGGCGTGATCGCGGCGCTAATGCCCGCGATCGCGGCCGCCCGGACCGCGCCCGCCGAGGCGATGCGCGGCGACGGGGACCGCCCAGCCCGCATCGGCCTGCTGACTAGGGTGTCCGCGCGGTGGACGCGAGTGCCCGTCGTGTTCCGGTTGGCGCTGCGTTCCCTGACCCGCAGCCGGCGCCGCACGGTCGCCACGATGGTCGGCGGTGTCCTTGCGCTGGTGCTGATCCTCGCCACGGCAGCCCTGCTCGCCAGTGTGCGTGCGATGGTCGACGTCGAGTTCGCCCAGGTGCAGCGCCAGGACGCCACCGTCCTGGCCACGCGGGGGGCGAATGACGTTGGAGACAAGTTGAATTCGCTTCCCGGTGTCGCGGTCGTCGAACCGGCAACCATAGCGCGGGTGGCCGTCGCCGCCAATGGGCACACGTACCCGACGTCACTGACCGGGCTGCAACCGGCGACGGTCATGCACGGATTCCGCAACCCGAACGGTACCTTCCGGACGCTGCCTGCCGACGGCGTTCTCGCCGGCGCGGCCCTCGCGAACAAGCTCGGCGTGCGCGTCGGTGACGACCTGACCGTTATTCCCGCTGCCGGACCCGCCCGGACGGTCCGGCTCGCCGGGCTCGTAGACGAACCCTTGGGTACCGCGGTGTACGCCACCAACGACACCGCTCGAGCCATCACGAACGGCGAACCCGGCGGGTACCTGCTTCGCTTCGACAAGGGAGTCAACCGCGACCGAATCCGGGCCGATGCCACGGCACTCGCCGGTGTGGCCGCCTACACCGACAATCACGCGGTCGAACGCCAACTTCGGAGCTACCTGGTCATCTTCTGGGTGTTCGCCGGCGCCACCCTGGTGCTGGGGGCCCTGCTCGCGTTCACCGTCATCTACGTCACGATGACCATCAACCTCGCCGAACGGACCACCGAACTCGCCACGCTGCGGGCTACCGGCGCACCGATCCGCCGACTCACCGCCACAGTGGCCATCGAGAACCTCGCTGCCACATTGCTCGCCGTTCCGATCGGCCTCGCGGCCGGCCTAGGGGCCGGATGGATGTTCCTGCGCTCGTTCAACAACGACCTGTTCAGCCTGCACCTGTCCGTCGGCGCCACCGTGCTTGTCCTCGCCACCGTTACGGTGACGGTGGCCGCCGCGGTCTCTCAGCTACCCGCGGCAAGGCTGATAACGCGGATTGACGTGGCCCGAGTCGTTCGGGAGCGCTCGCAGTAAATTCGCGCCCAGCACCCACGAGTGGGCGCGCCGGACGCGCTCCCATTCGAGCTTGAACCATGGCGTGAATCGCTCAGGCGCGCATATCATTTCATCCTGCAGATCCTGCGGCGCCACGTAGCGCCAGGCCGCGATCTCGCTGGGATTCGCGCACGGCCGGTCGGCGCTCCATCCGGCATAGACCCAGCAGAGCTCGTGCTCGGCGCCGAGCGCGTCGTACTGCGTCTGGTACTCGAACTTGAAGAGGAACCCCAACTCCGCCCTCATGCTGAGTTCCTCGCGTAGGCGACGCGTGACGGCGTTGTCCATCCGCTCACCGCTGCGGGGATGCGAGCAGCAGGTGTTGGACCAGTAGCCCGGCCACAGGCGTTTGCCCGGCGCGCGCTGCTGCACAAGCAGCTCGCCGTCGGGATTGAAAACGAACAACGAGAACGCGCGGTGCAACACTCCGCTGCCGAAGTGCGCGTCGGCCTTTGCGAGGGAGCCGATTTCGCGGTCGTCGCTATCCACCAAGACCAGTCGGTCCTCTTCACTCAAGGCCGTGCCTCCGCCATCTCATGGTCAGCGACCCAGGAGCGTCGGTAGCCCCAGCGCCGAATCCACGGCGAGCGCCAAAAACACCGCGGATAGGTAGTTGTTGCAGCGCCGGAACAACCGAAGCGATTGGACCGGCCGGCCGTCACGCGCTCGGGCGTAGAGCTGGTAGGCCATCGCGAGAATCCACGACGAGGCGAGCAACGCGACCGCGTCGTACAGCCAGCCGGTCGCCAGCGCGAGCAACAGGGTCGCCGACACCGTAAAGGCGGTGTATTCGAAGATCCTGGTGGCGACGTGACGTTCGCTCGTGACGGTCGGGAGCATCGGCACCCCCGCGGCGCGGCAGTCCTCCGTGCGCCGCATGGCCAACGCCCAGCTGTGCGGCGGGGTCCAGAAGAAGATGATCGCGAACATCGCCAGGGCCGGCCACCCGATGCCGCCGGTGACGGTGGACCAGCCGATCAGCACCGGCATACCGTTGGCCGCGCCGCCCCAAACGACGTTTTGCGCGGTGCGCCGCTTGATCAACAACGTGTAGACCACCACGTAAAACACGATCGTTGCCACCGCCAGCAGACCGGACAACAGGTTCGCGGTCGACCACAGCCACGCGAAAGCGCCGACGCTGAGCGCCAACCCGAACATCAGCGCATGCTCGGTCGAGATCGTGCCGCGCGCCAGCGGCCGGTTTGCGGTGCGTTCCATCAGCTTGTCGATGTCGGCGTCGGCGACACAATTGAGCGTGTTGGCGCCCGCCGTCATGAGGATCAAGCCCGTGAGCGCGCTCATCATCGGCACCGGGGCCACCACGCCACGGTCGGCGAGCAGCATTGCGGGAATCGCGCCGACCACGAGATGGATGGACCTCGGTTTGGTCAGGGCCAGGTAATCGGACAGCGTGGTGCGGACTCGATCGCGCCTAGAAACGACTCCCCGGTCAGAAATGCTCACGATGGCATCCCCCAATGCTCCGCGACATTAGGAACACGAATGGCGAGCGAATAGCGTTCAATGAGCAACAAGCGGACCAGACCGACAAGGACGGTGGACGATGGCAGCCAACCAAGAGGGCATCGGCGTGCTGAAACTCGAATGCCCGCAACGCCACCCCGTGGGCCGGATCCTCAAGGAGGCCCCGCACCAGTCGGTCATGTACGACCCTGGCGCAATGGCTGGAGAACGCCGATTCTGGCCGAACGAGGAGGACCAGCCACAGTTCAAAACGCACTGCCGCTTCTGCGACAAGCCGGTGGGCGAAGCCACTAGCACCCTGCAGGGCCAACTGGCCACCCTGGTCGCCGACGCCTCGCAGACGATAGGAACCGTCACGATGCAGTTCGTCTAGGGAGGGTTACAGTCTGGGGGCGAGATGTTACGCGCGCACGCGTGAGAGGAGCCCCGTGGCGACACCGGACAGCAGCCCCCGTCCTCCCGAAGGCGACTGGCTGGGCACCCCGTACCTGACCTTCGAGCGCCAGGGGCCGATCGCGGTATGCACGATCGACCGCCCCGAGGCGCGCAACGCCCTGACCCCGGCGATGTACTTCGGAATCCGTTATGCCGTAGGGCGTGTCAACGAGGACCCGGACCTGGCCGGGCTGCTGCTCACCGGAACCGGTGACGTCTTCGCGCCCGGCGGCGACATGGGCGGCGGGGGAGCCACGGACAACTGGATCACTTTCGGCTCGGCCCTGGGCATGGACGTCACGCCGTTCGACGCGGTGCGGACGTCGGCCAAACCCGTCGTCTCCGCCGTCAACGGGCTGTGCCAGGGCGGCGGCATGCAGATCGCATTGTGCAGCGACCTGTCCGTGGTCAGCCAGCGGGCCACCTTCCGGGTGCCCGAGCTGTTCCGCGGCTTCGCCGACACCTACTACAGCCAGATGCTGGTCCGGCTGATCGGGCCGGTGCGCACCCGCGACCTGATGTTCACCGGCCGGGTGCTGACCGCCACCGAGGCCCTCGACTGGGGCCTGGTCACCCGGGTGGTGCCCCACGACGAGCTGCTCGCCACCGCCAAAGACCTGCTGGCGCAGGTGTGTCGGACCGCGCCGCGCGCCCGCGGCGTCATCAAGGCCAGCATCGACAACTACCTCGGCCTGTACGACCGGATCGGCATGGCCGCCAGCCTCACCGACGCCGAGGCCCGCGACGGCTTCCGCGCGTTCAAGGAGCGCCGCTCGCCGGACTGGGTGCACCCGGAGCTGCGCGCCGAAGGACGGCTATAGGTCGATCCACTCGCCGTGGGCCGCGACCCGCAGCACGCTGCCGATCCCGGCCTGATCGAATGCCGCCGCGAATTCGTCGACGCCCTCGCTGAAGTGCGCCCAGCCGTCGACGTGGGCCGGGATCACCACCTTGGCGCCGAGCACCTCGGCGGCGGCGGCCGCCCGTGCCGACGTCAGCGTCAACGGCCGGCCGTTCTCCTTCGCCGGCACGCGTGCCGCCCCCGCGAACAGGACCGCGACGTCGATCTCGCCGACGCGGTCGGCGACCTGCCTGACCGCGCTCATCGAGGCGTTGTCGCCGCTGAGGTACACGGTGGGCATGCCGGGGCCCGACAGCACGAATCCGGTCACCTCGCAATTGACGTGGCCGCCGGCGTCGCGCTGCCCGTCGGCCGGGCCGTGGACCGCCGGCACCGCTTGCACCGCAAGCGAACCCGATAATTCATACGACTCCCAGGCCGGCACCCCGACCGCCGGCGGGCCCAGCCGATCGGCGGCGCCGGGATTGGTGAGCACCAGCGGGGCGGCCAGCGCCATCCGGCGGCCCGCGTCGTCCAGGTTGTCGGGATGCTGGTCGTGGCTGATCAACACCGCGTCCACCGGCCCCAGCGCGTCGTCGCCCACCGCGGGCCCGGCGAGCTTGGTCAGGTAGGCGTGCTCACCGGGTGGATCGAAGGTCGGGTCCATCACGATCCGGTGCCCGGCGATGTCGATCACCGTCGTCGGGCCGCCCAGCACGCTGATGGCGCAATCGCGTCGCCACTCGTCCACCCGCTACCTCCCTAACCGTCGGCCAAGAATTCTAGGCAACCGATTACCACGCGCACCAACGCCGCCGCGGATTCCATCTTGCTTTCTCATGGCGCCGCCTGCTACACATAAGTGAATATTCCCTAGTTATCCGTGGAGGCGTCGTGGCCGATCGAGTCATGGTGGCCGGTGTCGGGATGATCCCTTTCACCACCCCGAGTCGTTCCGAGACATACCAGGTAATGGCCGAAAAAGCGGTGCGGGCTGCGTTGGCCGACGCTGCGGTCGAGTACGCGTCGATCCAACAGGCCTACGTGGGTTATGTGTATGGAGACTCGACATCAGGACAGGCGGCCCTGTACGGATTGGGACAGACCGGCATTCCGGTCGTCAACGTCAACAACAACTGTTCAACCGGGTCGACGGCGCTGTGGCTGGCGCGCCAGGCCATCGAGAACGGTGCGGCCGACTGCGTCCTGGCATTGGGGTTCGAGCAGATGCAGCGCGGCGCGCTGGGATCGATGTGGACCGACAGGCCCAGCCCCTTCACCCGCTTCGACGACGTCACCCGAGCCGCACAAGGGTGGGACGATGCCGCGCCGATGGCCGCCCAGTACTTCGGTGGCGCGGGCCGCCAGTACGCCGACAAGTACGGCACAGATCCCGCGACGTTCGCCCGGATCTCGGTCAAGGCGCGCCGGCACGCGAAGAACAATCCCTATGCGGTGTTTCGCGACGAGGTCACCGTCGACGAGGTGCTGGCATCGCCGCACATCTACGGGCCGCTGACGAGGCTGCAGTGCTGCCCACCGACCTGCGGCGCCGCCGCGGCGGTCCTGGTCAGCGCGGAGTTCGCCCGCAGGCACGGGTTGTCGCCGAAGGTCGCCATCAAGGCTCAGGCGATGACGACGGACCTCCCCTCCACCTTCGAAGGCGCCGACATGATCAAGGTCGTGGGCTACGACATGGCCAAGGCCGCCGCGGATCAGGTCTACGAAACCTCCGGTGTGGCACCGGAAGACATCCGGGTCGTGGAACTGCATGACTGTTTCACCGCCAACGAACTGCTCACGTACGAAGGCCTGGGCCTGACGCCAGAGGGCACCGCGGAGAAATTCATCCTCGACGGCGACAACACCTACGGGGGACGAGTCGTGACCAACCCGTCGGGCGGACTGCTCTCGAAGGGACATCCCCTCGGGGCAACTGGCCTTGCCCAGTGCGCCGAATTGGTGTGGCAGCTGCGCGGTCAGGCGGGGGCGCGGCAGGTCGACGATGTCAGCGTGGCGCTGCAGCACAACATCGGACTCGGTGGAGCGGCCGTGGTCACGCTCTACGAGACGGTGGCCTGATCGTGGCGATCGACAAGGCCGTCATCGGAACCACCCTGCCTGCCGCCATGCTGACCGTCGAACGAGCGCGGCTGCGATTCTTCGCCAAGGCGATCGGCGAGACCGATCCGGTCTACCTCGATGTCGAAGCCGCCAAAAAGGCTGGCCACCCGGATATTCCGGCGCCCCCCACCTTTCTGTTCTCGGTCGAACTGGAGAACCCGGACCCGTTCGCGTTCCTCGCATCGCTGGGCGTCGACCTGCGGATGGTTCTGCACGGTGAGCAGTCCTTCACCTACCATGCCATCGCCTATCCCGGGGACGAACTCGTCGCCACGCCGCGCATCACTGACGTGTACGCCAAAAAGGGCGGTGCGCTCGAATTCGTGGTCAAGGAGACCGCGATCACCCGGGCCGACGGGACGCCGATCGCCGAACTGCAATCCGTCATCGTCATCCAAAACCCCGGAGTAGCACCATGACGCTCGCCGAGTCCGTAACCGTCGGCACCGAACTGCCGCCGCTGCCGGTTGAACCGATCTCGCGGCTGACGCTGACGTTGTTCGCCGGAGCTTCCGGCGACCACAACCCGATGCACGTTGACATTGACGCCGCCAGATCGGTCGGCCTGCCGGACGTTTTCGCACACGGAATGCTGTCCATGGCGTACCTGGGCCGGTTGCTGACGAACTGGGTTCCCCAGCAGCGCCTCCGCTCCTACCGGGTCCGGTTTGTGGCGATCACCCCGGCGCACGGCGAGCCGACCTGCACCGGCCGGGTAACGCGCGTGGACGACGTCGACGGCGAACGGCGAGCCACCGTCGAACTTTCCGTGCGGCTCCCGGACGGGACCACCACTCTCACCGGCGATGCCGTTGTCGCCGTCTGATCGAAAGGCACTGTCAAGCATGGGAACTCTGGAAAACAAAGTGGCGATCGTGTCAGGTTCCGGTCGCGGCATCGGCCGTGAGATCGCGGTAAAGCTGGCAGCCGAAGGGGCACGCGTGGTGGTGAACGACCTCGACGCCGACCCCGCCGCCGAGACCCTCGCCGCCATCGAGGCGGTCGGCGGCAAGGCCGTCACCTGTGTCGGCAGTGTCACCGATACCGGCTTCGGCGAGCGGTTCGTACAAACCGCCGTCGACACCTTCGGCGGCCTCGACATCATCGTCAACAACGCAGGCTACACCTGGGATTCGGTGATCCAGAAGATGACCGATGAACAGTGGGACGCGATCCTTGACGTGCACCTCAAGGCGCCCTTTCACATCCTGCGCGCCGCGCAACCGGTGATCAGTGGGTTGGTCAAGCGCGCCAGAGAATCCGGCGGGCCGGTGCCATGCCGCAAGGTGGTCAACATCTCATCGCTGGCCGGCGTGGGCGGCAACGCCGGGCAGGCCAACTACGCTTCGGCCAAGGCCGGCATCCTCGGCCTCACCAAGGCCCTGGCCAAGGAGTGGGGCCGCTACAACGTCACCGTCAACTCGGTGGCATTCGGAT
The DNA here is from genome assembly GCF_059812165.1 of Mycobacterium sp. NGS69. Lineage (NCBI taxonomy): Bacteria > Bacillati > Actinomycetota > Actinomycetes > Mycobacteriales > Mycobacteriaceae > Mycobacterium > Mycobacterium sp. NGS69. The sequence continues at coordinate 415,312 of NZ_JCALCD010000002.1, forward strand.
TCATCAAGACTCGGCTGACAGAGGCGACGGCCGGCGGCGGCAAGATCACCGTGCAGGGCAAGGAGATTCAGGTTGGAGTCAACCCGGGTCTGCTCGCCGCGATGGAACAATTGATCCCGTTGGGACGGGCTGGCACTCCCGCCGAAGCCGCGGGTGCGGTCTACCTGCTGTGCACGCCCGAATCGGACTACGTCAGCGCGCAGACCCTCGTCTGTGGCGGCGGAGTCAACATCTAGGAGGACGATGTGGGCGCGGTACACCGTTCGCCATGGGTCGACGATGAGGTCGCCGACCTTAAACACATGGCGACCAAGTTCTTCGAGGCCGAAGCCGTTCCGAACCGGGAACGCTGGGAGCGGCAAAAGCGCGTCGACCGCGACTTTTGGTTAGCCGCGGGCCGGTTGGGCCTGTTATGCGCATCGATTCCCGAAGAGTACGGCGGGGGCGGCGGAACGCTGGCACATGATTTCGCCATCTTCGAGGCGCAGGCCGAATGCGGCGACAGCGGATTCGGCAACCAAGTCCACACCGGCCTGGTGGCTCACTACCTGCTCGCCTACGGCACAGAGGAACAAAAACGGCGGTGGCTGCCCAAGATGGCGTCCGGCGAATACATCGGCGCGATCGCGATGTCGGAGCCCGGGGGCGGCTCGGATCTCAAAGCCTTGCGCACGACCGCGATTCGAGACGGTGATCATTACCGATTGAACGGATCCAAGACGTTCATCTCCAACGGCGCCAGCGCGGACCTGATCGTGCTGGTGGTGAAGACCGACCCATCGGCCGGCGCCAAGGGCACCTCCCTGCTCGTCCTGGAAACCGCCGGGGCGCAGGGCTTCCGGGTTGGGCGTGTACTGGACAAGCTGGGCATGAAAGCTCAGGACACGGCGGAGCTGTTCTTCGACGACGTGCGGGTCCCCGTCGGCAACCTGCTCGGCGAGGAGGGCGCGGGCTACGGCTATGCGATGAAGCAGCTCGCCCACGAACGCTTGATCATCGCCATCATCGGCGTGTCGACGCTGGAAACCGCGGTGGCCGAAACCGTTGCCTATACCAAGCAGCGTTACGCCTTTGGAGCGCCGCTGTTTACCATGCAGCACACCAGGTTCGAACTCGCCGATTGCGCGACCATCGCAAAGGTGGCGCGAACCTTTGTCGACGACTGCATCGTCAAGCACCTGCGCGGTGAACTCGATGCCGCGACGGCGTCGATGGCCAAGGCGTGGGTCACCGACATGCAGTGTGCGGTCATCGACCGGTGCTTGCAGTTGTTCGGCGGATACGGCTACATGCTGGAGTACCCGATCACCCGGATGTACGCCGACTCACGCGTCCAGAAGATCTATGCCGGCACCAACGAGGTCATGAAGGAGCTGGTCGCGCGTTCGCTGTGACCGCAGTCCCAGCATGGAGAAGAAAATGTATGTGACACAGTCGCTTCACCGCATGCTCCAGCAGTGTCCGGACATGCCGCTGACGGTGTTCGCCGACCGCCAACGTACGGTGCGCCAGTCCGCCGATCGCATCGCCAGGCTGGCCGGCGCTCTGCAAGCGCACGGCGTGCGACGTTCGGAGCGGGTGGCATTCTTGGGCCTGAACTCCGACCGGTACCACGAATACCTGTGCGCGGTGCCATGGGCGGACGCGGCCGTGAATCCCGTCAATATTCGCTGGAGCCCCGCCGAAATCGCCTACTCCCTCCGTGATTCGGAAAGCACCGTGCTACTCGTCGACGACGCATTCGCCCCGGCCATCCCACAGGTGAGCGCGGCGGGCGCCGAGCTGTCGACGCTCATCTACTGCGGCGATGGCCCCTGCCCGCCGGGGATGCTCGACTACGAATCGCTCATCGACGGCGCGCAGCCGATCCCCGACCCGCGACGCGGTGGTGACGAGCTCTACGGCATCTTCTACACAGGCGGCACCACCGGGCATCCGAAAGGAGTGATGCTCAGCCATGACAACGTGATGACCTCCGCGCTGGGCTGCCTGGCCACCGGCCGGTTCCTCACCGATCACGGCCGAATTCTGCACGCCGCGCCACTGTTTCATCTCGCCGCGATTGGTATGTGGATTGCCGGCAATGTCGCGGGATCGACCCACGTGATGGTGCCGTCGTTCACCCCCGGCGGCGCGGCCGAAGCGATCAGCAACCATCACATCACCGACGTGTTGCTGGTACCGACGATGATCCAGATGCTGATCGACCACCCCGACGCCGCCGGATTCGACCTCACCTCACTGCGCCACCTCATCTACGGGGCCTCACCGATCTCCGAAGCGCTGGTTGACCGCGCCCAAAAGGCGTTTCCGACTACCGGTTTGGCGCAGGCGTACGGGATGACCGAGCTGGCCCCGGCGGCCACTTTCCTCGCGCCCGTTGACCATGACAACCCGAGACTGCAGCGATCCGCCGGCAGGGCCCTCCCTCATGTCGAAGTGCGGGTCGTGGACGCGAACGACATTGAGGTGCCCGTGGGCGACATCGGGGAAGTGATCGTGCGCGGCGACAACGTCATGCTCGGCTACTGGAACCGACCGGACGATACGGCCGCGACGGTTCGCGACGGCTGGATGCACACGGGTGATATGGCGCGCATGGACGAGCAGGGCTACCTGTTCCTCATCGACCGCCTCAAAGACATGATCATCACCGGCGGCGAGAACGTCTACTCGGCCGAGGTCGAGAACGCCCTCGCCGGCCATCCCACGGTCGCCGCCGCGGCGGTCATCGGCGTGCCCGACGATCAATGGGGTGAACGGGTCCACGCCGTCATCGTGTTGCGCCCCGGGAGCGAGACCACGGAGGAATCGATAAGGGGGCACTGCCGGGAGCTCATCGCCGGGTATAAGGTGCCACGCAGCATGGAATTCGTCACCGAGTTACCCATTTCCGGCGCGGGCAAGGTTCTCAAACGTGAGCTGCGGGAACGCTATCGGAGCCCCGCCGACGACCGATAATGGGTAGCCCACGCCAGCCCCTATCGTCCAGTCCGCCCGCCAGGGGAACGCGGCCCCGCAATCGGCGCCAGCTGATCATTGACGCGGCGGCCGCCCTGTTCTGCGACAAGGGATACGGCAGTGTCTCGATGAGCGATGTCGCTGACGCCGTCGCCGTCGGCGCGTCGGCGCTGTACCGGCACTTCCGGAGCAAACAGGCGCTACTGGCAACGGTGATCGAGGACGCGCTCGGCACCTTGGACCAGGCTTTGAAGGCAGCCGACGCCTCCGCGGATTTGGCGTCCGTCTTGGCCCGCTTGGTGCTGGATCATCGCACCGTCGGCGTGCTGTGGCGGCGAGAAGGTCGTCACCTGACCGAGCAGGACCGCAGACGACTGCGCCGGGTCGCCCGGCGGATCGGTGATCGGCTCGCCCAACATATTCGATATCGGCGACCGGACCTGGCGGCGACGCAGGCCGACCTGTTGGCATGGTGTGCGCTCGGCATCGCGAATAGCGTTTCATTTCACCGACTTTCGATGCCAGAGCCGGGATTTTCGGCTCTCCTCGCCGCCTTGATCGCGGTGCCACTTAGCGCGGACGCCGAGCTGCGCGGCGAAGCGGGCGGCAGTGGGTCGGGTGGCGCGCTGACTACCCGCTCACGACGAGAGGCGATTCTGTCGGCCGGCGCGGCGCTGTTCGCCGAAAGGGGCTTCTCAGGGGTCAGCGTCGACGACATCGGCGCCGCTGTCGGTATCGCCGGACCCAGTGTCTACAACCACTTCGCCTCCAAGGCCGACATTCTGATAGCGGCGATGTTCCGCGGTAACGAACTGCTCTGGACAGACTTCAATCGTGCCGTTGCCGACGCCCCCGACGCGGCCGAAGCACTGCGCCGCGTGGTGTTGAGCTACCAGACCTTCGCATTCGCCAACCCGGACATTGTCGAAGTCCTCATCACCGAGGTCGCGCATCTCCCGGCATCCGAGAGCCACAGCGTCAGGAGCGCGCAGCGAGCCTATATCGACGAATGGGTGCACCTGGCGCGACAACTGCACCCGAACTGGACGCTTACCGAGGCGCGGATCCGGGTGCAGGCGGCCCAAATCATGATCAACGACGTCGTGGTGATTCCGCGGTTCCGCGCGCTTCCGGGAGTCCCGACCGTTCTGGTCGACATCGCGGTCGACCTGTTGGCTGCGCCCGCAGGTGCGGTCAAGGCCTGAGTCGCCTCAAATTCCCCGCGGGCGGTCCCGCCAATACGGCTCGCGCAGCGCGGTTTTGAGGATCTTGCCGCTGGCGTTGCGGGGCAGTGACAACGCGAAGTCCACCGTCCGCGGGCATTTGTAGCCGGCCAGGTGCCGTCGGCAGAACTCGATGATGTCTTGCGCGTCGACCTCCTCGGTGGCCACGACGATCGCCTTCACCGATTCGCCCCAGAAGTCGTCGGGCACGCCGATGACCGCGGCGTCGGCGACGGCGGGGTGTTCGATCAGCACGCTTTCCACCTCGGGCCCGTACACGTTCTCGCCGCCGGTGATGATCATGTCCCTGAGCCGGTCCTCGATGTAGACGTAGCCGTCGGCGTCCAGGCGGCCCACGTCGCCGGTGCGCACCCAGTCGTCGTCGGTGATCGTCTCGGCGGTCGCCTCCGGGCGATTCAGGTAGCCGGTCATGTTCTGGTTGCTGCGCACCCAGATCTCGCCCGGCTGCCCGACGGGCAGCACGTCGCCGGTCTCGACATCGACCACCCGAATCTCGGTGCCCAGCACCGCCTTTCCGGCCGACAGCTGAAGGTGGGGCCGGTCGGGGTCGCGATGGTCGTCGTCGCCGAGCGCGGTGACGGCCCCGCACAGTTCGGTCTGCCCGTACACCTGGACGAAGCCGGTCTCGGGCCAGGTCTCCAGCGCCCGGTTCAGCAGCGGCAGCGGCATCGGCGCGGCCCCGTACACGATGTAGCGCAGCCCGGCGAGCGCTGCGGTCGCCGCCTCGCCGGCCTCCAGGAACCGGGCGATCACCGGCGGCACGAAGAACGCGTGGGTCGCGCCGGCGCGCACCGCCCCGATCAACGCCGCGGCGTCGGGCTCGCGGGCCATGATCGTCGGCACCCCCGCCGCGATGCCGAACAGCGCATAGCCGATCCCACCGACGTGGAACAGGGGCATGGCGACGAGATTCGCGTCCCCGTCGGCGAACGGGAACGCCGGCGCTAGGTTCGACGGGTGATTGGCCAGCGCGCGCTGGCTCAGCAGCACACCCTTGGGTCGCCCGGTTGTGCCGGAGCTGTAGATCACCAGCGCGGTGTCGCGCTCGTCGACCTCGGCGGTCCGCGCGGATGGCGCCGCGGCGAGCAGGGATTCGTATTCGTCGTCGATCACCACGATGCGGTCCACGCCCGCGGCTTCGACCGCGGGGCGCAGTTCGGCGCCGACGAACAGCAACCGCGGGCGGCTGTCCTCGAGCACGTGGGCGAGCTCGTCGCCGCTGAGCCGCCAGTTGACAACGGTGGTAACGGCGCCGATCGACGCCGCGGCGAACAGGGTCTCCAGGCACGCCGGGTGGTTCTTGTCCAGGAACGCGACGCAGTCGCCGCGCCGCACGCCGGCGGCCTGTAGCGCCCCGGCCGCGCGCCGAATCCGGGATGCCCACTGGGCCCACGTCCACTGCCGCTCGCCGTAGCGAATCGCGACGTCGTCGGGCCGCTGCTGGGCGTGTCGCTCGACGAACCCGGCGAGCGTGCCGTCGGCGTGAGTGTGTTCCACACGTTGAGTGTGCCTTGGCGGCTTTGCGTGTGCGCACATGGCGGGAATCCGGGGGTCAGTTTCTCGCCCTGGGCTCACACGCGACGCCCTGGGCTCACACGCGACGCCGTCGGCGCACACCGGGCGCCGGTGTGCCACTATCACTGCCATGGTCAACGCCGATCGCGCCCGCTCCCGCACCTTCGTCGTGACGGGAGCGGCGTCCGGTATCGGCCTGGCCACCGCGCGGCGCCTGCTCGCCGAGGGCGGCACCGTCGTCGGCGCCGACATCGCCGCCCCGCCCGACCTCGGGGCCGACTTCCACTTCGTCACCGCCGACATCACCGACGAGGCCGCGATCGACGCGGTGCTGGCCGCCGTGCCCGACCGCCTCGACGGCGTGTTCCACGCGGCGGGCGTCGCCGGCGGCGGCCCCGTGCACCTGCTCGACCGCAAGGAATGGGAGCGGGTGATCGGGATCAACCTCACCGGTACGTTCCTGGTGGCCAAGGCGGCGCTGGCCAGGATGATCGAGCAACCCCGCGTCGACGGCGAACGGGGCTCGATCGTCACCGTCGCCAGCATCGAGGGCCTGGAGGGCACGGCCGGGGGCAGCTCGTACAACGCGGCCAAGGGCGGCGTCGTGCTGCTCACCAAGAACATCGCGCTCGACTACGGGCCCAGCGGCATCCGCGCCAACGCCATCTGCCCCGGCTTCATCGAAACTCCCATGGCCCAAAACGTTTTCGGCCTGCCCGGGATGGAGGGCCCGCTGGCCTCGATCACCGAGGAGCACGCGCTGCAACGGTTCGGCCGGCCCGAGGAGGTCGCGGCGATGGCGGCGTTCCTGCTCTCGCCCGACGCCTCGTTCGTCAGCGGCCAGGCCATCGCCGTCGACGGCGGCTACACCGCCGGTCGCGATCACGGTGTCGTCAAACTCTTCGGCTTGCCCGACTAGCGCCTTAAGATTCGCGAATGGTCACTCCCGACGAGGCGATTGCGGCGATTCGAGGCACCGGCGGCGCGCAGCCCGGTTGTCGCGCGCTGCACGCCAAAGGCACGCTGTACCGCGGGACGTTCACCGCGGCCCCCGAGGCGGCGGGGCTTTCGCGCGCCAAGCACTTCGACGGCTCGTCGGTTCCCGCGCTGATCCGCTTCTCCAACGGTTCGGGCAACCCGTCGCAGCGTGACGGCGCGCCCGGGGTGCGGGGGATGGCGGTGAAGTTCACGCTGCCCGACGGGTCCACCACCGACGTATCGACGCAGACCGCGCGGCTGTTCGTCTCCAGCACGCCGGACGGATTCGTCGATCTGCTCAAGGCGATGCGGCCCAGCCCGACGACGCCGCTGCGGATGGCCAAGTACTTCCTGACCCATCCGCGGCTGTTCGGCGCGCTGCCCGTGCTGCGCGACGCCAACAAGGTCCCGACGAGCTACGCCACCATCGAGTACCACGGCCTGCACGCCTTCCGCTGGGTCGCCGCCGACGGCAGCGCCAGATTCGTTCGCTACCACTGGGTTCCGGTTGTGGGGGAAAAGCGGCCGGCCGCCGAGGGCGACGGCCCCGACTTTCTGACGGACGAGCTGAATGCCCGCCTCGCGAGCGGGCCGGTGCGGTTCGACTTCCGTGTCCAGATCGCCGGGCCCAACGACTCGACGGTCGACCCGTCCGCCGCCTGGGAGAGCACGCAGATCGCCACCGTCGGCATCCTGGAGATCGACGGCCTCGACACGCAGCGCGAGCACGACGGCGACATCGTCGTGTTCGACCCGATGCGTGTCACCGACGGCATCGAACCCTCCGACGATCCGGTGCTGCACTTCCGCAGCCTCGCCTATTCTGCGTCGGTCAAGCTGCGCACCGGCGTCGACCGCGGCCCCGAAGCGCCGCACGTCTAAGGGCGACTAAGCTTTTCGGGAGTGCTGCTCTCCCATATGGTTTTGATCGCCGTGGCCGGGTTCGGCGCCGGTGCCATCAACGCCCTCGTCGGATCGGGCACCCTGATCACCTTCCCGACTCTCGTCGCCCTCGGCTATCCACCGGTCACCGCCACCATGTCGAACGCGGTCGGCCTGGTGGCGGGCAGCGTGTCGGGCACCTGGGGCTATCGGGCCGAGCTGGCCGGGCAGTGGGACCGGCTGCGCTGGCAACTGCCGGCGTCGCTGGCCGGCGCGGTGCTGGGCGCCTTCCTATTGCTGCACCTGCCCCCCACGGTGTTCGCCCGCGTCGTGCCGGTGTTGTTGGTGCTGGCCCTGGTGCTGGTGGTGCTCGGGCCGCGGCTGCAGCGGTGGGCGGCCCAGCGCGCCGAACAACAGGGGCGCTCGGCCGAACACATCACGCCGGCCCGGATGGCGGTGCTCGTGTTCGGGACCTTCGCGGTCGGGGTCTACGGCGGCTACTTCACCGCCGCGCAGGGCATCCTCCTGGTCGGCATCATGGGCGCGCTGCTGCCCGAGTCGGTGCAGCGCATGAACGCCGCCAAGAACCTGCTGACGCTGGTGGTGAACGTCGTTGCGGCGGTGAGCTATTCGCTGGTGGCCTTCGGCCGGATCAGCTGGCCGGTCGCCGGGCTCATCGCGGCGGGCTCGCTGGTCGGGGGACTGGTCGGGGCGCGCTACGGGCGGCGGCTCTCGCCGACGGCGTTGCGCTCGGCCATCGTGGTGGTCGGGCTGATCGGCCTGTACCGCCTGCTCGCCGTGGGCTGACGGGTCAACTCAGCGTGGCGGCGGCGGCTTCCGCCACGACGTCCATCACCTCGTGGCGCTTCTGCCACGCCCGCAGCTGCCGCATCGCGCCGTTGCCCTGGGCGACGACGCGGTCGAGTTCCGTTGTGACGCGGTCGTATTCATCGAGCGCTTCCAGCGCCGGGCGCACCCGTCGCACCAGCGCGCCCAGGACCTCGCGCGCCGGCACCGCGCCGCCGCGCCCGTGGATCAGGTCGAGCGCGTCGCCCGCGAGCCCGTCGTGCGCGGCCTTCCAGTACGCCGCCCGCAGCGCCGCGGGCGGCAGGCGCTCGGCGTCCGCGCCCCGCTCGTCGAGCGCGGTCATCACCGCCGCCCGGACCAGCGTGGCCAGCAGCACCGTCTCGGCGACCGTCGCCGGCACGTCGGACACCCGGATCTCGACGGTCGGGAAGTGCTCCGACGCGCGCACGTCCCAATAGACCATCTTGTGATCGAGGATGACCCCGCTGTCGATCAGCATGCGTACGGTGCGGTCGTACTCGTCGGGCGCCGGGAAGAACGGCGGCGCCCCGGCCACCGGCCAGCGCCGCCACAGCACGCTGCGCCAGCTCGCGTAGCCGCTGTCGGCGTTGCGATACACCCGCGAATTGGCCGACAGCGCAAGCAACGACGGCAGCCACGGCCGCAGCCAGTTGCTGACCCGGATGGCGCCGGCCCGGTCGGGCACCTGCACGTGGACGTGACACCCGCAGATGCCCTGCTCGTGCGCGACCATCCCATACGCCGCGCCGATCCGCCGGTACCGGGGCGTGTCGGTGACGGGGAACTCGTGCGGCGTGGCGGGCGGGAGGCCGGCGGCCAGCAGTTGCACCCCGGCGGCCTCGGCCGCCTCGGCGGCGGCGCGCCGCAGCCGGGTGAGTTGCTCGCCGAGTTCCGCGCTGGTCGCCGTCACGTCGGAGTTGGTTTCGACCTGGCAGCTGCTCAGTTCCAGCTGCAGGGTCGCGCCCCGCCGCTTGGCCTCCTCGGCCACCGCGGTGTTGCGCGGGGCCGGTTCGCCGGTTCGCGGGTTGACGAGGAGGAATTCTTCCTCCGCACCGAAGGTGGGAAGGCCGCTCATTTCAGCCGATTATCGGCCGATTGACTCGTTGCGAGGCGGGCTTACCGGCGAGTGGTCGACGCGAGCGCGTCGTCCGCGGTGGGGTACACCGGCAGCAGGCGGTTCAGCCCGCAGGCGTCGACGATTCGGGCGACGAACGGCTCGCAACTGACCAGGCGCAACTCGATGCCGCGCTCGCGGGACCGTCGCGCCTCGTCGGCGAGCACCGCGAATGCGCAGCAGCCCATGAATTCGAGGCCGCTGACGTCGATGACGAAGGGGCCGGGTGGGATGACGATGCCGGCCGCCTCGCCGATCAGCCGGCGCCAGGTGTGCTCGTTGCAGGCGTCGATCTCTCCGCCGGCGTTGACGATCACCGCCGCGCCGTTGCGGTCGGTGGTCGCCCGCAGCGTGCTGTGCGGGTCACCCAGCTCGTGGACCAGACGCGTGCTGAGCGTCGGCGGGGGGCTGGACATCTGTTCCGCGGTGATCGGGCTCATGATGGACTCTCCTAAGCTACCGGCGAGGGGACGCCGGGCGGGGTGCCCGTCCTTCCGTCTGAAGACAGACTGTGCGCGATGTGCGCGAATCTCATTTGTATAACGAGACAGGGCGGTCTGTCTACATCGGGCCGTTAAGAGTACGGTAAGGCCCGGTATGACAAGCGACGATGTCACTCCTGTCACCAGCTCGGCCCGCGAGCGCATCCTGACCGCGGCTTATGAGCTGTTCAGCCGGCGTGGAATCCGCGCCGTCGGCACCGACGAGGTGATCGTGCGGGCCGGCGTCGCGCGGGCCACCCTGTACCGCCACTTCCCGACCAAGGACGCGCTGGTCCTGGCCGTGTTACAGCGCCGCGAGGAGGTGTGGACGCACGGCCTGATCGAGGAGCAGTCCCGGCAGCGGGGCAGCACGCCCGAGGAACAGTTGCTCGCGATCTTCGACGTCATGCACGACTGGTTCCAGTCGCGCGACGGTTACGAGGGCTGCTCGTTCATCAACGTTTTCCTGGAGCTGGGGGCGGGTCACCCTGCCGGGCAGGCATGCATCGCCCACATCGACCACGTCCGCGACATCGTGCGCCGCCGCGCCGTCGCGGCCGGGCTGGCCGACGTCGAGGACTTCGCGTCGTCCTGGCACATCCTGATGAAGGGCGCGATGATCCTCGCGGCCGTGGGTGACCTGGACGCCGCGCGGCGCGCCCGCAGGATGGGCGTCTCCCTGATCAAGGAGCACCGCCCGGCGGAGCCCGCCGACATCGGCGAGGCGGTCGGCTAGTTCAAGCTGCCCAGCGCTTTGCGTGTGAATTCTGGGCTTTCAGTGTGAGCTGATGGCGGGATCCGGGCGACTTTTCCGCCCTGGACGCACGCGCAAAGCCGTGGATTCACGCGGCGTCGGTGGCTTCGGCTTTCCGGTAGTGCTCTTCCTCCAGCTCGGCGATCATCCGCGACGTGCGCTCGCGCAGCAGGATCGCGGCGGCGATTCCGCACACGACGGCGATCACCAGCCCGATCCAGGAGAACCGCTCCAGCCACCGTTCGGCGGCCATCCCGGCGAAGTACACCAGCGCGGTGGTGCCGCCCGCCCAGCAGATGCCGCCGGAGACGTTGGCCGCGAGGAAGCGCGGGTAGGGCATCTTGAGCGCGCCGGCCAGGGGGCCGGCGAAGATCCGCAGCAGGGCGATGAAGCGGCCGAAGAACACCGCGCGAACTCCCCAACGGTTGAACAGCTTTTCGGCGAGGGCGACGTGCCCGGGGCCGAAGTGTTTGGGGAATCGCCGGCCGAGCCGGTCGAAGAGCGGCAACCCGTACCGGCGCCCCACCGAGTAGCCGATCGAGTCGCCGATCACCGCGCCGATCACCGCGGCGCCGCCGACGCCGATCGGATTGACGGCCAGGTCGTGGTGCGACGACATCAGCGCCGCGCTGACCAGGACGATCTCACCGGGAAGGGGGATGCCCAGGCTCTCCACCCCGACCACACCGCCGACCACCAGGTAGACGAGCAGCGGCGGGATCGACTGCAGCAGAGCCTCCACGTTCATGGGTCAAGGATGCCTGACCGGCGGACAAAGCGCGCCGCACTTGGCGCGGTCAGGGGCTCCATCCGCGGCCGCTTGGGCACCCGCCCGTCGGCCGACGACATGCCGCGCAGCCGCCGCCACACCCACGGCATGAACTTCTCCTGCGCCCAGCGAACCTGTCCGTAGGTGCGCGACCCGAACGGCAGCCGCGTGGCGCTGCCGCTCGCCTCGGCCCAATCATGGTTGCTGCCAGGCAGATCGAGCGCCTCCGCGGCCGCGGCGGCGAACAGCATGTGCCCCTTGGTGGACGCGTGCACGCGGTCGACGTCCCAGGTGTCCAGGTCGCGCATCGAGGCCGCGTCGTAGAGGTCGACGAGCCGGAAGCCGTACTGGTCGGCGGCCGCCGCGATCGCGTCGTTGATGCGGGCGAGCCGCCCGGACACGAGCCGGCCCAGCGGCAGGAATTGCGCGACGTTCGGGAAGGTGGTGGTCACCACCGTCGCCCCCGAGTCGGCGAGCGCCGCGTACATGCGCTCCAGGTTGGTCAGGGCGCGGCCGAACGAGTTTCCCGGCTGGATGACGTCGTTCATCCCGACGCACACGGTGATCAGGTCCGGCCGCATCGCCAGCGCGGGCGGGACCTGCTCGTGCAGCACGTCGGCCACCAGCTTGCCGCGAATCGCCAGGTTGGCGTAGTGCAGGCCCGGATACAGCGAATCGATGATCGCCGCGAGCCGGTCGGCGAATCCGAGGAAGCCGACGGCGTCGTTACCGTCCCACAGGCCCTCGGTCTGGCTGTCCCCGATGGCGACGTATCGGCTGTATCCGGTCTCGGTAGCCCCGTACACGATGCAGAGACTAACCGGAAACTTCGTTTCCGGGTGCTCTACCGGGGGTGTGGCGCGCGCGGTCCCTCTCGTCCAGCCCGTGGGTGGTTTGTCGGCTAGCGTCGTTGACCATGGCGGCGTCGTTGAGGGTCAACGCAATTCGCGGTCGGGACCGCACGGGCGTCGCCATTGGCGTCGCGTTGACGCTCGCGGCGTTCGTCACCGGGCTGCTGTGGGCCAAGTGGATGCCCTACACGGCCAAGGCCCTGCGGGCCCACCGGACCCACCACTGGTCGGGGTCGAACATCCTCGCCGTCGGCGGGGTCCGCGCCGGCGACGGCCCGACCTGGCACGCCGCCACGACCTTCTTCCACGCGTACTTCCTCTCGATTTGGCAGGCACTGCTGGCGGCGCTGCTGATCAGCGCGTCGATTCAGGCCCTGATGCCGCCGTCGTGGCTGCCGCGGCTGTTGAACCGGCGCGGCGTGATTTCGAGCGCGCTGGCCGGTGGGGCGGCCGGCATGCCGTCGATGATGTGCACGTGCTGTGCCGCCCCGGTGGCCGTCACGTTGCGCCGCAACGGTGTCGGGCGCGTCGCCGCCATCGCGTACTGGCTCGGCAATCCGCTGCTGAACCCGGCGGTGCTGGTGTTCTTGCTCTTCGTCGCTCCGTGGCAGTGGACGCTGACCAGGATGGTGGTCGGGATCGCCGCGGTGGTCGGCGTCGGGGCGGCCGTGGCGCTGGTGACCCGCACCGGGCAACCGGCGCCCGGCCCGGCGGCCGGGGACGGGCACCAACCCGAGGCGCCCGCCCGCAGGTTCGCGCGAGCCCTGCTCAGGCTGTCCGTGATCCTGCTGCCGGAGTATGCGGTCGTCGTGCTGGTGCTGGGCGCGTTCCGGGGCTGGGTGCTCGGCTTGGGCCGCCTCCCGCACGGGGGCCTGCTGATCGTCGTGCTCGCCGCCGTCGTCGGCACGCTCCTCGTCATTCCGACGGCCGGGGAGATCCCGATCCTGCAGGGCCTCGCGCTGCTCGGCGTCTCGTCGGGGACGCTCGGCGCGCTGTTGATCACGCTGCCGGCGGTCAGCATGCCGGGCGCGGTGATGGTCGCGCGCAGCTTCGGATGGAAGGCCGTCGCCGCCGCAACCGTCGGGGTGATCGGGGCGGGATTGGCCGGGGCGATCGTCCTCAGCGCGCTGTGAGCGGCGGGTACCGTCACTGTCTATGCGGGAAAAGGGGCAGCCGGCCGCCGACCCGCTCGCGCCGCAGTATCCGATCGAGTCGGTCGACAAGGCGCTGAAGCTGCTGCTGCTCTTGGGGGAGCGCCCCGAGATCCGGCTGAGCGACGCGGCCCGGGACCTGGGTGTCGCCCCCTCGACCGCGCACCGGTTGCTGGCGATGCTGGCCTACCGCGGCTTCGTGCGCCAGGACCCGGTGTCCAAGGCGTATTTGCCGGGCCCCTCGCTCACCGGCGTGGCGTTCGCGGTCTTCGGCCGCCTCGACATTCAGCGGTCGGCCGCCCCGGTCATGCGCGCCCTCGGCGAGCAACTGCGGGAGACGATTCATGTCGGGATGCTCGACGGTGCCCACGTCCACTTCGTGGCCGCGGTCGAGGGCCCGGCGGCGGTCCGGGTGGCATCCCGGCTGGGGCGCACCCTGCCGGCGCACTGCACCTCGACGGGCAAGGCGATGCTCGCCCAACTGTCGGAAACCGAACTGCGCCAATTGTTTCCGCACGAGGAACTGGAACGGGTCACCGCGCATTCGATCGGCAGCCGCACCGAGCTGGAGGCCGAGCTGTCGCGCATCCGCGAGCGAGGCTACGCCATCAACCGGGAGGAGAGCGAGGACGGCGTCGCCTCGGTCGCGGTGCCGATCCCGACGCGAGCGCCGGGCGTGCGGCTCGCGCTCAACGCCTCCGCGCCGCAGGACCGGCTCGACAGCGCCCGCTACCCATCGGTGGCGGCCGCACTTGTCAACGCGGCCAAGGAGATCGGCGATCAGCTCGGCTGAAGCCGGTGCGGGATTTCGGGCTTCAGGAAGACGTCGTTGAGCGTCACGGTGCGCAGCCTGCGGGCCCGGATGATGTCCACCAGCTGCCCGTAAACGCGGGTGATCGGTGTGTGGTTGAGATGCCCGATCACGATGTTCTGCGGGGTGAAGGACAGGTCGGCCATCTTGACGATCTGGTCTTCGGTCAGCACCGCGGAATCCCGCAGGTCGCCGGACCACAGCGTGGGCACCTGGTAGCCCATGTCGGCGGCCACCGCGTCGACCACGGCGTTGTGGCGGCCGTACGGCGGCCGGAAGTACGGGGTGGCGTCCGCACCGTAGGTGTCGCGCAGGAACTGGTCGGTGCGGCCGAGCTCGTCGGCGACCTCGTTCGCCGAAAGCTTCGTCAGGTCCGGATGCGACCACGTGTGGTTGGCGAGCTGAATCTGCCCGGATTCGACGAGCGGCCGAAGCAACTCGGCGTTATCGGTCCACGAGCGGAAGGAGCCGGTGACGAAATAGGTGAGCCGCACGCCGGTGTCCCGGGCGAATTCCGTGTAAAGCCGGACCACGTCGGTGTTGACGCCGTCGTCGACCGTCCACGCCAGCAGGTCACCGTTGCCGGGGAGCTTGCTCAGCGCCGCGCCGCCCGGCAGCGCGACCCGCGATGCGCGGTCCGGGGGCGACAGCAACGGCGGCAGCGCCGGGGCCGCGGGGGTCGGCGTGGGTCCGGGGACCTCGGCGCGGGCGACCGTCCCCCGGGGCCCGCCTTCCGAGCACAACGAGATCCCGGTGACGGCCACCGTCGCGGCCACCGCGACCAGGAAGCGCCGCCGGTCCAGTTCGCTCACGTCGGCCAGGTTAAGCCCGCTGCCCCCGCCAACCGTGCAGGGCGCGCCGGATATGAACCTGTGACCTTCGGTGCGCCATCCGTTAATGCGGAAAGTACCGATAAGCGGCAGGAAGGGGCATACAGTTTGCGCCTGGCGGTGGTTCGCCCCGTCCGGGTATGAGTCGAATCGTCCTCTGTCGATGGGAGCCTCCCATGTCTTTCCTCATTGCGATGCCCGAGATGGTCTCGGCCGCGGCTACCGATTTGGCGGGTATCCGCTCGGCGCTCAGTGCGGCCAATGCCACCGCGGCGGCCTCGACGACGGAGTTGTTGCCGGCCGCAGCCGACGAGGTGTCAGAGGCCATCGCCGCGATCTTCGGCAGCCACGCGCAGGCTTATCAGGCGGTCGGCGCGCAGGCGGCGGCGTTCCACGAGCAGTTCGTGCAGCTTCTCAACGGGGGCGCGGGCGCGTACGCGTCCGCCGAGGCGACCAACGCGCAGCAGGCGGTGATGGGTGCGGTGAACGCGCCCGCACAAGCATTGCTGGGGCGCCCGCTGATCGGCGACGGCGCCAACGGCGCCGCCGGAAGCGGCGCGAACGGCGGGGCCGGCGGACTGCTGTGGGGCAACGGCGGCAATGGCGGGTCGGGCGGGGCGGGCCAGGCGGGCGGCAACGGCGGCAGCGCGGGGCTGCTCGGCAACGGCGGGTCGGGCGGCGCGGGCGGTGCGGGCCAGGCGGGGGGCAGGGGCGGCAACGGCGGCTGGCTGAGCGGTAACGGCGGCAGCGGCGGACAGGGCGGCGCCGCCGCGGCGGGCTTCAGCGGCGGCATGCCCGGGCGAGGCGGCGACGGCGGCAGCGCCATGCTGTTCGGCGCCGGCGGTGCCGGTGGTCAGGGCGGCACCGGCCTGGCCGGGGCAAACGGAGTCAACCCCATCGTCAGCGGGCAGGGCGCAACCGGCAGCACCGGCGGCAACATCTTCAACAGCAGCGACGGCTCCTCGTTCGGGTTGACCGGTGGCGACGGCGCCGACGCCGGCCTCGGCGCCACCGGCGGCACCGGCGGCACCGGCGGAAGCGCGTTGGCGGGCAATAGCACGGTCGCTGAGGCGGTCGCGGGCAATGGCGGCACCGGAGGCGCGGGCGGCAACGGGGGTGCCGGCGGCGTTGGCGGGAATGCCACCTTTGGCCTGACGGCACAAGGAGGCGCGGGCGGTAACGGGACCAACGCTTCGGCCCCCGGCGGGGCGGGAGGCGCCGGCGGCGACGGCGGGCGGGCCGTGGCACTCGGTTCTAGTACCTCCGCCTTCTCCGGGGCCGGTGGCGGTGGCGGCGGCGGCGCCACGGGCATGTCGGGCGGCACGGGTGGCGTCGGCGGCGCGGGCGGTAACGGTGGTCATGGCGGGATGATGGCCGGCACCGGCGGGGCGGGCGGCGCAGGGGGTATGGGCGGCGCTGGCGGCATTGGAGCCGCTGGCGGGATCGGCGGCGTTGGCGGCGACGCCGGTTCGGCCAATACCGGGCTCAATGCTGCGCAGGCCGTTGGCGCTCCGGGTGGCGACGGTGGCGCGGGTGGTTCCGGTGGCACGGGCGGAACCGGCGGTGCGGGCGGTGCCGGCGGAACCGGCGGTGCCGGAGGCCTCTTCGGCGACGGCGGCGCCGGCGGCAACGCCGGGTTGGGCGGCCAAGGCGGTGCGGGCGGCGGCGGGGGAATTGGCGGTGGCGGCGGCCACGGCGGGGATACCTCGGCGACCTCGGGCGACACGTCGACCTTCGGCGGTGGTGGCGGCAATGGCGGCCATGGTGGTGGCGGCGGCAACGGTGGCAACGGCGGCGGCGCCGGCACGGTCGGCATCGGTGGCACCGGTGGGCTTTTGGGCCAGGCGGGCACCAACGGCGCGGTGGGCAGCGGCGGCACCGGCGGTGGCGGCGGCAGCGGGGTCAACGGCGGAGACGCGGGCACGCACGGGACCGGGGCAACGCACGGAGCCGACGGCACGGCCGGCACCGCGGGCAGCGACGGTTCGCCGGGTCAAACCGGCTGAGTGTCCAAGCGCGCGACCTCGTGCCGCCACGCGGCATCGGTGTTGAAGCCAGAACCTAAGTCCGGCAAGTCATCCCAATCCGCGTCATCGATGTCGCGCAGCGTGCCGCCGGCCGCGCGCACCCGCAGCGACATGCGCGCCAGCGCGTCGACGCCGATCGCCTGCAGCACCGCCCGCTGAACGGTGTCGGCCGCGCTGGTGATCCCGTGCCCGCGCAGGATCACCACCGGCCGACCACCCATCGCCCCGACCATTTCCTTGCCCAGCGCGGAGTTTCGGATCAGCACGGCGCGTTCGTAGACGGGCACGCCGCCGCGCGCGAGCCAGGCGCCGGGGATGTCGAAGGCCCCGTAGATCGGCCTCAGCGCGATGCCGGCGAGGTCGGCGGCGACGACGGCGGGCGGGTGCAGGTGCGCGACGGCCCGGTGCGCTGGGTTGGACACCAGGGTTTCGGTGTGGATGGGCAGCTCGTTGGGCACCCGGTAGCCGTCGAGTTCGCCTGCGGCGCCGGCGGTTCCGTCGAATGTGACGAGCCGGATGTCGCCGGGCCGCGTGAACGCCACCCCGCGGTCGGTGTCGCTTCGGCAGCGGACGAGCAGCCGCTCGTCGTCGACGCGCAGGCTCAGGTGGCCCAGGACGCCGTCGACCAAACCGCGCGCCGCCGCTACCCGGCAGCCCTGCGCCACCAGCTCGCGTTGCTCGTCGAGGCGCGTCATCGCGGTGCGCCCAGCCCGAATCCGCCGTCGGGGTGGACGGTTTCGCCGGTGATGCCGCGGGATCGGTCGGAGGCGAGGAACACGAAGCTCCAGGCGTGGTCCACGCCGGTCAGCGCGACGCCGAGCGGGCTGCGCGCCGCCATGTCGCGCGCCCGGTCGGGGGTGTCGTCGAGGCGGACACCGTCGAGCCCCAAGCTGGCTAGGCCGCGCAGGTCGGTGTTGAGGGTGCCGCCGGGGGCCACCCCGGTGACCCGAATCCGCGGTGCCAGTTCGTGAGCCAGCGTGGCGACCAGCCCGCGAACGGCGAACTTCGACGACACGTACAGTGCGCCGCCGCGCCCCGGATGGTACGACGACGTCGACTCGGTCAACACGATCGACGACCCGCCGGCCGACCGCAACGCGGGCAGGGCGGCTTTGACGGACTGCAGGTGGCTCAGCACGTTGGTGCGGAACATCTCGTCGAACGCGGGGGAGAGGTCGTCGGCGTCGATGTCGCCGATGCCCTTGTAGAAGTCGAAGATCCCGACGCAGTTGACCAGGGTGTCCAGCCCGCCGAACGCATCCACCGCCGCGGCGACGGCGCGCTCGTTGGCTTCGCGGGTGATGGCGTCGCCGTCGACCACCGGAACGTCGGGCACTTCCTGCCGCAAGCGTTCGCACTTGCCGGAGTCCCGTTCCAGCACGGCGACTTTGGCGCCCTCGGCGCGAAACGCGTCCACCACGGCGCGGCCGATCCCCGAACCGGCGCCCACCACCAGCGCCCGCTTGCCGTCGAGCCAGGCCGTCACGGTTGGGCCTGCGGTTCGTCGGGCAGCAGCGGGCCATCGGGATTGCCGACCATGGCCGCCAGCGTACGGGTGTTCTGCCGGGTCAGCGCCTCGATCTCGAGCGCGTCGAGGGAGATCGAGCGCCCGGTCTTGGGTGCGCTGATCAGCAGCCGCGACCCGTTGCGGGTGTCCATCCGCTGGATCAGCACTTCGGTGAATTCGTTGGTTATCGAGATGGGTTCGCTCACAGGAACACCGCCAGATTCTGCATCCGCAGCACCGACTCGTCGACAAAGATGTTGCGCCGGGCCAGTTTCCATCGATCGTCGCACCAGCGCAGCAGGTCCTCGCGGCCGCAGGACACCAGCGCGCTCTCGTTGACGTCGCCGCGGCTGCGGAAGAGCAGCTCGGCCGACTCGACGATGAGGTGTGTGTCGTCATCGGCATACGTGCGCACGTTGGTGATGAAGTGGCGCAACCGTGACGGCGGGTCCTCGGTCCAGGCGTGCTCGGTGGCGAAGCGAGCGGCTCGCTGGCGGAGCGAATACTTGTCCTCGTCGAAGTGCGCCATGCCCGGCGACGTGTCGAACCCTGCGCCGCGCGCCGTCGTCACCCGGACCGGCATGACGTAGCGGACGTCGTCGGTCAGGGTGTCCAGCCACGCCTCGTATTGCTGGGCATCCAGCAGGTAGGCCTCGTCGACCAGGAACTGGTGGGCCGCCATGTGCCGAATATCGTTGAAGGACAGGGGTTTTCTCATTGCAGGTAGTCCGCCCACAGCTTGAGCAGTTCGCGTTGGTTGTGCTCGTTGTAGCCGACCTGGGCGCGCCCGGGCCCGTGGAAAGCGTCAGCGGGCAGCGCCTGAACCACGGGGCTGCCGTCGCCGAGCAACCCCATCCGGCTGTTCAGCAACAGCCGCCGCGCCATCGAACCGCCCGCGGTGGTGGTCAGCGAGACCCAGTTTTCCACGTCGTCCTGTTCGAACATGCCCGTCGACCCGAAGCACATCAAATAGGCCTTGTACGAGTCCTTCTTGAACTGTTCGGGCGCCGCGGCGTCCACCGCGAACCAGGAACACACCTCGGTTTCGTTCTCGCTGATCGGCTGCCACAGCCGGATCGAGATGAAGGGCAAGACTTCATCTTTCTGGTCCCCCGGACCAGAGCGCACTTTCGGCCAGTTGTGCACGAAGCTGAGGTTGGGAAAGCAGGTGGCCGCCGAGATCATGAAGCCGTCCTCGCCGACCACCCGCTGCTGCCGCGGCGTCCAGGCCTGCTTGATGCGACCGATCATCTCGTCGGGGTAGCCGACGTAGCGCATCCGCCGATCGAAGTCGCCCGGCGGAAGTTTGTAGGTGGTGCCGCCGCCGCGGTGCGCCCAATAGGTCGCTCCGTCCTTGCGCTTCTGGGCTTTTGGCTCGCGGAAGAGGCCGATGTCGACGATCGACGCGTGCGTGTGCGGCGTGTGGTACATGTCGCCGGCGAAGTTCTCGGCGCCGATCTTCCAGTTCGCCTTGATGCGCCAGCGCTGCGGCCCCCGGACCTCCAGGCCGGCCGCGCTCTGCTTGGTGTAGAAGTCCAAATAGAACCGGAAGTCGCCGAGGTAATCTTCCAGCGGTTCGGCCGCCGGGTCCATGCTGATGAACAGCAACCCGTTGTAGCTCGCGAAACTCGGTGCGGGAAGCAGGCTTTGGGCGTCCCGGACCAGCCCCTCGTCGCCGCCGTAGGCCTCGCGGTGAAACGGCAGACCGATCAGCCGGCCGTCGTTGCGATACGACCAGCCGTGGTACGGGCAGCGGAAGTTCGAGGCGTTGCCCAGCTCGGCGCGGCACACCTGCATCCCGCGGTGCAGGCACATATTGAACAAGGCCCGCACCTCGCCGTTCGAGTCGCGGGCGACGATGAACGAGTCGTCGAGGACCCGGCGCACCACGTAGTCGCCGTCGTGCGGGATCTCCGATTCGTGGCCCACGAACGTCCACGCCCGGCCGAAGAGGCGCTCCCTTTCCAGCGCGAACAGCTGCCCGTCGTTGTAGATGTGGGCGGGGATCATTCCGCGCCGGACGTTGTCGAAAACGCTGCGAAGATCGCTCACTCGGCCCTCTGTTATGCAGAAATACGTTCTGCTCAATAGAATCCCGCACACCGCCCGCCCGGTCAATCCCCATGGCGAGCGACCTCGGAGCATCCTGGTGGCTAACTCACAGGCGTCACACAACCGACGAACCAGGTGACGCCGCTACGGTGGGTCACGTCGGGCTCACCACGAACGTGAGCGCGACGTAACGCCGGGATAATCGCCGATTTCACGGGTGGTATCGGCGATTATCTCCCTATCTGAGGAAGGGCGGTGTCATGGTTGATCGGTCCCGGGGGGCCGGTGGTCGGCTGCGGGAACTCGGACCGCGAGTGCTGTCAGCTATCGGGCGTCAGGAGTGGCTGGATCGGCCGAGCTATCGCCTCGAACACCTGTTCAGCTTCGGCTACAACGCGCTGGGCGGCGCCCGCGACACCGTTACCAACGCCCTGCACGGCGTCTGGCTGGGGCATCCGGTGCATCCGCCGCTCGCGTCGCTGACGAGCGGAGCGCTCGGCACCACGGTCGCGCTGGACGCGCTGAGCCTGCTGCCCGGCCAACGGCCCAGCGAGGTCCGTGACGCGTCGCGGTTCGCCTCCCGCGCGCTGGGGGTGGGGATCCTGGCGAGCATCGGGTCGGCGATCACCGGCACCACCGACTGGCAGCACACCCACGAGGAGGACCGCCGGGTGGGGCTGGTGCACGGGCTGGTGAACCTCGCCGCCACGGCGCTTTACGCGCAATCCTGGTGGGACCGCCGCCAAGGCCGCCACCGCCGCGGCATCGCGCTGACCGCGCTCGGCTACGCGATCACCCTCGGCGGCAGCTACCTCGGCGGGTCCCTGGTGTTCGAGTCCGGCATCGGCATCGACCGGTCGGGTGAGCGGCTGCGCGCCACCGAGTGGACGCCGGTGCTGCCCGCCGGCTCGCTGAACGGAAAGCCGGTCCGCGTGGAGGTTGACGGCGTGGGATTGGTTGTGTGCCAAACCAAGCCGGGGGAGGTGTCGGCGTTCGGCGAGTTCTGCCCGCACCTGGCCGCGCCGATGGCCGACGGCTGGGTCGATCGGGGGCGGGTCGTGTGCCCCTGGCACGGTTCGTGGTTCGCCGCCGAGTCCGGCGAGGTGTTGCGCGGTCCCGCGGCGGCGCCGCTGCCGTGCTACGAGGCCAGGTTGGCCGACGGAATGGTTGAGGTACGCGCCGAGGAGGTAGCGAAGTGAACGCCTATGACGTCTTGAAGGAGCACCACGTCGTGATCAAGGGCCTCGGCCGCAAGGTCAGCGAGGCGCCGGTGAACAGCGAAGAGCGCCACGACCTTTTCGACGAGATGCTGATCGAACTCGACATCCACTTCCGCATCGAGGACGACCTGTACTACCCGGCGCTCAAGGACGCCGGCAAGCTGATCGCGGTCGCGCACGCCGAGCACCGCCAGGTGGTCGACCAGCTTTCCGTGTTGCTGAAGACGCCGCAGAGCGCGCCCGGCTATACCGACGAGTGGAACTCCTTCAAGACCGTGCTGGAGGCCCACGCCGACGAGGAGGAGCGCGACCTGATTCCCGCGCCCCCCGAGGTGAAGATCACCGACGCCGAGCTCGAGGAGCTGGGCGACAAGATGGCCGCGAAGATGGAGCAATACCGCGGCTCCGCGCTGCACCGGCTGCGCACCAGGGGCAGGGCCTCGCTGGTTCGCGCCCTCTAGGCGGGCGATCGGGAGTAGCCTCACGGCTCATGACCGCCGAGGATGTCGCGTCCCAGGACGACATCACGGCGGAGATGGCCGCGATCACGGTTGACGCCCGGCTCGGGGATCCGGCCCGTCCGCGCCTCGACTATCCGCCCTATCGCAGCAGCGCCCTGCGCCATCCGAAACGCCCCGCGCTCGTCGTCGACCCGGAGGAACTCGAACGCCACGCGCCGTGCTTCGGCGCCCACGACGTCGACCCTCGCGACGCCGACCTGACGGCGGGCCATCCCGGTGAGCCGATCGGACAGCGGATCGTCGTGGCCGGGCGGGTGCTCGACGACTCGGGCAAGCCGGTGGCGGGACAGCTGATCGAGATCTGGCAGGCCAACGCCGCCGGCCGCTACCGCCACCGGCTCGACCAGCACCCGGCGCCGCTGGATCCGAACTTCGTCGGCGCCGGCCGTTGCCTCACCGGACCCGACGGCTCGTTCCGGTTCCTGACCATCAAGCCCGGCCCGTACCCGTGGCGCAACCACCGCAACGCGTGGCGCCCCGCGCACATCCACTTCTCGGTCTTCGGAACGACTTTCACCCAACGCCTCGTCACCCAGATGTACTTCCCGGGCGACCCGCTGTTCGACCTGGACCCGATCTTCCAATCGGTCCTCGATCCCGCCGCCAGGGGGCGGCTGATCGCCCGTTACGACCACGACCTCACCCAGCCGGAGTACGCGACGGGCTACCGCTGGGACATCGTGGTCTGCGGCGCCCACCGGACCTGGACCGCGGACGATGGCTGAATTGGCGTGCACCCCAGGGCAAACGGTCGGCCCCTTTCTCGGGCTGGGGCTGCCGTATCCCGGTGACGGCCAACTGGTCGCCGACGGGCATCCGCAGGCGGTCCGGCTGCACGGCACGGTCTACGACGGCGCCGGCCACGCGGTGCCCGACGCGCTGGTCGAACTGTGGCAGCCGGACGGCACGGGGCGCATCCCGCGACTGGCCGGCTCGCTGCGGCGCGACGAAACGTCGTTCACCGGTTGGGGCCGGTGCGCGACCGACGAGGCCGGGCGCTACGGCTTCACCACGGTGGCGCCCGGCCCGCATGAACCCGGCGCCGCCCCGTTCTTCGCGCTGGCCGTCTTCGCGCGCGGCCTGCTGGACCGGCTGTTCACCCGCGCCTACCTGCCCCACGACGCCGTCGACCCGGCGTTGGCCGGCCTGGTGTGTATCCCCGAAAGCGGCTGCGCGGGATACCGTTTCGACATCCACCTGCAGGGCCCGAACGAGACCGTCTTTTTGGAGTATCGGCGATGACCAACCTGCTGTGGCCCGGCGACCAGCGGGCGGGCGCGCACATGACGGACGCCGCGCTGCTCGCGGGGATGGTCGCGGTCGAATCCGCCTGGCTGGCGGCCCTGGCCGCCGCCGGCCTGGCGCCCGCCGACTGCGCCGGAGCCGACCTGGCGGCCCTGCTGCGCGACGGCGACCGCGAGTCACTCGCGGCCGGTGCCGAGGACGGCGGCAACCCGGTCATCGGCCTGGTCGACCTGCTGCGCGGGCGGGCCGCCCCGGCCGTCGCACCGTGGATCCACCGCGGACTCACCAGCCAGGATGTCCTGGACAGCGCCCTGATGCTCGGCGTGCGCGCCGCCGCCGATGAGCTCGCAGCCCAACTCGCACGGCAGATTTCGGCGCTGTCCGACCTCGCCGCCGCGCACCGCGGCACGCCCATGGTGGCGCGCACCCTCACGCAGCACGCGGCGCCCACCACGTTCGGCGCCAAGGCGGCGGGGTGGCTGGACGGAGTCGTCGATGCCTACCAGCGGCTCGCCGGGCTGGTCACCCCGATCCAGATCGGCGGCGCCGCCGGAACGCGGGCCGCGACCACCGAACTGGCGGTGCTGCTCGGCGCGGCGGCCGACCCCGATCGCCTGGCACAAAGCGTCGCAACGTCTTTGGGGCTGAGCAACCGGCCGCCGTGGCACACGACGCGGACGCCGGTCACCGCGGCCGGGGACGCCTTCGTCGGGTGCACCGACGCCTGGGGCCGCATCGCGTCGGACGTCGTCACCCTGGTCCGCCCGGAGATCGGCGAACTGGGCGAGCCGGCGGCCGAAAACCGCGGCGGGTCGTCGTCGATGCCGCACAAGCGCAATCCGGTGCTGTCCATCCTGATCCGGCGGGCCGCCGTCGCGGCGCCGCATTTGGCGGCGACGCTGCACACCGCCGCCGCGCTGGCCAACGACGAACGGCCCGACGGCCCATGGCACGCCGAATGGGACACCCTGCGCACGCTGACCCGGCGGACCGTCGTCGCGGGATCGCAGTGTGGCGAACTGCTGGCCGGGCTGGCGGTGCGCTCGGAGCGGATGGCCGAAAACCTGCGCCTGGCGGACGTTTACGGTGAACAGCGCGCGGTCTCGGAACTGGCGGGCAGGGCCCCGTCGCCGACCTACTTCGGTGACGTCGACCGGCTGATCGACCAGAGCCTGGACCGCGCCGGGCGGATCCTCAGAAACCGCTAGTCGCCAACGCCTCGGCGTCGGCCTTGTAGATGCTGGCCAGCCAGATGTGCACCAGCATGTCGATTACCCGGTCCTCGGGGATCGCCGGCTCCTCGGCGGTGAACGTCGCGGCCATCACCCGCTCGCTCAACATGTTCAGCGCGACGGACAGATCCTCGGCGGGGCAGGTGTCGGGGGCGGCGCCGCGCCGGCGCTCGGCCTTGATCGCCGCGGTGGTGTGGGAAATCCACTTCTGCATCAGCGTCGACCACAGCTGCCGCACCTCGGGGTTGGTGGCCTTCGCCGCGGCACCCGCCACGGCGACCGCCCGGTGCGAGCCCGACACCTCGAAGAACGCCTCGATGCGCGCCCGCCACAGCGCGGTGGGGTCGCCGAACAGCTTGCCGCCCAGCGCCGTAAGCGCCGCGTGCGCCTTGCCGTTCATCTGGTCCAGCAGCGACAACAACACGGCATTCTTCGACTGGAAATAAAAGTAGAAAGTGGGACGGGAGATGCCCGCGCCCTTGGCCAGGTCGTCGACGGAGAAATCGGCCAGCGGCCGCTCCTGCAACAGGCGCTCGGCGGTGGCCAGAATGGCTCGTTCCCGGTCGTCGCCCAAATGATGCGCCGAACGGCGGCCCCGGGACGCGTGCATCTACTCGGCCTGCCTGAGGTCGGACACGAACGTTACTTTATGGACGCGTCGATATAAGTCAACGAATTGTTGATTACAACCAACAATATTGTCGATTAATATCGACGGTTGATTTATCGACCAATTTGTTGAATCGTCGTCGGCCCGTCGATCACTGGTGACTTTCGCCCCTACTTCGTGGCGCCCGGTGGTGGTCGCATCTAGGTGGGTAAACACCCGGCTAGACGAGGAGACCGGCGATGACGGGCAAGGATGACGGCACCAAGACCTGCCAAATCGACCTGGTGATCGAAGAGTACGAAGAGCGCACGCGGGCGAAGGCCCGGCTGTCCTGGGCGGGCAAGGACTACGTCGGGATTGGTCTGGCGCGACTCGATCCCGCCGACCAGCCGGTGGCCCGGATCGGCGACGAACTGGCGATCGCCCGCGCGCTGTCCGATCTGTCGAACCAGCTAATGGCCTTGACCTCAACCGATATCCAGGCCAGCACCCACCAGCCGGTCATCGGTCTGCACCGCTGACTGCGACACAGGAAGCGTAGTGAACGAATCGTGAGACAGAGACCCGATTTACCGGCCGTCCTTGAGGTTGAGGTGACGACGCACGAGCAGCTGCCCGGTGCCGCGGACTACGCGCGCAAAAAGATCGGCGAGCTCGGCCACCTCACCCACGCACCGGTGCTGCACGCTCGGGTGAGGCTGACCCAGCACGGTGATCCCGCGGTGGCCCGCAGGGTGGTCGCACAAGCCAACCTCGACGTCAACGGGCGGCCGGTCCGCGCGCAGGTCGACGGCGTCACCGCGACCGAGGCGGTCGATCGCCTCGAGGCGCGGCTGCGTCGACGGCTAGAACGCGGCGCCGAACACTGGGAGGCCCGGCGCGGGCGCCTTCCCGAGACCGACCCGCACGAATGGCGGCATCAGTCCGAGCCCAGCCACCGGCCGCACTACTTCCCGAGGCCCGTAGGCGAACGCCGCGTCATGCGGCACAAGTCATACAGCCTGCCCACCTGCACCGTCGACGAGGCGGCCCTCGAGATGGAGCTGCTTGACTACGACTTCCATTTGTTCACCGAGGCGGGCACCAATCAGGACAGCGTGCTGTATCGCCAATCTCCCGCGGAATACCGCCTGGCACAAGTCAATCCGGATCTCGCGGACGAGCTGGCCCCGGTCGAGATATCGCTGAGCATCAGCCCCCAACCCGCGCCGCGACTCACCGTGGACGAGGCGATCGAGCGGATCGGACTGACGGGCCTGCCGTTCCTGTTCTTCGTCGACGCCGCGGTCGATCGTGGCAGCGTCATATATCACCGCTACGACGGGCACTACGGGCTCATCACGCCCGCGCTAGATGGTCGATGAACCAGTCGCGCGCCAGCACAGCCACTTGCTCGAGCGCGCCGGGTTCCTCGAACACGTGGGTGGCACCGGGGACGACGGCGACCTGACACTCGGCCGGTATCAACGTTTGCGCCAGCCGGTTCAGCTTTAGGACCATTTCGTCGCGTCCGCCCACTATCAGCAGGGTCGGGGAGTGCACGTCGCGAAGCGACTCGCCGGCCAGGTCGGGCCGCCCGCCGCGAGATACCACCGCCGCTACCTTGACAGCGGGATGCGCCGCTGCGGCCAGCGCCGCGCCCGCACCGGTGCTGGCGCCGAAGTAACCGACCGGCAGTGATGCAGTGTCAGGTTGACCGGCCAGCCAGCCCGTGACGTCAACCAATCGTCGGGCGAGTAGTTCGATGTCGAAGACGTTGGTGCGGTCGCGCTCTTCGTCGGGCGTCAGCAGGTCGAAGAGCACCGTGGCGAACCCCGCTCGGTTGAGGACCGCGGCGACGAATTGGTTGCGCGGGCTGTGCCGGCTGCTTCCGCTGCCGTGCGCGAACACGACAACACCCTTCGGGTGCTCGGGGATCGTCAGGCGTCCGGCCACCGAGACCTGTCCAGAGGTGACTCGGATTTCTTCGTCGCGCAGGAGAGGCGGCGGCTCCCGAAAGAGGTTATGCGCCACGGCGATTGGCCGCCTCAGTGGCGACATATCGCAGCAACGCACCGACCCCGTCCGCTGGTCTGATGCGGTCGTCTGCCCGCGTCAATGATGCGCCCACCGCGATCGCGGCGAACGGCAAAGCCTCGTCGGCCCGTGCCACGCGCTGCACCGGTTCGCCGAAGCTGGACAACACGTCGGCGTCGGGCGCGACCATGGTGCGCGCCTTGCCGGTAACGACGGTCGCGTCGCCGAGCTCACCGACGAACAGCGTGTCGACGTCGCCCTCACGGAGCGCCGCGCACACGGCGGCGATGCCCTGGGCCGCCAAGCCCGACCCGCGCCCGATTTCGGCTTCGAACCGGTCAGCGATCGCGGTCATCTCGATGCCGCGGCGCCGGTCGAACTCGCCCGCCGTCAGCCGGCGGATCTGCTCCTCATCGATGCCGCTCTTGCGGGATCCGGCGTGTAGCTCCGACACCCGCCGGGCCGCGCGCCGCGGCAATTCGGCAACAACGCCCGCACGCGAGCGGACCTCGCCGGACACGAACACCACCTCCGGGTCCGCCTCGTCCACCAGCCGCGTGATCTCGTCCGCAACCGCACGGCAGTTCATGCGGATGGCTTCCTCGGTGGTGTGCTGGAAGTCGCCGTAGCCGTTCCAGCCGGCGGTCGACGGCTTGTGCACCGGATACCCGGCGCCTTCGATCGTTGTGGAGCTGACGCTGTCTGCCTGAAACAGGGTGACATCGGCGCCGGCGTGGTCAACCGCGGCGAAAATGTATGTCGGCCGGTCCATCTCGAGTTCGATCAACGGCACCACGTACGGATAATCCGACAGGCGAACCACCAGCGTCGGCGGTGGGTCGATCAGGGGCTCGTTGATCAGGACCTGATCAGCGGTAGCGATCACGGCGCGGCCGCGCCGACCGACCGCCGGTCGATGGTTCAGCACGGCCTCCTCGAGCGTGCCGAGTATGTCCGCTCCCGCCCCCAGACCGTCGAGATGTTTGCGGATGTCGCTCCATCTCGCTTCGAGCTGCTCGCCAGCATCCGCGGTGTCGTGTGAGTCGTCGAAATAGACCGAGGCAAACGGGCCTTCCGCGTTTGCCAGCCACCTGAGGCGATCTGATCGCATGCCGTCCCTCTCCGCTGTTGCAGCATTGACGTTGGCAACCGTATGGACGACGGACGTGGCGGCGGGAGGGCCGTTAGCCCCCGAATTCGGGTCTTAGGTCACCGAGGCGCGATTTCCGGACCGGAATGAACTGCCCAGCTCTGACGCGTCCTCGCTGCTAGGAAATGCCATCAGAATTCGCAGGATCGCCCGGCGCAGCCGCCGCTGAACTCGGTGTCGGCCTGGGCCAGCGCCGGTTGCGGCGCGGCGTAGGCCAACACCTGGTTCCCGCGGCTACCGTACCGATACACCGTGATGCCCTTGACCTTAGCCTTCCAGGCGGCCAGGTAGATCGAGCGGACGTCATCGATAGTCGCGGTCGCGGGCAAGTTGATCGTCTTGGAAACGGCGGCGTCGACGTGACGCTGCGCGGCGGCTTGTATACGCAGATGCCACGCCGGGGCGATCTCGGCTGCGGTCGGGAAGGCCGACCGTACCTCGTCCGGCAGCTGCGGATAGCCTCGCACTCCACCGCGCTGTGCGATCTCGGCAATCAGCTCGTCGCTGTATAAGCCCCGGTCGCGGGCCAGCCGGTCAAAGCACGGGTTGACCTCCAGTAGGTGTCTGCCGACGATGGCGCGCGTGAAGGCGATGGCGAACATCGGCTCGATCCCGGCGGTGGTGCCGGCGATCAGCGAGATGGTGCCTGTCGGAGCGACGGAGGTGACCTGTGCGTTTCGCCGCGGCCCTGAGCGCGCCAACGTGCTGTCGGCGAACGCGGGGAACGAGCCCCGGTCTTCTGCCAGCTGCCTCGACGCGGCGTGTGCCTCCTGCTGAATGCGACGCATGACCTGGCCCGTCAACCGCACGGCATCCTCACTGTCGTACGGGACGCCCAGCGTGGCAAGTAGTTCGGCCAGACCCATCACGCCCAGCCCGATCTTGCGGGTCGCCCGGGTGGCCTCGCCCAACTGGGGGAATGGGTACCGGCTGACATCGATGACGTCGTCAAGGAACCGCACCGCCATCCCCGTCGCCGCGGCCAGCCGATCCCAGTTGACGCGACCACCGGTGACCATCCGGGCGAGGTTGATCGAGCCGAGGTTGCACGACTCGTAGGGCAGCAGCGGAACCTCCCCGCACGGATTGGTTGCCTCGATTCGGCCATGTCCCGGAACTGGGTTGGCCCGGTTGATCGTGTCGAGGAACAGCAGCCCGGGATCGCCGCACGCGTGCGCAGCTTCGCAGATGGCGTCGAACAGCTCGGCGGCAGGTATCCGCGCGACGGTCTTACCGGTTCGAGGGTTGACAAGGCGGTGTGTGCTGTTGCGTTCGACGGCGCGCAGGAACGCGTGGGTCACGCCGACCGACAGGTTGAAATGTGATAGTTCACCACGTCTTTCGGCTTTGGTGGTGACAAAGTCATAGATATCCGGGTGTGACACGTCGAGCACCGCCATGCATGCGCCGCGGCGACGACCACCGATCGAGACGACATCCGCCGCAGTGTCAAACAGTCGAAGAAACGAATTCGGTCCGCTCGCTTTGCCGGCCGTGATGGACACGCGATCCCCGGCGGGTCGTAGATGGCTGAAGGCGTAACCAACCCCGCCGCCGCTGCGTTGGATCTCGGCAGCGTGTCCAAGAGTCGTGAAGATCGACTGCAGCGAATCATCCACGGGCAGAACGAAACATCCGGCGAGCAGTCCGATGTCGGTGCCTGCGTTCATCAGCGTGGGTGAGTTCGGCAGGAATTCAAGGTTGCGCAGCAGCGCCGAGAAGCGTTCGGCCCACCGCGCCGACGTGCCGCGTCGGTACCCGTCCTCGGCAACCGCGACGAAGCGCGCCGTTCGGTCCATCATCTCGCCGGTCGACTCGATCGGCCGCCCCTGGTCGTCGCACAGGAGATAGCGGTTCCGCAGCACCATCACGGCGGACAGGCCCAGCTTCAGCTCGTCGCGGACACCGAGCAGAGCTTTTGCCATGCGCAGCTCGTTGCGCCGCTGCCGATAAATGATATAGGCGCGGGCGACGTCGTCCAGTCCGGATTCGCCGAGCCGCGCCTCAACAAAATCCTGAATCCGTTCGACGGGTGCAACTCTGGGTCCCAGCGCATCGGCAACAGTCCTGGCCACCGCGGCCGGCATGTCGGGGTCGTCATAACCTACTTCGCGGCTGGCGCGCGCGACCGCTGCCTCAATCCGTCTGACGTCGAAGGGGATGAGCGTCCCATCGCGGCGCCGAACCTGTACCGGCCACCTGGCCATTGACGCCGATTTCATCGTCTCCGAAAGCGCCTACTTGTTCTTGTCGTGTGCGATGGCCGACTGCACCGCACCGAACCGGTGTTGGGCACGCTCGTCGGCCTCGGCCTGCTCCACAGCAGTGACGACGACCGCGTCGACGCCGGGAAAAACGGTCGCCTCATGGTCGGTGGCGAGCCACCGCACCACATACGGTGGTGCGCCGTCTGGTGAGTGAACCTCGGTGATCAGTCCTCGTTGGTCTGGCTGATCGATTGTGGTGCCCTTGATCACCAGCCAGTCACCGACCTTTGCCTTCATGCGCTTCTCCGTTCGTCCGGGAGTTCAATCGTGCACACGTTCGGCCGGTCGGCGGGAGGGGCATCACGTCACGTCACCAACTTGGATGGCCACAGCCGGACGTCAGATGAGGGCATCGCGGGATCGCTCAGTGGCTGGTGATAGCCGTCTGCGCACAAATGGCCTTCACGAACTGGGCGATCGCATGTTCGGGAAGATGGCGTGCGATATCGGCTTCGCTGACGATTCCCACCAACCGGTGGCTGTCGATCACCGGTAGCCGGCGAATCTGATGCTCTTCCATGACGTTGAGCATCTCTTCAATACTGGCCTCGGCTTCGACCCGATAGGTGTTGCCCTGGGCCAGCTCACCCGCGGTAACGGTGTTGGGATCGCGGCCGGACGCGATGCACTTGGTGACGATGTCGCGATCGGTGATCATTCCGTGCAGACGGTCATCGTCGCCGCAGATCGGCAGGGCGCCTACACCCAGATCGCGCATATGCTCGGCTGCGGCGGTCAGCGTCTCGTGCTCGCCGACACAGGTGGCTCCGGCGTGCATGATTTCGCGCGCAGTGGTCATAGTTTTCTCCTCAACATCAGGATCTATCGGCTGATAGTCGGAACCTAGGGCGATACCCCAGGGAGCTGTAGGGCCGTTCGGCCCTTCGTGGGAAACAACTCGGGACTCAGCGGCTTCTCGGCGACCGCCGCGGCTGCCTGTTCGGGCACGGCCACGTCCACGGTCAGGATGCCCTTGTCGTAGCTGGCTTTAATGTCGGATTCCTTTGTCTCGCCGCGTTCGGCGCCGCCACAGGTAGTGCCTACTTGCATCTCGTCCTCGAAGCCCCTCAGCCTTCCCGGGTCATGCGGCGATGCGTGTCATCGTGAAGTGACACGACCTCCAGCAGATCGTCGGATCCTGTCGCGACACGGGTCCCGAACCGGCGGCTGGCGTGCTCGACGGTCTTGCGCAGCCACTCGGCGTCGGCCTGCGAGGCCCGCTCGAGTCGAACCCGTCGCACGCGCAGCGGAATCATCCGCAGCGAGACCAGTTGACCGCTGACGGAATCTGTTTGAGTCAGATAGAGCAGCCTGAGGTCACCGCGGAACGCTTCATGCCCGCGGATGCCTTCGTAGTCGTCGATGACGTCACCGCAGCCGTACAGGATCGGTTTGCCGCGGTATATCTCGATCGGCCTGGGATGGTGCGAGGAGTGTCCGTGAATGATGTCGACGCCGGCGTCGATGAGCCGGTGCGCGAACGCAATCTCGCTCGGCGCTATCGCATAGCCCCAATTGGATCCCCAATGCACCGAGACGATCGCGACGTCGCCGTCGCGTTTGTGCGCCAGCACCTCGGCGGCCACCTCGTCGGCAACGTCGCGCAGCGACGGATCCCGAATCAGCCACACCCCGGGCCGGTCGTGGTGTGCGGCCCAGGTTTCGGGAACGCCGGCCGATTTCATCGCCACCGAGCCGACGAGCACCCGGTGCTCACCGTGAACGCTGACCACCCCGGGACGGCGCGCGGTGGGCAAATCCACTCCGGCACCCACGCCCTGTATGCCCGCCGCGGTCAGAGCGGTTACGGTGTCGGTCAGTCCCCGGTAGCCGAAGTCGAGAATGTGGTTGTTGGCCAGGGCACACACGTCCGGCCGCAACGCGGCCAGGACCGGCAGGTTATCCGGGTGCATCCGGTAACAAACCGTTTTGCCCTCGGCGAACTCTCCGCCGGCGGTAATCGTCGTCTCGAGATTGATCAGCCGGACATCGGGCGCGGCCTCGTCGAGGAGCGCAAGTGCTTCGCCCCAGGGCCACCGCCAATCCACCGGGCGGCGCGGAATCGGCCCGTTCGCGTGCTCGGCGAGCCGGACGTATCCGCGCGCATCACGCAGATACGGCTCACGCAACTCCGGTTCGCCAGGATGGGGCAGGATCTGATCGACGCCCCGCCCCAGCATGACGTCACCGCCCAGCAGCACCACCACATTGGGGCTACATATGGAGCGCGACGATTGACCCGCCTCCATCGTGCCGACGCTAGGTGGCCGGCGATCACCGGTCAGGAGGCGTTGGTCCCCACGGCGAGTGGTCCTAAGGCCCTTCGGCGAGGCCGGTCCGTCGCGCCACACTCGGGGGATGACGAAACGGGACGACGGTGGTGATGGCGGACGGCGGTTGGCCCGGCGGCTGGCTTCGCTGCGCGGCGGCATGAGGGTGTTCGAGGATCGCGTCGACGCCGGCCGACACCTGGCCGAGCGACTGAACGCGTTGCGCGGCAAGGACATTGTTGTGCTCGGCCTACCGCGCGGTGGCGTGCCGGTAGCTTTCGAGGTCGCCAAGGCGCTGCGCGCGCCGCTCGACGTCCTGGTAGTGCGCAAGCTGGGGGTGCCGTTTCAACCCGAACTGGCGTTCGGCGCCATCGGTGAGGGCGGCGTGCGGGTGATCAACGACTCCGTGGTGGCCGAAGCCGATTTGTCCGAAGAAGAGATCGCGCGCGTCGAAGCGAAGCAGCGCGCCGAGCTGGCGCGTCGCTCGGAACGGTTCCGCCGCGGACATGACCAGATCCCGATTGCGGGTCGGATCGCGGTAATCGTCGACGACGGCGTCGCGACCGGTGCCACCGCCAGGGCGGCCTGCGAGGTGGCCCGCGCCCAGGGTGCAAGCAGTGTGCTGCTGGCAGTGCCCATCGGCGCACGCGACATCTTCGCGACGTTTGCCGGATACGCCGACGAGGTCGTCTGCCTGGAGACGCCCGCGTTCTTCTTCGCCGTCGGCCAGGGATACTGCAACTTCACCCAGACCTCCGACGACGAGGTGGTCGCGCTGCTCGATCGCGCGCGGGAAGGCTTTGCCCAACCCGAGACCGCCGGCACGCCTGGTGATCCGCCAATACGCGACGCGGAGGTCCGGGTGAGCGCCGGACCGGTGTCGCTGGCCGGACACCTGACGATTCCGGAACAGCCGGTCGGCGTGGTGGTATTTGCTCACGGCAGTGGCAGTAGCCGCCACAGCCCCCGAAACCGCTATGTCGCCGAGGTCTTGAACACCGCGGGCCTGGCCACCTTGCTGTTCGACCTGCTCACCCCGGACGAGGAACGCAACCGCGCCAACGTTTTCGACATCGAGTTGTTGGCGCGCCGGCTCGTCGACGTCACCGCGTGGCTGGCCAACCAGCCCCATACCGCAGCACTGCCGGTCGGCTACTTCGGTGCCAGCACCGGGGCGGGCGCGGCGCTGGTCGCGGCCGCCGATCCCCGCGTTCGAGTGGAGGCGGTGGTCTCCCGCGGCGGGAGGCCCGACCTGGCGGGCCCGGCCCTGCCCAAGGTTGGTGCGCCGACATTGCTGATTGTGGGCGGGCGCGATGACGTGGTGCTCGAGTTGAATCGACAGGCTCAGGCGATGATGCCCGGTCGGTGCGAACTCACCGTCGTTCCCGGCGCCACCCACCTCTTCGAAGAGCCTGGCACGCTCGAGCAGGTCGCGGTGTTGGCCCGCGACTGGTTCATTGATCACCTGAGCCGCGTGGCTGCGACCGCCAACACTTAGGTTGAACCACCAAACGCCGTGTGGCGTGGACGATATCAGGGCACCCCGACTCGCCTAGCTCGGTGGAACGTGCTCTCCGGGCTGTGGGCATTCGTCGGGCAGGTGAACAAGCACCGCATCATCCTCGGCCGTCTCGGCTTGGCCGCGGCGATGCGCAACCAGGTAGAGCCATCCCGGTCCGATGGGCTGCTTGCAGCGGGCGCACTGTGGGTCGGCGGCCATGCCATCTCCCTTCTCCGGCCTCATATCACGGAATCATTCTCCGCGTCTTCCACGGTCGGTGAGCCGCAATTGAAGAACATCGCGCGCAAATCGGCTGACGGGCCGGGACATTCTCCGACCGAACATCGTCCAAGGCGCCGGGCACGAAACTTTACGCAAACGGTCAATACCATTGACTAGCAACGGAATCGCCGAGCGCGATGCGCGGATGCGTACGGTGCCTAACCGCGGCCAACCGGCCCGCCCCGCATCGACAAAAGGACCCAAGACATGACTTTCGGCCCTCGCCGACAGCGGCCCGGTCACACACACTGCACATCATGACCACTCACGACGGCACCGCCCAAACCTGGCGCGACATGGCCGATCAGCTCACTGCTGCGCAGGTCGCGCAGCTCGAGCGCCTCGAACGCGACGAGCCCCAGACGCTGCTGGAAATGGCACGGGAGTGGGCGGCCAAGAACGTCTCCGCGCCGATGCCGTTCGACGATGTC
The DNA here is from genome assembly GCF_059812165.1 of Mycobacterium sp. NGS69. Taxonomy (NCBI): domain Bacteria; kingdom Bacillati; phylum Actinomycetota; class Actinomycetes; order Mycobacteriales; family Mycobacteriaceae; genus Mycobacterium; species Mycobacterium sp. NGS69. The sequence goes on from NZ_JCALCD010000002.1 coordinate 450,813, forward strand.
CCGCCGCCCGCGGGCGCGGCGCGCACGTTCGACTGGCAGCGCGACAGTACGTGGTTCCGCGACTTCGAGGGGACCACCCGCCGCGGCGGGCAGGCCCGCGTCAAAATCTTCGGCCGTCAGCAGGCGGACGGCTCGACGCGGCGGTGGATCGCCGTGCATACCCGGCACCTGGACGCGCTGGACGCGGCGACGGCCCGCCAACTGGCGGCTGCACTGACCGACGCGGCCGACGAGATGGAGCAACTCGGGTGAGCCGCGCGAATGATTGAAATTCGGTGGCATCGCCAAGATTCAGGAGCACACAATGACCGTGGGGTGGCCAGCAAATCATGAACCAGCACTATGAAACCGGCGCGGCCGCAGGCGAATACAGCGTCGAGGATGACAACCAGCTTCAGCCGGAGGACACCCTCATCGACCGCGGTACGGACGACATGCTTGACGAGGGCTATTCGCCGCCCGAACGACCGTATGGACCCGGCGCTTTCGGGCCGTCCGAAACCATGGACCAGATACTTGGAGAGGAAGAGCCGGATCCGGCGGCGCGAATCGATGTCCTGCTCGACGAAGCCGAGCAGCAACGCTCCGACGAAGCCGAGCGCGAAGCCGAATTTCCCCAGCGACGCGAGGTTGGCCGAACGCGGGCCGGCCGGCTTGTCGCGCCCGACCAGGGATTTGGCGACGATGCCGAGGCAGAGTTGGTCGCCGAGGACGTCGGTATCTGCGGAGGCGCAGCATCTGCCGAGGAAGCCGCGGTTCACATCATCGATGACGAGGTTGACGTCAGCGAGGACGAAGGCTAGCGATCCTGTAGGCGCATCAGCGTTGGCGGGCGACGATCACCGGGATGCGGGCCGCGTGCGCGACGGCGGTGCTGACCGATCCGAGCAGCATTCCGGCGTATCCGCCCCGGCCGTGGCTGCCGACCACGACGAGTTGCGCGGACTCGGATTCTTCCAGGAGATGGCGGGCCGGGCGATCGAGCACCAGCCGGCGGTGCACGGTGACGTCGGGATAGCGTTCCTGCCAACCGGCCAGGCGTTCGGCCAGGATTTCGGCTGCCCGCGATTGCAGGGTCGACCATTGCTTGCTCAGCACACCCGAGGTATCCGCTGAGTCGGTCCAGGCGTGCACGGCCAGCAGGTCCACACCGCGGAAGGAGGCCTCGTCGAACGCGATCGCGGTGGCCGACTCCGATGCCGGCGAACCGTCAATGCCGAGCAACACCGGTAATTGCGACGGTCCAAGCAGAATCGGGGCTTCGTCGTGGATCACCGCGACCGGGCAGTGGGCGTGATGGATCAACCCCGTGCTGACTGAGCCGAGCAGGGTCCGGTGTAGTGCGTCTTGTCCGCGGCAGCCGACCACCACCATGTGCGCCTCTTTGGACAGGTCGATCAGTGTGGGTACGGGCGCTGCGAACAACAGTTGGCTGTCGATATCGGGTCGATCACCCTCCCGCACAATGTCTTCGGCGACCTTGATCGCGTCGGCGACGATCTTGCCGGCCCCCTCTTCGCGCCGCTGGTAGATCACGGCCGGGATGGGAGCGGCGGGCCAGACCGCCAGAGGTTCTGAGACGTGCACGACGGTCAGTCCAATGTTGCGCATAGATGCCTCTCGTGCGGCCCACCGCACGGCCACCGCCGATGACGGGGATCCGTCGACTCCGACGACGACACCCGAATGCGTGCTGCGGCCGGACATTACGCGGCCTTGTGCACGGTCACCGTCGCAGCTGGGCTGGCTGCCCGACCAGGGTGCCCCAGGCTCGGTCAGCGGCGGCGACGACCGCGTCATCGAAGTCGCGGGTCGGATCGTTTACGGCGATCGCTACCAGCGCTTCGGCCAACTGGAAGGGGGCCACGCTGTACCGTTTGGCTGTTTCGACGATGTCGATGAACGCCTCGTCGAGGCTGCAATGACGTAGGGCAACCAGCACGCCCTCGGCAGCACCCAGACTGCGCTGGCCGCTGCGGCCACGATCGCGGTAGTGATCGGTCTCTGCTATCGGGTTCACCGTGCGCTCCCTTGCTCAGCGGTCATGTGCCACGCGGTTGATCTTTCGAGGTGTGGCGGTCGACCGGTAGAGACCGAAGTCCCAATCCTGATGGTCGTTCGTCGCTGTGGAGTTATCCCGCAGCGGGCGGAACCGGTTTGGCCAATCCGCTTCCGCTTGCTCGACGAGGCCGGGAACCGGCGCGGCGGTGGTGTGCGGTTGACGAGTCTTCGGCGACGCGGCGTCCCTTTGTGAGGAACGCGCGAAGCCGGCCCATTGGCCAGGTGTTGATCACCTCGCCTGCTGATACCCAGCCACGCTGGGCGACGGCGACGCCGTAACGCATGTAGCCCAGATGCGGTACGGCGTGAGCATCGGTGTCGATCGCGAAGGCAACGCCATGCTTACGAGCCCGGCTCACAAGCTCATCGCTGAGGTCCAACCGGTCGGGAAAGGCGTTGATTTCCAAGGCGGTATGGGTCCGCGCCGCAGCCGCGAATACCGCATCAGCGTCGAAATCGACCGGTGGACGACGACCGAGCACGCGGGTGGTCGGATGGCCGACGATGTTGACGTAGGGGTGCTCGATGGCGGCGAGCAAGCGGCGGGTCATCTCGTCGCGGGTCTGGTCGAGATCGGAGTGGACCGAGGCGACCAGGACGTCAAACCCGGACAGGAAGTCGTCGTCCCAGTCCAGCGAGCCGTCGGCGGCGATGTTGAGTTCGGACCCGTGCAACAACTCGATACCGTGGCGGCGAGACAGCTCCGGCAGTTCGCTGCGCTGCTGGAGGGCCTTGTCACGGGTCATCCGCTGCATCGCCAGCTGCGGGGCGTGATCGGTGATGGCGCAGTAGCGATATCCGCGGCGGGACGCGGCGGCGACCATCTCATTCAGGCCGGCCAGGCCATCGGTGAGATTGGTGTGCACATGAAGATCCCCGGCGATGTCGGCGACCTCGACCAGGTTGGGGAGACGGCCTTCCAGCGCGGCCTCGACTTCGCCGCGGTCTTCACGCAAAACCGGCGGGATCCACGCCAGCCCGAGTTTGGTGTAGATGTCCGCTTCGTCCGTCGAGGCCAACAGCTGGCCCCCATCGACTTGGAACAGCCCATATTCGGAGAGCTTCAGCCCGGCCCGCACGGCCAATTCGCGGATACGGATGTTGTGGGCTTTCGACCCGGTGAAGTACTGCAGGGCCGCACCCCAGACATTCGCGGGCACCACCCGCAAGTCCACCTGGATACCCTTCGTCGTTACCACCGACGATTTGGTGGGCCCGTGGGCCAGCACGCGATCCACCAACGCCATGGCGCAGAAGTGATCCATGACCGATGCCGGGTCGTCGTCTGCGGCCACCAACAAGTCGATGTCGCCGACGGTGTCGCGCATCCGCCGCAAGGATCCCGCATAGTCGACCCGGCTCACCTGCGGCAGCGCGGCCAGCCGGGCGACCAGATCCTCGGCGACATCCAGTGCGATCGCCAGCGGCATGCGCCCCCCGATTTCCTGCATCTGGCGGATCGCGCGGGCCAGGTTGCGTTCGCTGGTCTCGCCCCAGCCCTTCAGGTGGCGCAGCTGCTCGTCGTGCAACGCGTTGAGCAGCTCGGGCATCGACGAAATGCCGAGCTCCACATAGACCTGATGGGCCCGCTTCGGCCCGAGCCCGGGAATCCCCAGCAGGGCGCGCAGACCCGCGGGCAGCTGGGCGTGCAGTTCTTCGAGAGCGGCGATGCGGCCGGTCTGCCGCAGCTCGAGCAGCTTGTCGGCGGTGTGCGCGCCGATCGCCGGGATCGCCATCAGACCCTTCCGGTCGAGAGCGTCCAGTTCGAGAGGGTGACCGGCGACCGAACGTGCTGCCTTCTCGTAAGCGCGCACCCGGTACGGATCGCCACCAGAGATGGCAATCAGATCCGCCAGCTCCTGCAGCGCCTCGGCCGCAACGTCATTCGAACGCATGAAGCATTCCCGTGTAACCGGAAAGGGCGCGCCTCGTCCTCAGAAGTTGCCTGCACACTTGTGCATCACCGCCTTGCAATCGTCGCACTAGGTACAGAATGAATCCGGCCGAGTCCCGCTCACCAGTAGGCGAAAGACCTCGTTGTCGGGACTTCTGACACCGACGGGCAGCGCCCCTGACAGCTCGGCGGCACGGCGGTAGCCTCAGGAATCCGATCGGCCGATGCGAAGGGTTATTTTCATCATGAAAATGTGGATCCAACTTGAAGGCCACGACGAGGACGACGAGTACCCGGATGACGCCAGCTACGAAGTACTCACGGGCGGTGTGCTAAAGGTCAGCAGCGGCAACGATATTCACCTCTACAGTCCGGCGTACTGGCAAGAGGTCACGATTGATACCCGCCCCGCGGCTCAGCACGACAAGCAAGCCCAACAACTCGACGAAGATCTCAAATGGCAGTAATGACCACGGCGGCTCGGAGCGGCCTGACGGGTGCGAGAGGCAGGATCAGCGTGATGTCTGCATGGGCCGGTGTGACTCGCGGGCGACGATCACCACCGTCCGGGCTGCATGCGTGACGGCCGTGCTCACCGAGCCCAGCATCATGCCGGCGAATCCGCCGCGACCGTTGCTGCCGACGACGACGAGTTGTGCGGACTCCGAGTGCTCGACGAGTTGACGAGCCGGCTGATCACGCACCACCACGCGTCGCACCGTGACATCGGAGTAGCGCTCCTGCCATCGGGCGAGCCAGTCGGCCAGCGCCTGTTGCGCCCGCACTTCGATGGTCGCGAAATCCAGAACCGGCGCGTCCGACATCCTGACGTCGGACCACGCGTGTAGTGCCACTAAGTCCACACCTCGTCGGCAGGCCTCGTCAAAAGCGATCTCCGTCGCCAGTTCCGATGCGGGCGAACCATCGACTCCCACGAGCACAGGTGCCTGTGCAGGCGGCGACGCCTCGTTATGGACGACCGCAACCGGGCAATGCGCATAGTTCACCAGGCCGGTGCTGACCGAGCCGAACGGGACCCGGCGAAACGCACCTTCGCCCTGGAACCCCACCACCATCATGTCCGCAATCTTGGACTCATTGACGAGCGTGGAAACGGTCGGGGCGCGCACCACCACGCTGTGCACGAAGGGCGGGCCATGGTCGGCGGTGCTGTCGGCGACCGCCTTACGCGCGTCTTCGAGAATTCGCCTCGCGTTTTCGTCCTGCTGCTCGAAATAGTCCTGGGGTATCGGTATCTCCGGCCACGGAGCAACCGCCGCCGCGACCGGCGGGATGACGTGCATGAGTGTGAGCGGAACGTTGCGCATCGCAGCATCGCGAGCCGCCCAGTCGACCGCAGCCATCGACGACGCCGATCCGTCGACGCCGACCAAGATGCCACGATGGGTCTGGGCGCCGGACATTTTCGTTCTCCTGCTTGAGAGTCGTGGAAGCTAAGCACTGCTCGGACGCTCAGGCCGACGACTGCTCGTAGAGGGCCGAGAGGCGGTCTTCGAACTCCTCGATGACCACCTTGCGGCGAAGCTTAAGGCTCGGCGTGAGATCGCCTGATTCAACGGAGAGTTCACGGTCGAGGATCGCGAATCTCTTGATCTGCTCCCAGCGATTGAGTTCCACGTTGAGCGCATCGATGTATCCGGCGATCAGTTCCTGTGTCTGCTCGTCGCGTGCTATCTCGGCGAAAGACTTACCCGCGAGGCCCTGTTTGGTGGCCCAGTCGGTGATCGCCTCGCTGTCGAGGCTGACCAGCGCCACGCAGTACGGCTTGCCCTCCCCATAAACGAGGAGCTCGCTCGCGTACGGGCAGAGGCCCTTGAATTTCGCATCGATCGCCGACGGCGCCACGTACTTGCCCTGCGAGGTCTTGAACATGTCCTTCTTGCGGTCGGTGATCCGCAGGAAGCCGTCGCCGTCGATTTCGCCGATGTCACCGGTGTGGAACCAACCGTCGGCATCGAGCGCCTCGGCGGTTGCGTCGGGAAGATCGTGATAGGAGGTCATCAAACCGGGGCCCTTGAGCAAGATTTCGCCGTCGTCGGCGATCTTGGCTTCCGTCGCGGGGAACGGCAACCCGACCGTGCCGAACCGGTAGGCGCCGGGGCGATTGATAAATGACGCGGCCGCGGTCTCGGTCAACCCGTAGCCCTCGAGCACGATGATGCCGACGGCGTCGAACCACTGGGCGACGTCGTGGTCCAGGGCGGCGGCAGCGGAGACGAAGAACCGCAATCGTCCACCGAACCGTTCCCGGATGGTGGAGAACACCATCCGGTCGGCCACCTTGTACGCGAGCGACGAGGCCAACGAAGGTTTCTTGCCGGCCTGCCGGGTTTGGGACATCTTTGTGCCCACGCCGATCGCCCAGTCGAAGATTTTCTTGTTGAGCCTGCCCTGCTCGGCGACCATGCCTTCGATGCGAGCATGCGCCTTCTCGAAGATGCGGGGCGCCGCCCCCATGATGGTGGGACGCAGCGTCGCAAGGTTGTCGACGATCCGCTCGGGACGACCGTCGATCGCGGTCGGGAAGCCGATCTGCAGGGGCAGCGCCAGCATCACCTTGCCGAAGGCGTGTGCCAGGGGCAGCCACAAGAAGTTGACGTCATCCGGCCCGAGGATGCCGAGCGAGTCGATGGCCGCGGCGGTGTACGTCCATGCCCCGTGGGTCAGTCGCACGCCCTTCGGCCGACCGGTGGTTCCGGATGTGTAGATGAGGCTGGCGAGCTGTGCCGGGCCGACGGACGCGACCCGCTCCCTGATGGCATTCGGTGAGTCGGCCAGCAGCTGCTTGCCCAACTGCTCCAGCTCGGCGAGGGTGATCACCCAGTCGCCGTCGCCGTTGCCGTCGATGATCACGACCTTGCTCACCTCGGGCAGGTCGGCGCGGTGCTCGAGCAGTTTGTCGACCTGAGTCTGATCTTCGGCGACCACCAGTCGGCTTCCAGAGTTGGCGATGATGTAGGAGACGTCGCCCGCGTTCGTCGTCGGGTACACGGTGGTGGTCGCCGCGCCGGAGCACATGATGGCGAAGTCGACGAGCACCCACTCGTAACGCGTCGACGATGCCAGCGCGACGCGATCCTCCGGGGCGATGCCTAGCGAGATCAGCCCGCCGGCAATGTGGTAGACGCGTTCGCCGACCTGTTGCCAGGTCACGCTTTCCCAGGTGTGGTCCAGTGGATACCGAAAGGCCTCCGCGTTCGGCGTGGCGGCGACGCGGTTCAGGAACATGTGCGCCACCGACGGTGCGCGACTTTCGATCTTGGCGAAGTCGGGCGTCTCCATTGGGACGGGTGGCTGGTTCATAGTGTTAATCCCTCGATCCTGCTGCCGGCGTTACGTCGGAAATAGTGTCGAAAGTCCCCACGATCGCAGGTTTCTGCTGGCGCGGTCAGCTGGCAACCGCCACCCGAACGGACAAGCACTCGCCGATGGCATAGGCCGCGGTCCAATTGCCGCCGCAAACCGCGCGCTCAAGGTCCTCGACCAACGGGCTTTGGGCGCCCAGCTCGGCGAGCCACGCGGAAACTGTCGCAGTGATCTGGTGAGCCGCCACCCGGGCCGTATGACCCTCGTGCAGGCAATCGGTCAACTGATACAAGGCCGCCGTCGGTCGGCGCTGTGGCCAATGAGGCCGCCATGTTGCTGAGTACATCGTCGTCTCCCGAGTAGCCGGATCGCTCCATCCGACCACCTCCACCGGCCGCGTCGTAGAGGCCAAGAGCACGTCTACCGGGATGCTTTGGTCTCGCGTTGGACCCGCCGAAGTCCCGGCCCGACGGGGACTTTTGTCACCGCACTTGCCCGCGTATTGCCCCGGCGATTTCGGGGCCGGCCGCGTACCGTTCTTCTGGATGACGGATTGCGGGGAAGGCGGCTCTGGGCGCGCCGCGCCGGCCGGTATGAGTGCCGTCAGCGTCGAGGAGTTATCGGCGCTGGACGTGTTCGCCGGCGTGCCGGCGCAGGATCTTACGGCCTTGGCTGCCGGCCTGCAGCCGCTGCGCGCCGCCGCCGGCGAGGTTCTGATGCGCCAGGGTGAACAGGCGCTGTCGTTCTCGATCATCACATCGGGCCGGGTGGAGATCCGCCACCTCGCCGCCGACGGCCAGGTGACGGTGACCGAGTTGTCACCGGGGACGATCATCGGCGAAATCGCTTTGCTGCGAGGCGAACCCAGAACGGCGACCGTTATCGCCAAAGATGACGTCCGCGGCTACGTCGGATACAACGACGCCTTCGAGTGCATGCTGGCTTCGCCCGTCGTCGCCGAACGGATGGTGCGCACCGCGAGGCAGCGGCTGGTCGCCTACATCGACCCGATCGCTGTGTCGGCCAAAGACGGTACCGAGCTTCTGTTGCGTCCGGTGCTGCCCGGTGATGCCGAGCGGTTCAAAAGCAGTGGTTCCTTTTCGCGGGAGACGCTGTACCGGCGCTACCAGGGCGGTGCGCCCACCCACGCGCGGTTGGCTTATCTCTTCGAAGTCGACTATGTCGACCACTTTGTCTGGGTCATCACAGACCGTGAGGGCGGGCCGGTGATCGCGGACGCCCGGTTCATCCGTGACGAAGACGACCCGGCCTCGGCAGAGGTCGCGCTCACCGTCGCGGACGCCTATCAGAATCGTGGGATCGGCACCCTTTTGCTCGGCGCGCTGGCGGTCGCCGCCCGTGTCGACGGCATCAAACGTTTTCACGCCCGGGTGCTCGCCGACAACCCGCCCGCGCGCGTGCTGGGTGACAAGGTCAACGCGCGTTGGGAGCACGAGGAACCTGGCGTCCTTGCCACGACGGGGGATATCCCTGACCCCGATGACCTGCCCCTCGATTCAGGAACCCTTACGCAGATCCGAATGGTGGCCCGACAGGTGATCCAGGCTTTCGACTGACCCAGTGACGGCTTCGAAGTGACTTATGCCCCGGGGCTTCGTGCCTTTGCGCCCTTATCCGAGGGCGGGCCGGGCGCCGAGTATGGACGCTTCCGGGCCAAGTTCTCAAAGGAGTTGGGCAATGAAGTCGCTCATCGTCTGCACTTCGAAATCGCACGGCAACACCCGGCGCGTGGCCGACCGGATGGCAGAGGTGCTTGGTGCCGAGGTCGTCGAACCGGAGTCAGTCGACCCCGAAACGATTTACCAGTACGATCTCGTCGGCTTCGGATCCGGCATCTACTACATGGCGGTGGACGAGAGGCTACGGAACTTGATCCGTCGCCTCCCGACCGTCGATCACGTGCGAGCGTTCACCTTCTTCACCAGCGGCGCCCGGGCGGTTCCGTTGCTGGACTACAACAAACCGGTTCGGAAACACCTCGAAGCGAAGGGCTTTGAGGTGATCGGTTCGTTTTCCTGTCGCGGCTTCGACACCATGGGACCGTTCGGATTCATCGGCGGCATTAACAGGGGACGGCCCGACGACCGCGACCTCGATTCAGCCGCGGAAGTTGTTGCGCGCCTTCGCGAACGCGTCGAGCGCCCCCAGGCCGCTTCATGACCAATGCCAACCCAAGAGCGCGCCGCTGACACCCTCGCGTTGGTGCGCGGCCTCGTCGCGGAGGTTCACCCACACGCCAAGCCGCCCGCGGTCACGCTTGATAGCACCTTCGAGAACCTCGGCATCGGCAGCCTCGAGCTGGCGGAACTGTTGCTGCGGGTCCAGGACAAGTTCGGGGTGGCCCTCCCGCCGCACATCCTGGCCAGCGCGGAGACGCCGCGCGACCTGATAGCCGCGGTCGCCCGCGGCGGTCCCCCCGTCGGGGAAGACCGTGACGTGGTCTCGCTCCCTTCGCCGGTGCCGGGCGGCATGGCGCCCGAAACGATGCCAACACTGAATGACGTCCTCAGCTGGCAGGTCGACGCGAACCCGGACCGCACACACATCCGCGTCCTCGACGATGCCGCCGGTCCGGTGGACCTGACCTACGCCGAACTGCACCGTGAGGCCGTGTCCGTGGCGGCCGGCTTGATCGCGTACGACGTGATGCCGGGGGAGGCGGTCGCCATCATGTTGCCCACCTGCCGGGCGTACTTCGTCACCTTCGCCGCGGTGGTCCTCGCGGGCGCCGTCCCGGTTCCCGTCTACCCGCCGGCGCGGCCTTCCCAGCTGGCCGATCACCTGCGCCGCACGACCGGCATCCTCGCCAACGCCCGCGCCACGGTGCTGGTCACCGTGCCCGAGGCGGTTACCCTCGGCCACCTGCTGCGGTCGAACGTCGAAAGCCTGCGTCACGTCATAATTCCCGAATCCCTCACGAGCGCAAGCGAAGACCCGCCCGCGCCCTTGCCGAGACCGCGGGCGGACGACCTGGCGCTGGTGCAGTACACCTCCGGCAGCACCGGGCAGCCCAAGGGGGTGGCGCTCACGCACCGGAACCTGCTGGCCAACATCCGGGCGATGGGCACCGCTTCGGCGGCGTCGGGGGCCGACACGTTCGTAAGTTGGCTGCCGCTGTATCACGACATGGGTTTGATCGGCGCGTGGCTCGGCTGCATGTATTTCGGCGTCCCGCTAGTGGTGATGAGCCCCCAGGCCTTCCTAATCCGCCCCGCGCGATGGTTGTGGGCGATCCACGCCAACAAAGCGACCTTGTCGGCCGGCCCGAACTTCGCCTACGAGCTCTGCCTCGCCAAGATCCGCGATGACGAGATCGAAGGACTCGACCTGAGCTCGTGGCGGCTGGCTTACAACGGCGCCGAACCGGTGAGTGCCGCGACCATCCAGCGGTTCGGTGATCGCTTCGCCCCTTACGGGTTTCGGCGGGAGGCGATGACGCCGGTGTACGGGTTGGCGGAGTCGTCCGTGGGCCTGGCATTCCCGCCGTTGGGACGAGGTCCGCTCATCGACCGGATCCGCCGTGACGCGTTCGTGGGCTCGGGGCGTGCCGAGCCGGCGGAGCCGGGCGAGCCCAACCTTCGTTTCGTCGCGTGCGGTCAACCCTTGCCCGGCCACGAGATCCGCGTGGTCGACGCCGCCGGCAACGAGCTGGGCGACCGCCGCGAGGGCCGCATCGAGTTTCGCGGTCCGTCGGCAACCGCCGGCTATCTCAACAACGCGCCGGCGACGCGTGCGCTGTTCCACGAGGGCTGGCTCGACACGGGCGACCTGGGGTACCTGGCCGACGCCGACGTATACGTCACGGGCCGGGTCAAGGATGTGATCATCCGGGCCGGTCGCAATCTGCACCCGGCCGAGCTCGAAGAGGCCGTCGGCAACCTCCCGGGCGTCCGCAAGGGATGTGTGGCGGTGTTCGCCTCGCCCGACGCATCGGGCGGGCCCGAGCGACTCGTCGTCTTGGCCGAAACCCGGGCGATCGGAGACGACGCCCGTAGCGCACTGCGCTCCGAAATCGCCGCCACCGCAGTCGATTTGCTGGGGGTGGCCCCCGACGACGTAATTCTGGCGCCACCGCGCACGGTCCTGAAGACCTCGAGCGGAAAGATCAGGCGGGCAGCCAGCCGGGCGATCTACGAGGCCGGCAGGATCGGTGCGCGACCGCGTGCGGTGTGGTGGGAATTGGCCCGCCTTCGCCTTCGCGGTGCCGCGCCGTCGCTGCGCCGCGCTGGTCGGGCGCTGGGCGCTGTGGCATTCGCCGCCTACGCGTGGGTGGTGTACGCGATGCTCGGGCTGTCGGTGGCGCTCGCGCTGCTATTGCTACCGCGACCGCGGTGGCGCTGGGGGGTGGCCCGTGCAGCGGTCCGGTTGCTCGCACGTCTCACCGGCACGGCGATCAGCGTGCGTGGCCTCGACCACCTGCCGACCGGGACTTCCATCGCGGTGGCCAACCACCCCAGCTGGATCGACCCGCTGGCGCTGGCCGCGGTGATGCCGCAGTCGTATCGCTTCGTCGCCGCCGAAGTGCTGGAGCATCAGGGGCTCAACGGGTTCGTGCTGAGAAGGTTGGGCCATCAGTTCGTCGAACGCCACGAGCGTGAACACGGCGTGGCCGATGTCGGTCGGCTCGCAGCCCTGGTGGGAGCCGGGCAGTCACTCGTCATCTTCCCCGAAGGTCGGCTGGCACGTGCTCCAGGATTGCGGCCCTTCCACATGGGAGCGTTCGCAGTGGCCGCTCAGACCGGCGTGCCGGTCGTCCCGGTGGCCATCTGCGGGACGCGGACGATACTGCGGCCGGAACACCACTTCCCGCGGCGCGGGAGCGTCGACATCGCCATCGGTGAGCCGATCCGGCCTTCGGGTGTCGATTGGACCGCAGCAGTCGAATTGCAGCGCGCCGCGCGGAAGGTCGTCTTGGATCTGTCGGGGGAGGCGGACGTCGAGTGATTGGTGCCCGAAAAGTGGATGGCCGGGCGGTGCCTCGTCGAACCGCCCGGCCACGAATGATGAGATTCACTCGCTGTGCTTGCCGACCGCCTGGCCCGCGCTGTGCACCACGCTGCGGAAGAATTCAATGCGCGCGGCGCCCAACTCGTCGGCGAGGTTGAGGGCGGCATCGACGACGGTCTTGCGGTGCGACTGCTCGGGGAGCACGGGGCTGATCTGATCGACGAATTTGCGGACGGCGTCGATGGCCTGCTTGCGGCCGTTCTCGACGGACTCGAGCACGTCGTCGGAAAGCTCCGCCCAGCGCGGCTCTGATTTTTCGGGTGCTGTCATTGTCAACTCCTTGTGATATTTCTGGATTCCTCGTGGTCGGCCGCGTGCCGACGCCCCGACGTTACGACTCACAAAGCCCCCGGCACGAGTGCCAAAAGTCCCGGTGATCTGTGCTTGCCGGTCAAGGACTTTCGTGACTTTCGCAGGGCCGTAGGTCCCTCCCGCACCGGCCCGACGAGGTGCTAGCGTGCCGCCATGGCCACACCCGACAGCCACGGCCGGGATGTACCGGGCGTTCCGCGCTGGAGCGCGCCGGCCGTCGATGGTTTGGGCAAGGCGGTCGAACCGTTCACCGGCACGGGTCGGTACGTCGCGCAGTCGTGGCGCGATTACCTCGGCAACGCGGCCGGCGAACTGCCGATCGCACGGCCCACGCTCGCCCTGGCCGCGCAGGCGTTTCGCGACGAGATCGTCCTGATGGGCCTCAAGGCACGCCGCCCGGTCAGCCGGCCCGAGATTTTCGAGCGCATCACCAGCGAGGTGCTTGCGGCGCTGGAGTTCTACGGCAAAAGGGGATGGCTCGACCACCCGAAGAGATTCTTCGGCACGCCGCCGCCGCTGTCCGACGTCACGGTCCGAAAGGTCAAGGGGCGCACCCGCTCCCTCTATCGCATATCGTTCGACAGCGGGTATCTGCCGCGGCCGGGGGAACCGGGTGCCGAGCGGTGGATGAGCTACACCGCGAACGACCGCGAATACGCCCTGGTGCTCCGCCACCCCGAACCGCGACCCTGGCTGGTGTGTGTGCACGGGACGGAGATGGGTCGCGCCGCGCTGGATCTCGCCCTGTTCCGCTCCTGGAAGCTGCACGATGAGCTCGGCCTCAACGTCGTGATGCCGGTCCTGCCCATGCACGGCCCCCGGGCCCGGGGCCTGCCCAAGGGCGCGATATTTCCCGGTGAGGACATCCTCGATGACGTGCACGCGACGGGCCAGGCGGTGTGGGACATCCGCCGGCTGCTGTCCTGGATCCGGGTGCAGGAGCCCGAGTCGCTGATCGGGCTGAACAGCCTGTCGCTCGGCGGCTACATCGCGTCGCTGGTCGCCAGCCTCGAAAAGGGGCTCACCTGCGCGATCCTCGGCGTTCCGGTGGCCGACCTGGTGCAGTTGCTGGGGCGCCATTCCGGTCTCGGCGCCGACGACCCCCGCCGGCACACGATGGAATTGGCCGAGCCCATCGGCCGGATGACGTCGCCGCTGTCGCTGACCCCGCTGGTGCCGCGGCAGGGCCGCTTCATCTATGCGGGCGTCGCCGACCGGGTCGTGCACCCGCGCGAGCAGGTGGTGCGCCTCTGGGAACACTGGGGCAAGCCCGAAATCGTCTGGTACCCGGGCGGTCACACCGGATTCTTCCGGTCGCGGCCGGTGCAGAAATTCGTGTGGGACGCGCTGCGGCAGTCGGGCCTGCTCGACCCGCCGTCGACGCGGCGCGACCGCCCGGCCTAAGGCGGGAGACATGAATCCGATGGACCCGCTGGACGCGGCGATGCTGGCCGCGGAGCTGGTGGCCAGCCCGATGCACGTCGGCGCCGTGCTGATACTCTCGCCGCCGGAAGACGCCGGCCCGGACTACGTCGAGGCCCTGTACCGGGAGGCCCTGGTCGGCAAGGGTCCGGTCGATCCCAGGCTGCGCAGGTATCCGCACCGCGGCCTGGACACCGGCGGCGTCTGGGTCTGGCGTCAGCTGGACGTGCTGGACCTGAGCCGGCATTGCCAGCGCCGCACCGTGGCGGGAGACCCCGACGATTTCTGGCGGCTCGTCGGCGAGCTGGACGCCGAACGCCTCGATCGCTCCCGGCCGATGTGGGCGTCGTACCTGATCGACGGCCTCGACGGCGGCCGATTCGCGTTCTACATCAAGGTGCACCACACCGTCATCGACGGGGTGGCCGGCTTCCGGATGATCGCCGACGCGCTCAGCACCGATCCGGCAGACCGGTCGATGCCGCCCTTCTACGCCGACCGCCGTCACGAATCCCGGCCCGAGCTGGCGGCGGGCGGGCTGGTGTCCCGCCTCGTCGCGCCGGTGCGGTCGCTCGTCGGAGCGGCGACGTCGAGCGCAGGGCTCGTCGGGCGGGTGGTCACGGGCGAGCTGTCGACCGTCCTCGACACGCTGGTCGGGCACACGACCGTTTTGCCCTTCGAGGCGCCCTACACGCGGTTCAACGGCCGCCTGGGCCCCGGGCGCGCCGTCGCGGCCGGGAGCTGGCCGAAGGACCGCATCCAGGCGGTGCAACAGGCCACCGGTGTCACCGGCAATGACGTGGTGACCGCGATGGTGGCCGGGGCGGTGCGTCGCTGGCTGCTCAAGCGGGGGGAGCTGCCCAAGCAGTCACTGGTGGGCGTCTGCCCGATCACCGTGCGCGATCGCGAGTACGACGCGGCAAATGACCAGCACGGCAACATGTTCGGGCTGTGGGCGTGTCCCTTGGGCACCCACATGGAGGACCCGGCGACACGGCTGGACCTGATCCACCGGTCGATGTCGGAGGGAAAGCGCTGGGTCGCCAAGCGCGGATCGGCGGCGTCGCTGCTGACGGCCGCGCCGAGCATCGCCGCGACCGTTGTCATGCCGCTGCTGTCGTTCATGCCGAAGGTGCGCACCGGATACAACCTGCCCATCTCGCACGTGCCAGGGCCCGGCGCCGAAATGTATTGGAACGGAGCGCATGTCGACGAAATGTATCCGGTATCGACGGTCTATGACGGTATGGCACTGAACGTGACCACATGCTCATACGCCGACCGGATCGGATTCGGATACGTCGCGGGTGCCGATGTGGTGCCCGACATCGACACGCTGATCCCGCTCACCGAGGAGTGCTTGACCGAGCTCGAATCCGTCGGTACCGCGGATTGACCTAGCCGCAGGCATTCCGACCGGGGCCAAACGGCCCTACAAAGCTCCATGCCGCCGGCCCTAGGGTTCGCCATGGGGAACACGGCAGATGGGAAGGCTGTGGCATTTTTCAAAGTCGTCGCAGTCGATTTCGACGGCACCCTGACATCGGGCGGCAACCTGGGCCCGGAAGCCGTGGAGGCGATCGATCGGGCCCGGCGAGACGGCCTGACCATCGTGCTCGTCACCGGCCGCATCGGTGCCGAATTGCACGCCGAATTCCCCCGGATAGCCGACCACGTCGATGCGCTGGTCCTGGAAGACGGGGCGGTGGTCGTGGTCGACGGGCGACCCTATGTGCTGGCGGAACCGGTGGATCGCGGCCTTGATCAGGCGCTCGCCGGCCGGGGGGTTCCCTACCGGCGGGGCGAGGTGTTGGTGGCCGTTGACGGCGAACACGCCGGGACCGTCGTCGAGGTGATCGGCGAACTCGGGATGGATTATCAGGTGATACGGAATCGGGGCGCCCTGATGGTGCTGCCGGCAGGAGTCACGAAAGGCACCGGGCTGAACGCCCTACTGGCAAAGATGAACCTGTCCCCGCACAACACCGTTGCGGTCGGCGACGCCGAGAACGACTTGTCGTTACTCGGTGTTGCCGAGGTCGGTGCCGCGGTGGCCGATGCCGTCCCGTCGGTCCGGCGATTCGCCGATGTCGTGTTGGATCGACCGGATGGTGCGGGCGTCGCAGAGCTGCTCAGCCACCCGTATCTTTCCGGCGCACAACGCTGGTGCCCGCCGCGCCGCTGGGTCGACATCGGAACGTTTGACGACGGGACCACGACAGGGTTGCCGGGAAGCCAGGGCCGCATTCTCGTTACCGGGCCGGCCGCGTCGGGAAAGAGCTACCTGCTCGGCCTGCTGGCGGAACAATGGGTCCTGGCCGGTTACTGCGTGCTTGTCATCGACCCCGAGGGCGATCACCTGCAATTGCAACAGCTCAATCAGGTGCGGGTACTCGACGGTGGCCACCACCTCCCCGAACCGGCCGAGCTCGTCCACGCGTTGCGTCCGGACTCCAGCGTGGTGGTCGACCTGTCGGGGCTGGCCGAGCCGCGCAAGAGCGACTATGTGCACCGATTGCGGTCGACCGCCGAGGCGCACCGCGAACGGCATGGCTTCCCGCACTGGGTGATCTACGACGAGGCCCATCTCCTGGGCAACGAGGAGGAAGCGCACTGGGCGCGCCGGGGCGGCTACGTGTTGTGCTCGTTCGCCCCGGCAGCGCTTCCCGCGCACGAGATCGACAGCAGCGACGTCGCGATAACAGTGGGCAGTACCGACGTCGCGGCGGACATCGGCGCACGACGGCGGGCCACCATCCGTTTCGGATCGGGGCCGCCTCGTGGGTTCACCATCGCGGAGCGCTGTACCGCTCACGTACGGCATCTGCACAAATATGCCGATGTCCGTCTCCCGCCCGAACGGCGGTTCTACTTTCGC
The DNA here is from genome assembly GCF_059812165.1 of Mycobacterium sp. NGS69. Taxonomy (NCBI): domain Bacteria; kingdom Bacillati; phylum Actinomycetota; class Actinomycetes; order Mycobacteriales; family Mycobacteriaceae; genus Mycobacterium; species Mycobacterium sp. NGS69. Next base: position 467,735 of record NZ_JCALCD010000002.1, read on the forward strand.
ACCACCAACGGCGAATCCGTCGCGGCGGCCGCAAGCATGCATGACTTCTGCAGTGCGATAAGACATCTCGACCAGCAGGCGCTCGAATACCATCTCGAGCGGGGCGACTTCTCGCATTGGTTGGACGGCACCATCGCCGATAAGGATCTGGCGGTGCGGGTGGCGGCCTGGGAGGACGAGCTGGAGGCGCGCCGCGCGGCAGACGTGGAGCGCATCCGCGAGCAACTCGTGCAGGCGGTGGAAAAGCGTTATCTGCCTTCAGAACAACAGCGCTAGCGGGCCAGCCTGGCCGGGCGACGGCCGGGCTTCCTTGCCGGCTTGCGTGTCAGGGCGCGGGTGACCAGCCGCGCGACGCCGAGTTCGATGCCCCTGGTGAGCTCGTCGACGTCGGGTGTGGTGTCGTAGTCCGCGGTGATGCCGAAGACCAGCTCATCGACGTAGGTGAGCATGCTGATCACGGTGCGCAACTGCATTGCGATCGGCGGTACCGGCAACAGCTGTTCCACCGGGCGCCCCAGCACCTGCAGCCGCTGGCGGGGGCCGGGCACATTGGTCGCCAGGGTGACGATGCTGCGCTGCGGCAGGCGCGTTAACAGCCGAATCGTCCATGCGCTTACGACAAATGGTAGGTAATTGGTCAGCGCGACGAAGGCGTTTGCGGCTTGCCGCTCACCGCTGCCCTTGAGCCTGTCCAGTCGGGCGTGTACGAGCCTTAGCCTCTTGACAGGATCCTGCTGTTCGACGGGCAGGGCTGACAGCATCGCCGAGACGCGAACATCGGTGCGGTTCATGGCATCCGGCGTGCGCACCGACACCGGAACCAGTGTGCGCAGTGAGTTGCGCCGGGGCTTCTCGCCGCGACGCAGCAGCATGGTGCGAAAGCTGTCGGTGATCGCCGCGAGTGCCACATCGTTGAGCGTCACGCCGAAGGCCTCGCACACGGCGTCGACTTCCTTGAGTGACACCCGCGCCGCGCTGTAGCGGCGCCTGTTGGCCACGGAGCCGTGCAGCGAGGATCCCGTCGCCGGTATTGCGAGACCGGTGACGAATTCGGCCGCGCCCCTTGCTGTCTGTGCGGCCGCCGAGGTGGTGGCCAGCGACGCGCGCCACAGGCCTCCGGCCCAGGTCAGCGGGTTGCGACTGAGTCCCGCCGAAAGAACAATCGACGACGTCAGCTCCCTGGCGGCGCGGATGTCGCTGGCGAACGTCTCACCCGCGGCGGCGTCGGCGATAGTGGTCAACAGCTGCACGGTAGCGATCCCATCGGCGATGCAGTGGTGCACCTTCACCAGGGCAGCCCAGCGCCCTTCCGGCAAGCCTTCGATGACCCAGCACTCCCACAGCGGGTGGTCTCGATCCAGCCTGCGCTCCATGAGGTCGGCGATCAGCCGGAACAACGCGGGGTCGTCGGCGGGCCGCGGCAGTGCCGTTCGCCGGAGGTGATGGGCGATGTCGAAGTGGGCGTCGTCGATCCATTCGGGTGCCGCCAATTCGAAGGGGTGCTTATGCAGCAGCTGCGTGAACCGAGGGACGCTTTGTATCCGCTCGTGCAGTGCCGCGGTGAACGTCTTCACGTCGGGCATCGGCCCGTCGATCACGGCCAGCGTGCCGATCGCCAGACTCAAATGTCGATCGGCGTCTTCGGCCTCCAGGAAGCTGGCCTCCATGGTGGTTAGCTGTTCCATCGGCAATCATCCCCGATCCACGCTGGTGCGCATCAATATGCGTCCGCGGCGCGAGCGCCGATAGTGCCGTTGGTCCCGAAGCTAGGACCGTGGCGCGGCGCTCACCCGAGCCATGATGCGATCGAGCACGATCGTGGACAGATCGCCGTCGTCGGCAACACGGGAAAGGCCGCGTCGCCGCAGGAAGGTGTCCAGCCGCCGGTCGGGCGACCAGTCGGCATAAATGGGGCCGAGGTAGCGCGAGACCAGGAATTCCCGCGCCAAGGCGTCTACGTCCGTGTCGGTCAACAACAATGATGGGTTGCCACCCATAACCGCCATGCTCCTTTGTTCAGCCGCAAACCGCCGCTGCCAAATTACGTCAGACAAAGTCATTGTTGAGTCACGCGCATATTGCGGATAGGGCCCAAAGTCCTCGACAGCCCGGGCATCGGAGCAAATTTGGCCCGGTCGCGAGGACCATTGACTCTGTCGGACGGCGCGGCCGACGACGAAGACTGGCGTCATGGCCAACGCGATAAGACGGATCACCGAGACGGCGGCGCTGCTTGGGCTGCTTTACGCCGCGCGACGGTACTACCGCAATTGGGGTGCGACCAAGGCGGAGTGCCGGATGGCGCTGCCCGGCGACAGTTTGGTGACGGACCCGGCTATTCAGACAACGGAGGCGGTGTACATCGATGCGCCGGTGTCGGCCGTCTGGTCCGAGCTTTTGCAGGCGGGTCAGCGGCGCCGCGGCGCCGATCAAGCCCAACCGGAATCACAACAGCTTGCGGTCGGGGACGTCGTGCGCCTGGCACCCGAAGGCTGGATGGGCCTCCCCGACGGGGTGACGCTGAACGTCGCCGAGCTCGTCGGCGAGAAGTACATCGCGCTCAACGCCACTCGAGCGGACCTGCGCTGGAATGCGGTGTGGTCCTTCCACATTCAGCCGCACTGGGAAGACCGGGTACGGCTCCTCACCCGCGCCAGGATCGGCCTGCGCTACCCCGGCGAGGTGTTTGCCCTGGAACTCGTCAGGCCGGTGATTGCCTTGGGCACACGAGCTTTGTTGTTGGGCATCAAGCACCGGGTCGAGCGGTCTCAGACGATTACGCCGACGCGGTCGGCTGTTGAACACGGTTAACGGAGACGGGCCCGGGATCGAGATCCCCGGGCCCGTCGCTATTCGGATTCGGCTTTAGCTGGTCGCTACCTGCACATGCTTTTCGGCGGCTGCGGGTTTCGAAACTCCCACGGATACAGTCAGGATGCCCTTGTCGTAAGTGGCCTTGATGTCGTCCTCGTCGGCGCCGGACGGCAGTGAGACCGTGCGGACAAAGGAGCCGTACGAGAACTCCGAACGGCCGTCGAATTCCTTTTTCTCGCTGCGCTCGGCCTTGATGGTGAGCTGGCCGTCGCGGACGGTGATGTCGACGTCCTTGGCCGGGTCGATGCCGGGGATTTCGGCGCGGACCACATAGCGGCCGTCGGTCATCTCGTCCTCCAGCCGCATCAGCCGGGTGTCGAACATCGGGCGGATGCCGGCGAACGACGGGAACCCCGCGAAGAAGTCCGCAAACTCGGGGAACAGCGAATGCTGTGGCTTCTGGGTCGCAGGAAGGGTGGTGGTCATTGCGTTCTCCTGAATGTGTTGTGAGTTGCCTGAAAGACACTTAAATCCCACCACGGAGGCCGATGCTGCGATAGGGACTCAAGTCCCCATCGGGTTTCTGGAAAGCTGAATTTCGGTGAACGACCTGGGTACTCAGCAGACTCCCGTCGGGCAGGTCCATTGGCCGCCAGGGGAGGTCCAACGACCCTAGTGGCGGGCACGGCGCGGTCCTAATTTCGGCAGCAGGTGTTGTCGGCCCGCGACCTTGGAGGTTGAAAAGTGCGCGATGCGATCCCGTTAGGACGGGTCGCCGGTTTTCCGGTGAAGGTGCACTGGAGCGTCCTGGTCATCCTTTGGTTGTTCACGTGGAGCCTCGCCAGCACGCTGCCAAGCACCGTCAAAGGGTATACGCCCCTGGTCTATTGGCTCGCCGGGGTTTGTGGCGCGCTGGTGCTGCTGGCGTCGCTGTTGGCCCACGAGCTCGCGCATGCGGTGGTCGCGCGTCGCGCAGGTGTAGCGGTGGGAAGCGTGACGCTCTGGTTGTTCGGCGGGGTGACCACGCTCGGCGGCGAGGCGAAGACACCCAAGTCGGCCTTCCGGATCGCGATCGCGGGGCCCGTCACCAGCCTGGCGCTGGCGGCGGGCTTCGGCGGACTGGTCGCCGTGCTGGACACCGTTCGGGCCGCTCCCGTCGTCGTCGGCGTCGCCTCGTGGCTGGCCTTCATCAACCTTTTGCTGGGCGTGTTCAACCTGTTGCCGGGAGCCCCGCTGGACGGCGGCCGCGTGCTGCGGGCCTACCTGTGGCGCCGCCACGGCGACATCGTGCGCGCCGGGATCGGCGCGGCGCGTGCCGGACGGATCGTCGCGTTCGTCCTGATCGCTTTGGGCTTAGCCCAATTCGTCGCGGGCGGCCTCGTGGGTGGCGTCTGGTTGGCCTTTCTCGGCTGGTTCATCTTCGTGGCCAGCCGCGAGGAGGAGACCCGGATTTCGACCCAACAGCTGTTCGCCGGGGTGCACGTCTCCGACGCGATGACCGCGCGGCCACACACCGCGCCCGGTTGGATCACGGTCGAGGATTTCATCCAGCGCTATGTGCTGGGCGACCGTCATTCGGCATATCCAGTGGCCGACCCCGACGGATCGATCGTGGGGCTGGTCTCCCTGACGCAGCTGCGCGACGTCGCGCCGACCGCGCGTGGCAGCACGCGGGTGCGGGACATCGCCCTGCCGCTGGACGCGGTGCCCACCGCCGGGCCGCGGGAGCCGCTGACCGCCCTGCTCGAGCGGATGGCACCGGCGGGTCCCCGGAGCCGCGCCCTGGTGCGCGACGACGGCGAGGTGGTCGGCATTGTCACGCCGAGCGACCTCACGCGGTTGATGGATGTCTACCGGCTTGCCCAACATGGACCGGCCACGACGTCTCCCATTTAGCGGCCGAAAGGTGTTGGGAGGGTTATGAAATCGATCATCGCGGGCATCGACGGCTCGTCGGCGGCGATCACGGCCGCGCTGTGGGGTGTCGACGAGGCCATCAGCCGCCACGTGCCGCTCCGCCTTGTCGCGGTCATGAAGCCGACGCACCCGTCCCCGGACGACTACGCCCGCGACCTCACCCACGCCGAGCATTCGCTTCGGGAGGCGCGATCCGCGATCGAGGCATGCGGAAAACCCGTCACCGTCGAAACCGAGATCGGTCGCGGGCCGGCCGGCGCGCTGCTGGTCGAGGCCTCCTCGGATGCCGAGATGATCTGCGTCGGGTCCACCGGAATCGGGCGTTACGCCCGCTCGATCCTGGGTTCGACGGCGACCGAGCTGGCCGAGAAGGCGCATTGCCCGGTGGCGATCCTGCGCACGGATGTCGACCAGCCGCCGCCGGACATCAACTGGATCGTGGTCCGGATGACCGACGCCCGCGACAACGACGTCGTCGTCAAACACGCTGTGGGGGAGGCGAAATTGCGGCGGGCGCCCATGCTCGTCCTCGGCGGACGGCCGGAGGATCTCACCGAGCACGCCGACGGTCAGTTCGAACGCCGGGTGGAGGACTGGCGGCGGCGGAACCCCGAGGTGCGCGTCTACCCGATCACCACCAAGCAAGCCATCGCCGGATTCCTGGCCGCCAATGACGAGCGAGTCCTGCTCGCCGTCATCAGCGGCGCCGAGGCCGGCCAGTTGGCCCGGCTGGTCGGCCCGCACGGGCACCCGCTTTTCCACCACCCCGAATGCTCGGTGCTCGTCGTCCGCTAGCGCGTCGGCACAAGGAAGCGACGTTCGGCTCTTCTGCGACGGTGATCGCGTGACAATGATCGCCGGATGCGAAACGTGGCTTTGTGAACGGTGACCGTAATTCCCGGATTTGGGCGTCGATCGCGTCGCTCGCAGGGCGCGACGGAGCCCCGATCTCCCCGGGGCACGCGTGCCTGGCCTGCGTGGAGGCAGTCGGTGCCAGCGCCGCCGGTCTGCTTCTGACGAGCGACAGCTGGACGTTGAAACCCGCATATATCACGGATTCGCGAGCCGGCCAGGCCGAAGAGCTGCAGGTGACGCTGGGGCAGGGCCCGGGGGTCGATGCGCTGGCGCGCGGCAGGCCGATCCTCGTAAGTGATCTGGCCGCGCCGCTGAGCCAGCGCCGCTGGCCGATCTTCGCGCCGGCGGCGGGTCGGCTCGGGATACGCGCGATGTACAGCCTTCCGCTGGCGCTGGGCGCCCTCGAGGTCGGGGTGCTCGACCTCTACGGCGACGCCACGGGCCACCTCGACCAGGGCCGGTTGATGGACGCGTTGATCTATGCCGACACCGCGCTGCTGCTCGTGCTCGACGCCCAATGTGGCATCCCGCCACCGGAAGCGCAGCACGCCAACCGGCCCGGTCCGGTGCTGTGGCACGCCGAGGTGCACCAAGCGGCAGGCTTGCTTTCCGAGCAACTCGGCGTGTCACCCCTGCAGGCGTTGGTGCGGTTGCGCGGGTATGCCTACAACCACCAAAAGTCGCTCACCGACGTCGCCCGTTCGGTGGTGGCGGGGCGGCTGCGATTCCGCCCCGACGATGCCCACCTCGTGGGGGACCACGGTTTGGGCAACTAGGCCGGGGCGTCCCGCGCCACGATCACGGGCGCCTGCGCCATTTGGGCGACGGCTTCGCCGACGGATCCCACCAGCATCCCGGCGAAACCACCGCGGCCCCGGCTGCCGACCACCACCAGCTGCGCGCCCGCGGACTGCGTGACGAGCTGGCGCGCCGGCTGCGCCTGCACGACGGCGCGGGTTACCCCCACGTCGGGGTACCGCTCCTGCCAGCCCGCCAACCGCTCGGCCAATACCTCTTCGGCCGCAGATTGTGTTGCGGGCCAATCAAGTTCGGGCCATTCCGAGATATCGAGATCGTTCCACGCGTGCAGGGCCACCAAGTCCGCGTTCCGGCGGGAGGCCTCGTCGAAGGCGATCGCGGTCGCCGGCTCGGATGCCGGTGAGCCGTCGACGCCGAGCAATACCGGTCCCTGGCCGGCGCGCGGTGGGTCCTCGTGGATTATCGCGACCGGGCAATGCGCGTGGCGCAGCAGAGCCGAACTGACCGAGCCGAGCAGCCGGCCGGGCCACCGGCCGCTGCCCTGCGCCCCCGTGACCAACATGTCCGCATCCTTGGACAAGTCGATCAGCGTGGGAACCGCTCCCGAGGAAAGGATTTCGGTGTGGATGCCGGCCGGGCCGCCGTTCCGCGAGGCCGCTTCGACGACCTTGAGCGCCTCGTCGATCAGCCGGCGTCCGTGTTCCTGCTGCCAGCGCAGCACCCCGGCGGGCACGGGAGTCCTCAGCCAGGTCGAAACCTCCGGGGAAACCGCGTGCACCAGGGTCAGCGGAACGTTGCGCAGCTCGGCGTCGCGCGCCGCCCACTGCACCGCCGTCCTTGCGGCCGGCGAGTCGTCGATTCCGACGACGATTCCCAAACGTGCGTGCTGCGATGACATCTCCAGTCCTCGATTCGTCGGCGTGGCCGTTCACGCACGACCGTATCGGGGCCGGGTGGGTTCCAGCAGGGGCGTTTGTCACCGATCCGGCGAGCAGAGTGGCACAGAAGTTTTCGCGGCGAAGAGCTTGCTGATCCGGATCCGCCAGACCCGCGGGCCCTTCTCGACGTATTCCCAGCCGTAACTACCGGGCAGGTCGGCGTCGAACTCGGCCCGCAGGTGCTTGGGGTCGTGATTGTTCACCAGCACGAAGGAATCGCCGACCCCCAGCGCGGCGTAGGCCGCGAAGATCGTCGGGTGCTTGTCCTGCTTGCGCAACTCGCGCACGTCAACTTCGGTGTCGGCCATGTGGTTTCCGCAACTCTTTGGTTTTTACAAGCATGATTGTGTAAACTGTAGCGCATGACGTACGTGATCGGAAAGCCGTGCATCGACGTGATGGACCGGGCTTGCGTCGACGAGTGTCCCGTCGACTGCATCTACGAGGGCGGCAGGTCGCTCTACATCCACCCCGACGAATGCGTTGACTGCGGCGCGTGCGAGCCGGTGTGCCCGGTGGAGGCGATCTACTACGAAGACGACCTGCCTGCGGAGCTCCACCCCTACGTGGCCGATAATGAGGCGTTCTTCACCGAAGTCCTGCCCGGCCGGGACGAGCCGTTGGGATCGCCTGGCGGGGCGGCCAAAGTCGGGCCGCTCGGTGTCGACACACCGCTGGTCGCCGCCCAAGCCAGGGCCGACGAGACCAAAGGAGCGTGAGCGGCATTACGTCAGTCGGAGAAAACACCGGTCGCCGCCGCCGTGAGGTGCTGCGGCTATTGCGGTCGTCGCCCGTTCCGCTGAGCATCGTTGCGATCGCCGAACAGCTTGGCGTGCACCCGAATACCGTGCGCTTCCACCTCGACAGCCTGCTCGCGAGCCGCCAGGTGGAGCAGGTCGAGCACGACCCCAAGGGCCCCGGGCGCCCACCCCTGATGTTCCAGGCGGTGCGGCAGATGGATCGTGGCGGGACGCGCCACTACCGCATGCTCGCCGAGGTCCTGACCGAGGCGCTGGCCGCCGACCGGAATCCGCGCGCGAAGGCGGTGGCCGCGGGGAAGGCGTGGGGACGCAGCGTCGAATCGCGCAGGAAGGGGCCGAAGGCCCGCAGCGCCGAGGACGCGGTCGACCGGCTGGTCGGGGTGCTCGACGACCTCGGGTTCGCCCCGGAACGCCGGACCTCCGACGGGAAGCAGGTGGTCGGCCTGCGGCACTGCCCGTTCCTCGAACTGGCCGAAACCCGCAGCGCCGTCGTGTGCCCGATCCACCTCGGGCTGATGCAGGGAGCCCTGGAGACCTGGGGGGCACCGATTTCCGTCGACCGCCTCGATGCGTTCGTCGAACCGGATCTGTGCCTGGCCCACATCTCGCCGGCCGGGTCCGCCCGGTGAGCACCGGATCGGCGATCGCGGTCGCGGTCACCTTCGTCTGGCTCGGCATGGTGCTGGCCATCTCGTTCCTCGAGGCCCCGCTGAAGTTCCGCGCGCCCAACGTGACGTTGCAGATCGGGCTGGGCATCGGGCGCCTGGTCTTTCGCGCGCTCAACACCATCGAGGTCGCCTTCGCCCTCGTCATCGTCGCGATCGTGGCACCGGGAACCGGGGGATCCACCCCGCCGCGGATCCTGGCGGCGTTCGCCGTCGCCATCGCCGCCCTGGCGATCCAGCTGATCGCGGTGCGCCCCCGGCTGACCCGCCGCTCCGATGCGGTGCTCGCCGGATCGGAGGGGCCGCGGTCCCACGCGCACTACGCCTACGTCGGCCTGGAGGCGGTCAAGACCGTGGCCTTGCTCGTGGCGGGGATACTGCTATTGACCGGCTGATCGCGGACGTGCACGACGGAAGGGGACGACCATGGAATCCATCTCGTTGACCGGCCTGGCCTCCGAAAAACTCGCCGAGGCCGGGCGGTCGCACAGCGGACGCGCCGCGCACACCATTCACGGTGGTCACACCCACGAGCTTCGGCAGACCGTGCTGGCCCTGCTCGCCGGCCACGACCTGTCGGAACACGACAGCTCCGGCGAGGCGACGCTGCAGGTGCTGCAGGGTCACGTGCGCCTGACGACCGGTGGCGACGCCTGGGACGGCAAGGCCGGCGACTACGTCGCGATCCCGGCGGAGCGGCACGCGCTGCACGCCGTCGAGGATTCGGTGGTCATGCTGACGGTGCTGAAGAGCCAGCCCGGGGCCCATTAGCACCGATGCTATCCACGCCCTGGTCAAGAGGTTTCGGGCTGCGGGTGCCGATCGTCAACGCCCCGATGGGCGGGGTCGCCGGTGGCCGGCTGGCCGCCGCCGTGACCGCGGCCGGCGGGCTGGGCATGGTCGGCATGGGCAGTGACGGCAACTCCGAACTGCTGCGCGCCCAGCTGCGGCACGTGCCGCAAAGATTCGGAATCGGCTTGGTGGACTGGGTGATTCGCACCCAGGAGGGGCTGCTCGACGATGCGCTGGCGGCCGGACCCGCGCTGCTGTCGGTCAGTTTCGGCACCGACTGGTCGTGGGTCGCGAAGGCGCACGACGCCGGAATCCTCACCGTCACACAGGTTTACGACGGCCTGGGTGCCCGCAAGGCCGTCGACGCCGGCGTCGACATCCTGGTCGCGCGGGGGGCCGAGGGCGGCGGGCATGGCGAGGTCAAACTCGCGACGCTGCCGTTGCTCGACGACGTGTTGGACGCGGTCGCGGTGCCCGTCCTCGCGGGCGGTGGCGTCGCCTCGGCGCGGAGCCTGGCCGCCGTGCTCGCCGCCGGGGCCTGCGGGGCGTGGGTGGGCACCCGGCTGGCGGCCTGCCCGGAGGCGCTCACCGGTGACGGCAGCCGCCGCGCGCTGATCGCCGCCCGGGCCACCGACACGGCCGTCACCCGGGCCTTCGACGTCGCCAGGGGGCTGCCCTGGCCGGCGCGGTTCCCGTCGCGCGTGTTGGCCAACGACTTCGTCGCGCGCTGGACGGGCCACGAGGAAGCGCTCGATGTGTCGGCGTGCGACGAACTGGAAGCCGCCGTCGCGGCCGACGATCGCCGCGTCGCCCCCGTCGATGCCGGCGAGGGCGTCGGGATGATCCGCGACGACGCGTCGGTGGGGGAGGTCATCGAGCAGATGTGCGCGGGTGCGGAGCGCCTGCTGGGCGCCTGGGGACCCTGAGCACCACACAACACCGGTCCGGCCGGGGGCACAGCCGGGCGTCGGGGCCGTGCGGCGCCAGCGCGTCGGCCACGCCGGTGATCAGCGCGTGGTTCATGTTGCAGGCCAGCTCCGTCTGCTCCTGCGCCAGCGCGTGGAACGGGCAGTTGGCGAGTTCGACCTCGCCGTCGGCGGGCCGGGGTTCGTAGCCGTACCTGCGCAGCACCCGCAGCGCGAGGTCCATCGCCGCCGAGGCGTCATTTGGCGGCCGTGCCGCCAAAACCGTAGTGGCGGTGATCGTCCGGCCATAATCGCGGGCCACCCGGTTCAGCTCTTCGACGACGGGCTCGCCGGTGTCGGCCGACCGCGCGATCGCGGTCGCCATCAGGCGACCGGCCAGCTCGTACTCGCGCTGCGGCAGGCTGACCGCGATGTCGCGGGGCGCCCGGCGATACAGCTTGGACGTGCGCCCCGCGCCGGGGCCGGAGCGGCCCGTCAACCGCGCGTAGTCGGTTTCCAGCAGGCCCTCGGCGGTCAGCCGGTCCAGGTGGAACTTGGCCTGGTGGAGCGGGATGCCGACGGCGTCGGCCGCCTGGTCGCGGCTCACCGGCGCCGGCTGCGAGCACACGAATTCGTAGAGCCGGCGGCGCACCGGATCGGCGAGCGCGCCGATGCCGGCCGCGTCCCGCTGCAGCGCGTTCCCGTCGTCCATCCGACCTTCGTCTCTAACAGACAAAATGCTTGACGCTACAGTGTAACGGATCTAACGTACAAGTTATTATCCGTTAGGAATGGAGGCAACCATGAGCACCACGCACGACTCCGCCACCCCCGGCCTCGGCGACCAGTTGAGGGACCCGGCCTACTCGGCCTACCTCGCGCTTCGCACGGTCTTCACGATCGCGCCGATCGTGATGGGGCTGGACAAGTTCTTCAACGTGCTGACCCACCCGCATCACTGGAGCATGTACCTGGCCGGCTGGATCGACGGCGTCGTCCCGGGCACCGCCGACCAGCTCATGTACGTGGTGGGCGTGATCGAGATCGTGGCCGGTGTGTTAGTGGCGGTGGCGCCACGCTTCGGTGCGTGGGTGGTGGCGGCCTGGCTGGCCGGCATCATTATCGACCTGGTCACCGTGCCCGGCTTCTACGACATCGCGCTGCGCGACTTCGGCTTGCTGGTCGGCGCCGTCGCGCTGGCCCGGCTGGCGCAGGGCGTGCACGTCGGCAGCATCGGCTATACCGCGCGCAGGTAGCGCCGGGCGATGACGCGCTGGGCCGCCCTGATGGCCGGACCGCCGGCCTTGGTCCACCAGGCCGCGGGCCTGGAGAACGCCGACACCTCCGCGTAGACCGCGTCGGTGGCCGGGTCGCGGCGCACGACGAAGCGTTCCTCGCCGGACTCCGGATGCCCGGGCAGGGTGCCGTAGGCAAAGCCCCGGATGTCGGGCTCGTCGACGACGTAGACCACCCGGCACGGCGCCGGCAGAAAGCCCATCCGCACCACCAACACCGCGTCGACGACGGCGACGTCGGAGCTGGCCTGCACGCGCAGCCCGGAGCCACGTTGCATGCCCCAGCGCATGACCGCGTCGGCGGCCCGCTCGAAACGCTCTCGGCCCGTGCCGATTTGGCGCTCGACGTGTTGATGGTCGTATCCCGCGGGCAGCTCGCCGTCGGAGGTGGCGCCCACCTCGGTGTAAGTGAGCGGAAGTCCTTCGAGCGTTTCCAGGTCCACGTGTTCAGCGTACGGTCGAGGAAGTGACCACTCAGACTGTTGCCCAAGCATCCGGAACGTTCACCCTCGGCGGCGACCTGACCGTCAACCGACTCGGTTTCGGCGCCATGCGCCTGACCGGCAAGGGCGTCTGGGGCCCGCCCGCCGACCGCGCCGAATGCGTCCGGGTGTTGCGGCGCGCCGTCGAGCTCGGGGTGAATTTCATCGACACCGCGGACTCCTACGGCCCGTACGTCTCCGAGGAGATCATTCACGAGGCGCTGCATCCCTATGAGGGCCTGGTGATCGCCACCAAGGCGGGGCTGCTGCGCACCGGCCCGGATGTCTGGGTCCCGCTGGGCAATCCCAGCTACCTGCGCCAGGAATGCGAGATGAGCCTGCGCCGCCTCGGCGTCGAGACCATCGACCTGTTCCAGCTGCACCGCATCGACCCGAACTTCCCGCTGGCCGACCAGGTGGGTGAGCTGCTCAAGTTGAAGAACGAGGGCAAGATCCGCCACATCGGCCTGTCCGAGATCGACGTCGACCAGCTCACCGCGGCCCAGCAGATCGCCGAGATCGTGTCGGTGCAGAACATGTACAACGTGGCGTCCCGGGGCGCGGAGCCGCTGCTGGACGCCGCGACCCGCCAGGGCATCGGCTTCATCCCGTGGTTCCCGCTGGCCGCCGGGCCGCTCGCGGCGCCCGACGGGCCGCTTCAGCGCATCGCCGCCGAGCACGACGCGAGCCCGTCGCAGCTGGCGCTGGCCTGGCTGCTGAAGCGCTCGCCGGTGATGCTGCCGATCCCGGGCACGTCCAGCGTCGCGCACCTGGAGGAGAACGTCGCGGCCGCCGAGATCACGCTGACCGACGAGGAGTTCGAGACCCTGGCGGCCGCGGGGGCCCAGCGGACGGTCTAACCACCGCGAAAGTGCCACTACCGACGCGTTTCGCGAGTGGCACCGTCGGTAGTTGCACTCTCGCGGGCAGATTTCCTCAAGCGTCGCTGGTTTGCCGGGCGTGGGTAGCGGCTTGTGTGCGGTTGGCGACGCCGAGTTTGACGAGGATCGAACTCACATGGCCGCCGGCGGTTCTGGGGCTGATGTGCAGCGCGGCGGCGATCTGAGCGTCGCTTTTCCCGGCGGCGAGTAGCTCGAGCACTTGGCGTTCGCGGCGTGTCAACCCGTTGGGGTCGGCGAGCGTTTTGGCGCCGGGGCCGCGACGGGTCAGACCGCGCAACGCGGCCAGGCGCTGCTGGGCGCGACGGGCCGAGGCGCGCGCACCGAGGCGGCGAAACGTCGCGAGCGCCGATTCCACTGCGGCGATGTCGCCGCTCAGCGCAGCGATCGCCGCGTCGTAGGGGCAGTTGCGGCCTGTCCACGCCGCCGCGGCTGCTTGCCAGTCACCTGCATCGTCGGCGTCACCGCCGGCCAGGCACATCCACCGCCGCAGGGGTTCGACCAACCACGCATCGGCTTCGGCGGGGCGGGCCGCCAACCCCGCCCGGGCCTCGGCGAGCGCGGTGTCGTCGTCGCCGGCCAACCACGCCGCCTCCGCGCGCGCCGCCCACACCTGCAGCCGGATCACGTTGCCGGCCGTGGATTCGAGGGCTTCATCGAGCAGGTCCCCCGGCCGCTCGCCGCGGCGCGCGCGGGTCAGCGCAAGCACAACGAGCGGCAGGATTCGGTGCTGCGGGCTCAGATCCGTGCGGGTCAGGACTTGCTCGGCGAGCAGCGCGGCCTCGGCCCAACTGCCTCGGTGCAACCTGGTCAGCGCCTCCGCTCCGGTAATCAGTGCCTGGAACATGACCAAGTCGTGGTCGTCGCAGAAGGCCGCCGCACGGCTGAGATAGCCCTCGGCGCGGGCGGGCTCGCGCCGCAGCGCGGCGGCCGAAGATATGAGTACGCCCAACACCGCCGCATGTTCGGTCAGGTCCGGCCTGCCCAGTGCGTCGCGCCAGACCGCATCGAAGTCATCCCAGCCGGTGTTCCCACGGAATACACGGCCCATCGCCTGATAGCCGCGTGCGCGGATGACGACGCCGGGGTCGTCCAATTGGACGCCGAGAGTCAGTGCGCGGTCGGCATATTCGGCGGCTGCCGACAGGTCGTAGCTCACCACGGTGCACGAGTGCGCCATGTTGATCAGCGACCAGGCCAGCTGCGGGGAGGGACCGAGATCATCGAGTAGCCGAAGTGAGGCGCGGCCCGCCTCGATGGCTTCGGAGGTACGTCCGAGCGGCTCCAGCAGATGGGACAGCCAGCGCAGGTCGTCGCCCTCTTCGAGTCGATGACCGAGTTGGTGGCGGACATCGATGGCCGCACGCCACGACGACATCGACGCCGCCGCCAGCCCGCACAGGTAGCTTTCGAACGCGTGGCCCTCCAGCCACTGCGCCTCCTGCTCGGGAGGGGCGGTGCCCCGATGCCGCAGCGTCAGGCCGTACAGCTCGGCGGCCTCAGCGTGCGCGCCCAGCGCCGCGGCCCGCTCCGCCGCCGTCGGGCCGAAACGCGTCACCGCGTCACCATCGCCGACTTGGTCGGCGTGAAAGACCAGCGCCGGCAACATGTTCGGGTCAATCGGTGGTTCGGCCAATGCGACGAGCGCGCGCTTGTGCAGCAGCCGGCGCCGATAGTCGGGGATGCGAGACAGCGTGGCCAGCCGCGCCAACTCGTGGCGAAACCCGATCGCGTCCCCCTTGGCGACCAGCACCCCCGCGTCCAGGCATTCGTCCAGAGCCGCGCCGGCGCCCGGGCACACCTTTTGCACCAGCGCCGTGTCGGCGCGCGGCCCACAGACCGCGACCGCTTGTGCGGTCTCGCACGCCCCCCTCGACAGCCGAACCAGCCGGCCCCACACCGCTTCTGAGACGCTGCTCGGCAAGACGTTCCGATCCAGCGCGTCGACGCCGCAGGCCAACACCTCGCTGACGTAGAAGGGGTTTCCCCCGGTGAGGCGGTGTAGCTGGTCGGCGTTGAACCCGCTGCCGGCGGCCAGGACCGCCACCGCATCTCGGCTTAGTGCCTCCAACGCGACGCGGCTGACCGCGGCGCAGGTCGCCACATCCCCCAGCGCCACGGACAGTGGGAGCTGGCGGTCGATCTCGTCGTCGCGGTAGGAGATCACCAGCAGCAGCGGCAGCGACGCGATGCGCCGGGCCAGGAAACGAATCAGATCCAATGTCGAACTATCGGCCCAGTGGGCGTCCTCGATAACCCACACCCAGCGCTGCCCGTCGCGCAATATCGCCAGTAGCCGCCGATACAACGCCCCGGTGTCGCCGGATTCGATCGCCTTGACCAGACCGCCGGCCGCCGCGGGCCCGAATCCGGCCAGCGCGTCGAGCACCGGGCCCAACGGGCGCGGCGCCGCCAGCGGATCGCACCAACCCACCAACAGCCGTTCCGAACCGTCCAGCGCAGTCGCGAAGGCGTTGATCAGCGCCGTCTTGCCGACTCCGGCCTCTCCGCGCAGCAACGCCACGCGGCCCGAGCCGCGACGCGCCGCGCGAGCCAGCCCGGTCAGTTCGGCCAGCGCCGCCTGTCGCTCCAGCAAACACTCCACGGCCACTCGCTTAGCAAAAACAGGGAAAATTCCGGATCAACCGCGCCCGCCCGCCAGCGCACACTGTGGAGGGGAACGCTCCGGGCGGCCCATGCGGCCCTTACTGTAGCCGCGCCGGCGCGCGGACGGGCCCGATACGGCTGCACGCGTGGCGGGAGGGCCGAAATGTCGTTTGTGGTTGCGGCGCCGGAGTTTTTGTCGGCGGCGGCGGGGGACCTACAGGGGATCGGATCCGCGCTCAGCGAGGCCCACGCGGCGGCGGCGGGCCCGACGACTTCACTGCTGGCGGCGGGCGCGGATGAGGTGTCGGCGGCCGTCGCGACGCTGTTCGGCGGGCATGCGCAGGCCTTTCAGGCGTTGAGCGCGCGGGCGGCGTCGTTTCACGCGCAGTTCGTCCACGCCCTGAATGCCGGTGTGGGGTCGTATGTCGCCGCGGAGGCCGCCAACGTGTCGGCGCAGACCGTCGAGCAAGACGTGCTGGGCGTGATCAACGCCCCCACCCAGGCGGTCTTGGGACGCCCGCTGATCGGTGACGGCGCGCCCGGAGGCCCCGGACAGGCCGGCGGACCCGGCGGCTTGTTGTTCGGCAATGGCGGACCGGGCGGCAACGGCCTGGCCGGCCAGGCCGGTGGCCACGGCGGTGCCGCGGGATTGCTCGGCAACGGCGGGGCCGGCGGGATGGGTGGGGCCGGGGCCTCCGGCGGCACCGGCGGTAGGGGCGGATTGCTGTACGGCAGCGGCGGGATCGGTGGGCAGGGAGGGACCGCGCTCGCCGGAATCAACGGCGGCCTGCCCGGCCACGGTGGCACCGGCGGCAACGCCTTCCTCTTCGGCAACGGCGGCGCCGGGGGGCAGGGCGGCACCGGCTTGACCGGGGCCAATGGTGTCAATCCCACGGTCAGCGGCACGGCGGCCATGGGTGCCGCGGGTTTCTCCGAAGCTGTAAATAATGCCAGCGCCAGTGGGGGCGCCGGCGGCGCCGGCGTCGACGGCGGACTTGGCGCCACCGGCGGCACCGGCGGATTTGGCGGGCTGGCAAACGTCGAAAGCGGCACAGGAACCGCTCTTGCCGGTGCCGGCGGACCCGGCGGTACGGGCGGCAACGGGGGTGCCGGGGGCCTCGGGGGCGTGGCCGCTGGACCCTCCGGCGGCTCCGGCGATGCCGTCGGGGGCCGCGGCGGCAACGGGACTTTGGGCTCGGCGCCCGGGGGTGCGGGTGGCGCCGGAGGCAACGGCGGGCAAGCCTTCCAGAACGGAACCGGCCTCGGCGGCCTTGGTGGCTCCGGCGGCGGCGGGGGCACGGGCTCGGCCGGCGGCGTCGGCGGCATCGGGGGCGCGGGCGGCAACGGCGGTCACGGCGGCTTCTTGGTGGGCGGCGGTGGTGCCGGCGGCACTGGAGGCGCAGGTGGCATCGGGGGCACCGGTGCCACCGGCGGCCTGGGCGGTACCGGCGGCACTGGTGGAGACGCTCTCCTCAGCACGGGCTCCGGGTTTGGTGGCGGTGGCGGCACTGGCGGCAGCGGTGGGGTGGGCGGCCTTGGCGGCAACGGCGGTGCTGGTGGCGCGGGCGGTAACGGCGGTGCTGCCGGGTTGCTGGGTGCCGGCGGTAGTGGCGGCAATGCCGGCGTGGGCGGTGTGGGCGGCACCGGTGGCGGCGGCGGCATGGGTGGCGACGGGGGCCCGGGTGGCAACGCCACGGCTGCCCTTTTCAACCATGGCGGCTCCGGCGGCAGCGGCGGCAGCGGCGGCACCGGCGGCGGCGGGGGCAACGGCGGCGGCAGCGGACTCGGCGGCGCGGGCGGGACCGGCGGGTTGCTGATGGGCCCGGTGGGCGTCGGCGGCGCCGCCGGCGTCGGCGGCGCCGGGGGAACCGGTGGCATGGGCGGCGGGTTCGGCGCCGGCGGCGCCTTCGGTACCGGGTCAACCAGCAACGGCAACGCCGGCGGCAACGGAACCGGCGGTGGCACCGGCGCGTCCGGCCAGCACGGGTAATCCTCCCTGACACCGATACGGTGTCCTGGTGGCCGGCGACCATCACAAACACCCCGGCGGCGGCTTCAACCCGCCCGAGCCGACGACCAAGGGCGGCCCCGATTACGGCCGGTTCATCGACGCGGTCCGCCGGCTGCAGGACCACGCCCGCGCCGTCGACGCGCCCGACGCCGTGATCACCGAGGCCGCCGACCAGTTGGAGAAGCTCTCGGCGCTGCTGAGCCCCTACGACGCCGACGAGTGGGAGTCGCCGTCCGGGCGCCGGATGGACCTGCCCATGCGCGGCAACATCTTGAGCATCCCGATGAAAGCGACCAAAGGCGACGACGGCCGCATCCACGGCTGGGCGCGCTTCACCCGGTTCCACCTGGGGCGCAACGGCGCCGTGCACGGCGGGGCGCTGGGGATGCTGTTCGACAGCGTGCTCGGGCTGACGTCCTCGGTGATCACCGGCGGTCCGCGCCAACGCACCGCCTACCTCAAGATCGACTACCGCCACATCGTGCCGATCGAAAAGGAACTACAGTTCGAGGCCGGCATCGACCGGGTGGACGGGCGCAAGATCTTCGTGTCCGGCCGGCTCAGCGACGGCGACACCCTGCTGACCGAGGCGGACGCGCTGTTCGTGCGGCTCAAGCCTGGCCAGCCCTGAGGGTCGTCGACCCCGATAGCATTGCAACGACTAATCACCTAGACGTTGGAGAACCGACCCGATGAGCGCCGCCGCCAGCCCTGCCCCGGCTACCCCGATCCGGGTGCCCGCCGGGACCACCGCGGCCGCCGCGGTCGGTGAGGCGGGGCTGCCGAGGCGCGGCGCGCCCGACGCGATCGTGGTGGTGCGCGACGCCGACGGCAAGCTGCGCGACCTGAGCTGGGCGCCCGACGCCGACGCCGAGGTCGTCCCCGTCGCCGCCAACACCGACGAGGGCCGCAGCGTGATCCGGCACTCGGCCGCGCACGTGTTGGCCCAGGCCGTCCAAGACCTTTTCCCGCAAGCCAAATTGGGCATCGGGCCACCCATCACCGACGGCTTCTACTACGACTTCGACGTGGCGGAGCCATTCACGCCGGAGGATTTGGAGAAGCTGGAAAAGCGGATGCGCCAGATCGTCAAAGACGGGCAGCTATTCGACCGGCGCGTCTACGAATCCAAGGACCAGGCGCGCGCCGAGCTGGCCAACGAGCCCTACAAGCTCGAGCTCGTCGACGACAAGTCCGGCGACGCGGAGATCATGGAGGTCGGCGGCGACGAGCTCACCGCGTACGACAACCTCAATCCCCGCACGCGCGAACGCGTTTGGGGCGACCTGTGCCGCGGGCCGCACATCCCCACCACCAAGCACATCCCCGCGTTCAAGCTGACCCGAAGCTCGGCGGCCTACTGGCGCGGCGACCAGAAAAACGCGAGCCTGCAACGCATCTATGGCACCGCATGGGAGTCGCAGGAGGCGCTCGAGAAGCACCTGGAGCTGATCGAGGAGGCACAGCGCCGCGACCACCGCAAGCTCGGCGCGGAGCTCGACCTGTTCAGCTTCCCCGACGAAATCGGTTCGGGCCTGGCGGTTTTCCATCCCAAGGGCGGAATCGTGCGCCGCGAGCTCGAGGACTACTCGCGCCGCGAGCACGAGCGTGCGGGCTACGAGTTCGTCAACACCCCCCACATCACTAAGGAGCAGCTTTACATCACGTCGGGTCACTTGGAGTGGTACGCAGACGGCATGTACCCGCCGATGCATCTCGACGCCGAGTTCAACGAGGACGGCACGGTGCGCAAGCCGGGCCAGGACTACTACCTCAAACCGATGAACTGCCCGATGCACCACCTGATCTACCGGTCGCGCGGACGGTCGTATCGCGAACTGCCGCTGCGGCTCTTCGAGTTCGGCAGCGTGTACCGCTACGAGAAGTCGGGCGTGATCCACGGGCTGACCCGGGTGCGCGGCATGACTCAGGACGACGCGCACATCTACTGCACGCGCGAGCAGATGCGCGACGAGCTGGCGTCAGTGCTGCATTTCGTGCTCAACCTGCTGGCCGACTACGGGCTCAACGACTTCTACCTGGAGCTTTCCACCAAGGACCCGGAGAAGTATTCCGGGTCGGATGAGATGTGGGACGAGGCCACGGAGGTCCTGCACGACGTCGGCGTGGCCTCCGGGCTCGAGTTGATTCCCGACCCTGGCGGCGCGGCGTTTTATGGCCCCAAGATCTCGGTCCAGGTCAAGGATGCGCTGGGCCGGAGCTGGCAGATGTCGACCATCCAGCTCGACTTCAACATGCCGGACCGCTTCGAACTCGAATACACGGCCGCGGACGGCTCGCGTCAGCGGCCAGTGCTGATCCACCGCGCGTTGTTCGGGTCCATCGAGCGCTTCTTCGGCATCCTGACCGAGCACTACGCGGGCGCGTTCCCGGCGTGGCTGGCGCCGGTGCAGGTGGTCGGCATCCCGGTCGCCGACGAGCACATCGACTACCTGGGAGGGGTTGTCGCGCAACTGAGGTCGCACGGCGTGCGGGCGCACGTGGACTTAAGCGATGACCGGATGGCCAAGAAGATCGTGCACCACACCAACCAGCGCGTCCCGTTCATGTTGTTGGCCGGTGACCGCGACGTCGAGGCCGATGCGGTCAGCTTCCGCTTCGGTGACCGCTCCCAGATCAACGGCGTGCCCGTTGGCGCGGCGATCGATACGATCGTCCAGTGGATCGCTGATCGCGAGAATGCCGCTCCAACAAAGGAACTGGTGAAAGTGGCTGGCGGTGGGTGACCAAGAGCGCGCCGAGCCCGCCGACGAAACGATCCTCGACCGGGGCGTCGGTGAGCAAGACCACCTGCAACGGCTGTGGACGCCGTACCGGATGAACTACCTGGCCGAGGCGCCGATGAAGCGCGACAACGGCAAGACCGAGCAGCCGTTCACCGACATCCCGCAGCTCTCCGACGAGGACGGCCTGGTGGTGGCGCGCGGCGAACTCGTGTACGCGGTGCTCAACCTCTACCCCTACAACCCCGGGCACCTGATGGTGGTGCCCTACCGGCGGGTGTCCGAGCTCGAGGACCTGACCGAGGCGGAGAGCGCGGAGGTGATGGCCTTCACCCAGAAGGCGATTCGCGTGATCAAGAACGTGTCGCGGCCGCACGGCTTCAACGTGGGCATGAACCTGGGCACGTCGGCCGGGGGCTCGCTCGCCGAGCACCTGCACGTGCACGTCGTGCCGCGCTGGGGCGGCGACGCCAACTTCATCACCATCGTCGGGGGCGCCAAGGTGATCCCGCAGTTGCTGCGCGACACCCGCCGGCTGCTGGCCACGGAGTGGGCCCGACAGTGAGTAAGGTGCCGTTCCTGTCGCGGGCGGCGTTCGCGCGGCTCACCACCCCGACCGCCCGGGCATGCCTTCGGCTCGGGCTGACGCCCGACGCCGTCACCATCCTGGGCACCGTCGTCGCGGTCGCGGGGGCGCTGACGCTGTTCCCGATTGGGAAGCTGTTCGCCGGCACGCTGGTGGTCTGGTTCTTCGTGCTCTTCGACATGCTCGACGGGGCGATGGCCCGGGAACGCGGCGGCGGAACGCGTTTTGGCGCGGTGCTGGACGCGACGTGCGACCGGATCAGCGACGGCGCCGTGTTCTGCGGGCTGCTGTGGTGGGCGGCCTTCGGCCTGCACGACAAGCTCTTGGTGGCGGCGACCCTGATCTGTCTGGTCACCTCGCAGGTGATCTCCTACATCAAGGCCCGGGCCGAGGCCAGCGGGCTGCGCGGCGACGGCGGCATCATCGAACGTCCGGAACGGCTGATCATCGTGCTCGTCGGCGCTGGCATCTCCGACTTCCCTTACATTGCCTGGCCGCCCGCGCTGCCGGTGGCCATGTGGCTGCTGGCGGTGGCCAGCGTGGTCACCTGCGTGCAGCGACTACGCACGGTGCGCACTTCCCCCGGTGCGACGGAGCCCATGCCGTGATCATGGATCTGGTCCGCCTGACCCGTGGTACGGCAGCCGACTGGGCGTACGCGACCGGGTGGATGGCCGTGCGGGCGATGCCGGAGTTCGCCGCGCGCAACGCTTTTGACGCGGGCGCGCGCTACGCGGCGCGCGGTGGCGGGCCCGATCAGCTGCGCAAGAACCTGGCCCGCGTGATCGGCGTGCCGCCGGATCAGGTGCCGGATCAGCTGATGCGGGCCTCGCTGGCGTCGTACGCCCGCTACTGGCGGGAGGCCTTCCGGCTGCCGACGATGGACCACCGCGAGTTGGCGCGTCGCATCGACGAGACGTTCCGCGGGGCCGACCATATTGACGCGGCCCTGGCCGCGGGCCGGGGAGTTGTGCTCGCGCTGCCGCACAGCGGCAACTGGGACATGGCCGGGGTCTGGCTGGCCCAGACGCGCGGCACCTTCACCACCGTCGCCGAGCGCCTCGAACCCGAATCGCTGTACCGGCGTTTCATCGGATATCGGGAAAGCCTTGGCTTTGAGGTGATTCCGCACTCCGGCGGAGAGCGACCGCCGTTCGAGACGTTGTGCGAGCGGCTGCGGGCCAACCGGCCGGTGTGCCTGATGGCCGAGCGCGACCTGACCCGCACCGGTGTGGAAGTGAAGTTCTTCGGCGAACTCACCCGGATGCCGGCCGGGCCGGCGAAGCTCGCGATCGAAACCGGTGCGGCCCTGTGCCCGGCGCACTGCTGGAACGAAGCCGACGGCTGGCGCGTATCGATACACCCGCCGCTGGATTGCAGCAGCGGCGATGTCCGCGCCATCACCCAGGCGCTGGCCGATCAGTTCGCCGAGAACATCGCCGCGCACCCCGAGGACTGGCACATGATGCAGCCGCAATGGCTGGCGGACCTGTCGGACGCGAAGCAGGCGAGGCTGAGGGAAACCTGATGCGAATCGGGATGGTCTGTCCGTATTCGTTCGACGTGCCGGGCGGGGTGCAGTCCCATGTCCTGCAGCTGGCCGAGGTGATGCGCGCCCGCGGGCACGACGTCAGCGTCCTGGCCCCCGTCTCGCCGCACGCCTCGTTGCCCGACTACGTCGTCTCCGCCGGCAAGGCCGTCCCGATTCCGTACAACGGGTCGGTGGCCCGGCTGCGGTTCGGCCCGGCCGCTCACCGCAAGGTCAAGAAGTGGCTCGCCGACGGCGATTTCGACGTGCTGCACCTGCACGAGCCCAACGCGCCTAGCCTGTCGATGCTGGCCCTGAACATCGCCGAGGGCCCGATCGTCGCGACGTTCCACACGTCGACCACCAAATCGCTTACCCTGTCGGTCTTTCAGGGCATCCTGCGGCCGATGCACGAAAAGATCGTCGGCCGGATCGCGGTGTCCGACCTGGCCCGCCGCTGGCAGATGGAGGCGCTGGGAACCGACGCGGTGGAGATCCCCAACGGGGTCGACGTGGAGTCGTTCGCCTCGGCGCCGCCGCTGGACGGATACCCGCGGCCGGGCAAAACGGTGCTGTTCCTGGGCCGCTACGGCGAGCCCCGCAAGGGGATGACGGTGCTGCTCGAGGCGCTGCCCCGCGTGGTCGAGCGCAACCAGGACGTGCAGTTGCTGATCGTCGGTCGCGGCGACGAGGACGAATTGCGCGAGCAGGCAGGCGGAATGATCCGCCACCTCCGTTTTCTTGGCCAGGTGGACGACGCCGGCAAGGCGTCGGCGATGCGCAGCGCCGACGTCTACTGCGCGCCCAACACGGGCGGGGAGAGCTTCGGGATCGTCCTGGTCGAGGCGATGGCCGCCGGCACGCCGGTGGTGGCCAGCGACCTGGATGCGTTTCGGCGCGTGCTGTGCGAGGGCGAATGCGGGCGGCTGGTGCCCGTCGACGACGGCGCCGCGCTGGCCGACGCGCTGATCGAGGTGCTGGCCGACGACGCGCTGCGCAAACGCTACGTGGCGGCCGGCTCGAGCGAGGTCCACCGCTACGACTGGTCGGTGGTGGCCAGCCAGATCATGCGGGTGTACGAGACGGTCGCCGGGTCGGGAGCCAAGGTCCAGGTGGCCAGTTGATGACGTGGCTCGTCATCGCCGTCGTGGCGTTGGTGGCCCTGGTCGCCTTCGCCGGCGGCTGGGCATACCGGACGGCCCACCGGCTCGACCGGCTGCACGTCCGCTACGACCTGTCGTGGCAGGCGCTCGACGGGGCGCTGGCGCGACGCGCGGTGGTGGCGCGGGCCGTGGCGATCGACGGGTATGGCAATTCCGCCGAGGGCAGGCGGCTGGCGGCGCTGGCCGACGCCGCCGAACGCGCGCCTCGCCCGGCCCGCGAGAACGCGGAGAACGAGCTGTCGGCCGCGCTGGCGGTGGTCGATCCCGCGTCGCTGCCCGCGGGTTTGATCGCCGAGCTGGCCGACGCCGAGGCCCGCGTGGTGCTGGCGCGCCGCTTCCACAACGATGCCGTTCGCGACACCCTCGCGCTGCGCGAGCGATTGCTGGTCCGCACCCTTCGGCTGGGCGGAACCGCCACGCTGCCAAGCTATTTCGAGATCCTGGAGCGCCCGCATGCGCTTGCCCACGGCGAGCGCGGCGTGCCCAACCACCGCACCTCGGCGCGGGTGGTGCTGCTCGACGAGTCGGGCGCCGTGCTGCTGCTGTGCGGCTCGGACCCGGCCAACCCGGCGTTTCCCGACGGCGGGGCGCCTCGCTGGTGGTTCACCGTGGGCGGCGAGGTGGGCAGCGGCGAGCGGCTGGTCGAGGCCGCCGCGCGGGAACTGGCCGAGGAGACCGGCCTGCGGGTCGAGCCGGCCGACATCATCGGACCCGTCTGGCGGCGCGACGAGGTCTTCGAGTTCAACGGCTCGCTGATCGAGAGCGAGGAGTTCTACCTGCTGCACCGCACCCGCCGGTTCGAGCCGTCCCTGGCGGGGCGAACCGAGCTGGAACGCAGCTACATTCACGGCGCCCGCTGGTGTGACGCGAACGACATCGCAGGGCTGACCGCGGCCGGCGAGCAGGTGTACCCGCGGCAACTGGGCGAGCTGCTGGCTGCGGCCAATCGGCTGGCTGACGGCGCCGCCGCCAACGCCGGGATGCCGCAGCCCATTCTCTGAGGACTCAGAGCGGCAGCCCCACGTCGGCCAGCGCGTCGGTGATCCCCTGCACCGCCCCCTGCTGCAGCTCGGCGGCCACCGTGCCCGGATCGATCTGCGGGAACAGCCCGAACGCCGTGGGCACATCCTGATAGGCGGTGCGGTCGTAGCCCAGCTCGACGAGCACCCGCAGATCGGGCTGGACCAGGTCGGCCAGCGGGTTTCCCACCAGGGGAACGGCGCGCAGCGGGTCCAGCAGCGGCAAATTGTGACTGGGGATGAGGATGTAGGTGGTCTGCGTGTCCGCCGGCGACACCGGCTGGACCACACCCGACGCGATCTGCGCGCCCGTCACGGTGTCGTAGGCGGGATGCACGAACAGGAACCCCGCGACGGCGTTGGCGTCGGCGAGGATGTCGATCGGGAACTGCGGGAAGTCGGCGGCGCCGTCGTACTGGACCGCGTAGTCGACGGTGGGGTAGGCGTTGGTCGGGGTCGCGCCGTAGAACGTGAAGCCGATGCCCGGTATGGAGAAACCGGGCAGCCGCGCCAGCAACCCGCCGTCGGGCCGGTCGGGGTTGGCGATCAGCACGAAGGACAGTTGGTCCAGTGCCGGCCGAACGCCGATCGGCAGGGTTTCCAGGTAGCGCATTTCGAGGGTGGCCACCACGGCGCTTTGCGAGCCGCCGAACACGATGACGTGGTTTCCCAGGGCCTGTTGCGCCGCGATCGCGGTGTTCAGGTTCTGCACCCCCTGGGCCACGGACTGGTCCAGCGTCAGGCTGTCCAGCCCGGTGAAGGGAAACAACTTCGAGGGCGTCACGACGAACTGCGCCAGGTAGTCGGGATGGGTGTGCGTGATGAACTGCTCGGCGGTCAGCACACCGATGGGCCGGGGCAGCGGGCCGAGGCCGGTGCCGCCCATGATCAACGCCGTCGCCCCGCCGGCACCCACCTGGTTTTCGTTGACGAGCAGGACCCCGACGCTGCCGTTGCCCGGGTTCCCGAAGCCGATGTTCCAGTTGCCGGTGTTCCCGATGCCGATGTTCTGATTGCCCGTGTTCTGGATGCCGAAGTTCGCGTTGCCGAGGTTTCCGATGCCGATGTTGCCGTTGCCGACGTTGTTGATCCCGATGTTGCCGACGCCGACGTTTCCGCTGCCCAGGTTCTGCGGCAGGCCCTGCCACGGCACCAGTTGCGCGACCGCCGCCGAGGCGCCGGCGTAGTACTCCGCCAGGGCGGCCGCGTCCTGGGCCCACATCTGTTCGTATTCGGCCTCGGCGGCCGCGATCGCGGGGGCGTTCTGGCCCAGCAGGTTGTACCCGACCAGCGACACCAGCCGGGTCCGGTTGGCGGCCACCGCATACGGGTGCACCGTGGCCGCCAGCGCCGCCTCGAAGGTGTCGGCGGCCAGCCGGACCTGGGCGGCGGTCTGCTCGGCCTGACCCGCCGCGGCGCTCAGCCACGCCGCGTACGGGGCGGCCGCGCGCGTCATCGCCGCCGCCGCGGGGCCCGCCCAGGCCCCGCCGGCCAGCTCGGAGGTCACCGACGCGAAGGAGCCCGCCGCGGCGCGCAGTTCCTCGGCCAGCCCGTCCCAGGCCGTCGCCGCCGCCAGCATCGGGCCCTGGCCCGGGCCGGCGAACATTTGCGCCGAATTCAGTTCCGGTGGCAGCACGGCGAAATTCATCGCTAGGTTCTTTCTCGCTAAGTAACCGACCCTAGAACAGGTCCGGCCCCCGAGCTGGAAAAACCGGTTTGTTGGCCACCACTAGACTGGTGCAGGCATTGACGGAGCGAAGGAGAGACGTGGACACCGCCCAGGCAAATGGTGGCCAGGCCAACCAGACCGGCACGGCGCGCGTCAAGCGCGGCATGGCCGAGATGCTCAAGGGCGGCGTCATCATGGACGTCGTCACGCCCGAGCAGGCCCGCATCGCCGAGGGCGCCGGCGCCGTCGCGGTGATGGCGCTGGAGCGGGTGCCCGCCGACATCCGTGCCCAGGGCGGGGTGTCGCGGATGAGCGACCCCGACATGATCGAGGGCATCATCGCCGCCGTGACCATTCCGGTGATGGCCAAGGTGCGCATCGGGCACTTCGTCGAGGCGCAGATCCTGCAGAGCCTCGGGGTGGACTATATCGACGAGTCGGAGGTGCTGACGCCCGCCGACTACACCCACCACATCGACAAGTGGAAGTTCACCGTGCCGTTCGTATGCGGCGCGACCAACCTCGGCGAGGCGCTGCGGCGCATCGGCGAGGGCGCGGCCATGATCCGCTCCAAGGGCGAGGCCGGCACCGGCGACGTGTCCAACGCCACCACGCACATGCGGGCCATCAGCGGCGAGATTCGCCGCCTGACGTCGCTGTCCGAGGACGAATTGTTCGTTGCCGCAAAGGAACTGCAGGCACCCTACGAGCTCGTCGTCGAGGTGGCCCGGGCGGGCAAGCTGCCGGTCACCCTGTTCACCGCCGGCGGCATCGCCACCCCGGCCGACGCGGCGATGATGATGCAGCTCGGTGCCGAGGGGGTGTTCGTGGGCTCGGGCATCTTCAAGTCCGGCGCGCCCGAGCACCGCGCCGCCGCGATCGTCAAGGCCACCACCTTCTACGACGATCCCGACGTGCTGGCCAAGGTGTCGCGCGGGCTGGGCGAGGCGATGGTGGGCATCAACGTGGAGGAGATCCCGCAGCCGCATCGCTTGGCCGAACGCGGCTGGTAAAAACAGCCCGTGGCGATCGAAGAGATCCTCGATCTCGAGCAACTCGAGGTCAACATCTACCGCGGCAGCGTGTTCAGCCCGGATTCGGGATATTTCCAGCGCACCTTCGGCGGCCATGTGGCGGGGCAGTCGCTGGTCTCGGCGGTGCGCACCGTCGACCCGCGCTACCAGGTCCACTCGCTGCACGGTTACTTCCTGCGGCCCGGCGACGCCAAGGAGCGCACGGTCTTCCTCGTCGAGCGCATCCGCGACGGCGGGTCGTTTGCCACCAGGCGCGTCAACGCCATCCAGCACGGCGAGACCATCTTCTCCATGTCGGCGTCCTTCCAGGCCGATCAGGAGGGCATCCACCACCAGGACCCCATGCCGGCCGCGCCGCCTCCCGACGGCCTGCCCGGCCTGGACTCGATCAAGGTGTTCGACGACGCCGGGTTCAAGCAGTTCGAGGAGTGGGACGTGTGCATCGTGCCCCGCGAGCAGCTGCGGCTCTCGCCGGGCAAGGCCGCCCAGCAGCAGGTGTGGTTTCGCCACCGCGACCCGCTGCCCGACGACCCGGTGCTGCACATCTGCGCGCTGGCCTACATGAGCGACCTCACCCTGCTGGGATCGGCGCAGGTCACCCACCTCGACGTGCGCGAGCACCTGCAGGTGGCGTCCCTGGACCACGCGATGTGGTTCATGCGCGCGTTCCGGGCCGACGAGTGGCTGCTCTACGACCAGTCGTCGCCGTCGGCCAGCGGCGGTCGCGCGCTGTGCCAGGGCAAGATCTTCACCCAGACCGGCGAGATGGTCGCGGCGGTCATGCAGGAGGGACTGACCCGCTACCGGCGCGGGTATCAGCCGTGAGCGCCCCGCGGATCGGGGTGCTGGCGCTGCAGGGCGACACCCGCGAGCACCTGGCGGCGCTGCGCGAGGCAGGAGCCGAGTCGATGCCGGTCCGCCGCCGCGACGAGCTGGAGGCGGTCGACGGGCTGGTGATCCCCGGCGGGGAGTCGACCACGATGAGCCATCTGTTGCTCGACCTGGAGCTGCTCGAGCCGTTGCGGCGGCGACTGGCAGACGGGCTGCCCGCCTACGGCGCGTGCGCCGGCATGATCCTGCTGGCTACCGACATTCTGGACGCCGGCGCCCGGGGACGGCAGGCGCTGCCGCTGCGCGCGATCGATATGACGGTGCGGCGCAACGCCTTTGGACGTCAGGTGGATTCTTTTGAGGACGACATACCGTTCGCGGGCCTGGACGGGCCGGTGCGCGCGGTGTTCATCCGCGCGCCCTGGGTCGAGCGGACCGGCGACGGGGTGCAGGTGCTGGCCCGCGCGGCCGGGCACGTCGTCGCGGTGCGGCAGGGCCCGATGCTGGCGACCGCCTTCCACCCCGAGATGACCGGCGACCGTCGCATCCACCACATGTTCGTCGACATCGTCCGGGGCGAGGCCTGACGGCGACAGCCACACTGGCGTGACGCTCGGCCGCATCTAGCGCCCACGTAGACTCGTTGGGCGAGTTATCGAGCACCAGAATGCAAAAGAAGAGGTAGCAACACCGATGAGCGGCCATTCCAAGTGGGCCACCACCAAGCACCAGAAGGCCGTCAAGGACGCCCGCCGCGGCAAGGAGTTCGCCCGGCTGATCAAGAACATCGAGGTCGCGGCCCGCACCGGCGGCGGTGACCCGGCCGGCAACCCGACGCTCTATGACGCGATCCAGAAGGCCAAGAAGACCTCGGTGCCCAACGACAACATCGAGCGTGCCCGCAAGCGCGGCGCGGGCGAGGAGGCCGGCGGCGCGGACTGGCAAACCATCACCTACGAGGGCTACGCGCCCAACGGCGTGGCGGTGCTGATCGAGTGCCTGACCGACAACCGCAACCGCGCCGCCAGCGAGGTGCGGGTCGCGATGACCCGCAACGGCGGCACCATGGCCGACCCCGGGTCGGTGGCCTACCTGTTCTCCCGCAAGGGCGTGGTCACGCTGGAGAAGAACGGCCTGACCGAAGACGACGTGCTGACCGCGGTGCTCGATGCGGGCGCAGAGGACGTCAACGACCTCGGCGAGAGCTTCGAGATCATCTCCGAGCCGACCGACCTGGTCGCGGTGCGCACGGCGCTGCAGGACGCCGGCATCGACTACGAGTCGGCCGAGGCCAGTTTCCAGCCGTCGGTCAGCGTCCCCGTCGACCTCGACGGCGCCCGAAAGGTGTTCAAGCTCGTCGACGCGCTGGAGGACAGCGACGACGTGCAGAACGTCTACACCAACGTCGACCTCTCCGACGAGGTGCTGGCCGCGCTGGACGAGGAGTGACCGAGCCACCCGTCGTCAACCATCACGCCGACCACCCGGGCTTCGGCGGCCCGATCGGTCTGGTGACCGCCCTCGGCATGCTCGTCTTGGGTCGCGGTAACGCGCGCCTGGCCGTCGATCTTGCCGGGGTGTCTGACGCCGACCGCGTCGTCGACATCGGTTGTGGCCCAGGCAATGCCGCGCGGGCCGCCGCCGCGCGGGGCGCGCGGGTCGTCGGGGTGGATCCGTCCCCGGTGATGTTGCGTCTGGCCCGCGCCGTGACGCGTGACCGCCCGAGGATCACCTGGTCCCCGGGCGGGGCCGAGGCGCTGCCCGTCGCCGACGGTTGGGCCACCGTCGCGTGGTCGCTCAAGACGGTGCACCACTGGAAGGACGTCACCGCCGGGCTCGCCGAGCTGCGTCGCGCGCTCGCGCCGTCGGGGCGGTTGCTGGTGCTGGAGCGCCGGGTGCAACCCGGGGCCACGGGCCTGGCGAGCCACGGCTGGACCGAGGAGCAGGTCGAGTCGTTCGCGGCGCATTGCCGGGCGGCGGGCTTCGCCGATGCGCGCGTCGAGGAGCGTCCCCAAGGCCGGGGCGCGGTGTGGGTGGTGCGGGCGCAGCAACCCGCCTAGTCGTACCCGTGCCGCATGTCCTCGACGACGCGCGGGTTGTCCAGGGTCGACGGCTCGAGCGGGCGGGCCCCGATGTCGCCGGCGAAGACGGTGGCCGCGTCGAGCACCGGCTGATTGAGGAAACGCAGCGGGGGAGCGTCGGGCGGCACCCTCGGCGCCGGCGCGGCGGGGCCGCGCTGCGCCAGCGCGAACCCCCAGTCCCCGAAGGTCGGCACGTGCACGTGATACGGCGTGACCGCGTACCCGGCGGCCTGGATCGTCGACACCGTGCGCCAGAACGCCGTCCGCGTGGAAAACGGGCTGCCCGCCTGCACGACCATCAGCCCGCCGGGGGCCAGCGCGCGGGCGGCCAGCGCGTAGAACTCGGTGGAGTACAGCCGGCCCAGCACGGGCGTGTCGGGGTCGGGGAGGTCGACGATCACCGCGTCGAATCCGGTTTCCGAGGCGCCGCGCAGCCAGGTCATCGCGTCGCCGATGACGACGTGCACGCGCGGGTTGTCCAGCGAGCCGGCGTTGGCGTCGCGCATGGTGGTGCGCGCCAGCTCGATGACGGCTGGGTCGAGCTCGACCTGCACGATCTTGCCGACGCCGGGCTGGCGCAGCAGTTCGCGCGCGGCCAGGCCGTCGCCGCCGCCCAGCACCAGCACCGAGCGGGCGCCGCCACCCAACGCCGGGTAGACCAGGCTTTCGGTGTAGCGGTACTCGTCGCGGGTGGAGAACTGCAGGCCGCCGTCGAGGTAGAGGCGCATGTCGTTGCCGCGCCGGGTCACCACGATCTCCTGGTACGCGGTGCGCCGGTAGGCGACGATCGGGTCGGCGTAAAGCCTTTGCCTGCTTGTGGTTTCGATGTCGGCCGAGCGCACCAGCAGCGTGGCCAGCAGTCCGAGCGCGGCGGCGAGCGCGCACAGCGCCGTGGCCAGCTGCCGCCCGGAAACGATGCGGCGCAGCAGGAAGACCGCTACGACGGCCGCCGCCGCCAGGTTGATGATGCCCGTGGCCGCCGCGCCGCGGATCATCCCGAGGTGCGGCAGCAGCACGAACGGCCAGACGAGCCCGCCCAGCAACGCCCCGAGGTAGTCGGCGGCGTTGAGGTTGGCCAGGGTCCGGCCGGCGTCGGCGGCGCGCGCCGTGCGCCCGCGCTGCAGCAGCGTCATCAGCAGCGGCACCTCGGCGCCGACCAGGCCGCCGATCAGGGCCGTGCCCGCCGCCAGCACCCACGTCGAGCCGATCGAACCGTCCAGGAACGCGAACACCGTGTACAGCGCGGCCGCCGACAGGCCGCCGATGATGCCCAACAGCGCCTCGACGGCGATGAAGGCGATCGCCGCGTGCGCCAGCAGCGGCTTGGCCAGCAGCGCGCCCGCGCCCAGCGCCGCGATGTAACCCGCGACGATCAGCGACGTGGCGACGATGCCACCGCCGTTGAGGCTGGCCGACAGCGTCAGCAGCGCGAGTTCGTAGATGATGCCGCAGGCCGCGCAGGCCGCCACGGCGGCCAACAGGACGGCGCGCCAACGGCCCTGGGACGTCATGACACCGCCGCGGCGGTCACCCCTCCCACGGCCAGCAATATCAGGGCGACCGCGAAGGACCCGGGGTGCAGGGTGGGCTCGTCGATGTGCTCGTGGAAGTTGCCCGGGATCAGCAGGTGCATCGCCAGCAGCGCTATCCCCAGCAGGATCACACCCATCAGCCCGTACACCGCCACACCGAGCAGCCCCTGGCCCAGCTGGCTGTAGCTGTTGGCGATCGCGGTGATGATGACGACGGTGAGCGAGATGTACATCGCGCCCGCGACGATGACGGCGTTGGGGCGGCGATCGATGAACACCAGTCGGCGCAGGTTTCCCGGGGTCAGCCAGTCGACCATGTAGAACCCGACGAAAAGCACCGCCATCCCGACGGCGAAATAGAGGATGGTCGCGACGGCGCCCCTGAAGACGGGATTGACGTCGACATTGCCGATCTCGACGGCGAGGTTCATCGTTGTCTCCTTTGCGTTTACTGCCTTAGGTCGTCACTTGGTCCCGCCGGGGCCGCCGGGGGTGCCGCCGGCGCCGCCCGACGGGGATCCGGGGAAGAACCCGGGGCCCAGGAAGATGAACGCGCCGTGGCTGTATCCGGCGCTCAGCGGTTCGACGCGGATGCTGCACGGATTGTTGCCGTCGGGCCCGACGATCACGATGTTGTTGCTGTAGCGCAGGTATTCGCTGTCGCCGTTGGCGGCGCGCGCCTCGGGGGCCTGATAGTCGGCGAGCGCGTCGGCCACCTGATCGGGAGATCCGCTGCACTGGTAGCGCGTTCCGTTCACGTCGTGGGAGTACTCGTGGTAGTGGCTCGCGATGTAGGACCCGATGTCCTTCTGCTGCAAGATGATTCCGAAGATCAGGGACACGACGGCCGCGACGGCCAGCGCCCCGGAGATCAGGAACAGGCGGTTGCGGCTCACGGGCGCCACCGGCTGTCGGTGTGCACCACCACGCCGCCGGAGCCCGGCTGCGGGTACAGATGCCAGGTCTGCCAACGCCATCCGGCGCCGTCGGGCTCGGCGGCCAGGGCGGTCAGCGCGGCGTCGTCGCCGGGGAAGGTGCCTCCGAGCCAGCCCGGTCGCCGCGCGCAGCGTTCGCGAAGCTCGCCGGCCAGCCGGCGGAAGCTCGCCTCGTCGTGCGTCTCGGTGCGCGACCGCAGGCGGTAACCGGGCGCGTCGGTGCGCCGCGGCAGGTCGCCGCCGATGCCGCGGGCGGTGCACGAAACCTGTTCGGAGAAGCGGCCTTTCGCGTGCTCGACCGCGACGACATGCGACGCGCCGAGCACGCCGAGCAGCAGCGCGCCGCCGCCGGGATGCTCGAGGGAACAGGTGGCCAGCGGCGCCGGCGCGGGCGCGTTGAGCGCGAGCCCCAGCCTTTCCCCGGATACGTCCGCCGGGGTCACGGCGAGCTGATGGAGGGGCACCGACGCGCTCCTATGGGGAGGAGGGTGGGGGCGCTGGGTAGACGGTCAACTCGCCGGGCACCACGGACTTGCCCGTCGAAACCTCCCAGGGCATGTCCGGGGCCCAGCGCTCGAAGGAGAGCAGGGCCGTCTCGTCGGCGTTGGTGCAGTCGAGGAATTCCATCTCACCGCCGGCCGGCAGGCCGGTGGTGCCCTCGGTCGTGTAGGACGCCCGCCCACGTTCCGTTTCGTGAAACGCCACGCCGTCGATGACGTACTGGTCGCCCGGCTGCAACGAAAGGTCCTTGCGGGTCACCCACATCGCCAGCTCCAGGCGCCCGTCGTCCTCCTCGACGCTCAGCCAGATCGGCTGGTCGCCGCCCTCCAGCAGGTGCTCCCACCACACGAACGGGCCCTCGCGGAACGTCACCGACCCGCGGACCACCAGGTCGACTCCGCCGTAGCTGACGATGGCGCCGGGCCCGAGTTGGCGGGGCCCGAACTGCGGCATGGCGTTGAACGACAGCGGATCGGCCCGCCCGGCCGAGCGGGCCGGCTTCTTGGGCCGCCGCAAAGCGATGACCAGCACCACGACCGACGCGATGAACAGCACCGCCGCGAGGACGAGCAGGAGTGTTCCCACGCCAAACCTTCCGTTGCCGCAGTGCTTGAGCGAAACGTGGGCTATAAGTTAACAGCTTTTGCCCGGCGGCAGCGTGTCCTGCCGGGCGCCGTCGGTGTCGCCGGTTAGGCTATCGAACAGCTGTTCGTACGAAGGAGCCGGCAAATGCGCGTGATGGGCGTCGACCCGGGGCTGACCCGATGCGGCCTGGCGGTCGTGGAGAGCGGCGGCGGGCGCAACGTCGTCGCGCTCGACGTCGACGTGGTGCGCACCGCGTCGGACGCGCCGCTGACCAAGCGGCTGCTGGCCGTCAGTGATGCCGTCGAGCACTGGCTGGACACCCACCGGCCGGACGTGGTGGCCATCGAGCGGGTGTTCTCCCAGCACAACGTGTCGACGGTGATGGGCACCGCGCAGGCCGGCGGCGTGGTTACGCTGGCGGCGGCCAGGCGCGGCATCGACGTTCACTTCCATACCCCCACCGAGGTGAAGGCCGCGGTGACCGGCAACGGGTTCGCCGACAAGGCGCAGGTCACCGCGATGGTCACCAAAATCCTTGCGCTGCAGACGAAACCGACGCCGGCCGACGCGGCCGACGCGCTGGCGCTGGCGATCTGCCACAGCTGGCGGGCGCCGATGATCGCCCGGATGGCCAAGGCGGAGGCCCTGGCGGCGCAGCAACGGCACGCCTACCGGGCCAAGTTGGCGGCGAAGCGGAAGGCGGTCGCCCGATGATCGCGTCGGTGCGCGGTGAGGTGATCGAGGTGGCGCTCGACCACGTCGTGATCGAGGCGGCCGGCGTCGGTTACCGGGTCAACGCGACGCCGTCGACGCTGGCGACGCTGCGGCAGGGGACCGAGGCCAGGCTGATCACCGCGATGATCGTGCGCGAGGACTCGATGACGCTGTACGGGTTCACCGACGCCCAGACCCGCGACCTGTTCCTGACGCTGCTGTCGGTGTCGGGGGTCGGGCCCCGGCTGGCGATGGCGACGCTGGCCGTGCACGACGCCGCCACGCTGCGCCAGGTGCTGCACGACGGCGACGTCACCGCGCTGACCCGGGTGCCCGGCATCGGCAAACGCGGCGCCGAGCGGATGGTGTTGGAGTTGCGCGACAAGGTCGGCGGGGTCGTGGCCGGGGGCGCAACGCTGGTCAACGGCCACGCGGTGCGCAGCCCCGTGGTGGAGGCGCTGGTCGGCCTGGGTTTCGCCGCCAAGCAGGCCGAGGAGGCCACCGACAAGGTGCTGGCCGGCGATCACGACGCGACGACGTCCAGCGCGTTGCGGGCCGCCCTGTCCCTGCTGGGTAAGTCGCGATGACGGACGACGACTTTTCCGACTATTCCGAACGCGACGTCTCGCCGGCGCTGACCGTCGGCGAGGGCGACATCGACGTCAGCCTGCGGCCCCGCTCGCTGCGGGAGTTCATCGGGCAGTCGCGGGTGCGCGAGCAGCTGCAGCTGGTCATCGAGGGCGCCAAGAACCGCGGCGGCACACCGGATCACATCCTGCTGTCCGGCCCGCCGGGGCTGGGCAAGACCTCGCTGGCGATGATCATCGCGGCGGAGCTCGGCTCGTCGTTGCGGGTGACGTCCGGCCCGGCGCTGGAACGGGCCGGCGACCTGGCCGCGATGCTGTCCAACCTGGTCGAGCACGACGTGTTGTTCATCGACGAGATCCACCGCATCGCGCGGCCCGCCGAGGAGATGCTCTACCTGGCCATGGAGGACTTCCGGGTCGACGTGGTGGTCGGCAAAGGGCCTGGGGCGACGTCGATTCCGCTGGAGGTGGCCCCCTTCACGCTGGTCGGCGCGACCACCCGGTCCGGCGCGCTGACCGGCCCGCTGCGCGACCGGTTCGGATTCACCGCGCACATGGACTTCTACGAGCCCGCCGAGCTGGAGCGGGTGCTGGCCCGGTCCGCCGGGATCCTCGGCATCGAGCTGGGCGCCGACGCGGGCACCGAGATCGCGCGCCGCTCGCGGGGGACCCCGCGCATCGCCAACCGGCTGCTGCGCCGCGTGCGCGACTTCGCCGAGGTCCGCGCCGACGGCGTGATCACCCGCGACGTGGCCAAGTCCGCGCTGGCGGTCTACGACGTCGACGAGCTCGGCCTCGACCGGCTGGACCGGGCGGTGCTGTCGGCGCTGACCCGCGGCTTCGGCGGCGGCCCGGTCGGGGTTTCGACGCTGGCGGTGGCGGTGGGCGAGGAGCCCGCGACCGTCGAGGAGGTGTGCGAGCCCTTCCTGGTGCGGGCGGGCATGGTCGCGCGCACCCCGCGTGGCCGGGTGGCCACCGCCCAGGCCTGGACGCACCTCGGCCTCACCCCGCCGGCCGGGGCGGCCGGCCTGGGGCAACCGGGCCTATTCGACTAGCGCCGGTTACGCCACCGCCGACCCGGGTACCCGGTCAGCATCAGCAAACCGCTCGGCGGAGGAGATTCTGATGAGGCGCACTGGTCCTGACTATGAAAGCCCACGCACGGCATACATGCCACGCACCCGCGGTGCGGTGTCCGGGCTGCTCCTGATCCTCTTGGGTGCATGGGGGGCGCTGGCCCCGTTCATCGGACCCCTGATCAGGTGGACGTATTCCGTCGACCCGGCCTGGACGTGGACGGCCGCCAAAGGCTGGCTGGAGGTGTTGCCCGGCGTCGTCGCCGCGGTGGGCGGCCTGATCCTGCTCGTCGCGGGCAGCCGGTCCAGCGCCATGCTCGGCGGGTGGCTGGCGGTGTTCGCCGGCGCCTGGTTCGTGGTCGGCCGCGCTTTCGCCGCGACGCTGAACATCGGCGACGTCGGCCAGCCGGTGGCGGCGACGGACCTGAAACGGGCGCTGCTCGAGGTCACCTACTTCACCGGGCTGGGCGCGCTGATCGTGTTCCTCGGCGGCGCCGCCCTGGCGCGCGTCGCGGTCCGGCATGCGCGCGACGTCCGGGATGTCGCAGTGGCCGAACCGGCACCGGTCGCCGCGACGCCGGCACCGGAACCGGCCGGGTACGACGAATCACCTCGCGACGTGCGGGCCGACGAGCCCGCCCGCGGCGGCTTCTTCCACCGCGGTGGCCTGTTCCGCCGGCACCATCACGCCGGCGTCTAGTGCCAGCCCGCTGACCGCGCGAGAGCACCGGTAGTTCCTGAGGGGCCGCCGGTGCTTTTGCGCGCCAGGGCGACGGCGGCTCGGTATGGTTCTTGGGTCTTCGACTAGCGAGGAGGAGCGATGATCACCGCCGGGTTGGTGTTCGCCGGGCTGGCCGCCCTACTGCACGTGTACATCTTCACGATGGAGTCGCTGACCTGGACCTCGGCGCGCACCCGCGCCATCTTCGGCACGACGCCCGAGGAGGCCGAGACCACCCGGCTGCTCGCCTTCAACCAGGGCTTCTACAACCTGTTCCTCGCGATCGTCACCATCCTCGGCATTCCCCCGGTGATCATGGGCGACAAGGCCGTGGGCGTCGCGCTCGTTCTCGCCGGCGTGGGATCCATGGCCGCCGCCGCGATGGTGCTGCTGTTCTCCGCGCGTGACAAGGCGCGCGCCGCGGTGATCCAGGGCACGCTGCCGGTGATCGCCATCGTGCTGCTGGTGCTCGGCCTGTCCTGGTAACACCAGGAACAGCAGCCCCACTGGTCACGCTTTGCCGCTCCTTCTGCCCGCGCGGTGTTATATCGCGGCCGGGTCGGGTACTCCCGGGGGGCCGGAAATCGGCCCGGCTTCAATTGAGGAGATGGAATGAAATACGCAGATAGGGACCATCCAGGCGCGTTGACCATGCCGCGCTCGCGCGGCGCGATCAGCGGATTGATCCTGGTGATCCTCGGCGCCTGGGGTGCGTTGATCCCGTTCGTCGGTCCGCACTTCAACTTCGCGTACACGCCCGACCGCGACTGGGCGTGGACGACCGCGCGGGGCTGGCTCGAGGTGCTCCCGGGCGGCGCCACGGTGGTGGGGGGACTGCTGCTGATCGTCGCCGGCAACCGCATCGCCGCGATGCTGGGCGGCTGGCTCGCGGTGCTGTCCGGCGCCTGGTTCGTGGTCGGCGGGCAGATCGCTCCGCTGCTGGGCATCGGATCCGCCGGCGACCCGATCGCCGCGACCGAACGCAAGCGGGCCGCGCTCGAGGTTTCCTACTTCTCGGGTCTCGGCGCGCTGATCATCTTCGTGGGCGGGGTGGTCCTGGCCCGCACGGCGGTCCGGCTCGCGCGCGACGTGGAATCACTGGGCTATGGCGAGTCCGATGCAGCTGCGCCGGGCGGGGAGCCTGCGTATGCGTCCGGCCTCGAGGAGTCGTCCGCGGTGTCGTCGGGCGCGCTGACCAAGCCCCGCATGGAGCGTGGCTGGCGCCGCCAGCGCGAAGCGGGGTCGCCGAACGCGGCGTACCTGCGCTGGCCGCATCCGCAGGGCTGAGTCTCCGGATAAAGCGAATCGCCCCGCCCCGAAGGGGGCTGGGCGATCGCATTGGTGTTTACAGCAGTCCGAGCAGCTGCAGGTCGGTGACGTACTTGACGATGATCGGCGGACAGACATGCGGAATGTCTTTGTCCGGGCCGATTTTCGCCTCCTGCACCGCGGCGCGGAACCGGTCGGTCGGCGCCAGCGAACCCCGCAGCGGCTTCTCGGGCTTCTGGTAGTTGTGCAGCAGCGGCAGCAGCGAGTACTGGCGCTGGCGTTCCGGCAGGGCCCGCATCGACCCCTCGAACCGGCGCAACCACTCGCCGTGCTCGGCGACGCGCTGGATCGGGTAACCGGCGTCGATCAGCCAGTCGACGTACTCGTCGAGGCCGATGCCGTCGTCGTAGGGGTTCATCACGTGGTACGTCTCGAACCCCTCGGTCGGCACCAACGTGGAGATCGCGGCGGCGATGAACTCGACCGGAAGGCCGTCGTAGTGCGCCCGCTGCCGGTTGCCGTCGGCGTCCAGCTCGTAGAACGAACCGGGCGCGACGCCGGTGGCGACCAGGCTCAGCATCATCCTGGTGAACATGTCGGGCAGGTTGAGCTGGCCCGCGTAGGTGGTGTCGGCCAGGATCATGTCGCACCGGAACACCGCCACGGGCAGGCCGCACAGGTCGTGCGCCTCGCGCAGCAGCACCTCGCCGGCCCACTTGCTGTTGCCGTAGCCGTTGGCGTAGGCGTCGTTGATCGCCCGCGTCGGGCTGATCTGCCGGACGTCGGCGTCCTCGACGAACTTGCCCGGCTCGATCTGGTCGCCCACGCCGATCGTCGACACGTAGACGTACGGCTTCTGCCTGGTGGTGAGCGCCAGCCGGATCAGCTCGGCGGTGCCCAGCGCGTTGGGCCCGAACAGCTCGCTGTACGGCAGCACGTGGTTGACCAGCGCCGCGGGGTCGACGATCAGGTCGACCGTGTCGGCCAGCCGCTGCCAGGTCTGCCGGTCCAGGCCGAGGTCGGCCTCGCCCTTGTCGCCGGCGACGACCTCCAGGTGGTCGGCCGCCAGCGCCCGGTAGTGGGCCAGCAGCTCCGGGTCTCCGCTGTCGAAGGTCTTGTCGAGCCGCGCGCGGGCCTCTTCGTCGGAGCGGGCCCGCACCAGGGCGATCACCTTGCCGTCGACCAGGTCCATCCGCTCGAGCCATTCCAGCGCCAGGTAGCGGCCCAGGAAGCCGGTCGCGCCGGTCAGCAGGACCGTCCGCACCTCGGAGGTGGGCTTGGGCAGCTCCGGCGCGGCGGTCAGCGTCGACGCCTCGAGGAACTTGTCCAGCGTCAGGTCGGCGGCGTGCACCTCGGTCGCGTCTTCCTTATTTGAAAAGCCGTGCACCGAGGCGAAGCTGGGCCGCTTGGTGCCCGTGCGCTGGCCCTCGATGTAGGTGGCGATCGCCGCGAGGTCGTTGGCGGGGCTGACGATCACGCCCACCGGCACGTCGACGTCGAAGATCTCGTGCAGCAGGTTGCCGAATGTCAACGCCGACAACGAGTCTCCGCCCAGGTCGGTGAAGTGCGCGTCCGCGGACAGGTCGCCGGCCGCGCTGCCCAGCAGCGCGCCCGCGGCCCGGGTGACCGTTTGCAGCGCCGGCGCGTCGGCTCCGCTGCGGCGCAGCTCGCTGAGCTCGTGGGCCTGGCCCTCGGCCAGCTCGGCGTAGAGCTGTTCCAGCCGCTCGCCGTAGTGCTGCTTCAGCTTCGGCCAGGCCAGCTTGCGGATGCCGGTCAGCAGACCGTTCTCCAGCGTGAAAGGCGTTGTCTCGATGATGAAGTCGCGCGGCACCTCGTAGGACTGCAGGCCGGCGTCCTTCGCGACGTTCTGCAGCGAGTCGGCGATCAGCGGCTTGAGCGACTGAATGTCGTTGGCCGCCAACGCCTCTTCGGTCGGCACCACGACGGCCAGCAGGTACGGGTGGGCGCTGTTGCCGTAGACGTAGATCTGGCGCACCAGCGGGCTGTTGCCGAACACCGCCTCCAGCTTCGCGACGGTGACGAATTCGCCCTGCGCGAGCTTGAGCACGTTGTTGCGGCGGTCGACGTAGACCAGCTTGTCGGGGGCGACCTCGGCGACGACGTCGCCGGTGCGGTAGTAGCCGTCCTCGTCGAACACGCCGGCGGTGACCTCGGGCCGCTTGTAGTAGCCGGGGAACATGTTGTTGGTCTTGAGCAGCAGCTCGCCGCGCGGGTACGGCCGGTCGGTGGCGAAGTAGCCCAGGTCCGGGACGTCGACCAGCTTGTAGTCGATCACCGGCGGGCGCTGCACCTCGCCGTCGAACAGGACCATCCCCGCCTCGGTGGACCCGTAGCCGTCCAACAGGTGCATCTCGAGCAGGGACTCGACCCACTCGCGCAGCTCCGGGGAGGTGGGCGCCGAGCCCGTCATCGCGAAGATGAACCGGCCGCCCAGCAGGTACTGGCGCAGCTCGTCCATCACCTGGGCCTCGCCGTCTCCGCGGTCGACCCGGCGCTGGTACTCCGCGTAGATGGTCTCCCAGATCCGCGGCACGAAGTTCATCTCGGTGGGCCGGACCAGCTCGAGGTCCTCCAGCAGCGTCGAGAGGTCGCTGCGGGCCGCGAAGTAGGCCGTGCCGCCGTTGCCGAGGGTGCCGTAGAGGATGCCGCGCCCCATGACGTGGCTCATCGGCATGAAGTTGAGGGTGATCGACGCGGCGCTCGGCCCGAACCAGTTCCGGGCCGACCGGCACCACATCTTCCCGACGTTGCTCGCCGGGTACATCGCGCCCTTGGGCGCGCCGGTGCTGCCGGAGGTGTAGATCAGCAGGGCCAGGGGGTCGGCTGAATTTTCCGGGTCGGCGCCGCCACCCGGCGCCTCGGGCAGCTCACTCCCGCGCTCCAGCAGGTCGGCCAGGGTCTCGACGGCGACGGCGGTGTCGGCCAGCCGCGCGCGGGCGGCCTCGACGGCCTCGCGCTCGTCGTCGGCCTCGGGGTGGTAGTCGAACACGACCAGCTTGGCCGGCGCCTGCCCGCCCAGGATCAGCTCGACGGCGTCGGGCAGCTGGTTCACGCTGGCCGCGATCACGCTCGGCTCGGTCTCGGCCACGATCGGCTGCAGCTGGGTGATCGCGGCGCTGGTCTGCAGCGGCACCGACACGGCGCCGATCATGCCGAGCGTGATGTCGATGGTGGCGTAGTCGACGCTGTTGAAGCCGAGCACGCACACCCGGTCGCCGGGCCGGACCGAGTCGTGGGCCAGCGCGCGGGTCAGCGCGCCGACGCGGTCGCGCAGCTCGCCGTAGCTGACGGTCTCGTAGCGGGGGAGCAGCTCGAGCGACGTGCGTCCGGTCTTGGCGTCCTTGACGAACTCGACGGCGCGCTGCCCGAGGGCCGGGCGGTCGGCGTAGCCCTCGAGCACAGTCTGGATGATCTGCGGCAGGCGCAGTCCAGGCTGCTCAAGGGCCTCGGCGACGGCCGGGTCCGGTCGGGCGGCAGCGAACTGTGCGTCGTTGGCGGTGAGGTCGTCGACGCGGCGGGCGAGCCATTGTTCCTGCGTGGTGGTAGTCGACATAAAGGTTCCCTTTAACGCGTAAGCACTAGGTGATTGGGTCGCGCGACGTTGCGCTGATGTCAAAAACGTTAGCAAAACTAACGGTATTCCTCAACGAGCCCGCCCGGGGTGTGATGTTGCACACCGGCGCTAGAGCTCGCTGAGAAGACCGGTCAGGGTGTCGACACCCTCGGTCAGCAGCTCGTCGCTGATGGTCAGCGGTGGCAGTAGCCGGATGACGTTGCCGAACATCCCGCACGTCAACACGATCACCCCGGCCGCGTGGGCGGCCTTCGAAAGCGCTTCGGTCAGTTCGGGGTTGGGGTCCGCCGTCCCCGACTTCACCAACTCCACGGCGATCATGGCGCCGCGGCCACGAACGTCACCGATCCGGTCGTCGGATGCCTGGACCCGCAACAGCGGCTCGGTCATCAGCCGTTCCAGCTGCCGCGCCCGCTCGATCAGGCCGTCGCTCTCGATGGTCGCGATGGTGGCCAGCGCCGCCGCGCACGCCACCGGGTTGCCGCCGAACGTGCCGCCCAGCCCGCCGACGTGCGGGGCGTCCATTATTTCGGCGCGGCCGGTCACCGCCGA
The DNA here is from genome assembly GCF_059812165.1 of Mycobacterium sp. NGS69. Lineage (NCBI taxonomy): Bacteria > Bacillati > Actinomycetota > Actinomycetes > Mycobacteriales > Mycobacteriaceae > Mycobacterium > Mycobacterium sp. NGS69. The sequence continues at coordinate 510,157 of NZ_JCALCD010000002.1, forward strand.
CAGCGGCAGCCCGTCGGCGATGCCCTTGGCGGTGCAGATCAAGTCGGGTTCCAGGCCGGCCGGGCCCTCGTGCTCGCAGGCGAACATGGCGCCGGTGCGCGCGAAGCCGGTCTGCACCTCGTCGGCGATGAACACCACGTCGTTGCGGCGGCACCAATCCAGCAGGGTGGGCAGGAATCCCTCGGCCGGCACGATGAACCCGCCCTCGCCCTGGATCGGCTCGATCAGGACGGCGGCCAGGCTCTCGGCGCCGACCTGGCTCTCGATCACCCGGATCGTCCGCGCGGCGGCCTTCGCGCCGTCGGTGGCCAGTTCCTTGTCGAGCAGGCCGTCCCGATAGGGATAGGACAGCGGGGCGCGGTAGATCTCCGGGGCGAACGGCCCGAAGCCGCTCTTGTAGGGCATGGACTTGGCGGTGAGCGCCATCGCGAGGTTGGTGCGCCCGTGGTAGGCGTGGTTGAACGCCACCACGGCCGGCTTGCGGGTGTAGGCGCGCGCGGCCTTGACGGCGTTTTCGACCGCCTCGGCGCCGGAGTTGAACAACACCGAGCGTTTTTCGCCGGAGCCCGGGGTGATCCGGTTGAGCTCCTCGGCGACGGCGACGTACTCCTCGTACGGCGTCACCATGAAGCAGGTGTGCGTGAAGTCGGCGACCTGCGCGCGCACCGCGTCCACCACCCGCGGCGACGAATTGCCGATCGTGGTGACCGCGATGCCGGACCCCAGGTCGATGAGCCGGTTGCCGTCGACGTCCTCGACGATGCCGCCGCCGGCGCGCGCGACGTAGACCGGCAGCGAGACGTTGACGCCGTGGGACACAGCCGCGGCCCGGCGCGTGTTGAGTTCCAGCGATGTGGGACCGGGGATTTCGGTGACCAGCCGGCGAGTCTGCTCGAGGCTGGCCACGACGTCCTCCTCACCGCGGCGCGAGTGTCACGTCGCGCGTCAAGCCTATCTGGTCGGCCGCGACTCAGCGGGGCCAGTCATCGGCCACCCGGGGTGCTGGCAGACTGGCCGTTACTGGTCGTTTCGAGCCCCGGAACGCCGAATAAGAGAGATAGGCGCGATGAATAGTTTGGTCATGTTTTTGCCGTTCGTGCTCATCATGGTCGGCTTCATTTACTTGCAGGGGCGCCGGCAGAAGAAGGCGACGCAGGCCACCATCGACCTGCACGACTCCCTGCGCCCCGGGGACCGCGTGCACACCACGTCCGGTCTGGAAGCCACCGTCGTCGCCCTCACCGACGACACCGTCGACCTGGAGATCGCCTCCGGCGTGGTCACCACGTGGATGAAGCTGGCCATCCGCGACAAGATCCTGCCCGAGGAGCCCACCGGGGCCCACGAGTTCGGCGACGACGACGGCGCCGACGACTTGGAGGAATCCGACGGGCTGACCGACCCGGGCCGGTAGGTGACAGGCACGTAGGCTTTTCTAGGCTCTGCCGGGGCAAGAAACCGATTCGCGAGGAGATACGAGGAAAGTGGCATCGTCATCGGCGCCGGTGCACCCTGCCCGCTACCTGTCGGTGTTCCTGTTGCTGCTGATCGGTGTCTACCTGGCGGTGTTCCTCACGGGCGACAAGCGGGCAGCGCCCAAGCTCGGCATCGACCTGCGGGGCGGCACCCGCGTAACGCTGACCGCGCGCACGCCCGACGGTTCCCGGCCCAGCCGGGAGGCGCTGGCGCAAGCGCAGCAGATCATCAGCGCCCGGGTCAACGGCCTGGGCGTGTCCGGTTCGGAAGTCGTGGTGGACGGCGACAACCTGGTCATCACGGTGCCCGGCAACGAGGGCAACGAGGCCCGCAACCTGGGCCAAACCGCTCGCCTCTATATCCGGCCGGTGCTCAACTCGATGCCGGCGCAGGCCGCCCAGCCCAAGCCGCCGGCCCAGGCGCCCCCGGGCGGGCCGGCGCCCGGCCAGCAGCCGGCGCCGGGCCAGCCTGGCGGGGCGCAACCCCAGCCGCCCGCTCAACCGGCGCAGCCGGCGCCGCCCGCGCAGCCGGCGCCGCGCCCGCAACCGCGGCCCTATCCGCAGGACCCGCCCCCGGGCCCGGCGCCCAGCCCGGCACCGGCGCCGCCGCCCGAGGCGCCCGCTCCGCCGCCGGAGGCGCCCGCACCGCCGGACCCACGCAAGGACCTGGCCGAGCGCATCTCCGAGGAGAAGACCTGGCGGCAGAGCACCCGCCAGGGCATCCAGTTCCTGGCCCTGCAGTTCCAGGCGACCCAATGCGATAAAGACGACATCCTGGCCGGCAACGACGACCCGGCGCTGCCGCTGGTGACCTGCTCGACCGACCACAAGGTCGCCTACCTGCTGGGGCCGTCGATCATCAGCGGCGACCAGATCGCGGACGCTACGTCGAGCCAGAACCAGCGCGGCATCGGCTACGTCGTCGACCTGCAGTTCAAGCCCGCGGCGGCCAACACCTGGGCGGACTTCACCGCCGCCCACGTCGGCACCCAGACCGCCTTCACGCTGGACTCCCAGGTGGTCAGCGCCCCGATGATCCAGGAGGCCATCCCCGGCGGGCGCACCCAGATCTCCGGCGGTCAGCCGCCGTTCAACGCCACCACCGCGAAGCAGCTGGCCAACGTCCTGAAATACGGGTCGCTGCCGCTGTCCTTCGAATCATCGGAGGCCCAAACCGTCTCGGCGACACTGGGATTGACCTCGCTGCGGGCCGGCCTGCTCGCCGGCGCGATCGGCCTGGTCCTGGTTCTGGTTTATTCGTTGCTGTACTACCGGGTGTTGGGTTTGCTCACCGCTTTGTCGCTAACCGCTTCCGGCGCAATGGTTTTCGCGATCCTGGTGATCCTGGGCCGCCAGATCGACTACACCCTGGATCTGGCGGGCATCGCCGGCCTGATCATCGGTATCGGCACCACCGCCGACTCGTTCGTGGTGTTCTTCGAACGCATCAAAGACGAGATCCGCGAGGGTCGTTCGTTCCGGTCGGCGGTGCCGCGGGGCTGGGTGCGGGCGCGCCGGACGATCTTGTCGGGCAACGCGGTCACCTTCCTGGCCGCCGCGGTGCTCTACGCCCTGGCGATCGGCCAGGTGCGGGGGTTCGCCTTCACCCTGGGCCTCACCACGCTGCTCGACACCGTGGTGGTGTTCCTGGTGACCTGGCCGCTGGTCTACCTGGCGTCCCAGTCTGCGACGCTGGCCAGGCCGGCCTACAACGGCCTGGGCGCCGTGCAGCAGGTCGCGCGCGAACGCCGGGCCGCGGACGTGAAGACGGGACGGGGATAGGGCATGAGCGCCGCCAAGGATGCGACCGCGCTGACCGACAGCGCCCAGCTGCCGCACCACAATTTCATCTCCCGGCTCTACACGGGCACGGGCGCGTTCGAGGTCATCGGGCGGCGTCGGCTGTGGTACGGGATCAGCGGCGCGATCGTCGCGGTCGCGCTCCTCAGCATCGTGCTGCGCGGCTTCACCTTCGGGATCGACTTCAAGGGCGGCACCACCGTCTCGATGCCGCGCGGTAGCGCCCAGACCGCGCAGGTCTCCGAGGTCTTCGCGAAGACGATCGGCAAGGACGCGGAGTCGGTGGTCATCGTCGGCAACGGCGCCTCGGCGACGGTGCAGATCCGTTCGGAGACGCTGACCAACGACCAGACCACCAAGCTTCGCAACGCGTTGTTCGACGCCTTCCAGCCGAGGGGCACCGACGGCAAGCCGAGCAAGCAGGCCATCAGCGACTCGGCGGTGTCGGAGACCTGGGGCGACCAGATCACCAAGAAGGCGCTGATCGCGCTGGTGGTGTTCCTGGCGCTGGTCAGCCTGTACATCACCATCCGCTACGAGCGGTACATGGCGATCTCCGCGCTGACCACCATGGTTTTCGACCTGACCGTCACCGCCGGCATCTACTCACTGGTCGGCTTCGAGGTCAGCCCCGCCACGGTCATCGGGTTGCTGACCATCCTGGGTTTCTCGCTCTACGACACCGTCATCGTGTTCGACAAGGTCGAGGAGAACACCCGCGACTTCCAGCACACCAACCGGCGCACCTTCGCCGAGCACGCCAACCTGGCGATCAACCAGACGTTCATGCGCTCGATCAACACCAGCCTGATCAGCGTGCTGCCGGTGCTGGCGCTGATGGTCGTGGCGGTGTGGCTGCTGGGTGTCGGCACGCTGAAGGACCTGGCGTTGGTCCAGCTGGTCGGCATCCTGGTGGGCACCTACTCGTCGATCTTCTTTGCCACCCCGTTGCTGGTCACCCTGCGTGAACGCACCGAGCTGGTGCGCACCCACACCCGCCGGGTCCTCAAGCGGCGCGGCCGCTCCGACGACTCGGCCGTCGAGATCTCCGAGACCGCCGCCGACGAGCCCACGGAAGCGTCTGAGGCGGCCGAGCCGGCCGAGGCGTCCGAGGCGTCCGAGGCCCCCGCCAAGGCCGCCCCGAGCAAGCCGGCGCCCGGCGCGCGCCCGGTGCGCCCCACCGGGACCCGGCGCCCCACCGGCAAGCGAAACGCAGGCCGGCGGTAGGCCAGATGGTGGGGGCCGGCCGGGGGAACCTGAGGGGGACCGCGGCGGCTGCGTTGGCCGCGACGCTGCTGGCGGGCTTCGCGCTGACCGGGTGTTCGGGCAGCGCCGCCTCGAACGTCGACTACGTGGTCGACGGCCCGTTGGCCACCTACAACACCAACACCGTCGCCGGCGCCGCGTCGGCGGGGGCGCAGGCGTTCGCCCGCACGCTCACCGGCTTCGGCTATCACGGCCCCGACGGCCAGGTCGTCGCCGATCGCGACTTCGGCTCCGTCTCGGTCGTGAGCGGGTCTCCGCTGGTGCTGGACTACCAGATCGCCGACAACGCCGTCTACAGCGACGGCAAGCCGGTGACCTGCGACGACCTGGTGCTGGCCTGGGCGGCCCAGTCGGGCCGGTTTCCCGGCTTCGACGCCGCCACCCAGGCTGGCTACGTCGACATCGCCAACGTCGAGTGCGTCCCCGGCCAGAAGAAGGCTCGGGTGTCCTTCGCCCCCGACCGCGCCGTCGTCGACTACGCCCAGCTGTTCTCCGCGACCTCGATCCTGCCGTCGCACGTGATCGCCGATCAGCTCAACGTGGACGTGACCGCCGCGCTGCTGAGCAACAACGGGCCGGTGGTGGCGCAGATCGCGAAGCTGTGGAACACCGGCTGGGACCTCAAGCCCGGTGCCGACGTCAAGCGCTTCCCGTCGTCGGGGCCGTACAAGATCGAGCGAATCCTGGACGGCGGCGCGGTGGTGCTCGTCGCCAACGACCGGTGGTGGGGGCCCAAGGCGGTCACCAAGCGGATCACCGTCTGGCCCCAGGGGCCCGACATCCAAGACCGGGTCAACGGCCGCAGCGTCGACGTCGTCGACGTCGCGGCCGGTTCCTCCGGCGCGCTGGCCACCCCGGACAACTACGAGCGCGCCGATTCGCCGTCGGACGGCATCGAGCAGCTGATCTTCGCGCCGCAGGGGCCTCTGGCGCAGCCCAAGGCCCGCCGCGCGTTCGCGTTCTGCACGCCGCGCGACACGATCGCGCACGACGCCGGGGTGGCGATCGCCAATTCCCGCCTGCAGCCGGCCACCGAGGACGCCATCGCGGCCGGTGAGGGCGCTGCCGAAGCCGGCCCGTTCGGCAAGGCCGACCCCGCCGCCGCCCGCGACGCGCTGGGCGGCGCGCCCCTGCCGGTGCGCATCGGCTACCAGGGGCCCAACGCGCGGCTGGCCGTGACCGTCGGGACGATCACCAAGTCCTGCGCCCCGGCCGGCGTCACCGTCACCGGCGTCCCGCTGGACACCTCCGGGCCCCAGGCGCTGCGCGACGGCAAGATCGACGTGCTGCTGGCCAGCACCGGCGGGGCCACCGGCAGCGGGTCGACGGGCTCGTCGGCCATGGACGCCTACGCCCTGCACAGCGGCAACGGCAACAACCTGTCCGGCTACAACAATCCCCAGGTCGACGCGGCGATCAGCGCGCTGGTGGTGTCGGCCGACCCGGCCGAGCGGGTCAGGCTGCTGGCGCAGGCGGCCCCCCTGCTGTGGGCCGACATGCCGACCCTGCCGCTGTACCGGCAGCAGCGCACGCTGCTGACATCGAAGAAGATGTACGCCGTGACCAGGAATCCGACCAGGTGGGGAGCCGGCTGGAACATGGATCGATGGGCGTTGGTCGAGTGACGCGCGTCCCGGTGGCCGACTTGATCGCGTCGCTGACGCGCGACGTCGCCGATTTCCCGCAGCCCGGCGTGCAGTTCAAGGACCTCACCCCGCTGTTCGCCGACCGGGGCGGGATGAACGCGGTCGTCGACGCGCTGGCCGAGATCGCGGCCGGCGCCGACCTGGTGGCCGGCATCGACTCCCGGGGGTTCCTGGTCGCCGCGGCCGTCGCAGGCCGGCTGGGCACCGGCGTGCTGGCCATCCGCAAGGCCGGCAAGCTGCCGCCGCCGGTGCACGCCGAGCGCTACGACCTGGAGTACGGCAGCGCGACCCTGGAAATCCCGGCCGACGGGATCGATCTGCGCGGCCGAGACGTTGTCGTCATCGACGACGTGCTGGCCACCGGCGGCACGCTCGGCGCGGCCGCCCGGCTGTTGGAGCGGGCCGGGGCGCACGTGACGGCGGCCGCGGTGGTGGTGGAGCTCGTCGCGCTGGGCGGTCGCGAGGCGGTGGCGCCGCTGCCGGTGTACAGCCTGAGCCGCGCGTAGCGCGCGCTCGACGCGGCCGGAAAGGCGGACTTTGGAGATATCCTCGACTTCGGAGGTGACAATCGTGGCGGACGACCAGAGCACGACGCAGGCCGTTGCGCCGCCCATCGACGAGACGCCGGTCGTCGAGCCCTCGGAGGCGCCGACCGAGACGCTGAAGACCTCCAGCAGCGCCTCCCGCCGGGTCCGGGCCCGGCTGGCACGGCGCATGACCGCGCAGCGCAGCACGCTGAACCCCGTGCTCGAGCCGCTGGTGGCGGTGCACCGGGAGATCTATCCCAAGGCGAACCTGCAGCTGCTGCAGCGGGCGTTCGAGGTCGCCGACGAGCGGCACGCCACCCAGCTGCGCCACTCCGGTGACCCCTACATCACGCACCCGCTGGCCGTCGCGAACATCCTGGCCGAATTGGGCATGGACACCACCACTTTGGTGGCCGCGCTGCTGCACGACACCGTCGAGGACACCGGCTACACGATCGAGGCGTTGAGCGAGGAATTCGGCGAGGAGGTCGGCCACCTCGTCGACGGCGTGACCAAGCTGGACCGGGTGGTGCTGGGCAGCGCCGCCGAGGGCGAGACCATCCGCAAGATGATCACCGCCATGGCCCGCGACCCGCGGGTGCTGGTGATCAAGGTCGCCGACCGGCTGCACAACATGCGTACCATGCGCTTCCTGCCGCCGGAGAAGCAGGCCCGCAAGGCCCGCGAGACGCTGGAAGTCATTGCGCCCCTTGCCCATCGGCTAGGCATGGCCAGCGTCAAGTGGGAGCTGGAGGACCTGTCGTTCGCGATCCTGCACCCCAAGAAGTACGAGGAGATCGTGCGGCTGGTCGCCGGACGCGCGCCCTCCCGCGACACCTATCTGGCCAAGGTCCGCACCGAGATCGTCAACACCCTGGGCGCGTCGAAGATCAAGGCGACGGTCGAGGGCCGGCCCAAGCACTACTGGTCGATCTATCAGAAGATGATCGTCAAGGGCCGCGACTTCGACGACATCCACGACCTGGTCGGCATCCGCATCCTGTGCGACGAGATCCGGGACTGCTACGCCGCGGTCGGCGTCGTCCACTCGCTGTGGCAGCCGATGGCGGGCCGGTTCAAGGACTACATCGCCCAGCCGCGCTACGGGGTGTACCAGTCGTTGCACACCACCGTCGTCGGGCCGGAGGGCAAGCCGCTGGAAATCCAGATCCGCACCCGCGACATGCACCGCACCGCCGAGTACGGCATCGCCGCGCACTGGCGCTACAAGGAAGCAAAGGGCCGCAACGGCCTTCCGCATCCGCACGCCACCGCCGAGATCGATGACATGGCCTGGATGCGTCAGCTGCTCGACTGGCAACGGGAGGCCGCCGACCCGGGCGAGTTCCTCGAGTCGCTGCGCTATGACCTTGCGGTCCAGGAGCTCTTCGTGTTCACCCCCAAAGGCGACGTGATCACGCTGCCGACCGGGTCGACGCCGGTGGACTTCGCCTACGCCGTGCACACCGAGGTCGGCCACCGCTGCATCGGCGCCCGGGTCAACGGCCGCCTGGTGGCGCTGGAACGCAAGCTCGAAAACGGGGAAGTCGTAGAGGTTTTCACGTCCAAGGCGCCCAACGCCGGGCCGTCGCGGGACTGGCAGCAGTTCGTGGTGTCCCCGCGCGCCAAGACGAAGATCCGCCAGTGGTTCGCCAAGGAGCGCCGCGAGGAGGCGCTGGAGGCCGGCAAGGACGCGATGGCGCGCGAGGTGCGCCGCGGCGGACTTCCGTTGCAGCGCTTGGTAAACGGCGAGTCGATGGCCGCGGTGGCCCGCGAGCTGCACTACGCCGACGTGTCCGCGCTCTACACCGCGATCGGTGAGGGGCATGTGTCGGCCCGCCACGTCGTGCAGCGGCTGCTGGCCGAGCTCGGGGGCATCGACCAGGCCGAGGAGGAACTCGCCGAGCGGTCCACGCCGACCACCATGCTGCGGCGCCCGCGCAGCAGCGACGACGTCGGCGTCTCCGTCCCCGGCGCCCCGGGCGTGCTGACCAAGCTGGCCAAGTGCTGCACGCCGGTGCCCGGCGACCAGATCATGGGATTCGTCACCCGCGGCGGCGGGGTCAGCGTGCACCGCACCGACTGCACCAACGCCGCGTCGCTGCAGCAGCAGGCGGAGCGCATCATCGAGGTGCTGTGGGCGCCGTCGGCGTCGTCGGTGTTCCTGGTGGCCATCCAGGTCGAGGCGCTCGACCGGCACCGGCTGCTGTCGGACATCACGCGGGTGCTGGCCGACGAGAAGGTCAACATCCTGTCGGCGTCGGTCACCACCTCGGGCGACCGGGTGGCGATCAGCCGGTTCACCTTCGAGATGGGCGACCCGAAGCACCTCGGGCACCTGCTCAACGTCGTGCGCAACGTCGAGGGCGTGTACGACGTCTACCGCGTGACGTCCGCAGCCTGAAGTTCCTAGCCCACCCGCACGGACGTGATCGTGACGGTGCTGGTGGGCATGCCCCTGGTGCGGTTGCCGGCCACCCCCACCTTGGCGATCTTGTCGAGGGTGGCCAGGCCCGCCTCGTCGACCGAGCCGAACACCGTGGACGTCGGCTCGATCTCGGCGTCCCGGAACACCACGAAGAACTGGCTCCCGTTGGTGTTGGGCCCGTTGGTGGCCTCCGCGAGGGTCCCGCGCGGATAGATCACGGTCGCCTTGAGCGCCGGGTCGTCGGCCTTGTACTGGTTGGTGGGATATTCGTCGGCGAATTCGTAACCGGCGCCCCCGCCGCCGTCGGCATCGGGGCCGCCGAACAGCAGCGTCCCGCCCTCCGGCTCGTCGATCATCCGCCCGCACACGGTGTTGTCATAGAACCCCTGCTTCGCCAGGCTGACGAAGCTGTTCACCGTGCACGGGGACTCGTTGTTGGCGAGCTGGACGCCGATGTCGCCGAAGTTGGTCGAGATGACGGCGTGGATCGGGGACGGTTCGGTGGCGACCCGGCCCGTCGGCGGCAGGTTGGCGGACTTGCTCGCCGGATCCGGCGACGGCGGGTACTGGCAATTGGCGCCGAGGTCGGGCGGGGCCGCGAACGCCGGCAGCGGCGGCACGGTCGCGCCGGTCGCCGACGTCGGCCCGGGGGCCGACCCCGGCCGGGCGGGCACCCTGGCGCGGCTCGGGGTGGGGGAGGCCGCGTTGTTCGTCGAGCCGTGGCTCTGCGTCACCAGCGAAATGACCAGGGCCACCACCGCAGCCAGCGCGACGAGCGACCCGCCGACGATGCCCAGGGCCAGCCGCCTGTTGAACGTCTTCGCCTGGACCGGCTGCGGCGCCGGCTGCGGCTGCGACGCCGGTGCCGCCGGTTCCACAGCGGAGGGCGGCGCGACGAGTGGGGCGACGAGTGGTGCGACGAGTGGTGCGACGAGTGGTGCGACGGCTGGCGCGTCGGTGGCGGTCAGCGCTGCCCTGGCGGCCTCGGCGAGCTCCATCGCCGACTGGTAGCGGGCGTTGACGTCCTTCGCCATGCCCCGCGCGATCACCGCGTCAAGGGCCGGCGGCACGCCGGGCGCGATGATCGACGCTCGCGGTGGCGGCGTGTTCACGTGCGCGTTGAGCTGTTCCTCGAGGCTGTCGCCGGGGAAGGGCCGGCTTCCGGTGAGGCACTCGTAGAGCACGCAGGCCAACGAATACACGTCGGCGCGGTGATCCGTTGTGCCCCTGAAGCGTTCGGGCGCCAGGTACGCCACGGTGCCCATCGTGGCGCCGGTGCCGGTGAGCTCGGTGTCGGTCTGCGCGCGGGCGAGGCCGAAATCGATCAGGTAGACGAAATCTCGCGCGGCGGTCACCAGGATGTTCTTCGGCTTGATGTCACGGTGGATCAAGCCCACCGAGTGGGCCGTATCCAGCGCCGCCGCAACCTGTTCGATCACCGCGACGGTGCGCTCGGGGGACAGGCGCCCACCGCTTTGCACGATGTACTCCGCCAGGTCGCGCCCCTCGATCAGCCGCATGTCGACATAGAGCTGGCCGTCGATCTCGCCGTAGCCGTGGATGGGCACGATGTGCGGATCGTTGAGGCCGGCCGCGATGCGTGCCTCGCGGCGGAACCTTTGCTGGAACTGATTGTCCTCTGCCAAATGCGGCGGGAGCACTTTGAGCGCCACCACGCGATCGGTGGCGGGGTCGTAGGCGCGGTACACGCGTCCCATGCCGCCCCGGCCCAGCAACCCCATTATTTGGTAGCGGCCGAACGTCTCCGGATCCACACTCACCCATCGAACCCTAAACGGTGGAGCAAGTGATTCTGGTGATTCTCACCAATCCGCGGCCGGTGTTGCGGCCTTGCGGCTTTAGTCGAGCAGCAGCGACTTGATGGTGACTTCGCTGGCCGGCGCCCCGTCCTCGCCGCCGCCGGCGACGCCGGCCTTGGCGATCTTGTCCAGGATGGCCAGCCCGTCGGCCTGGATGGTGCCGAACACGGTGTACTGCGGCGGCAGCTGGGAGTCCTTGTAGACCATGAAGAACTGGCTGCCGTTGGTGCCGGGCCCGGCGTTGGCCATCGCCAGGGTGCCGCGCGGATAGACGACCGGCTGTTGCGCCTTGGGGTCGTTGGGCGGGTACTGGTCGGTCGGGTACTCGTTGGCGAATTGGTAGCCGGGGCCACCGGTGCCGTCACCCTTGGGGTCGCCGCATTGCAGCACGCCCAGCGTGTCCGAGGTGGTCAGCCGGTGGCATTTGGTGCCGTCGAAGTATTTCTGGCCGATGAGGCTGGCGAAACTGTTTACCGTGCAAGGCGATTCGTTGTTGGCCAGCATCAGCCCGATGTTGCCCTGACTGGTCGACATGCTCGCGCTCACCTGGGCCGGGTCGGTCGGGACCTTCCCGGTGCGCGGCGGCTTGACCTGCTTGGCGGCCGCGTCCGAGGACGCCGGGTATTGGCAGTTGGCGCCCAGGTTGGCCGACGGCTTGAACGGCGGCAGCGGCGGGACGCCCGGCGTCGGCCCGGGCGTCGTGCTCTCGGGGGAGCTGCTGGCGGCGGTGGTGCTGGTCGGCGCCGCGGTGTTGCTCTTGTTCTCGTGCTTGGTGTTGACGATTGCGATCACCACCGCGACGATCACGGCCACCGCCGCGACCGAACCCGCGGCGATCACCACGATCCGGCGCCTCTTGGCCTGCTTCTGGCGCTTCTCGAGCTGCCGTTCGAGTTTGCGCTTGGCGTTGGCACGTCGCTGTTCGTTGGTCGGCACGGCCGGAATGCCTCCATGGTTGATGGGTCGGGGCCCGAGATCGCCAGCCCAGGCTAATGTGGGCGCGGTGACCGGTGTCAATCGGGTCCCGTGGGAAACTGGGAACCGTGTTGATCACCGGATTCCCCGCCGGCATGTTGCAGTGCAACTGCTACGTGCTGGCTGACCGGCCCGGAAGCGACGCCGTCATCGTCGATCCCGGTCAGCGGGCGATGGGTGCGCTGCGGCGAATCCTGGACGAGAACCGGCTGACCCCCGCCGCGGTGCTGCTGACCCACGGGCACATCGACCACATCTGGTCGGCCCAGAAGGTTTCCGACACGTTCGGCTGCCCCACCTATATCCACCCCGAGGACCGCTTCATGCTGACCGACCCGATCCACGGCTACGGCCCGAAGCTGGCGCAGCTGGTGACGGGCGCGTTCTTCCGCGAGCCCAAGCAGGTGGTGGAGCTGGACCGCGACGGCGACAAGCTGGATCTGGGCAGTGTGACCGTCAACGTCGATCACACGCCCGGGCACACGCGCGGATCGGTCGTCTTCCGTGTCTCGTCCGACAAGGACGTCGTCTTCACCGGCGACACGCTGTTCGAGCGGTCCGTGGGCCGCACGGACCTGTTCGGCGGCAGCGGCCGCGACCTGCTGACGTCGATCATCGACAAGCTGTTGGTGCTGGACGACAAGACCGTCGTGCTGCCCGGGCACGGCCCGTCGACCACCATCGGCGCGGAGCGGCGGTTCAATCCGTTCCTCGAGGGCCTGAGCCGGTGACGGAGTTCTCTGCCCCCAAGGGGGTGCCGGATTACCTGCCGCCCGATTCGGTGCAGTTCGTCGCGGTGCGCGACGGGTTGCTGGCCGCGGCCCGCCGGGCCGGCTACGGCGACGTCGAGCTGCCGATCTTCGAGGACACCGCCCTGTTTGCCCGCGGCGTCGGCGAATCCACCGACGTCGTCTCCAAGGAGATGTACACGTTCGCCGACCGTGGCGATCGCTCGGTGACTTTGCGGCCGGAGGGGACGGCCGGGGTGGTGCGCGCGGTGATCGAGCACGGCCTGGATCGCGGCGCGCTGCCGGTGAAGCTTTGCTACGCGGGCCCGTTCTTCCGTTACGAGCGTCCGCAGGCCGGGCGGTATCGCCAGCTGCAGCAGGTCGGCGTCGAGGCGATCGGCGTCGACGACCCGGCGCTGGACGCCGAGGTGATCGCCGTCGCCGACGGTGGCTTCCGCTCGCTGGGCCTGGACGGCTTCCGGCTGGAGATCACCTCCCTCGGCGACGAAAGCTGCCGCCCGCAGTACCGGGAACTGTTGCAGGAGTTCCTGTTCGGCCTCGACCTCGACGAGGAGACGCGGCGACGCGCGCAGCTCAATCCGTTGCGGGTGCTCGACGACAAGCGGCCCGACGTGCGGGCCATGACGGCCGACGCGCCGGTCCTGCTCGACCACCTGTCCGACGGCGCCAAGCAACACTTCGACACGGTGCTGGCCCATCTCGACGCGCTCGGGGTGCCGTACGTGATCAACCCGCGGATGGTGCGCGGGCTGGACTACTACACGAAGACCACGTTCGAGTTCGTGCACGACGGTCTGGGCGCGCAGTCCGGGATCGGCGGCGGCGGCCGCTACGACGGCCTGATGAGCGAGCTCGGCGGACAGGACCTGTCGGGCATCGGCTTCGGGCTGGGCGTGGACCGGACGATGCTGGCGCTGCGCGCCGAGGGCAAGACCATTGGGGAGACCACGCGCTGCGACGTGTTCGCGGTGCCTTTGAGCGACGCGGCGAAGCTGTCGCTGGCGGTGCTCGCCGTGCAGCTGCGTGGCGCCGGTGTCCGCGTCGACATGGCCTACGGCGACCGCGGGCTCAAGGGCGCGATGCGCGCCGCCGACCGCTCGGGAGCCCGCTTCGCGTTGGTGGCGGGCGACCGGGACCTCGAGTCCGGGACCGTCGGGGTGAAGGACCTCGGCTCGGGTGACCAGGTCTCGGTGCCCATGGATTCCGTTGTTGTCGAGTTGATTTCGAAGCTGCAGCAGACCTAGGGGGGCGCGGCGGTGAGGCCGGACAACGTCATAGGCGGAGGACCCTGCACATAGATCAGTTTTTATGATACAAACGATCTCAATTACAGTCCACGTAGGGGGCGCGCGAAGTCATGACACCATCGCAGTACGTCCACGAAAAGCTCCAGCTGGCGCTCTGGGGCTGCGGCATCGCGTTCGGGGTGTTGTTCTTTGTCGGACTGATGCCGTTGTCGGGTTTCATTCCGCCGCCGTCGCCCCAGCTGTCCGGTGCCCAATTGATGGCCGAGTTCGGGCCCAGGCTGACCTGGGTCAAGCTCGGGATCGTCGTGGGGTTGCTGGGCAGCACCCTGCTGGTTCCCTGGTCGGCGATGGTCGCCCTGCAGATATCTCGTATGGAGCAGGGGCGCCGCGTCCCGCTCTGGGCCATCTTTGCGTTTGGCGCCGGCTGCGTGAATGCGGTGGCCTTCATCCTGCCGTTCATCTTCTGGGCCGGCGCCTTCTATCGCCTCGACCGCTCGCCCGAGCTGGTTCAGCTCATCAACGACATGACGTGGCTCGAGTTCCTGATGTTCTTTCCGACCTTCAGCATGCAGCTGTTCTGTCTCGCAATGGCCGGATTTACTCAGCGGCAGGGGCCCCAGGTGTTTCCCCGCTGGTTTTTGTATCTGAATCTCTGGATGGCAACGATCGGTGGGACTGGGCTCGCGTGCATTTTCTTCTTCTCCGGACCGTTGACGTGGAACGGCATCATCGGATTCTGGCTGCCCGTCGGGTCGTACGTCCCGTTTCTCGTCGTCACGTTCGTCCAGTTCTATCGGGCGATTCGCGCGGAGAAGCACTGCTATGAGCCCCTGGATTCGACTTCGCCGGCCGCGACGGCCACTTAGGTCAGTCGAGACTGCCCGCGAAGTCCGGGCTGTCGGGGTGAAGGATCTCGGCTCGGGTGACCAGGTCTCGGTGACCGTGGATTCCGTTGTCGCCGAAGTTCTTCCGCGCCTCGGCCGGTAGCCGATCCGGCGCAAGAAATTCGCAAGCGGCCGGCGTTACATTGCGGTCATGGATACCACCTTGAAGAAAGTGGTTGTCGGGGCGCTGCTTTCGGGCAGCCTCGCGGTGGCGGGTTTGGGGCCGACCGCGGGCACCGCCCACGCCGACAACTTCACCGTCCCGCACGACTGGTGCCCGGGTGAACCCCTGCCGATGCCGGATGTCCGGTGGGACATGAACGTATGCCACCACTGGTACTGGGTTCCTGTCGGGGGCATGGGCAACGTCGGCCAGTTCGTCTGGGAGGGCGACGCTCCCCGGCAGCCGCTCGGACCGCCGCCGTGCTACGGGGCGCCCATCTGCCTGCCCGGGTTGTAACATTCGCCATGACCAAATTTGCTGGCCGCTCGATCGCGGCGCTCACCGCGACAGCCGCCGCCCTCATTGCGCATGCCGCGGTCGCCAACGCCGATCCGGCGGACAACCCGCCGATGCAGACGGCGCGCGGCGACTACGTCGGTGACTGGCAGAGACACTTGAGCATGATGACGATCGCGCCCGACGGCACCGGGACGATGCTGCTCGGGTCCAGCGCCCGCGACGGCGAGAGGTGGACGATGCGCTGGACGCAGGCCGACGGCCGGGGTCTCGGGATCAGGTTGGAGCAGCGCATCGGTGCCTGGGGCGACGGACTCGGCGGCGACATCAACGAGCAGACCGCGTGGAAGGCCGAGCTCGTCGTGGCCCCCGACGGTGTCACGGTCCTCCACTTGGCCCACAACGATGCCGAACTCACCGATGCGAACGCAGGTGACATTTGGTGCTCACAGAAGTATGGCTACAGCCGCTTCTGTGGCGCCTGACGAGCGTCGCCGGCTCGGCGCATACCCCTGAAAAGGCGTGGGGGCTCGATCAGCCCACCTGGTAGGACTCCGATGACACCTGGAAGAAGTGACCGGTGCTGCTGTCGGTGCATGTCACGCCGGATTGCTCACTGACGCAACTGATCGGGCCCAACGAGCGCGTTTTCTGGCCGTAGTCGAGCACGGGCGATATCGGCGTTTTGATATCACCGACGACACACGGCATGTCCTTCGGCGACGACGGCGATCCGCCCTGCCAAAGCCCGAATTGCGGCCAGGCGACCACGCCGCCGGACTGGCATTGTCCCGCGTAGGTGGAGTTCGCGATGGTGCAAACGACGCCTGGATCGGTCCCCTGGGCATAGCCCATCTTGCAGTGAATGTTGCCCGACGGGGACTGAAAGTCATAGCCCTCATCTGCGTGTGCAGCGGCCGGAAGGCCGGCGGCCGCCGCGACCGCCGTCATCGCGACGAGGGCGAGCTTTGTGTTTGTCATGGCCCGTTGGCGGTGCGACGTTCTGGTCATGTGGGTGTCCCTAGCTTGTGCCCGCCTGTGGCGGCCGTTCGTGCATACATTCCCGCAGCCGGCTTGCCTGATCCTTGTGCGATTCTTGCGGCGCCGTTCTCGGCGTCGGCGGATTGTCGGGGTGTCATGGCATACTCGAACACATGTTCGATGAGACGGCCCGTGCTGAGGTGATCACCCGGTTCGACGAGATGATCGAGCGGTGCTATCCGTCGAAGACGGCGGAGTCCGCGGTGATGGTCGATCGGATCTGCGCCGCGGCGCGGGCGGAGAACCGGGAGGCGGCCGCGCAGCTGGCCGCGATCCACGAATTGTTCAGATATCGATTGTCACGGTGCTCGGAGAGCGAGGACTGGGCGATTGACACGATGGAGGCGGTGACGGCCGAGGTGGCCGCGGCGTTGCGGATCAGCCAGGCCCTCGCGGGGAGCCGGCTGCACTACGCCCGGGCGATGTGCGAGCGCCTGCCCAACGTGGGTGAGGTGTTCAAGGCCGGCGATATCGATTACCGGATGTTTCAGACGATCGTGTTTCGCACCGATTTGATCGAGGATGCCTCCGTGTTGGCCCGCGTCGATGCGCAGTTGGCGGCCAATGTGGTCCGCTGGCCGTCGATGAGCCAGGGGCGGCTGAGCGGGCAAGTGGACCGGATCGTGGCCCGCGCCGACGCCGACGCGGTGCGCCGGCGCACCAAAGCCCAACGCGATCGCGAGGTCTGGATCGGGCCGGACCAGGACGGTTGCGCCGAGATCGGTGGCGTCTTGCTGACCCCGGATGCCCATGCCTTGGAGAAACGCCTGAATGCGTTGGCGACCACCGTGTGTGCGCACGATCCACGCACCAGGGAGCAGCGCCGCGCTGACGCGCTGGGGGCGCTGGCAGCCGGGGCGGATCGGCTGGGCTGCCGCTGCGGGCGTCCTGATTGCGCGGCCGGGAAGCGCCCGGCGGCCGGTCCGGTGGTGATTCATGTGATCGCCGAACAAGCCACCCTCGACGGCACCGGCAACGCACCGGGATCCGAGCTGAGCGCCGACGGTCTCATCCCGCCCGAACTCGTGCGGGAATTGGCCGCCTCGGCCAAGCTGGTGCCGCTGACCCACCCCGCCGACACCGCGCCCGAAAAGGGTTACGTGCCCTCCAAGGCGCTGGCCGAGTTCGTGCGCTGCCGCGACCTGACCTGTCGGGCCCCGGGCTGTGATCGCCCGGCCGTCCATACCGACATCGACCACACCGTTCCCTACGCCGACGGCGGTGCGACGCACGCGTCCAACCTGAAATGCCTTTGCCGGCTTCATCATTTGCTCAAAACGTTCGGCGGCTGGCGCGATCGGCAGCTGCCCGACGGCACCATCGTCTGGACGTTGCCCGACGGGCACATCTACGTCACCACCCCGGGCAGCGCGCTGCTGTTCCCCGGCATGTGTGCGCCCACCGGCGAGGCGCCCATCGCCGCGGCCGTCGCCGACCGCTGCGGTGAGCTCACCGCGATGATGCCCAAACGTCGCCGCACCCGCGCCCAAGACCGCGCCTACCGCGTGGCCACCGAACGCCGCCACAACCGCGAGGCCCGCCTGGCCCGCAAAACCGAAGTCAACGACTATTTCGGATCCGCCCAACCCCCCGACGGCGACGACGATCCGCCGCCCTTCTAGGTGCCGGCCGACCGTAGCCGCCTGACGAATTGCGCCACGGCCAAACCGATCTCGTCCGGGCTGTCTTCTTGGATGAAATGCACCCCGGGGACCGTGACTTCGCTGAGGTTACCCCACGTCCGGACGTAGTCGCGGATGCGGCCGGTGAGGATTGCGCCGGGCTCGGCGTTGACGAACAGCTTTGGCACGTCGTCTTTTTCGAGCCAGGATCGGTACTCGTCGACGATGGCGACAACGTTGGCTGGCTCGCCATCGATGGGTATGTTGCGCGGCCACGACAGCGTGGGTCGCCGGTCCTCGCCGGGATTGAGGAACGGCTCGCGGTAGGCGTTCATCTCCTCGTCGGAAAGTTTCCGCTGAATAGCGCCGGGCAGGACCGCTTCGACAAACATGTTCTGTTCCAACACCATCCGCTCACCCTCCGGCGACCGGAACCCCTGGAAAACACCTCGCACGCTGGGATGCCAATCCGACCATGTCATCGGCGTGACGATCGCCTCCATGAATGCGATCCCCTGCACGCGGTCGCGATGCTGGTTCGCCCAGTCGAAGCCCAGCGCGGAGCCCCAGTCGTGCAGCACCAGCACCACGCGGTCCCCCAGGTCGAGCGCGTCCCAGAGTGCGAACAAGAAGTCTCGTTGCTCGGCGTAGTTGTAGCGGTCTGGACCCGATGGGCTGAGTTTGTCCGACGCGCCCATCCCGATGAGGTCGCATGCCACCAGCCGGCCCAGCCCCTCCAGGTGCGGCATGACATTGCGCCACAAGTACGACGACGTCGGGTTGCCGTGCTGAAAGACGATCGCGTCGCCCTCGCCCTCGTCGATGTAGGCCATTCGCTTGCCGGCGATCTCCCGGTGTCGCAGTTCCATGGCGCCATCCTGTCACTTGACATCGGATCGAACAACAGTTCGAATAGAGGGCATGCGCTGGGCTAGTCAGGCCGTCGCTCTCGACGACGGGGCACTCCCGGGGCTGGCCAGGATCGGCCTGGTCCGAAGCGTGCGGGCGCCGCAGTTCGAGGGGATCACCTTCCACGAGGTGCTGTGCAAGTCGGCGCTCAACAAGGTGCCCAAGGCGTCTGCGCTGCCGTTCCGCTACACCGTCAACGGCTACCGCGGCTGCTCGCACGCCTGCCGCTACTGCTTCGCGCGTCCCACCCACGAATACCTGGACTTCGACTGCGGCGCCGACTTCGACACCCAGGTGGTGGTCAAGACCAACGTCGCCGAGGTGCTGAACCGCGAGCTGCGCCGGCCGTCGTGGCAGCGGGAGACGGTCGCGCTGGGCACCAACACCGATCCCTACCAGCGCGCCGAGGGGCGCTACGCGCTGATGCCGGGCATCATCGGCGCGCTCGCCGGATCCGGTACGCCGCTGTCGATCCTCACCAAGGGCACCCTGCTCAGGCGCGACCTGCCGCTGATAGCCGATGCGGCACACCAGGTTCCGGTATCGGTCGCCGTCTCGCTGGCCGTCGCCGACCCGGAGCTGCACCGCGACGTCGAGCCGGGAACGCCGACGCCACAGGCGCGCCTGGGCCTCATCACCGCCATCCGGGACGCCGGCCTCGGCTGCCACGTGATGGTCGCGCCCGTGCTGCCGCACCTCACGGATTCCACCGAGCACCTCGACGGCCTGCTCGGCCAGATCGCCGCCGCCGGCGCCACCGGCGTCACGGTCTTCGGCCTGCACCTGCGTGGATCGACGCGCGGCTGGTTCATGTCCTGGCTGGCCCGCTCGCACCCGGAGCTGGTCGGCCGGTACCGCGAGCTGTACCGCCGCGGCGCCTACCTGCCGCCGAGCTACCGCGACATGCTGCGCGAACGGGCCGCGCCGCTGATCGCCGAGCACCGGCTGGGCGGCGACCCCCGCCCGACCCCATCGGCAAAAGCCACACCGGAACCGCTGCAGCCGACGCTGTTTTGAGCTAGGCGGGCCGGTCGCGGCGCGGCTTGGTGAGCGTGAACTGGTCCACCACGGTGACCGCGCCGAATGGCCCGCTCAGCGCGTAATGCGTCGCCTTGATCGAGGTGTTGCCGCCGGGTTGGCCCGGGTCGACGTCGAAAGCCGCGAAGCCGTAAGGGTTGTCGCGGTCGCGAAACGCCGACCACGGCGCGTCCTCCAGCACGTAGATCGGCGCCTTGCGGCCGATTCCGGGGTCGAATGCCCCGACGCCGGTCACCACGCGGCACCGCGGCTCGGGAAAGAACATCCCGTTGGACGGCGCGGAGGTGCCGCCGCCGCCGATGACGAGGTGCACGGTGCCCTTGGTCGAGTCGATGAGGTCGTCGCGGGTCTCGACGGGTATCGGCGTCCGGGTGTCGGTGCCCAGCGCGCCGCGCAACGGATGCGACCGCTCGTAGTGGTGTTCGTGGCCGCACAGCACCAGATCGACCTCGTACTGGTCGAACAGCGGCAGCCACTCCTGGCGGATCCCGAGGTCGGCGCCGTTGGTCCTATCGGCGGTCGAGATCGCCGTCTGGTGCATGCAGACGACGATCCAGTCGACGTCCGGGTCGCGCCGCGCGGCGGCGAGTTCGCCCGCGAGCCAGCGCCTCTGCTCCCCGCCGGAGTAGCCGTGCACGTAGAAGTTGCCGCCGTCCTGGTAGGCCACGTCGTCGTTGTTCAGGCTGATCACCCGCACCGAGCCGGCGGTGAACGAGTACCACAGGCCGCGGGTCTGAACGCTGGAGCCCGCATCGGGCACCGCGAAGTAGGTCTGGTAGGCGCCGTAACCGATTGGCCCGTTGCCCAATTCGTTCTCGTGGTTGCCGGCGGCCGGCATCCACGGCCGGAACCGCGCCGAGCGGGTGTTGTTCTCGAACCAGTTCGACCAGGTCCGGACGCGATCCTGGGCGAGGTTGGCGTAGCACAGGTCGCCGTTGACGAGATTGAACAGGGGGCCGAGGCGCTCGACCGCCAGCGTGGTGTCCGCGGCCGCGGGCGACCCGATGTTGTCGGTGGCGTATCGGCCGTCGGGCATCCGGGCCAGCGTGGGGGTAGACTGATCGCCGAAGCTGGTGAAGCGCAGCGGCTTTCGCCCCGATGGCGCGGTGCGCACCGTCCCGCCGCCCGGCTCGGCGCCGTCGTGCACCGCGGCGTACACGTAGTCGGTGTCGGGGATCAGGCCCGTCAGGCGCGCGTGGTTGACGCGAACCTCGATGTTGGACTTGGCATCTCGGTAGGTGCGGGTCTCGGCGGCGACGGTGCGCCCGAACCCGGAGGCCGGGGTGCCCAGCATTACGCGGGGATTGCGGACGGCCTCGGTGGTGTGCCATGACACCACCACCTCGGTCGCGGCGTTCGCGCCGAACTGCAGGTGCAGGCCGGTCACCGGCGGTGCGCCGCCGCGGTCCGGCTGATACCAGACGGCCGGACCGCGCACCTGCGACCACAGCAGTGCCGCCCCGCCCCCGATGCCCGCCCCCAGGGCGGCCGAGACCGCGCTCGTGGTCAACAGCCTGCGGCGGCTGATCCCCGGAACGTCGGTCATGCCTGCTTCATACCCGACCGGGGTGAACGCCCGCATCCTGGTCACAGCCACCGGGGTAACGAATCCGGTAGCGTTTTCGATATGACGAACGTGCGAAAAGTGACCAGCGGGGTGGCGGTGGCAACGTTTGCGGCGGCCATGGGGGTGGCCGTCGCGCCCGCGATTTCACACGCGGATGGCCACCAGGTGACCTACACCGTGACGAGCCCCAACAATCTGACCGCCACGGTCAGCTACGTGAGTTCGGATCCGCCCAGCCAGGCGGCCTACAGCGCGGATCCGTCGAAGTTCACGACGAGCGTGCAGGCGCCGCTGAGCGGGGGAGCGCCGGTCACCTACACCGCCACGCTGGCGAACCCGAACCAGTTCGCGACCATCACCGCCAGCGGCATGCTGCACTGGCCGGACTCGGGCAACGGCCCCGCCCAGTTCCACTGCGAGATCGCCGTGGACGGCCAGGTGGTCGCGCACGCGGACGCCACCACCACCGTCACCTGCCGACCCAGCTAGCCGGCCACGGCCGGTTCATCGGTGCACGCGCACGGCCAGGTAGTACTCGTGCCGCCGGGCGTCGTCGACGGTGTAGCTCACCGCCTTGGCCGCGCCGTCGTGGTCGGACTCCAGCCAGCGCTCGGTGTGCTGGCGTTCGAATTCGGTCCAGGACGGCACCGTGAACCGCTCGAGGACCATGTCGGGTTCTTCCAGGTTTCGATAGAGGCGCCAGCTGTGGCCACCCGTTCGCAGGCGTGAGCGCCGGACCGCGCTCATCGCCTCGACGAACTCGTCGAGGTTCTCCGTTGGCACCCGGTAGCGGACGGTCACCAGCACCGGCCCGTCGTTGGGGCGCGGTTCGAGCATCACCATCGGCGACGCCCAGCAACTGGAGATGTTGCGGCTCAGCTTCCCGGTGGAGGGCAGCAAACCGAGCACGGGGACGCTGAGGGCGGCGATGGCCAGCAGCGCCGCCGACCACGTCAGAGCGGCGTCGAGCCCGTCCCGCGTGGCGACGAGACCCCAGAGGTACGCTCCGATCGCCTGGCATCCGGTGAAGACCAGCAGGTACATCGCCAACCCGCGGGCCCGGACCCATCGCGGCAGATGCAACTGGGCCGCCGCGTTCAGCGTCGTCAACGTGAGCAGCCAGGCCGTCCCCGACAACACCAGGAAGGGGGCCGCCGCGGTGAACGACAGCCGGGCCACCGCGAGCGCCGCAATTCCGTACGCGGCGGCGCACGCCGCCAACAACGCGTTGGGCGGCACCTTCTCGCGGATCGGGTTCGGCACCGCGAGGGCGAGCGCCGCCCCGCAGCCAATGGCCCCCAGCGTCAGACCGTAACCGCTGGCTCCCAGGTGCCAGCTGTGGGAGGCGGCCACCGGCAACAGCGCCAGCAGGGCCGAGGCGGGAAACACGAAAAGCGCTGTGCGCAGCAGAATCCGGCGAAAGATCGGGCTGTTGACGACGTACAGCCATCCGCTCACCATGGCCTGGCCGAACTGTTCCCGTTCGAGTGGTGCGAGTTGCTTGGGCCGCTGCCACGCCGTCAGGGCGAAGATGATCCCGGTGAACGACACGGCGTTGATCGCGAATACCGCTGCCGGCCCGGCGATTGCGACCACGACGCCGCCGATCGCCGGCCCGATCACCCGGCCGACGCTCGCCGAGACGCTCGACAGGCCCGCGGCCGACGGGATCTGTTCGCGCGTCACAACCTCGGGCTGAATCGCCTGCCAGGCCGGCGCGGTCAGCGCGGAGGCCAGGCCGATCGCGACGGTGAACAGCAACAGCGCGGTCGGCGTGAGCCTACCGAGGTAGGTCACCGCCGCCAGGACCAGCGCCACCACCACCGCATACGACTGCAAGACGATCAGCAGGCGCCGCCGGTCGAACAGGTCGGCGAGCACCCCGGCGAACAGCCCCAGCAGCAGCGTGGGCCCGAGGCTGGCCGTCTGGACCAGCGCCACGACGGTGGCGCTGCTGTGGTCCTCGATCAGGAACCATTGCGCCGCCACGCTTTGCATCCAGGTCCCGATGTTCGAGACGAACTGCGCGATGAACAGGTTGCGAAAGATGCGATTGCGCAACGGTGCCCACGCCGACGCCTGCCCATCGTCGGCCAGCTCCTGATCCTGGACCACCATGAGCGCTCAGCCCAGATCGGTCGCGGCGAACGTATTGCACTGGTTGGGGTCACCGGTCTGGTAGCCGATGGTGAACCACTTCTGCCGCTCCGCAGACGAGCCGTGCGTCCAGGACTCCGGGTTGACGCGTCCGGTCGCCTGCTTCTGGATGCGGTCATCGCCCACCGACGCGGCGGCCGAAAGCGCATCGTTAATATCCTTGTCGCTCAACGGCTCCAGGTACGGCACGCCGGTGCTCTGCTGCTTGACGGTTGACGCGTAGTGGGCCCAGATGCCGGCGTAGCAGTCGGCCTGCAGCTCCGTGCGCACCCCGTTGCCCCCGGCGCCCTGTGCCCCCTGCTGGGCGCGGCCCAGGACGCCCTGCAGCTGCTGCACGTGGTGGCCGTATTCGTGGGCGACGACGTATTCCTGCGCGAATGGTCCACCGCTGGAACCGAATCGGTCGACCAGTTCCTGGAAGAAGTCGGTGTCGAAGTACGCCGTCTGGTCCACCGGGCAGTAGAACGGTCCCACCGCGGTGGTGGCCGGGCCGCACCCGGTGTCGACGGATCCGGTGAACAGACGCACGTGCGGGCGGGTGTAGTTGCGCATCAGCTGATGCCAGACCGCGTCGACGGAATTGCCGGTGGCGACCACGCGGCACTGGACGTACTTGTTGGCGTCCGCGCCGGTCTTGCACTGGCTAAGGTCGAAACCGGGCGCCGAATAGCCGCCGGTGTTGGTCTGTTGCTGGGTCATGATGCGGCCCGGGTCGATGCCGAAGAACAACGCCCCGAGCAGGATCAGCAGCCCCAGGCCACCGCCCCCGATGGCCATCCCCATCCCGCCCCCACCGGAAGACGACGCGGTGCTGGTGTCGATCTGCATGCCCTCGTTGAAGGTCATCGCACGCTCCTAAGGTTGCCGGGTGACGGGGAACCGGGCGTCGGTGTAGCTGCGCAGGTTGCGCAGGAACCGGCGGAGCCCCAGGTTGAGCAGCGGCCCGAACAGCGGCATCACCAGCCGGGCGGGGCCGGCCGGTTTCTGCGCCATGGTCCACGTCAGCCGGCAGCCGCCGGGGATGACCTCGACCCGGTAGTCCTCGGCGAACGCCGCGACCGCCTTCGACGAGCACTCGTTGAAGCGGAATGCCATGCGGGTGAACGGTTCCCACGCAAGGAACTCCTCGTCCCCGACGAGGCCGCCGCGCATCTCGACGATGCGGGTGGTGCCGACGCCGCGCGGCTCGGGACTGGTCCAGGTCACCTTCGTGATCACCGGCGCCCAGCGCGGCCACGAGCCGGCGTCGCCGAGCACCTCGAACAGCTGCTCGGGCGTGACGGCGAGGTCGACGCTGTTGCGGAAACGAAACGGCGCGGTATCTACGAAGCCCAGGTCGACACGCTCGCAGGGGAACATGGCCCTAACCTAACCCGGCCCGTCGCTCGCCGCCGCCAGCAGCGGCACCAGGATGTCGCTGATCGGGGTCGCCAGGTTGTGGTCGTGGGCCTTGCGGACGACCACGCCGTTGCGGATGTCCCACTCGAGCCGCCGGTGGTTCTCCCGGTCGAACAGCATCGAGGTGCCCATGTCCTTGGGGCCCTTGCGGAACATGTCGACCAGCTCGTCGATCACGCCGTCGGGCAGCCGGGCGCCCTCGGCGTGCGCGACGGCCAGGCATTCGGCCACATAGCGGCGCGACAGCGCGGCGACGTCGTCGCGGTGGAACATCCCGGACCGCCGCCCGGTCAGCACCATGAACCCGGCCAGCGCGTTGACGAGCAGCTTGCGCCAGGCGGCGGTGACGAAGTCGGGGTCGCAGTCCACCTGGCAGCCGGCGCCGCGCAGCAGCTCGGCCGCCGCTTCCGCCGAGGGCCCTGACGGCAACACCAGCCGCGGTTCGGTGCGCAACCGCACCCACCCTTCCGGCTGCGTCTCGGCGCCGTACCAGACGATCCCGGGCACCACCGGCGACGACGGGCAGTGCGGCTGCACCTGCTCGACCTGCTCGACACCGTTCTGCAGCACGACGACGACCGTGTGCTCGTCGCACAGGCGGCCTAGCCAGCCGGCCGCCTCGTCGTTCTGGGTGGCCTTGACCGCCAGGATCACCACGTCGACGGGGCCGGCGACCGCGCCGGGATCCGTGCACATGGGGCCGGGCACCACGATCGGGTCGGCGCCGTCGGGCCGCAGCTCGATGGCGTCACGGGGGGTGCGGCCGCACACCAGCACGGAATGCCCGGCCTTGTGCAGCAGCGCGGCGACCGTCGTGCCGACGGCGCCGGGACCGACCAGTGCGATGTTGGTGGCGATAGGTCCGAAATTACTAGAGCGCGAGCGCTTGGCGCAGCACGGCGACGGTTTCGGCCTGCTCCCGCTTCGAGATCGCCGCATCCTGGATCAGCATCGAGCCGTGGAAAGTGCCCGGGAACAAATGCAATTCGACGCTCACCCCGGCCGCGAGCATGGCCAGCGCGTAGGCGACGCCCTCGTCGCGCAGCGGGTCGAAGTGCATGACCGAAACGTACGCGGGCGGCAGGCCCGCCAGATCGGTCGCGCGGGCCGGGGCGGCATAGATCGACACGTCGTCCCCGCCGGCGCGGCCGGGCCCCAGGTAGCAGTCCCAGCTGACGATCGCGCGGGGCCGGCTCCACAGCGGGGTGTCGGTGAACGCGATCATGCTCGCGGTGGCCAGGCGGTCGTCGAGCTCGGGCACGGACAGGAACTGGAAGGCGATGTGCGGCCCGCCGCGGTCGCGCGCCAGCAGCGCCAGCGCGGCGCCCAGCCCGCCGCCGGCGCTGGTGCCCTGAATGGCGATGCGGTGCGGGTCGACGCCCAGTTCGTCCGCGTGCGCGGCCGTCCAGACCAGCCCGGCGTAGACGTCTTCCAAGCCGCCGGGAAATGGGGTTTCCGGCGCGAGCCGGTAGTCGACCGACACCACGACCACGCCGAGTTCGCGGGCCAGCGCGACGTTCGAGGCGTGTTCGGTCTCGAGGTCGCCGGCGATGAACCCGCCGCCGTGGACGTGGTAGATCGCGGCGGGAGCGCTGGGCCGTTCGGGTTGGTAGATGCGGATCGGCACCGCGGGATCGCCGTCGCGGCCCGGGATCTGACGATCCTCGATCCGCACCCCGGTGGTGTCCGGCGGTGGAAACTGGGCGATCATCTCCGACAGCGCCGCCCGGATGGCCAACGGGTCGTCGCCGGGCAGATCGGGCAGCAGTGGGACGACGGCGGCGATTTCCGGATCGAACGCATACGTGGTCATGTGCACTCCTGATCCGTCCGCGGCGACGTCGCTCATGCACTCTAGACTGGGCAGTCGTTCAAATCGGGCAAAGGGGAGTATTTCGTGCTGCGCAGCCATGCCGCCGGCGCGCTGAGGAGCAGCGACGCCGGCCAGCAGGTGACGTTGGCCGGTTGGGTGGCCCGCCGCCGCGACCACGGCGGCGTCATCTTCATCGACCTGCGGGACGCGTCCGGCGTCGCGCAGGTGGTGTTCCGCGCGGCCGACGTGCTGGCCCAGGCGCACCGGTTGCGCGCCGAGTTCTGCGTCGCGGTGACCGGTACCGTCGAGATCCGGCCGGAGGGCAACGCCAACCCGGAGATCGCCACGGGCGACATCGAGGTCAACGTCAGCTCGCTGACCGTGCTGGGCGAGAGCGCGCCGCTGCCGTTCCAGCTCGACGAGCCCGCCGGCGAGGAGCTGCGGCTGAAGTACCGCTACCTCGACCTGCGGCGCGACGGCCCAGCCGCGGCAATGCGGCTGCGCTCCAAGGTCAACGCCGCCGCGCGCGGGGTGCTGGCGCGGCACGACTTCGTCGAGATCGAGACCCCGACGATCACCCGGTCGACGCCGGAGGGGGCGCGCGACTTCTTGGTGCCGGCGCGCCTGCACCCAGGCTCGTTCTACGCGCTGCCGCAGAGCCCGCAGCTGTTCAAGCAGCTGCTGATGGTGGCCGGCATGGAGTGCTACTACCAGATCGCCCGCTGCTACCGCGACGAGGATTTCCGCGCCGACCGCCAGCCCGAGTTCACCCAGCTCGACATGGAGATGAGTTTCGTCGACGCCGAGGACGTCATCGCCGTCTCCGAGGAGATCCTGGCCGCGCTGTGGGGGTTGATCGGCTATCGGCTCCCCACGCCGATCCCGCGGATCAGCTACGCCGACGCCATGCGCCGGTTCGGCTCCGACAAGCCCGACATGCGGTTCGGCCTCGAGCTCGTCGAGTGCGCGGAGTTCTTCAAAGACACCACGTTTCGCGTCTTCCAGGCGCCCTACGTCGGCGCGGTCGTGATGCCCGGCGGGGCCTCCCAGCCGCGGCGCACCCTGGACGGCTGGCAGGAGTGGGCCAAGCAGCGCGGGCACCGCGGGCTGGCCTACGTGCTCGTCGGCGACGACGGCGAGCTGGGCGGCCCGGTGGCCAAGAACCTGTCCGACGCCGAACGCGCCGGCCTGGCCGGCCATGTCCGGGCCAAGCCGGGGGACTGCATCTTCTTTTCGGCGGGTCCGGCGAAGTCGTCGCGGGCCCTGCTGGGCGCGGCCCGCGGCGAGATCGCCAAGCGGCTGGGCCTCATCGATCCGGACGCGTGGGCGTTCGTGTGGGTGGTCGACCCGCCGCTGTTCGAGCCGGCCGAGGACGCGACCGCCGCCGGGGACGTGGCGGTCGGCACCGGGGCGTGGACCGCGGTGCACCACGCGTTCACCTCGCCCAAGCCCGAATTCGAGGACGCCGTCGACAAAGATCCCGGCAGCGTGCTGGCCGACGCCTACGACATCGTCTGCAACGGCAACGAGATCGGCGGCGGCTCGATCCGTATCCACCGCCGCGACATCCAGGAACGGGTGTTCGCCGTGATGGGCCTGGACAAGGCCGAGGCCGAGGAGAAGTTCGGATTCCTGTTGGAGGCGTTCATGTTCGGCGCGCCGCCCCACGGCGGCATCGCGTTCGGCTGGGACCGCATCAACGCGCTGCTGTCCGGGGTCGACTCGATCCGCGAGGTGATCGCGTTCCCCAAGACCGGCGGCGGCGTCGACCCGTTGACCAACGCGCCGGCGCCGATCACGCCCCAGCAGCGCAAAGAGTCCGGAATAGACGCCAAGCCGGAGAAGGTTGACCGGGCATGACTGAAATGCCTGACACCGCCACCATCAACGCCTTCAACACGAGCATCATCGACGAGTTCCGTTCCAACGAGGGCAAGGTCGGCGGCCAGTTCGACGGCGCCAACCTACTGCTGCTGCACACGACGGGCGCCAAGTCCGGCCAGCCCCGGGTGTCGCCGCTGGCCTACTTTCGCATCGACGGCAAGCTGATCATCATCGGCTCGTTCGCCGGCGCGCCCGTCAGCCCGGCCTGGGTGCACAACCTGCGGGCCAACCCGGCGGCGCACGTGGAGGTCGGCACGGACGCGTTCGACGTGACCGCCCACGAGCTGCCGCGCGACGAGCGCGACGCGCTCTTCGACAAGGTCGCGGCCGCGGCGCCCGGCTTCGGCGAATACCAGTCCAAGACCAGCAGGGTCATTCCGCTGTTCGAGCTGCAGCCGGCCTAACCCGGCGAGCGATGAAGCGAGCAGCGCGCGACGGCCTGAAAAGGCTTCGCGCGCTGTGGTTCAACCTCGTCCAGACCTCGGTCGCGGCGGGCCTGTCCTGGTACATCGCGCACGACCTGCTGAGCCACCCGCAGCCGTTCTTCGCGCCGATCGCCGCCGCGGTGTCGCTGTCGATCAGCAACGTGCTGCGCGCCATGCGCGCCGTGCAGATGATCTTCGGCGTGATTCTGGGGATCGGCGTGGGCATCGCGGTGCAGGGTGTGCTCGGGCCGGGTGCGCTGGCCATCGGGGTCGCCGCGTTCCTCGCGCTGTGCATCGCGGTGTTCATCGGTCACGGCTTCATCGGGCAGGGGATGATGTTC
The DNA here is from genome assembly GCF_059812165.1 of Mycobacterium sp. NGS69. Classification (NCBI taxonomy): domain Bacteria; kingdom Bacillati; phylum Actinomycetota; class Actinomycetes; order Mycobacteriales; family Mycobacteriaceae; genus Mycobacterium; species Mycobacterium sp. NGS69. The sequence continues at coordinate 539,629 of NZ_JCALCD010000002.1, forward strand.
GCCAACCAGACCGCCATCTCGGCGATCCTGGTGCTGGCCCTGTACCGCACCAACGTCGGCTTCGAGCGCACCTACGACGCGCTGATCGGCGGCCTCGTGGCGATCGTCTTCGCCGTGCTGCTGTTCCCGGCGGATCCGTTGACGCTCCTGCGCAGCGCCCGCGTCGGCGTGTTGGGCGTGCTGCAGGGCGTCCTGACCCGCGCGGCGGACCTCGCCGCCGGGCGCCGGGAGGCCCCGCCGGACTGGCCCCTGTCGGCCGTCGATCGGGTGCACGCGCAGCTCGGCGGGCTCATCGAGGCGCGCACCACCGCCCGTCAGGTCGTGGCGGTCGCGCCGCGGCGCTGGGGCCTGCGCGCTGCCGTGCGGGCCGCCGATCACCAGGCCGTGCACGTGGCCCTGCTCGCGGGCTCGGTGCTGGAAGTCGCCCGCGCCGTCGTCCCCGGCGACGGCTGCCGCGCCGCGCCCGCGCCGCCCGTGCACAGCGCGCTGGTGGTGCTGGCGGCCGCCACGGCGCTGGCCGACTCCGACCCCGCCGGGGCGTGCGCGTACACCGCGGCCGCGCGCCATCACGCGTCGCAGTTGCGGGCGGCCGCCGGCGAGAAAAACCAGGTGGTGCTCGCCGACGCCGTGCAGGCCTGCGTCGACGACCTGCAGCGGGTCATCGACCTGCGGTCATAGCGAGTCGGCCAGGAACTCCTGCACCAGTTTCTTGGGCGCCTGCGTCAGCCACGCCTCGGTGATCACCTCCGCCAGATCACGTGGCGCGATCTCGGCCAGCCGCAGCAGCACCGCCGGGTAGCCGTCGAAGTGCGGGGTGGTGAAGTAGACGCCGGGCTCGTCGGCGATCAGCGCGAACTTGACGCCCTCGTCGGAAACCCGGACGCCGAGGATGTCGCCCTCCGGGGGTTCGACCCCGCTGTCCGCCAGCGCCTCACGGTCCGATGGGCGCAGCGGCCGCTCCCACGCCAGCAACTTCTTGCCGACCCGCCACTCGTGCGGTGACGGCTCGGAGGTAAGTGCCAGCTCACCAACGATGCGGGCGACGTCGTTCCACGTGGCCACGCTGATGATTGTGCGCCCGATATGGCGCGCTTGGCTCGCGATCGGCAAACCCGGTGTGATGGGATCAGCGTTGTGTCAGAAGCCGAGGCCCGCCGGCACCGGGTCACCCATCGCACCCAGTACCGCTACTCCGACGTCGTGACCAGCTCTTATGGCCGAGCGTTCCTCACCCCGCGGGATTCCGCGCGGCAGCGGTGCATCGCGCACCGGCTGACCATCGACCCGGCCCCCGCCGACAGCTCCACCAGCAGCGACAGCTACGGCAACGTCAGCTCCTACTTCCACGTCACCGAGCCGCACCAGTCGCTGACGATCACCGGCGACTCCATCGTCGACGTGTATCCGCCGCCCCCGGAGCGCTACACCAGCGGGCCGGCGGTGCAGCCGTGGGAGGCCGCCCGGCCGGCCGGGCGCAGGGGAGCGCTCGCGACCGAGTTCACCCTGGACCTGGACCCGCCGGAGATCACCGACGCGGTCCGCGAATACGCCGCCCCCAGTTTCGAGCCGGGCCGCCCTCTGGTCGAGGTGATGCGCGACCTGGCGTCGCGGATCTTCACCGACTTCACCTACCGATCCGGGTCGACGACGATTTCCACCGGGGTCAATGAGGTTCTGGCGGCCCGGGAAGGGGTATGTCAGGACTTTGCGAGGCTGGCGATCGCCTGCCTGCGCGCCAACGGGTTGGCGGCCAGTTACGTGTCCGGCTATCTGGCCACCGACCCGCCACCGGGGAAGGATCGGATGATCGGCATCGACGCGACCCATGCCTGGGCGGGAGTGTGGACCCCGCAGGAACCGGGCCGGTTCGAGTGGCTGGGGCTCGACCCGACGAACGACCAGCTGGTCGACGAGCGCTACATCATCGTCGGCCGCGGGCGCGACTACGCCGACGTGCCGCCGCTGCGCGGCATCATCTACACCAACTCCGAGCACAGCGTGATCGACGTCGCGGTCGACGTCGTGCCGTTCGGGGGTGACGCGCTGCATGCGTGACTTCCACTGCCCCAACTGCGGCCAGCGCCTGGCGTTCGAGAACTCGGCGTGCCTGTCGTGCGGCAGCTCGCTGGGGTTCTCCCTCGAGCAGATGGCCCTGCTGGTGATCACCAACGGCGACGACGGCGAGCACGCCGGCGCCGTGGCTGCCGACGAGTACCAGCTGTGCGCCAATCTTCATCTGGCGGAATGCAATTGGCTGGTCCCGAAGAACGATCGCGGGGGGCTGTGCGTGTCGTGTGCGCTGACGCTGGAGCGGCCCAACGACAACGACACCGACGGCCTGGCCGCGTTCGCCCGCGCGGAGGCGGCCAAGCGACGGCTGATCGCCGAGCTGCACGAGCTGAAGCTGCCGATCGTCGGGCGGGACCGCGACCCGGACTACGGGTTGGGGTTCCGGCTGCTGTCCAGCGCACACGAGAAGGTGCTCACCGGCCACGAGAACGGCGTCATCACACTGGATCTCGCCGAGGGCGACGACGTGCACCGCGAGCAACTGCGGGTCGAGATGGACGAACCGTACCGGACCCTGCTCGGGCACTTCCGGCACGAGGTGGGGCATTACTACTACTACCGGCTGATCACCCCGTCGAGCGACAACCTGGCGCGGTTCAAGGAGCTGTTCGGCGACCCCGACGCCGACTACTCCGAGGCGCTGGACCGGCACTACGCCGACGGCGCGCCCGAGGGGTGGCAGGAGAGCTTCGTCTCGTCGTACGCGACCATGCACGCCGCCGAGGACTGGGCCGAGACCTTCGCCCATTACCTGCACATCCGCGACGCGCTGGACACCTCGGCCTGGTGCGGCCTGGCGCCGGCGTCGGCGACGTTCAACAGTCCGGCGTTGGGCCCCAGCGCATTTCCCACCATCATCGAGATGTGGCTGCCGTTGTCGTGGTCGCTGAACATGGTGAACCGCTCGATGGGCCACGACGACCTTTACCCGTTCGTGCTGCCGGTCGCGGTCCTGGACAAGATGCAGTTCATCCACGACGTGATCGACGAGGTGACCTCGGAGTTGCGCGGACCCGCGGCCGCCGCGGGCTGACCAGACGCCGGCCAATCGGGACGGATTTTATCCGAGGTTCAATTGCTCGGCCGAGCGGTCACTCCGCGCATTGGCGCAGACAGCTGGGGAAGTAACACTCTTGATGGCGATCCCTGGGTGTGTCAGAATTTTATTTACATTAAATTCGTGCTCGTCCGCCCACGCCAGGGAGTAGCCATGTCGAAGCGTGTCCAGCTGCTGTGCGCTTGGTCCGGGCCTGCGACGGTGCTGATCGTCTCGATCGGGTTCCTGATAGCGGGCGTTCTGCCCATGCCGCTCGGTCCGAACAGCACGACCCAAGAGGTCGTCGACTTCTACGGCCACACCACCCGCGTCGCGGCGGGCCTGGTCATCGCCGGCCTCGGTATCTGCCTGGTGCTCCCCCTCATCGCGCTGATCGGCGTGTTCCTGGCGCGGATGGAGGGCCGGACGCCGATACTGACTTTCCTGCAACTCGTCAGCGGCGCGGCGACCGGCGTGTTCCTGGTGATGCCGCTGTTGTTGATGACGGTGATCCCGTTTCGGCCCGACCGCACTCCGGAGCTGACCATCACGCTGAACGATGTGGCGTGGCTACTCTTCATCACGCCCATCGGGCCGTTCATCATCCAGAACATCGCGATCGGCACCGCGATCCTGAGCGATCACCGGGCCATCCTGCCCCGGTGGGTGGGCTACCTGAACTTTTGGATCGCCTTCTCTTTCCTGCCCGATGTGCTTGCTTTCTTCTTCCACAGCGGACCGTTCGCCTGGCGTGGGATCTTCGTGTTCTGGCTCGCCTTCGTCGCGTACGCGGTCTTCCTGATCGCCATGGGACTCGTGCTGCGGAACGCTATCCGCGCCGCCGATACGCGTGAAACGGTTGAGGTCCAATGAAACTGGACGGTTAGGCGGGCATCACCCGGCGTTCGTCGGGCCCCCACAGCGGCTGGAACCCGCCCGGCAACCGCAACTGCGTCTCGGTGATGACCTCGGCCAGGTTGCGCAGCTCGGCGTGGATCGCGTCGAGCAGTTCGGCCAGCTGCGCGCGACGGCCGTCGGTGATCTCCTCCAGCTCCTCGGGGTGCGAGCGGCGCAGCAGCGTGTTGATCTCCTCCACCAACCGCTCGGGGCGCGACGACCCCGAAGAGCTCGGCAGGTCCTTGAGGTTGATCCGCAACCGCTCCAGCTGGTACAGCAGCGACCGCGGGTTGCTGGCGTCGAACAGCATCAACTCGGCCACCGCGGCGACGCTGACCTTGCCCACGGTGCGCCGCCGGTAGATGACCGACGACTCGCACGCCACCAGCGTCGCCTCGATGATGGTCTGCTCGGCGGCCGCGCCGCGGACGGTGGTCAGCGTTTCCCGCAGCAGGGCGGTCAGCCACAGGCCGCGTTCGATGCGCTTGCCGATGTCCATCATTGTCCAGCCCACGTCGCGCACCATCGACTCGCCGGCCACCCCGGCCAGCGTCAGCATCCCGGCCAGCGTGTGGGTCTGGGCCGACGCGAGCAGGGCGTCGGCCTCGGCGAGCGAGTCCGGCGGTTCGGTTCGCACCGCCAGCGCGCGCTCCACCCCGGACAGCACCGTCCACGTGTCGTTGGACAACTGGTCGCGCACCGACCTGGCGGCCAGCCCCAGCCCGTCCACCGAACCCACCAGCGACCCGGGCTGATTCGGGTCCAGGGTCAGCGACCACAGCATCGAGGGGGCGACGGCGATCATCTCCGCGTGGTCGTCGGTGTCGCCGTAGCCCGCGCTGGTGTCGCTGCCGGTGATCCGGCCCAGCGCGGCCATCAGCACCGGCACACACTCGCTTTCCTCCGTTTGCTGCTGGTGCCGGTAGACGTGGAAGCGGTCGCGGGCCACGATGAGCAACCGGGCCATCTCCTCGGCCCGCTCGCCGTAGCGGCCCATCCAGAACAGGTCGGACAGCACGCGCGGCGAGCTGACCCCCCAGGTGCCCGCCGCGGTCTTCGCCGGCTCCGGCGCCGACGGCAGGGTCACCGTCTCGGCCCGCGCCCGCTCCGTCGGCCGCACCCAGACATCTTTTGCGGCAACGGTTTTCAGCGTGTACGCCGACGGGCCGGGGGCCAGCACGTAGCCGGCGCCGCCGATCATCGGCGCATAGCCGCCGCGCTGGGCGACGGTGAACAGCCGCATGCCCACGCCGGCCGACGACAGCACGCCGGTGTGGTCGGTGGGCGCCGACGAGAACTGCGGCAGTTCCTGGCCGACCCAGTGCCACGGCATGTGCTCGATGCGCGCGGCCAGCTTGGCCAGCTGCGCCGACGAAAGCGTCGGTCCGATATAGGTTTTCCCGCCGACGGTGGACTTGATCAGCAGCGACGACAGGTTGGCCAGCAGGTGCGAGCGTTCGCCGGCGACACCGCCCCAGTAGACCGGCGCGGTCGCCAGCAGCGGGGCCTCGTCGAGCAGCCGCTCGGCCAGCTGCGGCAGAAACCGAAGCAGCCCAGGGCTTTCCAGGATGCCGCTGCCCAGCGTGTTGACCACGGTCACCGTCCCGCGGTGCTGCGCCTCCACCAGTCCGACGACGCCGAGGCGGGAATCGGCGCGCAGGTCCAGCGGGTCGGTGTACTCCGCGTCGACCCGGCGCAGCACCACGTCGACGCGCTTCAGCGTGCCCAGCGAGCGCATCCACAGCTTGCCGTCGCGCACTACCAGGTCCGCGGACTCCACCAGCGGGAAGCCCAGCAGGGTGGCCAGGTACGCCTGGTCGAACGCGGTCTCCGAGTAGATGCCGGGGGACAGCACCACGACCACCGGGTCCTGGGCGACGTCGGGGGCGGCGTCGATGAGCGCGAGCCGCAGCGCCTGCGCGAACGGCGTCGTCGGCCGCGGCGCGATCCGCTCGTAGAGGTCCGGAATCGAGTGCGCCACAACGCGTCTGTCGGCCAGCGCGTAGCCCGCGCCGGACGGCGCCTGCGTCCAGTCGGCGTTGACCGCGAAGCTGCCGTCCGGCACCCGGCTGACGTCGCAGGCGTGCATGAATAGCTGGTGGTGCCCGGGCACCTCGATGCCGTTGGCGGGCCGCACGTAACCGGGGTGACCGAACACCAGTTGCGGCGGCAGGATGCCCTCGGTGAGCAGGGCGCGGGGCCCGTACAGGTCCGCGAGCACGGCGTCGAGCAGGCGCGAGCGCTGCACCAGCCCGGCCTCCAGCACGTCCCAGTCGGCCGCGGACAGCACGATCGGCAGCGTGTCCAGGTTCCACGGCCGGGGCTCCACGCCGCCGTGGTCGGGATCGACCTCGGTGTAGGTGATGCCGTCGTTGTCGATCAGGCCGTCCACCACCGAGCGCAGCCGGTTCAGCCCGGCCCGGCCGCGCTCCGCGACCGCGTCGGCGAGCTCGGACCACGCCGGGCGCACGTTGCCGTCACGGTCGACGAACTCGTCGTAGCCGACCCGGGGTCCGTGCCGCAGGTCGAACAGCGCTTCCTGGGCCCGCGCGGTCCGGTACCCGGCCAGCAGCCGGTCGGCGTCGTAGTGGGCGGAGGGGACTTCGAGGGACGACATTTACTGCTGAACGGTACGCACGCGCCGCAGGTCGAGAATGCCCGGCGCGCCGATGTCGGTGAAAATCCGGGCCTGCCGCTCCTTGATCTCGGACAGGTCGAGTTTGCCCGGGGTGAAGCCCGTCGCCTCGAAGCGGCGGGCGCGGCGCGACTCGGCCTCGACGGCGTTGATCGGGGGCTCGTCGTAGGAGCGGCCGCCGGGATGCGCGACGTGGTAGGTGCAGCCGCCGCGCGACGTCCCGGTGGTGAGGTCGACCAGCTCGAACTGCAGCGGCACGTCGGTACTAATGGTCGGGTGCAGCGCGCTGGGCGGCTGCCAGGCCTTGAACCGCACGCCGCCCACGTGGATGTCGGGGTTGTCGGTGGCCAGCAGCGGCACCGGGTAGCCGTTGGCCGTCACCACGTAGCGGTGGCGGTCGGCGCCGATGATGCGGACCTGGATGCGCTCGACCGACGAGTCGACGTAGCGGGCCGTGCCCGTCGCGGTGGCCTCCTCGCCGAGGGTGCTCCACGGTTCGATCGCCCCGCGCAGCTCGATCTCCACGCCGTCGAAGACGGCGGTGCCGACGCGCGGGAAGCGGAACTCGGTGAACGGGTCCAGCCAGCTGGTCTCGAAGGGCACGCCGTGCGCGCGCAGGTCGGCGGCGACGTCGGCGATGTCGTGAATCAGGAAGTGCGGCAACAGGTATCGCCCGTGCAAGTTGGCGCCGTGCCGGATCAGCGGGGCGCGCAGCGGTTCGTCCCAGAACCACGCCACCAGCGAACGCACCAGCAGCGACTGCACCATCGCCATCCGCAGGTGCGGCGGCATCTCGAAGCCGCGCAGCTCCAGCAGGCCGAGCCGGCCGCGGGGGCTGTCGGGGCTGTAGAGCTTGTCGATGCAGAACTCGGCGCGATGGGTGTTGCCGGTGATGTCGGTGAGCAGGTGGCGCAGCGCGCGGTCGGTCACCCAGGGCTTTGGGGCACCGCCCCCGAAAGGTCCGGACAGGCGCGCGATCTCGGCGAACGCGATCTCGAGTTCGTACAGCGCCTCGGAGCGGCCCTCGTCGACGCGCGGCGCCTGCGAGGTGGTGCCGACGAACCGCCCGGCGAACAGGTAGGACAGCGACGGGTGCCGCTGCCAGTAGGTCAGCAGCGAGACCAGCAGGTCGGGGCGGCGCAGCAGCGGCGAGTCCGCGGGCGTCACGCCGCCCAGCGTGATGTGGTTGCCGCCGCCGGTGCCGCCGTGGGTGCCGTCGACGTCGAAGGACTCCGTGGACAGCCGGGCCAGCCGGGCCTGTTCGTACAGGCTCTCCAGCAGCCGCGTCTGTTCGGCGAAGCTGGCCGTGGGCGGCACATTGACCTCGATGACGCCCGGGTCGGGGGTGATGGTCACCGACGTCAGCCGCGGGTCCGGCGGCGGGCCGTAGCCCTCGATCACCACCGGGCAGTCGGCCTTGGCCGCCGCGGCCTCGACCCGGGCGATCAGGTCGACGAAGTGCTCGAGCGCCTCGGTGGGCGGCACGAAGATGTACAGCATCCCGCGGCGCACCTCGGCGACCATCGCGGTCGGCGGCGCCCCGCCGGGGTCGGTGACAACGGCGTCACTCGCGGCGTCCGCCGCGAGTTCGCCTCCCGCGGTCAGGGGGTCGGCGTCGAAGGTGGCGCGGGGCGGGCGCCAGTTGATCGAGTCCAACGGCAGCCGCAGGCCCGCCGGGGAGTCGCCCTCGAGCAGTACGATGCGCCCGCGGCGCAGCCGCCAGTTCGCGCTGGCCCAGCCGAGCTCGTCTTCACGCCGGTGCAGCGGCAGCACGAAAGCGGCCGGGGCCGTGGTGGATTCGTCGAGGCGCGCCAGCAGCGCGGCGCGGTTCTCGGCGGTGTCGGTGTCCGGGTCGAGGTCGTCGCCCGCCTCGACCGGCTCGCCGTGCGGCTTGCGCACCTTGGCGGCCAGCCGGGCCAGCGGGTCCTCGTAGGCCGGCCGCAGCTGCGAGGCCGGCAGGCCGAACCCGTCGGCGATCGCGGCGAGCACCTCGTAGGCCGCGTCCTTGGCGACCCGGCCCGGCGCGGCGCCCCACGGATCGGCCAGCAGCGTGTCGTCGGTCCACAGCGGCCGCCCGTCGGTGCGCCAGTGGAGCGCAATCTGCCAGCGCGGCAACGGTTCTCCCGGATACCACCGGCCCTGCCCGCGCTGGATCAGCCCCTGCGGCCCCCACACCGACTTCAGCCGGGCGGCCAGGTCGGAGGCCCGCTGCCGCTTGTGCGGGCCGTCGGCGGCCGTCGTCCACTCCTCGTCGACCTGGTTGTCCACCGAGACGAACGTCGGCTCACCGCCGACCGTCAGCCGGACGTCGGCGGCGGCCAGCCGCTCGTCGACGCGCCGCCCCACGTCGCAGATGGTCCGCCAGGCCTGGTCGGTGTAGGGCAGCGTGACGCGCGGATCTTCATGGACGCGGGTGACGGTGTTGGAGAACTCCAGGATCGATTCGCAGGGCTCGGTGCCGCCGCTGATGGGCGCCGCGCTCGCCGGGTGCGGCGTGGCGGCCAGCGGGATGTGGCCCTCGCCGGCGAACAGCCCCGAAGTCGGGTCCAGCCCGATCCAGCCCGCGCCGGGGATGTAAACCTCGGTCCACGCGTGCAGGTCGGTGAAGTCGGCGGCGGGGCCGGACGGCCCGTCGAGCGCCTCGACGTCGGAGGCCAGCTGGACCAGGTAGCCCGACACGAAGCGGGCGGCCAGCCCGAGCTGGCGCAGGATCGACACCAACAGCCACGCCGAGTCGCGGCACGAGCCCACGCCGTTGCGCAGCGTGAAATCCGGTGTCTGCACGCCGGGTTCCATCCGCAGGCTGTAGGCGACGTCGGCGTTGATGGCGCGGTTGAGCGCGACCAGAAAGTCGATGGTGCGGGTGCCGTCGGGCACCCGGAAGTTGCTAACCCAGGCCTGCACCAGCTCGCCGGGGCCCGACCCCTCACCGTCCTCGTCGACCGGCCGCAGGTACGGCTTGAGGTCGTCGGCCAGCTCCTTGGGGTAGGTCCACCCGCCCGAGGGCCATGTCTCGGCCCAGTCCTCGATGAAGAAGTCGAACGGGTTGATCACCTTGAGGTCGGCGATGAGCCCGACGGTGATGGTCAGCCGGCTCATGGGATTCGGAAACACCAGCCGGGCAAGGAAATTGCCGACCGCGTCCTGCTGCCAGTTGATGAAGTGGTCGCCCGGCTCGACGCGCAGCGAGTAGGCCTCGATGGCCGTGCGGGAATGAGGGGCGGGGCGCAGCCGCACCACGTGCGGGAAGACCCGGACCAGTCGGTCAAAGGTGTAGCTGGTGCGGTGCTCCAGCGCAACTTTGATACTCACCCGCTGATTGCATCACAAGCGCCACAAGGTCGCAGCGCGGCCGCAATCGGCGAACCGCCTTGGCCCCCCGGCCTACCCGTACTGGGGCCCCGGCGGCGGCGCGCCCGGGGGCGGCCCGGCCTGGTAACCACCGCCCGGCTGCTCCAGCGGAACGACCTGGCCGCCGGACAGCTTGCGGTAGGCGTAGATCCCGATCAGCGCGGCGACGGGCCCGCCGACGAGGATGCCCAGGCCACAAGCCAAGAAGCCGACGACGACGGCCGCCGCCTGCACCAGCCACGCCAGCAGGGCGTTGACGAAGTTCGCCTGGACGGTGGTGAAGCTGGACTTCAGCCCGTCGATGGCGCCCTGCGACCGGTCGATGATGAACGGGATGGCGAACTGCGCGAAGATGCCCACGATCAGGCCGGGGATGAAGCACAACACCGAGCCGATCGAGGTCAGGATCCCGATGATGATCGCGGCGAGGATCACATTGCCGAGGTTGCGCGGCTTGAAGAACGAACCGATGCTCACCGACCGGCCGTCCGCGATGTCCAGGCACCCGGACAGGAACGCGGACTGGGCGAAAATGCCTACCGCATAGATCAATACGTAGCCGACGATCATCACGATCATCCCGCCGGCGCCGATGCTCGTCGTGGCGGTGGTGTAGCCGTCGATGTTGGTGGTCGTCGTGGTCGAGCCCATGCCGCCGCCGAACAGGATCGCGCAGTAGGCGATGCCGATCAGGACCGCGTAGATCAGAGCGGAGACGACCAGGGGCGCGACGTTTTGGGTGAACTTGCCCCAGGCCCAGCTGAACGCCTCGCCGATGCTGAAGGCCGGCGGACCGCCGGGGGCGCCGCCGTAGCCGGGCTGCGGCGCATAGCCGGGCGGCGGCGCGCCGTAGCCGGGAGGGGGTGGCGGGGGCGCGCCGTAACCGGGCGGCGGGCCAGGCGGCGGTGCGCCGTAACCGGGCGGCGGGCCCGCGGGCGGTGGTGGCGGAGGTGCGCCGTAACCGGGCGGTGGCGGGTAGCCGGGAGGGTTCTGGGGGGTGCCGGGGTACTCGGGGGGCTGGCTCATGTCCGTCCTAGCTGTTGATTCAACCTGTGGCCACGCGCACGGAATCTGGCAAACCGGAACTTAGCAAATAAGTCGCCAGGACGCTTGGATTGTTTTCGGACCTTTTCTCCCCGGCGCATGCCGTCGTCCCGACGTGGTATGCCTAAAACCGTGTCCGACGGTCTCTTCGACCTTCCCGGCGCACCGCAGACAACCGACCAGGGCTTCGGCGTGTCGGCGGGTGCGCCGCTGGCCGTGCGGATGCGGCCGGCGTCGCTGGACGAAGTCGTCGGCCAGGGCCACCTGCTGGCGCCCGGATCGCCGCTGCGCCGCCTGGTGGAGGGTTCCGGCGTCGCGTCGGTGATCCTGTACGGGCCCCCGGGCAGCGGCAAGACCACGCTGGCCGCACTGATCTCGGGATCGACCGGCCGCCGGTTCGAGGCGCTGTCGGCGCTGTCGGCCGGCGTCAAGGACGTCCGCGCGGTGATCGACAAGGCGAGGCACGCGCTGCTTTCCGGCGAGCAGACCGTCCTGTTCATCGACGAGGTGCACCGGTTCTCCAAGACCCAGCAGGACGCGCTGCTGTCCGCCGTGGAGAACCGGGTGGTGCTGTTGGTGGCGGCGACGACGGAGAACCCGTCGTTCTCCGTGGTGGCGCCGCTGCTGTCGCGCTCGCTGATCCTGCAGCTGCGGCCGCTGACCTCCGACGACATCCGCGCCCTGGTCCGCCGCGCGATCGACGACCCCCGCGGCCTGGGCGGCCGGGTCGACGTGGAGCCCGGGGCCGTCGACCTCCTGGTGCAGCTGGCCGCCGGCGACGCCCGCCGCGCCCTGACCGCGCTGGAGGTCGCGGCCGAGGCGAACGAGCTCGTCACCGTCGAGACCATCGAGCAGTCGCTGGACAAGGCCGCCGTGCGCTACGACCGCGACGGCGACCAGCATTACGACGTCGTCAGCGCCTTCATCAAGTCCGTGCGCGGCTCCGACGTCGACGCCGCGCTGCACTACCTGGCCCGCATGCTGGTCGCGGGGGAGGACCCGCGGTTCGTCGCGCGGCGGCTGGTGATCCTGGCCAGCGAGGACATCGGGATGGCCGACCCGACCGCGCTGCAGACCGCGGTCGCCGCCGCCCAGACCGTGGCGCTGATCGGCATGCCGGAGGCCCAGCTGACGCTGGCGCACGCCACCATCCACCTGGCCACCGCGCCGAAGTCCAACGCGGTCACCACCGCGCTGGCGGCGGCGATGGACGACATCAGGGGCGGCAAGGCCGGCCTGGTGCCGCCGCACCTGCGTGACGGGCACTACTCCGGCGCCGCGGCGCTGGGCAACGCGCAGGGCTACAAGTACTCGCACGACGCCCCGGATGGCGTTGTCGCCCAACAATATCCGCCCGACGAGCTGGTGGGCGTGGACTATTATCGGCCCACCGGCCGCGGCGGCGAGCGCGAGATGGCCGGCCGACTGGACCGGCTGCGCGCGATCATCCGCAAGGGGGGACGGGCATGAAGACGTTCACCGACGAGGAGATGGGCCGGCTGCTGCCCACTGCCAAGGCCTACAGCGTCGTCATCCTCAAGCGCGGCCCGAGGTTCGGCGACGAGTCGTCGCCCGGGATCATCTGGGAGCACGGCCGGCGCAACTTCGGCCTGCGCGACGACGGCGTGCTGGCGGTGGTGCTGCCGGTCACCGACTCCTCCGACGTGTGCGGCATCGGGGTGTTCGCGGCCACGGTCGACGAGACCACCACGATCATGGCCGACGACCCCGGGGTGGCGGCGGGGGTGTTCACCTATCAGGTGCACGAGTGCCGCGGATTCCCCGGGGACGCTTTGCCCTAGACCAGCTCGGGCACCCGCAAATGGGCGATCGCCAGCTCGAATTCGGCGACGTCGAGCACCTCGGCTCCCAGGTCCCGCGCGCGCCTGCTGCGCAGCTCACTGGCCCGGTCCCGGTTTCGTGCCATCGCTTCCATGCTGTCGAAGCTCGAGCACGCCACCGCCCGCCGGCACGCCGGGTGGTCGACCATCAGGCTGGCGCTGCAGAAGCCGTCGAGCGTCTCCAACTCCGGCAGCACATACATCCGGTAGAAGTTGAGGGACCGCTCGATCTGGTCCGGCACCACTTTGAGCCACGTGGCCCGCACGCATGCCCCCTGATGCGACCGATGATCGCGACGCATCAGCGAGATGTCCCATTCTTCGACCCTCGCCTGGCCGGAGAACATCATGGCGGCGCGGTCGCGGATGGGCGCCACCCGCTCGGCGCTGGCGCGCATCTGCTCCAGGCTGTTCCAGGAGCTGGTGGCGATGCAGGTGCCGTCCTGCCGGTCGACCAGCAGCGACATCCCGACATACCCGTCCATCTCCTGCAGGGCGGGCATGACGACATCGCGAACGTGCGCAATGCCGATGTCGACCGACAAGGGTTGCGCCTGGATGGTGGTAGAGCGTGCGTACACGACCGACCCCTCCTCATGTCGGGGCAGCGCCCCGGTGGCGCCACCGGTCCCACCGACTACCTTCCTCCTGCGGACTGGGCGTGGCAATGGGCCCGGCGGAGCCACCTGACCCAGGTCAGGCCATCTCAGGAACCCGCAGGTGCGCCAGCGCCAGCTCGAACTCGCGCTCGTCGAGTTCCTCGACGCCGGCCTCCCGGATCGACGCGATCTTGAGGGCGGTCGCCTGGTCCCGGTTGCGATCCATCGCGTCGAGGCTGTCGAACGTCACGGACGACACCCCCCGCCCGGATGCGCGGTCGACCAGCAGGCTGGCGCTGCAGAACCCGTCGAGGTCCTCGAGCTGGGGCAGGACGGACGACTTGAAGTACTCGATGCCGCTGTCCATCTGGTCCTGCGGCACCTTGACCCAGGTCGCTCGGACGCCCGCACCGTCGGGCGCGTGGTGGTCGCGGTGCAGCGACGCGATCTCCCACTCGTCGACAGATGCCGTGCCGCCGAACATTTCCCCGGCCCGATCGCGGATCGGCGTCACCTGATCCGCGCTGGCGCGCATCGCGTCCTCGGTCTCCCACGCACTCGTAGCAATGCACCGGCCGGACTGCCGGTCGACCAAAAGGGACACCCCGACACAGCCCGCCATGGCCTGCAGCGCGGGCATCACCTCATCGCGAACGTGCGCGATACCCCCATCGATGGAAGAGGTTTGCGCCTGAATAGTGGTAGAGCGTGCGTACACGATCCACCCCCTCTTTGTCGGGGCAGCGCCCCGGTGGCGCCACCGGTCCAGGAGTTACCTTCCTCCTGGCAGTTAACGGTGGCAATGCCCCCCGGGGGTGTGGCCGCCCTCACAAACGATTGGCCGGTCATGCTGGCCTCGCCGTAGGCTGGACCGGGTGCATACCGATGTGCTGCAGGTAGACACCGCCCAGCGCCGCATCGTCGATCTGACCGATGCGGTGCGCCGGTTCTGCTTCAGCTACGGCGACGGCCTGTGCAACGTGTTCGTCCCGCACGCGACGGCCGGGGTCGCGATCATCGAGACCGGCGCCGGCTCCGACGACGACCTGGTCGACACGCTGGAGCGGCTGTTGCCGCGCGACGAGCGGTACCGGCACGCGCACGGGTCGCCCGGGCACGGCGCCGACCACGTGCTGCCGGCGATCGTCGCGCCGTCGGTGACGGTGCCGGTCGCCAGCGGCGACCCGCAGCTGGGCACGTGGCAAAGCATCGTGCTGGTCGACCTCAACCGGGACAATCCGCGGCGGTCGGTGCGGTTGAGCTTCCTGGAGGGCTAGCTGTCTAGGCTGGGAACCCCGATCGAAGCAAAGCAACGCGACAAGGAAGAAGCGGACCAAAAGTGCAGACACACGAGATCAGGAAGCGATTCCTCGATCACTTCGTGAAGGCGGGCCACACCGAGGTGCCCAGCGCATCGGTGATCCTCGACGACCCCAACCTGCTGTTCGTCAACGCCGGGATGGTCCAGTTCGTGCCGTTCTTCCTGGGCGCGCGCACGCCGCCGTACGCGACGGCCACCAGCATCCAAAAGTGCATCCGCACGCCCGATATCGACGAGGTGGGCATCACCACCCGGCACAACACCTTCTTCCAGATGGCCGGCAACTTCTCCTTCGGCGACTACTTCAAGCGCGGGGCGATCGAGCTGGCCTGGTCGCTGCTGACCAATCCGGTCGCCGACGGCGGCTACGGCCTGGACCCCGAAAGGCTCTGGGCCACGGTGTTTCACGACGACGACGAGGCCGTCGAGCTCTGGCAGGAGATCGCCGGCCTGCCGACCGAACGGATCCAGCGCCGGGGCATGGCCGACAACTACTGGTCGATGGGCATTCCCGGACCGTGCGGGCCGTCGTCGGAGATCTACTACGACCGCGGGCCCGAGTTCGGCCCCGAGGGCGGTCCCGTCGCCAACGAGGACCGCTACCTCGAGGTCTGGAACCTGGTCTTCATGCAGAACGAGCGCGGCGAGGGCAGCACCAAGGAGGACTACGCCATCCTCGGGCCGTTGCCGCGCAAGAACATCGACACCGGCATGGGCGTCGAGCGGATCGCGCTGGTCCTGCAGGGTGTGCACAACGTCTACGAAACCGACCTGCTGCGGCCGATCATCGACGTGGTGGCGGCGCGCGCCCCGCGCGGTTACGACCTGGGCAACCACGACGACGACGTGCGTTACCGCGTCATCGCCGACCACAGCCGCACGGCGGCGATCCTGATCGGCGACGGCGTCAGCCCGGGCAACGACGGGCGCGGCTACGTGCTGCGCCGGCTGCTGCGCCGGGTGATCCGGTCGGCCAAGCTGCTGGGCATCGAGGACCCGATCGTCGGCGACCTGATGGCCACCGTGCGCGACTCGATGGGCCCGTCGTATCCCGAACTCGTCACCGACTTCGACCGGATCCGGCGCATCGCCGTGGCCGAGGAGACGGCCTTCAACCGGACGCTGTCGTCGGGTTCGAGGTTGTTCGACGAGGTGGTCAGCGCGACGAAATCATCGGGCGCCAAACAGGTCTCGGGCTCCGATGCGTTCACCCTGCACGACACCTACGGCTTCCCGATCGAGCTCACGCTGGAGATGGCGTCCGAGGCCGGTTTGAAGGTCGACCAGGCGGGCTTTCACGAGCTGATGCTGCAGCAGCGCCAGCGTGCCAAGGCCGACGCCGCCGCCCGCAAGCACGCGCACGCCGACCTGAGCGCCTACCGCGAGCTCGTCGACGCCGGGCCCACCGAGTTCACCGGCTTCGACGAGTTGACCTCCGAGGCAAGGATTTTGGGCATCTTTGTGGACGGCAAGCGGGTGCCGGTCGTCGCGCACGGAGCCGACGGGGCCGAGCGCGTCGAGCTGGTGCTGGACCGCACCCCGCTGTACGCGGAGTCGGGCGGGCAGATCGCCGACGAGGGCAGCATCAGCGGAACCGGCGCGGGCGGGAGCGCCCGCGCGGCCGTCACCGACGTGCAGAAGATCGCCAAAACCCTTTGGGTGCACCGGGTCAACGTCGAGTCCGGGGAGTTCGTGGAGGGTGACACCGTCGTCGCCGCCGTGGATCCGGATTGGCGCCGCGGCGCCACCCAGGGACACTCGGGCACCCACATGGTGCACGCCGCGCTGCGACAGGTGCTGGGGCCCAACGCCGTTCAGGCGGGATCGCTGAACCGGCCGGGCTACCTGCGTTTCGACTTCAACTGGCAGGGGCCGCTGAGCGAGGACCAGCGCACCCAGATCGAAGAGGTCACCAACCAGGCCGTGCAGGCCGACTTCGAGGTGCACACCTTCACCGAGAGGCTGGAGAAGGCCAAGGCGATGGGGGCGATGGCGCTCTTCGGCGAGGCCTACCCCGACGAGGTGCGGGTGGTGGAGATCGGCGGGCCGTTCTCCCTGGAGCTGTGCGGCGGGACGCACGTGCACAACTCGGCGCAGATCGGTCCGGTGACCCTCCTGGGCGAGTCGTCGATCGGCTCCGGGGTCCGCCGCGTGGAGGCCTACGTCGGGCTGGAGTCCTTCCGCCACCTGGCCAAGGAGCGCGCGCTGATGGCCGGGCTGGCGTCGTCGCTGAAGGTGCCGTCCGAGGAGGTGCCGGCCCGGGTCGCCAACCTGGTGGAGCGCCTCAAGGCGGCCGAGAAGGAATTGGAGCGCGCCCGGCTCGCGGGCGCGCGGGCCGCCGCGACCAACGCCGCGGCCGGCGCCGAGCGCATCGGTAACGTGCGTGTGGTGGCGCAGCGGATGTCGAGTGGGATGACGGCGGCCGACCTGCGCTCCCTGGTCGGCGACATCCGGGGCAAGCTGGGCAGCGATCCGGCGGTGGTGGCGCTGATCGCAGAGAATTCAGCGGGCGACGCACCAGTCGTGCCGTATGCGATCGCCGCCAACGCCGCCGCCCAAAATCTCGGCATCCGCGCCAACGAACTGATCAAGCCGCTCGCCGGGGCCGTCGACGGCCGCGGCGGCGGCAAGGCCGACCTGGCGCAGGGCTCCGGAAAGGACCCGACCGGCATCGACGCGGCGCTTGAGGCGGTTCGCGCCCAGATCGCAGCGATCGCGCGGGTCGGTTGAGTGGTCTTGACACAGCACCGCCTCCCCGACCGGCCCGGCGACCCCGATCAGGACCCAGGGCGAGGTCGCAGGCTCGGCATCGACGTGGGCAGCGTGCGGATCGGCGTGGCCGCCAGCGACCCGGACGGCATCCTGGCCACCCCGGTGGAGACGGTGCGCCGCGACCGTTCCGGCAAGCACGTGCGCCGGCTGGCCGAGCTGGCCGCCGAGCTGGAGGCCGTCGAGGTGATCGTCGGGTTGCCGCGCACGCTGGCCGACCGCACCGGTCCGTCGGCGGTGGACGCGATCGAGCTGGCCGAGACGCTGGCCCGGCGGATCGACCCCACGCCGGTGCGGCTGGCCGACGAGCGGCTGACCACCGTCAGCGCCCAGCGGTCGCTGCGCGCCGCGGGGGTGCGGGCCCGGCAGCAGCGCGCGGTGATCGACCAGGCCGCGGCGGTGGCGATCCTGCAGAGCTGGCTCGACCAGCGCCGCGCGGCCAGCGGAGGGGTCGGCGATGGTTGACAGCGCCCGCGGCCAGCGCGCCGAGCCGGAAGCGGTCGGGCCGCCGCGGCGCCGAATGAGCCGGGTCGCCCGCAACCGGGCCGCACAGCGCAAGCGGCGCAAGCGCTTCGTTGGCCGGATCGCCCTCGCGACGCTGGTTGTCGTCGCGGTCGTGGTCGTCTTCGTCGGCACCCGGCTGTGGAACACGGTGGTCGGCTCCGGCGACGACTTCAGCGGAGACGGCAAGCGCGACATCGTGATTCACGTGCAGGACGGTGACTCGACGACCATGGTCGGCGAGACGCTGCACAGCCAGGGCGTGGTCGCCACCGTCCGCGCGTTCGTCAACGCCGCGCACGGCAACGCCGCGATCAACTCGATCCAGCCCGGCTACTACCGGATGCGCACCGAAATCCCGGCGGCCAATGCCGTCGCGCGGCTGGCCGACCCGAACAACCGGGTGGGGCGGCTGGTCATCCCGGAGGGCCGCCAGCTCGACGACACCACCGACATGAAGACCAACAAGGTGAATCCCGGCATCTTTTCGTTGATCTCCCGCGCCACCTGCGTGGACCTCGACGGCGACAAGCGCTGCGTCTCGGTGGACGACCTGCGCGCCGCGGCGTCCAACAGCGCGCCCACGACGCTGGCGGTGCCGCCGTGGGCCGTCGAGCCGGTCACCGAGCTCGGCAAGGACCATCGCCGCATCGAGGGCCTGATCGCGCCGGGCACCTTCAACGTCGACCCCGCGTCGTCGGCGGAAAGCATCCTGACCAGCCTGATCAGCGCGAGCGCCGTGGAATACATGAAGTCGGGCCTGCAGGATTCCGCGCAGGCGAGGGGGCTGTCGCCCTACGACATCCTGGTGGTCGCGTCGCTGGTGCAGCAGGAGTCCAACACCCAGGACTTCCCGAAGGTGGCGCAGGTGATCTACAACCGCCTGCACGCCCACCACACGCTGGAATTCGACTCGACCGTGAACTATCCGCTGGACCGCCGCGAGGTCGCCACCAGCGATGCAGACCGCGCCCAGAAGACGCCGTGGAACACCTACGTGTCCCAGGGTCTGCCCGCCACGGCGATCTGCTCGCCCGGCGTCGACGCGCTGCGCGCGGCCGAGCATCCGGAGCCGGGTGACTGGCTGTACTTCGTCACCATCGATGCCCAGGGCACGACGCTGTTCACCCAGGATTACAAGCAGCATTTGGCCAACATCGAACTGGCTAAGCACAACGGTGTCCTCGACAGCACGCCGCGCTAGGAAGGCGGCCGTCCTCGGCTCGCCGATCGCGCATTCGCGCTCCCCGCAACTGCACCTGGCCGCGTACCGGGCGCTGGGGCTGGACGACTGGACCTACGAGCGCATCGAATGCGGCGCCGAGGAGCTGCCCGGCGTGGTCGGCGGTTTCGGGCCGGAATGGGTCGGGGTGTCGGTGACCATGCCGGGCAAATTCGCGGCGCTGCGTTTCGCCGACGAGCGCACCGAGCGCGCGGCCCTGGTCGGCGCGGCCAACACGCTGGTGCGCACGCCGGCGGGGTGGCGGGCCGACAACACCGACGTCGACGGGGTCTCCGGTGCCGTCGGATCGGCCTCTGGATGGGCGCTGATCTGTGGATCGGGGGGCACCGCGCCGGCGGCCGTCGTGGGCCTGGCCGAGCTCGGCGTCGCCGGGGTCACGGTGGTGGCGCGGGATCCGGACAAGGCGGCCTGGCTGGTGGATCTCGGCGTCCGCGTCGGCGTCGAGACGCGGTTCTGCGGCCTGGACAGCGCCCAGTTGCCCGACGAGGTGGCGGGCGCGGAGGTGCTGGTCAGCACCATCCCCGCGGAGGTGGCCGCGCGGTACGCCGGCGCGTTCGCCGCGATCCCGGTGCTGCTGGACGCCGTCTACGACCCGTGGCCCACGCCGCTGGCCGCCGCGGTGGCCGCGGCGGGCGGCCGGGTGATCGACGGCCTGCAGATGCTGCTGCACCAGGCGTTTTCCCAGGTGGAACAGTTCACCGGGCTGCCCGCGCCGCGAGCGGCGATGGAGGCGGCGCTGCGCTAGCGTGCCGAACGTGGCGGCCGGGGTGGTGTTGCTGTGGATGGGCGCGCTGAGCGTCTTCGACATCCGGCGGCGCCGGCTGCCCAACCTGCTGACGCTGCCCGGGGCTGTTGGCATCCTGCTGGCCGCCGCCCTGACCGGGCGCGGGCTGCCCGCGCTGGCCGGCGCGGCGGCGCTGACCGGCACGTACCTGCTGGTGCACCTCGTCGCGCCCGCGGCGATGGGGGCCGGTGACGTCAAGCTGGCGGCCGGGCTGGGCGGCCTGGCCGGCTGTTTCGGGCCCGACGTGTGGTTCCTCGCGGCGCTGGCGGCGCCGCTGCTGACGGCGCTGGCCGGCGGGGTTGCGTGGTGGCGCGGCGTGCGGACCGTGCCGCATGGCCCGTCGATGTGCCTGGCCACCGCGGGTGCGGCGGGGTTGGCCTTGCTCGGTTGAGCCCATGGGAGAATGGCCGGGTGTTGCGCTGGATCACCGCCGGAGAATCCCATGGCCGCGCGCTGGTTGCCGTGGTGGAAGGCATGGTCGCCGGCGTCGACGTCACGTCCACCGAAATCGCCGATCAGCTGGCGCGCCGCCGCCTGGGCTACGGTCGCGGCGCGCGGATGAAGTTCGAGCGCGACGCGGTGACCATCCTGTCCGGGATCCGCCACGGCGTCACCCTGGGCGGGCCGATCGCGATCGAGATCGGCAACACCGAGTGGCCGAAGTGGGAAACCGTGATGGCCACCGACCCGGTGGACCCGGCCGAACTGACGAACAGCGCCCGCAACGAACCGCTGACCCGGCCGCGGCCCGGCCACGCCGACTACGCGGGCATGCTCAAGTACGGCTTCGACGACGCCCGGCCGGTGCTGGAGCGGGCCAGCGCCCGCGAGACCGCGGCCCGCGTCGCGGCCGGAACCGTGGCCCGCTCGTTCCTGCGTCAGGCGCTCGGCGTCGAGGTGCTCTCGCATGTCATCGCGATCGGCCCGTCCAAGCCCTACGACGGTCCGCCGCCACGCCCGGAGGACCTGGCCGCGATCGACGACAGCCCGGTCCGCGCGTTCGACAAGGCGGCCGAGGAAGCCATGATCGCCGAGATCGAGGCCGCCAAGAAGGACGGCGACACCCTCGGCGGCGTCGTCGAAGTGGTGGCGCTGGGCCTGCCGGTCGGGCTGGGCTCGTTCACCAGCGGCGACAACCGGCTGGACAGCCAGCTCGCCGCCGCCGTGATGGGCATCCAGGCGATCAAGGGCGTCGAAATCGGCGACGGCTTCGAGACCGCCCGTCGCCGCGGCAGCCGCGCCCACGACGAGATGTACCCCGGGCCCGACGGCGTCGTCCGCTCGACCAACCGCGCCGGCGGGCTGGAAGGCGGCATGACCAACGGCCAGCCGCTGCGGGTGCGCGCCGCGATGAAGCCCATCTCCACCGTCCCGCGGGCCCTGGCCACCGTCGACATGGCGACCGGCGACGAGGCCGTCGCGATCCATCAGCGCTCGGACGTGTGCGCGGTGCCGGCCGCCGGCGTCGTGGTCGAGACCATGGTCGCGCTGGTGCTGGCCCGCGCGGCGCTGGAAAAGTTCGGCGGCGACTCGCTGACCGAAACCCGCCGCAACGTCGAGTCCTACCAGCGCGCGGTCGCCGACCGGGAATCGCCCGCCGCGCGCGGTACCGCGTGATGGCCCCCAAGGCGGTGCTCGTGGGGCTGCCGGGCTCCGGCAAGTCCACCATCGGGCGGCGGCTGGCCAAGGCGCTCGGGGTTGGCCTGCTCGACACCGACGCGGCGATCGAGCAGCAGACCGGACGCAGCATCGCCGACATCTTCGCCACCGACGGCGAACAGGAGTTCCGCCGCATCGAGGAACAGGTCGTGCGCGCGGCGCTGGCCGACCACGACGGCGTCCTCTCGCTCGGCGGCGGAGCCGTCACCAGCCCCGGCGTGTGCGAGGCGCTCACCGGCCACACGGTCATCTACCTGGAGATCGGCGCGCGCGAGGGGGTGCGGCGCACCGGCGGGACCGCCGTGCGCCCGCTGCTGGCCGGGCCGGACCGCGCCGAGAAATACCGCGAGCTGATGGCCAAACGCGTCCCGCTGTACCGGCGCGTCGCGACCATCCAGGTCGACACCAACCGCCGCAATCCCGGCGCGGTGGTCCGCAACATCCTCAGCCGGTTGGAGACAACGAGCGGGGCCACCACATGACCGCCGCCCCGGTGACCGTGCACGTGGCCGTCGACGAACCGTATCCGGTGGTGATCGGCACCGGCCTGCTCGACCAGCTGGAGAACCTGCTGTCCGGGCGGCACCGCGTCGCCGTCCTGCATCAGCCGGTCCTAGCCGACACCGCGGAGGAGATCCGAAGCCGCCTGGCCGACAAGGGGATTGACGCACACCGCATCGAAATCCCGGACGCCGAGGCGGGCAAGGACCTGCCCGTCGTCGGATTCATCTGGGAAGTGTTGGGCCGCATCGGGATCGGCCGCAAGGACGCCCTGGTCAGCCTCGGCGGCGGCGCCGCCACCGACGTCGCCGGTTTCGCGGCCGCGACCTGGCTGCGCGGCGTCGACATCGTGCACGTCCCCACCACGTTGCTGGGCATGGTCGACGCGGCCGTCGGCGGCAAGACCGGCATCAACACCGACGCCGGCAAGAACCTGGTCGGCGCGTTCCATCAGCCACTGGCCGTCCTCGCGGACCTGGAGACGCTGAAGACGTTGCCGCGCAACGAACTCGTCGCCGGGATGGCCGAGGTGGTGAAGGCGGGGTTCATCGCCGACCCGGTGATCCTGGACCTCATCGAGGCCGACCCGCAGTCCGCGCTGGATCCCGCGGGCGACGTGCTGCCGGAGCTGATCCGGCGCGCGATCGCCGTCAAGGCGGAGGTCGTCGCCGCCGACGAGAAGGAGTCGGAGCTGCGCGAAATCCTCAACTACGGACACACTTTGGCGCACGCGATCGAGCGCCGGGAGCGCTACCGGTGGCGCCACGGCGCCGCGGTGTCAGTGGG
Source organism: Mycobacterium sp. NGS69 (assembly GCF_059812165.1). Classification (NCBI taxonomy): domain Bacteria; kingdom Bacillati; phylum Actinomycetota; class Actinomycetes; order Mycobacteriales; family Mycobacteriaceae; genus Mycobacterium; species Mycobacterium sp. NGS69. The sequence continues at coordinate 562,666 of NZ_JCALCD010000002.1, forward strand.
CCTGGTGTTCGCCGCGGAGCTGGCCCGGCTCGCCGGCCGGCTGGACGACGACACCGCGGCGCGCCACCGCAGCATCCTGACCTCGCTCGGCCTGCCGGTCACCTACGACCCCGACGCGTTGCCGCAGTTGCTGGAATACATGGCAGGGGACAAGAAAACCCGCGCCGGCGTGCTTCGGTTCGTCGTTCTCGACGGGCTCGGGAAGCCGGGCCGGTTGACGGGACCCGACCCGTCGCTGCTGGCGGCGGCCTACTCCGGTTTGGGGGCGTCATGACGGTGAATGTCATCAACGGCCCGAACCTGGGCCGGCTGGGCCGCCGCGACCCCGACGTGTACGGCGACACCACGCACGAGCAACTGACGGCGCTGATCGAACGCGAAGCCGCCGCTCTTGGGCTCAAAGTCGTTGTGCGGCAAAGTGATAACGAAGCGCAGCTGCTGAACTGGATCCACCTGGCGGCCGATGCCGGCGAACCGGTGATCCTCAACGCCGGCGGCCTGACCCACACGTCGGTGGCGCTGCGCGACGCGTGCGCCGAACTGAGTGCGCCGCTAATCGAGGTGCACATCTCCAATGTGCATGCCCGCGAGGAGTTTCGGCGGCACTCCTACATCAGCCCGGTCGCGACCGGGGTGATCGTCGGGCTTGGCGTCCAGGGCTACGTGCTCGCCCTGCGCTACCTGGCCGACGCGGGTTAACCCTTTTCCGGCTCGGAGCCCGGCTTGGTGTGCCTCGCGTCGTCGGTGCGGATGACCTCCGTCTTGGCGTCGTCTTGGCCCGTCGGGATGACTTCCGTGGGCGCGTCGCGCTCGGCGGTCGCGACCGAACCGGTGCGTTCCTCGGCCTGCACACCCGGGGCCGTCTGCGCCGGTATCTCGCCGGTCGGCGCCTCGTCGCCGCGGACGGCCGAGAAGACGTCAGTGTCGGCCCGCTCGTCGCCCGGCTCGTGCGGGCGGGGCGGCGGGTTGCGGTCGATGCGCCAGCGGCCCACGGCCACACCGATGATCCCCGGCAGGAAGACGAGCAGCGCGGTGAACGCCGCGAACGTCGTCACCTCGTTGATCAGGCCCCCGGTATACAGCCCCGTGTAGGCCAGCGCGATGAGCCAGGCGACGGCGCCGCTGAGGATGCCGGCCAGCAGGCCGGCCAGCAGCCACGTCATGGCCAGGTCCTGGCGGCGGTCCGGATCGGGCTGCGCCGTGGCGTCCGCCCGACCGTCGAGCACCCCCCACACGACGACGCCGATCACGAACAGGAGCAGCAGCACGATGCTGATCAACCCGGCCTGTGTTTGCCACGCGTTGATCAACGCACCTTGTATCAAACGGACGACGACCATCGCGGCGGCGAACACCAATCCGCGCAGGATCCAGTTCCTCATGAAGGGAAAGCCTAGCGAGTACCGTCAAGGGTCGTGACACATTCCCAGCGCCGAGACAAGCTGAAAGCGCAGATCGGGGCCAGCGGGCTGGACGCGATGCTGGTCACGGACCTGGTCAACGTGCGGTATCTGTCCGGTTTCTCCGGATCGAACGGCGCGTTGCTGGTGTTTGCCGACGACCGCGACCCCGTACTGGCCACCGACGGCCGGTACCGCACCCAGGCCGCCGCGCAGGCGCCCGACCTCGAGGTCGCCATCGAGCGGGCGGTCGGGCGTTACCTGGCGGGCCGGGCCGCCGACGCCGCCGTCGGCAAGCTGGGCTTCGAGAGCAACGTGGTCACCGTCGACGGCTTCGACGCGCTAACCGGCGAGATCGAGGAGCGAAAGGCGTCCACCGAGTTGGTGCGGGCCGCCGGGACCGTCGAGGCATTGCGCGAGGTCAAGGACGCCGGCGAGGTCGCGCTGCTGCGCCTGGCCTGCGAGGCGGCCGACGCCGCGCTGGCCGATCTGGTGGCGCGCGGCGGCCTGCGGCCCGGGCGGACCGAACGCGATGTGAGCCGCGAACTGGAATCGCTGATGCTCGACCACGGCGCGGACGCGATCTCGTTCGAGACGATCGTGGCCGCCGGGCCGAATTCGGCGATCCCGCACCACCGCCCGACCGACGCGGTGCTGGCCGAGGGCGACTACGTCAAGATCGACTTCGGTGCGCTGGTCGCGGGCTACCACTCCGACATGACCCGCACCTTCGTGCTGGGCAAGGCCGCCGACTGGCAGCTGGAGATCTACCGGCTGGTCGCCGAGGCCCAGCGCGCCGGCCGGGAGGCCCTGAAGCCGGGCGCCAACCTGCGCGAGGTGGACGGCGCCGCGCGCCAGCTGATCGCCGACGCCGGCTACGGCGAGCAGTTCGGCCACGGCCTGGGGCACGGCGTGGGCCTGCAGATCCACGAAGCGCCCGGGATCGGGGCCACGTCCACCGGCACGCTGCTGGCGGGTTCGGTGGTCACCGTGGAACCCGGCGTCTACCTGCCCGGCCGCGGCGGGGTGCGCATCGAGGACACGCTCGTTGTGCCGGACGGCGCCGACGGGCACGGCCCCGAGCTGCTGACGCGGTTCCCCAAGGAACTTGCCGTTCTGACCTAGCTGGTGCCGTTGGCCCCGTGGGCGCCGTTCAACAGCCCACCAGCACCTCCGGGGCCACCGTGGCCGTTGGTGAAGCCGGTCCCGCCGTTGCCGCCGTTGCCGCCGCTGCCGACCAGCTTGGCGTTGCCGCCGGCGCCGCCGGCGCCGCCACCGCCGTCGCTGTTGCCGCCGTTGCCGCCGCCACCGCCGGAGCCGAAGAGGGCGGCGTCGCCGCCGTTGCCACCGTGGCCGCCGTTGAGGGCGACGCCGCCCTGGCCGCCGACTCCGCCGTCGCCGAACAGCGCCCCGGCGGCGCCGCCGTTGCCGCCGGCGCCGCCGTGCGGGCTGCCCTGGTCGCCGGCGCCACCGCCGGCTCCGCCCGCGCCGCCGTTACCGGCGACCAGGCCGCCGTGCCCGCCGCCGCCTCCGGCGCCGCCGTTGCCCAGGGCGCTGTCGCCGCCGATGCCGCCCCCGCCGCCGTCGCCGTAGATCAAGCCGCCGTTGCCGCCCGCGCCGCCGGCGCCCCCGTCGCCGTGGGAGCCGCCGCCGCCGGCGCCGCCGAGGCCGCCGCTGCCGAATAGGCCCGCCGACCCGCCGGCCCCGCCGACGCCGCCGCTGCCGACCGAACCGCCGGCCGCGCCGCCGTTGCCGCCGCCGCCGTAGATGAGGCCGCCCGCCCCGCCGCTCCCGCCGTTTCCGGCCTCACCGCCGGACCCGCCGGCGCCGCCGTGACCGAACAGCCCGGCGGCCCCACCGGCTCCGCCGGCCACCCCGCCGGCGGTGCTGTTGCCGCCGGCGCCGCCGTTGCCCCACAGGAGCCCGCCGGCCTGGCCGGGCGTGCCGACGCCCTGGGCGTTGGTCACCCCGTTGGCGCCGTTGCCGATCAGCGGGCGTCCCAGCAGGATCTCGGTGGGCTCGTTGATGACGCCGAGCACCTCTTGCTCGAGGGTCTGCAGCGGGTTGGCGTTGGCGGCCTCGGCGGCGGCGTATTGTGCCACCCCGGCGTTCATCAGCCCGACGAATTGCTGGTGGAACTGTGCGGCCTGGGCGCTGAGCGCCTGGTAGGCCTGCCCGTGTGCCCCGAATAGCGAGGCGATGGCCGCCGACACCTCATCGCCGGCGGCCGCCAGCACGTTCGACGTCGGGACCGCGGCCGCGGCGTGGGCGGCATCGATCGCCGAGCCGATGTTTGCCAGATCCGATGCGGCCGACGACATGAACTCCGGCGCCGCAATGACAAACGACATGCCTACCTCCCAGTTGCCCCAAACCCGTTGGCGGCGACGCTAGCGATCGGGGGACTGGGCGTTCAATTAGGGATTTCCCTACAAAGTTGGCCGGACGCGACGCCCAAAGTTGGCCATTTGTTAAGTTTTCGCGCGCGCACCGGCAGGCTAGGCTGACCGGATGCGAGAGCCGACATGTCGTATTTGACCGCGACGCCGGAGGTAATCGCCTCCGCCGCAACGGATTTGGCAGGCATCGGTTCGAATCTCAGTGCCGCGCACGCCGCGGCGGCCGTCCCTACCCTCGCGGTGTCGCCCGCGGCCGCCGACGAGGTGTCGGTGACCATCGCGAACTTCTTCTCCAGGCACGCCGAGCACTACCAGGCGCAGGCCGGTCAGGCGGCGGCGGCGCAGGAGCAGTTCGTCCAGCAGTTGGCCAAGGGCGCGGGATCGTATGCGGCCGCCGAGGCCGCCAACGCCGCATTGCTACCGCCCGCGGCCGCGCCCGCGGAATCGATTACCGGCGCCATCTCCGCCCTATGGGGCGACGTGCAGAATTTCTTTAACGGCGCCCTCACCACATTCGAGCAGATGCTCAATCAATTGGCGGGATTTCTGCTTCCGCTGATTCGCCAAGCCATCGCCTTTTCGACCGCATTCTTCTTTGTTTTCGTGCTGCCGACGATCGACATCGCGCTGAATATCCTGGTCGCCCTCTAGGAGCCGGGGTGCGCGCGATCACTGGCGCACGGTGCGGGCCGGGGCCGCGGCGCGGGTAATCTGCATGGGGCGAACCGACAGCGAAGTTCGCCGTGAACTGCCATCCCTGAGGAGATACACCGCCGTGGCATCGACTGCCGACTTCAAGAACGGACTGGTGCTGGAGATCGACGGCCAGCTATGGCAGATCGTCGAGTTCCAGCACGTCAAACCCGGCAAGGGGCCGGCCTTCGTGCGCACCAAGCTGAAGAACGTGCTGTCCGGCAAGGTGGTCGACAAGACGTACAACGCCGGCGTCAAGGTGGAAACCGCCACCGTCGACCGGCGCGACACCACCTACCTGTACCGCGACGGTTCGGACTTCGTGTTCATGGACAGCCAGGACTACGAGCAGCACCACCTGCCGGAGTCTCTGGTCGGCGACGCCGCCCGGTTCCTCCTCGAGAGCCTGCCCGTGCAGGTGGCGTTCCACAACGGGGCGCCGCTGTACCTCGAGCTGCCGGTGTCCGTCGAGCTGGAGGTCACTCACACCGAGCCCGGCCTGCAGGGCGACCGGTCCAGCGCGGGCACCAAGCCCGCCACCGTCGAGACCGGCGCGGAGATCCAGGTGCCCCTCTTCATCAACACCGGGGACAAGCTCAAGGTGGACACCCGCGACGGCAGCTACCTGGGCCGCGTCAACGCGTGAGCCGGCCCCATGGCTGTTAGGGGACGCCATCAGGCGCGCAAGCGCGCCGTCGACCTGCTGTTCGAGGCCGAGGCCCGGGGACTGACCCCGGTGGAGGTCGTCGACCTCCGGACCGCGCTGGCCGAGGCGAACCCCGACGTGTCGGCGCTGTACCCCTACACGGCCGCCGCGGCCCGGGGGGTGGGCGAGCACATCGCTCACATCGACGACCTGATCAGCTCGCACCTGCAGGGCTGGTCGCTGGACCGGCTGCCGGCGGTGGACCGGGCCATCCTGCGGGTCGCGGTGTGGGAGCTGCTCTACGCCGACGACGTCCCCGAGCCCGTCGCCGTGGACGAGGCCGTGCAGCTGGCCAAGGAGCTGTCCACCGACGAGTCGCCGGGCTTCGTCAACGGGGTGCTCGGCCAGGTCATGCTGGTGACCCCGCAGATCCGCGCGGCGGCCAAGGCGGTCCGGAAAGAACCATGACCCGGTTGGAGCTGCGGGTGGCCGTCGCCGCTTTCCTGGCCGCGACGGTGGTGCTGGGCGCCGTCGTGTGCGCCGCCTACGGGTGGACCGTCGTCGCCTCCGCGCTGGCGATCTACGCGCTGGGCGTCGGCGCCTGGCTGTATCACTCGATCGAACGCCTGATCGTTGCCCGGCGCATCAGCACGGTCCGGTCGGCGGCCCGGCCGCTGCAGCCGCTGCTGCCGGTGATGGCCGCCATCATGGGCCTGACGCAGGCCGTGGTGCGCTCTCTGACCGACGTCACCGAACTGCCGGCGCGCAGCCGGGAGCTTCCGGTGCTGCGGTGGATGGACAGCCGGGCGAATCGGCGTGTCATCGACGCCGACGCGGACGGCGACGACGTACCCGACCGCTGACCGACTTGAAGTGAAACTATCCCGCCGCGGCTGTGGGCAGGCACAATAGCGGCTACCGATGGAATGCTGCTGGCCATGAGGCAAACCACGGCGACCGTGGCGGTCTCGCTGACGCTCGCCGCGATGGCGCTGTCGCCATCCGCGGCGGTCGCGCGCGCCGAGCCCTATTGCGCGTTCCAAATGTCTTGCCACACAGCAGCTGTGGACAGACTCGGTCATCCACAGACAACAGCAGCGGTCACTATTTCCGCCTGTCACGCGATAATTACGAGCTGCACTGATGTGGAGAGGGTGACGAGATGAGTCCAGAAACTGCCCGGCCGCGACGACTTCGCGTGTCCGCGCTCGCGGCGGTCGCCAACCCGTCGTACACGCGCGTCGACACGTGGAACCTGCTCGACGACGCGTGCCGTCACCTGCGCGACGTCGACCTCGCCGGGCTGGACAAGACCCACGACATCGCCCGGGTGAAGCGCCTGATGGACCGCATCGCCGCCTACGAGCGGTACTGGTTGTACCCCGGCGCGGCCAACCTCGCGACGTTTCGCGCTCACCTCGAGGGCCTTTCGACGGTGCGCCTCAGCGAGGAGGTGTCGCTGGCGGTGCGCCTGCTGAGTGAATACGGCGACCGCGCCGGGCTCTTCGACACCACCGCGTCGCTGGCCGAGCAGGAGTTGGTCGCCCAGGCCAAACAGCAGCAGTTCTACACCGTGCTGCTGGCCGACGACGCCCCGTCGACGGCGCCCGACAGCCTGGCCGAGTGCCTGCGGGCGCTGCGCACCCCGTCCGACGACGTCCAGTACGAGCTGCTGGTGGTGGGCAGCATCGAGGACGCCATCACCGCGGTCGCGCTGAACGGCGAGATCCAGGCCGCGATCATCCGCCACGACCTGCCGCTGCGCTCACACGATCGGGTGCCGCTGATGACAACGCTGCTGGGCGCCGCCTGCGAGGATGCGCTGACGACCGACACGCAGGACTGGGTCGAGTGCGCCGAATGGATGCGGGAACTGCGGCCGCACATCGACCTGTACCTGCTCACCGACGAGTCGATCGCCGCGGAGACCGAGGACGAACCCGACGTCTACGACCGAACGTTCTACCGCCTCAACGACGTCACCGACCTGAACAGCACGGTGCTCGCCGGCCTGCGAAACCGTTTCGCCACACCGTTTTTCGACGCCCTGTGCGCCTACGCGGAGGCACCGGTCGGCCAGTTCCACGCGCTGCCCGTGGCGCGCGGCGCCAGCATCTTCAACTCGAAGTCCCTGCAGGACATGGGCGAGTTCTACGGCCGCAACATCTTCATGGCCGAGACCTCGAGCACCTCCGGGGGCCTGGACTCGCTGCTGGACCCGCACGGCAACATCAAGAAGGCGATGGACAAGGCCGCGGTGACCTGGAACTCCAACCACACCTACTTCGTCACCAACGGGACGTCCACCGCCAACAAGATCGTCGTGCAGGCCCTGACGCGCCCGGGCGACATCGTCCTCATCGACCGCAACTGCCACAAGTCGCACCACTACGGGCTGGTGCTCGCCGGCGCCTACCCGCTGTACCTGGACGCCTACCCGCTGCCCGAGTACGCGATCTACGGTGCCGTGTCGCTGCACACGATCAAGAAGGCGCTGCTGGACCTCGAGGCGGCCGGCCAGCTGCACCGGGTCCGAATGCTGTTGCTCACCAACTGCACCTTCGACGGCGTCGTCTACAACCCGCGCCGGGTGATGGAGGAGGTGCTGGCCATCAAGCCGGACATCTGCTTCTTGTGGGACGAGGCGTGGTACGCGTTCGCGACGGCGGTGCCGTGGGCGCGCCAGCGCACCGCGATGGTGTCCGCGGAACGCCTGGAGCAGATGCTGGCGTCGCCGGAATACGCTGCGGAATACCGGAACTGGGCCGCGGAGATGGAAGGGGTCGACCGCGCGGAGTGGGTCGATCGCCGGCTGCTTCCCGACCCCACCCGCGCGCGGGTCCGGGTCTACGCGACGCACTCCACGCACAAGTCGCTGTCGGCGTTTCGGCAGGCGTCCATGGTCCACGTCCGCGACCAGGACTTCAAGGCGCTCACCCGCGACTCGTTCGTCGAGGCGTTCTTGACCCACACCTCGACCTCGCCGAACCAGCAGCTGCTGGCGTCGCTGGACCTGGCGCGCCGGCAGGTCGACATCGAGGGCTTCGAGCTGGTCCGCAACACCTACAACATGGCGCTGGTCTTCCGGCACCGCGTGCGCAAGGACCGCCTGATCGGCAAGTGGTTCCGCATCCTCGACGAGTCGGACCTGGTCCCCGACGAGTTCCGCGCGTCGTGCGTCAGTTCCTACCGCGAGGTCCGGCAGGGCGCCTTGGCCGAGTGGAACGAGGCGTGGCGGTCGGACCAGTTCGTGCTGGACGCGACCCGCGTCACGCTGTTCATCGGCAAGACCGGCATGAACGGCTACGACTTCCGCGAGAAGATCCTGATGGAGCGGTTCGGAATTCAGATCAACAAAACGTCCATCAACAGCGTTTTGCTGATCTTCACCATCGGGGTCACCTGGTCGAGCGTGCACTACCTGCTCGACGTGCTGCGCCGTATCGCGACCGACTTCGAGCGCAGCCAGAGCATCGGCGGCAAGGATGACCGCGCCCTGCAGCAGCGCCGGGTCGAGGAGATCACCGAGGACCTGCCGCACCTGCCGGACTTCAGCGAATTCGACATGGCCTTCCGACCCGTCGACGCCTGCATGTTCGGTGACATGCGGTCGGCGTTCTACGCGGGATACGAGGAGTCGGACCGCGAACACGTGCTGATCGGCATGGCGGGCCGGCGGCTCGCGGAGGGACGGACGCTGGTGTCCACCACCTTCGTGGTGCCCTACCCGCCCGGCTTCCCGGTGCTGGTCCCGGGTCAGGTGGTGTCCAAGGAGATCGTCTATTTCCTGGCCCAGCTCGACGTCAAGGAGATCCACGGCTACAACCCCGACCTGGGGCTGTCGGTCTTCACCGACGCCGCGCTGGCGCGAATGGAGGCCCAGCGCAACGCGGCCACTGCCGCGGTCGGTTCGGCGTACCCGGTCTTCGAGCTGCCGGCCGACGCTGCAGCGCGCAACGGCGATGCCGTCGCGCAGCCGGTGACCGGGGGCGCCTGACCGGTTCTAGCCGGACACGGCCGGCAAGTCGGACAGGCCCTGCCGGATTCCCCGGGCTATCGCGTCCTGACGGGCCGGGCTGCCGGTGGGCGCCGCCTGTTGGCAGCTGCAGCTCAGGGCGCTGAAGACGCTGGGGTCGGCGCCGGCCGTGGCCGATCCGACGACGCCGGCGCCCACGCAAATGGCAACGCCGATCAGGATTTTGCTGGTGAATTTCGTCAACTTTCCCATGACGATTCCAGCCTAGGCGCGCGTCGCTGGGAATCCGCTGGGAAGCCCTGTGAATCAGGCGGTTTCCGCCGCCGCGCCGTCGTGCGGCTGGCCGGGATGGCGCCCCGGACGCTGCGGCAGGATGATGACCAGCGCGACGACGATCGCGGCGATGACCGCCGACGCCAGCGGGCGGCTCAGGGCCAGCCCGCCGTCGGCGACGGGCTTGTCGATGAAGTCGCCGACGGTCGCGCCCAGCGGCCTGGTCAGGATGAAGGCGACCCAGAACAGGACGACGCGCGACACGCCGGTCCAGTAGTACACGGCCACGACCACCAGCAGGGCCGCGCCGAACACCAGCGCACCGCGCTCGTAGCCGAAACCGCGGGTGTCGGCGAGCCAGTCGCCGAGCGCGGTGCCCAGCGTCTGGGAGAACGTGATCGTCGCCCAGTAGAACGCCTCGACCTTCGGGGTCGAAACGGTGCTCACCGATACCGTTCCCTGCGACCAGCGCCAAAGCCCCAGCGTCGCCAGGAGGAGACCCAACAGCAGCAGCGATCCGCCGGTGTAGCCGATCCCCAGTTGTCGGTCGGCGAAATCGGCCAGCGTCGTGCCGAACGTCGTCGACGCCACGATCGTGGCCCAGTACAGGCTCGCGTGGAATTGCTCGGCGAAGATCTGCGCTGCGACCAGGACGACGAGCGCGACGCCGAACAGCGTGACGCCGGCGGCGTAGCCCCAATTCAGCGTCATCGTGACGGTGTCGCCACCCGTCTCGCCCAGGGTCGTCGCGAGGATCTTGATCACCCAAAAGCCCAGGGTGACCGCCGGCACCTTCGTCAAAGCGTGTTTGGCAGCGTCATCGCTCACGTAGCGATCCTCCCACGGCGCCCGGGGCAGGTACCGGCGCGTTGCGCGTCAACATTAGATAACCGTTATGAATTACCTTAAAAATCAATAAGTTTCGGGCGCCGCGATTTCCGGTGCCCGCCAAACGCTGTGGCAACATTGTTGAATGGGTGCGCGGTGGTCAATCATGGCCGTCTCGTTGGGGGTAACGGCGAGCTCTTTTCTGTTCATCAACGGTGTGGCGTTCCTGATTCCCTCGTTCGAGGCGCGCCGCGGCATGTCGCTGACCGTGGCCGTCCTGCTGTCGTCGATGCCCAGTTGGGGCATGGTGGTCACGCTGGTCTTCTGGGGCTACGTGCTGGACCGGGTCGGCGAGCGCACCGTGCTGACGGCGGGCTCGGTGCTCACCGCGGCCGCGGCCTACGCCGCCGCGTCGGCCCATTCGGTGCCGATGATCGGTGTCTTCTTGTTCATCGGCGGGATGGCGGCGGCGAGCTGCAACACCGCCGGCGGCCGGCTGGTGTCCGCCTGGTTCCCGCCGCGGCAACGCGGCCTGGCGATGGGCATCCGCCAAACCGCGCAGCCGCTGGGAATCGCCTTGGGCGCGTTGGTCATTCCCGAGCTCGCCGAAAGCGGCCCGCACCGGGGGCTGATGTTCCTCGCGGTGATGTGCACCCTGGCGGCGGTGGCCAGCGTGATCGGAATCGTCGACCCGCCAAGGAAATCCCGTAGGGCGGCGGCCGCGGAGGAGCTGGCCAGCCCATATCGCGGCTCGTTCGTGTTGTGGCGGATCCACGCGGTGGCCGGCCTGCTGATGATCCCGCAGACGGTGACCGTGACGTTCATGCTCGTGTGGCTGATGGATCGCCATGGTTGGTCGGTGGCGGCGGCCGGCGCCCTGGTCACCCTCGCCCAGGTGCTGGGCGCCGTGGGCCGAATCGCGGTGGGCCGCTGGTCCGATCGCGTCGGCTCGCGAATGCGCCCGGTCCGCACCATCGCCATCGCCGCGGCCCTGACCCTGTTCGTGCTCGCCCTCACCGACGGCACGGGTTCGGGGTACGTCGTGTTGCTGATGCTCGCCGTCGCGGTGCTCGCAGTCCTCGACAACGGGTTGGAGGCCACCGCGATCACGGAGTTCGCCGGGGCGTTCTGGAGCGGACGTGCGCTGGGCCTGCAGAACACCACGCAGCGGCTGATGGCCGCGGCCGGACCGCCGGTGTTCGGTGCGTTGATCGCGGCGGCCGAGTACCCGGCCGCCTGGGCGCTGTGCGGCTTGTTCCCGCTGGCCGCGGCGCCGTTGGTGCCCACCGGGTTGTTGCCGCCCGGCCTGGACCACCAACCGCCGCCACCGCCGCAGCGGGAAATGGCCGAGGCCGCGCGACCGTAATTTTTGCCCACCGGGATCCCAAAGATGTCGCCCTTCCCCGGGTGGCGCAATAGCTCGCGCCCATTAACCATCAGGTGCGTGACGGCTTAGATTGTGCGCTGAGGGTGTCCCAGGCCGCACGCTTAAAAACCATCGCGCACCGCTAGCGCAGGATCTTGGCGTAGAGCAGGCTGTCCTGCGGCTCGGGGCCCATGGTGGGGAAGACGGCGTAGCGGCCGAGCCGGCCCTCCAGGACGAAACCGGCGCGCTCCAATAGTCGTGCCGAGCGCTCGTTTTCGACGCTGCACGATGCCCAGACGCGATACACCCCGCGGTCGGCTTCCAGCGCGGTCAGCAGCAGGTCGAGCACCTCGGACATGTAACCCTTGCCCCACCACCGCCGTCCCAGGCAATAACCGATCTCGACCGAGTGCGGCACGGGGCGCCGGCAGCTGGTCAGCCCGATGAGCTCGCCGCTGTGTTTCAGCGCGATCGCCCAGGTCCGCTCTTCGTCGCTGACGTTGAGCTTTTCGGTGATGACCCGCCGCGTCGCCGCCACGTCGGGGTGCGGCGCCCACAGCAGATACTTGGTGACCTCGGGATCGCGGGCGATCCGCTGGAACAGCGCGCCCGCGTCGTCCAGCATCGGTGGACGCAACACCAGCCGTTGCCCGGTGATGCGGACGGGCGGGTAGTCGACCATGGTCCTAGAGCCCGAGCGCCTGATAGGTGCGGCGGACGAATTTCGGTTGCGCCGATTGAAGTTTCGACAACGACGTGTTGCCCGCGACGGCCGCGGCCACGTCCGCGGACATGTCGGGCAGGTTCTGGACCAGATACAGCAGAACCAGATCGGCGGTCGGGTCGGCCTGCCACCACGTGCCGTACGCGCCGGGCCAGCTGAACGTTCCGAGCCCGCCCGGCCCGAACAGCTGAGCTGACTTCGCGGGGTCGGTCACCACCGACAGGTTCAGCCCGAAGCCGCGGCCGACCCAGTACGGCGCCCCCAGGAAGTTGTGCCGCTTCTGATCGTCGGTGAGCCGGTCGGTTCGCATCAGCCGGGCGGACTCGGGGGAGAGCACCCGCACGCCGTCGATCGACCCGTCGCCGAGCAGCATCCGCACGAACCGAAGGTAGTCGTCGGCCGTCGACCACAACCCGCCGCCGGCGTTGCAGAAGGACGGTGGCTTGATGTGCGGCGGGCCCATCGCGTCATGGTGCAGCCGGCCCTGCCCGTCGAGCCGATACATGGTCGCGGCGCGGCGGCGCCCTTCCGGGGAGACGAAGAACCCGGTGTCGGGCATGCCCACCGGGCCCAGGACTCGTTCGTCGAGGACCTCGTTGAACGGCTTGCCCTCGATACGAGAAGCGATGACGCCCAGGAGGTCTATGGAATGGCTGTAGGTCAATCGGTCACCGGGCTGATGCACCAGCGGCAGCTTGGCCAGCTCGGCCAGCCAGGCGTCCGGGCCCTGGTTGAAGGGCAGCCGCACGTAGGCCTTGGCGATCGGCCCGAACACCGAAAAGCCATAGGCCAGGCCGCTGGTGTGGGTGAGCAGGTCCTCGATCAGGATGGCGCGGCCCAGCGGGTGCGTCCGTTCCAGCGGGCCGTGCGGGTCGTCGAGCACCCGCACGTCGGCCAGCTCCGGCGCCCACCGCACGATCGGGTCCTTCAGCGCCAGCTTGCCCTCGTCGACCAGGCTCATCACCGCCGCGACCGTGACCGGCTTGGTCATCGACGCGATGCGGAACACGGTGTCCCGCTGCATCGGCAGGCCCGCGTCGATGTCGCGGTAGCCGATCTCGTTGACCTGCAGCAGTTCTCCGCGCTGCCAGACCATCGTCAGCGCACCCGCGAGCAGGCCCGCGTCGCACACCTCGCGGATGGAGGCCTGATTGACGTCCAGATTCACCGGTTCAGGGTAGCTAGCGCCGCCGGGCGCGGACGTACCAGAACGCCATTTCGATCTCGGTGCCGTCGAGCTCGCGGCGCACGGTGGCGGGTTCCAGCGATTCGATGTCCCAGCCGGCGCCGCCCAGGACATCGTGCAGCGTCTGCTCGGACACCGCCGGCCGAGGCCATTCGGCATCGGTGGGGTTGGCGTCGGAGAAGCAGCTGATGAGCAGGGTGGCGCCGGGTCGGGTGGCCCGGTGGGCCGCCTCGGCGTAGCTGCGCTTGCCGTCGTCGTCGAGGCAGTGGAACATGCCGCTGTCCACGACGGTGTCGAACGCGTCCGCGTAGCCCTCGAGCTTGGTGGCGTCGGTCACCGCGAACCTGACGTCGGCTCCGGCGTCGCGGGCCCGCCGTTCGGCCGTGATGAGGGCGGTGGGCGAGATATCGAGCCCGGTCACGCGGTACCCGTTCCTGGCCAGGTAAATGGCGTTATCGCCGAGGCCGCAGCCGATGTCGAGGACGTCACCGTGGACCCAGCCGCCGGTGTGCCATGCGATGACATTCTCCTTGGGTGCCTTGGTATCCCACGGCGGCGTCGCCATCGGCGGGATGCCCTCGCCGGGGCTCTCGCCGCGGTAGAGCGCGTCGAAGTCCATGCGCTGCAATCCGGAGGGAAAGGTTGAGGGATTAGAGCCTGTCATTTTCGCCAGGGTAGCCCGGAATGCTAGGCTGCCCGGCAGTCGACATCCTTTAACGATCCGTCCGGAGAGGCGGAGAAGGAGGTCAAGTTCTCGCATGGGTGCCGCGGGGGATGCCGCATTAGGCAGTGAATCCCGGGAGTTGATGTCGGCGGCCGACGTGGGTCGCACCATCTCCCGTATCGCGCATCAGATCATCGAAAAGACCGCGCTGGATGGTCCCGACGCGCCGCGGGTGGTGCTGCTGGGCATCCCGACCCGTGGCGTCCTCCTCGCCGAACGCCTGGCCACCAACATCGCCGAGTTCAGCGGCGTCGACGTCGCGCACGGCGCCCTCGACATCACCCTCTACCGCGACGACCTGATGCAAAAGCCGCCGCGACCGCTGGCGGCCACCTCCATCCCGGCCGGCGGCGTCGACGACGCGCTGGTGATCCTCGTCGACGACGTGCTCTACTCCGGCCGCTCGGTGCGCTCCGCCTTGGACGCGCTGCGCGACGTCGGCCGGCCGCGCGCGGTGCAACTGGCGGTGCTGGTCGACCGCGGCCACCGCGAACTGCCGCTGCGCGCCGACTACGTCGGCAAGAACGTGCCGACCTCGCGCACCGAGAGCGTGCACGTGCTGCTCGGCGAGCACGACGGCCGCGACGGGGTGGTGATCTCGCGATGACGCGCCACCTGCTGGCCGCGAGCGACCTGAGCCGCGACGACGCCACCGCGATCCTCGACGACGCGGACCGGTTCGCGCAGGCACTGGTCGGCCGCGAGATCAAGAAGCTGCCGACGCTGCGCGGCCGCACCGTTGTCACGATGTTCTACGAGAACTCCACCCGCACCCGGGTGTCCTTCGAGGTGGCCGGCAAGTGGATGAGCGCCGACGTGATCAACGTCAGCGCCGCCGGATCGTCGGTGGGCAAGGGGGAGTCGCTGCGCGACACGGCGCTGACGCTGCGCGCAGCCGGGGCCGACGCGCTGATCATCCGCCACCCCGCCTCCGGCGCCGCACACCTGCTGGCCGATTGGACCGGGACCAACGACGACGGCCCGTCGGTGATCAACGCCGGCGACGGCACCCACGAGCACCCGACGCAGGCGCTGCTGGACGCGCTGACCGTCCGCCAGCGGCTCGGCAGCATCGAGGGCCGGCGCGTCGTGATCGTCGGCGACATCCTGCACAGCCGGGTCGCGCGCTCCAACGTCATGCTGCTGGCCACCCTCGGCGCCGAGGTGGTGCTGGTCGCCCCGCCGACGCTGCTGCCGGTCGGGGTCGACGGCTGGCCGGCCACCGTCTCCTACGACTTCGACGCCGAGCTCCCGGCCGCCGACGCGGTGCTGATGTTGCGGGTGCAGGCCGAGCGGATGAACGGCGGCTTCTTCCCGTCGGTGCGCGAATACTCGGTTCGGTACGGCCTTTCCGAGCGGCGCCAGGCGATGCTGCCCGGCCATGCCGTGGTGCTGCACCCGGGGCCGATGGTGCGCGGCATGGAGATCTCGTCCTCGGTGGCGGATTCGTCGCAATCGGCGGTGCTGCAACAGGTTTCGAACGGAGTGCACGTGCGGATGGCGGTGCTGTTCCATGTGCTGGTCGGGGCGGAGGACATCGCGGCATGAGCGTGCTGATCCGCGGCGTGCGGCTCTACGGTGAAGGTGAGCGGGTCGACGTCCTCGTCGACGACGGGCAGATCGCCGAGATCGGACCGGGGCTGGGCGAGGCAGGAGGCCTCGAAAAAGACCTGGACGTCATCGACGCGACCGGCCAGGTGCTGCTGCCCGGGTTCGTCGACCTGCATACCCACCTGCGCGAGCCGGGCCGCGAATACGCCGAGGACATCGAAACCGGTTCGGCGGCCGCGGCTTTGGGCGGCTACACCGCGGTGTTCGCGATGGCCAACACCAACCCCGTCGCCGACAGCCCAGTGGTCACCGACCACGTCTGGCATCGGGGCCAGCAGGTCGGGCTCGTCGACGTGCATCCCGTCGGCGCCGTCACCGTCGGCCTGGCCGGGTCCGAGCTCACCGAGATGGGCATGATGGCCGCCGGCGCCGCGCAGGTGCGAATGTTCTCCGACGACGGCATCTGCGTGCACGACCCGCTGATCATGCGCCGCGCCCTGGAGTACGCCACCGGCCTGGGGGTGTTGATCGCCCAGCACGCCGAGGAGCCGAGGCTGACCGTCGGCGCCGTCGCCCACGAGGGCCCGACGGCGGCGCGCCTGGGCCTCGCGGGGTGGCCCCGCGCCGCCGAGGAATCCATCGTGGCCCGCGACGCGCTGCTGGCCCGCGACGCCGGTGCCCGCGTTCACATCTGCCACGCCTCCACCGCGGGCACCGTCGAGATCGTGAAATGGGCCAAGGAACAAGGCATTTCGATAACCGCCGAGGTCACCCCGCACCACCTGCTGCTCGACGACGGCCGGCTGGCCTCCTACGAGGGGGTGAACCGGGTCAACCCGCCGCTGCGCGAGGCCGCCGACGCCGTCGCCCTGCGTCAGGCGCTGGCCGACGGGGTAATCGACTGTGTGGCCACCGACCACGCCCCGCACGCGGAGCACGAGAAATGTGTCGAGTTCTCGGCCGCGCGTCCCGGGATGCTGGGGCTGCAGACCGCGCTGTCGGTGGTGGTGCAGACGATGGTGGCGCCCGGGCTGCTCACCTGGCGCGATGTCGCGCGGGTGATGAGCGAGAACCCGGCGCGCATCGTCGGGCTGCCCGACCACGGCCGCCCGCTGGAGGTGGGGGAGCCGGCCAACCTCACCGTCGTGGACCCGGACGCCACCTGGACCGTCGCCGGGTCGGACCTGGCCAGCCGGTCGGCCAACACGCCGTACGAGTCGATGACGTTGCCCGCCACCGTGACCGCGACCCTGCTGCGCGGAAAGGTCACCGCGCGGGACGGGAAGAGCCCGGCATGAATTCGGGCACGCTGGTGGGGTCGCTGATCTTCGCGGCCGTGCTGGTGATCGCGATAACGGTGCTCATCCAGCTGATGATGCGCTCCTGGCAGCGGCGCGCGCGGCGTCAGCAGGAGTTGATCGGTGAGCTGCCCGACCTGCCCGACGAGGTGGGGGCCGCGACCATCAGCACCCGCGGCCAATATTGCGGTTCGATGATTGCTCCAGACTGGAGCGAGCGGATCGCCGCCGGCGATCTGGGCTTCCGCAGCAAGGCGGTGCTGACCCGCTATCACGAGGGGATCTTGGTGGAAAGGATGCGGGCCCAACCGATTTGGATTCCGAAATCCTTGATCGAAGGCATCCGCATGGAGCGCCGAATGGCGGGCAGGGTCGCGCATCGGACCGGGATCCTGGCGATCCGGTGGCGCCTGCCGTCCGGTGTCGAGATCGACACCGGGTTTCGGGCGAACCATCGCGATGACTATGACCCCTGGCTGGAATCCCAGGAGAAGGGAGCCGCGTGAGTAAAGCTGTACTGGTTCTGGAAGACGGCCGCGTCTTCACCGGAACGCCCTTCGGCAAGGTCGGCCAGACGCTCGGGGAGGCCGTGTTCTCCACCGGCATGTCCGGCTATCAGGAGACGCTGACCGATCCCAGCTACCACCGCCAGATCGTCGTGGCCACCGCGCCGCAGATCGGCAACACCGGCTGGAACGACGAGGACGCCGAGAGCCGGGGCGACAAGATCTGGGTCGCCGGCTACGCGGTGCGCGACCCGTCGCCGCGCGCCTCCAACTGGCGCGCCACCGGCACGCTGGAAGACGAGCTGGCCCGGCAGGGCATCGTCGGGATCGCCGGCATCGACACCCGGGCGGTGGTGCGGCACCTGCGCAGCCGCGGCTCGATGAAGGCGGGCGTGTTCTCCGGTGACGCGCTGGCGGAGCCGGCCGAGTTGCTGGACCGGGTGCGCGGCCAGCAGTCGATGCTGGGCGCCGACCTGGCCGGTGAGGTCAGCACCGACGGCGCCTATGTCGTGGAATCGGAAGGGCCGCACCGGTTCACGGTGGCCGCCCTCGACCTGGGAATCAAGACCAATACGCCCCGCAACTTCTCGAGGCGCGGCATCCGCAGCCACGTGCTGCCGGCGTCGGCGACCTTCGAGCAGATCGCCGACATCGCGCCCGACGGCGTGTTCCTGTCGAACGGCCCCGGCGACCCCGCCACCGCCGACCACGTCGTCGCGCTCACCCGCCAGGTGCTGGGCGCCGGAATCCCGTTGTTCGGCATCTGTTTCGGCAACCAGATCCTGGGCCGGGCGCTGGGCCTGTCCACCTACAAGATGGTCTTCGGCCACCGCGGCATCAACGTCCCCGTCATCGACCACGCCACCGGGCGGGTCGCGGTGACCGCGCAGAACCACGGCTTCGCGCTGGAAGGCGAGGCGGGCCAGTCCTTCGACACGCCGTTCGGCCCGGCGATCGTCAGCCACACCTGTGCCAACGACGGGGTGGTGGAGGGCGTCAAACTCGCCGACGGCAAAGCGTTTTCGGTGCAGTACCACCCCGAGGCCGCCGCCGGTCCGCACGACGCGGAGTACCTGTTCGACCAATTCGTCGACCTGATGGCAGGGGGCCGCTAGTGCCGCGTCGCACCGACCTCAACCACGTGCTGGTGATCGGCTCGGGGCCGATCGTGATCGGACAGGCCTGCGAGTTCGACTACTCGGGCACCCAGGCCTGCCGGGTGTTGCGCGCCGAGGGCCTGCAGGTGAGCCTGGTCAACTCCAACCCGGCCACCATCATGACCGACCCCGAGTTCGCCGACCACACCTATGTCGAGCCGATCACGCCGGCGTTCGTCGAGCGGGTGATCGCCCAGCAGGCCGAGCGCGGCAACAAGATCGACGCCCTGCTGGCCACCCTGGGCGGGCAGACGGCGCTGAACACCGCGGTGGCGCTGTACGAGAACGGGGCGCTGGAGCGCTACGGCGTCGAGCTGATCGGCGCCGACTTCGACGCCATCCAGCGCGGCGAGGACCGGCAGCGGTTCAAGGACATCGTCGCCAAGGTCGGCGGCGAATCCGCCCGCAGCCGAGTGTGTTTCACCATGGACGAGGTCCGCGAGACCGTCGAGGAGGTGGGCCTGCCGGTGGTGGTGCGGCCCAGCTTCACCATGGGCGGCCTGGGCTCGGGCATGGCGCACTCCGCCGAGGAGGTCGACCGGATGGCCGGCGCCGGGCTGGCCGCGTCGCCCAGCGCCAACGTGCTCATCGAGGAATCGATCTACGGCTGGAAGGAATTCGAGCTCGAGCTGATGCGCGACGGCCACGACAACGTGGTCGTGGTGTGCTCCATCGAGAACGTCGACCCGATGGGCGTGCACACCGGCGACTCGGTCACCGTCGCGCCGGCCATGACGCTGACCGACCGGGAATACCAGCGGATGCGCGACCTGGGCATCGCGATCCTGCGCGAGGTCGGGGTGGACACCGGCGGCTGCAACATCCAGTTCGCGGTCAACCCGCGCGACGGCCGGCTGATCGTCGTCGAGATGAATCCGCGGGTGTCGCGGTCCAGCGCGCTGGCGTCCAAGGCCACCGGCTTCCCGATCGCCAAGATCGCCGCGAAGCTGGCCATCGGCTACACCCTCGACGAGATCCTCAACGACATCACCAAGGAGACACCCGCCTGCTTCGAGCCGACGCTGGACTACGTCGTCGTCAAGGCGCCGCGGTTCGCGTTCGAGAAGTTCCCCGGCGCCGACCCCACCTTGACCACCACCATGAAGTCCGTCGGCGAGGCGATGTCGTTGGGCCGCAACTTCATCGAGGCGCTCGGCAAGGTGATGCGCTCGCTGGAGACGGGGCGCGCGGGGTTCTGGACGGCCCCCGACGACGACGGCGACGTTGACGAGGTGCTGACCCGGCTGCGCACCCCGACCGAGGGCCGGCTCTACGACGTCGAGCTGGCGCTGCGGCTGGGCGCCTCGGTCGAGCGGGTCGCCGAGGCCAGCGGCGTCGACCCGTGGTTCGTCGCGCAGATCGGCGAGCTGATCGGGCTGCGCGCCCAGCTGGTCGCCGCCCCGGTGCTCGATGCCGAACTGCTGCGGCGCGCGAAACACAGCGGGCTCTCGGACCGCCAAATCGCCGCGCTGCGACCGGAATTGGCGGGGGAGAACGGGGTGCGCTCGCTGCGCGAGCGGCTCGGCATCCACCCGGTGTACAAGACGGTGGACACCTGCGCGGCCGAGTTCGAGGCCAAGACGCCCTACCACTACAGCAGCTACGAGCTAGACCCCGCCGCCGAGACCGAGGTGGCCCCGCAGACCGACAAGCCCAAGGTGCTGATCCTGGGTTCGGGCCCCAACCGCATCGGCCAGGGCATCGAATTCGACTACAGCTGCGTGCACGCGGCAACGACGTTGAGCCAGGCCGGTTTCGAAACGGTGATGGTCAATTGCAACCCGGAGACGGTGTCCACCGACTACGACACCGCCGACCGGCTGTATTTCGAGCCGCTGACCTTCGAGGACGTGCTCGAGGTGTTCCACGCCGAAACGCAGTCGGGCAGCGGCGGCCCGGGTGTGGTGGGGGTGATCGTGCAGCTCGGCGGGCAGACGCCGCTGGGGCTGGCGCAACGGCTCTTCGATGCAGGGGTCCCGATCGTGGGCACGCCGCCGGAGGCCATCGACCTGGCCGAGGACCGCGGCGCCTTCGGCGATGTGCTGGCCGCCGCCGGGCTGCCGGCGCCGAAATACGGCATGGCAACGACTTTCGCGCAGGCCCGCCGGATCGCCGAGGACATCGGTTACCCGGTGCTGGTGCGGCCGTCGTACGTGCTGGGCGGCCGCGGCATGGAGATCGTCTACGACGAGGAGACGCTGGAGGGCTACATCACCCGCGCCACCGCGCTCTCGCCCGAGCACCCGGTGCTCGTCGACCGCTTCCTCGAGGACGCGGTGGAGATCGACGTCGACGCCCTGTGCGACGGCGCCGAGGTCTACATCGGCGGCATCATGGAACACATCGAGGAGGCCGGCATCCACTCCGGCGACTCGGCCTGCGCGCTGCCCCCGGTCACGCTGGGCCGCAGCGACATCGAGAAGGTGCGCCGCGCCACCGAGGCCATCGCCCACGGCATCGGCGTGGTCGGGCTGCTCAACGTCCAGTACGCCCTCAAGGACGACGTGCTCTACGTCCTGGAGGCCAACCCGAGGGCGAGCCGCACGGTGCCGTTCGTGTCCAAGGCGACCGCGATCCCGCTCGCCAAGGCGTGCGCCCGAATCATGTTGGGCGCCACAATCTCCGAGCTTCGCGGTGAGGGCCTGCTGGCCGCGACCGGCGACGGCGCCCACGCGCCGCCGCAGGCCCCGATCGCGGTCAAGGAGGCCGTGCTGCCGTTCCACCGCTTCCGCCGCGCAGACGGGGCCGCGATCGATTCGCTGCTCGGCCCGGAGATGAAGTCGACGGGCGAGGTGATGGGCATCGACCGCGACTTCGGCAGCGCCTTCGCCAAGAGCCAGACCGCCGCCTACGGGTCGCTGCCGGCGCACGGGACGATATTCGTTTCGGTGGCCAACCGGGACAAGCGGTCGCTGGTGTTCCCGGTCAAGCGGCTGGCCGATCTGGGCTTCCGGGTGCTGGCCACCGAGGGGACAGCGGAGATGTTGCGCCGCAACGGGATTCCCTGCGACGAGGTCCGCAAGCACTTCGAGCCGCCGCAGCCCGGCCGCCCCGCGATGTCGGCGGTCGACGCGATCAAGGCCGGCGAGATCGACATGGTGATCAACACGCCGTTCGGCAACTCCGGCCCGCGCATCGACGGCTACGAAATCCGTTCGGCCGCGGTGTCGGTCAACATCCCCTGCGTCACGACGGTGCAGGGCGCGTCCGCCGCCGTGCAGGGCATCGAGGCGGGGATCCGCGGCGACATCGGCGTGCGATCGCTGCAGGAGCTGCACAGCGCGATCGGGCCCGCGGGCAGTTCCCGGTGACCGGGTTCGGCGCCCGGCTGGCCGAGGCGAAGTCCAGGCGCGGGCCGCTGTGCCTGGGTATCGACCCGCATCCCGAGCTGCTGCGAGCCTGGGACCTGCCCACCACCGCCGACGGCCTGGCCGCGTTCTGTGACGTGTGCATCGAGGCGTTCGCCGGCTTCGCGGTCGTCAAGCCGCAGGTGGCGTTCTTCGAGGCCTACGGCGCCGCGGGCTACGCGGTCCTGGAACGCACCATCGCCGCGCTGCGTTCGGCCGGGGTGCTGGTGCTGGCCGACGCCAAACGGGGCGACATCGGGACGACGATGGCGGCCTACGCCGCGGCCTGGGCGGGCGACTCGCCGCTGGCCGCCGACGCGGTGACCGCCTCGCCCTACCTGGGGTTCGGTTCGTTGCGGCCGCTGCTGGAGACGGCGGCGGCGAACGACCGCGGGGTGTTCGTGCTGGCGGCGACCTCCAACCCGGAGGGAGGCACCGTGCAGCGCGCCGAATTCGACGGCCGCACGGTGTCCCAGCTGATCATCGACCAGGCGGCGGTGGTCAACCGCTCGGCCACCGGATCCGAGCCCGGCTACGTCGGCGTGGTCCTCGGCGCGACCGTGTTCGAGGCGCCCGACGTCAGTGAGCTGGGCGGACCGGTGCTGGTGCCCGGCGTCGGGGCGCAGGGCGGGCGGCCCGAGGCGCTCGGCGGCCTGGGCGGGGCCGCCCCGGGCCAGCTGCTGCCCGCGGTGGCGCGGGAGGTGCTGCGGGCCGGTCCCAGCGTGTCGGACCTGCGCGCGGCCGGCGAGCGGATGCTGGACGCCGTCGCGTACCTGTCCGCGCTGTAGCCGCCTGGGTGTGAATCCTTGGCTTTCAGTGTGAGCTGGGGGCGCTAATCCGGCTGGTTTTCCGCCCTGAGCGCACTCGCGAAGCCCTCAATGCACACGCAAAGCCGTCAAGGCACACTCACTCCGATGCCATGGCCGAGCTGGGCCCGGCGGTCTCCACGATGACGGTGGTGGCCTTGACGACGGCCACGGCGACGCTGCCGGGCCGCAGTTTGAGCTCCTCGGCCGCGGCGGTGCTCATCAGCGAGACCACGGTGTGGGGGCCGCACTGCATCTCGACCTGGGTCATCACGGTGTCGCTGATCACCCTCGTGACCAGGCCGACGAACCGGTTGCGCGCCGAGCTGCCGATGCTCAGCGGGTCCGGCGGCGGGGCGGGCGCGTTTGCCCGCGAAAACTCGGCCAGGTCCTCGCTGGCGATGACCTTGCGTCCCGCCGCGTCGTGGGTGACCGACAACGTGCCCTGGTTGATCCAGCGGCGGACGGTGTCGTCGCTGACTCCCAGCAGTTCAGCCGCCTGACGGATGCGCAGGTTCGGCACGATTTTGATCGTAACTGATATTTGGCTGGGTGTTAGCTGGCACATCGCTGCGTAGCCGCCGCCGGACCGGGGACGCGACCAGGGACGCGACACGCGCGACGCGCGACGAAAAATCTCGTGATCCGCCGCACCCGGGCACGGGGCCGTCCGCCACGCCCGCCCGGCCCGGCCGCGGCCGTCCCGCCCCGGACCGGCGCGAAAGCACATAACCGCAGCTAGAACCCCATATTCGGGGCGCCGCGGCCGCGTCGCCGGCACCGGATCGGGGCGGCGTGCGGCCCGTCTCGGCGCTGCTCCAATGGGCGCGTCCGGGGCGCCCACGCTGCACATTTGCACAATTAACCAGGGGGTCGGGTTAGATTTCGTCAGGAAGGCTGAGTACGGTCATTTCGGCTGGCTGAAGTACCCGGCAGAGACAAAACGAGATCGATTACCGATTGATCAGATACGGAGGAATCGTGGCCCTTCCCCAGTTGACCGACGAGCAGCGCGCGGCCGCGTTGGAGAAGGCGGCCGCCGCACGTCGAGCGCGAGCAGAGCTCAAGGATCGCCTCAAGCGCGGTGGCACCAACCTCACCCAGGTGCTCAAGGACGCCGAAAGCGATGAAGTCCTCGGCAAGATGAAGGTGTCTGCGCTGCTCGAGGCCTTGCCGAAGGTGGGCAAGGTCAAGGCGCAGGAGATCATGACCGAGCTGGAAATCGCCCCCACCCGCCGCCTGCGCGGCCTTGGGGACCGGCAGCGCAAGGCCCTGCTGGAAAAGTTCGGCTCCTAAACCCCGGAGCGCCGGTGAGTGCCGGCGGGGGGCCGGACGTCGCACGGGGGGCACGTCCCGAGCCATCAGGCAGGGGGCGTGTGGTCGTGCTGTCCGGTCCCTCCGCGGTCGGCAAGTCGACGGTGGTCCGGTGCCTGCGGGAGCGGATCCCCAACCTGCAGTTCAGCGTCTCGGCCACCACCCGGGCCCCGCGGCCCGGCGAGGTCGACGGCGTCGACTACCACTTCGTCACCCCCGCCCGCTTCCAGCAGCTGATCGACGAGGGCGCCCTGCTGGAGTGGGCCGAGATCCACGGCGGGCTGCACCGGTCGGGCACGCTGGCCGAGCCGGTGCGGGCCGCCACCGCCTCCGGGCTGCCCGTGCTCATCGAGGTAGACCTGGCCGGCGCCAGGTCGGTCAAGAAGGCGATGCCCGAGGCGCTGACCGTGTTCCTGGCCCCGCCCAGCTGGGAGGACCTGGAAGCCAGGCTGGTGGGCCGGGGCACCGAGACGCCGGAGGCCATCCGGCGCCGCCTGGACACCGCCCGCACCGAAATGGCGGCCCAAAACGACTTCGACGAGATCGTGGTGAACAGTCGATTGGAGTCCGCGTGCGCCGAATTGGTATCCTTGCTGGTGGGAACTGCGCCGGGCCCGGCATGAACCGCCTGACCAGACCAGATTCAAGCATCGAAGTTCTTTAGCCGTCCCGCACGGCTCTATCCGCCAGGAGACTGACCTACGTGAGCATTCCCCAGTCCGACGCGTCGCTGACCGCCGTGGACCAGTTCGACCCGTCGGCAGGCGGCCAGGGCGCCTACGACACCCCGCTGGGCATCACCAACCCGCCCATCGACGAGCTGCTGGACCGCGTGTCCAGCAAGTACGCCCTGGTCATCTACGCGGCCAAGCGCGCCCGTCAGATCAACGACTACTACAACCAACTCGGCGAGGGCATCCTCGAGTACGTGGGCCCGCTCGTCGAGCCGGGGCTGCAGGAAAAGCCCTTGTCCATCGCGATGCGTGAGATCCACGCCGACCTGCTCGAGCACACCGAGGGCGAGTAACGGGCGGGCCGGGCGCGCTGTGGACAGCAAGCGGATCGTCGTAGGCGTTTCCGGGGGCATCGCCGCCTACAAGGCATGCACCGTCGTCCGTCAGCTCGCCGAGGCCGGCCACCAGGTCCGCGTCATCCCCACCGAATCGGCGCTGCGCTTCGTCGGCGCCGCGACGTTCGAGGCGCTGTCGGGCCAGCCGGTGCGCACCGGCGTCTTCGATGACGTGCCCGAGGTGCCGCACGTCCAGCTCGGCAAGGAGGCCGACCTGGTCCTCGTGGCGCCGGCCACCGCCGACCTGCTGGCCAGGGCCGTCTCCGGCCGCGCCGACGACCTGCTCACCGCGACCCTGCTGACCGCGCGGTGCCCGGTGTTGTTCGCGCCGGCGATGCACACCGAGATGTGGTTACACCCGGCCACCGTCGACAACGTGGCCACGCTGCGCCGCCGCGGCGCCGTGGTGCTCGAACCCGCCTACGGACGGCTCACGGGCGCCGACAGCGGCGCGGGACGGCTGCCGGAGGCCGAGGAGATCACCACGCTGGCCCAGCTGCTGCTGGAGCGCCACGATGCGCTGCCCTACGACCTCGCCGGCCGCCGAGTGCTGGTCACCGCCGGCGGTACCCGCGAACCGATCGACCCGGTGCGCTTCATCGGCAACCGCAGCTCCGGCAAGCAGGGCTACGCGGTGGCGCGGGTCGCCGCCCAGCGCGGCGCCGAGGTCACCCTGATCGCGGGGCACACCGCCGGGCTGATCGACCCCGCCGGCGTCAACGTGGTGCACGTCAGCTCGGCCGAGCAGCTCGGCGAGGCGGTGTCCAAGCACGCCCCGGGGGCGGACGTGCTGGTCATGGCGGCGGCCGTCGCCGACTTTCGGCCTGCGCAGGTTTCCACCGCCAAGATCAAAAAAGGCCCCGACGTCGCCGAGGAGCCGACGATCGAGCTGGTCCGCAACGACGACGTGCTCGCCGGCGCGGTCCGGGCCCGCGCGCACGGGCAGCTGCCCAACATGCGGGCCATCGTGGGGTTTGCCGCCGAGACGGGCGACGCCAACGGCGACGTGTTGTTCCACGCGCGAGAAAAGCTGCGGCGCAAGGGTTGTGACCTTTTGGTCGTCAACGCGGTCGGCGACAACAAGGCGTTCGAGGTGGACAGCAACGACGGCTGGCTGCTGGCATCCGACGGCACCGAGTCGGCGCTGGCGCACGGCTCGAAGACGCTGATGGCCAGTCGTATCGTGGATGCAATCGTCGCGTTCCTGCACGGCCACAGCGGGTAGCAGGGTTTACTTCGCTACGGCGCCCGCACGGGTGCCGGATGCGGCCAGAAGATATAATTCGACTAACTAATTATTGGGAAGGATCGGGACTGTGAGCGAAAAGGGTCGTCTGTTTACCAGTGAGTCGGTGACCGAAGGGCATCCCGACAAGATCTGTGACGCGATCAGCGACTCGGTCCTCGACGCCCTGCTCGCGGGGGACCCCCGTTCACGGGTTGCGGTCGAGACGCTCGTGACCACCGGTCAGGTGCACGTGGTGGGCGAGGTGACGACGTCGGCCAAGGAGGCGTTCGCCGACATCACCAACACGGTGCGCGCCCGCATCCTCGACATCGGCTACGACTCGTCGGACAAGGGTTTCGACGGGGCGTCGTGCGGGGTGAACATCGGCATCGGCCGTCAGTCGCCGGATATCGCCCAGGGCGTGGACACCGCGCACGAGACGCGCGTCGAGGGCGCCGCGGACCCGCTGGATTCCCAGGGCGCCGGCGACCAGGGTCTGATGTTCGGCTACGCGATCAACGACACCCCGGAGCTGATGCCGCTGCCCATCGCGCTGGCGCACCGCCTGTCGCGCAAGCTGACCGAGGTCCGCAAGAACGGGACGCTGGGATACCTGCGCCCGGACGGCAAGACCCAGGTCACCATCGCCTACGAGGACGACGTCCCGGTGCGGCTGGACACCGTGGTGGTTTCCACCCAGCACGCCGACGGCATCGACCTGGAGAACACGCTGGACCCCGACATCCGCACGCACGTGCTGCAGACCGTGCTGGACGAGCTGGCCCACGACACCCTGGACTCGTCGTCGACCCGGGTGCTGGTGAACCCGACCGGCAAGTTCGTCGTCGGCGGGCCGATGGGCGACGCGGGCCTGACCGGCCGCAAGATCATCGTCGACACCTACGGCGGCTGGGCCCGTCACGGCGGCGGCGCCTTCTCCGGCAAGGATCCGTCCAAGGTGGACCGCTCGGCGGCGTACGCGATGCGCTGGGTGGCCAAGAACATCGTCGCCGCCGGGCTCGCGGAGCGGGTCGAGGTGCAGGTGGCCTACGCCATCGGCAAGGCCGCGCCCGTCGGCTTGTTCATCGAGACGTTCGGCACCGCGACCGTCGATCCGGTCAAGATCGAGAAGATCGTGCCCGAGGTGTTCGACCTGCGCCCCGGCGCCATCATCCGCGACCTGGACCTGCTGCGCCCCATCTACGCGCCGACCGCCGCCTACGGGCACTTCGGCCGCACCGACATCGAGCTGCCGTGGGAGCAGCTCAACATGGTCGACGAACTCAAGCGCGCGATCTAGGCACTCGGGCTTCGGAGGCCCAGCAGGCTCGGCGCCTCGGCGCCGACGTACGCCGCTGAGGCGGCGGACAGGTGCTGCGCGAACCGCTGGTGAAAGGCCGCCGCCTGGGCGCTGACGGCCTGATACGCCTGGGCATGACCGGAAAGCAGCGCCGCCACCGCTTCGGACACCTGGTCGGCGCCGGCGGCCAGCACCTGGGTGGTCGGGGCCGCCGCCGCGGCGTTGGCGGCGTCGATCGTCGATCCGATGCCGGCCAGATCCGTTGCTGCCGCCGTCACGACCTCGGGTGTGACGAACACAAACGACATCCTCGGTCCCTTTCCGTCACCCCGCCCGATCAACCATCGGTCGGAGCCGGCAAAGCGTTACCGTCGGGGCAGTGGATGGTCGGCGTCCAGCGCGGGCAGCCCGTCGATGCTGCGCCGGTTGCGGACGGCCAGGCTGGCGAACTTCTCGTCGGAGGCCTGCGCGTGATGGGCGTCGAGCACCGGCCGCTCGTCGATGAGCTCGTAGTAGGGCACCGCGAAGCCACACGCGTCGGCGATGCGTTCGACGTCGACGACGATGACGGCACGGACCCCGGCGTGCTGCTCCCCGAAACGCGTTAGCAGGGCGGGGAATTCGGCGCCGTCGGGGCGCACGACGCGGCCGGTGCCGCACAGCCGCAGGATCCGCGAGCTGCGGGTGAACGAGCAGAACATGATCGTGATGCGGCCGTTGTCACGCAGGTGGGCGATCGTTTCCACTCCGCTGCCGAACAGATCGACGTACGCGACGGTGTGGTCGTCTAGCACCGCGAATGTGTCGCGATAGCCCTTGGGGGAGAGGTTGATTCGGCCGCCCTCGGAGGGCGCGGTGGCGACGAAGAATACGGCCTGATCCGAAATGAAATCGGTCAGCGACTCATCGATGCGCGAAAACTCCTTTGCCACGCGGAAAAGCGTAGCGTCGTCGGCCCCGCGCTGTCGCCCGGTTTTTCGCGGGGCCAACGCCGTAGAAGCCGGGCAAGGGGCGCGCCTGACGCCTCACGCGGTGAAGCGATAGTCGTCGAGATCGAACCGCCGGCTGCGCCAGTAGGTCTCCAGCGTGGTCGCCGGACGCAGCGGCACGTCGCCGTTCTTGTCGAAGTAGTAGCTGTTGGCCAGCTTGCAGCTGTCCTGCCAGAAGATCTGCCGGTGCCGCTTGCGCATCATCTCGGCGAAGTAGCGGTCGTTGGCCTCCGCGGTCACCTCGACGCGGGTCGCGCCGTCGCGGCGCGCCCGCTTGAGGCACCGCACGATGTGGTGTGTCTGCGTCTCGATGAGGGCGAAATACGACGAGCCGACGTAGCCGTACGGACCGAAAACGGTGAACATGTTGGGGAATTCCGGGACGCTGACGCCCTCGTAGGCCTGCAGGCGGTGTTCGTCCCAGAACCGGCTCAACGACTTGCCGCCGCTGCCGGTGACCGAGAAGGTGGGGACGTTGTCGGTGTCCATCACCTTGAACCCGGTGGCCAGTATCAGCACGTCTATCTCATGGACCTCCCGGTCCGCGCCGTCGGTGGTGGCCACCGCGGCGGGCGTGACCTTGTCGATCGGCTCGGTGACCAGCCGCACGTTGTCGCGGTTGAACGTGGCCAGATAGTCGTTGTGGAAGCCGGGCCGCTTGCAGCCGACGGCGTAACGCGGGGTCAGCTTTTCGCGCACCGCCGGGTCGGTGACCTGCTGGCGCAGATAGGCGAGCCCGGCCGACTCCATCCGCTTGGCGAGTGGGAACACCGTGAAGTACTGCGCCGCGAGCGGGAAGGTGAGCTCGACGAAGGCCTGGCTGAGTAGCCGCTGCACGACCTTGCCGCCGGGAATCCGCATCGCCCAGCGGGCCGGCGCCGGCAGCGGCACGTCGAACTTGGGGAAGCACCAGATCGGGGTGCGCTGAAAGACCGTGAGGTGAGAGGCGATCGGCGCGATCTCGGGGATGACCTGTACCGCCGAGGCGCCGGTGCCGATGATCGCGACGCGCTTGCCGGTGAGGTCCTGGCTGTGGTCCCAGCGCGCGGTGTGCATGGTGATGCCGGCGAAGGAGTCCACGCCGTCGATGTCGGGCGGCTTCGGCACGGTCAGCACGCCGCTGGCGCTGATCAGGAAGCGGGCCGTGAGTTCTCCCCCGCAAGCGGGAGGTGCCCCCACGCCCGGGTCGGTCTGCACCCGCCACAGGTGGTTGTCGTCGTCGAACTCGGCGGACAGCACCTTGGTGTTCAACCGGATTCGCGACCGGAGGCCGTATTTGTCGACGCAGTGTTCGGCGTACGCTTTCAGCTCGCCGCCCGGCGCGTAGGTTCGCGACCAGCGCGGGCTCTGCTCGAACGAGTACTGATAGGAAAACGACGGAATGTCCACGGCGATACCGGGATAGGTGTTCCAGTGCCAGGTGCCGCCGACCCCGTCGCCGGCCTCGATCACGAGGTAGTTGGACAGGCCCGCCTTGTCCAGCTTGATCGCGGCGCCGATGCCGGAGAATCCGGCGCCGACGATCAGGGTTTCGTAGTCGGGGTTCATCTGCGCTCGCTTCCGACGACGTGTACCCCGCTCTTGGGCCGCAGGGTCAGCGTTGCCTCGAGGTCTATCGCGGCGCCGGGCGCCAGGTCGAAGGTGAAGCGCTGGCTAATGATGGCCGCCATCAGCACCATCTCCATCAGGGCGAAGCTCTGCCCGATGCAGATGCGGCGGCCGCCGCCGAACGGCAGATACGCGGAGCGGGGTCGGTCCGCCGGCCGGTAAAACCGGTCGGGGTCGAAGGTTTCGGGTTCGGGCCACCAGCGCGGGTCGTGGTGGATGTGGTGGATGGGGATGACGACGGTGGTGCCGCGCCGGATGCGATGCCCCGCGATGACGTCGTCCTCGACGGCCCGGCGCGCGATGATCCAGACCGCCGAGAAGTAGCGCTGCGACTCCTGCAGGCACGCGGTGGTCCACGGCAGCCGGCCCAGGTCCCCGGCTTCGGGGCGGCGGGCGCCCAGCACGTCGTCGATCTCGGCCAGCATCCGGTCGCGGGCGTCGGGGTGCAGGCCCATCAGGTACCAGAACCACGACATCGCGTTCGCGGTGGTTTCGTGCCCGGCGAGCATGAACGTCAGGGCCTCGTCGCGGACCCGCTGGCGCGGCCAACTTCCGCCGTCGGCGCTCAGCAGCACGTTGAGCAGGTCGGGGGACCCGGTCGGGTGGCGCAGCCGGTGGTCGATCACGTCGTTGACCGCGCGGTCCAGCGTCAGCGTGATGTCCTGCATGTCGCGCAACGGCGGTGGCATCCGCACGCCCGAGAAGGCCAACCGGTGCAGCACGTCGTACACCGCGGGCGGCATCAGGCCCCACAGCCCGAGCCGCTGCAGCCGCTCGGCGTGGCGCAACCCGCGCGTCGCGAGGTCGTTCATGCTCTGCACCAACGGCCCGAAGTCCTGGCTGAACAGCGAGTTGGCGACCACGCGCAGGGTCGCCTCGACCATCGTCTCGTGGATGTCCAATCGCACACCGGCTTCCAGCGCGTCGGCGACGCCCATGATCGGGTCGATCATCAGGTCGACGATGCCGTTGAGATGGCGCCGCGCGAAGGTCGGGTTGAGCACGCCGCGGTGGGCGGCCCAGGAATCGCCCTCGTCGGTGAGCAGGTTGATGCCGGCGGTGGCCCGGATCGGCTCGTATTCGTTCGACTTGACGTATTTCAGGCGGGCGCGGTGCAGCACGTGATCGACGTAGTCAGGGTGGCTGATCGAGACGAATCGCCTTCCGGCGCAACGAAACCGGGCGATGTCGCTGCCGCGTACCCGGCCCATGAACCCGTTGCTCACGTCGAATCCGATGGTGAGGGCCTCGCGGGTCATGGTCCAGGAGTTCAGCCGGGTGGCCGGTCCCGCGGCGGGGCGCTCAGCGCTGAGGGTCGCCATGACTCCAACTGTATGGATGACGCGGGCGGCCGGTAATGAGATTATCGGACAGGGAGTTGGGATTTTAGGACACGCCATGGGACACCCTCCGACGCTGAGTCACCCGGTGCACGCCACCCGGGTGTTGTGCGAGGTGGCCAACGAACGTGGGGTTTCGACCGCCGACGTGTTGGCGGGCACCGCGATCGAGCCGGCCGATCTCGACAAGCCGGACGCCATGGTCAGCGCGGTCGACGAGATCGCGGCGGTGCGCCGGCTGCTGGCGCGGCTCCCGTCCGAGGCCGGCGTCGGCGTGGACGTGGGCAGCCGGTCCACCCTCACCCACCTGGGCCTGTTCGGGTTCGCCGTGATGTCGTGCGGCACCCTGCGCGAACTGTTTTCCATCGCGATGCGCTATTTCGCGCTGACCACGATGCACATCCGCCTGACGCTGTTCGAAACCGCCGAGGAGTGCGTGATCGAGCTCGACGCCAGCCACCTGCCCGCCGACGTGCGGGGGTTCTTCATCGAGCGCGACATCGCCGGAATCATCTCGACCACAGTCAGTTTCGCGCTGCCGGTGGCCGAGAAGTATGCGGACGAGGTATCCGCGGACCTGGCCGTCGACGAGGCATTGCTGCGGCCGCTGCTCGAACTGGTGCCGGTGCACGACGTCCGGTTCGGCCGGGCGCACAACCGGTTGCACTTCCCGCGCGCCATGTTCGACGAGCCGCTGCCGCAGGCCGACCGCCACACGCTGGAGATGTGCATGGCGCAGTGCGACGTGCTGATGCAGAGCAGCCAGGGCCGCCAGGGCATCACCGCGCTGGTGCGCAGCATGCTGTTCCGCGATTCGGGTGTGTTCCCGACGCTTGCCGACATCGCCGGCGAACTCGACATCCACCCGCGGACGCTGCGCCGCCGGCTCGCCGACGAGGGCGCGTCGTTTCGGGCCCTGCTGAACGAGGCGCGCTCCACCGTGGCCGTGGACCTGTTGCGCAACGTCGGGCTGACCGTGGAGGAGGTCTCGACCCGGCTGGGCTACACCGAGGTCTCGACGTTCTCGCACGCCTTCAAGCGCTGGTACGGGGTTGCGCCCAGCGAGTATTCCCGCCGGGGCTAGGCGCTAGGGGCTGGCTAGGGGTGCAGCGCCTTGCGCAGCGCAGTCAGCCCCCGGCTGGTGGCCTTGGCCGCCGCGGGGATGACCAGGGAGAAGCTGGCGTACCCGTGCACCATGTCGGGCTCGTTGCTGTGTTCGGCGGGCACGCCCGCGGCGTTGAGCAGCTCGGCGTAGCGGGAGCCGTCGTCGCGCAGCGGGTCGTGCTCGGCGGTCCCGATGAAGGCGGGCGGCAGACCGGACAGGTCCTCGGCGTTCGCCGGCGCCAACGTGGTCGGCAGCGCCTTCGGGTCGCTGATGTCGAGGTCGGGCAGGTACCAGGACAGGAAGGCCTCGATGACGTCGCGGTCCAGGATGGGCGCGTAGGCGTTCTCGGTGTGGGACGGCAGCGACAGGTCGGCGGTGACCGTCGGGTACC
Organism: Mycobacterium sp. NGS69; assembly: GCF_059812165.1. Taxonomy (NCBI): domain Bacteria; kingdom Bacillati; phylum Actinomycetota; class Actinomycetes; order Mycobacteriales; family Mycobacteriaceae; genus Mycobacterium; species Mycobacterium sp. NGS69. The sequence goes on from NZ_JCALCD010000002.1 coordinate 595,890, forward strand.
ACAGCAACTGGAACGCGAGGTCCGGGCCGCCATTGTCGCGGGCGAGGTGCGCCATCACGGCGGCGAGGTTGCCGCCCGCCGAATCCCCGGCCACGGCAATGCGATCCGGGTCGCCGCCGAGCTCGGCGGCGTTCTCGGCGACCCATTGCAGCGCGGCCCAGCAGTCGTCCACGCCGGCGGGGAACGGGTGCTCGGGGGCGAGCCGGTAGTCGACCGACACCACGATGGCCTCGGCGCCGACGGCGTGGGCACGGGCGACGGGATCGTGGGTCTCCAAGTCGCCGAGCGAGAATCCGCCGCCGTGATAGAAGACGACGACGGGCATGGCCCCGCCGTCGCCGGGCGGCCAGTAGATCCGAACGGGAATGTCGGTCAGCTCGCCGTAACCGATCGTCCGCTCCTCGGTCCGCAGGTCCGGCAGCAGCTCGGGTGGCACCTTGAGCTGACGGAGCCTCGAGCGCGCGACCTCGACGCCGTCGGCGGCGTTGAAAGTGACCGTGAAGGCGTCGAGCAACATCTTCAACGTCGGGTCGATGCTCGGTCGGGCGGTGATCGGCTCAATCATCCGTTCACCGTACGCTTCCGGGCCGTTAATGCAGGGCATTCCGCAGTGCCGCGAGCCCTTTGTCCTGCGCGGCGGTGGCCGCCGGCACCACACCCGCATAGCCCAGGTAGCCGTGCACCATCGTCTCGGCGTTGTGCACTTCGACCGGTACCCCGGCGGCGGCCAACAGCTCGCCGTAGCGAATCCCGTCGTCGCGCAGCGGGTCGTGACCGGCGACACCGATGTAGGCCGGCGGCAGGTCCGCCAGGTTCTTCGCGCGTCCGGGTGCCATGCGCGACGGCGGGTCCGTCAGGTCGACTTCGCCTGCGTACCAACGCGAGAACGCGGCGATGGCGTTGGCGTCGAGGATCGGCGCGGTGGCGTTTTCGGTGAAGGACGGCAGCGACGCGTCCCACAGCGTGGAGGGATACCACAACAGCTGAAACGCGATCGGCGGCCCGCCGTCATCGCGGCACCGCTGCGCCGTGGCCGCGGCGATGGTGCCGCCGGCCGAGTCCCCGGCGACCGCCATGCGCGTGGTGTCGGCGCCGAGCTCGGCGCCGCGCTCGGCCACCCACAGCGTTGCGGCCCAAGCGTCTTCGACGGCCGCGGGATAGGGGTGTTCGGGCGCCAACCGGTAGTCGACGGACACCACGATGGCCTCGGCGCCCACCGCGTGCTGGCGCGCCGTGCCGTCGTGGGTATCGAGATCGCCCACGACGAAGCCGCCGCCGTGGAAGAACAGGACCACCGGCGCATCCCCGCTCGGATCGGCTGAGGGCCAATAGATCCGGATGCCGATCGCGCCGCCCGGACCGGGGATGGCGCGGTCCTCGACCCGCAACTCGGGGTGCAGCGGCCGGCGGGGCAGGTCGCGGAGCCGCTGGCGCGCCGCGGCGACACCATCGTCGGTTGATAGCCGGAATGGAACCGCATCCAGTACCTTCAGCAGGATGGGGTCGATACCAGGGTTCTCGTCGGCGGTTTCCAAGCTGGGCATGGAAGTACCGTACGCACCCCGCCTGGTGTCCGGCGGCTGGGTCCTGGCCGGCTGGGCGGGCCTCGCCTACGGGGTCTACCTGACCGTGGTCGCATTGCGGTCGCCGCCGGGAACGGCTTTGACCGGGCACTGGGTCCTGCAGCCGCCGTTCAAGGCGTCGATGGCGTTGCTGCTCACCGTCGCCGCGGTGGCGCACCCCATCGTCCGCGAGCGGCGCTGGCTGATGCCCGCGCTGCTGACGTCGGCCGTCGGCGACTGGCTGTTGGCGATCCCGTGGTGGACGATGTCGTTCGGGTTGGGGCTGGCGGCATTCCTGTTGGCGCACTTGTGTTTCCTGGGTGCCCTCATTCCGCTGGCGCACCCCTCCCGGGTCCGCCTCGCCGCCGTCGCCTTCATGTGCCTGGTCTCCGTGTCGTTGTTGGCGTGGTTCTGGCCGCACCTGGCCCGCGACAAGCTGACCATTCCGGTGACGCTGTACATGGTCGCGCTGACCGCGATGGTCTGCATGGCGCTGTTGGCCGAGCTGCCGACGATCTGGACCGCGGTGGGGGCGGTGTGTTTTGCCGCGTCGGACACGATGATCGCCATCGGCCGGTTCATCCTGTACAACGACGCGCTGGCGGTCCCGATCTGGTGGTTGTACGCCGCGGCCCAGATCTTGATCACGGCCGGGTTTTTCTTCGGTCGCGAGGAACCGGATTACGAAACGGACTACGAAACGGACTACGAAACGGACTACTACGAGGCCGACTACGAGCCCGGGTCCAACGAAGGCTAGTTGTCGATCCCGTTGGCTGGCAAGGCAACTCCCGAGGTCGAGCCGATCGCCCGAGTGCTGCCCATGCTTTCGGTCCCGCACCTGGACCGCGAGTTCGACTACCTGGTGTCGGCCGAGCAGTCCGACGACGCGCAGCCGGGGGTCCGGGTGCGGGTGCGGTTCCACGGCCGGCTGGTCGACGGGTTCTTGCTGGAGCGCCGCAACGACACCGATCACGTCGGCAAGCTGGGCTGGCTGGACCGCGTCGTGTCGGCCGAACCCGTGCTGACGGCGGAGATCCGGCGCCTGGTCGACGCGGTGGCCGCGCGCTATGCCGGGACCCGGCCCGACGTGCTGCGCCTGGCCGTGCCGGCCCGGCACGCGCGCGTCGAGCGCGAGCCCGCGGCGACGCTCCCGTTGCCCGCGCCGTCGCTGCCCGCGCCCGTCGACCCCGTGGCGTGGGAGGCCTACGGCCGCGGCGGGCAGTTCCTGGGGGCGCTCGCCGAATCCCGCGCCGCACGGGCCGTCTGGCAGGCCCTGCCCGGCGAGCCCTGGGCGGAGCGCTTCGCCGAGGCCGCCGCCCAGACCATCCGGGCGGGACGGGCGGTGCTGGCGATCGTGCCCGACCAGCGCGACCTGGACACCCTGTGGGCGGCCGCGACGACCCGGATCGACAAGGAGTGTGTGGTAGGGCTGTCGGCGGGCCTGGGCCCGGCCGCACGCTACCGGCGCTGGTTGGCCGCGCTGCGCGGCTCGGCGCGCCTGGTGATCGGCACCCGCAGCGCGGTGTTCGCGCCGCTGAGCGACCTGGGCCTGGTCATGGTGTGGGCCGACGCGGACGACAGCCTGGCCGAGCCCCGGGCGCCCTACCCGCACGCCCGGGAGGTGGCGATGCTGCGGGCCCATCAGGCCCGCAGCGCGGCGCTGATCGGCGGCTACGCGCGGACCGCCGAGGCTCACGCGCTGGTGCGCAGCGGGTGGGCGCACGACATCGTCGCCGCGCGGCCGGTGGTGCGGGCCCGCACCCCGCGGGTGGTCGCCCTGGACGACACGGGATACGCCGACGAGCGCGACCCGGCCGCGCGCACCGCGCGCGTTCCGTCCATCGCGCTGCGCGCCGCCCGCTCGTCGCTCGAGGCCGGGGCGCCGGTGCTGGTGCAGGTGCCCCGCCGCGGCTATGTCCCGTCGCTGGCCTGCGGGCGCTGCCGCGCCATCGCCCGTTGCCGGCAGTGCACGGGTCCGCTGGCGCTGCAGGAGCGCGGGCCCGGGGCGGTGTGCCGGTGGTGCGGTCGCGCCGAACCGGCGCTGCGGTGCTCGCGCTGCGGATCGGACGCGGTGCGCGCCGTCGTCGTCGGGGCCCGCCGCACCGCCGAGGAACTCGGCCGCGCGTTTGCCGGCACGCCGGTGGTCACCTCGGCGGGCGACGCCATCGTGGCGGAGGTCGCCGACCGCCCGGCCCTGGTGGTCGCCACTCCCGGCGCCGAACCCCGCGCGCCGGGCGGGTACGGGGCGGCGCTCCTGCTGGACACCTGGGCGCTGCTGGGCCGCCAAGACCTGCGCGCCGCCGAGGAAGCACTGTGGCGGTGGATGAGCGCCGCCGCGCTCGTGCGCGCCCGCGGCGACGGCGGTGTGGTGATGGTGGTGGCCGAATCGTCCATTCCCACAGTGCAATCGCTGATCCGTTGGGATCCGGTGGGCCACGCGGAGGCCGAACTGACGGCGCGCGCCGAGGTGGGGCTGCCGCCCAGCGTGCACATGGCGGCCATCGACGGGACGGCCGGCGCCGTCGCGGCGCTGCTCGACCAGGCCCGGCTGCCCGAGGGAGCCGACCTGCTGGGCCCGGTGGACCTCCCGGCGGGCGTGCGCCGTCCGGCCGGGACCCCCGCCGGCGTGCCGGTGACCCGAATGCTGGTGCGGGTGCGCCGTGCTCAGGGCCTGGCGCTCGCGGCCGCTTTGCGGAGCGCCGTCGGCGTGCTCAGCGCGCGGCAAGACCATGAGCCGGTGCGGGTGCAGATCGATCCGCTGCAGATCGGATAGCGCCGAATCTGCGTTGTGGCGATAGTATTCGTGGGAAATAATCTCTGATCTCGATATTGGAAGGCTGTTACACTTCCAACTCTTTGCTGGTGGGCCGGGACGGGTCCGGAGGAGGGGCGCGATGGCGGCGGACAACGCGACGGCAGCGGACGAGTCTTTGGACGTGATCACCGACGCGTTGCTGACGGCATCCCGTTTGCTGGTGGCCATCTCGGCACGCTCGATCAGCCAGGTCGACGAGTCCATCACCATTCCGCAGTTCCGGACCCTGGTGATCCTGTCCAACCGGGGCCCGGTCAACCTGGCCACGCTGGCCAGCCTGCTGGGCGTGCAACCCTCGGCCACCGGCCGGATGGTCGACCGGCTCGTCGCCGCCGGGCTGATCGACCGCCTCCCGCACCCGACGTCCCGGCGCGAGCTGCTCGCCGCGCTGACCAAGCGCGGGCGCGAGGTCGTCCGCCGGGCCACCGCGTACCGGCGCGCCGAGATCGCCGCCATCGTGGAGAAGATGCCGCCGCCGGAACGCCACGGGCTGGTGCGTGCCCTGACCGCCTTCACCGCCGCTGGCGGCGAGCCCGACGTCCACGTGGACGCCGAGCTCGACTTGTAATATCACTCAACGCTTTTCGGCGGTGACCAGAAGGTATTCCCACCGCATGCCGCCGTCGGCCAGGTACCGGCGCGCGAGTTCGACGAGTTGGGCGTCGAGCTCGGCGGCCAGCACCCGATTGTGGCCGATGTTCGCGTACGCCTCGATCGTCGGGCCGTAGTGGTGCTTGAAGTACGCGTGCACGGCCTCGGGGTCGTCGAACCTGTTCACCCAGAGATTGCGCCGCAGCATCGTGACGCGGCCGACGCGATCACCCAGCAGCCCGCCGACGTACCCCTCGCGACCCCACAGCGCCGCCGGCGGCACGGCCGGTGACAGGCTGGGCCGGTACGGCCTGATGGTGGCCAGCATCCGGCCGAAGAAGCCCTCCGGGGTCCAGCTGATCACGCCGATCGTCCCGCCCGGCCGGCAAACCCGGGCCAGCTCGTCGGCGGCGCGCTGGTGGTCGGGCGCGAACTGCACGCCGATCGCGGAAAGCACGGCGTCGAACTCGCCGTCGCCGAACGGTAGCGCGTGCGCGTTGGCCTCGCGGTAATCGATCGTCAGCCCCCGCGCCGCGGCCCGCGCCTGGGAGCGGCGCAGCAGTTCGGGCGTGAGGTCGGTGGAAACGACGTCGGCGCCGGTCGCGGCGGCGGGAAGCGAGATGTTGCCCGAGCCGGCGGCGACGTCGAGCACCCGCGTGCCCGGGCCGACGCCGGTCGCGGCGACCAGGACCGGCCCCAGCGGGGCCATCACCTGCTCGGCCATCAGGGCGTAGTCACCGAGCGCCCACATCACGCGATGTGCGGCCGCAAGATCGTCGGGGGTGTTGGCGTCGACGGTGTCGAGAGTCATCGGACCTCCTCAAGGTCGCGGGCGCGGCAGGGGCAGTCGTTGACTCTTACCGCTAGAAATAATAGCAATAGGAAACAATATACTGACGCAACTGTGTGAAGCCTGGGCGTGTCCTGCGGAGATCCGGTGGTTCCTAGACTTGTGCCCGTGCGCCTCGTCTTCGCCGGCACCCCCGAACCCGCGCTGCCCGCGCTGCGCCGCCTCGTCGACTCGTCCCGGCACGAGGTGGTGGCGGTGCTGACCCGGCCCGACGCCGCCGCCGGCCGGCACGGCAAGCCGCAGCCGTCGCCGGTGGCCCGCGAGGCGCTCGACCGCGGCATCCCGGTGCTGCGTCCGGCGCGGCCCAATTCGCCGGAGTTCGTCGCCGAGCTCGCCGAGCTGGCGCCGGACTGCTGCCCGGTGGTGGCCTACGGCGCGCTGCTGCGCGACCACCTGCTCGCGGTTCCCCCGAACGGCTGGATCAACCTGCACTTCTCGCTGCTGCCGGCCTGGCGCGGCGCGGCCCCGGTACAGGCCGCGATCGCCGCCGGGGACGCCATCACCGGGGCGACCACCTTCCGGATCGAACCGAGCCTGGACTCGGGACCGGTGTACGGGGTGGTGACCGAGACGATCCGGCCGACCGACACCGCGGGCGATCTCCTTGAGCGCCTAGCGGTTTCGGGGGCGGCGCTGTTGTCGGCCACGCTGGACGGCATCGCCGACGGGACGCTGACGCCGCGGCCGCAACCCGCCGACGGGATCAGCATGGCACCGAAGATCAGCGTGGAAGCTGCCCGGGTGCGCTGGGAGCTGCCGGCGCCGGTGGTGGAGCGCCGGATCCGCGCCGTCACGCCCAACCCCGGCGCCTGGACGCTCATCGGCGACCTGCGGGTCAAGCTCGGACCCGTGCAAATCGAAGAGGCCCCGATGCCGTTGGCGCCCGGCGCCATTCACGCCGACCGCAAGAACGTGTGGATCGGCACCGGCTCGGAACCGGTGCGGCTGGGCCAGATTCAGCCGCCCGGCAAGAAGCTGATGAACGCCGTCGACTGGGCGCGCGGCGCCCGCCTCGACGCCGCCGCGCGGGCGTCGTGAGCGGCAAACCGCGCAAGTCGCGCCGGCCGCTGGACCCGGCGCGCGCCGCCGCGTTCGAGGTGCTTCGGGCGGTCAGCGAGCGCGACGCGTACGCCAACCTGGCCCTGCCCGCGCTGCTGCGCCAACGCGGAATCACCGGCCGCGACGCCGCTTTCGCCACCGAGCTGACCTACGGCACCTGCCGCACCCGGGGCCTGCTCGACGCGGTCATCGGCGCGGCCGCCGGGCGATCGCCGGAGGCCATCGACCCGGTGTTGCTCGACCTGCTCCGGCTCGGCACCTATCAGCTGCTGCGCACCCGGGTCGACGCGCACGCCGCGCTTTCCACCACGGTCGATCAGGCCGGCATCGAATTCGATTCCGCCCGAGCGGGATTCGTCAACGGTGTGCTGCGCACCATCGCCGCCCGGGACGAGAAGTCGTGGGTCGACGAGCTGGCCCCCGACCCGGCGCGGGATCCGGTCGGGCACGCCGCGTTCGTGCACGCGCACCCGCGCTGGATCGCGCAGGCCTTCGCCGACGCGCTCGGCGCCGCCGCCGCCGAACTCGACGCGGTGCTGGCCAGCGACGACGCCCGGCCCCAGGTGCACCTGGCGGCCCGGCCCGGGGTGCTGACCGCCGCCGAGCTGGCCGACGCGGTGGGTGGCACCGTCGGCCGGTACTCGCCGTACGCGGTGTACCTGCCGGGCGGGGATCCCGGGCGGCTGGCGCCGGTGCGCGACGGCACCGCGCTGGTCCAGGACGAGGGCAGCCAGCTGGTGGCCCGCGCGCTCACGCTGGCGCCGGTCGACGGCGACACCGGGCGGTGGCTGGACCTGTGCGCCGGGCCGGGCGGCAAGACCGCGCTGCTGGCCGCGCTGGGCTTTCAGTCCGGGGCCCGCGTCACGGCGGTGGAGCCGTCGCCGCATCGCGCCGAGATGGTCGAGGAGAACACCCGCGGGCTGCCGGTCGACGTGCTGCGGGTCGACGGGCGCCAGAGCGGCCTCGAGCCGGGCTTCGACCGGGTGCTCGTGGATGCGCCCTGCACCGGGCTGGGCGCGTTGCGCCGCCGCCCGGAAGCCCGGTGGCGGCGCCGGCCGGCCGACGTGCCGGCGCTGGCCAAGCTGCAACGCGAGCTGCTGGCCGCCGCGATCGCACTGACCCGGCCCGGCGGCGTGGTGCTGTACGCGACCTGCTCGCCGCACCTCGCGGAAACCGTTGGGGTGGTGGGCGACGCGCTGCGCCGCCATCCGGTGTCCGAGCTGGACACCCGGCCGCTGTTCGAGCCCGTCACCGGGCTCGGGGAGGCAAATGCGGTGCAGCTGTGGCCACACCGGCACGGCACCGACGCGATGTTCGCCGCCGCGCTGCGCCGCGCCTGAAGTGATGATGGCCGTTCGGCTCAGTAATGTGGCGCACATGCCTGGCAATAGCGGTAAAGCGCTGATCGCTCCGTCGATCCTGGCCGCCGATTTCGCCCGACTGGCCGACGAAGCCGCCGCCGTGCGCGGCGCCGACTGGTTGCACGTCGACGTGATGGACAACCATTTCGTGCCGAACCTGACCATCGGGCTGCCCGTGGTGGAGGCCATGCTGAAAACCACCAGCATCCCGATGGATTGCCATCTGATGATCGAGGACCCGGACCGGTGGGCGCCGCCCTACGCCGAGGCGGGCGCCTACAACGTCACCTTCCACGCCGAGGCCACCGGCAATCCGGTTGGGGTGGCCCGCGACATCCGCGCCGCCGGCGCCAAGGCCGGGATCAGCGTGAAGCCGGGCACCCCGCTGGAGCCCTACCTCGAAATCCTGCCGAACTTCGACACCCTGCTGATCATGTCGGTCGAGCCCGGCTTCGGCGGCCAGAGCTTCATCCCCGAGGTGCTCTCGAAGGTCCGCGCCGCGCGCAAGCTGATCGAGGCGGGGGAGCTGACGATCCTGGTCGAGATCGACGGCGGCATCAACGAGGACACCATCGAGCAGGCCGCCGAGGCCGGCGTCGACTGCTTTGTCGCGGGGTCGGCGGTGTACGGGGCGGCAGACCCGGAGGCCGCGGTCGAGGCGTTGCGGCGACAGGCCGTCGCCGCGTCAGCGCACCTGCGCGCATGAACCAGCCCCAGTCGGTCGACAGCCTCGACGCGGCCATGCGCCTGGCGATCGAACACTCCTACCAGGTCAAGGGCACCACCTACCCGAATCCGCCGGTCGGATGCGTGATCGTCGACCCCGAAGGCCACGTCGTCGGCGTCGGCGCCACCGAGCCCGCCGGTGGCGACCACGCCGAGGTGCTGGCGTTGCGGCGGGCCGGCGGTCTGGCCGCCGGCGGCATCGCGTTCGTCACCCTCGAGCCGTGCAACCACTACGGCAAGACGCCGCCGTGCGTCAACGCCCTGATCGAGGCCAGGGTGGGCACGGTCATCTACGCCGTCGGCGACCCCAACGGGATCGCGGGCGGGGGCGCGGGCCGGCTGCAGGCCGCGGGGGTGCAGGTGCGGTCGGGGGTGCTGGCGGATCAGGTGGCCGCCGGGCCGCTGCGCGAGTGGCTGCACAAGGTGCGGACCGGGCTGCCGCATGTGACGTGGAAGTACGCGAGCAGCGTCGACGGGCGCAGCGCCGCCGCCGACGGCACCAGCCAGTGGATCTCCAGCGAGGCCTCCCGGTTGGACCTGCATCGCCGGCGCGCCATCGCCGACGCCATCGTGGTCGGCACCGGCACGGTGCTGGCCGACGACCCGGCGCTCACCGCGCGGCTGGCCGACGGCTCGCTGGCCAACCGTCAACCGTTGCGAGTGGTGGTGGGCATGCGCGAAATACCGCCGGAGGCAAAGGTTCTCAACGACGATTCGCGCACCATGGTGATTCGCACCCACGATCCGATGGAGGTCATCAAGGCGCTGTCGGATCGCACCGACGTCCTGCTCGAAGGCGGCCCCACCCTCGCGGGCGCCTTCCTGCGCGCGGGGGCGGTCAACCGCATCCTGGCCTACATGGCGCCCATGCTGGTGGGTGGCCCGATCACGGCCGTCGACGACGTGGGGGTGCCCACCATCGCGCGCGCGCTGCGCTGGCACTTCGACGGGGTCGACCGGGCGGGGCCCGATCTGGTGCTCAGCCTGGTGCCGCAGGGCGGCTAGCGCTCAGGGGGCGGGCGCCGGGTTGACCTCGGCCGGCTCCTCGGCGACTTCCGGTTCCTCGGCGTGCTCCTTGCGGCCGCTGACCAGCAGGCCCAGCAGCGCGCCCACCACACAGATGCCGACGGTGACCATGAAGATGTCGCCGTACATCGCCGCGAACGCCTTGATGTACATCGTGCCCTGCGCGAGCACGCGTTCCAGCAGGGTGGCGTCCGGCGGGATCGCCGCCGTCAACCCGGCGACGATCTGGTTGAACCGGTAGAAGCCCCAGGCCGTCAGCGCGGCGACACCGATCAGCATGCCCGTCATGCGGGCCACCACCACCGCCGCCGAGGCGATGCCGTGTTGCGCGGCCGGGACCACCCGCAGGGCCGCCGACGACAGCGGTCCGATCACCAGGCCGAGGCCGAGGCCGGCCACCAGCAGGTTGGCGTGGATCGTCGGCACGCTGAACAACCCGAAGACATCGACCTTGTGCCCCATGATGTCTTCGCGCCAGTAGTGAATCAGCCAGTACCCGTAGGCGGCGATGAGTAGCCCGACGAAGATCATGATCCGGTCCCCGATGCGGGTGGCGATCCAGCCGCCCAGCACCGCGCCGATCGGCAGCGCGATCAGAAACCACAGCAGCAGCCCGGCAGCCTGGTTCTGGTTCATCTGCAGCACGCCCTGCCCGAACAGCTCCACATCCACCAGCGTCACCATCAGCGCCGCGCCCGCCGCCAACGAGGCGCCCAGCGCCGCGAGGAAGGGCCGGAAGCGCACCCCGGCCGGGTCGATCAGCCGGGTGCGCGAGAACCGCTCCCACACCACGAAGGCCACCGCGGCGACGATCGCGCCGATCACCAACGGCAACCCGTAGCTCGGCAGCACCTGCTTGCCGTCGGGGTTCGGGTTGTACAGGCCGATCACCGCGAGGCCCAGCGCGACGGCCAGCAGCAGGCCACCGACCAGGTCGATCCGTTCCGGCGCCTCGGTGCGATCCCGCGAGGGCAGGCTGAACTGGATCATCACCATCGCGATCAGCGTCAGCGGGACGTTGATCCAGAACACGTATCGCCAGTCGTGGAACACGAAGACGATGAAGATGCCGTACAGCGGGCCCAGCACGCTGCCCAACTCCTGCGCGGCGCCGATGCCGCCCAGCACGCCGGCGCGGTTGCGCTGCGACCAGAGGTCGGCGCCCAGCGCGAGGGTGACCGGCAACAGCGCGCCGCTGGCCACGCCCTGGATGGTCCGGCCGGCGATCAGCATGTGGAAGTCGCCGAACTGACCGGCCAGTGCGGTGACCACCGACCCCACGATGAACAGGGCCAGGGCGGCCTGCAGCAGCATCTTGCGGCCGAACCGGTCCGACGCCCGGCCCAGCAGGGGCATCGCCGCGATGTAGCCCAGCAGGTACATCGTCACGATCCAGGTGATCCGCTGCAGCTGGTTAACCGGGATGCCGACGTCGGACATGATGTCGCGCATGATGGTGACCACGACGTAGGTGTCGAGGGCCCCCAGCAGCACCGCAAGGCTGCCGGCGCTGATCGCGACGCGGCGTCCCGCCTGAGTCCTCACGAGATCACCGGGGGCTTGGTGACGGTGACCGGCGCGCCCCAGTTGGACATGGTCATCTGCAGGGAATTGCCCGAGCTCTTCTCCAGGCTGGCCTGCACCAACTGGTGGTCGCCGTTCTCCTGGATCCACACGGTGCCCGGCACCTGTCCCGATGCGGTGAACTGCGGAACGAGCTTGTTCACCGCGTCCGCGGAGAAGTTCCCGCTGATCTTGACCGCTTCCTGCCCGTTGATGTTGTCGCGCCCCTCGGCCTTGGCGTTGGTGAAGTTGTTCAGCGCGTTGGCCAGCCCGGTGTCCGGGTTCAGGATCACCGAGACGTCGTAGATGTCGGACGCCTTGCCGAAGTCACTCCACTTGTTCGGCGTGAGCGTCGCGTACAGGTCGCCGTCGACGACGACGAAGTCGGCTTGAATGTCGGACCCCCCGACGGTGAGCGTGGCGTTTCCGGACGCCGCGGTGGCCGGTGCGTTGGTGAGGTCACCCGTCAGCACCTTGATGGGCAACCCCGGAATCTTGCCGTTCACCTTTATAACGAGGTGGGCGCTCTTGACGTTCTTGGTCGATGCGGCGGATTGCTTGACCAGGTTCGTGGCGTCGGGCAGCGGCCCGCCGCTCACCTTCGGGCCCGACGAGCACCCGGCGACAAGGGCGGAGGCGAGGGTTAGGGAAGCGAGGACGGCCAGTAGACGGTGGCGAGTCGGCATACCCTGCATCGTAGAGGGTGCCCGTGACCGGCTCTTCGAACACGGGGCCCGCCCGGCCGCGTATCGGCCCGATAACCTGGTGCAATGTTCACCGGAATTGTCGAGGAGCTCGGGGAGGTGACCGGCCGCGAGATGCTCGCCGACGCCGCGCGGTTGACCATCCGCGGGCCGATGGTGACCGGCGATGCCGGGCATGGCGATTCGATCGCCGTCAACGGCGTGTGCCTCACGGTCGCCGAGCTGCTGCCGGACGGCCGGTTCACCGCCGACGTGATGGGCGAGACCCTGAGCCGGTCGAACCTGGGCGAGTTGCAGGTCGGCAGCCGCGTCAATCTCGAGCGCGCCGCGGCCGTCAACAGCCGCCTCGGCGGACACATCGTGCAGGGGCACGTGGACGGCACCGGCCAGGTCGTGTCCCGCGCCCCGTCCGCGCACTGGGAGGTCGTGCGGATCGAGGTGCCCGCGGCGGTGGCCCGCTACGTCGTCGAAAAGGGGTCGATCACCGTCGACGGAATCTCCCTGACGGTGTCCGGGCTGGGCGCGGAGCCGCGGGACTGGTTCGAGGTCTCGCTGATCCCGACGACGCGGGAACTGACCACCCTCGGCCGTGCCCCCGTCGGAACCCAGGTGAACCTCGAGGTCGACGTCATCGCGAAATATGTTGAGCGGCTGATGTCGGCTAAATAAGCCCTACCGCGGGCGCTTAGGTCCCGCGTTTACAGCCCGCGCCACACGGGGCCGTCCCAGAAGCCCCAGTCGTTGAACTGGGCATTCCACACGACCTGGGCCCACGGCGCCCACGGCGGCGGCGGGGGCATCGGCCGCGCCCACGGCGGAGGGGCGCCGTACCCCGCAGGTCCGCCGTAGTTGTCGTCCCAGTCACGGCAGTTGTTCCAGTTCTGGTACGGACCCCAACCCGGGTTCCACTGGTCGCCCGGGCACCAGTGGTAGTGCTTCACGGGTGCGGGGGGAGGTGCCGCTTGGGCGGTCCCCGACGTCAGCCCCAGCGCGGCCGCGGCCATTCCGCCGGCCGCCAACGCACCGGTGCACAGGCGAACCCATGTCTTGGTTTGCGTGTTTGTATTCATGTCTCTCGGATTTCCCTTAATAATGCGACCAAAACGGCATCCGTCGTCCCTCACACGTGGCTCATAGCCGGGGCTTACATGCGGCTTACGCGAGGGCCGGTTTCGGGCAGAAAAGCCGTGGCAATAACGGCGCTGCCGTGGTGGTTCATACTGGATGCAACACTTGGGCCGCTCCCATGGCCCAAACGACAGCAAGGCAGCACAGATGACGAGGTTGGACTCCGTCGAGAGGGCGGTTGCCGACATTGCGGCCGGTAAGGCCGTCGTCGTCATCGATGACGAGGAACGCGAGAACGAAGGCGACCTGATCTTCGCGGCCGAGAAGGCGACGCCGGAGATGGTGGCCTTCATGGTCCGCTACACCTCGGGATACCTGTGCGTACCGCTGGACGGAGCGATCTGCGACCGGCTTGGGCTGCTGCCGATGTACGCGGTGAACCAGGACAAGCACGGGACCGCCTACACCGTCACCGTCGATGCGAGAAAAGGCGTAGGCACCGGGATTTCGGCCTCCGATCGGGCCACCACCATGCGGATGTTGGCCGACCCCGCCAGCATCGCCGAGGATTTCAGCCGCCCCGGTCACGTGGTTCCGTTGCGCGCCAAGGACGGCGGCGTGTTGCGCCGGCCCGGCCACACCGAGGCCGCCGTCGATCTCGCCCGGATGGCGGGGCTGCAACCCGCGGGCGCGATCTGCGAGATCGTCAGCCAGAAGGACGAGGGCTCGATGGCCCAGACCGACGAGCTGCGGGTCTTCGCGGACGAGCACGACCTCGCGCTGATCACCATCGCCGACATCATCGAGTGGCGGCGCAAGCACGAGAAGCACATCGAGCGCATCGCCGAAGCGCGGATCCCGACCCGGCACGGGGAGTTTCGCGCCATCGGCTACTCCAGCATCTATGAGGACGTCGAGCATGTGGCGCTGGTCCGTGGCGAGATCGCCGGCCCCAACGCCGACGGCGACGACGTGCTGGTGCGCGTGCACTCCGAATGCTTGACCGGTGATGTTTTCGGGTCGCGCCGCTGCGACTGCGGGCCCCAGCTGGACGCGGCGATGGCGATGGTCGCGCGCGAGGGGCGCGGCGTGGTGCTGTACATGCGCGGCCACGAGGGCCGCGGCATCGGGCTGATGCACAAGCTGCAGGCCTACCAACTGCAGGACGCCGGGGACGACACCGTCGACGCCAACCTCAAGCTCGGATTGCCGGCCGACGCAAGGGATTACGGGATCGGCGCGCAGATCCTGGTCGACCTCGGCGTGCGCTCGATGCGGCTGCTGACCAACAACCCGGCCAAGCGGGTCGGGTTGGACGGGTACGGGCTGCACATCATCGAGCGGGTGCCGCTTCCGGTGCGGGCCAACGCCGAGAACATCCGCTACCTGATGACCAAGCGCGACAAGATGGGTCACGACCTGGCCGGGCTCGACGACTTCCATGAATCCGTGCACTTGCCAGGCGAATTCGGCGGTGCTTTGTGAGCCCTGCCGCCGGCGTCCCGGACGTGCCGCCGCTGCAGGCGTCCGGCCTGCGGCTGGCAATCGTGGCCAGTACCTGGCACGCGGAAATCTGCGACGCGCTGCTGGCCGGTGCCCGCAAGGTGGCATCCGAGTCCGGCATCGACGACCCGACGGTGGTCCGGGTGATCGGCGCGATCGAGATCCCGGTGATCGCGCAGGAGCTGGCCCGCAAACACGATGCCGTCGTCGCGCTGGGCGTCGTAATCCGTGGCCAGACACCGCATTTCGACTACGTGTGTGACGCGGTCACCCAGGGGCTGACCAGGGTGTCGCTGGACGCCTCCACGCCGGTGGCCAACGGGGTGCTGACCACCGACACCGAGGAGCAGGCGCTGGACCGGGCCGGCCTTCCGGAATCGGCCGAGGACAAGGGCGCCCAGGCTACCGGGGCGGCCCTCGCCACCGCCCTGACATTGCGTGACCTGCGCGCTCGGTCGTGACGTCGCCGCCGAGCCGCGAGGTCTGGGATGTCGAGCTGCGTCCCCACCGCACGCCGTTATTCGTTTACATCGCCGCGTTTCTGATCGCCGCGGCGCACATCGTGGTGGGCCTGCTGCTCACGATCCAGTCCAGCGGGGTGATCTTTCACCCCTCCGATCAGGTGGCGATAGCCGTCCTGGGGCTGGTGATCGCCGGCGGCGTGCTGCTGTTCGCGCGCCCACGGCTGCGGGTGGGTCCGGCCGGGCTTTCGGTGCGAAACCTCCTCGGGTACAAGCTGATTCCCTGGTCGGATGTGGTCGGCGTGTCGTTTCCCGCCGGCCGGCGGTGGGCCCGCATCGACCTGCCCGACGACGAGTACGTTCCGCTGATGGCGATCCAGGCCGTCGACAAGGAGCGCGCCGTGGAAGCGATGGATACCGTGCGGTCGCTGCTCGCGCGATATCGCGCAGACGCCAGCTGAGCGCTGTACCATCGCCCGATGGCACGTCACGTGCGGGCGGCTGCCGCGCTGGTCATCGCCGCGGTGCTGGTGAGCTCTTGCGCAACCTCGGTGGCGGGTCGAGCGGTGCGGGCCCCCGGTCAGCCGGGGATCCTCGCGAATGCGCACCTGGCGATCCCGGCGCGCGAGCTGCTCTTGCCCGACGGGGATAGCACGCCTTTCGGCCCGGCGACCGCGAATCCGCTGGGCGACAACTACTTCACCAGCGCGCGGCCACCGGAATGCTCGGCGGCGCTGCTGTTCAAGGGTTCCCCGCTGGTGCCTCCCGGCTCGGCGGAGCACGCGGAGTCGGCCTACCGTGTCGGCGGCGCGGCGCAATACGCCGAGTCGGTCGACGTCTACGACAAGGCGGTGAAAGCCCACGACGTGGTGTCGAAGGGCTTCGCCGCCATCGCCAAATGCCATGGCGAAGCCGTCGGGATGTCGCCCGCCGGGGCGTTTCGGCCGATGCGGCTCAGCTTCTTCGGCACCACCGACGACGGGGTCCTGGTCTGGACCATGACCCATCCGAAGTGGACGTGTGACTACGGGCTGGCGGTGTTACGGCGGGTCGCCCTGATGCTGTCGGCCTGTGACAGCAAGCCCGGATTTCCGATGAAGGACTGGGCGTCGAAGCGCAAGGCACAGCTCGACCGCCGGACCGCCTGACCGTGACCCAATGCGCGATGCAGTTGCCGACCTATGAGGCGACCCCATCGACGTCAATTTCGCTCGTGTGCCGACCCTCCCCAAATCGCGATATCGTCTCGCTGTGGGGACGAAGGCCGAACGGCGGGCCGCGCGCCAACGCGTAGCCACCTACCACCACACGCGACTGGCCAAGCTCATCGAACATGTGCGGTCGCGCTCGACCGCTACCGCGTCGGCGAGGTAGACGCCTACACCGTCGATGAGACGATCCACCACTATTACCGGGCTGCACGCGAGCTGTTGAAGTTCTGTTGGTCCGAGGGCGGCGGAACACACCCCGAGTTCGTCGCCCACCTCCTCGATCAAATGGCGGGCGACAGCCAGTCCATCGACTGGTGGGAACGGGCGACGCGGAGAGGCCGCAGTAATCACCTCGGCTGACCGAGGGGCGCTACATCACGGTTGGCCCGATTGTGTCGGTAGGCTCTGGAATGCTCAGCGTTGAGATGTCTAGGCACACCACGTTTCGCTTCTGTCTCGATCCAACGGTCGAGCAGTCTGAGCTGTTGGCCCGGTATGCTGGCGCATCGCGGTTCGCATTCAATCAATGCCTAGGGATGGTGAAAACCGCTCTCACCGAACGCAAGACCAATCCCAGCGTCGAGGTGCCGTGGACCGGGTTTGATCTGATCAATGTGTTTAATGGGTGGAAGACAACCGAGGACGCCGGCCGGGTCTTCGCGGTCGGCAGCGATGGCGTAGCCGAGACTGTGGTTACTGGCCTCGTGTGGCGGGCCGAGGTATGTCAACAGGTGTTTGAGGAAGCCGCCGTGGACTGCGGGCGTGCACTGTCGGCATGGTCAGATTCCCGATCAGGCAAACGTCGGGGCAAGTGCGTTGGCTTCCCACGCTTTAAGAAGAAAAGCGGCGGTCTACGGTCCTTTCGGGTGCGCAACAGATATCGCAAGGGTCGAGCGCCGGCGATTCGGGTCGGCGACGGCAACCGGCCTCGCTCGTTGACCCTCCCAGGCATCGGACTGATCGGCGTGCATGACGACACACGCAGGTTGCGGCGCATGATCGGCAAGGACCGCGCCAGAATTCTGTACGCGGCCGTCAGCCATCGCGCAGGCCGCTGGTGGGTGTCATTGAACGCGGAGGTCGCGGACCTGCATCCGGCCCACCACCACCCGAAGCGTCGACCGGACGAGCAAGGCGGGTGGGTCGGTGTGGACCGGGGCTTGTCGGCGTTCTTAGTGGCCGCACGTACCGATGGAACCGAAGTCGCCCGCGTTCGAGATGCGCCGAAAGCCCTGGCCGCCGGCATGAAGAAACAGCGGCGGTTGGCGAAATTGTTGTCCCGCAAACAGAAAGGATCGCGCAACCGCCGTGACGTCGCAGCGAGGCTGGCGCGTCACCACCATCATGTCGCGAATATCCGCCGGCATTTCCTACATCGAGTCGCAAACGCGCTGGTCAAGACCCACGACCGGCTCGTCTTCGAGAACCTCAACGTGTCCGGGATGCTAACCAACCACCGGCTGGCCCGCGCTATCTCCGATGCCGGCTGGGCCGAATTCGCCCGTCTTGTGAAGTACAAGCAGGTGTGGCGTGGCGGCGAGTTCGTCGTCGCAGATCGCTGGTTTCCATCGACACGGTTATGCCTGGAATGCGGTGCCATCCACGCTGATTTGACACTGGCTGATCGCATATTCACATGCAAGTGCGGATATCGCGCCGACCGCGACACCAACGCTGCAACAAACCTCGCCCTATGGGGCGAAAAGCATCACCTCGATCCCCGGACCCCCAAGCACGGAGGCCGGGCTACCAATGCCCGCCGACGGGACGGCGCTGACCGGCACTCCTCACGTGCCGGTGAAACCAGCCCGGTTGACGCGGGAACTGACTTTCACACTGCTCCTGCGGCGTGAAACCGATGATCGCCCGAGAACGGCGGTGCTGACCAACTCACAGGAGTTGGTCGACACGCTTTAGCCTGAGTACGTGCCAGATCCCGCAACGTATCGCCCCGCGCCCGGGTCCATCCCGGTCGAGCCCGGCGTCTACCGGTTCCGGGACGTGCACGGGCGCGTCATCTACGTCGGCAAGGCCAAGAGCCTGCGCAGCAGGCTGACGTCCTACTTCGCCGACGTCGCCGGCCTGCATCCGCGAACCCGCCAGATGGTGACCACCGCGGCCAAGGTCGAGTGGACGGTGGTCAACACCGAAGTCGAGGCGTTGCAGCTGGAATACAACTGGATCAAGGAATTCGATCCGCGCTTCAATGTCCGCTACCGCGACGACAAGTCGTACCCGGTGCTGGCCGTCACCCTCAACGAGGAGTTCCCGCGGCTGATGGTGTACCGCGGCCCGCGACGCAAGGGGGTGCGCTATTTCGGCCCCTACTCGCACGCGTGGGCAATCCGCGAAACGCTGGACCTGCTCACCCGCGTCTTCCCGGCGCGCACGTGCTCGGCTGGAGTGTTCAAGCGGCACAAGCAGATCGACCGCCCGTGCCTGCTCGGCTACATCGACAAGTGCTCGGCGCCGTGCGTCGGCAGGGTCAGCGCCGAGCAGCACCGCCAGATCGTGGAGGACTTCTGCGACTTCCTGTCCGGCAAGACCGATCGCTTCGCCCGCGACCTGGAGCAGCAGATGAACGCCGCGGCCGAGCAGCTCGATTTCGAACGGGCCGCGCGGCTTCGCGACGACCTGTCGGCGTTGAAGCGGGCCATGGAGAAGCAGGCCGTGGTGCTCGGCGACGGTACCGACGCCGACGTGGTCGCCTTCGCCGACGACGAGCTGGAAGCGGCGGTGCAGGTGTTCCACGTGCGCGGCGGCCGGGTCCGCGGCCAGCGCGGCTGGATCGTCGAAAAGTCCGGGGAGCCCGGCGATTCCGGGGAGGAGCGGCTGGTCGAGCAGTTCCTGACGCAGTTCTACGGCGAGCAGGCCGAGCTGGGCGGCTCGGCCGACGAGGCCGCCAACCCGGTTCCCCGCGAGGTGCTGGTCCCGTGCCTGCCGTCCAACTCCGAAGAGCTGACCAGCTGGCTGTCCGGGCTGCGCGGCTCGCGCGTCACCTTGAGGGTGCCGCGGCGCGGCGACAAGCGCGCCCTGGCCGAAACCGTGCAGCGCAACGCGAAAGAGGCCCTGCAACAACACAAGTTGAAGCGCGCCGGCGACTTCAACGCGAGATCCGCCGCGCTGCAGAACATTCAGGATGCGCTGGGCCTGGCCGACGCGCCGCTGCGCATCGAATGCGTCGACATCAGCCACGTGCAGGGCACCGACGTGGTGGGCTCGCTGGTGGTCTTCGAGGACGGCCTGCCCCGCAAATCGGACTACCGCCACTTCGGGATCCGGGAGGCCGCGGGCCAGGGGCGCTCGGACGACGTCGCCTCCATCGCCGAGGTGACCCGCCGCCGCTTCGCGCGCCACCTCAGCGAGCAGCAGGACCCCAATATGCTTTCCCCGGAAGGGAAATCGCGCCGCTTCGCGTACCCGCCCAACCTCTACGTCGTCGACGGCGGCGCGCCGCAGGTCAACGCGGCCAGCGCCGTGCTCGACGAGCTCGGCGTCACGGACGTCGCGGTGATCGGACTGGCCAAGCGTCTGGAGGAGATCTGGGTGCCCTCGGAGCCGGACCCGATCATCATGCCGCGCAACAGCGAGGGCCTCTACCTGCTGCAGCGGGTGCGTGACGAGGCGCACCGGTTCGCCATCGCCTACCATCGCAGCAAGCGATCCAAGCGAATGACCGCCTCGGCGCTCGATTCGGTGCCAGGATTGGGCGAACATCGCCGCAAGGCGCTGGTAACGCATTTCGGATCGATAGCCCGCCTCAAGGAGGCCACCGTCGACCAGATCACCGCCGTTCCGGGCATCGGCGTGGCCACGGCCACGGCCGTCCTCGAGGCGCTGCGACCCGAACAATCCGGGGACCCGCAATGACGGGCGACGCGGGTATCGACGTCGTCCTGGTGACGGGGCTGTCGGGGGCCGGGCGGGGCACCGCGGCCAAGGTGCTCGAGGACCTCGGCTGGTACGTCGCCGACAACCTGCCACCTCAGCTGATCACGCGCATGGTCGATTTCGGGCTGGCCGCCGGTTCGCGCATCACCCAGCTGGCGGTGGTGATGGACGTGCGGTCGCGCGGCTTCACCGGCGACCTCGACGAGGTCCGCAACGAGTTGGCCACCCGCAGCATCACCCCGCGCGTGGTGTTCATGGAGGCGTCCGACGACATGCTGGTGCGCCGCTACGAGCAGAACCGGCGCAGCCACCCGCTGCAGGGCGACCAGACCCTGGCCGAGGGCATCGCCGCCGAGCGCAGGATGCTGGCCCCGGTCCGCGCCACCGCCGACCTGATCATCGACACGTCCACGCTGTCGGTGCGGGGCCTGCGGGAGAGCATCGAGCGCGCGTTCGGCGGCAACGGCGCCGGAACGACCAGCGTCACTTTCGAGTCCTTCGGCTTCAAATACGGCCTGCCGATGGACGCCGACATGGTGATGGACGTCCGGTTCCTGCCCAACCCGCACTGGGTCGACGATTTGCGCCCACTCACCGGTCAGGACCCCGCGGTGCGCGACTACGTATTGGGCCAGCCCGGCGCGGGCGAGTTTCTCGACGCTTACCATCGATTGCTAAACCTGGTCGTCGACGGCTACCGCCGGGAGGGCAAGCGCTACATGACGGTCGCGATCGGCTGCACCGGCGGCAAGCATCGCAGCGTCGCGATCGCCGAGGCGTTGATGCAGCGATTGGGGGGTAACCCGCAGCTGACGGTGCGGGTGCTGCACCGGGATCTGGGTCGCGAATGAGTGAAGGCATCGTTGCGCTGGGGGGCGGACACGGCCTGTATGCGACGCTGTCCGCGGCGCGCCGGCTGACGCCCTACGTCACGGCCGTGGTCACCGTCGCCGACGACGGCGGCTCGTCGGGCCGGCTGCGCAGCGAACTGGACGTCGTCCCGCCCGGCGATCTGCGAATGGCCTTGGCGGCGTTGGCATCTGACAGCCCGTACGGGCGGCTGTGGGCGACCATCCTGCAGCACCGATTCGGCGGCACCGGCGCCCTGGCCGGGCACCCGATCGGCAACCTGCTGCTCGCAGGGCTCAACGAGGTGCTGGCCGATCCCGTCGCCGCCCTCGACGAGCTGGGCCGCATCCTCGGCGTCAAGGGCCGGGTGTTGCCGATGTGCCCGATCGCGCTGCAGATCGAGGCCGACGTGTCCGGCCTGGAGGCCGACCCACGGATGTTCCGGGTGATCCGCGGCCAGGTGGCGATCGCGACCACGCCCGGCAAGGTGCGGCGGGTGCGGCTGCTGCCGCCCGACCCGCCGGCGACCCGGCAGGCCGTCGACGCCATCATGGCGGCGGACCTGGTGGTGCTGGGCCCCGGCTCGTGGTTCACCAGCGTCATCCCGCACGTGCTGGTCCCGGGGCTGGCGACGGCGTTACGGGCCACCACCGCCCGGCGCGCGCTGGTGCTCAACCTGGTGGCGGAGCCGGGGGAGACGGCCGGCTTCTCGGTGGAGCGCCATCTGCACGTGCTGGCCCAGCACGCACCCGGTTTCACCGTGCACGACATCATCATCGACTCCGAACGGGTGCCCAGCGAACGCGAGCGCGAGCAACTGCGCCGCACCGCGACGCTGCTACAAGCCGAGGTCCACTTCGCTGACGTGGCCCGACCTGGTACACCTTTACA
This sequence comes from Mycobacterium sp. NGS69, assembly GCF_059812165.1. NCBI lineage: Bacteria > Bacillati > Actinomycetota > Actinomycetes > Mycobacteriales > Mycobacteriaceae > Mycobacterium > Mycobacterium sp. NGS69. The sequence goes on from NZ_JCALCD010000002.1 coordinate 618,024, forward strand.
TGACCCGGGCAAGCTCGCGGCGGCGCTGGACGGGGTCCGAGCGGGTCACAAAGGTCAAGGAGCCCCTTTGGATCGGACCACCGCGCAGCTGCCGGTCGACATTGAGACGAGGGGTGACGACGCGTGGCGATGACGACCGAAGTCAAGGACGAGCTGAGTCGCCTGGTGGTGAAGTCGGTCAGCGCGCGGCGCGCGGAGGTCACGTCCCTGCTGAGGTTCGCCGGCGGGCTGCACATCGTGGGTGGCCGGGTGGTCGTCGAGGCCGAGGTGGATCTGGGTAACGTCGCGCGTCGGCTGCGCAAGGACATCTTCGAGTTGTACGGGTACAACGCCGTCGTGCATGTGTTGTCCGCCAGCGGGATTCGCAAGAGCACCCGGTACGTGCTGCGGGTGGCCAACGACGGTGAGGCGCTGGCGCGCCAGACCGGCCTGCTCGACATGCGGGGGCGTCCGGTGCGCGGCCTGCCGGCCCAGGTCGTCGGCGGCAGCGTCGCCGACGCCGAGGCGGCGTGGCGGGGGGCCTTTTTGGCGCACGGGTCGCTGACCGAGCCGGGACGTTCGTCGGCCCTGGAAGTCAGCTGCCCCGGCCCGGAGGCCGCGCTGGCGCTGGTCGGGGCCGCGCGCCGGCTCGGGGTCAGTGCGAAGGCGCGCGAGGTGCGTGGCGCGGACCGGGTGGTGGTGCGCGACGGCGAGGCGATCGGTGCCCTGCTGACCCGGATGGGGGCCCAGGACACCCGGCTGGTCTGGGAGGAGCGCCGGATGCGGCGCGAGGTCCGCGCGACGGCCAACCGCCTGGCCAACTTCGACGACGCCAACCTGCGCCGGTCGGCGCGCGCGGCGGTCGCGGCGGCCGCCCGGGTGGAGCGGGCGCTGGAGATCCTCGGCGACACGGTCCCGGACCATTTGGCGTCGGCCGGCCGGCTGCGCGTCGAGCACCGGCAGGCGTCGCTTGAGGAGCTCGGTCGCCTGGCCGACCCGCCGATGACGAAAGACGCTGTGGCCGGCCGCATTCGGCGCCTGCTGTCGATGGCCGACCGTAAGGCGAAGGTGGAGGGGATCCCGGACACCGAGTCGGCGGTGACGCCTGACCTGTTGGAGGATGCTTAACTCACCTGGGGGCCAGGCACACGAGTTGACTGACTGCGGGTGGGACGCCGGGTCCCTCGATTTCTTCCGGGGGCTGCAGCGACACCGATGCAGAATCGCAGCGTTGCCCGTCGGCCGGGGTCTTGATGTCGGTGACGACGAACTTGGCGAACTGCTGCCGGCCCGACGGCATCTGGTCCTCGAGAGCCAGTCCGGGGGCCACGCGCGGCGACGGCAGTGACTCGTCGCAGGCCGACGGCGCGTACAACAGCACCGTCGGAGGCGCCCCGGCATTGGTCAGCGCGGGATAGCAGTACCCCACGCGCGCCAGGTATTTGAGGCAGTAATACGCCCTGCTGTCCTTTGTGAGCAACTCGTAGTCAATCCGGATGCAGCGCGGCGCATTGGCGTGGTATCCGTCATCGCGGATCCGGGCGTCCGGGCTGTCACAGGCGACGACCGCCGGCTTCGACGGGGCCAGCTTGGAGTCATAGGTGAATCTGTTCAGGCACTGCCCCGAGTCAATGGAGAACACCAGCTTCAGCGTCGCCTGGTCATAGCCACGGGCTTCGTTGTACCCGGTCGCGGAGAGGGCGGCGCATGCCGACAGCAGCAACGCCAGTACGCACGCGGCAACCGCGGTTGCAAACTTTGCGGCCAACGTTGGCACGGCATGAGGATAACCTCTACCGGAAGATTGTTCGGCGATGCTGGGCATGACGGGCGGGGAGGGCTACGGTCATCGCATGAAGCGGCTTTCGAGTGTCGATGCGGCGTTTTGGTCTGCGGAAACCGCGGGCTGGCATATGCATGTGGGTGCGCTCGCGATCTGCGATCTCACCGATGCCCCCGAATACAGCTTTGAACGCGTCCGCGAGCTGATCATCGAGCGGCTGCCCGAGCTGCCGCAGCTGCGGTGGCGGGTCACCGGCGCGCCCCTCGGGCTGGACCGGCCGTGGTTCGTCGAGGACGAAGAGCTCGATATCGACTTCCACATCCGTCGCATCGCCGTTCCGGCCCCGGGCGGCAGGCGCGAGGTCGACGAGCTGGTGGGTCGGCTGATGTCCTACAAGCTGGACCGTTCCCGACCATTGTGGGAGCTCTGGGTAATCGAGAACGTCAAGGGCAACCGGGTCGCGACGCTGACCAAGATGCACCACGCGATTGTCGACGGCGTCTCGGGCGCCGGGCTCGGCGAAATCCTGCTCGATGTCACGCCCGAACCCCGTCCGCCGCAAAAGGAGACGGTCGGGTCGTTGGTGGGATTCCAGCTTCCGGGGGTGGAGCGGCGCGCGATCGGCGCGCTGATCAACGTCGGCGTCAAGACGCCCTTCCGCATCGCCCGGCTGGTGGAGCAGACTCTGCGTCAGCAGGTCGCCGCGCTGGGCGTCAGCAGCAAGCCGCCGCGCTACTTCGAAGCGCCCAAGACGCGCTTCAACGCACCGGTGTCTCCGCACCGGCGGATCACCGGCTGCCGCGTCGAGCTGGACCGTGCCAAGGCCGTCAAGGACGCCTTCGGCGTCAAGCTCAACGACGTGGTGCTGGCGCTCGTGGCCGGGGCCGCCCGAACGTACTTGATGAAGCACGATGAATTGCCGGCCAAACCGCTCATCGCGCAGATCCCCGTCTCGACGCGCACCGACGAAAGCAAGAGCGACGTCGGCAACAAGATCAGCTCGATGACCGCGTCGCTGGCCACCGACATCGAAGACCCCGCTGATCGGCTGAGGGCCATCCACGAAAGCACCCAGAGCGCCAAGTTGATGGCCAAGGCGTTGTCCGCGCACCAGATCATGGGGCTGACCGAGACCACCCCGCCCGGGCTGCTGCAGCTGGCGGCGCGGGCCTACACGGCCAGCGGGTTGTCGCGAAACCTGGCCCCCATCAACCTTGTTGTGTCCAACGTCCCCGGTCCGCAGTTCCCGCTGTACATGGCCGGCGCCAAGCTGGAGTCGTTGGTGCCGCTCGGGCCGCCCGTCATGGACGTTGCCCTGAACATCACTTGCTTCTCCTACGAGAAATACTTGGACTTCGGCTTTGTCACCACCCCCGAAGTCGCCAATGACATCCACGAGATGGCCCGCGCCATCGAGCCGGCCCTGACCGAGCTCGAGAAGGCCGCGGCGCAGGAGTGATCGGCTAGACCGGCTTTTTGTGGGACTTTCTGCCCTAGTGGCGCGTTTCCGTCCGGCCATAATTAGAACAAGTTACAGGTCTTGCTTTATGGCCTTGTACAGCGGAAACAACAAAATGCTCAGCCACAGTTGCAACTCACTCTAGTCACGAGTGCGCACGTCTGGAGGTAGGCCGGTGACGTCGATTCACCAATGCGATGCCCAGTCCGTTCTGGTCGCCATCGATGATCTCTTGCCCAAGCTGCGGCAGCGGGCCCAGGAAACCGAGGAACTGCGGCGACTGCCGGATGCCACCGTCAGCGAGCTCCAGGAAATCGGCTTCTTCCGGCTGCTGCAGCCGGGGCAGTGGGGCGGCATGCAGTGCGATCCGACGGTGTTCTTCGAGGCCGTCCGGCGCCTGGCCAGTGCGTGCGGGTCCACCGGATGGGTGGCATCGATCCTCGGGGTGCACAACTGGCACGCCGCGCAGTTCGACCAGCAGGCCCAGCAGGACGTGTGGGGCGAGGACCAAAACGTGCGGATCTCCTCGTCGTACGCCCCGATGGGCGCCGGTCGGGTGGTCGACGGCGGTTATCTGGTCGACGGCTCGTGGAACTGGTCGTCGGGTTGCGACCACGCCACGTGGACCTTCGTCGGCGGCCCGGTGATCAAGGACGGCCAGCCGGTCGACTTCGGCAGCTTCTTGATCCCCATCAGCGATTACCGCATCGACGACGTGTGGCACGTCGTCGGCCTGAAGGGCACCGGCAGCAACACCCTGGTCATCAAGGACGTGTTCGTGCCCCGGCACCGGTTCCTGTCCTACAAGTCGATGAACGACCACACCGCCGCGGGTTTGGCGGCAAACACCGATCCGGTCTATCGGATGCCTTGGGGCACAATGCATCCCACCACGATCACCGCCCCCATCGTCGGCATGGCCTACGGCGCCTATGAATCCCACGTCGAGCATCAGGGCCAGCGGGTGCGCGCGGCGTTCGCGGGCGAGAAGTCCAAAGACGACCCCTTCGCCAAGGTGCGCATCGCCGAGGCGGCCAGCGACATCGACGCCGCCTGGCGGCAGCTGATGGGCAATGTCGGCGACGAGTACTCGTGCCTGGTGGCGGGGCGGGAGGTGCCGTTCGAGCTGCGCACCAGGGCCCGTCGTGACCAGGTGCGCGCGACCGCCCGCGCGGTCGCCTCGATAGACCGCCTGTTCGACGCCTCGGGCGCCACCGCGTTGGCGAGTAGCGGTCCGCTCCAACGGTTTTGGCGTGACGCGCACGCCGGCCGGGTGCACGCCGCCAACGATCCCGAGCGGGCCTACATGATCTTCGGCAACCACGAGTTCGGGCTGCCGCCCGGCGACACGATGGTCTGATTCCAAAAGGAGCGATTGATGCCTTGCCCTCATCTTCCGTCCGGCTTCGACCCGACCGACCCGGACATCTACGCGGAACGCTTACCGGTCGAGGAGCTCGCCGAGCTGCGTCACAACGCACCGATTTGGTGGTGTGACCAGCCCGTCGGCAAGGGTGGCTTCAACGACGGCGGCTTCTGGGTGGTGACCAAGCACAAGGACGTGAAGGAGGTGTCGCTGCGCAACGACGTCTTCTCCAGCTGGCTCAACGGCGCCATCCCGAGGTTCGGCGACGACATGGCGCGCGAAGACATCGACCTGCAGCGGTTCGTCCTGCTCAACATGGACCCCCCGCATCACACCCGGCTGCGCAGGATCATCTCCCGCGGATTCACGCCGCGCGCGATCGGCCGGTTGCGCGACGAGCTCAACGAGCGCGCGCAGGCCATCGCCAAGGCGGCCGCCGCCGAGGCCGCCGGCGATTTCGTCGAGCAGGTGGCGTGCGAACTGCCGCTGCAGGCCATCGCGGGCTTGCTCGGGGTGCCGCAGGAGGACCGCAGCAAGCTGTTCCGGTGGTCGAACGAGATGACCGGCGCCGAGGATCCCGAGTACGCGCACGTCGATCCCAAGGTCTCGTCTGCAGAGGTGCTGGCCTACGCGATGAAGATGGCCGAGGCCAAGGCCGAGAACCCGGGCGACGACATCGTGACCACGCTGATCGAGGCGGACATCGACGGGGAGAAGCTCTCGGAGGAGGAGTTCGGGTTTTTCGTGATGATGCTGGCGGTCGCCGGCAACGAGACCACGCGCAACTCGATCACCCAGGGCATGATGGCCTTTGCCGACTTCCCCGACCAGTGGGAGCTGTACAAGAAGGAACGCCCGGAGACCGCGGCGGACGAGATAGTCCGTTGGGCCACACCGGTTACCGCGTTCCAGCGCACCGCCAACCAGGACACCGAACTGTCCGGGGTGGCGATCAAGCAGGGTCAGCGGGTGCTGATGTTCTACCGCTCGGCCAACTTCGACGAGGAGGTCTTCACCGACCCGTTCTCGTTCGACATCATGCGTAACCCCAACCCGCACGTCGGATTCGGCGGTACCGGCGAGCACTACTGCATCGGTGCCAACCTGGCCAAGCTGACGATCAACCTCATGTTCAACGCCATCGCGGACCACATGCCCGACCTCGCTCCCGTCTCGAAACCGGAGCGGATTCGGTCGGGTTGGCTCAACGGCATCAAGCACTGGCAGGTCGACTACACCGGCAAGTGCCCAATCGCGCACTGACGCACCGTTATTGGTGTTGCTCGACCTTGGGCCGCAGGTTCTCCTCCACCTCGGCGTGCCAGTGCTTGTTCGCCGCGGTGGTGTCGACCTCGTACTCGAAGCGGTCGGTCATCTGCGGCGTCACGTCGGCGGCATCGACATAGAACTGCTGATACCAGCGGCGCAGCTGATAGACGGGGCCGTCCTCTTCGACCAGCAACGGGTTTTCGATTCTGGTCTTGTGCTTCCAGATCTCGACGTCCTGCAAGAAGCCCATGCTGACGCCGTCGGCGAACGCCTTGGACAGCTTCTCGGTGGCGTCGTCGTCCATGCCGTCGGGCTTTCGCACGATGACGCCCCACTGCAGCATGAAAGAGTCCTGCGTGACGGGGTAGTGGCAGTTGACGAGGACCGACTCGACCTTGTAGCCGCCGTAGCTGTTGTGTAGCCAGTTGATCATGAACGACGGGCCGAAATAGGAAGCCTCGGAATCGAGCAATTGCTCACCGGTGTAATGCGATCCGCCGAGCAGCACGTCAGGCCGACCGACCGTGCTCAGGTATTGCGACGCGATGTGCCCCTCGAAGACGTTCTTGAAGTACGTCGGGAAGCCGTAGTGGATGTAGAAGAAGTGCGCCATGTCGACGATGTTGTCGACGATCTCGCGGCAGTTCGAACCCTCGATGAGCTGACTGCGCCAGCGCCAGCCGGTCCAGTCGGCGCTGGCGGCCTCGGGAATGTCGGGGATCTGCAGTTCCGGTGACGGCGGGTTGCCCTCGTGGTCGTGCCAGACGAACAGCAGGCCGTTGTGCACCTCAGTGGGCCAGGTGCGGGTGCGCGCCATTCGTGGGGTGCGCTTGGCATACGGCACCTCCTTGCACCTGCCGTCGCCGCCCCACCGCCAGTCGTGGAACGGGCACGCGACGGTGTCGCCCTTGATCGTGCCCTGCGACAAGTCCCCGCCCATGTGCCGGCAGTACGCGTCGAGCACTCGCAGGTTGCCTTCGGCGTCGGCGAAGACGACCAGCTTGGTGCCGAAAATGTGGACCGGGTGCGGCCGGCCGTCGAGGAAGTCCTTGGCCACGCCCAGGCAGTGCCAGCCGCGGGCAAACCGGGTCGGCAACGCCCCGACGTCGATTTCCCGGACGCCGACCCCAGCGGTATCGATACTCACTTCGGACCTCCACTCGCCAACCGGCCAAACTAGAACACGTTATAGTTTGGTCTCATATGGGCGCGTATATATGCAGGCTAAAGCCACTACATATGTGACTTATGGCCCTAGTCAGGCGTCGCGGTCGAGATAGGTGGTCGCGTAGACCCAGGACAAGAACCGGGCCACCGCCTCCGCGGATTTCTGCGCGCGCGGCGAACCGAAGATGTCGAAAGCGTGTTGCGCGTAAGGCAATTCGGCGTAGACGACGGGGGACTTCGACACCGCCCGGAGTTCGGCGACGAACTCCTGCGCCTCGACGACCGGGATCAGGGAATCGTCACTTCCGTGCAGGACGAAAAACGGTGGCGCGTCCGGCCGTACGTATTGGATCGGCGAGGCGTCGAGGTAGATGTGCCGGTGGGTGCTGAGCTTGTGTTTGACCACCAGCCTTTCGAGCACCTCCACGAACTCGGCGCGCCCGTCGGCCTCGGTGGAATACCAGTCGTAGCGCCCGTAGTACGGCACGGCCGCCACCACCGAGGTGTCGGCCTCCTCGAAGCCCGGCTGGAATTTGGGGTCATTGGCGGTCAGGGCCGCCAGCGCGGACAGATGACCGCCGGCCGACCCGCCGCTGATCGCAACGAAATTCGGGTCCCCGCCGTAGGCCGCGATGTTCTCCTTGACCCACGTCAGCGCGCGCTTGACGTCGACGATGTGGTCGGGCCAGGTGTGCCACGGAGAAACGCGGTAGTTCATCGACACGCACACCCAGCCGCGCGAAACCAGGTGGCTCATCAACGGATACGCCTGGGGGCGGCGCCACCCGATCATCCACGCGCCGCCGGGCACCTGCAACAGCACCGGCGCCTTGCCATCTCGCGGCAGGTCGCTGCGCCGCCAGATGTCGGCCAGGTTTGCGCGCCCGTGCGGACCGTAGGACACGATGTTTTCTTTGTCGACGAAGCGCCGCCGGGCCACCGTGGTGCGCAGCGGCGGATTGCGCCGGCCCCTGCCCTTTTGGCTGGTCGTCGCCGCGGGCAGCTTGGCCAGTTCTTCCGCGTAGTCTCCTCCGAGCTCTTCGGTCAGTCCGGTCTCCAGCACCGGGCCGGGGGTCGTCGCGCCGCGGTAGGCGATCATTCCCAGGATCGGCCAGGACGCGACGGTGAGGGCCAGCGCCAGCTTTCCTTTTCGTCCGGCGAAATCACCCCGGCGGCCGCGGCGGAGGGCATCCAGCATGGAGGCGGCGGCGTAGAGGCCCGGCACCTCCGACGCCGGCCAACCGAACCAGAACACCAGCACCGAGGCGTAGGGATGCCGGCTTATCGGGTGTAAACCGTTGGCGGCGTTGACGAGTTCGACCGCGGCGCGCGCCAACGGCCGGGGCTTTCGAAGCGTCCGCGCGAGCCGCATCAGCCGTTGACCCGGGAGAGTAGTTCGTTGCGCAGGATCTTGCCGGTGCTGCCGCGGGGGAGCTCGTCGAGGACGGTGATCTCGCGGGGCACCTTGTAGTTGGCCAGGTTGTCGCGCACGTGTTGCTTGAGCGTCTCGACCGTGGCTGACCCGCCCGGGGTCAGTACCACGAAGGCCGCCAGCCGCTGGCCGTACTGCTCGTCGTCCACGCCGATCACCGCCGCCTCCGCGACCTCGGGGTGCGCCGCGAGGGTCTTCTCCACCTCGATCGGGTAGACGTTCTCGCCGCCGGACACGATCATCTCGTCGTCGCGCCCGACGACGAACAGGCGCCCGGCCCCATCGAGGTATCCGACGTCGCCGGACGACATGAACCCGGCGTGGAAGTCTTTCGTCGTGCCCGAGGTGTAGCCCTCGAACTGGGTGTCGTTGCGGACGTAGATGGTGCCGACCTCGCCGGTGGGCAGCTCGTTGAATTCGGAGTCCAGGATACGGATTTCGGTTCCACCGGCCGGCCGGCCGGCGGTGTCGGGGGCCGCCCGCAGGTCCTGCGGGGTGGCGGTGGCGATCATGCCGGCCTCGGTGGCGTTGTAGTTGTTGTAGATGACGTCGCCGAACTGGTCCATGAACGCGGTGACGACGTCGGGGCGCATCCGCGAACCGGAGGCCGCGGCGAAGCGTAATGACTTGCAGCTGTACCGGTTTCGCACCTCGGGTGGCAGCTCCATGATCCGGTCGAACATCACCGGCACCACCGCCAGACCGGTCGCCTGATGCCGGTCGACGAGGTCGAGAGTGGCCTCCGGGTCGAACTTGCGCCGGGTGATCACCGTGCAGGCCATCGACGCGGCGAATACCAATTGCGAGAAGCCCCAGGCGTGGAACATCGGCGCCACGATCACGATGTTCTCCTCGGCTCGCCACGGCGTGCGATCGAGGATGGCCTTGAGCGTGCCGATCCCCGCGTTGCCGCCGGTTTGGTTGGCGCCCTTGGGCGTTCCGGTGGTACCCGAGGTGAGCAGGATCATCCTGCCCTTGCGGCCGGTGCGGTGCGGCCGGCGGCCGGCGTGGTCGGTGATGAGTTTCTCGACCGTCAATTCGTGCCGCCCGCCGGTCCACGCCAGGATGCGGGTGGCGTCCGGCCTGTCGGCCAGCGCGCGGTCCACCGTCTCGGTGAACTCCTCGTCGTAGATGACGGCGTCGACGCCTTCGCGGCTGACCACCTCGGCCAGCGCCGGCCCGGCGAACGACGTGTTGAGCAGCACCACGTCGGAGCCGATCCGGTTGACGGCCACCACGGACTCGACGAAACCGCGGTGATTGCGGCACATGATGCCGACCACCTTGGGAGCCCCCGAGGGCAAGCCCTGCAGCGCGGCGGCCAGCGCGTTGATCCGCTCGTCGAGCTGCCGCCAGGTCAGCGTGCCGAGCTCGTCGATCAGGCCGGGACGGTCCGGGCAGCGCTGCGCCGCGCCGGCGAATCCCACCGTCATGCCCATGCCCTCGCGGCGCATGGCGGTGGCGATCTTCCAATAGCGGTCGGGCCGCATCGGCGCGATCATGCCGGCGCGCCGCAACGTGCCAAAGATGCCGAGGGCCTCGTCGATTCGGGATGCCATGGCTCAGCCCAGGATCGGGAAACGGCGCTTGGCGGCGAGGTCGCGCAGGGCCTGCTGCATCACCGCCCGCACGTGCTCGTCCACCTCGTCGACGTCCGGGTCGTCGCCGAACTGCGCGGCGATGTCGATCGGTTCGAGCACCTGCGTCACGATCTTGGTGGGCAGCGGCACGTTGGGCGGGATCACGGCGCTGAACCCGAACGGGAAGCCGAACGACAGCGGCAGGATGGCGCTGCGCAGCAGGCGCTTGACCCCCAGCCGCTCGGCCAGCCACGTGCCGCGCGACAGGTAGAGCTGCGTCTCCTGGCCGCCGATGGAAACCGCCGGCACAATGGGCACGCCGGCCTCGATCGCCGTGCTGACGTATCCCTTGCGGCCGTTGAAGTCGATGACGTTCTCCGCGAGCGTCGGCCGGTAGGCGTCGTAGTCGCCGCCGGGGAAGACGACCACCACGCCGCCGGACCGCAGGGCTTTGGCCGCGTTCTCCCTATTGGCGCGGATGTAGCCGGTGCGCCGGAAGAATTGCCCCGTCGGGCCGGTCATCAGGATGTCGTGGCTCAGCGTGTAGACCGGCCGGTCGTAGCCGAACTTTTCGTAGAAGTGGACGCTGAAAATCGGTACGTCCATTGGGAACATGCCGCCGGAGTGGTTGCCGACCACCAGCGCCCCGCCCGGCGGGAATGAATTCAAGCCGTGTACCTCGGACCGGAAATAGGTCTTCAGGAACGGGCGCATGACGCCCATCACGCGCTGGGTCAGACCGGGATCGAACTTGTCGATGTCCTCGATGTCTGCACTGTCGGTGTCGGTCACAGTTCTCCCTTGTGGTGCCGCCGGGGCCGCATTGCCGCGTCGAGTCCCATGATGGTAGCGACCGGATACCCGGACGAACGTTTTGATCCAACCCGCGACCGAGGTACCCAGTTGTCGAAGCCTATGGCGCCGGTCGGATCGGGGGGTATTGTTACGTCCGCCAATGACCCTGCCCAGCGAAAAGAGGCGAAGATGGACGTCGCTGGTTTGTCCGGCGAGCGTGGTACTCGCTCGGTCGCTGGGCACGGTTCCAATAGCGTTCGTGACCGCCGCGGCCGCCCGCCCCGCAGCAGCGTGGTCCGCCCCGGTCCGGTCAATGTCCGCCAACCGGCGGGCCGGGCGGAGTCGCCGACGGCGGCGGCCGCGACGGCGGATCGCCGCCAGGCCGAGTACTTCCGCCGGGTGCTAACCCAGAACCGTCGCCACATCGACCACCGGCTCGCCGAGTACCAGAAGGCGATCGCGACCGCGGACGCCGCGGGCGACGCCGAAGGCGCCGCCGGCCTTCGCCGGATGGCGCGCGTCGAGGAGCAGGAACGCCAAACCCTCGATGGACTGATCGAAAAGCTGCAGCGCCGATTTCCGCCCCGCAACGGGGCCGGGGTTCGGTAGGGGCTGCGGAGGTTCAATCACGCTGCGTACCAGCTGATTTCACCTGCGACGGGAATGAGGCCGCCCATGGGATTCATGTCACCGGAGCTTCCGGACGTCGACCCCGACACGTGGCGGGCGCAGCCACGGGCGACGCGACTGCAGATCGTGACCCGGCACTGGGCGGAACACGGCTTCGGGACCCCGTATGCGGTGTATCTGCTGTATCTGTTCAAGATCGCGTTGTACGTCGCGGTCCCGGCCGCGATCATCTCGCTGACCCCCGGCCTGGGCGGGCTGGGCCGCATCGGCGAATGGTGGACGCAGCCGATCGTGTACCAGAAGTTCATCGTCTTCACGCTGCTGTTCGAGGTCCTGGGCCTCGGCTGTGGGTCCGGCCCGCTGACCGGGCGGTTCATGCCGCCAGTCGGCGGATTCTTATATTGGTTGCGGCCCAACACGATTCGGTTGCCCGCCTGGCCGGGCAAGGTGCCGCTGACGAGCGGCGACACCCGCACCGTCGTCGACGTCGCGCTCTATGCCGTCGTGCTGGCCGGCGGCGTGTGGGCGCTGTTGGCGCCGGGCCCTCTGATCGACCCCGTCCGGGTGGTGCCGACGATCGTGGCGCTGGCGGTGCTGGGTCTGCGCGACAAGACGATCTTTCTCGCGGCCCGCGGCGAACACTACTGGCTGAAACTGTTCGTGTTTTTCTTCCCGTTCGCAGACCAGATCGCGGCCTACAAGATCATCATGCTGTGCCTGTGGTGGGGAGCGGCGACCTCCAAGCTCAACCACCACTTCCCGTACGTCGTGTCGGTGATGACGAGCAACAACGCGCTGCTGCGGCCCAAGCTGTTCAGTTTCTTCAAGCGCGCGATGTACCTCGACCACGTCAACGACCTGCGACCGTCGTGGTTGCCGAAGGTGATGGCCCACGTGGGCGGAACCACCGCGGAATTCGTGGTTCCGACGGTCCTGGTGTTCGTCGCGGGCGATCAGCCGTGGCGATGGTTCCTGATCGCGTTCATGGTGATCTTCCACCTCAACATCATTTCCAACCTCCCGATGGGGGTTCCGTTGGAGTGGAACGTGTTCTTCATCTTCTCGCTGTTCTATCTGTTCGGGCACTACGGCGCGATCCGCGCCACCGACCTACGGTCACCCCTGCTGCTCGCCCTCATCCTTGTCGCGGTGGCCGTCGTGATCGCGGGAAACATGTTCCCCGAAAAGATTTCGTTCCTGCCCGCGATGCGCTACTACGCGGGCAACTGGGCCACCAGCGTGTGGTGCTTCCGCGCGGGCGCCGAGGACAAGATCGAGGCCGACATCGTGAAAAGCTCTGCGCTCGTGGTGAATCAGCTGGCCAAGCTCTACGGCGCCGGGACCGCCGAGGTGATGTCCGACAAGGTGGCGGCGTTCCGGGCGATGCACACGCACGGCCGGGCGCTCAACGGCTTGTTGCCCCGCGCTCTGGGGGGAGAGGCCAACGAGGCCGATTACAGCATCCGCGAGGGCGAAGTGGTCGCCGGTCCGCTGGTCGGGTGGAACTTCGGTGAGGGCCACCTGCACAACGAGCAGCTGCTGGAAGCGGTGCAGCGGCGCTGCCAGTTCGAGGAGGGCGACGTCCGCGTCATCGTGCTCGAGGGACAACCGATCCACATCCAAAAGCAGTGGTACCGCATCCTCGACGCCAAGACCGGGGTGATCGAGGCCGGCTACGTCGAGGTCGCGGACATGCTGACCCGCCAGCCGTGGCCCGAGTCCGGCGACGAGTTCCCGGTCCACGTCACCGCGCGCGCCGTAGCCGAAACGTGACCCAGGCTTGATCGAATCGCTAACGCGCCCTTGCACTTCCGCTCTTCACGCCGCCCGTACCATGGCTATTACAACCACGTCAGTTAAACAGGGACTGGAGCCATGCGAGCGGTCGTTCGGTGTGTTCTTGCGGTGAGCGCTGTGGCTGCGAGCGTGGTGGCCGCGCCGACCGACATACGCCTGGCCGCGCTCGCCCAGCCGTACGGATCCGACGTCGCGTCGGTGCTGCCCACGCGCGGCGAGGTGGTGGGCGTGGCCCATCCGGTGGTGGTGAGGTTCGGCGCACCCGTCACCAACCGGCGCGCCGCCGAGCGCGCCGCCCGGGTCACGACGGAGCCCCCGATGACCGGCAGGTACGAATGGCTCGACAACGAGGTCCTGCAATGGGTGCCGGACCACTACTGGCCGGCGCACAGCACGGTGGCGCTCGCGGTGGGAGGCCTGGCAACGGAATTTGCCACGGGTCCCGCCGTCGTCGGGGTCGCCAACATCCCGGATCACACCTTCACGGTCACCATCGACGGGGTCGAGTCGGGCCCGCCGCCCACGCTGCCCGCGCCGCATCATCGGCCGCACTGGGGGGAAGCGGGCGTGCTGCCGGCCTCGATGGGCAGGCCCGAGTACCCGACGCCGGTCGGCTCGTACACCGTGCTGTCCAAGGAACGCACGGTGATCATGGACTCGAGCAGCGTCGGCATCCCCGTCGACGATCCCGACGGATACCGGATCCCGGTGGACTACGCCGTCCGCATCACGGGCCACGGCCTCTTCGTCCATTCGGCCCCGTGGGCCGTCAACGCGATGGGGCTGGAGAATGTCAGCCACGGCTGCATCAGCCTGAGCCCCGAGGATGCGGAGTGGTACTACAACACGGTCCATGTCGGCGACCCGGTGATCGTGCAGGACTCGCCCCGGCCGCAACCGCAACCACAGCCACAGCCACGGCCGCAGCCGCCGCTGCTGTGGGAGGCCCCGCCCAGCTGAGGCGTTAACCCCACAATGGAACGAACCCGCCGGGCTTGGCCCGGCGGGTTCGCGTAACTGGGAAGAGGATCCGCGTCAGTGCGCGGGCCCCGGCGCGGTCGGCTGACCGGGCGCCGGGCCGCCGGCCGGCGCGGGACCGGTCGGAGCGCCCTTGCCGGTCCCGGACATGTCGATGATCGGGGCCGCCGGCGCGGCAGCATCCAGCGGACCTCCGGCGAGCGCGATCAGTGGAGCGCCGACCGGCACCACCGGCACCGGGGCGCCGATTGGGATCGGCGCACCCACCGGGATCGGCGCGCCCACGGGGACCGGCGCACCCACCGGCACCGGCGCGCCCACCGGAACCGGCGCGCCCACGGGGACCGGCGCACCCACGGGCACCGGCGGCCCGAGCGCGATCAGCGGGGCGCCGGCGGGCACCACCGGGACCGGCCCGGGCGCCACTATCGGGACACCGGACATGTCGGTGAGCGGGGCGCTGGACGTGCACACGGTGGCGGCCGGTGCGGGTCCGCCGGGTGCCGGTCCACCGCTCACCGGTGTGCCGCCCGCTTCCGGTGCGCCGGCCAGCGGCGCGCCCGCGGCCAAGGGTCCGGCGGCTCCCGCCGGCCCTCCGGCTGCCGGTGCGCCGGCCTCGCCGGACTGCCCCTGGATGCACGCGTAGCCGCCCGTCTTCAGCGGGATGGCTGCCGCATCCGGGCTCAACGCTATGGCGGCCCCGCACAGCCCAGCGATGGCACCAACTGTGATGTTGAACCGATCAAAGCCCGTCATCAACGTCGACTCCTTAAGCATTCGCAATCAAATGCGGCAGCAGAACCGCATAGCTGTCCCGCAGCCGTGTCGAATGTATGACTCGCTCTTGCTATTGGACACGCGACGATTCGGGGGCTTATCGAACCGATACAAACCAGACACGCTCCGGTTACCGCGGGCGTTTGCCACCGCAGCAAGCAGTGGTGCCCGTCACTGATCTAGGCTGACGGCGAACGCTTAACCAGACTAGGGAGAAGACAAGTGACGGTCCGGGTAGGTATTAACGGCTTCGGCCGTATCGGACGCAATTTCTATCGGGCGTTGCTGGCCCAGCAGGAGGCGGGTACGGCCGATGTCGAGGTGGTGGCCGTCAATGACATCACCGATAACGCCACGTTGGCGCACCTGCTCAAATTCGACTCGATCCTGGGCCGGTTGCCCTATGACGTGAGCCTGGAGGGCGAGGACACCATCGTGGTGGGCACTCGCAAGATCAAGGCACTCGAGGTGCGCGAGGGCCCGGCGGCGATGCCGTGGAGCGATCTCGGTGTCGACGTGGTGGTGGAGTCCACCGGGTTGTTCACCAACGCGGCCAAGGCCAAGGGCCATCTGGAGGCGGGGGCCAAGAAGGTGATCATCTCCGCGCCGGCCACCGATCCCGACATCACCATTGTGTTGGGGGTCAACGACGACAAATACGACGGCAGCCAGAACATCATCTCCAACGCGTCGTGCACGACGAACTGCCTTGCCCCGGTGACCAAGGTGCTCCAAGATGAGTTCGGCATCGTCAAGGGGCTGATGACCACCGTCCACGCCTACACCCAGGACCAGAACCTGCAGGACGGCCCGCACAAGGACCTGCGCCGGGCCCGGGCGGCGGCGCTGAACATCGTGCCGACCTCGACCGGGGCGGCCAAGGCGATCGGGCTGGTGATGCCCGAGCTCAAGGGCAAGCTGGACGGGTATGCGCTGCGGGTGCCGATCCCGACCGGCTCGGTGACCGACCTGACCGTGGAGTTGTCCAAGGCCGCCAGTGCCGAGGACATCAACGCCGCGTTCAAGGCCGCCGCCGAGGGCCGGCTCAAGGGCATCCTGAAGTACTACGACGCCCCGATCGTGTCGAGCGACATCGTCACCGACCCGCACAGCTCGATCTTCGACTCCGGGCTGACCAAGGTCATCGACAACCAGGCCAAGGTGGTGTCCTGGTACGACAACGAATGGGGCTACTCCAACCGCCTCATCGACCTCGTCGCGCTGGTCGGCAAGTCGCTCTAGCCGTGAGCATCCCGACTCTCGAAGACCTTCTGGCCGCGGGGGTTTCGGGTCGCGGCGTGCTGGTGCGCTCCGACCTGAACGTCCCCCTCGATGACGGGACCATCACCGACGCCGGCCGCATCACCGCGTCGGTGCCGACGCTGAAGGCGCTGCTCGAGGCCGGCGCCAAGGTCGTGGTCGCCGCGCACCTGGGCCGTCCCAAGAACGGCGCCGACCCGAAGCTGTCGCTGGCGCCCGTCGCCGCCGCGCTCGGCGACCAGCTCGGCCGGCACGTGCAGCTGGCCGGCGATGTCGTCGGCGCCGATGCGCTGGCGCGCGCCGAGGGCCTGACCGACGGCGACATCCTGCTGCTGGAGAACATCCGCTTCGACCCGCGCGAGACCAGTAAGGACGACGGCGAGCGGCTGGCGCTGGCCCGGCAACTGGCCGAATTGGTCGGGCCGACGGGCGCTTTCGTCTCCGACGGCTTCGGTGTGGTGCACCGCAAGCAGGCCTCCGTGTACGACGTCGCCACCCTGCTACCGCACTACGCCGGCACGCTGGTGGCCGCCGAGATCCGGGTCCTGGAGCAGCTCACCAGCTCGACCACCCGGCCGTACGCGGTGGTGCTGGGCGGCTCGAAGGTGTCCGACAAGCTCGGCGTGATCGAGTCGCTGGCGACCAAGGCCGACAGCATCGTGATCGGCGGCGGCATGTGCTTCACTTTCCTTGCTGCGCATGGTCTTTCGGTTGGCACGTCGCTGCTCGAGGCCGACATGGTCGACACCTGTCGCCGGCTGTGTGAGACCTACGCCGACGTGCTTCACCTGCCGGTGGACATCGTGGTGGCGGAGAAGTTCGCCGCCGATTCGCCGGCGGAAACCGTGGCCGCGGACCGCATTCCGCAGGACAAGATGGGCCTGGACATCGGGCCGGAGTCGGTCAGGCGGTTCACCACGCTGCTGTCCAACGCCGAGACCGTCTTCTGGAACGGCCCGATGGGGGTGTTCGAATTCCCGGCGTTCGCCGCCGGAACCAAGGGCGTGGCCGAGGCCATCGTCGCGGCGACCGGCAAGGGCGCCTTCAGCGTGGTCGGCGGCGGGGACTCCGCGGCCGCGGTGCGCGCGCTCGGCATCCCCGAGGGTGATTTCTCGCACATATCGACCGGCGGCGGCGCGTCGCTGGAATACCTGGAGGGCAAGACGCTGCCGGGCATTGAGGTGCTTGGTCGCCCCCAGCCCGCGGGAGGGGACTCGTGAGCCGCAAGCCACTGATCGCCGGCAACTGGAAGATGAACCTCAATCACTTCGAGGCGATCGCGCTGGTGCAAAAGATCGCGTTCGCGTTGCCGGACAAGTACTACGACAAGGTCGACGTCACGGTGCTCCCGCCGTTCACCGACCTGCGCAGCGTGCAGACCCTGGTCGACGGCGACAAGCTTCGGCTGACCTACGGCGCCCAGGACCTGTCCCCGCACGACTCGGGCGCCTACACCGGCGACATCAGCGGCGCGTTCCTGGCCAAGCTGGGCTGCCAGTTCGTCGTCGTCGGCCACTCCGAGCGGCGCACCTACCACAACGAGGACGACGCGCTGGTGGCCGCCAAGGCCGCCGCCGCGCTCAAGCACGAGCTCACCCCGATCGTGTGCATCGGCGAGCATCTCGAGACCCGAGAGGCGGGCGAGCACGTCAGTTACTGCGAAAACCAGCTGCGCGGCTCGCTGGCCGGGCTGTCGGCCGAGCAGATCGCCAACGTGGTGATCGCCTACGAGCCGGTCTGGGCGATCGGCACCGGCCGGGTGGCCAGCTCCGCCGACGCCCAGGAGGTCTGCGCGGCGATCCGCAAGGAGCTGGGCGCGCTGGCATCGCCGAAGGTCGCCGAAAGCGTCCGGGTGCTCTACGGCGGTTCGATGAACGCCAAGAACGTCGGCGAGCTCGTCGCTCAGGAGGACGTCGACGGCGGCCTGGTCGGGGGCGCGTCGCTGGACGGTGAGCAGTTCGCCACGCTGGCGGCCATCGCCGCCGGCGGGCCACTGCCGTGACATCGGCGCGCCGCCGGTAAGCTGTCCGTCATGCAATTGGCCCTGCAGATCACCCTGGTCGTCACCAGCATCCTGGTGGTACTGCTGGTGCTGCTGCACCGCGCCAAGGGCGGCGGCCTGTCGACGCTGTTCGGCGGCGGCGTGCAGTCGAGCCTGTCCGGGTCGACGGTCGTGGAGAAGAACCTCGACCGGCTGACGGTGTTCATCGTCGGCATCTGGCTGGTCTGCATCATCGGCATGGCGCTGTCGATCAAGTACCGCTAGGCCTCCCGGGCCGCGCGAGTTGCGCTCGACGCGGCGCGGTCGATGCCGCTGCGGACGTCGCCGACCCGGTATTCGATGCGTGACAGATCGCGGCGCTCGGATGAACGCAGTTGCCAGGGCACGCTGGTGACCATGACGTTTGGCTCGAACAGCAACCGCCCCTTGAGCCGCCAAGAGCTCTGGTTGTGCAACAGGTTCTCCCACCAACGGCCGACGACGTATTCCGGGATGTACACATTGATGACGTCGCGAGGTCCGCCGTTCCGCAGCCGCTTGATGTAGTCGAGCACGGGCCGGGTGATCTCACGGTAGGGCGACTCGACGACCTTGAGGGGAACGTTGACGCTGAGGTTCTGCCAATCCTCGACGAGCGCCGTGGTGTCGACGTCGTCAACCTTGACGGTCAACGCGGTCAAGGTGTCCGGATTGGTGGCCCGCGCGAACATGACCGCGCGCAACGTCGGCTTGTGCCAGTTCGAGACCAGCACGACCGCGTGCACTCGGCTGGGCCGGACTTGTTCGTCTTCGTCTTCTATGCGCAGCTCGGAACCCACGGCCGCGTAGTGCCGTCTTATGCCCTGCATCACGAGGCACAGCACCGGGATCGCGATCACGACCAGGTACGCGCCGTGCGTGAATTTGGTCACCATTACCACTACCAAGACGACGCCGGTGAAACAGGCGCCGAATGCGTTGATAGCCCGCGCGCGGTAGACCCTGAGCCGCTCGGCACGGCTGTCGGCGTCGCGCAGCACCCGATTCCAGTGCCACACCATGCCCGTCTGACACAGCGTGAAAGAGGTGAACACGCCCAGGATGTAGAGCTGGATGAGCCGAGTCGTGGCGCCATCGAACGCATAGATCAGCGCGCCGGCAATGGCTGCGAGCAGAATGATGCCGTTGGAGAACGCCAACCGGTCACCGCGGGTATGCAGTTGCCGCGGCATATAACGATCCTGGGCGAGAATCGAACCGAGCAACGGAAACCCGTTGTAGGCGGTATTGGCGGCAAGGATCAGGATCAGCGCCGTCGCGGCCTGCAGGTAATAGAACATCACACTGTTGTTGCCGAACACCGCGGCCGAGATCTGAGCGATGACGGTGCGCTGCGGGTCCCGCTGGCAATCGCCGGGAAAGCCGATGAGATCGCAGGTGTTCTCCACGACACGGGTATGCGCGATCAGAGCCAGCGCGGTGACGCCGACGAACATCGAGATCGCCAGGGTGCCCATCATAGACATCGTCCGTGCCGCGTTGAGCGCCTTCGGCTTTCGGAACGCCGGCACGCCATTGGAGATCGCTTCTACGCCCGTGAGCGCGGTGCAGCCGGATGAAAACGCGCGCAACGCCAGCAACGCGATCGCCAGGGTGTTGAGTCCCGACAGCTCGGCGTGGATGCCGTAGTGAGCGCTCTCAGCCTGCGGCGCGTCGCCCAGAAGCGTGCGAACCAAACCGATGACGATCATCAGGATCACGCCGGCGACAAAGGCGTACGTCGGCACGGCGAAGGCCCGCCCGGACTCACGGACGCCGCGAAGATTCATCGCCGTCAACACCAAGATGAAGCCGAGATTGACCGCCACCCGATACGGATTCAGTTCGGGCACAGCCGAAATGATGTTGTCGACCCCGGCCGCGACGGACACCGCCACCGTCATGACATAGTCCACCAGGAGCGCCGCCGCCACCACCAGTCCCGCTCGCGGTCCCAGATTCTTGGAGGCAACCTCGTACGAGCCGCCACCGCTCGGATAGGCCTGCACCACCTGCCGGTAGGACAACACCACCACGCCCAGCAGCAGCACCACCGCGGCGGCGATCCACGGCGTCAGGTACAGGTAGCTCAGCGCGCCGAGTGTCAAGATCAACAGGATCTCTTGTGTTGCGTAGGCCACCGAGGACAACGGGTCGCTCGCGAAGATCGCCAACGCGATCCGCTTGGGCAACAGCGTGTGGTGCAGTCGATCGCTGCGGAACGGCCGGCCCACGATCAAGCGTTTGACCAGCGAAGTCGGTGACGACACGCTAGGAGCGTAATGTCCGATCCGCGCCCGCGACCGGCCCAAGCCGTAGAGATTCCGTTAAAGTTCGGCGCCCAAGCGTAAGGCTTCCGTCAGCACCAGATACAAGGCCCGGGTGACCGATTGAAGATTCCAAGCTGGGCCGGCGCTGCAAAGCTGGTCGGAAAGTGACGACCCATGCTCGTTTCTGGTTCGGTGGACCGCGACGGCGACCGCACCACAGCTTGAAGACGATGTTCGGGACTGACGGGCGTGCGTTCCATCGGCCGCTGGCGATCAGCGTGGCAGGGCTCATGCTCGCCGGAGTCGGGCTGGCCGTCATCGCGCTGGTCCTCGCCGTCACGCACCGTGAGACGGGTCAAGTACTGGCCTACATCCCGGTCGCAATCGCCTTGACGGGCGTCGCGGTGATGGTGCTGCGTGGCACGCGTTGGGTGATCCGGGTCGTCATCGTCGTGCTCGCCGGGCAGCTCGCCGCCATCGCGGGAACCGCGTGGGAGCTCAGCCACAGTATCGATGCCCGCAAAGCCAGCCGGTTGCGCGGGCTCGGGTTCGATCCGACGGCGGGCGTGGTCATCAACCTGATCTATTCCAGTATCGGGTTTGCGCTGTTCTGCTGGTTCGCCACACGCTGGCTCGCAGCGCGGCGACGGCGACACGCGTCCGCACGTGCTGCGATGATCGTTGCTGAGGCGGCCGATGGCAGCAGCGTGCGAGCGCTCGATGAAGGGCACGGGCCGGCCGTGCTCATCCTGCACGGCGGCGCCGACGACGGCAGTTCATGGCGGCGGGTGGCAGTCCGGCTCGCGCCGCGGTTCCGGGTATTGCGACTGCACCGACGACAGTACCGACCCGACCTGAAGACCGGATCGGCCTGCACGATGGCCGAGGAGGTCCAGCATGTGACCGCTCTGGTGCGTGCGGTCGGCCAGCCGATGGTGATCGTCGGGCACTCGTCAGGGGCGGTGTTGGCGTTGGAGGCGTTGGTCGCCACCCCGAAGGCGTTCACCGGTGCAGTGCTCTACGAGCCGCCGTGTGTGATCGGGCCACCGCTCGGAGGTCCGGCGCTGGCGCGGGCCCAAGCCGCAATCGCCGCCCGCGAGCCAGGGACTGCGCTGGCGATCTTCCTACGCGACATCGTGTGCGCGCCAGCCTGGACGGCTCGGCTCAGCAAGCTAGTGGTGGCGTTCTCGGCCCGGATCCGCCACATGGCCCGCCACCAGATCGATGACTGCGCGGCGATCGATCAGCTGGGTAACCGGCTCGACACGTACGCGAAGATCACCGTTCCGACCGTGCTGCTGGGCGGCGATCGCAGCCCTACGCATCTCGGCGAACGGCTCGACGCATTGGAAAGAGTGCTACCGAACACCGAACGCGTCGTTTTGCACGGGCAGGGCCACGCGGCGAACGCGCTCGCCCCCGGCAGAGTTGCCGACGTGATCGCCGAGTTTGCCGACCGGGTGCTGCGCCCGTAGCAAGGTTATGGTCGTGAAAGCCGTTGAACGGAAACACGACAAATTCAACAGGCAGCGCTGCCGCTCAAAGAGCTTGGTCCACAGGTCTCGACAATTGCTCTTGTTCCGCTAACGAGTCGCCTCGATGTCGCGCTGGCGGCCGATTACCGCACGGCTCGACGGGCGGGCGGGGCGATCCCAGCCGATACTGGGACGCATGGCTGAGGCTTCCGACATCGCGCTGGAACCGATCGGTGCCGTCCAACGCACCCGGGTCGGCCGCGAGGCGACCGAGCCGATGCGCGCCGACATCCGGCTGCTGGGCACCATCCTCGGCGACACCGTGCGCGAGCAGAACGGTGACAAGGTGTTCGAGCTCGTCGAACGCGCGCGGGTGGAGTCCTTCCGGGTGCGGCGCTCCGAAATCGACCGGGCCGACATGGCGCGGATGTTCGACGGCATCGACATCCACCAGGCCATCCCGATCATCCGGGCCTTCAGCCACTTCGCGCTGCTGGCCAACGTCGCCGAAGACATCCACCGCGAACGCCGCCGCGACGTCCACGTCGCCGCCGGCGAGCCACCGCAGGACAGCAGCCTGGCCGCGACGTACGCGAAACTCGATTTGGCAGAGCTCGATTCGGCCACCGTGGCCAACGCCCTGCGGGGCGCCCTGGTGTCCCCGGTGATCACCGCCCATCCCACGGAGACCCGCCGGCGCACCGTGTTCGTCACCCAGCACCGCATCACCGAGTTGATGCGGCTGCGCGCGGCCGGGCACACCGAGACCGACCACGGCCGCAACATCGAGCTCGAGTTGCGCCGCCAGGTCCTCACGCTGTGGCAGACCGCGCTGATCCGGCTGTCCCGGCTGCAGATCACCGACGAGATCGAGGTGGGCCTGCGGTATTACCCGGCCGCGTTGTTCAAGGTGATCCCGCAGGTCAACGCCGAGGTGCGGGAGGCGCTGCGCGCCCGCTGGCCCGACGCAGACCTGCTTTCGGCGCCCATTCTGCAACCCGGGTCCTGGATCGGGGGTGACCGAGACGGCAACCCGAACGTGACCGCCGACGTCGTGCGGCGGGCCACCGGCAGCGCCGCGTTCACCGCCGTGGCGCACTACCTGGCCGAGCTCACCGAGCTCGAGCAGGAGCTGTCGATGTCGGCGCGGCTGATCACCGTCACCCCCGAATTGACCGCGCTGGCCGACGGCGGCGACGAGAGCGCCCGCGCCGACGAGCCCTACCGGCGGGCGCTGCGGGTGATCCGGGCCCGGCTCACCGCGACGGGCACCGAGATCCTGGACCGCCGACCCCAGCACGAACTCGACCTGGGCCTGCCGCCGTACTCCGTCCCGGCGGAACTGCGGGCCGACCTGGACGTGATCGACGCGTCGCTGCGCACGCACGGCGCCGAGCTGCTGGCCGACGACCGGCTGGCCCGGCTGCGAGAAAGCGTGCACACCTTCGGGTTTCACCTGTCCGGCCTGGACATGCGGCAGAACTCCGACGTGCACGAGGAGGTCGTCGCCGAGCTGCTGGCCTGGGCCGGGGTGCACCCGGACTACGGCTCGCTGACCGAAGACGAGCGGGTCGCGTTGCTGGCGGGGGAGCTGAGCACCCGCCGCCCGCTGGTCGGCGACCGCGCGCAACTGTCCGACCTGGCCCGCGGCGAGCTCGCCGTCGTCACGGCCGGCGCCCGCGCCGTCGAACTCTACGGCCCGGCGGCGGTGCCCAACTACATCATCTCGATGTGCCAGTCGGTGTCGGACGTGCTGGAGGCCGCGATCCTGTTGAAGGAGGCCGGCCTGCTCGACGCGTCCGGGCCGGAACCCTATTGCCCCCTGGGCATTTCGCCGCTGTTCGAGACGATCGACGACCTGCACAACGGCGCGTCGATCCTGCAGGCGATGCTGGACCTGCCCATCTACCGGGCGCTGGTGGACGCCCGCGGCGGATGCCAGGAGGTGATGCTGGGCTACTCCGACTCCAACAAGGACGGCGGGTACCTGGCCGCCAACTGGGCCGTGTACCGGGCCGAGCTCACCCTCGTCGAGGTGGCCCGCAAGACGGGAATCCGGTTGCGGCTCTTCCACGGTCGCGGCGGCACCGTCGGCCGCGGCGGCGGCCCCAGCTACCAGGCGATCCTCGCGCAACCGCCGGGTGCGGTGAACGGCTCGCTGCGCCTCACCGAGCAGGGCGAGGTGATCGCCGCCAAATACGCCGAACCCGAACTGGCCCGGCGCAACCTGGAGAGCTTGGTGGCCGCCACCGTCGAGTCGACGCTGCTCGACGTGGAGGGACTGGGCGACGCCGCGGAACCGGCCTACGCGGTGCTCGACGAGGTGGCCGCGCTGGCGCACCGCGCCTACGCCGAATTGGTGCACGAGACACCGGGTTTCGTCGAGTACTTCAAGGCGTCCACACCGGTCAGCGAGATCGGGTCGCTGAACATCGGCAGCCGGCCCACCTCGCGCAAGCCCACCGAATCCATCTCCGATCTGCGCGCCATCCCGTGGGTGCTGGCCTGGAGCCAGTCGCGGGTGATGCTGCCGGGCTGGTATGGCACCGGCGCGGCCTTCGAGCAGTGGATCGCGGCGGGCCCCCAAAGTGAAGCCGAGCGGGTGGCGATCCTGCACGAGCTGTACGAGCGATGGCCGTTCTTTGCCAGCGTGCTCTCGAACATGGCGCAGGTGCTGTCCAAGAGCGACCTGGGCCTGGCGGCGCATTACGCCGAGCTGGTGGCCGACGAGGCGTTGCGGCACAGGGTGTTCGACAAGATCGTCGACGAGCACCGGCGCACCATCGCCATGCACAAGCTCATCACCGGTCACGACGACCTGCTCGCCGACAACCCGGCGCTGGCCCGTTCGGTGTTCAACCGCTTCCCGTATCTGGAGCCGCTCAACCACCTGCAGGTGGAGTTGCTTCGCCGCTACCGTTCGGGCGACGACGACGAGTTGGTGCAGCGCGGCATCCTGCTGACGATGAACGGATTGGCGAGCGCGTTACGCAACAGCGGCTGACGGGCACTCCTATGCCATGGACTCGGCGCAAGTGGCCCAAAACGGCGTCTTCGAACGGCTCGCCCGCGCGGGCTACGTGGTCAACGGGCTGTTGCACCTGATCGTCGGCTACCTCGCGTTCCGGGTCGCGTTCGGCGACGGCGGCACCGCCGACCAGACCGGCGCACTGGCGACGTTGGCGGGCAAACCCGGCGGCCCGGTCGGATTGTGGGTCGCCGCGGCCGCCCTGCTGGCGATGGGGCTGTGGCGACTCGTGGAGACGGCCCTCGGCCGGTCCAGCGACCGCGAACCGAGCGCTCGTCGTCGGGCGTGTGGGACCGGGTGAAGGCGTTCGGACTCGCGGCCGTCTACCTCGCATTCGCATACTCGGCGTGCGGGTACGCCCGGGGCGCGGGCCGGCCGGCCGATCAACAGAATTCGAGCATCAGCGCGCGCCTGATGCACACCGCCGCCGGCACGCTCGCCCTCATCGCCTGCGGCGTGCTCATCGTGGTGGTCGGGTGCTACCACGTCTACAAGGGCGCCAGCCGCAATTTTGTTGACGACCTCAAGGGCAAGTCGGGTCGGTTGGTGCGACGGCTCGGCGCCGCCGGCTACGTGGCGAAGGGCGTCGTGATCGCCGGCACGGGGGCGTTGGTCGTTGTCGCCGCCTGCCGCTCCGAACCGAAGAAGGCCAGCGGACTCGACGGGGCGTTGAAAACCCTCGGCGCCCAGCCCTACGGGGCGGCGTTGTTGATCGCGGCGGGCGCGGGGATCATCAGCTACGGCCTGTACAGCTTCGTGATGGCCCGATCCACCAAAATGTAGGGCTAGCGGTTGCGCAGCCGGTCCAGCACGCCGCGCACGGCATGCTCGGTGACCGACAACGGCGACATCATCGTCTCGCCCACCTTCACCATCTCGTCGATCCGCGCGACGATGGCCTCGACCGGCTCGACCAGCACGATCAGCCGCTTGGCGAGGTCGTCGAGGCTGGCGAGGGTGCCGTCGAGGTGATCCAGCCCGCCCTCGAGGCGCCCGACGGTGGCGTTGAGGTTCGACAGCGAACTGTTCAGCTCCTTCATGGTCCGGCTCAGACCGTCGAGCACGTCCTCGACCTGTTCGACGGTCTTGTCGGCGTTCAGGGCGGCCTGGGTGAGGGTCTTGATCCGGCTTCGCTCGGGCCCGCCGCGCACGGTTCTGTCTGCCATGACCGCAATTATGACTTCGGACCGGTCAGGCGGGAAGCTTGGACGCGGCCTCTCGGTCGAGCAGCCACAGCGTAGTCTCGAGCCCGACCGCCCCGGCGGCGGGCACCGACGCCGGCGAGGCGCCACCGATGGCGGCGGCCGCCGCGTCGGCCTTGCCCGCCCCCGACACCATCAGCCAGACCTCGCGGGACCGCCGGATCGCGGGCAGCGTCAACGTGATTCGCAGCGGCGGCGGCTTGGGGGAGTCCTCGACGGCGACCACCAGGCGGCTGGTCTCGTGCACGGCGGGGGTGTCCGGGAACAGAGAGTTGATGTGGCCCTCCGGTCCCATTCCCAGCAGGTGGACATCGAAGTTCGGCGCCGGCTGCCCGGGCTGGGCGTTGGCGGCCAGCAGCTGCTCGTAGGCCAGCGCCGCGGCGGCGAGGTCCGCGCCGAATTCGCCGTCGCTGGCCGGCATCGTGTGCACCTGGCTCGACGGGATGTCGACGTGATCGAGCAGCGCCTCGCGGGCTTGCTTGTCGTTGCGCTCGTCGTCGTCCTCGGGCACGTAGCGCTCGTCGCCCCAGAACAGGTGCACCTTGGACCAGTCGATCTGCTCACGCCGCGCGCCGAGGTAGCGCAGCAGCCCGATGCCGTTGCCGCCGCCGGTCAGCACGATCAGGGCCCGGCCCCGTGCCGCGGTGGCGTCCTGGATGGTCTTGATCAGCTGTCCGCCGGCGGCCGCGACGAGGGCGTCGCCGTCTTCGAAAACTTCGACGATGGGGCTCATACGTACTGCACCTTCTTGATGCCCTCCAGCGCTGTTCGGTAGATCTCATCGGCGTCCAGCCGCCGCAGGTCCTCGGCCAGGCACTCGCCGGTTTCCCTGCGCGCCAACGGAACCAGCGCGTCCGGCTTGGCGGTGCGGCTCAGCGTGGCCGTCCTGCCGTCCTGGGGGCGGCTCAAGACGATGGTCTCGCTCTGGCGCGCCAGCTCGACCTTCAGGTCGCCGACGGCCCGGCGCACCGGACCGTCGATCCGGCTGGCCAGCCAGCCCGCCAGGATGTCGAGGGCCGGCTCGGTCTGCAGGCCGGACACCACCGCCGACTTGATCGGCTCGTGCGGCGGCTGGTCGACGGCGGAGGTCAGCAACGCCCGCCAGTAGGTGATGCGCGCCCAGCACAGATCGGTGTCGCCGGCGGTGTACCCGGGCAGGCGGCCCTTGATCGCCGACAACGGGTCGATGCCGTTGGTGGCGTCGGTGATGCGCCGGATTGCCAACTTGCCCAACGGGTCCTGCGCCGGGTTCTCCGGGGCGACGTCGGGCCACCACGCCACGACCGGGATGTCGGGCAGCAGAAACGGAACGACCACGCTGGCGGCGTGGCCGGCCAGCTGCCCGGACAGCTTCAGGATCACCACCTCGCTGGCGCCGGTGTCGCCGCCCGAGTGCAGCTGCGCGTCCAGGCGCGGTTCGTCGGCGTAGGGGTCGCCCCGCATCGTGACGATGATCCGGCTGGGGTGCTCGTGGCTGGCGTCGTTGGCGGCCTTGAGCGATTCCTCCAGCAGTTCTTCGTTGTCGGGCGCGATGAGCAGCGTCAAGACGCGCCCCATCGTGACGGCGCCCGCCTTCTCACGCAGCTCGTCGAGTTTCTTGTTGACGGCGGTGGTGGTCGTGTCGGGCAGGTCGACAATCACGGCCGCCGCCATTCCCGCCCGGTGCGGCGCAGCATCTCGAACGCCGACTCCGGACCCCACGTGCCGGCCTCGTACGGGTCGGGCTTACCGTGCGCCGCCCAGTTGTCCAGGACGGGATCGAGAATCTCCCAGGCCAATTCGACCTCCTCGTTGACCGGGAACAGGGACGGCTCGCCGAGCAGCACGTCGAGGATGAGCGCTTCGTAGGCCTCCGGCG
Organism: Mycobacterium sp. NGS69; assembly: GCF_059812165.1. Classification (NCBI taxonomy): domain Bacteria; kingdom Bacillati; phylum Actinomycetota; class Actinomycetes; order Mycobacteriales; family Mycobacteriaceae; genus Mycobacterium; species Mycobacterium sp. NGS69. The sequence continues at coordinate 646,149 of NZ_JCALCD010000002.1, forward strand.
ATTCCTCGGCGAACGCCGACCCGTAGGAGAAGTCCATGTTGACGTCGCGGACCTCCATCGCGGTGCCCGGCACCTTGGAGCCGAACCGCAGCGTGATCCCCTCGTCGGGCTGCACCCGGATGACCATGGCGTTGGCGCCCAGCTCGTCGGTCATGGTGGCGTCGAACGGCAGAAACGGTGCGCGCTTGAAGACCAGGGCGATCTCGGTGACCCTGCGGCCCAGGCGTTTACCGGTCCGCAGGTAGAACGGCACACCGGCCCAGCGGCGGGTGTCCACCTCGAGTGTGATGGCGGCGAACGTCTCGGTGGTGGAGTCCTTGGCGAACCCCTCCTCGTCGAGCAGCCCGACGACCTTCTCGCCGCCCTGCCAGCCACCCGTGTACTGGCCGCGGCTGGTGGTCTCGTCGAGCCGTTCGGCGAGCTGCGTCGCCGAGAGCACCTTGATCTTCTCGGTTTGCAGCGCCGCCGGATTGAAGCTGATCGGTTCCTCCATCGCGGTCAGCGCCAGCAGCTGCATGAGGTGGTTCTGGATGACGTCGCGCGCGGCCCCGATGCCGTCGTAGTAGCCGGCCCGCCCGCCGAGCCCGATGTCCTCGGCCATGGTGATCTGCACGTGGTCGACGTAGTGGGCGTTCCAGATCGGGTCGAACAACTGGTTGGCGAACCGCAGCGCCAGGATGTTGCGGACCGTCTCCTTGCCCAGGTAGTGGTCGATCCGGAACACCGCCTCCTCCGGGAAGACCGCGTTGACCGACTTGTTCAGGGCCTGCGCGCTTTCCAGGTCGTGGCCGAAGGGTTTTTCGATGACCACCCGGCTCCACCGGTCGCCCTGCGGGCGGGCCAGTCCGGACCTGTGCAGCTGCTCGCACACCACCGGGAACGACTTGGGCGGGATCGCCAGGTAGAAGGCGTGGTTGCCGCCGGTGCCGCGCTCGGCGTCGAGCTTCTCCAGCGTCTCGGCCAGCCGGGCGAACGCCGCGTCGTCATCGAAAGCGCCCGGCACGAAACGGAATCCTTCGGCCAGCCGGTCCCAGTTCTCCTCCCGGAACGGCGTGCGGCAGTGCTCCTTGACGGCCTGGTAGACCACCTTGCGGAAATCCTGGGTCTCCCAGTCCCGGCGGGCGAAGCCCACCAGCGAGAAGGTGGGCGGCAGCAGCCCGCGGTTGGCCAGGTCGTAGATGGCCGGCATCACCTTCTTGCGGGCCAGGTCCCCGGTGACGCCGAAGATCACCATCCCGCACGGCCCGGCGATCCGGGGCAGCCGCTTGTCTTGCTTGTCCCGCAACGGATTTCGCCACTGCGCGGCACCGCCGCGGGAGCTCGCTTTGGAGCCCGACGGGCTCATTTGCCGAGGGAATCGAGTTGCTTCTGCGTCTCTTCCAACAGCTCGGTCCAGGACTCCACGAACTTGTCCACGCCCTCTTTTTCAAGCACCACGAAGACGTCGGTGAGGTCGACGCCGACCGCGGCCAGCTTGTCGAACACCTCCTGAGCGGACGACGCGGTGCCGCTTACGGTGTCGCCCTTGACATCCCCGTGATCGGCGACGGCGTCGATCGTCTTCTCCGGCATGGTGTTCACCGTGTTCGGCGCGACCAGCTCGGTGACGTAGAGGGTGTCGGGGTAGTCGGGGTTCTTGACCCCCGTCGAAGCCCACAGCGGTCGCTGCACCCGGGCGCCGTCGGACTTCAGCGCCTCGTAGCGATCACCTCCCGTGAAGACCTCCTCGTAGGCGGCATAGGCCAGCCGCGCGTTGGCGACGCCAGCCTTGCCGCGCAATCCGAGCGCCTCCTCGGAGCCGATCTTTTCCAGCCGCTTGTCGACCTCGGTGTCCACCCGGGACACGAAGAACGACGCCACCGAATGGATCTTGGACAGGTCGTGTCCGGCCTCGCGGGCCTTCTGAAGCCCGGCCAGGTAGGCGTCCATTACCTGGCGGTGCCGCTCGACGGAGAAGATCAGCGTGACGTTGACCGAAATCCCTTCCGCCAGAACGGCGGTGATGGCCGGAAGCCCGGCCTTGGTCGCGGGGATCTTGATGAACAGGTTCGGGCGGTCGACGATCTTCCACAGCTCGACGGCCTGGGCGATCGTCTTGTCGGTGTCGTCGGCAAGCCGCGGGTCGACCTCGATGGACACCCGGCCGTCCACCCCGTCGGAGCCCTCCCACTGGGGTGCCAGCACGTCGCACGCGCGGCGCACGTCGTCGGTGGTGACCGTGCGAATCGTGGCGTCGACGTCGGCGCCGCGCTCGGCCAGCTCGCCGATCTGGCCGTTGTACGAGTCGCCCTCGGCGAACGCCTTCTGGAAGATCGACGGGTTGGTGGTCACGCCGACAACGCTTTTGGTGTCGATCAGCTCCTGCAGGTTGCCCGACTGCAGCCGCTCCCGCGACAAGTCATCCAGCCAAACGGACACCCCGGCTGCGCTCAACGCCGCGAGGTTGGGGTTCTGACTGGCCATGTGAATCACCCTTTCTCAGTTGTCGACTACCTGCTCCGCGGCCGCCGCGACGGCTTCGGCGGTAAAGCCGAACTCACGGAACAAAGTCTTGTAGTCGGCGGATTCGCCGTAGTGCTCGATCGACACGATCCGCCCCGTGTCGCCGACGAGCTTGTGCCAGGACTGCGCGACCCCGGCCTCGACGGCCACCCGCGCCGACACGTCGGGCGGCAGCACGCTGTCCCGGTATTCCTGGGGCTGCGACTCGAACCATTCGACGCATGGCATCGAGACCACGTACGCGACGATGTCCTTGTCCGCCAACAACTTCTGCGCCTCGACCGCGAGCTGGACCTCGGAGCCTGTGGCGATGATGATGACGTCGGCGTCGTCGGCGGGGTCGCCGCCGCCCAGCACGTAGCCGCCGCGACCGACGCCCTCGAAGCTGGTGCCCTCCAGGATCGGCACGCCCTGGCGGGTCAGGATCAGGCCGACCGGGCCGCTGCCGTTGCCGCGGGCCAGGACCGTGCGCCAGGCGTAGGCCGTCTCGTTGGCGTCGGCCGGGCGCACCACCGACAGGTGCGGAATGGCGCGCAGCGCCGCCAGGTGCTCGACGGGCTGATGCGTCGGGCCGTCCTCGCCCAGCCCGATCGAATCGTGCGTCCACACGTAGATGGTGTCGATGTTCATCAGCGATGCCAGGCGCACCGCCGGGCGCATGTAGTCGGAGAACTGCAGGAACGTGCCGCCGTAGGCGCGGGTCGGGCCGTGCAGCACGATGCCGGAAAGGATCGCGCCCATCGCGTGTTCGCGGACGCCGAAGTGCAGGGTGCGCCCGTACCAGTCGGCAGTGTAGTCCTTCGTCGTAATCGATGGGGGCCCAAACGATTTGACGTTATCCATGGTGGTGTTGTTGCTGCCCGCCAGGTCGGCCGAGCCGCCCCACAGCTCCGGCAGCTTCGGGCCCACCGCGTTCAGTACCTTGCCGGACGCCGCACGGGTGGCCAACGGCTTGTCCTCCGTTGTCCAGGTTGGGATGTCGGCGTCCCAGCCGTCGGGCAGCTGCTCGGCGGTCAACCGGTCCAGCAGCGCCTTGCGCTCCGGCTCGCGTTGCGCCCACGCGTCGAACTCCGCCTGCCACTTCTCGTGCGCTTCCTTGCCCCGGTCCACCAGCTTGCGGGTGTGGGCGATGACCTCGTCGCGCACCTCGAAGTTCTTGTCCGGATCGAACCCCAGGATCTTCTTGACGGCCGCGACCTCTTCGTCGCCGAGGGCGGCGCCGTGCGCCTTGCCGGTGTTCATCAGCTTGGGCGCCGGGTAGCCGATGATGGTGCGCAGCTCGATGAACGACGGCCGGTCGGTGACGGCCTTGGCGTTAGCGATGGCCTCTTCGATGCCGACGACGTTCTCGCCACCCTCCACCCGCTGCACGTGCCAGCCGTAGGCCTCGTAACGCGCGGCCGTGTCCTCGCACAGCGCGATGTTGGTGTCGTCCTCGATCGAGATCTGGTTGTGGTCGTAGAAGACGATGAGGTTGCCGAGCTGCTGCACGGCCGCCAGCGACGACGCCTCGGAGGTCACGCCCTCCTCGATGTCGCCGTCGGAGGCGATCACGAAGATGAAGTGGTCGAACGGGCTCGTCCCCGCCTCGGCATCCGGATCGAACAGGCCCCGCTCGTAGCGCGACGCCATCGCCATCCCGACCGACGACGCCAGGCCCTGGCCGAGCGGACCGGTGGTGATCTCAACGCCCTTGGTGTGCCGGAACTCCGGGTGCCCGGGCGTCTTGGATCCCCACGTGCGCAACGACTCGATGTCGGAGAGCTCCAGGCCGAACCCGCCGAGGTACAGCTGCAGGTACAGCGTCAGGCTGCTGTGCCCGGCCGACAGCACGAACCGGTCGCGACCCAGCCAGAAGGTGTCGCTGGGGTCGTGGCGCATCGCTCGCTGAAACAGGGTGTAGGCCAGGGGCGCCAGGCTCATCGCCGTTCCGGGGTGGCCGTTGCCCACCTTTTGGACCGCGTCGGCGGCCAGCACCCGGATCGTGTCGACCGCGGCCGAATCGATCTCGGTCCAGTCGTCGGGCAGGTGCGGTTGGGTCAGCGTGGAGATCTCTTCGAGTGTCGTCACAGCCTCAGTCCTTGGGTCATCAAGCTGATATTGCCTACCCTAATGCGGGAGTGCCGGCTCCTGCAGTGCAGAGTTTCGGGTACCCAACGCCGGCCGCTGTGAAAATTACGCCCTCGTTGCCTGGGCTTTGCAATCAGTTCGGAATTCTCGGAAGAATCCCTTTCGGACCCTCCGGGCAGGCGGCCGCCTGCCCGCGGTCTACCATCGTGCGTAGTAGATGCTGCGCGCTGCTGCGACCCGAGGAGTTATTGCGTGAGCGTTCGCGGGCGCGTCGCGCCGAGTCGAGTACCGAGCCGGGTGGAAGGCACGGTCTTGGCGTACCTGGCGCTCACCAAGCCGCGGGTGATCGAACTGCTGCTGGTCACCGCGATACCGGCGATGCTGCTCGCCCACCGCGGCACCGTGAATCCGCTGCTGATCCTGAACACGCTGATCGGCGGGATGCTGGCGGCCGGCGGCGCCAACACGCTCAACTGCGTGGCCGACGCCGACATCGACAAGGTGATGAAGCGCACGGCGCGCAGGCCGCTGGCGCGCGCCGCGGTGCCGACGCGCAACGCCCTGATATTCGGGCTGGTGCTCACCGCCACCTCGTACTTCTGGCTCTGGTGGACGACGAACCTGCTATCCGGGCTGCTGGCCATGGCGACCGTCGCGTTCTATGTGTTCGTCTACACGCTGTTCCTCAAGCGCCGCACGTCGCAGAACGTCGTGTGGGGTGGGGCGGCCGGCTGCATGCCGGTGATGATCGGCTGGTCCGCGGTCACCGGCACGATCGCCTGGCCTGCACTGGTGATGTTCGCGATCATCTTCTTCTGGACGCCGCCGCACACGTGGGCCCTGGCGATGCGTTACAAGGACGACTACAAGGCGGCCGGCGTCCCGATGCTGCCCGCGGTGGCCACCGAACGACAGGTCACCAAGCAGATCCTGATCTACACCTGGCTGACGGTGCTCGCGACGCTGGCCCTGGCGCTGGCAACCGGCTGGTTGTACGCGGCGGTCGCCCTCCTGGCCGGGGTTTGGTTCCTGGCGATGGCCCATCAGCTGTACGCCGGCGTGCGCGCCGGCGAGCCGGTCAAGCCGCTGCGGCTGTTCCTGCAGTCGAACAACTACCTGGCGGTGGTGTTCTGCGCGCTGGCGGTCGACTCGGTGATCGCGCTCCCGACGCTGCGCTAGCCGCTCACGGCAGCAGCACGATCGAGCCCGTCGTCTTGCGGCCCTGCAGGTCCTGGTGCGCGCGCGCCGCTTCGGCGAGCGGGTAGCGCCCGCCGACCTCGATGGTGATGCCGCCGCCGGCGATCGCGTCGAATAGTTCGCCTGCGCGCCAATGGAACTCGTCGCCGGTGCGGATGAAGTGCACCAGCGACGGCCGGGTCAAGAACACCGATCCGGCCGCGTTGAGGCGCTGCGGGTCGAACGGCGGGACAGGTCCGCTGGCGGCGCCGAACAGCGCCAGGGTCCCGCGCACGGCCAGGCTGGCCAGGCTGGCGTCGAACGTCGTCGCGCCCACGCCGTCGTACACCGCGGCCACCCCGACGCCGCCGGTCAGTTCGCGAATCCGCTGGCCGAACTCAGCGGCGTCGTCAGGGTAGGGCAGCACCTCGTCGGCGCCGGCCTGTCGGGAGATCCGCTCCTTCTCCGGCGTGGAAACGGTCGTGATCACCCGCACGCCAAGGGCTTTCGCCCACTGCGTCAGGATCAGGCCGACGCCGCCGGCGCCGGCATGCACCAGCACGGTTTCGCCGTCCCGCACGGGATACACCGACTTGAGCAGGTAGTGCGCGGTCAGGCCCTTCAGCATCACCGAGGCGGCCACCTCGGACGTCACGCCGTCGGGCACCTTCGCGGTCAAAGCCGCTGGGGCGGTGGCGAATTCGGCGTAGGCACCGGATGCCGCGGCGGTGCCCACCCGGTCACCCGCGCTTAACCCGTCGACACCGTCGCCCGTGGCGACCACGGTGCCGGACGTCTCCTGGCCGAGGACGAACGGCACCTCGCGCGGGTACTGCCCGGAGCGGAAATACGTGTCGATGTAGTTGACGCCGATTGCCTCGGCCTTGATCAGGACCTCGCCGGGACCGGGGGTGGGCTCGGGGACGTCGACGTAGCGCAGGACTTCCGGACCACCGGTTTCGCTGACTTCGATTGCGTGCATAGGGATATCATGCCCGGGCATGAAGCTGGCCCGGCCGGACGTGTTCCATCCGCACATCGTGCTGGCGGGTGGTCCGCGACACCCCGACGATGCGGGGCTGGTGCCCGCGCTGCGAGCCCGTGGGCTGCACGCCCGCTGGCTGCCCTGGGACGACCCGCAGACCGTCGGCGCTGACCTGGTGATCCTGCGCCGCGCCCCCGACCGGAGCGACGACTTCCTCGCCTGGATGCGCCGCGTGCGCCACCTGCTCAACCCGCCGGACGCGGTCGAGTGGAATCTCGGCGAGCGATACCTGCGCGACCTGGGGGACGACGGGGTGCCCGTGGCGCCGGGTGGGACGGCGCAGTCGGCGTTGGTCTTTCTTGGCGGGGAGCGGTCGCACGCGTGGCCGGTCGAGCCGGAGTTCGAGGCGTGGGACCTCGGCTACGCCGCCATCGCGTCGGCCGCCGGGCGCGCCGGAATCGGCTCGCGCGACCTGCTTTACGCGCGTGCCGACCTGGCGGGGCACCGACTGGTGCGGCTCGACCTGGTCGCGCCGGCGCTGGGCTGGTCGCACCTTGACGCCGATACCCGTGCGCGCGCCCAGCGCGAGTTCGCCCTCGCGGTGGAGTCAGCCTGCGAGCGGCTGGGGCTCGGTCCGTTCTCGCATCGACGCCCATAGGGCCGCGGTCGCCGCCGTGCAGGCCGCCGCGCCGGCTACGTGCACCGCGACCAGGGCGGCGGGCACCCCCGTGTAGTACTGCGCGGTGCCGACGGCGGCCTGGGCGCACACCAGGGCGACCAGCACGCCCAGCCGCAGCCGGATGGCCCGGCCGGCGCCGACGGCCAGCAGCCCGAAGCCGAGCCCGACCAGCAGCGTCAGGTAGGAGACCAGCAGCGACGAATGCGCGTGCACCAGCGTGGTGATCTCGACTTTCAGCCGGGGCACCGTCCGGCTGGGGCTGCGGTCGCCCGCGTGCGGGCCGGCGGCGGTCACCAGCGTGCCGGTGACCAGCACCGCCGCCAGGTTCACCGCGCTCAGCGCCGTCAGCGCGCGCAGCGGCCGCGCCACCCTGTCGCGGACCACGCCGTCGTCGGGCTCACCGACCTTGACGTAGAGCAGCACCGACAGCCACACCATCGTCATCGACGTCAGCAGGTGGACGGCGACGGTCCACCACAGCAACCCGGTGCGCACGGTGACGCCGCCGATCACCGCCTGCACCACCGTCGACACGGGCATCAGCCACGCGTAGACCAGGACCTCGGTGCGCCGGCGCGCGCGGGTCACGACCAGCACGGCCAGCGCGGCGGCGATCACCACGGCGAAGGTGATCATCCGGTTGCCGAACTCTACGGCCTGGTGGATCCGCGGCACCTCGGCCACGGCGACCGGGGTGAAGCTGCCGGGGAAGCACTGCGGCCAGGTGGGACAGCCCAGGCCCGAGGCCGTGACGCGCACGATCGCGCCGGTGACGGCGATGCCGCCCTGGGTGAGGATGACGAGCGCCGCGACGGCCCGCTGGGTGCGCAGGCTGGGGTCGGGGAGCAGGTCCACCAACCGCCGCAGCGTTCGTCGTAGCACCGCCCGATGGTAAGCCAATCAAAACTACGGCCTGTAGTAAGCCCAGGTGTCGTGGGCCGGCCCCGGCCGTCTAGGTGAAGCGGAACCAGCGCAGCGCGGCCAGCGCGGCCAGCGCGCCCCACACCGCCAGCACGACGAGCCCGAACCAGTCGACCGACAGCGTCATCGCCTGCGAGAGCGCCTCGGTCAGCGCGCCCGACGGGGTCAGCCGGGCCGCCCACTTGACCGCCGTCGGGATCACCTTCATCTCCACGGTCAGCGCGCCGAGGCCGGCGAAGACGAACCACATCAGGTTGGCGACCGCGAGCACGATCTCGGCGCGCAGCGTCCCGCCGAGCAACAGCCCCAGCGCCGCGAAGCCCGCCGTTCCCAGCGCGATGACCGCCGCGCCCAACAGCAATGCCGCGGGCGCGGGTCGCCAGCCCAGCGCAAAACCGATGGCGCCCAACAGGATTGCCTGCAGGAACACCACCGTGACCACCGCCAGCGACTTTCCGGCGATGATGCCCCAGACCGGCAGCGGGGTGGCCCCGAGCCGTTTCAGCGCGCCGTAGCGGCGATCGAACGCGACGGCGATCGCCTGCCCGGTGAATGCCGTCGAGATGACCGCCAGGGCCATGATGACCGGGACGAACGTGGCGGCGCGGTTGCGGCCGAAGTCGCCGAACGGCAGCAGGGTCAGCCCGACCAGCAGCGTGATCGGGATGAACATGGTCAGCAGCAGCTGCTCGCCGTTGCGCAGCAGCAGCTTGAGCTCCAGCCCGAACTGCGCGGCGAGCATCCGCGGCACGGCGCTGGGGCGCGGATCGGGTTTGAAGGTCCCCGCGGGGAAGGTATCCGACTGGGTCAAGGCCGTAGCTTCCTACCGGTGAGGTCGAGAAAGACGTCCTCGAGGCTGCGTTGCTCGACGCGCATGTCGGTGGCCAGCACGTCGATCTGCGCGCACCACGCCGTGACGGTCGCCAGCACCTGCGGGTCGACCGGGCCCTCGACCAGGTACTCGCCCGGCGTCACCTCGGTGGCCTTGTAGTCCTCCGGCAGCGCGGCGGCCAGCAGGGACAAGTCGAGGCGCGGGGGCGCGGTGAACCGCAGCTGGTCCTTGGCGCCCGCCCGCATCAGTTCGGTCGGGGTGCCCGACGCCACCGTCACCCCGTGGTCGATGATCACCAGCCGATCGGCGAGTTCCTCGGCCTCCTTGAGTTGGTGAGTGGTCAGCACCACGGTCACGCCGTCGCGGCGCAAGGCGTCGATCAGCTCCCACACCAGCAGCCGGGCGTGGGCGTCCATGCCGGCGGTGGGCTCGTCGAGGAACACCAGCTCGGGCCGGCCGACCAGCGCGCAGGCCAGCGCGAGCCGCTGCTGCTGCCCGCCGGAGAGCCGCCGGTAGGTGGTGCGGGCGGCGTCGGTGAGGCCGAGGGTGTCCAGCAGCCATGCGGGGTCCAGCGGCTCGGCGGAGTAGGCGGCCACCAGGCTGAGCATTTCGCCCGCCCGCGCCGCGGGATAGCCGCCGCCGCCCTGCAGCATCACCCCGATGCGCGCGCGCAGGCGCGCGTTGTCGGCGATGGGGTCCAGGCCGAGCACCTGGATGGTGCCGGCGTCGGGGCGCACGAAGCCCTCGCACATCTCGACCGTCGTGGTCTTACCGGCGCCGTTGGGCCCGAGCAGGGCCAGCACCTCGGCGGCGTGCACCTCCAGATCGAGGTCGGAGACCGCCGTAGTCGAGCCGTATCGCTTGGTGACCCCGCGCAGCCGCACGACCGTGTCGGGCGTATCGGGGAGCGGGCTCACGTGGAATCAGCGTAGGCGTCGGGCTTCGGGGTCTCGGCAGGAGCCGGTGCGGGCAGCTTAATCACCGCCTCGCCGTTGGTTTCTCGGCCGTTCGGCTGCAGCTGGCGCCACGGCAGGCGGGTGTACGTCACAGCGATCAGCACCGCCACGATCAGGCTGCTGGCCAGCGTGGCGTCCACGATCTGAAACAGGGCGAAGCGGTCGCCGTTGGCCGTCGGGCCGAAGATGCCGACGACGAGGGTGATGACGATCACCGCCACCCGGAAGCCCGGGCGCGTCGCCCAGGCAGCCAGCGGGATGATCGCCCACAGCAGATACCAGGGCTGCACCACCGGGAAGAGCAACACGCAGATGCCCAGCGCGACCCCCAGGCCGCCGATCGGATGCAGCCGGCCGCGGAAGACCGCCACCAACAACCAGGCCACCAACACCATGATGATCAGCACGCCGATGCCACGGGTCAGCGCCAGCACCGCGGTGGTGTGATCGCCCAGGCCCAGCAGGATGCCCACCTGCCCGGTGCCCAGCGCCAGCAGCGTCGGCGGCGACATCCAGCTGCGCACGACGTTGGCGGTTCCCAGCGTGTAGATCCAGCCGAAGCCCAACCCGCTGGCCCAGCCGACCAGGGCCATCACCGCCAGCGCCAGCGCCGCCATCCCGCCGCCCGCCAGCAGCAGGGCGCGCAGGTTGCCCCCGCAGCGGTAGGCCAGCGCCATCGTGACGAAGCCCAGTGCCAGCAGCGACGGCAGCTTCACCTGCGAGGACAGGGTGATCAGAATCGCGCCCGCGAGCAGCATCCCCAGCGGTTCCCATTCCGGGCCCGGCCGCCACGAGGTGGGCAGCAGTCGCGGAGAGTCGATGCCGCGCAGCGCGAACTCGGCGCCGGCTAGCATCAGCCCGAGCATCAGCGCCTCGTTGTGGACCCCGGCGACCAGGTGCATGATCAGCAGCGGATTGGCGGCCCCCAGCCACAGCGCGCTCACCTCGGCGACGCCGCAGCGCCGGGCCAGCCGCGGGGTAGCCCACACAATCAGGCCCACGCCGACGAGCACCACGAGCCGGTGGCACAGCACGGCGGCGACGATGTTCTCACCGGTCAGCGACGAGATGCCGCGCCCGATCCACAGGAACAACGGGCCGTAGGGCGCCGGGGTCTCGCGCCACAGGGTGGGCACCGACAGCGTGAACACGTGGCCGAGACCCAGCCCGGAAGCCGGGCCCACCTTGTAGGGGTCGAGCCCCTCCAGCGAAATCTGGCTCTGCGCCAGGTAGGAGTAGACGTCCTTGCTGTACATCGGCGGCGCGATCAGCAGCGGCAGCGTCCACAGCAGCAGGGTGCGGTCCAGGTCGCCGCGCGACATCCGCCGGTTGCCCAGCGCGAACCGGCCCAGCATCAGCCAGGCCAGCGCCATCATCACCGCGCCCGTCGTCGTCATCGTCAGCGACACCGTCTGGATGCGCGACGGCAGGTTGAGTAGCCGGACCCCGAAGGTGGGGTCCTGCACGACGGGCCGCGCCCCGGCGCCCAGCGCGCCGATCGCCATCAGGACGGTGCCGGTGGCGCCGAACAGCCGGGTGCGCTGCAGCGCGGTGAGCTCGGTATCGTTCAGCGGCGAACCCACCGCTTGCTCGTCGCCGTGCAGGCTGGCGATCGACGAGCTCAGCGTGTGGTGGCGGGCTGCCATCAGAGCAGCGTAGCCGTCCAGATATGTGACCAGCGCAACGTGCGGACAGGGGACCCTTGGTAGACCGATCCCCGGAATTGCGTCACACTGGTGTTGTGAAAATCCGAACCCGCCTCGCTGAGGTGCCCGCGGCTCCCGTCGGCGCCGCGGTGCCGGATGGTCACACCCGCCGCGCCATCGTGCGCCTGCTGCTGGAATCCGGATCGATCACCGCGGTCGAGATCGGTGACCGGCTCGGCCTGACCCCCGCCGGCGTGCGGCGCCACCTGGACGCGCTGATCGAGGCGGGCGACGCCGAGTCGGTGGCCGCCGAGCCGTGGCAGCAGGTGGGCCGCGGGCGCCCCGCCAAGCGCTTCCGGCTGACCGGCGCCGGCCGGGCCAAGCTCGACCACGCCTACGACGACCTGGCGGCGGCGGCCATGCGCCAGCTGCGGGAGATCGGCGGCGAGGACGCCGTCCGCACGTTCGCCCGCCGGCGCATCGACGCGATCCTGGCCGGCGTCGAGGCGGCCGGCAGTCCCGACGACGACGCGGTCGAGGCCGCCGCCGAGCGGGTCGCCGGCGCGCTGACCAAGGCCGGTTACGTCGCCACCACGACCCGGGTGGGCGGGCCGATCCACGGGGTGCAGATCTGCCAGCATCACTGCCCGGTGTCGCACGTCGCCGAGGAATTCCCCGAGTTGTGTGAGGCCGAGCAGCAGGCCATGGCCGAGGTGCTCGGAACCCACGTGCAGCGGTTGGCCACCATCGTCAACGGAAACTGCGCCTGCACCACCCATGTGCCCCTGACCCCGGCGCCCAGCCCGCGCCCCGAAATCACCAGCCAAGAAGGAGCGTCGTTATGACCCTCACGCCCGAGGCCAGCAAGACTGCAGCCGCGCCGCTGACCCAGGAGGAGGCCATCGCCTCCCTGGGCCGGTACGGCTACGGCTGGGCGGACTCCGACATCGCCGGCGCCAGCGCGCAGCGCGGGCTGTCCGAGGCGGTGGTGCGCGACATCTCGGCGAAGAAGAACGAGCCCGAATGGATGCTGCAGACCCGGCTCAAGGCACTGCGCATCTTCGAGCGCAAGCCGATGCCGAACTGGGGCTCCAACCTCGAGGGCATCGACTTCGACAACATCAAGTACTTCGTGCGCTCCACCGAGAAGCAGGCCGCGACGTGGGATGACCTCCCCGAGGACATCCGCAACACCTACGACCGGCTGGGCATCCCCGAGGCCGAGAAGCAGCGGCTCGTTGCGGGCGTCGCGGCGCAGTACGAATGCCTGGCAGGTGACATGTTGGTCTGGACTGCCAACCGCGGGCAAGTCCCGATCAAGGAGATCGCATACGGCGACCGCGTGTTCGCCTACGACGAGGATGCGGAGCGACTCGTCGTCGCCCCGGTCAAGGCGTCGGCGCAAACCGACACCCGGCTGACCTATGCAGTCAAGACGACCCGTCGCAGCATTCGCGCAACCGACAACCACCCGATGCTGGTATTGCGTGACGAACGCAAGCCGGGTCGGCAACGCCGCCGGTATGCGCGACGGTGGGTGAATGTCGGCGATATAAAGCCGGGTGATCTCATTGCTGTGCCACGGCAGGTACCTCAATTTGGTGTAAGCGCTGAATTGCCAAGCGTTGCCGGGTTCCAATCACCTGCAACGAGTTCCGTGGACCTGATGTGGCTGCTGGGGCTCTATATAGGTGACGGCAACCTGCATCTGTCGACAAGGACGTACCGCGTTCAGTTCGCCATCCCGGCAACCGATGTCGAGCTGCGGGCCGAGTTGGCGCGCGTCGTGCAGGACTTGTTTGGGCTCCGTTGCATACAGGCCGACGAGTACCGCGTGGTCGTGAACTCCAAGGCGCTAACCGAATTGATTGTCGAGCTTGGCTTCGGCGGCCTGTCGCTAACGAAGCGGGTCCCGGACTGGGTTTACGGCGTGCCTGTCGATCAGCGGCTGGCGTTCCTCGGCGGCTGGGTCGATGCCGATGGGTATGTAAGCCCGGATAAGAGCGGTTCGATCCTGTTGACGTGTGCCAACGAGGCGCTAATCGGTCAAGCCCGTGAACTCGCCGAGCTGTCCGGAGTGCGTGCGGCAGGGCCGTGGTCGTTCACTCAGCCGTATCGGCATGCGCCAGAGCGCATGCAAATCGCTTGGCGGCTGGGTATTTCGGGCGACTTCGAGCAGCTCGGGTGCCGCAACCCGAAGCGAACCGACCGCTTCGGCCGTCGTCGCTACATGCATTCATCCAACAGTTCGCACGGGACGACGATCCGGGTACACTGCAACGACTGGCTCGGATTTGAAAGGGTCCAGTCGATCGAGCCGTATGCCGTCGAGCCGGTGTACGACATCGAGGTTGACGGACCACACAACTTCGTCGCCGAAGGCCTAGTGGTGCACAACTCCGAGGTTGTTTACCACCAGATCCGCGAAGACCTTGAGGCGCAAGGGGTTATCTTCCTCGACACCGACACGGGCCTGCGCGAGCACCCCGAGATCTTCAAGGAGTACTTCGGCACCGTGATCCCGGCCGGGGACAACAAGTTCTCCGCGCTGAACACCGCGGTGTGGAGCGGCGGCTCGTTCATCTACGTGCCGCCGGGCGTGCACGTCGACATCCCGTTGCAGGCCTACTTCCGGATCAACACCGAGAACATGGGCCAGTTCGAGCGGACGCTGATCATCGTCGATGAGAACGCTTACGTTCACTACGTCGAGGGCTGCACCGCGCCGATTTACAAGTCGGATTCGTTGCACTCCGCGGTGGTGGAGATCATCGTAAAGCCCGGTGGCCGTTGCCGTTACACGACCATCCAGAACTGGTCGGGCAACGTCTACAACCTGGTCACCAAGCGGGCCCGCGCCGAGGCCGGCGCCACCATGGAGTGGGTCGACGGCAACATCGGCTCGAAGGTGACCATGAAGTACCCGGCGGTCTGGATGACCGGCGAGCACGCCAAGGGCGAGGTGCTCTCGGTGGCGTTCGCCGGCGAGGACCAGCACCAGGACACCGGCGCGAAGATGCTGCACCTGGCGCCCAACACGTCGAGCAACATCGTGTCCAAGTCGGTGGCCCGGGGCGGCGGCCGCACCTCCTACCGCGGCCTGGTGCAGGTGAACAAGGGCGCGCACGGGTCACGCTCGAGCGTGAAATGCGATGCGCTGCTGGTCGATACGATCAGCCGCAGCGACACCTACCCCTACGTCGACATCCGCGAGGACGATGTCACGATGGGCCACGAGGCCACCGTGTCGAAGGTCAGCGACAACCAGCTGTTCTACCTGATGAGCCGCGGGCTGACCGAGGACGAGGCGATGGCGATGGTGGTCCGCGGCTTCGTCGAGCCGATCGCCAAAGAGCTGCCGATGGAGTACGCGCTGGAGCTCAACCGGCTGATCGAGCTGCAGATGGAAGGCGCGGTCGGGTAGTGACTGCCGCTCTGAATAAGGGAGAGCTGTTCGCCTCCTTTGACGTTGACGCGTTCGAGGTTCCGCATGGGCGCGACGAGCTGTGGCGGTTCACCCCGCTGCGCCGGCTGCGCG
Source organism: Mycobacterium sp. NGS69 (assembly GCF_059812165.1). Classification (NCBI taxonomy): domain Bacteria; kingdom Bacillati; phylum Actinomycetota; class Actinomycetes; order Mycobacteriales; family Mycobacteriaceae; genus Mycobacterium; species Mycobacterium sp. NGS69. The sequence continues at coordinate 661,454 of NZ_JCALCD010000002.1, forward strand.
GGCTGCACGACGGTTCCGCGAACGCCACGGGGCGGGCGGGAATCGAAGTGGCCGAGCGGCCCGGCGTGCGGGTAGAGACCGTCCGGCGCGGCGACGAGCGGCTCGGTCAGGCCGGTGCCCCCGCCGATCGGGTTGCCGCCCAAGCATTTTCGTCGTTCAACTCCGCGACTTTGGTCACCGTCGGCCGGGACACCCGGATCGCCGAGCCGATCGCCGTCACCGTCACCGGGCCCGGCGACGGCGCGGTGGCCTACGGGCACCTGCAGATCCGCGTCGAGGAGCTCGGCGAGGCGGTGGTGGTCATCGACCAGCGCGGCGGCGGAACCTATGCCGACAACGTCGAATTCGTCGTCGACGACGCCGCCCGGCTGACGGTCGTGTGGATCGCGGACTGGGCCGACGACATGGTGCACGTGAGCGCGCATCACGCCAGGCTGGGCAAGGACTCGGTGCTGCGCCACGTCGCGGTCACGCTGGGCGGTGAGGTTGTGCGGATGTCGGCCAATGTGCGGTTCTCCGGCCCCGGCGGGGACGCCGAGTTGCTGGGCCTGTACTTCGCCGACGACGGCCAGCACCTGGAGTCGCGGCTGCTGGTGGACCACGCGCGGCCCGACTGCCGCTCGAACGTGCTGTACAAGGGTGCGCTGCAAGGGGATCCGGATTCGGCGCTGCCCGACGCCCACACGGTCTGGGTGGGCGATGTGCTGATCCGCGCCGAAGCCACCGGCACCGACACCTTCGAGGTGAACCGCAACCTGGTGCTCACCGACGGGGCGCGCGCCGATTCGGTGCCTAACCTGGAGATCGAGACCGGCGAGATCGCCGGCGCCGGCCACGCCAGCGCCACCGGGCGTTTCGACGACGAACAGCTGTTCTACCTGCGCTCGCGCGGCATCCCGGAGGATCAGGCCCGCCGCCTGGTGGTCCGCGGGTTCTTCGGGGAGATCATCTCGAAGATCGCGGTGCCCGAGGTGCGCGAACGCCTGACCGCAGCCATCGAAACCGAACTGGCCATCACGGAGAAAACCACCACATCATGACGACCCTTGAAATCAAAGACCTGCACGTCAGCGTCGACGACCCGAACGCCGCCGAGGGGGAGCGGGAGATCCCGATCCTCAAGGGCGTGGACCTCACGGTGAAATCCGGTGAGACGCACGCCCTGATGGGCCCCAACGGTTCCGGCAAGTCGACGCTGTCCTACGCGATCGCGGGCCACCCCAAGTACCGGGTCACGTCCGGGTCGATCACGCTGGACGGCGAGGACGTGCTGGCGATGAGCGTCGACGAGCGCGCGCGGGCCGGGATATTCCTGGCGATGCAGTATCCCGTCGAGGTGCCGGGCGTCTCGGTTTCCAACTTCCTGCGCTCGGCGGCCACCGCCGTGCGCGGCGAGGCGCCGAAGCTGCGCCACTGGGTCAAAGAGGTCAAGGGGGCGATGACGGCCCTCGAGATCGACCCGGTCTTCGCCGAGCGCAGCGTCAACGAGGGTTTCTCCGGCGGCGAGAAGAAGCGCCACGAGATCCTGCAGCTGGAACTGCTCAAGCCCAAGATCGCGATCCTCGACGAGACCGACTCCGGGCTGGACGTCGACGCGCTGCGGGTGGTCAGCGAGGGCGTGAACCGCTACGCCGAAACCGAACACGGCGGCATCCTGTTGATCACGCACTACACCCGCATCCTGCGCTACATCCACCCGGAGTACGTGCACGTGTTCGTGGGCGGCCGCATCGCCGAGTCCGGCGGCCCGGAGCTGGCCGACGAGCTGGAGCAGAACGGGTACGTGCGCTTCTCCCAAGCGGCGGCCACCGGGGCCTGACCATGTTGGACGTCGCGGCCGTCCGTGCCGACTTCCCGATCCTCAAGCGCATCATGCGCGGGGGAAATCAGTTGGCATACCTCGATTCCGGCGCGACCTCGCAGCGTCCGCTGCAGGTGCTCGACGCCGAGCGGGAGTTCCTGCTGACCTCCAACGGCGCGGTGCACCGCGGCGCGCACCAGCTGATGGAGGAGGCCACCGACGCCTACGAGCAGGGCCGGTCCGACATCGCGGCCTTCGTCGGCGCCGACGCCGACGAACTGGTATTCACCAAGAACGCCACCGAGGCGCTCAACCTGGTGTCATACGTCCTGGGCGACAACCGTTTCCAGCGTGCCGTCGGGCCCGGCGACGTCATCGTCACCACCGAGCTCGAGCACCACGCCAACCTGGTCCCGTGGCAGGAGCTGGCCCGGCGCACCGGGGCGACGTTGCGCTGGTACGGCGTGACCGATGACGGGCGCATCGATCTCGACTCGCTCCAGCTCGACGAGCGGGTCAAAGTCGTTGCGTTCAGCCACCATTCCAACGTCACCGGGGCGCTGGCGCCGGTGGGCGAACTGGTCGGCCGCGCCAAGGCCGTGGGCGCGCTGACCGTGCTGGACGCCTGCCAGTCGGTGCCGCACCAGCCGGTTGACTTCCACGCCCTCGACGTCGACTTCGGCGCGTTCTCGGGCCACAAGATGTTGGGCCCCAACGGGATCGGCGTGCTGTACGGGCGTGGCGAACTGCTGTCCGCCGCGCCCCCTTTCCTCACCGGCGGGTCGATGATCGAGACGGTGACCATGGAGGTCAGCACCTACGCGGCGCCACCGCAGCGCTTCGAGGCCGGCACCCCGATGACCTCCCAGGTGGTCGGATTGGCCGCCGCCGCACGCTACCTCGGCGCGATCGGCATGGACGCCGTGGAAGCCCACGAGCGCGAGCTGGTGGCCGCGACCATCGAGGGCCTGTCCGGCATCGACGGCCTGCGCATCGTCGGCCCGACGTCGACGGAGAACCGGGGCTCGCCGGTGGCCTTCGTCGTCGACGGCGTGCACGCCCACGACGTCGGCCAGGTGCTCGACGACGACGGCGTTGCGGTGCGGGTGGGTCACCACTGCGCGTTACCGCTGCACCGCAGGTTCGGCGTGGCGGCGACCGCGCGGGCGTCGTTCGCGGTCTACAACACCCTCGACGAGGTGGATCGCCTGGTAGCCGGCGTGCGACGCGCGCTGGATTTCTTTGGGAGAGAGTGACGTTGCGTCTCGAACAGATCTATCAGGACGTGATCCTCGATCACTACAAACATCCGCAGCACCGCGGGCTGCGGGAGCCGTTCGGCGCGCAGGTGTACCACGTCAACCCGGTCTGCGGCGACGAGATCACCCTGCGGGTCGCCCTGTCCGATGACGGCGAAACCGTCACCGACGTCTCGTATGACGGGCAGGGCTGTTCGATCAGCCAGGCGTCGACGTCGGTGCTGACCCAGCAGGTGATCGGCCGCAGCGTCGGCGAGGCGCTGAAGACCCTCACCGCGTTCAGCGAGATGGTGTCCTCGCGCGGCACGATCGAAGGCGACGAGGACGTGTTGGGCGACGGGGTCGCCTTCGCGGGAGTCGCCAAATATCCGGCGCGGGTGAAATGCGCGCTGCTGGGGTGGATGGCTTTCAAGGACGCACTGGCTCAGGCGAGTGCGGGTTTTGAGGAGGACCAGAAATGAGCGAAACCACCGCACCGAGCGACGAGTTCCTCGCCGACGTGGAGGAGGCGATGCGCGACGTCGTCGACCCCGAACTGGGCATCAACGTCGTCGACCTCGGGCTGGTTTACGGCCTCAACGTGGAAGAGGGCGACGAGGGGACCGTCGCCCTGATCGACATGACGTTGACGTCGGCGGCCTGCCCGCTGACCGACGTCATCGAAGACCAGTCGCGCAGCGCGCTGGTCGGCAGCGGCCTGGTCGACGACCTGCGGATCAACTGGGTGTGGAACCCGCCATGGGGCCCCGACAAGATCACCGAGGACGGGCGCGAACAGTTGCGCGCCCTCGGCTTCACCGTCTAGGCGCCGCCCGGGCGGGCGGCGGCCCCGTCGAGCAGGATCTCGACGAGGCATTCGGGCATGTCGTCGGGGATCGGCTCGTCGGAGAACAGGACCCGGCCCTGCAGCGGCGTCAGCAACATCCCCAGCACCAGCCGCGGGTCGGCTTCGGTACGCAGGTCCCCGCGCGCGACGCCGCGCTGCACGACGGGCGTGAGCGCCTCGATGCGGCCCTCCCAGAAGGCGAGGCGCGCCCTGTCGTAGTCGGGATCGGCGCGCAGGGTTCCCGCGTAGAGCACCGCCTTCCCGGCCGCGGAGTTGAGGTACGCGGCGAGGGAGCGGGCGACGGCCAGCAGATCGTCGCGGGTGGATCCGGTGTCCGGGTCGGGGATCGAATGGGCGCCGCGCGTCAGCATGGCGTCGACCAAGAGGTTTTCCCGGGTAGTCCAGCGGCGGTAGACGGTCGTCTCGTGGACGCCGCACCGGCGCGCCACGCCCGCGACCGTCGCGGCCTCGACGCCGTTCTCGACGAGTTCGTCGAACGCGGCGTCCAGCACGATCTGGCGCACGTGTTCCCCGCGCCGGTGCGACACAGCCGATGCCATGCGCCCGAGTCTATCGCAACTCATCTTGCGTTACGCGCCGCCGAGTGAGAGGCTATTGCAAGTCAACTTGCGATAAGGGAATGGCCATGCGATTTATGTTCGACACCGACGAGTCGTTCTCGTTCGAGACGTTGCGGGCCGTCGGATACACCGTCTACGGCGGGGCGGACATCGGTGAGGTGATGGCCACCGCGGCGCGGATCACGCCGGGCGACTGGGAGTCCTGGCACCGGGAATGGAAAGCCATGGCGGACCGGATCGCCGGCATCGCCGACGATTGTGCCGCCAAGGGGCACTCGGTCAGCGCCAGCAGCGCCTACCTGCGGGCCGCGAACTACTACCGGACTGCCGAGTTCTACCTGCGCGACGACCCGGTCAACGACCCGCGGGTGGCGGACACCTCGGCGCGCGCGATCAAGGCGTTCCGGGCCGCGCCCGAGGTCGGGGAGCACTGGCAACGGGTCGGCATTCCCTACCAGGGCATCGAGCTGAGCGGCTACTACCTCAATGTCAGCGGCGACGAGCCCGGCCCGACGCTGGTCGCGCACGGCGGCTTCGACTCGACGGTCGAAGAGATGTTCTTCGCCGTGGGGGAGGCGGCCCGCAGGCACGGCTGGAACTGCCTGATCTTCGAGGGCCCCGGCCAGGGGGCGGCGCTGCGGGTCCACAAATTGCCGTTCCGCCACGACTGGGAGGCCGTGGTCACCCCGGTTCTCGACGTCGCCGTCACGCTGCCCGGGGTCGACATCCACCGGATCGCGCTGCTCGGGATGAGCATGGGCGGCTACCTCGCCCCGCGGGCGGCGGCGTTCGACAAGAGGATCGCCGCGTGCGTCGCCTACGACGGCGTCTTCGACTTCGCCTCGGCGCTTCCGCCCACCGCGGTGATCGACGCGGCGATCGCCCACCCCGACCAAGTGCCGACCTCCTTGCGCTGGGCGCTCCTCAACGGCCTGTGGACGCTCGGCGTCGCGGACATCGGGGAGTTGGCCGACGCATTCGCCAAGTACGACCTCACGACCGTCGTTGACCAGATCACCTGTCCGACGCTGGTCTGCGAGGCCGAACGAGACCAGTTCTTCCAGGGGCAGCCGCAAAAGCTCTACGACGCGCTGCGCTGCCCGAAGACGCTGCTGAAGTTCACCGCCGCCGAGGGCGCCGAGGAACACTGCCACGAGGGCGCGATGACCCTGTTCCATCAGCGGCTGTTCGACTGGCTCGACGAGACCCTCGTCGGCTAGAGGTGGAAGGGGGGATCACCCGCGCGGCTTGCCCGGGCATTTACCGTCGACGGCCGCCCGCACGTTGATGCTCGTCGCCTGCAGCGTGCCGCCGTTGTCCAGGCTGCCGCGCGCGGTGACGCACTTGCCCTGCGCGATCGCGTCGGGCGTGGCGGTCGCCAGCTTGGAGTACTTGGTCTGATCGTCGACGGTCACCGGCGTCTGCGTGCTGTTACCGCTAGCGTCGGTGCCCGCGACGGTGATGGTGTTCCCGGCCACCGAAGCGACCGAGCCGACCAACGGCTTCGGCTTGGCGGGCGCCGGCGACGGCGAACCCGGGGGCGGCGTGGTGGTGGAACTTTGCCCGGATCCTTTTGCCGGGGGGCAGGTGCCGTTGACGGAGGGGCTGACCCGGACCGACGCCGCGGTTGTCGGCTGCCCGCTCTGGATCTCCTTGGTGGGCCGCACGGTGACGCAACTCCCCTGGCTGACGTCGCTCAGCGTGGCCGGGCCCACCTCCGTGACCTTGGTCGTGGACGTGAAGTTGACGGCGGCGCTGCTGTTGTCGTACTTGGTGACCCGGATCGAGTTGCCCGCCACCGACGCGATCAGGCCGCTGACCTTGGCTTCGCCCTGGGCGGGCGGCTGGGACGTGGTCGTCGAGGTGACCGTCGAGGTAGAGGTGGACGTCGACGTCGGGCTCGATTGGTTCGACGAACCGCAGGCGGCGACGGACAGCGCGGCGGCGCCCGTGGCGGCGAGGATGGCGAATCGGCTTGCTGATATCAACGTTTCCCCCATTCGTGAGTTGGACCACGAAAAGGTGTACCCGCTCGAGCTGTGCCGGAACTGTGAACAGTCAGAACGCGTCTTCGGACACCCGCATGATGTCGTCGTCGATGGACTCGAGGACCCTGCGCTGCGCGGCCAGCCTGGGCAGCATGTTCTTGGCGAAGAACGTCGCCGTCGCGATCTTGCCCTGGTAGAAGCTCTTGTCGCTCGCGGAGGGCGCGTCGGCCAGCGCGGCCCGGGCGACGCCGGCCTGCACCAGTAACCGCCAGCCGATGACCAGGTCGCCGACCGCGAGCAGGTAGCGGACCGAGCCCAGCCCCACCTTGTAAATCTCGGTCGGGTGCTGGGTGGCCGACATCAGGTAGCCGGTCAGCGCGCCCGTCATCGCGGTGACCTCGTCGAGCGCGGCCTGCACCAGCTCGGCCTGCGGTTTGAGTGCCTCGTCGCAGGTGTCGATGGTCTGGCTGATCCGTGCCACCAGGAACTGCAGCGCCTGGCCGTGGTCGCGGACGATCTTGCGGAAGAAGAAATCCAGCGCCTGGATGGCGGTGGTGCCCTCGTAGAGCGAATCGATCTTGGAGTCGCGAATGTACTGCTCGAGCGGATAGTCGACCAGGAAGCCCGAGCCACCCAGCGTCTGCAGCGACTCGGTCAGGATCTCGTAGGCCCGCTCCGAGCTCACCCCCTTGACGATCGGCAGCAGCAGGTCGTCGATGCGGTGCGCCATGTCGGCGTCGGCACCCGAAACCCGTTGCGCCACAGCCGCATCCTGGTGCGCGGCGGCATACATGTAAAGGGCGCGCAGCCCCTCGGCGTACGCCTTCTGGGTCATCAGGCTGCGACGCACGTCGGGGTGGTGCATGATCGTCACCCGCGGCGCGGTCTTGTCGGTCATCTGGGTGAGGTCGGCGCCCTGCACGCGCTCCTTGGCGAAGGCCAGCGCGTTCAGATAGCCCGTGGACAGGGTGCCGGCGGCCTTCACCCCGATCGTCATGCGGGCCTGCTCGATCACGGTGAACATCTGCGCGATCCCGTTGTGTACATCGCCGACCAGGTAGCCGACCGCGGGCACGTCGCCGTCGCCGAAGGTCAGTTCGCACGTCGGCGAGGATTTGATGCCCATCTTGTGTTCCAGCCCGGTGGCGAAAACCCCGTTGCGGGAACCTAATTCGAACGTTTCGGGGTCGAACAGGTACTTGGGCACATAGAACAGGCTCAACCCCTTGGTGCCCGGGCCGGCGCCCTCCGGGCGGGCCAGCACGAGGTGGAAGATGTTCTCGGCGGTATCGCCGACGTCGCCGCCGGAAATGAACCGCTTGACGCCCTCGATGTGCCAGGTGCCGTCCGGTTGCTGGATGGCCTTGGCGCGGCCCGCCCCGACGTCGGATCCGGCGTCGGGCTCGGTGAGCACCATGGTGGCCTGCCATCCGCGCTCCACGCCCACCGCCGCCCACTGGCGTTGCTGTTCGTTGCCCTCCTCGTAGAGCGCCTGCGCCATGAACGGGCCGAAGTTGAAGAAATTCGCCGACGGATTGGCGCACAGGATCATTTCGTTGACCGCCCAGGCCAGCGGCGGCGGCGCGGGCATGCCGCCGATCTCCTCCGCCAGGCCCAGCCGCCACCACCCCGCCTCCTTGATCGCCCGCACCGTCTTGGCCAGCTCGTCGGGCACGCTGATCGAATGCGTGGCCGCGTCGAACACCGGCGGATTGCGGTCGGCGGCGGCGAAGGACTCCGCGACCGGCCCCTCCGCCAGCCGCGCGGCCTCGGCCAGGATCGTTCGGACGGTGTCCTCGTCAAGGTCGCTGAAACTTCCGGTGCCGAGCACGGCACCTAGCTCAAGAACCTCGAACAGGTTGAACTCGAGATCGCGGACGTTAGCGATGTAGTGGCCCAACGCATTCCCCTCCACTTAGGCCGATCAACCCGTTCGTCGGGCTCAGTCTCTCCGAGTGGGGAAAACGTACGCAACCGTAACCTGGGCGGTTACCCGTTCTTGCCCTTCATGCCGAACAGCAGCCCACCATTGCCCCCGAGACCGGGCGTGCCCAGAGCGTGGCCGCCGTTGCCGCCGTTGCCGACCAACAGCGCGTTGCCGCCGTTTCCGCCGTTGCCGGTCACCGTCCCGCCGTTGCCGCCGTCCCCGCCGTTGCCCACCAGGCCGGCCTGGCCGCCGACCCCGCCATTGCTGGTGGTTCCGCCGCCGCCGCCGGCGCCGCCGTCGCCGACCAAGAACCCGCCGGCTCCGCCATTCCCGCCGCCGCCGAAGGAAAGCGAGTTGCCCCCGAGGCCACCGTTACCTAGCAGCCACGCCCTGCCCCCCGCGCCGCCGCCGGCGAAGCCGGCGCCGCCGCCGCCGCCGTTGCCCCACAGGAACCCGCCGTTGCCGCCGGCGCCGCCGGTCCCGCCGGGCCCTCCGGCGGCGCCCAGGCCGCCGTTGCCGATGAGTCCGGCGTCGCCGCCCTTGCCGCCGGCCGGGACGGCGGCGTTGCCGGCCGCACCGTTGCCGCCGTTGCCGAACAAGATGCCGCCGTCCTCGCCGTTCTGGCCGGGCGCGGTGCCGTTGTTTCCGTTGCCGATCAGCGGGCGGTTGAACAGCGCCCGGCTGGGTGCGTTGATCGCGTCGAACAGCGGCTTCAAGGGGTTGGTGTTGGCGGCTTCTGCGGCGGTATAGGCCTGCGCGCCGCCGACCATGTTTTGCACGAATTGGTCGTGAAAGGCCGCAACCTGGGCGCTCAGCGCCTGATAGCTCTGGCCGTGCGCCGCGAACACCGCCGCGATGGCGGAGGACACCTCGTCGGCTCCCGCCGAGGCCAACGTGGTCGTCTGGGCTGCCACCGCGGAATTGACCTCGCTGATTGTCGAACCGAGGCGCGCCAGATCGTCGGCTGCCCCCGAAACCAACGCCGTATCTGCGACCAAAAATGACATCTCGGACCTCCCCGGTGAAGTGTCAGCGACCGCAAAATCGTATCGCCTTTTCGGCGGGTATGGACACCAATGAATTTCATTGCGGGGCCGGATTCAATGAGGTCGCGCGGTCCAAGCGAGTTAGTCGCGGGCGTCGGCGGTCGTAAACTCAGCGGGAACATCACGCCGATCGCCTACGTTAGGAGCATTGTGACGACACGCGATCTCACTGCGGCGCAGTTCAACGAGACCATCGAGGGCAACGACATCGTGCTGGTGGACTTCTGGGCCTCCTGGTGTGGCCCATGCCGCCAGTTCGCGCCGACGTTCCACGCGTCGTCGGAGGAGCACCCCGACATCGTCTACGCCAAGGTCGACACCGAGGCCGAGCAACAGCTCGCCGCGGCCGCTCAGATCCGGTCCATCCCGACGCTGATGGCCTTCAAGAAGGGCAAGCTGCTGTTCAACCAGGCCGGTGCGCTACCGCCGGCGGCGCTGGAGGACTTGGTTCAGCAGATCAAGGCGTTCGACGTGGACGCGGCCGAGGCCGCCCAATCCGAGCAGGCCTAAACGAGTTGCCGCTGCGGCGCGGCGACATCCCAAGGCGCTGCCGCGCTGACGCGGCCTTCGGCGACGCGGAGATAAATGGATTTCAGCGTCTCGAGGTAACGGGTGACGGATTCCCGCGCAACGGGATTGTCGGGGAAGAACACCATGGCGTGCGTCTCGTTCTCGTACCGGTTGACGCGCAAATCGAACCGCGCCGGAACCCCGCCGTCGTGGTGAATCTTGATGTTGGAGCCACCCCATTCCGCCTTGACGATGGTGGATAGGGGAGGGCTGCTGGCGTCGAGGTGGAACAGCAGGGGAACCCGCCCCTGGGGCATGCTCAGCCACGGCGCCAGCTCCAGCACCCGGGAAAACGGCACGTTCGCCAGGGCCTTACCAGAATCGAACGACTGCTGCGCGGCCCGCACGGCGGCACCGAACGATGACCCACCGACGGGAATGGTGATCGGGACGAAACCGGTGAACCAGCCGATCGTCAGAAACTCGGCCCGGGAACTGCGGGTGTCGCACGCAATCAGCCCGTAATACGTTTCGGCGCCGGTCAATTCGTATTGCGCGAGGCCGGCGGCGGCGAACACCCCGCCGCTGAAGCGGCCGCCCGCCGCGATGCACGCGGATTCGAAATCGGCCGTCTGTTGCTCGTCCATCAGCCGCAAGAACATCAGGTCGCAGGCCCCCGACCCGTCGCCGAGCGACACCGGGCATTCCGGCAGGGTGCCGTCATTCTGTTCGAAGAAGTCGACCCAGGCCTGCACCTGCGGGGACTCCAGCGTCAGGGCGGACGTGTACTCGTGTTGCTGGACACAGTAGTTCTCGTAGCTGCCCGGGGCCGGAAGGGCCGGCGGCGCACCGCCGGCCAGCAGCGATGTGTACATCAGATACAGCTCCATGCGCATCGCACCGAGGAACTGCGCGTCGATGTACAGATGGTCGATGGAAAAGCAGAAGGTGAAGTGATCCGCGCGCTGAATTACGGCAAAGCGGAAGCAGTCCCAGTCCAACGGGCTCGGCGTGGCCACGATGTGCTCGCGGAATTCCTCCGGCGTCATGTCGTGCTTGATCGGAACGCATTGAATGTCGGCGGGATTGGGAACGGTGTGCCTCAGGATCCGGTCGCCGTCGGCAAATTCGAACCAGCTGTGATATGTGTCGTGCCGCCGAAGGTGCGCGTTGATGACGTAGGTCAGCACCCGGATGTCGCAGCGGCCGGGCATGTCCCAGCTGCCGATGCACAGCCGCGACATGTCCACCCCACGGCCCGCGTGGTCGACGAAATTACGCAGGTGACGGGCTTGCTGATGGCTGGGAGGAACAGGGCTCGCCGGGGCCTGCCGGACCTTGGCGAGCGCGGCCGGCGAGGGATGCCAGCACACGATCGAGCCAGGCTCGGGCGACCAATCGTGGATGGCCCCGAACGCCTCTTCTCCTGGGATGAACACATTCCCTCCCTAGTCTGCCTCATCGCCTGGACACAGCGGATTCATAGCTCTACCATTTGCTTTGCCGAACGGCGTTCCTGCCTCCATTGGTCGGATTCGGTTGCGGGACAATATATTTGCGCGCCAATGCCCCTGCTGCTGTCGCCCGCGCAAGACATCTCAACGGGCGTAGCTGGCACGCGCCCAATGGTGGCTAAAGATAGCAGACCAAACCAAGCCACGTGCGGCGTTTGCACGACATTTAACGTACGGTCGCGTGCCGAGAAACGCGAGCTACGCGGTCGCGGTTCAATCGCCTGGAAGTGCGAACGCGACCCGGCCCGCTCGCGGTAGAGTCGCGCCCATGTGGGGCACGGTGCTGGCGTTGGCGCTGGTCGCGGGGGTGGACCCGGGGCGGATTGGGATCGCCCTGCTGCTGTTTTCGCGGCGACGGCCGGTGCTGCACCTCTTTGCTCTCTGGCTGGGCGGGGTGGCGGTGGGTGTCGCCCTGGCTCTGGGCGCCCTCGTGGGGCTGCACGACGTCGTGCTCGGGGTGATGGACCGGGTGGAGGTTGCCAGCTCGAGCTCCACGGCGGGGCAGATTCAGGTCGCGATGGGCCTGCTCGCGCTGGTGATCGCCGGCGCGATCGCGGTCGGCTTTTCGGTGCGCCGACCCGTTGCGGTGCCCGCCGGGGCTCCCCTGAACCGGGCCGAACCCACGGCTTTGTCCCGCGTGTCGACGCGCGCCGTACGAGCGCTGCGGTCCGGCCCGCCCTGGATCACCTTCCTGGTCGGGGTGGGGATAACGACCGACTTCCGCTACCTGGCGGCGCTCGCCGTGATCCTGGCCTCAGGGGCCGCCCTGGGCACCCAGGTCAGCGCGGCGGCGGCGTACACGCTGGTTGGCCTGGCGTTTGCCGAGGTCCCGCTGATCTGCCATCTGGCGGCGCCGGCGCGCACCGGCGCGATGATGTCGCGGGTGCACGACTGGGTGCAGGCCCGCAGGCGGGCGGTCCTCGGGGTCGCGGTGGCAGTGCTGGGGGTTTTCCTGATGACCACCGGCATGGGCCACGTCTGAGCCGGGGCACGCTACCTTTCTCGGGTGAGTCTGGTACTGGTAGAGCAACCGCGGCCCGGCGTCGCGCTGATAACCCTCAATCGGCCCGAGCGGATGAACTCCATGGCGTTCGACGTCATGGTGCCGCTCAAAGAGGCGCTGGAGAAGGTCACCTACGACAACTCCGTGCGCGTCGTGGTGTTGACCGGGGCGGGCCGGGGGTTCTCCTCGGGCGCCGATCACAAGTCCGCGGGCACGGTGCCCCACGTCGCCGGGCTGACCCGCCCGACCTACGCGCTGCGCTCGATGGAGCTGCTCGACGACGTGATCCTGGGGCTGCGCCGGTTGCACCAACCGGTGATCGCCGCGGTGAACGGCCCCGCCATCGGCGGCGGACTGTGCCTGGCGCTGGCCGCCGACATCCGGGTGGCCTCCACCAGCGCCTACTTCCGGGCCGCGGGCATCAACAACGGCCTGACCGCCAGCGAACTGGGCCTGTCGTACCTGCTGCCCAGGGCGATCGGGTCGTCGCGCGCGTTCGAGATCATGCTGACCGGCCGCGACGTCAGCGCCGAGGAGGCCGAGCGGATCGGGCTGGTGTCCTGTCAGGTGCCGGAGGCCCAGCTGCTGGACACCTGCTACGCGATCGCCGCGCGGATCGCGGCGTTCTCGCGGCCGGGAACCGAGTTGACCAAGCGCACGCTGTGGAGTGGGCTCGACGCCGGTAGCCTGGAGGGGCACATGCAAGCCGAAGGCCTAGGACAGCTCTTCGTCCGCCTGCTCACCGCCAACTTCGAGGAAGCGGTTGCCGCGCGCGCGGAGAAGCGGCCGCCGGTTTTCACCGACGAGAAATAGCCAGCACCCCAGGGAGTAGATGTGATCACGGCCACGGACCTCGAGGTCCGCGCTGGTGCGCGCATCTTGCTCTCACCCGACGGCCCGGACCTGCGCGTGCAGCCCGGCGACCGCATCGGGCTGGTGGGCCGCAACGGGGCGGGCAAGACGACGACCCTGCGCATCCTGGCGGGGGAGAGCCAACCCTACGCGGGATCGGTGGCCCAGATCGGCGAAATCGGTTACCTCCCACAGGATCCCAAAGAGGGCGATCTCGACGTGCTGGCCCGCGACCGGGTCCTCTCGGCGCGCGGGCTGGACGTCCTGCTCACCGACCTCGAGAAGCAGCAGGCGCTGATGGCCGAGGTCGCCGACGACGACGCGCGGGACCGCGCGATCCGTCGCTACGGGCAGCTCGAGGAGCGGTTCGTGGCGTTGGGCGGCTACGGCGCCGAGAGCGAGGCCGGCCGCATCTGCGCGAGTCTCGGCCTGCCGGAACGGGTGCTGACCCAGCAGCTGCGCACGCTGTCCGGCGGGCAGCGCCGCCGCGTTGAGCTGGCGCGCATCCTGTTCGCCGCCTCCGATAGCGGGGCGGGCTCGTCGACCACCTTGCTGCTCGACGAGCCGACCAACCACCTCGACGCGGATTCGCTTGGCTGGCTGCGCGATTTCCTGCGGGCGCACACCGGCGGGCTGGTGCTCATCAGCCACAACGTCGAGCTGCTGGCCGACGTCGTCAACCGGGTGTGGTTCCTGGACGCGGTGCGCGGCGAGGTCGACGTCTACAACATGGGCTGGCAGAAGTACCTGGACGCCCGGGCGACGGACGAGCAGCGTCGCCGCCGGGAACGCGCCAACGCCGAGCGCAAGGCCGCCGCGCTGCGCACGCAGGCCGCCAAGCTGGGCGCCAAGGCCACGAAAGCCGTTGCGGCGCAGAACATGTTGCGCCGCGCCGATCGGATGATGGCGGCGCTCGACGAGGAACGGGTCGCCGACAAGGTGGCCCGGATCAAATTCCCCACCCCGGCCGCGTGCGGGCGCACCCCGCTGGTCGCCAAGGGCCTTTCCAAGTCGTACGGGTCGCTCGAGGTGTTCAGCGGTGTCGATCTGGCCATCGACCGCGGCTCGCGCGTTGTCGTGCTGGGTCTCAACGGCGCGGGCAAGACCACGCTGCTGCGCCTGCTGGCCGGCGTCGAAACCCCCGACAGCGGGGGGCTCGAGCCCGGACATGGCTTGCGGATCGGGTATTTCGCGCAGGAGCACGACACGCTCGACAACGACGCGACCGTCTGGGAGAACATCCGGCACGCCGCGCCCGAGTCGGGCGAGCAGGAGCTACGCGGCCTGCTCGGCGCGTTCATGTTCAGCGGTCCGCAGCTCGACCAACCGGCGGGCACCCTCTCCGGGGGGGAGAAGACCCGGCTCGCGCTGGCCGGCCTGGTGGCGTCGACGGCCAACGTGCTGCTCCTCGACGAGCCCACCAACAACCTCGATCCGGCGTCGCGCGAACAGGTGCTCGACGCGCTGCGCAGCTACCTGGGCGCGGTGGTGCTGGTGACCCACGACCCGGGCGCGGCCGAGGCCCTCGACCCGCAACGCGTCGTGCTGTTGCCCGACGGCACCGAGGACTACTGGTCCGAGGACTACCGGGATCTCATCGAACTGGCGTGATTTCGCCGAATCGGCCCGCGGCCGACGACGGCTTCTTACTCTATGTGCTTGGGGATCGAGCCCGGAGCATGGAGGGGACCTTGAAGACCGCAGTGAGAAGGCCGAAGAAGACGCGCGAGCAGATGTTGCACGAACTGCGCAACGCGTACGAGGGCGGCGCCAGCATCCGCAACCTGGTGGCCACCACCGGCAGGTCCTACGGGTCGGTTCACAGCATGCTGCTCGAGTCCGGCACCACGCTGCGCGGCCGCGGCGGCCCCAACCACACTTCGGCCCGGCGCCAGTCCCCGCGGGCGTAGCGTCACTGCGAAATCACGTCCCCTTATTCGCAGTGGCGTTACGCCTGCGCCCCAGCTTCCTTGCGCCGCACCGACTTTTCCACCAGATCGAGGACCGCGGACAGCCGGCGCGGATCCTCGCCGGACGCCAGCCGGGCCACCAAGCCGTCGAGAACCAGCTCTAGGTAGCACTGCAGGACGTCGCCGGGAACGTCGTCGCGCACCCGGTGCGCCTCTTTCTGCCGGCGTAGCCGATCGGTCGTCGCCGCCGCCAGTTCGGCGGAGCGATCCGCCCAGCCCTGGCTGAACACGGGATCGTTGCGCAGCTTTCGCGCGATCTCCAGCCGGGTCGCGAGCCAGTCGAATTGGTCGGGCGCGGCAAGCATGTCGCGCATCACCTGGATCAGGCCCTCGCGGGACGCCACGTCGGCCATCCGCTCGGCGTCCTCGTGCGCCAGCGCGAAGAACAACGCGTCCTTGTCCCGGAAGTGATGGAAGATCGCGCCGCGCGACATCCCGATCGCCTTCTCCAGCCGACGCACCGTCGCCTTGTCGTAGCCGTATTCGGCGAAACAATGGCGGGCACCGTCGAGGATCTGGCGGCGGCGAGCCGCCAGATGGTCCTCGCTGACTTTTGGCACCGGCGGCCCGCGTTAGCCGGACTTGAGCATGTTGCGCAGCACGTACTGCAGGATGCCGCCGTTGCGGTAGTAGTCGGCCTCGCCGGGGGTGTCGATGCGCACCACCGCGTCGAACTCGATCGGGTCGCCACCCTCCTTGGCGGCCTTGACCTTCACCGTCTTGGGCGTCTTGCCGTCGTTGAGCGCCTCGATGCCGGTGATGTCGAAGACCTCGGTGCCGTCCAGCCCCAAGTCCCCGGCGGTCTTGCCCTCCGGGAACTGCAGCGGGATGACGCCCATGCCGATCAGGTTGGACCGGTGGATGCGCTCGAACGACTCGGCGATCACCGCCCGCACACCCAGCAGCAGCGTGCCCTTGGCCGCCCAGTCGCGTGACGAGCCCGACCCGTACTCCTTGCCGCCCAGCACCACCAGCGGAATGTTCTGTGCCGCATAGTTTTGCGCCGCGTCGTAGATGAACGCCTGCGGGCCGCCGTCCTGAGTGAAGTCACGGGTGTAGCCGCCGGCGACGTCGTCCAGCAGCTGGTTGCGCAGTCGGATGTTGGCGAAGGTGCCGCGAATCATCACCTCGTGGTTGCCGCGCCGCGAACCGAAGGAGTTGTAGTCCTTGCGGTCCACGCCGTGCTCGTCGAGGTACTGCGCCGCGGGCGTGCCCGGCTTGATGCTGCCGGCAGGGGAGATGTGGTCGGTGGTCACCGAATCGCCCAGCAGCGCCAGCACCCGGGCCCCGGAGATGTCCGAGACCGGCGCCGGATCGGCCGACATGCCGTCGAAGTACGGGGGCTTGCGGACATACGTCGAATCCGGGTCCCACTCAAAGGTGTTGCCGCTGGGGGTCGGCAGGTTGCGCCAGCGCTCGTCGCCCTTGAACACGTCGGCGTAGTTCTTGGTGAACATCTCCTGGCTGATCGCCGAGGCGATGGTGTCCGAGACGTCCTGCTGCGACGGCCAGATGTCTTTCAAATAGACATCCTTGCCCTCTTTATCTGTCCCCAGCGGCTGGGACTCGAAGTCGAAGTCCATGGTCCCGGCCAGCGCGTAGGCCACCACCAGCGGCGGCGACGCCAGGTAGTTCATCTTCACGTCCGGGTTGATGCGGCCCTCGAAGTTCCGGTTGCCGGACAGGACGGCCGCCACCGAAAGGTCGTTGTCGTTGATCGCCTTGGAGATCTCGTCGGGCAACGGGCCGGAGTTGCCGATGCACGTGGTGCAGCCGTAGCCGACCAGGTAGAAGCCGAGCTTCTCCAAATACGGCCACAAGCCGGCCTTGTCGTAGTAGTCGTGGACCACCTGGGAGCCCGGCGCCATCGTGGTCTTCACCCACGGTTTGGCGGCCAGCCCCTTCTCGACGGCGTTGCGGGCCAGCAGCGCCGCGCCCAGCATCACCTCCGGGTTGGAGGTGTTGGTGCACGAGGTGACCGCCGCGATCACCACCGCGCCGTGATCGAGCACGAACTCGCCGAGTTCGTCCGAGCGGACCGTCACCGGGCTGCTCACCCGGCCCTTCGCGTGCTTGGCGGCCGATTCCACCTTCGGGGCGTCGTCCGCGTGACCGTTCTCCAGCGCCCCCGGGTCGCTCGCCGGGAACGTCTCGTCGACGGCCTCGTCGAGCTTCGAGTAGTCCTTCTTGTCGGGGTCGTCGCCGACGTAGGTGGGAATCTGTTCGCGGAACGTGGATTTCGCGTCCGACAACGCGATGCGGTCCTGCGGGCGCTTGGGGCCGGCGATCGACGGCACCACGTCAGACAGGTCGAGTTCGAGGTATTCGGAGAAGGCCGGCTCGTGCTCGGGGTTGTGCCACATGCCCTGTTCCTTGGCGTACGCCTCGACCAGGGCCAGCTGTTCGTCGCTGCGGCCGGTGAAGCGCAGGTAGGAGATGGTCTCCTCGTCGATCGGGAAAATGGCTGCGGTGGAACCGAATTCGGGACTCATGTTGCCCAGGGTGGCACGGTTGGCCAGCGGCACCTCGGCCACGCCTTCGCCGTAGAACTCGACGAACTTGCCGACGACGCCGTGCTTGCGCAGCATCTCGGTCACCGTCAGCACGACGTCGGTGGCCGTGACGCCGGCCTGGATCTCGCCGGTCAGCTTGAAGCCGACGACGCGGGGGATGAGCATCGACACCGGCTGGCCCAGCATCGCTGCCTCGGCCTCGATGCCGCCCACGCCCCAGCCGAGCACGCCGAGGCCGTTGACCATCGTGGTGTGCGAGTCGGTGCCCACGCAGGTGTCCGGGTAGGCCACCCCGTCGCGGGTCATCACCACACTCGCCAGGTATTCGATGTTGACCTGGTGCACGATGCCGGTGCCCGGCGGCACCACCTTGAAGTCGTCGAAAGCGCCCTGGCCCCAACGCAAGAACTGGTAGCGCTCGCCGTTGCGCTGGTATTCGATCTCGACGTTGCGCTCGAACGCGTCGGGGCGGCCGAACAGGTCGGCGATCACCGAGTGGTCGATCACCAGGTCGGCGGGGGCCAGCGGGTTGACCTTGTCCGGGTTGCCGCCGAGGTCGCCGACGGCCTCGCGCATGGTGGCCAGGTCGACGATGCACGGCACGCCGGTGAAGTCCTGCATCACCACGCGGGCCGGCGTGTACTGGATCTCAATGCTTGGCTCCGCCTTGGGATCCCAGTTGGCGATGGCTTCGATGTGGTCCTTGGTGATGTTGCTGCCGTCCTCGTTGCGCAGCAGGTTCTCGGCCAGGACCTTGAGGCTGTAGGGGAGTTTCTCGGTATTGGGGACGGCATCCAGGCGGTAGATCTGGTAACTGTTGTCGCCGACCTTGAGGGTGTCGCGGGCTCCGAACGAGTTCACAGAATCAGTCACTTCAACTCCCAAGGATTAAGTTCTTCCGCCGACGGGCCATGTCGGCGGTGCGGTGTCACTTTAACAGTACGCTTGTCCTGTATTACGGCGGGGTGCCCGCCGTTCCAGTCTTGTCGCGCGCGGCGCGGGATTAAACCCCCAGCGGGCTGAGAGAATCCGCGCCTACGATCGCACTACAGTGTCGGCATGACCGGGCACTCGTTTCTGCCGCTCTACATTCCGGTGGACGTCGACATGACCGCGATCAAGGCTCAGGTCGCCGCCAACGGCGTCAGCGCGCCGCCGGCGGCCATGCCCGGGCTGATCGACGTCGTCAACCAGGCGCACGCCGACGGCATCAACCTCAAGATCGTCCTGCTCGACCACAACCCGCCGAACGACACCCCCCTGCGCGACATCTCCACCGTCGTCGGCGCCGACTATCACGACGCCACCGTCCTGACGCTGAGCCCGAGTTACGTCGGTACCTACAGCACGCAATTCCCGCGCGTCACGCTCGAGGCCGGCGAGGACAACGCCAAGACGGGCAACCCGGTGGTCTCGGCGCAGCATTTCCTGCACGAGCTGAATACGCCCGAGTTCCCCTGGACGGGGCTGACCATCTTCCTCCTGATCGCCGTGCTCGCGGCGGCCGTGGGTACCCGATTTCTGCAGTTGCGCGCCAAGCGCGCAGCAACGCCGGCCGGCGCGCCGGATCCGACGGCCGAAACGGCCGGCGACGCCCAGTAACGGCCCCTGACACGCGGGTCCGGCGCGAGCCGCCTCGTCGGGCCGTCGCCCGCGATTTCCAGCGGCAAACCTCGCAGGTCACCGTTCGGTCACATTAAACGCACGTCAAGAGTGCAGTTTGTGACGAGCGTTTCCACGGCGTCATATGTGACGTACGGTGCAAATGGTGCTCGTGTTGTTTATGGCGTTTTCAGAAAGGCCGTGCCTGGCGCCGCCCGTCCGCGTTGAGCCGTAGGAGACCTGCCGAATGAGACGTATGCGCTGGGCATCGTCTGCGCGACCGGCCGCCAGGCTGCTCCGGCCGGTCGCTCCGTCGGTGCTGAGCGTGGCCATGTTGATGTGCACTCCGGGTCTGGCCGACGCCGACCCCGCCGCCGACAGCATGGCCGCGTTGATCGCCAACGTCGCCAAGGCCAACCAGCGCCTGGAAGACCTGACCGCCGAGATCCAGACCGAGCAGGAGAGCGTCAACAAGGCGCTGGTCGACGTGGAGACCGCGCGCGACACCGCCACCGCCGCCGAGCACGACGTCGAGGCCAGCCAGCAGGGGGTCAAAGACGCCAACGCGGCGATCGCCGCCGCGCAGCACCGGTTCAACACCTTCGCGGCGGCCACCTACATGAACGGGCCGTCGGGCAGCTACCTGACCGCGACCAGCCCCGAAGAGATGATCGCGACCGAGAGCGCCGCCGAGACCCTGACCGCGAGCTCGCAGGCGGTAATGGACAAGCTGCAGCGGGCCCGGACCGAGCAGGTCAACAAGGAGTCGGCCGCGCGGCTGGCCAAGCAGAAGGCCGACAAGGCCGCCGCCGACGCGAAGGCGAGCCAGGACGCCGCGGTGGCCGCGCTCACCGATTCCAAGCGCAAGTTCAACGACCAGCGCGAGCAGGCCACCCGGCTGGCCGCCGAGCGGGACCAGGCCCAGGCGAAACTCGAAGCGGCCCAGCGCGAATGGTCTGCGGGGCATGGTGGATCCGCCGTCCCGCTCTCGGGTGACCGGTGGGATCCGGGGTCACCCGCCGGCGCCCCGCCCACCGGCGGCCGCCGGTGGGACGGCCTGTGGGACCCGACGCTGCCCATGGTGGCCAGCGCCAACGTCCCCGGTGACCCGATCGCTGTGATCAACCAGGTGCTGGGCATCTCGGCGACCTCGACGCAGGTCACCGCCGGGATGGGCCGCAGCTTCCTGCAGCAGCTGGGCATCCTCAAGCCCGACGACACGGGTATCACCAATGCGGCACCCGGCGGCACCGCCGGCCGCATCCCCCGGGTGTACGGGCGGCAGGCCACCGAGTACGTGATCCGGCGCGGCATGTCGCAGCTCGGCGTGCCCTATTCGTGGGGTGGCGGCAACGCGGCGGGGCCCAGCAAGGGCATCGACTCCGGTGCCGGGATCACCGGCTTCGACTGTTCGGGTCTGGTCCTGTACTCGTTCGCCGGCGTGGGCATCAAGCTGCCGCACTACTCGGGTTCGCAGTACAACCTGGGCCGCAAGATCCCGTCGTCGCAGATGCGCCGCGGCGACGTCATCTTCTACGGACCGGGCGGCAGCCAGCACGTGACGCTCTACCTCGGCGACGGCCAGATGCTCGAGGCCCCCGACATCGGTTTGAAGGTTCGCGTCGCGCCCGTGCGCACCAGTGGGATGACGCCGTATGTGGTCCGCTACATCGAGTGGTGACGATCGATTACTGAACGAGGAGCTATGCGCCGCAAACGGTTTCGCCTGACCAACCTGGCCTGCATCACCGCAATGGTGACCGGGCTGATGTTGTCTGTCGCCGCGCCGGCTCCCGTGGCCAGCGCCGACCCCGGGTGGGATCCCACCCTGCCGGCCACCATCAGCGCCGGCGCGCCCGGCGATCCGCTCGCCGTCGCCAACGCCTCGCTGCAGGCCACCGCCCAGGCCGCGCAGACCACGATGGACCTGGGCAAGCAATTTCTCGGCGGGCTCGGGATCAACCTGGGGGGCGACCCGGCGCCCACCGCGGCGACCCCAACCAACCCCGGCGGCAAGATCCCGCGGGTCTACGGCCGGCAGGCGATCGAGTACGTGATCAAGCGGATGGGTTCGCAGATGGGCGTGCCGTATTCGTGGGGTGGCGGTTCGCTGGACGGGCCCAGCAAGGGCGTCGGCGACGGCGCCAACATCAACGGCTTCGACTGCTCGGGTCTGATGCGCTACGGCTTCGCCGGTGTCGGGGTGCTGATCCCGCGGTTTTCCGGTGACCAGTACAACGCCGGGCGCCACATTCCCCCGGATCAGGCCCGGCGCGGCGACCTGATCTTCTACGGGCCGAACGGCGGCCAGCACGTCACCATGTACCTGGGCAACGGCCAGATGCTGGAGGCGTCGAGCCTCGCCGGCCACGTCACCGTCAGCCCGGTGCGCAAGCCCGGCATGACGCCGTTCCTGACTAGGATCATCGAGTACTGATCGCAGGCCAGGTAGCCGCGGCGTCGACGGAAACCGGCAGGCCTGGAATAGTTGGTCCAGGGCACGTCGCTGCCCGGCAGTCGTGTCCGTTTTGAGCGTGGAGGGTTCTTGATGACATCAGCAGGTGGGCCGCCCCCGGGCGCCAGCAGTTACCCGGGCCAGGGTGGTCCCTCCGGCCCTCCTGCCCACGAGGCGCCCCCGGGTGGCGGTAACGGCCTGGCCGCCGAGGTCCACACGCTCGAGCGGGCCATCTTCGAGGTCAAGCGCATCATCGTCGGGCAGGACCAGCTCGTTGAGCGCATGCTGGTCGGCCTGCTGTCCAAGGGGCACGTCCTGCTCGAGGGCGTTCCCGGCGTCGCCAAGACGCTGGCCGTGGAGACGTTCGCGCGGGTGGTCGGCGGGTCGTTCGCCCGCATCCAGTTCACCCCCGACCTGGTGCCCACCGACATCATCGGTACCCGCATCTACCGGCAGGGCAAGGAGGAGTTCGACACCGAACTCGGCCCGGTGGTGGTCAACTTCCTGCTGGCCGACGAGATCAACCGCGCGCCGGCGAAGGTGCAGTCGGCGCTGCTGGAGGTCATGCAGGAACGCCACGTTTCGATCGGCGGCAAGACCTTCCCGCTGCCCAACCCGTTCCTGGTGATGGCCACGCAGAACCCGATCGAGCACGAGGGCGTCTACCCGCTGCCCGAGGCCCAGCGCGACCGCTTCCTGTTCAAGATCAACGTCGGCTACCCGACGCCGGAGGAGGAGCGGGAGATCATCTACCGGATGGGCGTCAAGCCGCCGGTCCCCAAGCAGATCCTGAACACCGGCGACCTGCTGCGGCTGCAGGACATCGCGTCCAACGTCTTCGTCCACCACGCGCTGGTCGACTACGTGGTGCGGGTCGTCACCGCCACCCGTAACCCCGAGCAACTCGGCATGAACGACGTCAAGACCTGGGTCTCGTTCGGCGCGTCACCGCGCGCCTCGCTGGGCATCATCGCCGGCGCCCGCTCGCTGGCGCTGGTGCGTGGCCGCGACTACGTGATCCCGCAGGACGTCGTCGAGGTCATTCCGGACGTGCTGCGGCACCGGTTGATACTCACCTACGATGCGCTCGCCGACGAGATCTCGCCGGAGATCGTCATCAACCGGATTCTGCAGACGGTGGCCCTGCCGCAGGTGAATGCCGTTCCGCAGCAAGGTCATTCGGTCCCCCCGGTGATGCAGACCGTGGCGGCTAGCGGTCGGTGACCGACCCCCAGAAGCCCGCGGTGCGTCATCCGCCATCGTTCGAGCGCGGGCAGATCGACGACCCGAAGCTGTCGGCGGCGCTGCGCCAGCTCGAGCTCACGGTCAAGCGCAAGCTCGACGGCGTGCTGCACGGCGATCATCTCGGCCTGATCCCGGGGCCGGGCACCGAGCCGGGGGAGTCGCGCGAGTACCAGCCGGGCGACGACGTCCGGCGGATGGACTGGGCCGTCACCGCGCGGACCATGCACCCGCACGTCCGGCAGATGATCGCCGACCGCGAACTGGAGACCTGGATGGTGGTCGACATGTCGGCCAGCCTGGACTTCGGTACGACGGTGTGCGAAAAGCGCGACCTGGCGGTGGCCGCCGCGGCGGCGATCACCTTCCTCAACAGCGGCGGCGGTAACCGGCTGGGCGCGATCATCGCCACCGGCGCGACCATCACCCGGGTCCCGGCCCGCTCCGGGCGCCAGCACGAGCAGACGCTGTTGCGCACCATCGCCACCACGCCGAAGGCGCCGGTGGGGGTGCGCGGCGATCTGGCGACCGCGATCGACGCGCTGCGCAGGCCCGAACGCCGCCGCGGAATGGCCGTCATCATCAGCGACTTCCTCGGCCCCATCAACTGGATGCGCCCGCTTCGGGCGATCGCGGCCCGCCACGAGGTGCTGGCGATCGAGGTGCTCGACCCGCGCGACGTCGAGCTGCCCGACATCGGCGACGTCGTGTTGCAGGACGCCGAAACCGGCGTCACCCGGGAATTCACCATTGACGCCCAGCTGCGTGACGACTTCTCCAAGGCGGCCGCGGCGCACCGCGCGGAGGTGTCCCGCACCATCCGCAGCTGCGGGGCCCCGGTGCTGACGCTGCGCACCGACAGGGACTGGATCGCCGACATCGTCCGCTTCGTCGAGTCCCGCCGGCGCGGGGCGCTGGCGGGCCGGCAGTGACACTGCCCCTGCTGGGCCCGATGACGCTGTCGGGCTTCGCGCACGCGTGGTTTTTCCTTTTCCTCTTCGCGGCGGTCGGGCTGGCCGCGCTGTACATCGTGCTGCAGTTGGCGCGGCAGCGGCGGATGCTGCGGTTCGCCAACATGGAACTGCTGGAAAGCGTTGCGCCGCAACGCCCCTCGCGCTGGCGACACCTGCCGGCGATCCTGCTGGTGCTGGCGCTGGTGCTGTTCACGATCGCGATGGCGGGGCCGACGAACGACGTCCGGATTCCCCGCAATCGCGCGGTGGTGATGCTGGTGATCGACGTGTCGCAGTCGATGCGCGCCACCGACGTCCCGCCCAACCGCATGGCGGCCGCGCAGGAGGCCGCCAAGGCGTTCGCCGACGAGCTGACCCCGGGGATCAACCTCGGCCTGATCGAGTACGCGGGCACCGCGACCGTGCTGGTGTCGCCGACGACCAACCGGGAGGCGACCAAGAACGCGCTGGACAAGCTCCAGTTCGCCGACCGCACCGCCACCGGGGAGGGCATCTTCACCGCGTTGCAGGCGATCGCCACCGTGGGCGCGGTGATCGGCGGCGGCGACACGCCGCCGCCCGCGCGCATCGTGTTGTTCTCCGACGGCAAGGAGACGATGCCGACCAACCCGGACAACCCCAAGGGCGCCTTCACCGCCGCGCGTACCGCCAAGGACCAGGGGGTGCCGATCTCGACGATCTCGTTCGGAACCCCCTACGGGTTCGTCGAGATCAACGATCAGCGCCAGCCCGTACCCGTCGACGACTCGACCATGAAGAAGGTCGCCGAGCTCTCCGGCGGGAACTGGTACAACGCCGCGAGCCTGGCCGAGCTGAAGGCCGTCTACGCGTCGCTGCAGCAGCAGATCGGCTACGAGACGATCAAGGGTGATGCCAGCTCGGGCTGGCTGCGGCTGGGTGCGCTGGTTCTGGCGCTCGCGGGGCTGGCGGCGCTGCTGATCAACCGGCGATTGCCGACCTAGTTTTGGCGCGTACCTAACCGGGCTGCGATTTCCGGCTGCGGATTTCGCCGTGTGGTTAGGTTCGCCGCGCACGCGCCCGGGCGACGCGGCGGACTATGTCATCCGGGTGATCTTCGGCGACGACTCTCACCACGATCCACCCGTAACGCTCGACCATCTCGAGCCTGCGGATGTCCTTCACGTATTGATATCGGCTGGATCGATGCTGGTCGCCGTCATACTCCGCCGCGACCTTGAGATCTTCCCAGCCCATGTCCAAATAGGCTTCTGCCCAACCCCATTCATTGCGGACTGCGATCTGTGTCTGCGGACGCGGAAATCCGGCGCGAATGAGCAGCAGGCGCAACCAGGTCTCCTTGGGCGATTGCGCACCGCCGTCAACCAGTTCGAGCGCGGCTCGTGCTGCTTTGATGCCACGTCGGCCCCGGTAGCGATCGACCAATTGCTCCACGTCGGCCATTTTCAGATGGGTTGCCTGAATGAGCGCGTCGGTCGCGGCGACGGCGGGATCTAGCGGGAAACGACTGACCAGGTCGAGTGCCGTCCGCTCTGGTGTGGTCACGCGCATACCTTCGACGACGCAGACTTCGTCGGCCTCGATGCGGTCTTCCCAGATTTGCACGCGCGGTTCGCGGCGGGCGTTGGTGTCGATGATCGCGGCGGGAAGACTAGCGTTGATCCACTTGGCGCCGTGCAGCGCAGAAGCCGAGTAGCCGGCCAGAATGCCGCGGCGGCGCGAGCGTAGCCACAACGCTTTCGCGCGCAATTGCGCCGTCAACTCCACATCGCGGGGCACGTATACGTCTTTGTGCAGCGCGACGTACCGACTGCGCAATTGGTAAGGCGTCAGCGTGCCCGCAGATAGGGCTTCGCTGCCGAGAAAAGGCTCGATCATGGACGAAGTCTGCTGCGCGTTACCGACATCACTGCGCGAGTCGAACCGCACTGCGAAAAGCCACCCCGAAAATCGCGGCCAGGTTAGGTTCGCGGCAAGAGCGAGGCGATTTCGGGCGTGCCGCGGTCAGACGATAGGTTGACGGGGTGACTGACACAGCCACCGAAACCGCCACGGATGCCCCCGCTGGCAAGCCTCCTTTCGTATCCCGGTCGGTCCTGGTGACGGGCGGAAACCGGGGGATCGGTCTGGCGATCGCACAGCGGCTGGCGGCCGACGGGCACAAGGTGGCCATCACGCACCGCGGATCCGGAGCGCCCGAGGGGCTGTTCGGCGTCGAGTGCGACGTCACCGACAACGACGCCGTCGACCGCGCCTTCAAGGAGGTCGAGGAGCACCAGGGCCCGGTCGAGGTGCTGGTGTCCAACGCCGGCATCTCCAAAGACGCCTTCCTGATCCGGATGACCGAGGAGCGGTTCACCGAGGTCATCAACGCCAACCTCACCGGGGCGTTCCGGGTGGCCCAGCGGGCGTCGCGCAGCATGCAACGCAAGCGGTTCGGCCGCATCATCTTCATCGGGTCGGTCTCCGGCATGTGGGGCATCGGCAACCAGGCCAACTACGCGGCCGCCAAGGCCGGCCTGATCGGCATGGCCCGCTCGATCTCCCGCGAGCTGTCCAAGGCCGGCGTGACCGCCAACGTGGTCGCCCCCGGCTACATCGACACCGAGATGACGCGCGCGCTGGACGAGCGGATCCAGGCGGGCGCACTGGAATTCATCCCGGCCAAGCGGGTCGGCACCGCCGAGGACGTCGCCGGGGCGGTCAGCTTCCTGGCGTCCGAGGATGCGGGCTACATCGCCGGCGCGGTCATCCCGGTCGACGGCGGCATGGGCATGGGCCACTGAGTAGAAGGACGGATATGGCAGGACTGCTCGAAGGCAAACGGATTCTGGTCTCCGGGATCATCACCGACTCGTCGATCGCGTTTCACATCGCCAAGGTCGCCCAGGAAGCGGGGGCGCAGCTGGTGCTGACCGGATTCGACCGGTTGCGCCTGATCCAGCGCATCGCCGACCGGCTGCCGGAGAAGGCGCCGCTGATCGAGCTCGACGTGCAGGACGAGAAGCACCTGGCCACGCTGGCCGAGCGGGTGACGGCCGAGATCGGCGAGGGCAACAAGCTGGACGGCGTGGTGCACTCGATCGGCTTCATGCCGCAGACCGGGATGGGCATCAACCCGTTCTTCGACGCTCCGTACGAGGATGTGTCGAAAGGCATTCACATTTCCGCCTTTTCGTACGCCTCGCTGGCCAAGGCGCTGCTGCCGATCATGAACCCCGGTGGCTCCATCGTCGGCATGGACTTCGACCCGTCGCGCGCGATGCCGGCCTACAACTGGATGACGGTGGCCAAGAGCGCGCTGGAGTCGGTCAACCGGTTCGTGGCGCGCGAGGCAGGGCCTTACGGCGTGCGGTCGAATCTCGTTGCGGCCGGCCCGATCCGGACGCTTGCGATGAGCGCGATCGTCGGCGGCGCGCTCGGCGAGGAGGCCGGCGCCCAGATGCAGCTGCTCGAGGAGGGCTGGGACCAGCGCGCACCGATCGGCTGGAACATGAAGGATCCCACACCTGTCGCCAAGACGGTGTGCGCGCTGCTTTCGGAGTGGCTGCCGGCCACCACCGGCACCATCATCTACGCCGACGGCGGCGCCAGCACCCAGTTGCTCTAAGCGCCAATGGATTTCGACGCGGTCCTGCTGCTGTCCTTCGGCGGTCCGGAAGGGCCCGAGCAGGTGCGGCCCTTCCTGGAGAACGTCACCCGGGGCCGCAACGTGCCGCCCGAGCGCCTGGATGAAGTCGCCGAGCACTATCTGCATTTCGGCGGCGTGTCGCCGATCAACGGCATAAACCGCGCCCTGATCGCCGAGCTGCGCGCGGAACTGGACCTGCCGGTCTATTTCGGCAACCGCAATTGGGGGCCCTACGTCGAGGACACCGTTGCCACCATGCGCGACAACGGCGTTCGCCGTGCCGCGGTGTTCACCACGTCGGCGTGGAGCGGATATTCCAGCTGCACGCAGTACGTCCAAGACATCGCCCGGGCGCGCCGGGTGGCCGGGCCGGGCGCGCCCGAATTGGTGAAGCTGCGGCCCTATTTCGACCATCCGCTTTTCGTCGAGATGTTCGCCGGCGCCGTCGCCGCCGCGGCCGAGACCGTGCCGGAGGGCGCGCGGCTGGTCTTCACCGCCCATTCGGTCCCGGTGGCCGCGGACGACGGCTTCGGCCCCCGGCTCTACAGCCGCCAAGTCGCCTATGCCACAAGGCTCGTCGCTGCGGCCGCCGGCTACACCGACTACGACCTGGCCTGGCAGTCGCGCTCGGGACCGCCCCAGATCCCGTGGCTGGAGCCGGACGTGGGCGACCATCTGGCGACGCTGAGCGCCAAGGCCGTCATCGCCTGCCCGATCGGGTTCGTCGCCGACCACATCGAGGTGGTGTGGGACCTCGACCACGAGTTGCGATTACAGGCCGAGGCCGCGGGCATGGCCTTCGCCCGCGCCGCAACTCCCAACGCCGACAGGCGATTCGCCCGGCTGGCCGCGGACCTGATCGACGAGCTGCGCCACGGCCGGGCGCCGAATCGGGTGGACGGAACGGATCCGGTGCCCGGCTGCCTCGCCAGTGTCAACGGCGAGCGGTGCCGGCCGCCGCACTGCGCGGCGCGGGTAAGCAAGGACTAATCGGCCCAGGCCGAGTGCAGGATCGCGTCGACCGCGGCCATCCGCGCCGAACGCACCACCGTGGTCAGCGGGCGCAGCGCATCGGTGGCGATCTGCGCTTGCGACGACGACTGGGTGATCCCCGCGGCGATGCGGTCCGCGGGGGAGTCGGACCGGCTCAGCCCGGCGCTGACGGCGATGATGGCGTCGACGTGCGCGGCGTTCTCCAGCACCCGCAGCGCGCGAGACGGCGCATGCTCGGGAATGCGGTGCTGCCGTGCAGATTCCAGCAGCTGCTCGACGAGCCCGCGCGGGTCGTCGACGTCCGATGCGGCGCCCATCCCGATGGCGCCGAGCGCATCCGCGGCCGAGCGCACGGCGGACCGCAGCGCGTACTCCGCGTCGCCGAGCTCGTACGGGTGGGGCGGCGCCGCGCCGGGCAGCGAGTACACCGTCCAGGACAGCGCGCACAATTCGTCCAGGCTCGCGTCGTCGGGCCCGTCCAGATCGCCGTAGCTGAACTCGGGGACCAGCCCGACGGCGGAGGTCGGATCGTCGGGGTTGGTGATGATGACCGCCTCGCCGGCCGCGAGCGCGTCGCTCTCGAACTGCGTTCCCGCCGCCAGCCCCCGCACGTCGCCGGGCACCGGCAGAACCAAGTTGATCGTCCCCCGCAAACGACCGGGCCGCGCGGAGGGCGCCGAAATCGCCGGCCGGCCAACCGCCGCGCGCAGGGTTTGCAGCAGCGTGACCGTCCCGGCGTCGTGGACATCGGGCCACGGCAGTCCCGTGTGCCCGGCGGCGACGGCATCATACGCGGTGACCGATTGCTTTGGCGCCCAAAGAGATAACGCGTCCAACACATCGTCGGGCGCGGCCTTTCCCGCGAGCCAGGCGTTGGCCCACAGGGACAGCGAGACACTCGGACACCACATGATCTCGGAGTGTAGTTGTTTGGTCCGGCAAAGGCGGATTACGCGTATTCTGACCGCATGCCCGCCGCGGTGATTTGGCTCATATTCGCGCTGGTGCTTGCCGGTGCGGAGGCGCTGACCGGCGACATGTCCCTGTTGATGCTTTCCGGCGGCGCGCTGGCCGCCGCGGGCAGCACTTGGCTGCTGGGCTTGCCGATCTGGGCCGACGCGGCGGTGTTCGTGGTCGTCTCCGTGCTGCTGCTGGTGTTGGTGCGGCCGGCGCTGCGGCGGCGGCTCACGCCCGCGAAGGGGTTGCCGACCGGCATCAAGGCGCTCGAGGGCAAGAGCGCGCTGGTCCTGGACCGCGTCGCGCGAGACGAGGGCCAGGTGAAGCTGGACGGTCAGGTATGGACGGCCCGGCCACTCAACGACAACGATGTCTACGAACCCGGCGACCGGGTGACGGTCATGCAGATCAATGGCGCCACCGCGGTGGTGTTCAAGGACATGTAATCGCTGGGGCAGAAACAGGAGGAAGCACGATGGCTGGGATCGCTCTGTTGGTGGTGGCGCTTGCGATCGTCGTCTTCGGGATCATCGTGGTGGCGAAGTCCGTTGCGCTGATCCCGCAGGCCGAGGCCGCGGTGATCGAGCGCCTGGGCCGTTACAGCCGCACGGTCAGCGGGCAGCTGACGCTGCTGGTGCCGTTCATCGACCGGGTGCGCGCCCGCGTGGACCTGCGCGAGCGGGTGGTGTCGTTCCCGCCGCAGCCGGTGATCACCGAGGACAACCTGACCCTCAACATCGACACCGTGGTCTACTTCCAGGTCACCGTGCCGCAGGCGGCGGTCTACGAGATCAGCAACTACATCGTCGGCGTCGAACAGCTCACCACCACCACCCTGCGCAACGTGGTCGGCGGGATGACCCTGGAGCAGACGCTGACCTCCCGCGACATGATCAACGGCCAGCTGCGCGGCGTGCTCGACGAGGCCACCGGCCGCTGGGGCCTGCGGGTCGCCCGGGTGGAGTTGCGCAGCATCGACCCGCCGCCGTCGATCCAGGCCTCGATGGAAAAGCAGATGAAGGCCGACCGGGAGAAGCGGGCGATGATCCTGACCGCCGAGGGCATGCGCGAGGCGGCGATCAAGGAGGCCGAGGGCCAAAAGCAGGCACAGATCCTGGCCGCCGAGGGCGCCAAGCAGGCCGCGATCCTGGGCGCCGAGGCCGACCGGCAGTCCCGCATGCTGCGCGCTCAGGGTGAGCGCGCGGCCGCCTACCTGCAGGCGCAGGGGGAGGCCAAGGCCATCGAGAAGACGTTCGCCGCGATCAAGGCCGGCCGGCCCACCCCGGAGATGCTGGCCTACCAGTACCTGCAGACACTGCCGGAGATGGCGCGCGGTGACGCCAACAAGGTGTGGGTGGTGCCGAGCGACTTCAGCGCGGCGCTGCAAGGATTCACCAAACTCCTGGGCGCCCCCGGCGAGGACGGCGTGTTCCGGTTCCAACCGTCCCCGGTCGACGACGTCCCCAAGCACGCCGCCGAATCCGACGACGCCGAAGTCGCCGACTGGTTCTCCACCGAGACCGACCCGGCGATCGCGCAGGCGGTGGCCAAGGCCGAGGCGATCGCCCGCGCGCCGGTGGACGGGGAGCCCGGGGCGCCGCCGCAGCTGACCCAATAGGCTTCGGTGTATGAGTGCGCTGACTTCACCGAAAACCTATGCGGCGCTTGCCGTGTTCCATGCCGTCGACGCGGTGGCCTGCGGGATCCAGGTTGCCCCGATCAAGAAGGTGCTGGACGACGTGGGGGTGCCGGACGAGATTCGACCCGTGCTGCCGGTCGTCAAGGCGGCCGCGGCGGTCGGCCTGCTCTCGGTCACCCGGTTCCCCGGCCTGGCGAGGCTGACGACGGCGATGCTGACGCTGTACTTCACCCTGGCCGTCGGCGCGCACATCCGGGCACGGGACAAGATCGTCAACGCCCTTCCCGCCGCCACGTTCCTGGCGATATTCGCGGCCATGACGGTGGAGGGCCCGGATCGGGACTAGTTGCCGAGCGTTGCGGGTAAGTCATTTACCCAATGAGTCGAAAAGCTGAGGTCCACGTCGCCGATAGGCGCGCGACGCATCGGTCCATCCAGGGCACGGCCATCGGCAACTTCATGGAGGCGTACGACTTCACCCTGTTCAGCCTCGTCGCCACCCTCCTCGCGCAGACCTTCTATCCCGGAGACAATTCCGGGGCGGGCAACCTGATCGCCACGTTCGGCACGATGACGGCCGGATTCGTCGTCCGGCCCCTCGGCGGGTTCATCTTCGGCCCGCTCGGCGACCGCATAGGGCGCAAGCCCGTGCTGGTGATGACGATCTCCCTGATGGCGGTGTGCGGCGCCGCGACCGGCGTGCTGCCCGGCTACCACGCCACCGGGATCTGGGCCCCCATCCTGCTCACGATCATTCGCATCGGCCAGGGGCTCTCCTCCGGCGGCGAATACGCGGGCGCCATGACGTTCATCGCCGAACACGCCCCGGACCACAAACGCGGGACGCTGGCCGGGTTCCTGCCGGTGGGCACGCTGGCCGGCTTCGTGGTGGGCGCCGTGCTGGTGACGGGGCTGCAGACGGCGCTGCCGAGCGCCGACATGCTGAGCTGGGGCTGGCGCATACCGTTTCTGCTGGCCGCGCCGTTGGGCCTCGTCGCGGTTTACCTGCGCTCGCGCATCGACGAGTCGCCCGGTTACGAGAAGGTGCACAAGGTTGCGCTGCCCGTCTCGGTTGGCACCCAATTCAAGTTGACGATCGTGCGGCAGTGGAAAGGGCTGCTGATCTGCCTTGGTGTCGAGCTCGCGGTCACCGACACCAGCTACATGGTCAGCGGGTACGTGCCGACGTACCTGAAGAAGACCGCGGGCGTGGGGGACACCGCGGCCCTGGTGATGGTCCTCATGGTGCTGGCCGTCCTGACGATCGGGGTGCTCCTCGTCGCGATGCTGTCCGACCGAATCGGCGTCAAACCGCTGATGTGGACGGGCTGCGGGCTGCTGATCGCGGTGTCGCTGCCGGCATTCGCGTTGATGCGGTTCGGCGGGGCGTATCCGACGAAGTTCGCCGGTGTGGTGCTCGTCGGCCTGCCGATGCTCTTCCTGAGCAGCCTCGAGCCGGCGATCCTGCCCGCGCTGTTTCCCACCCACGTGCGCTACGGCGCGGTGTCGATCGGGTTCAACATCGCGGTCTCGGCATTCGGCGGCACCACCCCGCTGATCGCCGAGACGCTGGTCGCCGGAACCGGCAATCCCTTGATGCCCGCCTACATGCTGATGTTCGCCGGGCTGGTCGGCGCCGTCACCCTGTTCTTCGCCCCGGAGGTGGCCGGCAAGCCGTTGCTGGGTTCAACGGAGCTGGTCGGGCTCAGCGCGGCAGCGGCGGCAAGGGCGGAGCCGGCATGACGCCCGGCGCCGGCGCCGGCGCGGTGCCCGACGTCGGCGCCGGGTAGACACAACCGGGCGCGTTCGACCCGAGGGGTGGCGGATACGGCGGCGGGGGCAGCTGCACGCGGACTGTGAAGACCAGGCCGGTGATCGCAAAGGCCGCGATCGCGCCGAGCACCAAACCCACCAGCCCCACGCCGATTACGACGAGCGTGGAGTGGCGACGGACGGGGGCATCGGTGTCGTTGGAGGTCATGCTGGTTCCCCTGGTCGTCGGATGTGGGTATCTGAGGACGCTACTGCCCGGACGTGCCCTCGGGGACCGACACCGAACAGGTAATGCCTGGCGCTCGCAGGATCCGCCGGTCCAAAGTCACCAGTGGGGCCACGATGGTCTCGGCAAGGGCGACGTAGGCGGCGTCGTAGCTGGATAGATTGGCCCGCAGCTCCCAAGCGCGCGTCGCCAGCACGTCGTACGGCCAGAACTCGATCGCCAGGTCGAGCAGGTCGGCGTGCGCTTGAGCGGCCTGGTCGGCCCCGATCACCCCGCCGCGCTCCGCGCGCCTGATGACGTTGGCGCATTCGTAGGGCAGCAACGTCGGTGCGAAAAGTTCCGCGTCCGCTAGACGCCCGGTTGCCCATTGCCCGTCGCCGCCCGAATCCAGCAGAACGGCTATGACCGCCGACGCGTCGCAGACGACACGCCCGGTCACCGGCGCTCGGCGTCCTTGGCCGCGAGGATGGCGGCCGCGTCGAGGCGCGCTTGCGTTGCGTCGACCCTGGCGCGGGCCCGGGCGATGACATCGCGCGGTGTTGGCTTGTCCGCCGTGGCGAGGAGCAGGCCGCGGAGGTATTCCTGTAGCGACTGGCCCGACCGGGCTGCACGAGCGGCCAGTTCGTCGCGAACGTCCCCGGGAACGCCCCGGATCGTGATAGCCACCATGCCTGCAGATTAGCATTGATGCAGGCATTATGCAGCCACTGAAACTGTCCGCGTCGGGCGGTTTCTTCAGGTTCGCTTCAGGCGGCGGTGCGCCAGTAGCGCCGACAATGGGACGATGAGCGACCGGTCCGACGCCAACCACGCCCCGCGCCGTGCCGCGGGCCAGGCAGTCGCCGCGCGGGTGCTGGTCGTGGAGGATTCCGAGGCGATCCGCGAGATGGTCGGCGAGGCATTGGCCGACGCCGGGTACGTGACCGCGACCCGCCGCGACGGCGCCGGGCTCGAGGATGCGTTGGAGGGGTTTCGGCCCGACCTGGTGATCCTGGATGTAATGCTGCCCGGCCGGGACGGTTTCGCGCTGATCGACGTGGTCCGGGACTGGGGCGGGGCCGGAATCGTATTGCTCACCGCCCGCGACGGGTTGCCGGATCGGATCCGGGGGCTGGACGGCGGGGCCGACGACTACGTGGTCAAACCCTTCGAACTGGCCGAGCTGCTCTCGCGGGTCGGCGCGGTGCTGCGCCGGGGCGGCCGGTTGCCCTCGGCGGTTCAATTCGGCGACCTGACCCTCGACCTGGAGGCCGGAGTCGCCTCGCGATCGGGTAACCCGTTGGCACTGACCGGCACCGAGCTCAGGCTGCTGGGCTTTCTGGTCGAGCAGCGCGGCCGCATCGTCAGCACCGGCCAAATCCTCAATGCCATATGGGGTTACGACGCCTACGACGCCAACCTGGTGCATGTTCACGTGAGTGGGCTGCGGCGCAAGCTCGAGGCGCACGGCCCGCGCGTTTTGCACACGGTGCGGGGCATCGGCTACCGCCTGCAGGCGGTGCGGCCATGACGGCGACAACGCGGACACCGTCGTTGCGCCGGCGGGTGATCGTGATGGTGCTCGGCCTGCTCACCGTGCTGCTGGTGGTGCTCGGGGTCGCGATCGATTTGGTGGTCGGATCGCAGGCCCGCCGCGATCTGCACGATCGATTGATGGCGACGGCAGCGCGCGCGGACGCCTTGGCCGCCGCCAACACCCCACCCGAGCGCCTAGTCGCGCAGCTCGGCGGCGGCGGCATCCGCGCGCTGCTGTTCACCCCGGATGGAACCAGCTACGGCGACCACGCGATAAGCCTCGACACCACGGCGGGGGCGACCGAGCTGCCGCCCGCGCCGCCGCCGTGGGGCCCGCCACCTCCGCCGTGGGGGCCGCCCCCACCACCGCCACCGTGGGGCCCACCGCCGCCACCGCCCGCGGACGCAACCGCAGCGGTCATCGTGCACCCGCTGAACGCCGGGGGAAAGGTGATCCTGGTTGCCGACACGACCCAGACGACCGCGCTGCTGCGCCGGCTGCGCGAAGTCATGGTGGTGGCGAGCTTGGTCTTCCTCGCCGCCGCCGGTCTGCTGCTCATCCTGGTCACCGGCGCCGCGCTGCGTCCCCTTGACCGGCTCACCACCCTGGCTCGGTCCATCACCACCGGCGACCGGGGTAGGCGGCTGCGTCCCGACCGTCCGAGCACCGAATTAGGCCGCGCGGCTGCGGCTTTCGATGGCATGCTCGACGCCCTGGAAGCATCCGAGGACCGGGCCCGGCAGTCCGCCGAGTCCGCGCAGCGCGCCGAGGAGGCGACCAGGGGATTCCTCGTCGACGCCGCGCACGAGCTGCGCACGCCGATCACCGGCATCCTGGTAGCCGCCGAGCAGCTCGTCAGCAACGCCGGCCAGCATCAAGCGGATGACGCGGCGCGCGGTCAGTACCGCCGTGCCAGCCTGCTGCTGTCCGACGCCCGCCGCGCCGGACGCCTGGTGGCCGACATGCTGGACCTGAGCCGCATCGACGCCGGGCTGCCGCTGGATCTGCAAGACGTCGACCTGGCCGCCCTGGTCCACGCCGAAGCCGACCGGGCGACCATGCTGGCGCCCGCCGTCACGGTCGTCCGGACCGGCCTCGACGAACTCCGGATGAATGCGGACCCGACCCGGCTGGCGCAGATCTTGTCCAACCTGCTCGACAACGCCCGCAGGCATACCCCCGCGGGCGGCGCCATCCACATCGACCTCCGCTCGAGCGACCAGACCGCCGAGGTCACGGTCACCGACACCGGCCCCGGCGTTCCCGACGACGAGCGCGACCGCATCTTTGAGCGGCTGGTACGCCTCGACGCCGGGCGCGCCCGCGACCACGGCGGCGCCGGCCTGGGCCTGCCGATCGCCCGGGCGCTGGCGCGCGCGCATGGCGGGGACCTGACGTGTTTGCCCCGCGAGGGCGGGGCCCAATTCCGGCTCAGCCTGCCGCTCGACGCGGGCGTGAATTGAGGGAGCGGTGGCCGCCCCACCGGATTGATTGGGGCGACCACCGCTCGTCAGTGCCCTGGGCGGCCGGCGTCAGAATCCCGGCGGCGGTGGAGGTGGTCCGCCGGGGTGCTGCCCAAATGGTCCGCCCGGTACACCGGGCCCGGGCGGGGGAGCCCCGAACGGTCCGCCCGGACCCCCCGGACCGGGCGGCGGCTGTGCGGGCTGTCCCGGTCCCGGTGGTGGCGGCGGCGGATCGGCGCTGGCCACCGCGGCACCGAAGCCTGCCGCGGCCACCCCGAGGGCGCCCGCGAGCAACGTGCTGGCAATCGCTTGCTTGATGTTCATCAACCTTTTCTCCTTTTATTTGTTAGTGGGCCTGCGGTGGCGACGACGGCGGGGACGCCGGTCCGGCGGGGGGAGCGGGGACGCCGGGCTGCGGCGGCTGGCCCGGCGGCGGGCCGGCCCAGGGCGGCGGCGGTGCGTGCCAGCCAAACGGCGGTGGCGGCGGGGGACCCCAGGCGGCCGGCGGCGGCGGAAAACCCCCGCCCGGCGGCGGGGGCGCGGGGGCCCAGAGGCCGATCAGGGTGGCGGCCCCGAACGCGCCGACGACGAGCCCGGCCAATCCGGTGCCGACGGCGACACCGAGCGGGTGCCGCTGCAGGACCGAAGGTGGAGTTGCGGGTTGTGTGGTTTGGGTTGATTCCTCAGCGGTCACTGTGCCTCCTTGTCGCTGTGCTGATGCCGGCGACGGTAGGAAGCGGATCTGAAGTCAACCTGAAGAGCGGCTCGTAGCGCTCAGATCTTCAGGTTCGGTTCAGAATCGCCGAGGCGACGTCAGCCGACGGCGGCCGGCTCGGGCGAACGCTCGTCGCCCGGCGCCTTCTGGCGGTGATGCCGCCGGAATTGGCGGATCTCGATGATCAGCCCCGTCAGCCCCAAGGCGCCCGTGCACAGCGACACCAGCAGCAGCAGCGGGCTCGGGTGACTGGCGAGCGCATCGCCGAGGATCACCACGGCCGCGGTCCCGGGCAGCAAACCCGCCAGCGTTGCCAGCGTGTACGGCACCGGGCGCACCGCCGACGCGCCGGCGCCGTAGTTGATCGCCGAAAACGGCACGGCGGGGATCAACCGCAGCGAGAAGACGGCCAGCCAGCCGCGTTCGCGCAAGCGCTCGTCGACCGTGTCGATCGCGCGGTGGCGAACCAGTCGGTTGAGCTGCCACCCGGCCGCGCGCACCAGCAGCATCGCGAGCACCGCGCTCGCAGTGCTCGCGACCACCGCGATGGCGACCCCCAGCAGGGGGCCGAACAGCAGCCCGGCCGCCAGGGTGAACGCGGTGCGGGGGACCGGCACCACGGTGACCACGATGTGCGCGGCGAGAAAGGCCAACGGGAACCAGGGGCCCACCGACTCGGCCCAGTCCCGCATCTGCACCGGCGTCGGCAACCGAAGCCAGGTGGCCGCCACGATCAGCGCTGTGATACCGACCACTGTCGCGAGTGTCCGGGGCCCGGACAGCTGCCGAGCCGTCGCGGCCAGGGCGCGGCCGACGTCGCGCAGTCGCTCGGTGATTTTGCAGGTGGCGGAACCCGTCACGCCTGTCAAGGGTACGGGGAACGGTCGAATAAGTCCTTTCCAGAGCCTGGCGTTTCATCGCCGCCAGCAACCGGCGCGTCCCGCTGGTCGCCCCGCGCGGTTTTTTGCCGGGAGGCCCAATCAATTAGCCTCGTCAGTAATTGGCAGAGCCCCATTTACTGGGAAAAAGGGAGCAATCGGTGTCCATTGATGTACCCGAACTCGCCGGCCTGGACCAGGTTCGCGGGCGTTGGCGCACCGCGGTCGCCGGTGTGCTGTCGAAGAGCTCGCGCAAGGATCCCGAGCAACTGGGGGACGAGCCCGAACGGCTGCTGGAAACCCCGACCTACGACGGGATCGCCGTCCGGGCGCTCTACACCGCGCTCGACCAGCTCCCCGAACCGGCGCTGCCCGGCGAGTGGCCCTACGTGCGCGGCGCCGACGCGGCCCGCGACGTCGACGCCGGCTGGAAGGTCGCCGAGGTTTTTCCCGCGCCGGGTTGCGATGACCCCAACGCCGCGGTGCTGGCCGCCCTCACCGACGGGGTCAGCGCGCTGCTGGTACGGGTGGGGGAGTCCGGGGTGGCGGCCGGCGACCTCGGGCAGCTGCTCTCGGGCGTCTACCTGGATCTGGTGCCGGTGATCCTCGACGCGGGCGCCCACTACGCCGAGGCCTGCGACGCCCTGCTGGCGTTGGTCGACCAGCTGGATGCCGACAAGCGCGACGCCCTGTCGATCGACCTGGGCGCGGACCCGCTGACCGCGACGCTGAGCCGCCGGGAATCCCCGTCGGCCGAGCAGGTGATCGCCATTGCAACGCGGGTGGCCGCAAACCACGGCGTGCGGGCGATCACCGTCGACGGCCCCGCCTTCCACAACCTCGGGGCCAACGCCAGTTGGGAGCTGGCCGGCGGCCTCGCGGCCGCGGTGGCCTACCTGCGTCTGCTCACCGAGGCCGGGATCCCGGCCGGACAAGCGTTGCGGCAGATCAGCTTCCGGCTGGCCGCCGACGACGACCAGTTCATGACCATCGCCAAGGTCCGCGCCGCGCGTCAGCTGTGGGCGCGCGTCGCCGAGGTCGTCGGCGAGCCGGCGGCCGGCGCGGCGGTGGTGCACGCGCAGACCTCGCTGCCGATGATGACCCAGCGCGACCCGTGGGTGAACATGCTGCGCGGCACGGTGGCCGCCTTCGGCGCGGGCGTCGGCGGCGCCGATACCGTGGTGGTGTTGCCCTTCGATGTGGCCATCCCCGGCGGCTTTCCCGGAGTTGGGCGCGGCTTCGCGCGCCGCATCGCCCGCAACACCCAGCTGCTGCTGCTGGAGGAGTCCCACGTCGGACGGGTGTTGGACCCGGCCGGCGGGTCCTGGTACGTCGAGGACCTCACCGAGCAGCTGGCCCAGCGGGCGTGGCAGCAGTTCCAGGCCACCGAGGAGCGGGCGGCCCGCGGCGGGTTCGCCGCCGCCCGTGACTACATCGCCGAGCAGATCGCCGCCGTCGCCGCGCGGCGCGCCGACGACATCGCGCACCGCCGCACCGCGATCACCGGCGTCAACGAATATCCGAACCTCGAGGAACCGCCTCTGCCGCAAGGGGAGCCGCCTTCCGGAGTCCGGCGCTACGCGGCGGAGTTCGAGGCCCTGCGGGACCGTTCCGACGCCTTCCTGGCGCGCACGGGTTCGCGCCCCAAGGCGTTGCTGCTGCCGCTCGGCCCGTTGGCCGAGCACAACATCAGGACGACGTTCGCGGCCAACCTGCTCGCGTCGGGCGGCATCGAGGCGATCAACCCGGGTCCGGTCGACGCCGCCGGGGTCGCGGCCGCGGTGGCCGACGCCGATTCGACGGTGGCCATCGTGTGCGGCACCGACAAGCGCTATCTCGACGACGCTTCGGGCGTCGTCGAGGCGGCCCGGGGCGCCGGTGTGACGACGGTCTACCTCGCGGGCCCGGAGCGGGCGCTGGGAGATGCCGCACATCGGCCGGACGAGTACCTGACCGCGAAAATCAATGCGGTCGAAGCCCTTTCGAACCTGCTCACCCGGTTGGGAGCGTAGCGCCATGACGATGACGACGCCTGCCGTCGGCAGCTTCTCCGACATCCCGCTGCACGGCGATCGCGAAGTGCGCCCGCCCACCGAGGCGGCCGCCCGAAACCACGTCGCCGCCGAGTGGCACACGCCCGAAGGCATCGACGTCAAACCCGTGTACATCGCCGCCGATCGTGCGGCCGCGGCGGCCGAGGGCTATCCGCTGAACAGTTTCCCGGGTGAGCCCCCCTTCGTGCGCGGCCCCTACCCGACGATGTATGTCAATCAGCCGTGGACAATTCGCCAGTACGCCGGGTTCTCCACCGCGGCGGATTCCAACGCGTTCTACCGCCGCAACCTCGCCGCCGGCCAAAAGGGCCTGTCCGTGGCCTTCGACCTGGCCACCCACCGCGGCTACGACTCCGACCACCCCCGCGTCCAGGGCGACGTCGGAATGGCCGGTGTGGCAATCGATTCCATTCTCGACATGCGGCAGCTGTTCGACGGCATCGACCTGTCGGCGGTGTCGGTGTCGATGACCATGAACGGCGCCGTGCTGCCGATCCTGGCGCTGTACGTGGTGGCCGCCGAGGAGCAGGGGGTGCCACCGGAGAAGCTGGCCGGCACCATCCAGAACGACATCCTCAAAGAGTTCATGGTGCGCAACACCTACATCTACCCGCCCAAGCCGTCGATGCGCATCATCTCCGACATCTTCGCCTACACCAGCGCCAAGATGCCCAAGTTCAACTCCATCTCGATCTCCGGTTACCACATCCAAGAGGCCGGTGCCACAGCGGATTTGGAGCTGGCCTACACCCTGGCCGACGGCGTCGACTACATCAAGGCGGGCCTGGACGCCGGGCTGGACATCGACAAGTTCGCGCCCCGGCTGTCGTTCTTCTGGGGCATCGGCATGAACTTCTTCATGGAGGTCGCCAAGCTGCGTGCCGGCCGGCTGCTGTGGAGCGAACTGGTCGCCGGATTCAGCGCCAAGAACCCCAAATCCCTTTCCCTGCGCACGCATTCGCAGACCTCGGGCTGGTCGCTGACCGCCCAGGACGCCTTCAACAACGTCGCGCGCACCTGCATCGAGGCCATGGCCGCCACCCAGGGCCACACCCAGTCGCTGCACACCAACGCGCTGGACGAGGCGCTGGCGCTGCCCACCGACTTCTCGGCCCGCATCGCGCGCAACACCCAGCTGCTGTTGGCGCAGGAATCCGGCACCACCAGGCCGATCGACCCGTGGGGCGGCTCCTACTACGTGGAGTGGCTGACGCACCGGCTCGCGGAGGCCGCGCGGGGCCACATGGCCGAGATCGCGGAGCACGGCGGCATGGCGCAGGCCATCGACGACGGCATCCCCAAGATGCGCATCGAGGAGGCCGCCGCGCGCACCCAGGCCCGCATCGACTCGGGCCAGCAGCCCGTGATCGGCGTGAACAAGTATCAGGTCGACGAGGACCAGGAGATCGAGGTGCTCAAGGTCGAGAACAGCCGGGTGCGCGCCGAGCAGTTGGCGAAATTGCGGGAGCTGCGGGCCGGCCGGGACTCCTCGGCCGTCGACGCCGCTCTCGCGGAGCTGTCGCGCGCCGCGGCCGCGCACGGTCGGGCCGGGGAAGACGGCCTGGGCAACAACCTGCTGGCGCTGGCCATCGACGCGGCCCGGGCCAAGGCCACCGTGGGCGAGATTTCCGACGCGCTGGAAAAGGTGTATGGCCGTCACCAGGCGGAGATCCGTACTATCGCCGGGGTCTACCGTCACGAGGCCGGAAAGGCGACCAACATCGCAACCGCCACCGAATTGGTCCAGAAATTCGCCGAGGCCGACGGTCGCCGGCCCCGGATCCTGGTGGCCAAGATGGGCCAGGACGGCCACGACCGCGGGCAGAAGGTGATCGCGACGGCGTTCGCCGACATCGGTTTCGACGTCGACGTCGGGTCGCTGTTCTCCACGCCCGAGGAGGTTGCCCGCCAGGCCGCCGACAACGACGTGCACGTCATCGGGGTGTCGTCGCTGGCCGCCGGCCACCTGACGCTGGTGCCGGCCTTGCGCGACGCGCTGGCCGAGGTGGGACGGCCCGACATCATGATCGTGGTCGGCGGCGTCATCCCGCCCGGCGACTTCGACGAGCTGTACGCCGCCGGTGCCACCGCCATCTTCCCGCCCGGAACGGTGATCGCCGACGCCGCGATCGGGCTGCTGCACAAGCTCGCCGAGCGGCTTGAATACAAGCTGGATTAGCGCGCATTCACCGGATGCGTTGGTGACCTCGGATTATTAGCGACACACCTGGGCCGTCGACGGATCCCGGGCGCCATGTATTCATGATCGGGCGATCGGGCTACGTCTAATCGCGCAAGAAGCTATGCACGTCCGTTCGGGGTCGGCTATTCTCCTGCAAAACGCCTTATCGGGAAGGCGCTGCAATGCTGGTGGACGTTTCCACTTATTCGGGGGGTCGCTATTTTCCGCGGCGATACCCGCACCTGGCCGACCGAATTTCATTAGTTTATCTACTGACCTCGACCTGGGTGATCGTCTGGGTTATCGCCCACATGTATTTTCAGCGGGTCGTCTTTTCCAACGACTTATGGTGGTTGCAGTACTACGTCGGGAATTACGCGCCCGGATTCGTGCGGCGCGGGCTGGGCGGCGAGCTCATCCGTATATTCGCCCCCGGCCACTACTTCACCGCCGCCTACGCGATCCTGTGGGCGTCCATCGTGGTTTGGCTGATCGCCCTCGCGGTGCTGGCGTGGCGGATCGTCACCGTTCCTTCCGGAGAAGCCAGACCCCAACGCCAGGTGATGCTTGCCCTCCTGGTCCCGGTGCTGCCCTTCTCGCTTTCCTATGCCATCTACAGCCCGCATCCCGAACTCTTCGGCATGACTGCGCTGCTGGCCTACAGCATCGCGCTCACCAGGGCGAGAACGCCCCGCGCCCGAATGGGCCTCAGCGCCCTGTACGGAATCGCGCTAGCCGTGCTGGCCCTGCTGCACGAGGCGATTCCGCTGGCGTTCGCGCTCGGAGCGGCTTTGGCGATCGTCGTCCTCGCGAAGGATTCGCCCCGCTCCACCCAGCGAATGTGCGCGGTCCTGGCGGTCGGTCCGGGGTTCGTCGCGACACTCTCGGTCGCCGCACTGGGGCGCCGAGACGTCGCGGCGCAGCTGTGCGCCCAAGTTCCGCACGGGATGATCGAACATCCGTGGGGGGTTTCCACGACGCCCCAGAAAGCGCTCGACTACATGCTCGGTCGTGTCGAGAGCCGGACGGATTTTCACGACTTCATGTGCAGTAAAGTGATTCCGATTTTCGACGCCGACACCGCGGGCGCTATTTACATGGTGTTGAATTGGGGGTTCTTCCCGCTCCTCGGCGCCTTCGTCCTCGGGGTGGTGTACTTCGCCGGCACGGCGGGGACAATCCGCTATTTCTCCGGCGTTCCGGTCCGTGCTTTCCTCGGCGAATTCCGCCACAATCTCGTGCTGCCCCTGCTGGGGGCGGCATTGGTGGTTCCCCTATTCGTCACCGCTGTCGATTGGACCCGATGGTGGATCCTGATCTCGTTCGACGTGGCGGTCGTGTACATGCTGTACGCGGTCAAGAGGCCGGAGATCGAGCGAGCGCCGACGAGAAGGAACGTTCTGCTCTTCGTATACATCGTCCTCGCGCTGGCGTTACTGCCGACCGGGGCCGCCAACAACGTCGGCGTGTGGAGCGTGCACCTTTTCTGACCCGGCGGCCCTATACGCTGGGGGATCGTGTCGGTATCCCAGAACAACGATGCCGTCGAGGCGTTGGCCGAGGCGGTGCGCAGCGGCGATCGTGCGGCGTTGCCGCGGGCGATCACGCTGCTGGAATCCACCCGCGCCGACCACCACGAGACGGCGCAGCGGCTGCTGCTGGAGCTGATGCCCCACTCGGGCAACGCGCACCGCGTCGGCATCAGCGGGACTCCGGGGGTGGGCAAGTCCACCAGCATCGAGGCGCTCGGCATGCACCTGATCGAACGCGGCCACCGGGTGGCGGTGCTGGCCGTGGACCCATCGTCTACGCGAACCGGCGGCTCCATCCTCGGCGACAAGACGCGGATGGCCCGCCTGGCGGTCCAGCCGGACGCCTACATCCGCCCGTCCCCGACCTCGGGCACCTTGGGCGGGGTGGCCAAGGCCACGCGGGAAACCATCGTCCTGCTGGAGGCCGCCGGGTTCGACGTGATACTCGTCGAGACGGTCGGCGTGGGCCAGTCCGAGGTGGCCGTGGCAAACATGGTCGACACCTTCGTGTTGTTGACGCTGGCGCGCAGCGGCGATCAGTTGCAGGGCATCAAGAAGGGCGCGCTGGAGCTGGCCGACATCGTCGTGGTCAACAAGGCCGACGGGGAACACCTGGCCGAGGCGCGAAAGGCCGCGCGGGAACTGTCGGCGGCGATCAGGCTGATCCATCCGGGCGAAACGCTTTGGCGGCCACCGGTTCTCACGATGAGCGCGACTGAGGGCACCGGCCTGTCCGAGCTCTGGGAGACGATCGAGCGCCATCACCGGGTGCTGTCCGAAGCCGGGGAACTCGATGAGCGCCGGCGGGCCCAGCAGGTCGACTGGACCTGGCAGATGGTCCGGGACACGGTCCTGGACCGGGTGATGTCCAACCCGGGCGTCCGCAAAATCCGCGCCGACCTGGAACGGCAGGTCAAGGCGGGGGAGCTGACCCCCGCCCTGGCGGCCCAGCAAATCCTTCAAGCCGCGTCCGCCTAACGGAAAGGTAAATTAACCGCCGTTTTCCCGGCGGAAGGTATGAAATCCACGTAAATTAGATAGCGTGACGATGGAGTCCCGGGTCGCTCGCCGCGCGGTCCCTGTGCACGATGGCCCTGACGCAGGTCATCGCGTGTCCGGCGCGGCGGACCCACACTTTACGTGCGTCGTTCGCGCTTTCTCCACCATGTTCCCGGCCCGCCGATTCGGTGGCGGGGCCCTGGCCGTCTACGTCGACGGCCGACCCGCCGTCGACGTGTGGAGCGGCTGGGCGGACCGGGGCGGACACGTGCCGTGGTCGGCCGACACCGCACCCATGGTTTTCTCGGCAACC
Organism: Mycobacterium sp. NGS69; assembly: GCF_059812165.1. NCBI lineage: Bacteria > Bacillati > Actinomycetota > Actinomycetes > Mycobacteriales > Mycobacteriaceae > Mycobacterium > Mycobacterium sp. NGS69. The sequence goes on from NZ_JCALCD010000002.1 coordinate 706,367, forward strand.
AAGGGCATGGCCGCCACCGTCATCCACCGGCTGGCCGACCGCGGGCTCATCGACTACGAGGCCCCCGTCGCCGAGTACTGGCCGGAATTCGCGGCCAACGGCAAAGCCGAACTCACCGTGCGCCAGGTGATGAAACACCACGCCGGCCTTTCGGGGCTGCGCGGCGCCACGCAGGAAGACCTGCTGGATCACGTGGTGATGGAGGAAAGGCTGGCGGCGGCCCCGCCGGGACGCCTGCTCGGCAAATCCGCGTATCACGCGCTGACCTTCGGCTGGTTGATGTCGGGGCTGGCCCGGGGCGTGACCGGAAAGGGCATGCGCACGCTGATCCGCGAGGAGCTTGCCGAGCCCCTGGGCACCGATGGGATGCACCTGGGCCGGCCACCGGCCGGCTCGCCGACGCGGGTCGCGCAGATCATCATGCCGCAGAGCATCGTCGGCAACCCGGTCCTGTCCTACGTGACGCGCAAGGTCGCCAACGAGTTGTCCGGCGGCTGGCGCTCCATGTACTTCCCGGGCGTCATCGCCGCCGCCCAGGGTGAGATCCCGCTGCTGGACGGCGAGATCCCGGCGGCCAACGGGGTGGTCACGGCCCGCGCGCTGGCGCGGATGTACGGGGCGATCGCGAACGGCGGGGAGATCGACGGCACCCGATTCCTGTCGCGGGAGCTGGTTGCCGGCCTGACCGGTCGGCGCAGCCTGCGTCCGGATCGAAACCTGTTCGTGCCGTTGGCTTTCCACCTGGGTTACCACAGCCTGCCGTTCGGGAACGTGATGCCGGGCTTCGGGCACGTCGGGCTGGGCGGTTCGGTCGGCTGGACCGACCCCGCCGAGGGCGTCGCGTTCGCGCTGGTCCACAACCGGTTGCTGACACCGTTCGTGATGACCGATCACGCCGCGTTCGTCGGGATCTACAAGCTGATCCGGGACGCCGCCGCGAAGGTGCGCAAGCGCGGCCTGCAGCCGGTGACCGAGTTCGGGGCGCCGTTCTCGGAGCCGGGAGCCGTCGCCGGCTGACGCGATTTTTGGCAGCTTGCTGAAAACGCCCGTGCTCCGATACGGCGGTCTCGTACGCTCCGACCACGGGATCCATATACGTACGTAGTTGCCCTTGCCAGCGCGCAACCCTTGGGCCGGGTTTCAGGCAAGGGGGCCGGAGGGGGCGTCTGGCATGGCAGTTCAACCCGATCAACGCATATGCATAATCGGCGGCGCCGGGCACGTCGGTCTGCCGCTGGCGCTCGTTCTCGCCGACGAGGGTTTCAACGTCGACATTCTCGACACAAACGCCAATGCCTTGAAGACGATCATGGCCGGCCGGATGCCCTTCGTGGAGAACGGTGCCCCGGAGCTGCTCAAGCGGTTATTGCCCACCGGGCGCATCTCGGCGACCACCGATTCGTGGGCGGTCAGGAATTCCGACATCGTGATCTGCGTCGTCGGGACGCCGGTCGACGAATACCTGACGCCAAAGGCGCACACCTTCTTTCGCATCATCGACGAGATCAGCCCGTACTTCCGCGACGGGCAGACGCTCGTTCTCCGAAGCACCGTTTACCCGGGGCTGAGCCAGCGCGTCCACGACATGTTCGCCGAGCGGGGGATCGGCGTGCACGTCACCTTTTGCCCCGAGCGCATCGCACAGGGCCACTCGATCCGCGAGCTGAGGGAGATTCCGCAAATCATCAGCGGGTTCGACGCCGAAGGGTGCCGGATCGTTCGCGAGCTCTTTTCCCGGATAACCCCCGAGATCATCGAGGTGGAGCCCCAGGAAGCCGAGCTGGCGAAGCTGTTCTGCAACGCTTACCGCTACATCCAGTTCGCGGTCGCCAACCAGTTCTACCTGCTCAGCCGCGAGGCCGGCCTCGACTTCAGCCGGGTTCATCGGGCCGCCACCTACAAGAACAGCCGCGTCGACAGCCTGCCCACGGCCGGGCTGGCGGCGGGCCCGTGCCTGCTGAAGGACACCATGCAGCTCGCCGCGTTCAGCAACAACAACTTCATGCTCGGACACGCGGCGATGCTGATCAACGAGGGCCAGCCGCAGTTCATCGTCAACATGCTCAAGCGCCGGGTCGATCTGCGCGACAAGACCGTTGGCCTCCTGGGCATGACATTCAAGGCCGACTGCGACGACACCCGCGACTCGCTGAGCTTCAAGCTCCGGCACCTGCTCACGCTCGAGGCCAAGAAGGTGATGTTGCACGACCCGTTCCTGAACGGCCCGGATTACTACGCACTCGACGCCGTGCTGGGCCGCGCAGACGTCATCGTCGTCGGCGTCCCCCACTCGATCTACCGCGGCCTGCAGATCGCCGAAGACAAGATCGTCGAGGACGTCTGGGGCTGTCTGGACGTCGCGGAGGTTGACTCGGGCGCGACGAACGGGACCCCGTTGGCGCAGCTCGGTACCGGGAGTTCGGCCAAGTGAAAGTTCTCGTGACCGGTAGCGCGGGATTCATCAACGGGTACGTGGTCGACGAGCTGCTGCGCGGCGGCCACGAGATCGTCGGGATCGACAACTACTCGAAATACGGCCAGGTCGAGAAGAGCTACGACAATCACCCGCGCTACCACTTCGTCCAGGGCGACGTCAAAGACCTGGACCTGATGTTCCGACTGGTCGAGGGCTGCGACCAGATGGTCGCCAGCGCGGCCCGCATCGGCGGCATCACGTACTTCCACGAATATGCCTACGATCTGCTGGCCGAGAACGAGCGCATCGCGGCCGCCCATTTCGACACCGCCATCCACGCCTATCGCAAGGGCTGGCTCAAGAAGATCAACGTGATCAGTTCGTCGATGGTGTTCGAGAACGCCACTGTTTTCCCGACACCGGAGAAACACATCACCGAATGCCCGCCGCCGACAAGCACTTACGGGTTCCAGAAGCTGGCGTGTGAGTATTTCGCGCTCGGTGCATATGAGCAGTACGGCCTCCCGTACACGATCATCCGTCCGTTCAATTGTGTGGGCACCGGGGAGCAGCGGGCGCTCGGCGGCCGTGAAATCCCCAGTGGCAATGTCAAACTCGCAATGAGTCACGTCGTGCCGGACCTCATCCAGAAGGTCGCAAAGGGCCAGGATCCGTTGCACATCCTGGGCGACGGCAGCCAGGTGCGGCACTACACCTATGGGGGCGACCTGGCCCGCGGCATTCGCGTATGCATGGAACATCCGGCCGCGCTCAACGGCGATTTCAACCTTTCGACGCCCGAAGCCACCACGGTGTTGCAGCTGGCGGAACTCATTTGGAAAAAGATGCGGTCCGACAGCCAGTTCCGATACGAGTGCGATCCGCCGTTCGAGCACGACGTCCAGCTGCGCTCCCCGGATGTCCACAAGGCGTCCGAGGTGCTCGGATTCGAGGCGACCACGACGCTCGAATCGATGCTCGACGAGGTCATCCCCTGGGTCCTCAACGCCGTCGAGGCCGGGACCATCTGACATGCGACGGCCGTCGCCCCCATAGCGCCATGTGCATCGCGGGTAAGCCCGACCTGCAGCGGCTCTACCGCAATCGCTTCGGCCATGCGCGCGAGTCGCGATCGGCCGTCTGGGCGGTACTGGTCAGGGACTTCTTCCAGGCGTGGATCAGACGCAGCGACACGGTGGTGGACCTCGGCTGCGGCTATGGCGAGTTCCTGAACCATGTGCAGGCGGCGCGCCGGATCGGCGTCGACCTCAACCCGGACAGCGCGGGCATGCTCGAGCCCGGCGTCGAGTTTCACCATGGTCGCGCCGACGACCTCGGTTTCCTCCCGGAGGCATCGGTAGACGTCGTCTTCACGAGCAACCTGCTGGAACACCTGCGAAGCAAGGAACAGGTCGAGCGGACCATCGCCGCGGCCCGCCGGGTGCTCAAGCCGGGCGGGCATCTCATCGCGATGGGGCCGAACATCCGCTTCGTCCCCGGCGACTATTGGGACTTCTGGGATCACATCGTGCCGATCAGCGATCGCTCCCTGAGCGAGTTGCTGGTCTCCTGTGACTTCGAGATCATGGAAAGCTGCGGCCGGTTTCTGCCGTACACGTCGTCTTCGCCGTTGCCGCAAGCGCCGATTTTGGTGCGGATGTATCTGCGTTCCCGGCCGGCGTGGCGAATCTTGGGCAAGCAGTTCGTAATTCGCGCCCGCAAGCCGGCGCCTTCGTCCGAGGTCGGCGATCGTCTGGTGAGTGTGGTCATCCCGGTCTACAACGAGGGCGAAAACATCCAGGTGTGCGTCAGGAGGCTTACCGAGGCGCTGGCGGGCATCCCGCACGAACTGCTCGTCTGTTACGACTTCGACGAGGACACCACGCTGCCGGCGCTGGCCACCATGCCCGACAGGCCCGAAAGCGTGCGGCTGGTCCGGAACTCGCTCGGGAAAGGCGTGGCGAATGCGTTGATCGCCGGCTTCGGCGCCGCGCGCGGTGACGTCGTCGTCACCAGCATGGCGGACTTGTCGGATCCACCATCGGTGATTCCGTTGATGGCGGCCAAGATCCGCGAAGAGGGCGCGGCCGTGGTCAGCGGGTCACGGTATATGCGCGGCGGCACGCAGCGCGGGGGGCCCCGGCTGAAGACGCTGATGTCGAGGACGGCCGGGCTGAGCCTGCATTACCTGGGCGGCGTCGCGACTCACGATGCCACCACGAACTTCCGCGCGTACAGCCGCCGCTTTCTCGAGGAGGTTCCGGTGCAGAGTGGGCAAGGATTCGAGGTCGGGCTCGAGCTCACGACCAAGGCGCATCTCCTGGGCTATCGCATTGATGAGGTCCCGAGTAGCTGGGACGACCGAACCGCCGGCACCAGCAGGTTCGATCTGGTCGGCTGGCTGCCCGCTTATTTGCGTTGGTACGGGCTGGCCATGCGTCGTCCGGTGCTGCGCTGGACGGGTGGCGGCCTGGCATCGCTGGGGGCACTCGCCTGGGCGCGAAAGGCCCTGTCGTGACTTTGCGTGAGCACGAGGAATTGACGTCGCATGACCCGGGCGATCACGACGAAGCCGGGGTGGCGCCGACGGTCGCTCCACGAGATACGCGGCCACGAACGAAAGGCACGATTGCCTTGGTGGCCGCGGTTGCCTGCGTGGTGTTCGGCGCCAGGCTCATCACCATTTCGGCGCTCGGTTCGCCGGTGCCCCTGTCGGACCAGTGGGCCGGCGAGGCGGGGATCCTCTATTCGCGGTATTTGCGGGGCGTACTGTCTGTCGCCGATCTCTTCGCCCCGCACAACGAACACCGCATCTTCGTTTCTCGCATCTTCGCACTGGTCCACCTCGAGCTCGCCGGCCAGTGGAACACGCGCTTCGAGATGATCTTCGGAGCGATCGTCGATACCGCGGCGATCACCTGGCTTGCGTCGGTGCTGGTGCCCCTTGTCGCGCCGCAACGCCGAATGCTGCTGGCGTGTTTCGTCGCTTTCGTTGGTGCGCTTCCCGTCTACGAGAACACGCTGTGGGGGTTTCAGGACCAGGTGTACCTCGCGTTGTTCTTCGGTATCGGCGGTCTCATAGTGTTGGCCGCCGCGCGGCCGTTCTCCGTGCGCTGGTTGTGCGGATTGACCTTCGCGGTCCTCAGTTACTTCTCTTTCGCGACAGGCGTGGCCACCATTCTCGCCGCGGGCGCCCTGGTGGCCTTGCAGATCGCGGCTAACGCGAGAAGGCGGTGCCGTCGTGAGTTCGCCGGCCTCGTGGTCATGGCGTCGGCGTCTCTGGCCATGATTCTGTGGGCGGTGTCGATCGCGAAGCCGATGAGCAGCCCGTGGACGTTCATCCAGGGTTTGTTCGCGTTTGCCGTGTTGGTCGGCGCCGCGTTGGTCCCGACGGCCTGGTTCTGTTACCGCACGGTCGCGCGGCGCCCCGGCATTTCCGACCGTGCGTGGGTGGTGGTCGGAATCGCGGCGTGGCTCGGCATCCAGTTTGTGCTGTTCGCCTATGGCCGCGGCGTTCGCATCGCAATCCGGTACACCGACGTCATGGTCTTGGCCTATGCCGTCGGGCTGATGTCGGTCCTCGCGCTCGCCGACGACGCGCGCGGCATGCGGTTCGGCCGGCACGCGGCGCGTGGCGCCGTGGCGTGGGTATTCACGGTGGTAACAGTCGTCGGAGCGCTGGCCTACTACGGATCCGTGCTTGGGGCGATCGACTGGAGCAAGGCGGCACGTCAAGAGATGATCAAGGTCCAGGCCTACCTCGCGACCGGAAACGTCGACGATCTGAAGTCAAAGAGCCGCGCTGGCCACGGAATCGAACTCTCCTACCCAAACCCAACGTACCTGGCAGCAGTCCTCAAAGACCCCGATGTCAGGGCGATCCTGCCGCCGGAAATCCGGCCCGCCGACGCAGACAATGCCGGGGCCCGAAATCGCATGTGGCTCAAGGGATCGCTCGCTGACGCCACCGCAACGGCGGTCCGCCTGATACTCGCGATGGGCCCCGCGTTCCTGGCGCTGGGCGTGGGGCTGTTCTTCGCTGCCGGAGCACGACGGAGCCTCGAACGTGCTGAGGGTGATCCGGCGTTACCGCCGACACTTTAGCGCTTCGAAATGCCGAGGCATGCATGAGTGCCCGAGCGCCCAGATCGAAATCCGTTGGTGGCGTCTCTTTTCGGCTTGGGCCGCGAAGCGTCTGATCGGGTACGTCATGCCCATCGCTCAGCCTTGAAGTGGTGCCGACCGCGTGCGGCGGGCGCGCCAGCCGCCGACGATGTGTCGCCGCAAACGTGAGAGCGTCCGGCGGGTCATTTCCAACGCGGCCCAATGGAAGTACGACGGCAGCCGCTTTTTCAGCGCGTTGTCCTTGCGTTTACTTATGCCGCCCGTGTCGTTGTAGCGCGCAATGACGATGTCCATGTAGCGGGCTACCAGCGCCGGGTTGGAGAAGCAGCGGATATTGAAATCCCAGTCCGCCCAAATGGGATAGCGCAGGTTAAAGGGTCCGATGCCGGCGAAGAGCTCGCGGCGATAGAAGATCGCCTGGTGACAGATGTTCTGTTCGAAAAGTAAACGGTCGAGGTCGAAGGCTCCCGCGTACCGGGACGAGTTCGAACGCATGATTACATCGCCATACACAAGGTCGCTGTGGTCGTGTGCGTCAAGGAATGCGGCTACCTGGGCAAGTGTGTCCGCCCCGTACAGGGCGTCATCGGCGCCCAAGAAAAGGAGCCAGGCGCCCGTCGCCATGCTGACGCCGCGGTTCATGGCATCGTAGGCGCCCTCGTCGGGACCCGAGTGAACGACCAGACGCGTGCCGAGGGCCGAAGCGTAGCTGTTGGCGATGTCGAGGGTGTCATCCGTCGAACCGCCGTCGACCAGAACCACCTCGAAGTCGCCATAGGTTTGACCTGCGATGCTGTCGAAGCAGGTCCGAAGGGTCGCCGCAACGTTGAACGCGGGCACGACGATCGAAAACAATGGGGTTGCAGGCATTCCCGTCAGCCCTTCGCGCGGAAGAAGATGCCATCGGCCTGAAGTGTTCGGCCATTACGCAAATCGGTGAAACAGGGCGATAGCCCGGTCAGCGTGAAGCCCAACGAATACGCGATGTCGAGAGCTTCCCGAATGAGCATGCCGCCTTCGTACAACGGCAGGAAAGACAGTTCCATTTGCATGCCTACGCAATTTTGATTCACCGTTGAATTGCCCCCGGCCAGCACTTGTTTCTCAAACCCCTGAACGTCAATTTTCAGGAAAGCCACATCGGCCGGCCCGAGAATTTCGGCTGCCACAGAGTCAAGTCGCCGCATCTGCACCTCCTCGGTGCCAACATAGTTCGCCGGCGGGAAGGCCTCCCGATGAGTTGCCAACATCGGCAATATGGAACTACTCTCGCCGGAATTTCCCGCGACATTTATCGAGATCGTGCCGTCGGAGTCACCCAGCGCGCAGCGGCGGGGTTCCCAGAGCGGATCACGAGCGGCCCTGGCCTCCAACTCGGAAAACGGACCCGACAGGGGCTCGAAGGACACGATGCGACCCTCAAAGCCCGCGGCCCGGAGGCCGGCCGCGTATTGCCCTGAGTTGGCGCCTATATCGAGGATTACGTCCACCCGGCTCGATGTCAGTTGATGCATAAAATTGCGTTTCCAGTCGAGTGCGGGATCATAACGCGACAACTCGATACCGGTGCGACGCAGGATGTTACGAGCACGTTGGGACAAACTCACCGCGCCACACTAACACGCTACTAGCAGGCGCGATGGCTCTTCATTGCCGCATTACCCTTGCGTTCGAGAAAAGCGGGCTCCCGTTGTCTCGATGCCGACGCGCAGCGGCGATCTGGGACGGTCAACTCGCTTCCCGCGGAACCGAAACGTACCACAGTTTGGGTTGTTGCTTCGTCTGGTTTCGTTGGGCCCCATGGAGTTTCGCCGCCATAGCCTACGGCCTTTGCCGCCCTAACCGAGATCTCGCCAAAGGTATGGTCGAACCGAGAGACAGCGGCGCGGCACTCGGGCGCCTGCAGAAGCATCGAGCCAGTTGAGCTAGATCTGAAGATTGCCGGGATCGCCAGATCCAATGCGGCGGTCCGGGTGTCGAGTTGGCGCCGCCGATACCCATTGTGCTGCCTGACGCGCACGCTGCTGTGCCTGCCGTCTTGGCGCAGCACATCCTCGACTGCGGGTGGTGGTGGGTCGTTAAGCCAACAGCTGCGGCCGCTCGACATCGTGGGCAGCGGTTGTCGGGCCGATTTCCGTTGCTCGAGTGACTCTGGATGGTCTCTCGGAGAATCACCGATGAAGCACATCCATTCGTTCCGACCCGGCCCTCATCCACGACCCGTCTCGCGCACCAGCTTGGTGGCCGCAACCGCCAGGTGGTGTGGTTCATGCTTTCGCTGGATGGGCTGGTCGTACGCCAGATCAGACCGGCGCAGTCAGCACCTCCCATGACGTTCCGCAGGCCGAACTCGAGGCTGCCGCCCGCGCGGCACGGGCGCGCGGTTGGCGGCTAAGGTTTCGAAATGGGGGTGTCGGAGCGCACCGAGGGGTTCAAATCTTTATCCGACAGGCCGTCTTGTTGCTAGAGTCCACCCACTATTTTTGGTTTTCGGTGATGGAGTTCAGATGAAGCGGATCCTCGTCATTGGTGGATCGGGGTATGTCGGCCCAGAGGTGGTTACCAGGCTAAGGTGCTCCGCACCGGACATAGATGTTCACGGCATTGATGCAGGTTGGTTCGCCGATCAGTGCGACGGAGCGGGACCTCTTCCTGAGGTGCTGTATGACAGCTTTAGGTTCAAGGACGTTCGCGACCTGACCGCGCAGGACATTGCGGGGTACGAATGCATCGTGTACCTCGCGGCAATTTCGAATGATCCGATGGGAGATCGCTTCGCCAGCCTGACGCGTCAAATCAACCACCAGGAAGCTGTCCGAGTGGCGTCGCTAGCCCGCGAACATGGATCTAAGGCGTTTGTGCTTGCTTCCAGTGCCAGTGTCTACGGTCGCGGAGATAACGACCGTACTGAGGCAAGTCTTCTTGATCCACAAACCGAGTACGCCCGCTCCAAGATCGCAGCGGAAAGTGACCTTCAAGCCCTGGCGACGCCAAACTTCCAAGTCACGAGCCTGCGCTTCGCCACCGCTTGTGGATGGAGCCCCCGGGTTCGACTTGACTTGGTTCTCAATGACTTCGTCGCTTCAGCGCTGACCACAGGTCGCATTGTCGTCCTTTCGGATGGCTCCCCGTGGCGGCCCTTGATACACGTCAAAGACATGGCGCTGGCAATCGAATGGGCCGTTGGCCCGGACCGGCAATCACTTCCGGCTTATCTGGTAGTGAATGTAGGGCACGCCGACTGGAACTTTCGCATGAGCGACCTGGCTGATGCCGTCGCTTCGGTCCTGGGGGGTGTTGCGGTCTCGGTCAATTCGAATGCGGCGCCGGACACACGTAGTTATCGAGTCGACTTTTCGATGTGGCAACAAATTGCGCCGAAGCATCAGCCCCGTGTCTCGTTCGAGGACGCCATCCAAGAGCTTGCGGCCAACCTTGCTCAAGTACCTGGACTCAGCGCCGAGTTCAGAGCGTCGAGCAGAATCCGACTCAGGAGGCTTCAGGAATTGACGGCTGCAGGGTTTCTTGATGACGAGCTGCGTTGGAGAAGTCCGTGAAAAAGGTGGGGCTCCCATGACCGTTACCTTGACCGGAGCAACGGGGTTCGTCGGGCGGCAGATTCTGCGCAACCTGCTTGAACGGGATTGCTCGGTGAGGGTGCTGGTCCGCGATCCGTCCCGCCTGCAAGGTGTCCCGTCACGAGGGGCGCTTGAGGTCGTGCAGACGCCGGACTTGTTTACCGAAGCAAGCGGGCGTTTGGAAGAGATGCTCGAAGGATCGGAAACGATCGTCCATGCTGCATGGCACGTGGAGCCCGGGGAGTACCTGACCTCGCCACTGAACCTTACCTGTCTCACCGGCACCCTCAACCTGGCCTCCGCATTTGCAGCGGTCGGAGGCAAACGATTTGTTGGTGTGGGAACATGCGCGGAGTACGACCCCTCCGCGGGCCTGATGACGACAGACACCCCGTTGGCGCCGAGTACCTTGTATGCCGCGTGCAAGGCGTCGGCCTCTCAGGTGCTCCGCCATTTTCTCAGCACGGTGGATGTGAGCTTTGTCTGGTGCCGGGTCTTCTACCTTTACGGAGAAGGCGAAGACGAGCGGAGACTGGTGCCCTACATTCGTCGGCAACTAGAGGCGGGGCAGGAAGTCCTCCTCACGCGCGGCGATCAGGTGCGTGACTTCCTTGACGTCAAAGACGCCGCTGGGATGATCGCCGACGTCGCGCTGGGACAGCAACAGGGCGCGGTGAACGTCTGCTCAGGCCAAGCGGTGACCGTTCGACAACTCGCCGAACGCATCGCCGACGAGTACGGTCGTCGTGACCTATTGCGCTTTGGGGCGAAGGCCGAGAACGTTTTTGATCCACCGCGGCTGGTCGGCGTGCGGCAGGACGTGTGATGAGCGAGGTCGTTCGGCTCCGGCAACGGTGGATACCCAAACTCCCAGAACCGACTTACGGCAACACCCAGTAGGCGCGACTGCCCGGGCGGCGATGTGCGCCTGGCCGGAGATCCAGAGTTCGGTAATCGATGCGTCGTAAGGGATGCGGCACTTCACATGAAGCTCAGCTCGGGAACCGCGGTCACAAAACGGGTGCCGCTGTCGGCAAGGTCGGCCAATTGGTTCCGCACCTCGTGGGCGATGTTCCAGGGCAGGATGACCACATAGTCTGGCGGGCTCTCGCGCAGTGCCTGAGGCGAACGGATAGGGATGTGGCTGCCCGGCATGAACTTTCCCTGCTTGGACACCGCGGCATCACAGACGTAGGGCAATAAGTCTGGCCTGACACCTGCGTAGTTCAACAACGTGTTGCCTTTCGCCGCGGCACCGTAGGCCGCCACGTGCCGGCCGGCGCGCTTTTGTTCGATCAGGAAGGCCAACAGCTCATCCTTCACCCGGTCGGCACGCTGCTGGAACTGGGTGTATGTCTCGCGCCGCTTTAGCCCAAACTGCTCCTCGCGCGTGAGCAGCAATCCGACCCGGTCCGTAGTCGTTGTTGCTGCCTCGGCATGGCAGCCATACACTCGCAGGCTGCCTCCGTGCGTGGATAGCTCCTCGACGTCCCACACGCGCAATCCGGCCTCGGCGAAGACGCGCGCCACAGCCGTGAGTGACAGGTATGAGAAGTGCTCGTGATAGATAGTGTCGAACTGAGACCCCTCGATCAACGGCAATAGGTGCGGGAATTCCAGCGTGACGGTGCCTTCCGGCTTCAGCACAGCGGCCAATCCACGAGTGAAGTCGTTGATGGCAGGCACATGGGCATACACATTGTTGCCTAGAACCAGATCCGCCAGACGGTGCTCACCGGCCAGTCGCTGCCCGAGAGCTTCGCCGAAGAATTCCCGCCTGACCGGGATCCCCAGCGCCTCGGCGGCCGCGGCGGTGCTCGCTGTTGGCTCGATTCCTAGGCAAGGAACGCCCGCTGCCATGAAGTTTTTCAGCAGGTAGCCGTCGTTGGATGCGACTTCAATGACGAAGCTCTCAGGCCCCAGTTGCAGTCGCTCGATGATCATCTGTACGTAGCCGGCCGCATGACTTAGCCAACTGCTCGAGGTGCTGGAAAAATAGGCGTAGTCGGCGCTGAACAGTTGCTCCGCGCGGGCGTAGTCCTCGGTCTGTACCAACCAACACCGGTCGCACACCTTAACGCGCAGCGGGTAATGCACCTCCGGGTTAGACAGGTCTTCGGCATCCAAGTAGGCGTTCGAGGGGGGCGCGAAGCCCAGGTCCACGAAGCTGTGTTGTACGGGCGTGCCGCAGTGTCGGCATTTCATACCGCGACTCCCGTGAAATCAACGCCCAGCAGCGGATGGGAAAGGTCACGAGGCGAAAGGCCCTTTGGGGACAATGGCCAGGCGATGGCGAGCCGCGGGTCGTCGTAGCGGAGACCCCCCTCCGAAGGTGGGTGGTAGAACGCCGTGTGTAGGTACAACAGTTCGCTGTCCGGCTCCAGGGCTTGGAAGCCGTGGGCGAATCCCTCTGGGATTACGAACATCTGCGCGTCGTCTTGCGCCAACTCCTCGGCGTGCCACTGCAAGAAAGTGGGAGATCCCGCCCGAAGGTCGACCGCCACGTCCCAGACCCGGCCGCGAAGGCAGCGGACCATCTTCATTTCGGCATGCGGGGGATGCTGAAAATGCAGGCCCCGCACTACCCCGGCGTCGTTGGTTCTGGAGTGGTTAATCTGCGCGATTTGGCGGTGGCCCAGCGCGGGTTGGAGCTCCTGCGCGCAAAAAAGGCGAACGAACGCGCCGCGGGCGTCGTGGTGCGGCACGGACTGTACGAGCCTCAAGTCGGCAATCGGGGTGTCGAGGATTCTCATGCCGGCGCCCAAGCCAGATCTGATGCCACCGCATCGGTGATGTAAGCGTCCAGTCGGTCGGCACTCGTTGCGCCACAAGATTCCGGCGATCGCCGATACCAATCGGTCGTGTCGTCGACTGCTTTTTCAAGGATCCGGCTTCCGACCACGTTCAACGCCAGCATTTCCACGGTGCTGCGCCGCTATTCCACAGATCTTCCAGCAGGTTCCGCTCTCGTAGTGTGTCCATGGGTTGCCAGAAGCCAGAATGCTCGAAGGCCATCATTTCGCCATCTGCAGCGAGACGAGCCAATGGCGTGCCTTCCCAAGAGATCTCGTCGCCCTCTATGTAATCGAGAACCGCGGGCTTAAGGACGAAAAATCCGCCGTTGATCAGGCCACCATCGCCACGTGGCTTCTCGACAAAGCGCGTGACGCGGTCGCCCGCGCACTCGATGGCCCCGTAACGCCCCGGCGGAAGCACCGCGGTAATCGTGGCGTGCCGACCATGCTGACGGTGGAATTCGATGCTCGCGCTTATGTTTACGTCGCTCAGCCCATCACCGTAGGTGAAGCAGAAAGCCTCATCATCTCGGATGTAGCTGGCAACACGCTTGAGGCGCCCGCCCGTCTGTGTGTCTTCGCCAGTATCCACCAACGTCACCCGCCAGGGTTCCGCATGGCGCTCATGCACTTCCATCTTGTTGGCGGACATATCGAAAGTGACGTCCGACATGTGCAAGAAATAGTTGGCAAAATATTCCTTAATGACGTAACCCTTATAGCCACAGCAAACGATAAAGTCGTGGATACCGTGGTGAGAGTACAACTTCATGATATGCCACAGGATCGGTCGGCCGCCTATCTCCACCATCGGTTTGGGGCGGATTGTGGTTTCCTCTCTGAGGCGAGTGCCCAGGCCGCCCGCCAATAAGACGGCTTTCATTGAACTCGCCTACGCTCGAGATGGTGCTGCCTCGAGCAATTGCCTCGTCGATCTGCTAATCGACGGCAGCAATTCGAGCTAACTTCACCTATGGCAGTCATATACCCAAATCTATCGGCAGGAATAATTGAACGCTTTCCCAAAAACGACGAATTAGAGAGAAAACCCCCAACGGTTAGATACTTCGCGCCCTCACGCTCCAGGTTGCTAGGAGCGACACGCGGTGAGCGTACACGGCGACGGCTGTCCCGAGGGCAGAAACCGCGAGACAAACCACGGTCACCTCAATCGGGTCCGAACATCCAACGGCCTGGGGCGTAGGCAACTCGGCAGTAGGCCGTTATCCCTTTGCCGACATCAGGCCGCGGTGCGGGTCGACGTCACTCAGCTGTGGCCAAGCGGAATCACAATTGCCCCACAAAATCGGTCTTCCATGGGTAAAGTCACCTCACTGAACCTGTCCGTTGGGGAGGCAACGCGTGACTGGCGACGGTCAATTGAGCCGAGTGGACTCGGTCAGCGTTGTGATACCGGTCTACAGCGGAGCTGAGACCTTGTCCGGCGTGGTCAAGGAGCTTGAGCAACTTCGTTCGACCCAGAAAACCCCCGACGGCCGTCAGTTCCGCGTCGACGAGGTGCTCCTGGTGTGGGACCGGGGCATTCGCCGTAGCGACGAAGTCGTGCGCGAGTTGGCTGCGGGCGGCGAATGGATCCGCCCAATATGGTTGTCTCGCAACTTCGGACAGCATCCCGCGACGCTCGCGGGCATGACGTCGTCCGGTGGCGACTGGATCGTCACGATGGACGAAGACGGACAGCACGATCCGGCCTACATCGGCGACATGCTCGACACGGCGTACCGGGACCGAACACAACTCGTCTACGCCGCGCCGACAAACCGACCACCGCACGGTCCTTTGCGCAACGCGGCGTCTTGGCTGACCAAGTGGCTGTTCGTGCATGTCCTGATGTCGTCGGACGGGCCCAAAGCCTTCCACAGCTATCGACTCATGTTGGGCGAAGCTGGACGAAGCGTCGCGGCATACACCGGGGCAGGGGTTTTCTTGGACGTCGCTCTTTGTTGGGTTGTCGCCAACCCTTCGACCTGTCCGGTGTCGATGCGCCAAGAGGGGCGACCGGCGAGTGCCTACACGTTGAGCAGGCTAGTCGCGCATTTTTGGCGGCTGGTCATCTCGTCGGGTACCCGGCCGCTGCGTTTTGTCTCCATGATGGGGATTCTGTTCGCGCTGCTCGGTTTTGCCGTGGCGATCTACAGCGCGTTCCAGAAGGTGATCGGGCACGTCAGCGTGCAGGGGTGGACGTCTGTGTTCGTGGCGGTAATGGTCGTCGGCGGAGCCGTCTTGTTCGCCCTGGGGATCATCGCCGAGTACATCGCGGCTTCGGCGAATATGGCCATGGGTAAGCCGGTGTATGTGATCGTGCGCGATCCCGGTGACGTGTTCGGCGGCACGGCGGCGGAGTGACCGGTGCTTACCTGGATCGTGGGTCGCGGTGGACTGCTCGGCAGGGCGGTGTCGCGAGCTATCGGCACGAAGTTCGAGGAACTGCGGGTGCCGTGGGAGAACCACGATGGGGCGGTCGAGGTGCTCGACTCCGACCTCAGGCGATTCATCCGAGAGGCCGGAAACGACGATTGGTCGGTTATTTGGGCCGCCGGCAGCGGGGTGGTGGGTACCACGGCCGACAAACTTGCCGCGGAGACGCGCATCGTCTCTCACCTATTCGAGAGGATGCGAGATGCGCGGCCGACTGGTCGGGGTGCGGTCTTCCTCTCGTCCTCGGCGGGCGGCGTCTATGCCGGGTCGACGCATCCGCCGTTCAGCGAGTCGACGACGCCACGGCCGCTGAGCCCCTACGGCGAAACGAAACTCGTCCACGAGGAGATCCTCCAGACGACGCTCGCAGGCCACGTTCCACTCGTCATCGGACGGTTCTCAAACCTCGTCGGGCCCGGGCAGAACCTAGTGAAACAGCAGGGTCTCGTCAGTCAGATGTGCCGAGCCGCAATCACGCGACAATCGTTGAACGTTTTCGTGCCGATGGAGACCCTCCGCGACTACCTATACGTCGATGACGCCGCCGCGATGGTGCGGACGCTGGTCGAGAACGCGGTGCACAACCAGCCGTTGACGCCGGTGCTGCGCAACATTTCGTCACGACAACCCGCGTCCGTCTGCACCGTCGTACGGACGGTGCAACAGGTTGCCCATCGCACGGTCCGGATCGCGCTCGGGACCAGCACGTCCTCGAACTATCACGTTCGGGACTTGCGGCTGAGCACAGACTTCCGGCCCGATTTCCAAAACGTGGCGATCACTCCATTTCCCGTGGCAGTCAAACGCGTGTACGACGATCTACTGCGGCACCAAGCGATGTCCTACTAGGTTCGGCCAGCGGGCGCCTCGAGGCGCGCCAGGCCAAGCCAGCGGTACACCGCGTGCCGACCAAGGGTGTTTATCCGGGCTAGCGCGCTCCCGATGAGTAGGTGCCGCCGGGCCAGCAGCCCGGGATGCTCAGCGGCCAAGGCTCGATAAAAGCCGATGACCTGGTCGGCTTGAGTGTGCATCTGCCCTCGCACGCTCTCCTGACAAATGCTGATTCGAAATGCCCAGAGTGGCTGATTTACTGCGACGACATTGCCACTGCTTTGAAGTAGCACCGCGCAGTACGTTGCCAGATCGAGCATGTAGGGGAAGCGACAATCCCAGCCGCCGGCGTTGACCAGGGCCGCGCGCCTGAACAAGATCGATGGCGGCTCGCCGAAAATGTTAGTGCCGGCGAGCACGCTGCGCCGAATGGCGTCGCTGCCGGTGACCTCACCGCCCAGCCCGGCCAGCCCTCGGTTGCGCAACACTATCTTTCCGGTGGCGTCGATGACATCCCGTGAACTCGCAGCCAGCACCGCTGATGGGTGCGCTGTCAGTTCCGTTACCAGCACCTCGAGGTTATTGGAATAGAGCACATCATCGGCGCAAACCAGCTTCACGAACTCGCCAGTGGCGAGGTTGGTTACGCGGTCGAAGTTCTCTGCGGCTGGAATGGTGGACGCCAGCCGGGTTAGGCGGACCCGGGGGTCGGAGGTGTAGCGCTGCAGCGCCTCCCAGGTGCCGTCGGTGGACGCGTTGTCCGAAACCACCAGTTCGAAGTCGGTGAATGTCTGCGCCAGGATCGACTGCATGGCCGCATCGATGAACTCGACGCCGTTATACACCGGCACGACCACCGATACCAATGGCGTCACAGCGCTCCCTCCTAGTGCTCGGTCACGCATTCGGCGGGATTGTGGCGCAACGAAACGCTGGACCCCCGTGAACGAACCAGTTGTATCCCAAGGCCACAGACGATGACCAGCTGCGACAGGCGTGATTGACTCCGCCGGCTCAGTAATTTAGTTCCTAACTTATCTTGGCGCTAGGCTTCTGACATATCGCGCGGTATGTCCGAGGTAGCGGATCAACGTGTTACCGATGTGTCTGAACCGCAACGCCCCTTGCTAACCCGGAGAGCGAGTCATGATCACTTTCAACGCGTGTCCGCGTACAAATCTGTGGTACCGACTATGAAACATCGCACTGTACTTGCCCTAAATGCGGCCATTGATGCTCCGGTGCAGCCTGGGCTGACTGCGTCGTCCAGCACAGGAGCTTCGCCGAGGTGAGACTGGTGGCGGCGGCGAAAGCCCGGGTGGGGAGGCCCGTGCTGCTCAACCTACGCCCGCGGTCCGACCGCCGCGCAGACGAGACCGGCCGCTGTGCGGCCTGTGGCGCCGACACCGTCTTCGCCTTCAATTCGTGGACGATCCCCGACGACATGCACGCCTTTTGGTCCGATACCAGCGTGTCGCGGGCGTACGTCCGGCGCGAAAGCATGTTCTGCCGATTCTGCTGCAGCAACCTGAGAGTGAGGCGTATCGCCGAGGTCCTCGTGGCCCTTTACGGCCCGCCGGGGTGCGGATCCTTCGCTGAATTGATCGAGGACTCCGCGTTCCGCGCCCTCGACGTGGCCGAAATAAACACCATCGGCTCGCTCGGGTCGCTGCACGCTCTGCTGCAGCGGCTGCCGCGGCTCATGTTCTCCGATTACCGGGGGTCAGAGCGACTGGGCGAGGTCGTCGACGGCGTCCGTAACGAAGACATCTGTCACCTCACCTACCCCGATGCGGCCTTCGACCTGGTCCTGTCGTCCGACACCCTAGAGCACGTCCAGGACTTCCGGGCCGCGCTGGCGGAGACGCGGCGGGTCCTGCGGCCCGGAGGCCGTCATGTCTTCACTGTGCCGGTTGTGTGGACGCGCGAGACTACGGAAGCGCGGGCCTATATAGGTGACGACGGCGAGATCGTGCACCTGATGCCGGCCCTCTACCACGGTCGGGGCAGCGGGGCTTACCGGTTCATCCCGGCGGGGGCTGACTTGCTGACGTTCACCGAGTTCGGCCGCGACATCGTCGATTACGTGCGTGAGGCGGGCTTCGAGCCCGAGGTCTACGAAGGCTCCGGGGACGGCACCGGTGCCCAGACGGTCTTCGCGGGGCGCGTCCCGGCGTGACCGCAGGTGGATACCGTCGAGATGGTGGAGGGTGTCGGTTAGTTGACTGTGAGGAGCTCTCCAGTACGAGCGAAGGGGATTTCGTGGCGCCGCTGCCGTGATCCACTCGGTTTCCGCGATGCCGCGGCATCGACAATCGACTGGGCGCGGGGAATGCACGCCGACGCGCCTGCGGTGACCGGCCAGCAGATCGTCCCATTCAGAGGCCTCGAATGACGGAATTCGACCTGCCGCCCGAATCGGCGCCCCCGGGGCCGCTGATCCGGCTCATCCGCGACCAGCGGGTGGCATTCCTGATTGTCGGGGCAATCAACACAGTCGTCGGGTTTGGGCTATTCGTCGCTTGCTCGGTGACGGTTGGCCGCTTCGTCGACAGCCGGTTCGGCGCGATCGCCGGGTCGCTGGTGACGGTCGGCCTCTCGCACGTACTGAGCGTGCTGTTCGCCTTCGTGATGCACCGCCGGCTGGTGTTCCGCGTGCGGGGCCACGTGCTGCGTGACGCCTTGCGATTCGAGAGCGTCTACCTCACCACGTTTGGCATCAACGTCGTCAGCTTGACCGTGCTGGTCGGGTTGGGCGTGCACCGCATCCCAGCCCAAGCAATCGTCTTTTTCCCCATCCTGCTGCTGAACTACCTAGGGCACCGGTACTTTTCATTCCGTCGCAGCGCCGCCGAGGCTGAGACCGGCGAGGCCCACGACGAGACGTCGCGTACGTAGAGCGGGCAGCTCTGCGGCGAGATCGGGTCATTCACTGCCGGCCTGCTGGACAAACTATGCTTTCTCGTTGCGCGCCAAGTAATTTGGAGGAAATAGTACGTCAACTGCGCCATGGCGCGACCCGCGTTGGCTGCTGTCAAGCAATGGAGTCGGTGCCTTCTGGGCCAGCACGGGCGCTGCCGCGAACCCGCGCAACTACTTTCTGAGAGCGCTGATGTTGGCGCGATACCAGGCCACCGTCGCCTCGATGCCGTCACGCAGCGAGATTTCGGGCTCCCAACCTGCTTCCCGCAAAACCGAAATGTCTAGGAGTTTTCGTGGCGTCCCGTCCGGTTTCGTTGTATCCCAAGATGTCTCGCCGTTGTATCCGACCGCCTCCGCCACCATCTCCGCAATCTCACGGATGGTGTGATCCACTCCGGTACCGACGTTGACTTGATTCGGCCCATCGAAGTGCTCCAGAAGGTACAAACAGGCGGTCGCCAGGTCGTCGACATGCAGGAGCTCGCGCCGGGGGGTTCCGGTGCCCCAGTTCGTCACTTCGGGTGCGCGAGCGGCTTGGGCCTCGTCGTACCTGCGAATGAGCGCCGGCAGTAGATGGGAGTCGGATGCCGAGAAGTTGTCACCGGGTCCATACAGGTTCGTTGGCATCGCAGAGATCCACGGGAGGCCGTATTGGCGCCTGACGGCTTGGACTTGCAGGATGCCGGCGATCTTCGCGATCGCGTACGCGTCGTTTGTCGGCTCCAAAGGGCCGGTGAGCAACGAACTTTCCTTGATGGGCTGCGGACTGTATTTCGGGTAGATGCACGAGGAACCGAGGAACAGCAGGCGCGGTACTCGAGCCTCCGCCGCAGCGTCGAGCAAGTTGACCTGGATCCGTAGGTTTTCCGACAAGAATTCCGCCGGGTAGGTGTCGTTCGCCAGGATTCCACCAACTTTGGCGGCGGCGTCCACGACCACCTGGGGCTTGGACTCGAGAATGAACGCAAACGTCGCATCTCGATCCCTCAGGTCGAGTTCAGCGCGCGACAGCAGAAGAAGATTGGTAAAGCCCTCGGCTTGAAACTTCCTCAGTAGAGCAGAACCGACCAGCCCACGGTGACCTGCTATGTATACCGGCGCCGCGCGGTCAATGACGCCGACTGATTCGACCGCTTTGCTCATGTCCTACCAGTGATGTGTCTTGGTTGCTCGACAGTACGTTATCGGAGTGCCCACCGGTTGGGTGATTGCGGCGTCGCGGGATGAGGCTCTCCGGTAAAGGGTTGTGCCCTGGCTGGCCGGAGTGTCAAGCCAAACTCGAGAATGGGTGTTTTCAACATGGGTTGCGGCCTGGCCGATATCCATGTGGCACGCCCATATTCGGAAGACCTGCTTCAAGCAGTGCCGAGGGGATGTCCAGCGTGCGAAAAACCCCTTCACCGCACGTCGGCCTAGTACGCTCCGGCATGCGGGCGCATTGTCCGCAGCTCCGGCAACCGCTTTGCGAGAACCGAGGAGAGTGCAGTTTGAAGCAAGCCCGCGAGTTGACGCGGGGTGCGGTGATGCCGCTCCGAAAGCGGGTGTTGGCGGTCGCCAGCGAGTCCGAACGGTCCATCATGCTCGGCATCATCCTGATCGGGTCCGCCCTGTCGGGGGCCGTAATTTACGTGCTGACTCAGTACTACTCGGTCGACGTGCTTTCCTCTCTCGTATCGTTCCCCGAGGACTGCTACGTCGATTCGGAAATTCATATCGGTCGCCACTGTTTCAGCGACTACTCGATGGTTGTGAAAGCCGTGTTGCGACCCGATCCCTGGGCGCCCTACCCGTTGCTGCCGCCGCACCCGCTGGTGCGGATGCAGTATCCGGCAGCCGGAATGATCCCACACCTGTTGTTCGGGCTTCTCGGAAAATTGCTGGGCGCCCCGCGGCTGGGGCTGGTCGGTTATCTGGTCGCGCTGACGATCTCGGTCCTTTCTCCCGCGGTCTGGGCGGCCCGCGGGGCATCCGGCTTGGAACGGGTGGTGGTCTTCGTGGCGTTGGGCGCCGCGGCGGTACCGGCGTGGATGGTGATCGATCGGGGAAACTCGACGGGGTTCCTGGTACCAATCGCGCTGGTTCTGCTGGTCGGGCTGTGCCGGCGGCAATGGGGCCTCGTCACGATCATGGTGGTGCTGGCGGCGCTGGTGAAGCCGCCGTTCGCTGTATTGGCTGTGACGTTGTTCGCCGCCCGACGGTGGCGGTGGGGCGGCCTCGCCATCGCCGGCATCCTGGTCTCCAATATCGCCGCGTATCTAGCGTGGCCGGGGGGCTTTCCCGGGACAATTGGGGAGTCGATCCACAACTTCCGCGACTTCAATGGTTCCAATGCGGTGCTTTTCAGTGGTCGGAACGTCTCTTTCAGCAAAGCCGTGTTCCTGATCCCGGATAACATCAAGCTCGCTCAGACCGGCGGCAGGATTCCGGAGGACTTTCTCATTGGTCCGCGATCCGCGGTCGGGTACGTGGTTCTGGTCGCCGTGGTCGTTTGCGTGCTGGCGCTGGGACGACGTATGCCGCCGGTCATGGTCGGCATTGTGCTGCTGGTCACCGCCACACTCTTCCCGCCACAAACCCTCTATTACTACCTGGTATGCGTTTTGCCGGTCGCCGCACTCGTCGCTCGAGACCCCGACGGGCCGCCCGGAAGCGGGCTATTCGACCGGCTCGCAAGGCGGGGCGACCGCCGTCGCGCGGTTGGCATCTGCGTGAGTGTGGCCGCGGCACTCAGCGTCGCCCAGGTCGCGCTGCCTATCCCGATTAGCACTGTTGAGATTCCCGGTATCGGGACCCGTACGGTTACCGGTTCCACGACGTTTTTGACCCCGTTCATATGGCTGGTCACGTGCGCCGTCATCATCGTTTCCTACGCGCGTCGACCAGTTTCCCCGCGTGGCAGCGACGACGGGCTGGCCCGGGCGCAAGGCCCCCCAGATCCTGATGACAGTCCTACATCGTCGGTAGCGGAGCCGGTGACGAAATCATCACCGGAGGTAAGTCTTCGGCCCACCGGGCCGCACTGATGTTGCCGGACGGAGGCGCCGCTGCCCTGGTGGCGAGTCGCGTCTGCGACATCCACTCGGACGGCGGTGACCTGCTGCTGCTCGTCCTCACCTCTCAGGCGCCACCGACGATCGTTCGCTAAAACCACATGGGAACGTCGCACTTGCGAGACTATGGGCGGCGATCGACTTAGAGGATGAAGGGGCCATCTTGAAGATTTCGGTGATCGGGTGCGGCTACGTCGGGCTGGTCACGGGCGCGTGCCTGGCGGACAGCGGCAACGAGGTCGTCTGCGTCGATATCGACCAGGCGAAGGTAGACCGGCTTCTCGAGGGTGAGGTTCCGATTTATGAGCCGGGACTGGCCGAGCTCATCGAACGCAGCCGGGAGATGGGGTCCATCGACTTCACGACCGACAAACAGCGCGGGGTGGAGCACGGAGACGTGATCTTCATCGCCGTCGCGACGCCCATGAGCGAGGGTGGCGAGGCCGACCTGTCCTACGTCTACTCCGTGGCCGATGACATCGGGTCGTATATGGACCGCTACAAGGTCGTTGTCGACAAGTCCACCGTGCCCGTCGGCACTGCCGACGAGGTGCGCGCGATCGTCGGCAAGAAGGCCAGGCACGAGTTCGACGTCGTGTCCAATCCCGAATTCTTAAAGGAGGGGACGGCGATCGCGGACTTCATGAAGCCCGATCGCGTGGTGATAGGCAGCGACTCAAAGCGCGCCCTCGACATTATGCGTGAGGTATACGAGCCGTTCCTGCGCACTTTCAATCCCTTGATCGCCATGGACATCAGGAGCGCCGAGATGACGAAATACGCGGCGAACTGCTTCCTTGCGACCAAGATTTCCTTCATCAACGAGATCTCGAACCTGTGCGAGAAGGCCGGCGCAGACATTTCGGCGGTGCGGGAGGCGATCGGCGCGGACAGGCGAATCCGCTATGAATTCCTGTTCCCCGGGGTGGGATATGGTGGCTCCTGCTTGCCGAAAGACGTTCAGGCGCTTATACATACCGCCAAGAGCCTGGGCTCGGACTCGCGTCTGCTGCGTGCGGTCGACGAGGTCAACAGCGGGCAGAAATCCGCCCTCGTGTCCAAGATCGTGACCCATTTTTCAGGCCAGTCGCCTGCGACGACCCTGGAAGGCCTGCGCTTCGGGCTTTGGGGCCTCAGCTTCAAGCCCCAGACCGACGACATGCGCGAGGCCCCCTCCATCGTCATCGCGAGGCGGCTGGTCGAGATGGGGGCGACACTACGGGCCTATGATCCCGAAGCGACCGTGCAGGCGAAAAAGGCGCTGGGGGATTCGATCGAGTACGCCGAGAATATGTACGAGGCCGTCGAGGGCGCAGATGCCCTGCTTCTGGTCACCGAATGGAAGCAGTTCCAGCGGCCGTCGTGGCAGCGCCTCAAGTCGATAATGCGAGGTTTCGTCGTGTTCGATGGCCGAAACATCTATGACCCAAAGCGCCTGCGGGCCGAGGGTTTTGAGTACTACGGCATGGGCCGGAACTAGAACTTAGGAGAAAGAAACGAATGAGAGCCCTCGTCGCCGGCGCGGCCGGCTTCCTGGGATCCCACCTCTGTGATCGCCTTCGCCGCGACGGCGTCGAGGTTCTCGGACTCGACAACTTCTATACGGGTGGTCGCGAGAACATCAGTCACCTCGAGGATGACCCGGGCTTTGTTTTCTTCGAGCACGACATCACGGAGCCGATCGATGCGGCTACGGCGGGCCCGCTGGACGTCGTCTTCAACATGGCCTGTCCCGCGTCGCCGCTGACGTATCAGCGCGATCCGCTGTTCACCCTCGAGACGAACTACACCGGCGTGAAAAATCTCCTCGAACTGGCGCACCAGAAGGGAGCGACGATACTTCAGTCCTCCACCAGCGAGGTCTATGGCGATCCCACGGTCCATCCCCAAGTCGAAAGCTATTGGGGCAACGTCAACTGCTTCGGCCCCCGGAGCTGTTACGACGAGGGCAAGCGAATCGCGGAGACGCTGATGCTCGAGTACGCGCGCCGCTATGGCGTCCGAATCAAGGTCGTCCGCATCTTCAACACCTACGGCCCGCGGATGGACCCCGCGGACGGCCGCATCGTCGCCACCTTCATCACCCAGGCGCTGGCGGGTGAACCGATCACCGTCTTCGGGGATGGCAGCCAAACCCGGTCCTTCTGCTACGTCGACGACCTCATCGAGGGACTCGTGAGAATGGCCGCCAGCGACCCATCGTTCATCGGACCCGTCAACCTTGGGAGCACGGCAGAATTCACCGCCGGGCAGGCCGCAACCCTCATCAAGGAAATGACCGGATCGGCCTCGCCCACCGTTTACCAGCCCCTACCTCCCGACGACCCGAAACAGCGCAAGCCGGACATCAGCCTGGCCGAGTCAAAGCTGGGCTGGCGCCCCCAAGTCCCGTTCGAACAGGGCGTCGCGCGAACTATCGAATACTTCAAGCCCAGAACCACCCCGAGGACCGGACTGTGACAACGACGCCCCCAATCGTCTTCATCGTCTTCAACCGGCCGGAAACCACGCGGCAGGTGTTCGAGACGATCCGGGCCGCAAAGCCCGAGAAGCTGCTGATCGTTGCCGACGGACCCCGTGCGAATAGGCCCGGCGAGGTTGAGAAGTGCTCAGAGACACGCGAAATCGCCCAAGAAGTCGACTGGGACTGCGAAGTCCAGACAAATTTCTCGGACACTAACCTGGGGTGCCGGTTACGTGTCTCTTCCGGGATCACCTGGGCCTTCGAGCAAGTCGACAGGGCGATAATCCTCGAGGACGACTGCGTGCCCTCTGCATCTTTCTTTGCCTACTGCGCCGAACTGCTTGATCGCTACGAGAGCGACGAGCGCGTCATGATGATCTCCGGGGACAACCATTTGTTCGGACGGGCCACGACGACGGACAGTTACTACTTCTCGAGATATCCGCACGTGTGGGGCTGGGCCACCTGGAGACGTGCCTGGGCGAAGTATGACCTCAACATGACGCACTGGCCGGAGATCAGGGACCGGCGGCTCTTTGACCAGCATCTTCCGAGGTTGAGCGAGCGCTTCCAGTGGGAATCCGTCTTTCAAAGCGTCTACGACGGCAACATCGATACCTGGGATTACCAATGGGTTTACAGCATATGGGCTCAGGCGGGCCTTTCCGTTGCCCCGGCGCGGAACCTTGTACGTAACGTCGGCTTTCACGCCGAAGCGACGCACACGACGGGGGACACCGTTTACTCCTCGCTGGACGCTGAAGAATTGCAATGGCCCCTTACCCATCCGGCGATCGCGCTGGCGAGCTCTGACATAGATGAGCTGGAGGCGAAACTCCGTGTTGCGCACTCAGACAACTCGCCGTTTCGGTTCAATACCGCGGTCTCAGCCGTCAAGCTGCTCGCCAGGAGGATGCCTAAGCGCTCGTCGAACCGTTAGCCGGCTCTTTACGGCCGTGCGACCATGGGCTTGTCGATCCATGGCCTGCCCTCGCACTCCAACGCTTCGATGTCAGCGTCCACCATGAGCCGCGCCAATTCGGCGGTGTGAACCGACGGCATCCAGCCAAGCGTTTCGGTGGCCTTCGACGCATCGCCGATCAGCGCGTCCACCTCCGTGGGCCGCAGATAACGCTCGTCGAACTTGATGTGCTTCTGCCAATCCAGTCCGGCGTGCTCGAATGCCGCCTGGGCGAACTCACGCACGGTGTAGCCGCGTCCCGTGGCGAGAACGAAGTCCTCCGGCTCGGACGCCTGGAGCATCCGCCACATGCCTTCGACGTATTCGGGCGCGTATCCCCAGTCGCGGACCGCGTCCAAATTGCCCATGAACAGCTCAGACTGAACGCCGGCCTTGATGCGCGCCACGGCCCGGGTGATCTTGCGGGTCACGAACGTTTCGCCGCGCCTTGGGGATTCGTGGTTGAACAAGATGCCGTTCACCGCGAACAATCCGTACGCTTCCCGGTAATTGCGGGTTGCCCAATACGAGTAGACCTTCGCGGCACCGTACGGCGAGCGCGGATAGAACGGCGTTAGCTCGTTCTGCGGTGGCGGCGACGCGCCGAACATCTCCGACGAGGACGCTTGATAGAAGCGGCAATGCACCTTGGAAAGCCGGACGGCCTCGAGCAGTCGCATGGATCCCATGCCGGTGGTGTCGCCGGTGTGCACGGGCTCATCGAAACTGACGCGCACGTGCGACTGCGCCGCGAGGTTGTATACCTCGTGCGGTTCGATGGTGCTGAGCAAAGTGACCAAGCGGGTTCCATCGATGAGGTCCCCGTAGTGCAAAAACAAGCGGGCATCGGGGTCGTGCGGGTCAACGTAGAGGTGATCGATCCGCGAGGTGTTGAACGTGGAGGCTCGGCGGATGAGCCCGTGGACCTCATAGCCCTTGCTGAGCAACAGTTCGGCGAGGTAGGAGCCATCCTGCCCCGTAATTCCAGTTATCAGCGCTCGCTTCACCAATTTCTCACCCCTGTCGATGCAGACCTCTCCCCAAGTCCTTGGATCGTGGGCCCACTGGCGCTACTCCGCTACGCCCTGCATTGTCGTCGCTTCATAGTAGAGGTCGTACACAGCGCGAGTTGGTGCTACAGCTGGCAAACGGGCGCCGAACGGCGCCCAGGTTAGTTACATTGTGGATACGGTCGACCGGCTAGGCGCAGCCGGTCGCTGGCCATGGCGTCGAGCTATGACTGCCTTCTTCCGCACTCGTCGATATGCGGAAGACGTTTGGGAGGGTGGGTATGTCCGTGCAGTGCCGAATTTGCGGTTCCGCTGCCAGGACGGCGTTCGAGCACGAGGTGCTTGGCAAGCACGAATGTCGCTACTACTTCTGCGCTAACTGCGGCGGACTGCAGACGGAAGAGCCTTACTGGCTGGAAGAAGCCTATGACAGCCCCGTGGCGTCCGCAGACACGGGAATTCTGGTCCGCAACCTCGACTTGGCACGGGTGACGTCGCTGGTCTTGTTTTTCCTGTTTGACCACCGGGGTCGGTTCCTGGACGCGGCCGGGGGCTATGGCATTTTCACCCGCCTGATGCGGGATATCGGCTTCGACTACTACTGGGCCGACAAATACAGCCCCAACCTGGTCGCGAGGGGCTTCGAGATGAGCGAGGAAGGGGAGTCGCCGTACACCGCCGTTACCGCCTTCGAAGTGCTGGAGCACCTGCCAGACCCGGTGGCCTTCGTAGACGAGCTGCTGGGTAGCTCCGGCACCGACACGATCATCTTTTCGACGGAGCTGTTCTCCGGCGAGCCTCCCGCTCCGGACGCGTGGTGGTACTACTGCTTTGCCACCGGACAGCACATCAGCTTCTATCAGAAACGAACGCTGGAGCTCATAGGAAAGCGCTTCGGCATGCGCCTGTACAGCGCGGGAACGTTCCATATCTGGACGCGAGCAAAAATCAACCCGCTGGCCCTGCGTTTCCTAATGTCGCCACGTGTTTCAGGACTTCTGTCTTGGTTGCCGCGCCGCGCCCTCGGTTCCCGCGCCTGGGCCGACCACGAGCGGCTGATAGCTGCCGTCACGGGCTGAAACCCGGCGTAGGAGTCGCCTGCGGCGAGAGTTACACCAGGTCGCGATAGATCTGCGCGGTCGCCGCCGCGCACTCATCCCACGAAAAGGACGCTAGCCGGGCGTGGCCGCGTTCCCGCAAATCCGTCCGCAATTCGTCGCTTGTCACGACGCGTTCCAGGGTCGCCCGGAGGTCCTCGACGCTGTTGGGATCGAAATAGGCGCCGGCGTCGGCCACCACTTCCGGGATGGGGCCCGCATCGCTGCACACGACCGGACACCCATAGCTCATGGCTTCGAGCGGAGGAATCCCGAATCCCTCGTACTTGGACGGATAGATGAACGCGGTGGCCGACCGGTAGCGCGTGACGAGCTCACGATCCGACCCTGACTCGAACCGCACCCTGTCCGTAACACCGAGTCGCTCGATCTCTTCGAGCTCATCAGACAGCACTGGCTGTCCGCCGAAAGCCACCAGGTCGAATTCCCGCAATATCGGAGAGCTACCAAAGGCTTGCAGCAGAGATTTGAAATTCTTGTAGCCGTAGCGGTTTCCCACATAGAGCAGGGAGGGCCTGCCCGTATGTTCCTGCTCGGCAGGCGTGTCAACGTCCACCGAATAACCCAGGTGGACAACGCTTGTGCGCGCCGGGTCGACGCCGAAGAGACTCACGAGATCTCGGCGCGTGTTTTCGGAAATGCAGATGACGTGGTCAGCGCGATTGATGGCGGCTCGCTTGGCAGCGGTTGCTTGCGCGGCGTCGGGAAACTCTTCGGGGAACAGCTCGTGGATCATGTCGTAGACGGTGACAACGCGGCGCCGTGCCCTACCGATGGGCTTGATGGCGTAGTAGGTCTCGTGGAGGATGTCTGGATTCGCTTTCCGCAGTGCGATCGGCACGGCGAACCGGTTGACGGCCCCTATGACGCGCGCAGTGTCTTTGAAGGTGTACGGGACATACCTGCCCCGCGTGAAGGGGCGGGCGGAATCCGCCGTCAGATAGTTGTTGACGTGCAGCGGAGCCACGATGGACACCTCCGACACGCTGTGGTCCGGCAGGCGGCGAGCGAGCTCGAAAAAGTAGCGCGAGACGCCGCCATATCGCTGGAAAGCGAAGATCTGGTGGTCGAACGCGACTTTCACCGGCGCTCACTCAAAGCCCACTCGGCCTCCACCATTGCCTTGACGACATCGGGCATCCGGTAGGTCGGCGACCAGCCGAGCACTTCCCGTGCCCGCGACGCATCGCCAAGCCCTTCTGCGATGTCTGTCGGGCGCACCAGTGCCTCCGAAAGGTCCGTATGCACGCGCCAGTCCAGTCCGACCTGCGCGAACGCAGTCTCCGCAAACTCTCCCAGCGTGTGGCTCTCGCCTGTGGCTATCACGAAATCCGAGCCGCGCGACTGTTGCAGCATGCGCCACATCGCGTCCACGTATTCGGGAGCCCAGCCCCAGTCTCGTTTGACTTCGACGTTGCCCAGCGTAAGACGGGAGGGGGCGCCCTTGGCGATGCGGACCGCCGCCGCGACGATCTTCTTCGTCACGAAACGTTCCGGGCGCAAAGGGGACTCGTGGTTGAACAGCACGCCGGTGCTCGCGTGCAATCCGTACGCGTCGCGATAATTGGCAACCAGCCAATGCGCCGTCGCCTTCGCCACGGCGTAGGGGCTGCGGGGACGAAACGGCGTTTCTTCGTTCGCCGCGCGACCTGCCGTGTCGCCAAAGCACTCACTTGACCCGGCGTTATAGAAGCGGATCGGAGTGTCGAGAAACCGTATCGCTTCAAGCAGATTCAGCGTCCCCGCGGCGATGCTTTCGAGCGTTTCCACGGGCTGCTCGAACGACAGGCCGACCGAACTTTGCCCCGCCATGTTGTAGACCTCTTGCGGATTGGTCCTGCGCAGCACGTTCAGGACGCTGCGAAAATCGTTAGCTGCCATGGACTCCAGGCGCACGCGTTCCCGAATGCCCAGGCTCGCGAGATTCGCGAATCCACCGATCTGCGCGTCGCGTGAGGTTCCCCACACCTCGTAGCCCTTGTCGAGCAGCAGGCGCGCCAGGTACGCACCATCCTGGCCTGAGATGCCGCAGATGAGCGCCCTCATGCCGCCCCTCCTAGTTTCCTGGCGCGGATACCCGTGAGCACGGCGTATGCGCACGTTAAGCCGCCATTGGCCCCTATTGAACCATCCAAGGTGCCGTCGGAACCCGTGGATCACTCCCGGGACGGGTAGCGCAATAAGTAGCCCGCTCCCGGGGTGCTCACACGTGGGCGCGGGGCCCGCGTTGATCGGGCGCCTAATCGCCACGTCGCACGGTTCGCCGACATGTTCGACGCTGTGGTGGTGGCGGTGCGCACATCGTGGGCCAACGAACGAATTCGCCAGTAACGCCACGGGATACGCGGCAGCAATGTAGCGTCCTCAATGATGTGGGCCTTACTGGTGGTAGCCGGCTTGGGGATGGCGATCGATCCCGTGCGGCTGGGGCTTGCCGTCGTGATGTTGTCCCGGCGGCGACCCATGCTGAACCTGTTCGCTTTCTGGCTGGGCGGCATCGTATCGGGCGTCGCGATCGCAACAATTGTGCTGCTAGGGATGCGTGACGTCGCGTTGGCGGCCATCCGAGCCGCCTCAGCCGCTATCGCAGAGGTCAGGGCAGCGGTCATCATCTTCTCCGGCCCGCGCCTCATGATCACCGTCGGCGTGCTCTCACTGGTGATCCTGGCGGTCATGTTGGCCCGCGAACGGGCGGCGGCCCGGGTCCCGGTTGGGCCGCCAATCGAGACAACCGTGGGTGGCGGCAACACGGCGGTCCTGGTGGAGGACGAGCGCCCCAAGAGCCTGTTCGCGCGGTTAGGCGTGCGCACCCAGGCGATGCTGAGCGGCGATGCGCTCTGGCCGGCGTTCGTGGTCGGCGCCGCATCGACGTTTCCCCCCTACGAGGGCGTGATTTTGCTGACCTTCATCATGGCCTCGGGGACGGGCATCTTCACGCAGTTCTCCGTCTTCATCGTCTTCACGTTCATGGTGCTCGCGGTCATCGAGATTCCCCTGGTCAGCTACTTGATCAGGCCTGAGAAGACCTTGGCGCTCATGCTGAAGATGCAGACCTGGCTGCTGACTTACCGCCTGAAGATCACCCAGGCCGTGCTGGGTCTCGGGGGGGTCGTGTGGGTGACCCAGGGTGTTGCCGCTCTCTGATAGCGCTGCCGAGGGCGCCACATCGGTGAATCCCGATCAGGCTGACGATCCGCCGCCAACCCCGCTGGTCTCAGTCTGCGTGCCGATGTACAACAACGGCGCCACCATCGAGCGTTGCCTGCGCAGCATCCTGGACCAGGACGGCGTCGACTTCGAGATCATCGTCGCCGACGACGATTCGTCGGACGACGGCGCCGCCGTCGCCGCCGCGCTGCTGCGGCCCGGGGACCGGCTGGTCAAGAATCGGCCCCGCCTCGGCCTCAACGGGAACCACAACAAATGCCTGGAGCTGGCCCGGGGCACGTGCGTCCAGTTCGTGCACGGCGACGACTGGCTGCTGCCCGGCGCCCTGGCGACGCTGGCGCGGTGCTTCGAGGACCCGGCGGTCGGGCTCGCGTTCGCGCCCCGGCAGGTGGTGGGCGACGACGAGCGGTGGCAGCGCCGATACGGCAACATGCACTCCCGCTTCCGTAACCTGCGGGAACGCAACGACGGACCGTCGTTGGTGCGCCAGGTCGCGCTGCGCGGCGCCAAGGAAAATTGGGTGGGCGAACCCACCTGCGTGATGTTTCGCCGCCAGCTGGCGCTCGATGCGGGGGGCCTGCGCACCGACATCTACCAGCTCGTCGACGTGGATTTCTGGTTGCGCCTGATGCTGCGGTCGACCGTTTGCTTTGTGCCCCGGGAACTGTCGGTGCGCAGTCACATGAAGGGGACCGAAACCACGCACCTGATGAAGTCCCGCGGCTACCTGCTCGATCAGCTGCGCATTCTCAGTTGGCTCGCCGTCGACCCGGCGTCTCCCCGCTCGATCCGAATCCTCGCGCGACTCTGGTGGTTTCCCGCGTGGCTGGCGCTGGCCGTGGAGATCGCGGTCTTCGGGCCGCAGCGCGCCGCACATCTGAAGGCGTTGGCGCGGGCGCCGTTTCGCGAATTTTCCCGCGCCCGCGCGCTAGCCGTGGATTTCCGCGGTGAGGCCGAATTCGTCGAATGTGCGTGAGACGTCCTCGCGCAGCGCGGCTTGGGAGTTCGTCCGGCCGGCGAGGTAGGCGTTGACCGCGAGGAAGATCTTTCCGTGGACCCGCCCCGACGCGACGAACAGCTGGCCACCCATGCGCTCGAGGGCACGCTGGTTGATGCCCGGTTCGATCAGCCGCCCGCAGGCGTAGTCGGCATCGGTCCCGTCCGGGCGGTTCGTCGCCGGGGGCATGTCCCCGACGTTGGAGCAGCCGATGGGATGGCTGGCGGCGCCCAATCCCATTCCCGCCGCGCGGCGCGCGGCCCATTTGGGAGCCAGCGCCGCGAGCGGCAGCGGTCCCAGCAGCTCCTCGGTGATCTCCGTCAGGTCGGCGAACGCCTGCTTGAACTTGAGACGGACCTCCCCGAGACCGGAGGACAGGTGGGTCGGGTCGACGGAAATAGTGGGGAACACCACCGCATTGCCGCGGGTGTCGTCCTCGGTGCGGTCGCTGACCGGGAACGCCAGCGTGACGGTTCCGTCGTCGCAGACGCGTCCCACTCGCGCCCCGAGCCTGCCCACGAATCCCGCGAGAAGCGTGAAGCTGTTTCCGCCAATGCCTTTCGCGCACGCGTCCCAGTCCGCCACGTCGACATAGGCCGTCAGGTGGGGCACCAGGACGGGCGGATCGTGGGCGGCCCGGCGCGGCGCAGGCGGTGCGGACGTCATCGAGGCCACCACGTCCTTGCGGCGGCGCCGGGCGATGCGTACCACCGCCGCCATCGCCCGCGCCAGCTCGGGAGCCGACGCGATCGTTTGCCGGGCGTCCTGCAGCGCGGCCCGCCCGAGGCGGCGCGAATCGGGGGATGGGTAGCCCAGGTGGCGGGTCCGTCCGGTTGCCGCGTCGGAGATCGCCTGCAGGATGCCGAGGCCGTCGACGAGGGTGTGCGACGCCGTCAGGCACACCGCGGTCCCCCCGTCATCGAGGGGGAGGACCCCGATATGCCAACCGGGCCCGTATTCGGGATCCAGGGGCAGGCACGCCCGCTCATGAAGCCACGCGTTCAGATCCGCACGGGAGCGCGGTGTTTCGGTGATCTCGATGTC
Organism: Mycobacterium sp. NGS69; assembly: GCF_059812165.1. Taxonomy (NCBI): domain Bacteria; kingdom Bacillati; phylum Actinomycetota; class Actinomycetes; order Mycobacteriales; family Mycobacteriaceae; genus Mycobacterium; species Mycobacterium sp. NGS69. Next base: position 739,285 of record NZ_JCALCD010000002.1, read on the forward strand.
TTTGGGTCCCCGGGATACGACCCATCGATCACGGGCGAAAGGCAGCGGCGACGGTTCGACCAGCCGCCCCAGCAACCCGTATCCGAGATTTCGGTGGAAGCGCCGCAATCCGTCAATGTTTGCGGGGCGGTTGTAGATCCAGTTGAACTGCACGTGCGCCCCGTAGCCAAGCGCCCGCAGACCGAGGAAAGACGCCTGGTCCATGTGTGCGAGTCGATTGTCCACCGCGTACACGGTAGTTTATTCGCCACCAGGGGCGGAGCGCTTTGTGCGTGGGGGGAAACCGCGGGGCGGTGCGGTTGTAAGCTGCCCGTTCCGGGCCGTAAACGCTTTCGACGAAGGTAGTGTGTTCTCCGTGGTTCAGTCATCCATACCCGCTGTGGTGCGCGAACGCGCGAGCCTGCAGCCCAACGACGCAGCTTTCACATACCTTGACTACGACCAGGATTGGGACGGCGTCCCACACACCCTGACGTGGTCGCAGCTGTACAAGCGCGTCGTCAACCTCGGCGAACAGCTGAGAGCCAGCGCGTCGACCGGCGATCGGGCGCTCATCCTCGCTCCCAATGGACTCGATTACGTCCTGGGTTTCCTTGGCGCCCTGCAGGCCGGGCTGGTCGCGGTTCCGCTCTCCGTTCCCTATGGCGGTGCGCACGACGAACGCACCATCTCGGTGCTGGCCGACACCTCGCCCGCTGTCGTCCTGACGACGTCCGCGGTCATCGACAACGTTGCCGCGTCCGTGCAGTCGCAGCAGGGGCAATCCGCGCCCACGATCGTCGAACTCGATTTGCTGGACCTCGAGACTCGGCAGCGGCCCACCGGCCCGCGGCCCCGACCCGGCGCCAACGACGGGTCGGACTTCATCTACTTGCAGTACACCTCCGGCTCCACCCGTACGCCCGCGGGTGTCATGGTCTCCAGCAAGAACGTCTTCGCCAACTTCGAGCAGATCATGGGCGACTTCTTCGCCCCGGAGGGCGGGGTGGCGCCCCCCGGCCTGACGGTGGTGACCTGGCTGCCGCTCTACCACGACATGGGTCTGCTGCTGGGGATCATCATGCCGATCCTGGCCGGCGTACCGACGGTGCTGTCCAGCCCGGTGGGCTTCTTGCAGCGACCGGCCCGCTGGATGCACATGTTGGCCCAGAACGACTGCACGATCTCGGCCGGGCCGAACTTCGCCTACGAGCTCGCGGTGCGCAAGACCTCCGACGACGACATGGTCGGGCACGACCTCAGCGTCGTTCACACGATCCTCAACGGCAGCGAGCGGGTGCAGCCGGCCACCCTCAAGCGATTCGCGGACCGGTTCGCGCCCTTCAACTTCGACCCCCGGGCGCTGCGGCCCTGCTACGGCATGGCGGAGGCCACGGTGTACATGTCGACCCGCCAGGTGGGCGACCCGCCCGAGATCGGTTACTTCGATTCCGAGAAGCTGCCCGGCGGCGAGGCGGTGCGGTGCGAAACCGGAAGCGGCACACCACTGGTCAGTTACGGCGACCCGAAATCGATGCTGCACCGCATCGTCGACCCCGACACCGGTCGCGAGTGCCCGGAGGGGACGGTCGGCGAGATCTGGGTGCACGGCGAGAACGTCGCCGCCGGGTATTGGCAGAAGCCCGACGAGACCGAGCGCACGTTCCGCGCGAAGATCGTCGAGCCGTCGCCGGGCACACCCGAAGGCCCGTGGCTGCGAACCGGCGACTCGGGCTTCTTCTCCACCGGCGAGATGTTCATCATCGGCCGGATCAAGGACCTGTTGATTGTCTATGGGCGCAACCATTCGCCCGACGACATCGAGGCGACGATCCAGGAGATCACCGCGGGACGTTGCGCGGCCATCGCGGTGCCCGACAAGGGCGTCGAGAAGCTGGTCGCGATCATCGAGATGAAGAAGCGCGGCGGCTCCGAGGAGGAGGCCGCGGATAAGCTGCGCGGCGTGAAACGCGAAGTCACGTCGGCGATTTCGAAGTCGCACGGGCTGAAGGTGGCGGATCTGGTTCTGGTATCGCCGGGTTCGATACCGATCACCACCAGCGGCAAGATCAGACGATCGCAGTGCGCCGAGCTCTACCGGCAGGACGAGTTCGTCCGGTTGGACGGCTAGCAAGGCTCCCGAGGCTAGAGCAGCGGGTGCTTGCCGTGCCCGTTGCCGTTGCTGGCCCGCTGCGACGGGGCGCTCGCACCGAACAGCGGCAGCGGGTTGCCGAGGTCGTCGTCGGCTGATGGTTCGCTGTGTCCGTTGCCGTTGGAATGCCCATTCCCGTTGGCGCCGACGGTGACTGGTCGCGGCGACAGGAAGTCCTGGCCGAACAGCGGCAGCGAGTGGCCGAGGTAGCCGTCGCCCTTGCGCTTGCCGTTGCCGTTGGGGGCCGGGGCGTAATCGGGCGCCGAATCGCGGAGGTCGTCGATCGTCTGGCCCGGCAGGCCGCTGAGGTCGAACAGCGGAAGCGCGTGGTTGGAAATGCGTTGGCGCTTAGACCGTTTCCCGTTCTTGGTGACGCCCGGCGGCGTCTTGGCAACGCCGGCGGGCCGGGTCCGCCGCGACTTGCTGCGCGGCTTGTGCCCGGGCGGGACGAGTTTCAGGCGAACGAGCAGGTCGTCGGGAATCCACGGTTCATGGGACCCGTTCGCCGCAGGGGAAGCGGCCGCCGGGGCTAAGGCGGCCGGGCTGGGAATCACCTTCATCTTGACCAGTTGGTCGGTCAGCTGATCCAGCTGCTGCTGCTTCTTCTGGTGCGCCGCGACAACCTGGGCGGGGGTCTTGCCGAGGTGTGAAGGCCACCAGTTCTTCTGTCCGATCAGCGCGGCCATGGCCGGCACCGTGATCGAACGCACCAGGAAGGTGTCGATCAGGATGCCCATCCCGAGGATGAAGCCGGCCTCGGCCATCGTGTAGATGCTGGCGCTCATCAACCCGAACATCGAGGCGGCGAAGATCAGGCCGGCCGAGGTGATCACACCTCCGGTCGAACCCACCGTGCGAATAACGCCGACCCGCACGCCGTGCGGCGACTCGTCGCGGATGCGCGAGATGAGCAGCATGTTGTAGTCGGCGCCGACCGCGACGAGCAGGATGAACGACAGCCCGGGCAGGCTCCAGTGCAGGTTCTGCCCGAGCAGTAGCTGAAACACCAAGACGCCCAAGCCCATTGCCGACAAGTACGAGAGCAGCACCGAACCGATGAGGTAGAGCGGTGCAACGATCGCTCGCAACAAGCCGACCAGGATCAGGAACACGATCATGATCGTGGCGAAGACGATGTAACCGATGTCGTTGTTGTAGTAGTCACGCGTGTCGGCAAGCCCGCTCGGCAAGCCCGCCACTGCCACCTTGGCGTCCGACAGCTCGGTGTTCGGCTGCGCCGACTGCGCGGCCTTGATGATCTTCGGGATCTGGTCCATCGCGTCGGTGGTGAACGGGTTGATCGCGCTTTGGATCAGGTAGCGCGCCGAGTGGCCATCGGGGGACAGGAAGATCGCGGCGCCCTGCTTGAACTCGTCCCGCGTCAAGATCTGCGGCGGGATGTTGAAACCGGACATCGATGGCTTGTTGTCGGTGTCGTGTTTCATGGTGAGCAGGAACTGCGACGCCTCGTTGAGGCCGCTACCGATCTGCCTGGTCGAATCGACGAGTTGCTTCACCCCGCCGGCGATGGCGCGGCTGCCGTCGGCGAGGGCGTTGGCGCCCTGCTGCGCGTTGGCCATGGTGGACTGGAGGTCCCGGATCGTCTTCATGGCGCTGGAGGCCTGGGTCAGGGTTTGCTGAGCGGTGTTCAGCGTCTGCCCCACGGTTTGTGATTTCCCGGCCGCTTGCAGGTTGCGGGCCATGATCTTGATCGAGTTCAGCGTGCCGTCATTGTTTGCCTGCACCATCGCGGCCAACCCCGACCGCGAGCTCACACACCCCGGATCGGCATTGCAGTCGGGGCTGTTGTTGAGGGCGTTCAACATCGGGGTGGCCCACGCGGCGATGTTTTCGGTGTTCGTGGTGGACATGTTGAGGTTGTCGCCGAGCGTCTTCATCCGCCCGGTGAGGGCGGCGCCCTGGTCGAGCGCGGCGATGGTGCTGTCGCCGCCCGCCATCTGCTCCATCGCCGTCAGCGCCGAGACCGCTGGGCCGAGGCTGGAAACGGCGCCGCTGACCTGATCGCGCAGCATGGCCAGGGCGTCAGCCAGCTGATTGGAGCCGTTGACCAGCCGGTCCAGATCGCTCCCGTGCTCGGTGATCTGGCGGGATCCGTCGTCCAGCTTGTTGCCGACCTCGCCGGCCTGGAACGAGATCTTGGTCTGCTCCAGCGGTTCGCCGTTGGGCCTGGTCAGCCCCCGCACCATCGTGATGTCGGGCAGCTGGCTCACCCGGGCGGCCATCTGCTCGAGGTCGGCAAGGGCGGCCGGCGTCCTCAGGTCGTGGGATGGCGAATTGACGAACAGCACCATGGGCGTCAGAGAGTTAGCCGGGAAATGGCGGTTCATCACGTCATATCCCTTGGAACTGTCCACCGACGAGGGCATCGTCTTGAGGTCGTCGTAGTTGAAGCGCATCACGCTGGTGCAGCTGGCCAACCCGATGAGCACGATCAGGCTGCCGATCAGGTGGATTTTTGGCCGGCGCACGACGCGCGTTCCCATGATCCGCCACACGCGAGTGGTGAGCTCGCGTCGGGGTTTGATCCAGCCGCGACGCCCGGCGAGCACCAACAGGGCGGGCAACAGGGTCACCGCACAGAGGAACGCCACGATGACGGATATCGAAATGGCCGGGCCGACGGTGGAGAACACGTCCAGCTTGGTGAAAACCATCGCGAGGAACGCGACCGCGACGGTGGCCGCCGACGCGGCGATCACCTTGCCGATCGACATCAGCGCCATCTTCACCGCTTCATCGGAATGGTGGCCGTGCCGCACGTAGTCGTGATAGCGGCTGATCAGGAAGACGGCGTAGTCCGTTCCCGCTCCGACCATGACCGCGGTCATCAGGACGAGGGACTGCAGGCCCACCGTCAGGCCGATCTCGCTCGCCGCGGACAAGACGCCCTGCGACGTTCCGATGGACGCACCGATGTTGATCAACGGGACCAACATGGTGATGATGTTGCGGTAGATCATAAAGAGAATGAGCAGCACGGCCGCCACGGTGAAGATCTCGATGAAGTGCGCGTCTTCCAGCGCCATGGCGGTCGCATCGGCGATGGTGGCCAGTGGTCCGCTGACATGCGCGGTCAGCGAGGTTCCCGCGGTGACCTCTTTGGCAATCTCTTTGACGTGGTGGTAGGCCGCGATCGTCGACGGCGCGGTGCCGGCACCGGGAAACGAAATCGGCAGGATGAAGGCCTTGCCGTCCTTGCTCGCCAGGACTTCGCGCATCTGGGGGCTGGACAGGAAGTCCTGCACCGTCAGCTTGTCGGATTTGTCCTGTCGCAGCTTGTCGACCAGCTTGGCGTAGACGGCCTCGTCCGCGGGCGAGATGCCGTTCTCGTCGCTGAGCAGGATCATCAGCAGGGAACCGCCGCCGCCGAACGGGTTGTCACCGCCCCCGTCCCCGGCTGCGTCCCCGCCTTTTTTGGTGTCTCCGGGGCCTTTAGCCGCGGAGTCGGCGCCGGGTGTGGCGAAGTCTTTCGCCATTTCCTGGTTGAGGAGCACCGTGGGGGCGTTGTCCGGGAGGGCCTTCGGCTCGTGCTTGCTGGCCTGAACCGGTAGCGGCGGAAACGCCAGCGCGAGGGTGGCCGCGACCCCGATCCACGCGGCGATGACAAGCAGGGGCCACCGCACGACGATGTCGCCTATGCGGTCGAAGATTCCCCCAGGCTTGGCTGCCTCGCCCGTGCCAATCCGGCTCGACACCCAACCCACCCTACAATCCGGCCCACACTCGCGTGGGGTAATCAAGATCTGCGCGGCGACCGTGACATTGCTGTGATCTTGGCAGTAACGCGCTGGTCAGGCCCGCAATTTCAGGTCACAAACTGCTCAAGGCGGCTATTCGGCGTGTAGTGCCGCGGATCCGTGCAACACTCTCCCCGTGGCTCTCAAATACCGCCTGCAATCCAACCCACTGGTCGGCAAGCTCACCACGAAGTACTTCTTGCCCCTCGGCACCCGCCAGGTCGGCGATGACGTGGTCTTCTTCAACTTCGGCTACGAAGAGGATCCGCCGATGGGCCTGCCGCTGGCGGCATCCGATGAACCCAACCGCTACTGCATCCAGCTCTATCACGTGACCGCCTCGCAGACCGATCTCACCGGCAAGAAGGTGCTGGAGGTCAGTTGCGGAGCCGGCGGGGGCGCCTCCTACATCGTGCGAAACCTGGGGCCGGCCTCCTACACGGGGCTGGACCTCAACCCCGCGAGCATCGACAAGTGCCGGGAACGCCACCAGCTTCCCGGCCTGGATTTCGTGCAAGGCGATGCGGAAAACCTGCCCTTCCCCGACGGCTCGTTCGACGCGGTGGTCAACGTCGAGGCCTCCCACCAGTACCCCCACTTCAGTCGTTTCCTCGAGGAGGTGGCTCGCGTGCTGCGGCCCGGCGGGCATTTCCTGTACACCGATTCGCGCCGCGCTCCCGTCGTCGCCGAATGGGAGGCGGCGCTGGCCAACGCGCCGCTGCGGAAGGTCTCGGAGCGGGACGTCGACGCGGAGGCCAAGCGCGGGTTGGACGCCAACACGCGGCGGACCCAGCAGCAGATCAGCGACCGCCTGCCCGGCTTCATGAATTCCCTGATCCGGTACGGCGTCGGGGTGATGGACTGGGATCTGCGCCGCGCCGGGGGGTTCTCCTACCGCGTCTACCACTTCGTCAAGGATTGATGGGCTCGACTCCGTCATGAAGTTTGCGTTGGCGAGCTACGGAACTCGCGGCGATATCGAGCCGTGCGCCGCCATCGGCCGGGAACTGCAGCGCCGCGGGCATGAGGTGCGGGTGGCGGTGCCGCCCAACCTGATTGGCTTCGTCGAGTCGGCCGGGCTGCCCGCCGTCGCCTACGGGCAGCGGGATTCCCAGCAGCAGCTGGACGAGGACTTCCTGCATAACTCGTGGAAGATCCAAAATCCGGTCAAGCTGGCGCGCGAGGCCATGGAGCCGGTCAGGGCGGGCTACGGGGAACTGGGTGCCGCGCTCAAGCCGCTCGCGGCCGGGGTCGACCTGCTGCTGACCGGCCAGCTCTATCAGGAAATCGCCGCCAATGTCGCTGAGCGCTACGACATTCCCTTGGCCGCGTTGCACTTCTACCCGATGCGGCCCAACGGCCAGGTGGCTTTTCCCGCGCGATTGCCCGCGCCGCTGGTGCGCTCGACGATGAAGACCCTCGACTGGATGTACTGGCGGTTCACCCGGGGCGCCGAGGACGCGCAGCGCCGGGATTTGGGCCTGCCGAAGGCCACTTGCCCTGCGCCGCAACGCATGTCACAACACGGAGCCTTGGAGATCCAGACCTACGACGAGCTTTGCTTTCCCGGGCTGGCCGCGGAATGGGGTGCCCGGCGGCCGTTTGTCGGCGCGCTGACCATGGAGTCGCCGACCGATGCCGACGACGAGGTGGCGTCGTGGATCACCGCGGGAACGCCGCCGATCTATTTCGGGTTCGGCAGCATGCCCATCGGGTCGCTTGCGGATCTCGTCACCATGATCGGCGGGGCCTGCGCGGAGCTGGGCGAACGAGCCCTGATCTGCTCGCGCGCCCGGGACGGCGGCGTTCCGGATTTCGATCATGTGAAGGTCGTCGCGGCGGTCAATCACGCCGCGATCTTTCCGACCTGCCGCGCGGTCGTGCACCACGGCGGCTCCGGCACGACGGCCGCGGGGTTGCGCGCGGGCGTCCCCACGCTGATCCTCTGGATCACCTCCGATCAACCGATCTGGGCGGCCCAGATCAAACAGCTGAAAGTCGGCTCGGCCCGTCGGTTCGCCAGCACCACCCGCAAAACGCTGGTCACCGACCTCCGCTCGGTCCTCGCGCCCGCGTATGTCAGCCGGGCGCGTGAGATCGCCTCGCGGATGACCAAGCCCGCCGAGAGCGTCGCCGGCGCCGCCGATCTGCTGGAAAAGGCCGCCCGACGCGACGGATTCGGCTGATGTCCGAACGCCCCGTGGGGTCGCCCGGCTCGCGGTACGCTCCGGTGGTGTCCCTACTGATCACCGTGCCGGTTTACGGGCAGCACGAGTACACACACGCGCTGATAGCCGATTTGGAGCGCGAGGGCGCCGACTACCTGATCGTCGACAACCGCGGCGACTACCCCAAGATCGGCAACGAACGCGTGGCCACGCCGGGTAGGAACCTCGGGTGGGCCGGGGGCAGCGAATTCGGGATGCGGACCGCGTTCGCGGAGGGTTATTCCCACGCCATGACGCTCAACAACGACACCCGGCTCTCCCGCGGATTCGTCGCCGCCCTGCTCGACCCGCGCCTGCCCGCGGACGTCGGGATGGTGGGGCCGCTGTTCAACATCGGGTTCCCGTTCGCGGTGATCGAGGGAATACCGGATGCCGCGAGTTACGTTCCGCGGCCGCGGTATCGGGTGGTGCCCGCCATCGAGGGGACAGCGCTGGCGATGTCCCGGGAATGCTGGGACGCAATCGGGGGAATGGATCTCGGCACCTTCGGGCGCTACGGCTGGGGGCTCGATCTCGACCTCGCGCTGCGGGCGCGCAAAGCCGGATTCGGTGTTTATACGACGGAAATGGCCTACGTCAACCATTTCGGGCGCCGGACCGCGAAGGTCCACTTCGGCGGCCTGAAGTACCACTGGGGCTCCAGCCGCGCGATGATCCTGGGGTTGCGCAAGACGCACGGTTGGTTCGCGGCCATGGGGATCCTGCGCGAGATGGGGGCGGCGCACCACCGCAAGTGGTACAAGTCGTTCCCGCTCGTCGGGCGCGACGCCGCCGCCAGCCGGCAACCGTAGCAGTCGATTTCAGACGCCGACGCGGACGGACTGCTCCAGGAGGTCAGCGGCGGCCACCACGCCCACGGCCGGTCTGGACATCTGCGGTGCGATCTCGCGGGCCCGGGCCACGCAGTCCGGTGCCAGGATCTTGCGGAGCTGCCTGACCAACGATTTGCGGGTCATGTGCGAAAGTTTCTTGGCGGAACCGACTTTCAGCCGTTTGACCTGAGTGGCCCAGATGAACTGGTCGGCCACGTCCCACAGGATGAGCGTCGGAAGTCCGGCTCGTAGGCTCGCCGCCGTCGTGCCCGCCCCGCCATGGTGCACGGCCGCCCGGCAGGTGGGCAGGATCGCGGAGTAGTTGAGATGTCCGACCAGCTTGATGTGCTCATGATCCGCGGTGGGCTGCGAACCCTCGGCGCCGGAGTAGATCAGCGCCCGTTCGCCCAACTCGGCGCAGGCGTCGGCGATCATGGCCACCGTCTCGGCGGGGGACCGGACCGGCGTGCTGCCAAAACCGAAGTAAATCGGCGGCTTTCCCGCCGCGATCCAGGACGCGACCTCGTCGTCGGTGTCCGCGGCCAACTCCAGGGTCAGCGAACCCACGAAGGGGCGCTTGCCATTCCATTCCGCCGCGAGCCCGGGGAACAGTGCTCGGTCGTACGCCTGGATTTCGAGCGTTCCGCCGTCGGCCATCCGCTGCCACGCGGGAACCGTCGTGCGCGGCAGACCCAGTTCGCGGCGTTGCGCGTCCTCGTCGGGCTTGGTGAAACGCGAATACAGCCACCAGCCCGCCGACAGCGTGGTGCGGACGGCCGGCGCGGGCGACGGCAGAAACGGAACGCCGATCTGACCGTTGACCCGCACCGGGAAGTGATGCAGGCCCGCCACCGGAATGTCGTGGTATTCCGCGACATTCGCCACCACCCCGTGGTACGTCTGGCCCGTCAGCAGCAGGTCCGCCCCGTCGGCCAGCGAGGTGAGCGTCCGGCTCATCTCCGCCCAGCCCTCGACGAAAAGCGACCTGAAGGTGTGCATGAAGTTGACCGGGTTCTGGGGCTTGAACGCGTTGTGGGTGAAGTCGGCGACGGCCACCACCTGCTCGCGCGTGTCCGGACCGTAGGGGACGGCGGGCACCCCGGCCGACTCGACGAAGTCAACCAGGTTCGGCGGCACCGCCATTCGGACATCGTGCCCGCGGCGCCGCAGTTCCACGCCGACCGTGGCGCCGGGCTCGATGTCGCCGCGGGTACCGTGGGCCGCCAAGACAAACTTCATCGACGGAGCTCAGCCTTCCACTTCGCACGAGGACGAAGCGCTTCGCAGCTTACCTGGCTACGCGAACCGGGATCGCGGCCAGCTTGCCCGCGACGACCCGGTCGAAGACCGACTTCAAGGCCTCCGTGTAGCGAATCACGGATTCGCGGGCAACCGGGTTGTTCGGGTAGGACACCATGATCGAGACCTCGTCGAACAGCCGGAAGACCGTCGAGTACATGTACGCCGGGCTGCGGCCATCGGTGAACGCTGTCGCGTTCACGCCGTCCAGGGCGGTGGCGACGATGCCGGACAGGGGAGGAAGGCCCGCGTCCATGTAGCTCATCATGGTGAACTGGGGTCCGTGCTTACGTAGCCAGGGCGCCAATTCCAGCACGCGGTCGAACGGCACGTTCGCCAGATCCATGTTCGCGTCGAAGGAGGCCTGCGCGGCGCGGGCCGTTTCCTCGAACGAGTTCGGGTCGACGGGAACGGTGAACGGCACCACGCCGGTGAACCAGCCCACCGTCATGAAGTCCGCCGGGCTCTTCCGCTTGTCGGTGGGGGTAAGCCCGTAATACGTTTCCGCGCCGCTCAATTCGTAGTGAGCCAGGGCGGCGCAGGCGAACAGGCCACCGCTGAACCGGGCGCCCGCCTGCCGGCAGAGGGCTTCGAACTGGGCCGTCTGATCCGGGCCCAGCAGCCGCTCCACGTGGGTGTCACCGCCGCAGGGAATCGACTGGTCGCCCAGCGGCAGCGGGAAGTCGGGCAGGGTCCCGCCGTTGGCTTCGGCGAACTCGATCCACTTGCGCACCTCGGGAGACTCCAACGTCATCCCCGACACGATCTGGTGCTCGCGCACGCAGAAGTCGTCGTAGCTCGCCGCCGGCGGCAGCGTGACGGGCGCCTTGCCCTCGATGAGCGCGGTGTAATTCATCACGATCTCGACATACAGCCCCGCGAGCAACATCGGATCGCAGTGCAGGTGGTCCACGACCGCGTACAGCGAGAAGCGGTCGTCGTGCTGGACGATGCCCAACCTGAAGCAGTCCCACTGCAGCGGGTCGGGCGTGGCCAGTACGTGGTCGCGCCATTCGCGCTCCGTCATCACGCCGTACTCCTTCGCGACGAACTGAATGTCGCGCGGGTTCTTCAGGGTGTGGCGGATGATGTTCTTGTCTTCGGTGTACTCGAACCAGCTGTGGTACGTCGCGTGACGCCGAAGGTGCGCGTTGATCACGTAGCTCATGGCGCGGATGTCGCAGCGGCCGGGCACATCCCAGGAACCCATGATCGCTCGCGAGTAGTCGAGACCGCGCTCGCCGAACTCGACGAACCCACGAATGTGACCCGCCTGCATCGAGCTGGGCGGCACCGGGCTCACCGGGGCCTGCCTAGCCTTCGCGATGCAGCCGGGCGTGGGCTGCCACGTGACGACTGATCCCGCGCCGGGGTACCAGTCGTACGCGTTGCCAACTCGCAGGCTGTCGTGCTCAGAGCCTCCACCTATGAACACGTTTCCCTCCTTAATACCGGCCTAAGCAAAACAGTCGACGTTGACGTAGTACGTATCTCACGCGGGTGCGGCAGCGGTCTCCTCCTTCGGCGACAGCTTCGCGAACAGGTGATCCGCCAGACCCCGCACGGTGGTGATGTCGGCTGAGGTGATGCGGACGCCGGTCTGGGCCTCGATGTGGGTGCGCAGCTCGAGGTTGCCCAGCGAGTCGAGGCCGTACTCGGCAAGCGGGTGGTCCACGTCGATGTTGCGGCGCAGGATCAGCCCGATCTGCTCGGAGAGCAGGCGCCGCAACCGGGTGGGCCACTCGTCGAGCGGCAGGTCGGACAGCTCGGCGCGCAGTTTGCTTGAGCCCGAACGCTTTTCGCCGGCCGACTTGAACATCTCGAGGAACTTGCTGCGTTCCGCGAAGGACGCGATCCACGGTGTCCCGATGAGCGGGCTGTAGCCCGTGTACGCCCGGTCGTGGCGCAGCAGCGCCTCGAACGCATAGGCGCCCTCATCGGGAGCGATCGCGGCGCCGCTGCCTTCGGCGAAGTCCGCGCCGCGGCCGATCTCGCCCCAGGCACCCCAGGCGATCGCCGTGGCCGGCAGGCCCTGCGCGCGCCGCCAGTGGGTGAAGGCGTCCAGCCAGCTATTGGCCGCGGCGTAGGCGCCCTGGCCCGGCGAGCCCAGCAGCGCCGCTGCCGACGAGAACGAGCAGAACCAGTCCAGGTCCGCGGATGCGGTGGCCTCGTGCAGGTTCCACGCGCCGTACACCTTCGGCGCCCAGTCGCGGTCGATCAGTTCGTCGGTGATGTTGGTCAGGGTGGCGTCCTCGACCACCGCGGCCGCGTGCAGCACGCCCCGCAACGGCAGGCCGGTGGCGGTCGCCGTGGCCACCAATCGCGCTGCGACGTCTGCCTGGGCGATGTCGCCGCACTCCACGATCACGTCAGAACCTATCGCTCGGACGAGCTCGATCGTTTCAAGCGCCTTCTGCGAGGGCTCGGACCGCGAGGTGAGCACGATCCGGCCGGCGCCGGCCGCGGCCATCTTCTCGGCCAGGAACAGCCCGAGGCCACCGAGGCCCCCGGTGATGATGTAGGAGCCGTCGCGCCGGAAGACCGGCGCCTGCTCCGGCGGCAGCACCACGCTGCTGCGACCGACCCGCGGGATGTCGAGGATGAGCTTGCCGGTGTGTTCGGCCGCGCTCATCACGCGGATCGCCGTGGCCGCCTCGGAGAGCGGGTAGTGCGTGCTCTCGGGCATCGGCAACGCGCCCTCGGCGGTCAACCGGTAGACGGTGCTCAGGACCTGACTGACCTGGCTGGGGTGGCTCACGGACATCAGCCCGAGGTCGACGCCCCAGAACGCCAGGTTGCGACGGAACGGGAAGAGACCCAGCTTGGTGTCCCCGTAGATGTCGCGCTTGCCGATCTCGACGAACCGCCCACCGAGCGCGAGCAGTTTGATCCCGGCCAGCTGCGCGGCGCCGGTCACCGAGTTGAGCACGATGTCCACGCCGTAGCCGTCGGTGTCGCGCCGGATCGCGTCGGCGAACTCGACGGAGCGCGAGTCGTAGACATGCTCGATTCCCATGTCCCGCAACAACTGCCGGCGTTGCTCGCTCCCGGCCGTGGCGAAGATCTCGGCGCCCGCCGCGCGGGCGATGGCGATGGCCGCCTGCCCGACGCCGCCGGTGCCGGAGTGGATCAGCACCTTGTCGCCGGCCTGGATGCGGGCCAGTTCGTTCAGGCCGTACCAGGCGGTGGCGTGCGCGGTGGTCACCGCGGCCGCCTGCGCGTCGCTCAGCCCCTCGGGCAGCGTGGTGGCCAGGCGCGCGTCGCAGGTGACGTACGTGGCCCAGCAGCCGTTGGGGGACATGCCGCCGACGTGGTCACCGACCTTGTGGTTGGTGACGTCGGGTCCGACGGCCGTGACCACGCCCGCGAAATCCGTGCCCAGCTGGGGCAGGATGTTGTCGAGGCTCTGGTAGCGGCCGAAGGCGTTCAGCACATCGGCGAAGTTGATGCTCGACGCGGTGACCGCCACCTCGATCTGACCGGGTCCCGGCGGAACCCGGTCGAACGCGGCGAACTCCATCGTCTGCAGGTCACCCGGCGTGCGGATCTGCATGCGCATCCCGGCGGTCTGGTGATCGACGACGGTGGACAGCCGCTCCTCGGGACGCAGCGGGGTGGGGCACAGGCGCGCGCTGTACCACTCGTCGTTGCGCCAGGCCGTCTCGTCCTCTCCGGGGCCCGTCATCAGCAGCTGGCGCACCACCTGCTCGGCGCCGGTCTGCTCATCGACGTCGATGTGGGTGGTGTGCAGGTGCGGGTGCTCGGCACCGATCACCCGCAGCAGGCCGCGCAGGCCGCCCTGGTCGAGGTTGGGAACGTCCTCCGACAACACCTTTTGGGCGTTGCGGGTGACGACGAACAAGCGGGGCGACTCGCCCTGGAGTTCCGGCAGCTCGCGGGCGATGCGCACCAGGTGGTGCACCAGATCGCCGCCACGCACGGCGCTTTCGTCGTCCGGGTTGCCGTTCTTCGGCTCGGTGACCACGACCACGCCGGCGAACTCACCCTTTTCGAGCTCGTCGCGCAGGAGCCCGGCGATCGCCTGGTGGTCGGCCTGCTGCGGCCAGGACAGGGTCTTGGCTTCCGCGTCGTGCAGCTTCATCGCGTCGGTGAGCGCCGTCGCCACCAGGTCGGCGGCGTCGGAGGTGCTGATCAGCAGCCACGCGCCGATCTCGGCGGCGGCCTCGGGCAACTGGCGTTGCTGCCATTCCACGGTCAGCAGGCGCTCGGCCATCACCTTGGCCCGCTCGCCGCTGGGCGAGACGCCGGTGCCCATCTGCAGCCCGCGGACGGTCAGCAGCACGGTTCCGTGCTTGTCCAGCACGTCGAGGTCGGCCTCGACGGCTCCGCCGCTCGCCGCGGTCACCCGCGAGTAGCAGTAGCGCGCGGTGCTGACGGGGCCGTGGACCCGAAGCCGGCGAACACCGAGCGGCAACAGCAGGCCGCCCAGGCTGGCGTTCGCGACGCTGGGGTGCGCGGCGACCGACTGGAAGCAGGCGTCCAGCAGCGCCGGGTGCACCCCGTAGTTCGTCTGCTGCGTCCGGATCACGCTGGGCAGCCCGATCTCGGCGAGCACGGTGGTGCCGGTTCCCTCGGCGGTGTGCGCGCCGGCCAGGCCGGTGAAGGCGGGGCCGTACTGGATACCACACAGGTCCATGGCGTCGCGGAGGTCGCTGCCCTCCAGCCGGCTCGGGTGGGTCTCCAGCAGCTCGTCGATGTCCTGGGCGGCCGGCACGTCTTCGTCGTCGACGTCGTGCAACACGGCCGACGCGCGACGTGCCTGCACGCCGTCCTCGTTGGTTTCCACCGCGAAGACGAGCGTGCCGGGCGTCTCCGCGGTGGCGGTGAGGCTGATCTGGGTTTCCTCGTCGAGCATCAGCATCTGCTCGAAGCGGACGTCGTGAACCTCGGATGCGTCACCGAAGACGGTGCGGGCCGCGGCCAGCGCCATCTCGCAGTAGGCCGCACCCGGCAGCGTGGCCGTGCCGTGCACCTGGTGGTCGGCCAGCCAGGGCAGCGTCGCCGTGCCGATTTCGGCCTGCCACACGTGGCGCTCCGGCTCCTCGGGCAGGCGCACGTGCTGGCCCATCAGCGGGTGCACCGCGACGCTGGAGGCCAGCGCGCGCGAGCTGTGACCCTCGCGGCTCAGCAGCAGCGACCGGTGGGTCCACGCGGGCAGCGGCGCGTCCACCAGGTGCCCGCCCGGGTACAGCACGGAGAAGTCGACCGTGGCGCCGGTGGCGTACAGGTCACCCAGCAAGCCAAGCAGGCCGTGGGGAAGCGGCTGTTCGCGCCGCATCGCCGCGAGTGCGGCCACGGTCATGTCGAGGCTGCGGGCGGTCTGGTCGACCGCGTGGGTCAGTAGCGGATGGGGCGACAGCTCGCCGAAGACGCGGTAGCCGTCTTCCAGTGCCGCCTGCACCGCGGCCGAAAACCGCACCGTGTGGCGCAGGTTGTCGACCCAGTAGTTCGCGTCGCAGTACGGCTCCTCGCGCGGGTCGAACGAGGTGGCCGAGTAGTACGGGACCTCCGGGGTCAGCGGCTCGATCTCGGCCAGCACGTCGTAGAGCTCGTCGAGGATCGGGTCGACCTGCGGCGAATGCGACGCCACGTCGACGGCCACCTCACGGGCCATCACCTCGCGCTGCTCCCAGACCGACACCAGCTCGCGGACCGAATCGGTCGCGCCGCCGATGACGGTGGACTGCGGCGACGCGACGACCGCCACCACGGCGTCGTTGACGCCGCGAGCCATCAGCTCCGAAAGCACTTGCTGGGCAGGAAGTTCCACGGACGCCATCGCCCCCGAGCCGGCGATCTTGGTCATCAGCCGCGAGCGGCGGCAGATGACCCGCACCCCGTCCTCGAGCGACAGCGCTCCGGCGACGACGGCCGCCGCGGACTCGCCCATCGAGTGGCCGATCACCGCGCCGGGGCGGACGCCGTAGGCCTTCATCGTGGCCGCCAGCGCGACCTGCATCGCGAAGATCGTCGGCTGCACCCGGTCGATGCCGGTGACCTTCTCGGGGGCGGTCAGCGCCTCGGTCACGGAGAACCCGGACTCGTGGGCGATCAGCGGCTCGACCTCGGCGATGGCCGCCGCGAACGCGGGCTCGTTCACCAGCAGATCGGTGCCCATGGTGGCCCACTGCGACCCCTGGCCGGAGAACACCCAGACCGGGCCGCGCTCCTCCTGGCCGACGACCTCCTGGAACAGGGCGTCACCGTTGGCGACGTCACGCAGGGCCGTCAGCAGCTCCGGGGTGTCGCTGGCCAGCACGGTGGTGCGCACCGAACGGTGCCCGCGCTTGCGAGCGAGCGTGTAGGCCAGGTCCGGCGCCGCCACCTCGGTGACGTGGGCCTCGAGCCAGTCCGCCAGCCGGGCGGCGGTTTCGCGCAGACTGTCGTCCGAGGTGGCCGACAGCGGGAACAGCAGGGTGCCGTCGCGGCCCGGGCGGGTCGCCGCACCGTTGCGCGAAATGGGCTCGGGAGCCTCCTCGACGATTGCGTGCACATTGGTGCCGGAGATCCCGTACGCCGACACCGCCGCGCGCCGCGGCTGGTCGCCGCTCAGCGGCCACGGCGTAATCTCTTGCGGCACAAACAATCCGGTGTCGATCCGGGCCATCTCGTCGGGCAGGCTCTCGAAGTGCAGGTTCTTCGGGACCACACCGTGCTGGACGGCGAGAACCGCCTTCATCATCCCCAGCGCACCCGCTGCCGCCTGGGTGTGCCCGAAGTTCGTCTTCGCGGCGCCGAGCACGCAGGGGTTGCCGATGCCGTATACCTCGGCGAGGCTGCCGTATTCGATCGGGTCGCCGACGGGGGTCCCCGTGCCGTGCGCCTCGACCATGCCGACGGTGCCGGCGTCCACACCCGCCGCCGCGAGCGCCGCACGGTAAACCGCCGACTGCGCCTCGCCGGACGGCATCGCGATGTTCATGGTGTGGCCGTCCTGGTTGGCGGCCGTGGCGCGGATCACACCGAGGATCCGGTCGCCGTCGCGCTGCGCGTCGGTCAGTCGCTTGAGCAGCAGCACCACGCAGCCCTCGCCGGAGACGAAGCCGTCGGCCTTGACGTCGAACGCGTAGCAGTGCCCGCTGCCCGACAGCATGCCCCCCGCCGACGCGGAGGCGGACCGGCGCGGTTCCAGCATCACGTTCACGCCACCGGCGAACGCGAGGTTGCTCTCTCCGTCGTTGAGGCTGCGGCAGGCCTGGTGGATCGCGAAGAGGCCGGAAGAGCACGCGGTGTCGATCGTGACCGCGGGGCCGTGCAGGCCGAGCGCGTAGGCGATCCGCCCGGACGCCATGCAGGAGATGGTCCCGGGGTTTCCGTACGGGCCGTCAAAGGCGTCGGTGGCGGCGTGGACGAATTGGTAGTCGCCATAGTTCAATCCGACGAAAACACCCGTTTCCGCGGCCATGGTGTCCTTGGTGAGGCCGGCGTGTTCCATGGCCTCCCACGCGGTTTCCATCAGCAGGCGGTGCTGGGGGTCCATCGCGGTGGCTTCTTTTTCGGTGATGCCGAAGAACTCGGGGTCGAAGTCGCCGACGTTGTCCAGGAAGGAGCCCCACTTGCAAACCGACCGGCCCGGCACGCCCGGCTCGGGGTCGTAGTAGTAGTCGACGTCCCAGCGTTCGGCGGGAATTTCCTTGACAAGGTCGTCGCCGCGGAGCAACGCTTCCCAAAAGAGGTCAGGTGAGTTGATGCCCCCGGGCAGCCGGCAAGCCATCCCGATGACTGCGACCGGAGTCACGCCTGCCTTATCCACTGTCCTTCACCTCTCCTTGCCTATCCACAAGTTCCTATCACTGCTGCTCGCTCTTATCAGAGCTTCGAGAAATCTCGTCGAATTTTTTTGCGCGAGCTGGCAACTCCGCCGCAACGCAAAAAAACCCACCGACCCCCGCATCGAAGCCCACCCGTAACAACATGGCGCGATCAGCAGCGTAGCGGCTTCGCTTCTCACGCGTGGAAAAATCGTGCGAACGTACAAAAATTTAACAAAGCCCTGGCCAAGGCCGGTCGACACCCGGCTTGGCCAACCGGCCAGACGCATACTTTTGGGACGGTATTCGCCCCATTGCCTCGTACCGGCATCGCTACCAGAGACGCTGTCCGACAAGGTCTCCGGCGTTTACCTGCCCGAACCGGCGCCGACCACGGGCGTTGTCGGCGCCGAGCGTCCGGGACAGCGTGAACCCACCCGACCCGCGGGGGCCGAGGCCCTAGACCAAATTGGACGCACCGATGCGCTGCATCGAAGATGCGTAATCACGCCATGGTAGGGGCCATTGCGAAACTCCGCAGGAAAATCGCTGAAATCTTTAAGATTGCAAGTTAAGTCCTGCCGAAATTGTGTCGAGATTCATACTTTGCCGTGATTGCCGTGCCCGGTTCGAGGCCGAACCGTGGTGTCGGGGGAGCGGCGCGGGCGCCGTCTGTGGGACCGATCACGGGCCGATCACGGCGGGCCGCGGCTTTGAATTCATTCGCTGGCGACGGCCGTGCGGCGCGACCGGGACGAGCCGGCCCGACGCCGTCGCCGTCGCGGTATCCCTCCGGGCGCCAACGGTATTCGCGCACGGGCCCCCGGCACCGCTCGTGCCGGAACCGTCGTTTTCATCGGGCCGTCCGGCGTTGCGGCGTTGGGGCTCCGGGCTTTTCGTCCGTCATTCTCCCGGTCCAACGGCTGTGGCCGCTGGCTACCATTGCCGGTGAACGCGAGGTGTCCACCAGTGGACGGAGTGCTCACACCATGACCCCACCTATCGGGCAAGCCCGGGTCCCCAGACTGCCGCTTGACGTGGCCAAGGCCGCCGCCGACGAGGCCGCGGTGCCCGACTACATGGCGGAGCTCAGCATCTTCCAGGTGCTGCTGAACCATCCGCCGCTGGCGCGCGGCATCAACGACCTGCTCGCCACCATGCTCTGGCACGGCAGCCTGGACCCGCGGTTGCGTGAGCTGGCGATCATGCGGATCGGCTGGCTCACCGCGTGCGACTACGAGTGGACACAGCACTGGCGGGTCGCGTCGGGGCTGGGCGTGAGCGCCGGCGACCTGATCGGCGTGCGCGATTGGCGGGCATATGAGGGCTTCGGGCCCGCCGAGCGCGCGGTGCTGGCGGCCACCGACGACGTGGTGCGCAACGGCGCGGTAAGCGCCGAGAGCTGGGCCGCGTGCGAGCGTGAATTGCAAAGCGACACAGTGGTTCTCATAGAGCTCGTCACCGCCATCGGCGCGTGGCGAATGGTCTCGTCGATCCTGCGCAGCCTCCAGGTCCCGTTGGAAGAGGGCGTGTCCAGCTGGCCGCCGGACGGCCGGTCCCCCTAACCGATTGACTTATCAGTCAGTAACTCTTAGCGTCGGGCAATGCGAACCAGGGCCGCCGAGATGCTCGGCGTTGAATTTCCGATCTGCGCCTTCAGCCACTGCCGCGACGTCGTCGCCGCGGTGACCAATGCGGGCGGTCTCGGCATCCTCGGCGCCGTCGCGCACAGTCCGGAGCGCCTGCACAACGAGCTGACGTGGATCGAGGAGCAGACCGGCGGCAAGCCATACGGCGTCGACCTGCTGTTGCCGCCCAAGTACGTCGGCGCCGAGCAGGGCGGCATCGACGCCAAACAGGCGCGCGAGCTGCTGCCCGAGGAGCACCGCGCGTTCGTCGAGGACATCCTGTCCCGCTACGGCGTCGCGGCCCCCACCGAGGCGCCCAGGGCGTCGTCCGGGGGCCTCAACATCTCGCCCAAGGGCTACGAGCCGTTGCTCGACGTGGCCTTCGAGCACGACATCCGGCTGATTGCCAGCGCCCTCGGGTCGCCGCCCGCCGACCTCGTCCAGCGCGCCCACGACCGCGACGTCGTGGTGGCCGCGCTCGCGGGCACCACGCAGCACGCGCGGCGGCATGCGGCCGCGGGCGTCGACCTGATCGTCGCGCAGGGCACCGAGGCGGGCGGCCACACCGGCGAGGTGGCGACCATGGTGCTGGTGCCCGAGGTGGTGGATGCCGTGGCACCGGTGCCCGTTCTGGCGGCCGGCGGGATCGCGCGCGGCCGCCAGGTCGCCGCCGCCCTGGCGCTGGGCGCCGAGGGGGTGTGGTGCGGCTCGGTGTGGTTGACCACCGAGGAGGCCGAGACGGTTCCCGTGGTCAAGGAGAAGTTCCTGGCGGCCAGCTCCTCGGACACGGTGCGCTCCCGATCGATGACCGGCAAACCGGCGCGGATGCTGCGCACCGCCTGGACCGACGAGTGGGCGCGGCCCGACACCCCCGATCCGCTCGGCATGCCGCTGCAGACCGCCTTGGTCACCGGCTCGCAGGTGCGCATCAACCAGGCCGCCACCAATCCGGAGTCCAAGGCGCGCGAGCTGGCGACGTACTTCGTCGGCCAGGTGGTTGGTTCGCTCGACCGGGTCCGCCCGGCCCGCTCGGTGGTGCTCGACATGGTCGAGGAGTTCATCGACACCATCGGCCGGCTCGACGGCCTGGTCGATACGTGACCAGCGCGGCCCGCCGGCGCCGCGCGGTCAGCGACGAGGACAAGTCACAGCGGCGCGAGCAGATCATGTCGGCCGCCAAGGAAGTGTTCGCGCGCAAGGGTTTTCACGCAACGACGATCGCCGACATCGCCAAGCGGGCCGGCCTGGCCTACGGCTCGGTCTATTGGTACTTCGACTCCAAGGACGAGTTGTTCCACGCGTTGATGGCGGCCGAGGAGAGCGCGCTGCGCACCCACGTCGTTGCGGCGCTGGGGGTTCCGGTCCGCAGCGTCGGGCAGGAGGAGTCGCTTCGGGTCGCGGTGCGGGCGACGCTGGAGTTCTTCGAGTCCGACAAGGCGACGGTCAAGCTGCTGCTGCGCGACCCGTGCGCGCTGGGCGAGCGATTCGAAAAACATCTCGGCGGGATCTACGAGCGGTTCATCGACGACATCGAAAGCTTCATCGTGGCCGCCCAGGAGCGCGGTGAGGTGGTGAGCGCCCCGCCGCGCATGGTGGCGTACACGCTGGCGGCGCTGGTCGGCCAGCTGGCGCAACGGCGGCTGAGCACCGACGACGACGTCACCGCAGCTCAGGTGGCTGATTTCGTGGTGGCGCTGGTGCTGGACGGGCTGCGCCCGCGGGGGGCGGGGTCCGGCGCGCCCGCAGCTTGTTAACGCCTGTGTGTTCACGTAATGACCGCATAAAGATTCGGCGACACCGACCGGATCACATTGACCGTGTCGTGGCGATCGTGCATGATCGGTCGCGTATGCACCTCGTTAGGTGAGGCGTCTACACGAATACAGGCCACTGACCCCGAACGTCCAAAGACGCCCCGGGTCAGGACAGCTCCTCCCGGCTTAAGGGTTGAGCCCAGGTGGCTTCCGAGGAATCGGACACGTCGTGTAGTGCCAAAGCTCTGACGAGAGGGGTGCGGATCTCCGGCGTTCGCCGGTTTCTGTACTCCTTTTGGTGCGCGTGGATCGCGCGGGCAAACCGAACGCGCGTCGTGACCGTCGAGGAGGTGAGGGACGCATGAGTTCCAGCGATAGTCCGGGTCGAAGTCCGGGCTGTGTTCCGTCCCGATCCGACCTGAGGCGCGACGTTTTCGGCTGAGTCGCCGCGACGCTAATTGGCTTACCGGCCAAGCGTTCTCGGATCGGAACCCCAACGGGATGGGACACGTCAGTCCAATCAACGCTCGTTTGGTTCCCGTCAGGAGACGATCATGACCGCAGTTCTGCACGACGAAGTGGTAACCGTCGCGCCCAAGCTGACCGTGGTGCGCGACACGACCCCGCCCCCCGCGCCCGCCACCGCGCCCAAGAAGGGCACGACCATCGTCATCAGCGACCCGCTGGTGGATGGTGCCGCCCACTTCCTGGCCATCGGCGTGCGTCACGTGTACGCGGCGCTGTGGCGTGTGGGTGTGCTGGAAGTCCGGGCCTAGTGGTGCTCTATTCGCTCCAAAGGGCTACCCGGCCGCAGGTCTGTCCTGAGGCCAGGTAGCCCCTTGGGGTGCGGGGTTTGAGTAGAATCGAGCAAATGGCATCGATCCGGCGATCACCGGGGAGCCTTCGGAAGAACGGCCGACAGGCTCAGTAGAACCGAACGGGTAGGCCCGTCATAGCCCTCGTCGAGCGGTCGCGCGAGAGCGCGGCAAGCGGGGTGGTACCGCGGCGCTCGCGCACCTTGCGCGTCGTCGTCCCCGGCCTGAGTATCGAGGCCACAGGAGACGACACACATCGTGACCGAGAACGCGGACGTCAAGGCGTACCCGAAGCCGGCCGGCGGGGCGCCCGATTTCCCGGCGCTCGAAGTCGACGTTCTCGACTACTGGGCCCGCGACGACACCTTCCGGGCCAGCATCGCCCGCCGCGACGGCGCCCCGGAGTACGTCTTCTACGACGGGCCGCCGTTCGCCAATGGGCTGCCCCACTACGGTCACCTGCTCACCGGCTACGTCAAAGACATCGTGCCGCGGTATCGCACCATGCGCGGCTACAAGGTGGAGCGCCGGTTCGGCTGGGACACCCATGGGCTACCCGCCGAACTCGAGGTCGAACGCCAGCTCGGCATCAACGACAAGTCCCAGATCGACGACATGGGGATCGCCGCGTTCAACGACGCCTGCCGAGAATCGGTGCTGCGCTACACCGACGAGTGGCGGGCGTACGTGACGCGCCAGGCCCGCTGGGTCGACTTCGACAACGACTACAAGACGCTGGATCCCAGCTACATGGAGTCGGTGATCTGGGCGTTCAAACAGCTGTGGGACAAGGGCCTGGCGTACGAGGGGTATCGGGTGCTGCCGTACTGCTGGCGCGACGAAACCCCGTTGTCCAATCACGAATTGCGGATGGACGACGACGTCTACCAGAGCCGCCAGGATCCGGCTCTGACGGTGGGCTTCAAGGTCACGGGCGGCGAGCTCGACGGGGCCTACCTGCTGGTGTGGACGACGACGCCGTGGACCCTGCCGTCGAACCTGGCGGTGGCCGTCAACCCGGACGTGACGTACGTGCAGGTGCGGGTGGGGGAGCGCCGTTTCGTGCTGGCCGAGGCGCGGCTGGCCGGCTACGCGCGCGAACTGGGAGAAGAGCCCGAGGTGCTGGGCACGTATCGGGGCGCGGACCTGCTGGGTCTGCGGTATGTTCCACCGTTCCCCTACTTCATGGACACCGACAAGGCGTTCCAGGTGCTTCGTGGTGACTTTGTGACCACCGAGGACGGCACCGGGATCGTGCACATGGCGCCCGCCTACGGCGAGGACGACATGGCGGTCTGCGACGCGGCCGGCATAGCCCCGGCCACTCCGGTGGATTCCAAGGGCCGGTTTGACTCCACGGTCCCGGATTACCGGGGGCAGCGCGTCTTTGACGCCAATCCGAACATCATCCGCGACCTGAAGAACGGCAGCGGTCCGGTGGCGGCCAACGGCGCGGTGTTGGTCCGCCACGAGACCTACGAACATCCCTACCCGCACTGCTGGCGCTGCCGCAACCCGCTGATCTATCGCGCGGTGTCATCGTGGTTCGTCGCGGTCACCGACTTCCGGGACCGCATGGTGGAGCTCAACCAGCAGATCACCTGGTACCCCGAACACGTCAAGGACGGCCAGTTCGGCAAGTGGCTGCAGGGCGCGCGCGACTGGTCGATCTCCCGAAATCGGTACTGGGGCAGCCCGATTCCGGTGTGGAAGTCCGACGACCCGGCCTATCCCCGCATCGACGTCTACGGCAGCCTCGACGAGCTGGAACGCGACTTCGGGGTGCGGCCCACCAACCTGCACCGGCCCTATATCGACGAGCTGACCCGGCCCAACCCCGACGACCCCACGGGTCGCAGCAAGATGCGGCGCATCCCCGACGTGCTCGACGTGTGGTTCGACTCGGGCTCGATGCCCTACGCGCAGGTGCACTACCCATTCGAAAACCGCGACTGGTTTGACGGCCACTATCCTGGCGACTTCATCGTCGAATACATCGGGCAGACGCGCGGCTGGTTTTACACCCTGCACGTGCTGGCCACCGCGCTGTTCGACCGTCCCGCGTTCAAAACCTGTGTGGCGCACGGGATTGTGCTGGGTTCCGACGGCCAGAAGATGAGCAAGTCGCTGCGCAACTACCCCGACGTTTCCGAGGTGTTCGACCGTGACGGCTCGGATGCGATGCGGTGGTTCCTGATGGCCTCGCCGATCTTGCGCGGGGGCAACCTGATCGTCACCGAGCAGGGCATCCGCGAAGGCGTGCGCCAGGTGCTGCTGCCGTTGTGGAACGCCTACAGCTTCCTGGCCCTCTACGCGCCGAAAGTCGGTAATTGGCGGACGGATTCGGCCAAAGTGCTGGACCGCTACATCCTGGCCAAGCTGGCGGAGCTGCGCGACGACCTCACCGAGTCGATGGACGTCTGCGACATCTCGGGCGCCTGCGAGCAGCTGCGCCAGTTCACCGAGGCGCTGACGAATTGGTATGTGCGGCGGTCGCGTTCGCGGTTCTGGGAGGAAGACGCCGACGCCATCGACACGTTGCACACGGTCCTGGAGGTGAGCGCTCGCCTGGCCGCGCCGCTGCTCCCGTCTGTCACCGAGATCATCTGGCGAGGCCTGACCTTCGGGCGTTCGGTGCACCTGACCGATTGGCCGGACGCGGACGCGGTGCCCGCGGATCCCGGCCTGGTCGCCGCGATGGATCAGGTCCGCGAAGTCTGCTCGGCGGCGTCGTCGCTGCGCAAGGCCAAGAGGCTGCGGGTGCGCCTGCCGTTGCCGAAACTGACCGTGGCCGTGGAGAACCCGCAGCGGCTCGAGCCGTTTGTGGACCTGATCGCCGACGAGCTCAACGTCAAGCGCGTCGAACTGACCGACGCGATCGACACGTACGGGCGGTTCGAGCTGACGGTCAACGCGCGGGTCGCCGGGCCCCGGCTGGGCAAGGACGTGCAGGCCGCCATCAAGGCGGTCAAGGCCGGCGAGGGCGTCGTCAACCCCGATGGCACCCTGACCGCGGGTCCGGCGGTGCTGCAGCCCGACGAGTACAGCGCCCGGCTGGTGGCCGCCGACCCGGATTACACGGCGGCGCTGCCCGACGGCTCCGGTCTGGTCGTGCTCGACGGCACTGTGACCCCGGAGCTGGAGGCCGAGGGCTGGGCGAAGGACCGGATCCGCGAGTTGCAGGAGTTGCGCAAGTCGACCGGGCTGGACGTGTCCGACCGCATCAGCGTCGTGATGTCGGTGCCCGGCGAGCGCGCCGACTGGGCGCGGACGCACCGCGACTTGATCGCGGGGGAGATCCTCGCGACCAGCTTCGAGTTCGGCGAGCCCGCCGACGGCTCGGAGATCGGCGACGGCGTGCGCGTGGCCATCAGTAAGGCCTGACCGCGACCGGTCGGCCGGAGGTTCCGAAAAAAAGTTCCGAAAAAAGTGTCCGGTGTGGCGGGGCTTGCTGCTCCTACCTGTGACGGCGGCCCAACGGGGGTCGCGACCACAGTTAAGGAACCGACCATGAGCACCATCGAAGACTTCCAGTCCGCTACCTTCGCCGCCATCCCGCACGAGGACCTCACGGTTGCCGAGGCGTGGGCGTCGAGCCCGTTGGGTGACCCCTCGATCGAAGACGGATCCCTGTCGGAACCCGCAAACTTCGAGGACTTCCCGCCCACCACCGTGACCGAGCAGCCGCGCTCGCGGGCAACGACCGTCCTGGTGGCCGCGGCGGTGATCGCCGGGCTCGGAGTGGTCGGCGGGCTCGGCATGATGCTCATCGACTCGACGAGTTCGAAGCAAGAGAAGCCGGCCGTCGTCGTTCCGAACTCCAGCGTCAGTTCGGTGACACCCCAGTCGGCCAGCGCGGTCGCGCCGCCGCCCGTGGCGCCGGCGCCGCCGTCCATCGCCACGCCACCCGACGCCGCGCAACTGCCGAGTGGACCGGTCAGCGGTGGGGGCGCGCCGGTGTGGACCGCCCCCGCCCCGGTCGTCGCAGCGCCGCCCGCCGACCCGGGTACGCCGCCCGCCGCGCCGGCCGACCCCGGCACCCCGCCGCCTCCGCCGAACGTGACGGTGAACGTCCCGCCGGTGGTGGTCCCGGTGCCGATTCCCGTGCCCGTGCCGTCGGACCATGATGGCGACCACCCGAGTGGCGGCGGCCAGCAGCAGGGCGGTGGCCAGCAGCAAGGCGGTGGCCAGCAACAGGGCGGCGGCCAGCAGGGCGGCGGCCACGGACCGATCGAGTGCCTTGCCTGCCAGCAGCATCCGATCCAGCAGCAGCCGATCCACCCGCTGCCGATTCAGCAGCAGCCCGTGCACCCGCAGCCGGTCCAGCAGCAGCCGCTTCACCCGCAGGTGATCCCCGGCAAGAAGTGAGTCAGCCTGCCCAAACCGCGAAAGTGCAACTGCCGACACGTTTCCCGAGAGGGACGGTCGGCAGTTGCACTCTCGCGGCTAAGCGCCCTTGACCGCCCGCCAGCGCTGCCGTCCGCCGCGAACCTCGACCTCCACATCGCGAAAACCTGCTGCCCGCAGGCGATCCGGCAAGGTTTCGGGCGACACCGTGTTGCAGGTGTCGCGGAAGTGCAGGAGGCGGAACCGCAGCGAGGTCACGCTGTCGCTGCCGGCGAAGACGCCGCCGGGTCGAAGCACCCGGAACGCCTCGGCGAACAGGCGGTCCTGCAGCTCGGCGGTCGGGACGTGATGCAGCATCGTGAACGACACCACCGAGCTGAACTCGTTGTCGGGCAACCCGGTATTGGTGCCGTCGCCGTTGATGATGCGCGCGCGATCGCCGTAGAGCCGTTGCAGACGCTGCGCCATCGGGGTGTCGATCTCCACCGAGGTCAGTTTCGGCGTCTTGTCGACCAGCACTCGCAGAATCGCTCCGTAACCGGGCCCGATCTCGAGGGTGTTGTCGCCAAGGTCCACATCGGCAAGAGCCCATGGGAGCAGCTCGTCTTCCACCTGCTTTGCCCAGCGATCCGAGCTGCAAATCCGTCGGTGCGCGAGGTTCATTGCCATACCCAACGACGGTAGACCAATAGCATTTGCAGATGTGGAGTCCCGGTGGGTGCTGCACCTGGACATGGACGCGTTTTTCGCCTCCGTCGAACAACTCACCCGACCGACCCTGCGGGGACGGCCGGTGCTGGTCGGCGGCCTGGGTGGGCGGGGCGTCGTGGCCGGCGCCAGCTACGAGGCCCGCGTGTTCGGCGCCCGGTCGGCCATGCCGATGCATCAGGCGCGCCGGCTGATCGGAGTGACCGCGGTGGTGCTGCCGCCGCGCGGTGTGGTCTACGGGGTGGCCAGCCGCCGAGTCTTCGACACCGTGCGCAGCCTGGTACCGGTCGTCGAGCAGCTGTCCGTCGACGAGGGTTTCGGCGAGCCGCCGTGGCTCGCCGGGGCGCCGGCCGAGGACGTCGAGGCGTTCTGCGAGGAGTTGCGGGGGCGCATTCGCGACGAGACCGGCCTGGTCGCGTCGGTCGGTGCGGGCTCGGGCAAGCAGATCGCGAAGATCGCGTCCGGACTGGCCAAACCCGATGGGGTGCGGGTGGTTCGGCGCGCCGAGGAGCAAGCGCTGCTGGGCGGGCTGCCGGTGCGGCGGCTGTGGGGGATCGGCCCTGTCGCCGAGGAGAAGCTGAATCGGCTCGGCATCGAGACCGTCGCAGAGTTGGCCGCGCTCACCGACGCCGAGGTGGCCAACATCCTGGGCGCGACGGTCGGGCTGGCGCTGCACCGCCTCGCGCGCGGCATCGACGACCGCCCCGTCGCCGAGCGTGCGGTGGCCAAGCAGATCAGCGCCGAGTCGACCTTCGCCGCCGACCTGACCAGCCTCGAGCAGCTGCGCGACGCGATCGATCCGATCGCCGAGCACGCGCACCAGCGCCTGCTGCGCGACGGCCGCGGCGCGCGCACCGTCACGGTGAAGCTGAAGAAGTCCGACATGAGCACGCTGACCCGCTCGGCGACGTTGCCCTACGCGACCACCGAGGCCGGCGCGCTCACCGCGGTCGCCCGCCGGCTGCTGCTCGACCCACGCGAAATCGGCCCGATTCGCCTTCTCGG
Source organism: Mycobacterium sp. NGS69 (assembly GCF_059812165.1). Lineage (NCBI taxonomy): Bacteria > Bacillati > Actinomycetota > Actinomycetes > Mycobacteriales > Mycobacteriaceae > Mycobacterium > Mycobacterium sp. NGS69. The sequence goes on from NZ_JCALCD010000002.1 coordinate 767,542, forward strand.
GGTGGGGTTTTCGGGGTTGAGCGACGTCCGCCAGGAGTCGCTGTTCCCCGACCTCGAGTTGTCGGGGGAGACGTCCGACCCGCAGCACATCGAGACCGCGACCGAGGCGATGTTCGCGCCGGCGCCCGAGGAGGCCGCGGGGTGGCGGGTGGGAGACGACATAGCGCACCGCGAACTGGGACACGGCTGGGTGCAGGGCGCCGGCCACGGTGTGGTGACGGTGCGCTTCGAGACCCGCGGCTCCGGCCCGGGTCAGGCGCGCACGTTTCCCGCCGACACCGACGACCTCACCGGCGCCAACCCGGTCGACTCCCTGGACTGGCCCGACTATCTCGGTGGCCTGCAGGCCGACGCGCTGCTAACCCCAGCGGTCGACGACGTCGGCGACGGGTAGCCCGGCGGCCAGCGCGGCCATCGTCAGCACCCGCGCCTGCGGCGGCCGCAGCCGCGGCACCATCACCGCGCCGGCGGCGGCCATGTCGTGGCCGGGACCGTAACTCGCGCCGACCCGCCCGCCCGGGACCCGGGTGGACACCGCGACGACCACGCCGTCGCGGCAATGCCGGCGCACCCCGTCGACGACCGCCGCACCGGCGTTGCCCGAACCCAGCGCCTCCAGCACGACGCCCCGCGCGCCGGCGGCCACGCAGGCGTCGAGCGCCACCGAGTCACTCCCCAGGTATGCCGCGACGATGTCGACGCGGGGGGCGGTCGCGGCGCCGAGATCACCGAGATACGGACGGGTTTTGGGGCCGGTCAGGGTCACTTCGCCGCTGTCCACCCTGCCGACCAGTTCGCCGGCGAAGCCGCTCAGGTCCTCGGTGGCCACCTTGTGCATCCCCAGCGGCTGCAGCACCCGGCCGGCGAAGCACACCAGCACCCCCAGGCCGCGGGCGGCCGGGCAGGCCGCGACCGCCAGCGCGTCGCGCAGATTGGCCGGCCCGTCGGCGTCGGGGGCGTCGGCGCTGCGCATGGCGCCGGTGAGCACGACCGGGACTTCCCCCGCGTGGGTGAGGTCCAGCCACAGGGCGCTCTCTTCCATGGTGTCGGTGCCGTGGGTGACGACCACGCCGTCGGCCCCGCCGTCGATCGCCGCGCGCACGGCGGCCCGGATGCGGTCCCAATCGGCCGGCGTCAGCTCGGAGCTGTCGAGGGCCAGCAGGTCGACGACGTCGACGTCCAGCCCCGAGGTGAGATCGGCGCCGCTGTAGGCCGGTCGGCGCACCCCGTCGGCGCCTTCGCCCGTCGATATCGTGCCTCCGGTGGCGATGACGGTGAGCCTGCCCTTCGAATTAGCCACGGTGGCATCATCGCGCACCTTCGGGTTAGGGAATGATGGTGACGTGTCCGACGAACCCTCAGGACCGGCCCGGGAGGTGGCCGAACCCGAACCCGCACCCGCCAGGCCGCCGAGGCGGCTGCGCCTGCTGCTGTCAGTCGCGGCGGTGGTGCTGACCCTCGACATCGTGACCAAGGTGCTCGCCGTCAGGCTGCTGCCCCCCGGCCAGCCGGTGTCGATCATCGGCGACACCGTGACGTGGACCTTGGTGCGCAATTCGGGGGCGGCCTTCTCGATGGCCACCGGATACACCTGGGTCCTGACGCTGATCGCGACCGGCGTGGTGGCCGGCATCTTCTGGATGGGGCGACGGCTGGTATCGCCGTGGTGGGCGGTCGGGCTCGGCATGATCCTCGGCGGCGCGATGGGCAACCTGGTCGATCGGTTCTTCCGGTCGCCCGGCCCGCTGCGCGGGCATGTGGTGGACTTCCTGTCGGTCGGCTGGTGGCCGGTGTTCAACGTCGCCGACCCGTCGGTGGTCGGCGGGGCCATCCTGCTGGTGGTGCTGTCGGTCTTCGGATACGACTTCGACGCCGTGGGCCGCCGAAAGGCCAACGGGGACGCCGTCGCCCGGCGCCAGGCCGATCAGCACCGATGACCGAGCGTTCGATGCCCGTCCCGGAGGGACTGGCGGGCATGCGCGTCGACGCCGGGCTGTCGCGGCTGCTGGGGCTGTCGCGGACCGCGGCGGCCGCGCTGGCCGAGGACGGCGGCGTGGAATTGGACGGCGTGCGAGCCGGCAAGTCCGACCGCCTGACGGGCGGCGCCTGGCTGCACGTGCGCCTGCCCGACGCGCCGGCGCCGCTGGAAAACCCGCCCGTCGACATCGAGGGCATGACCATCCTGTACTCCGACGACGACATCGTTGCGGTCGACAAACCTGCGGCGGTGGCCGCGCACGCGTCGGTCGGATGGTCCGGACCCACGGTGCTCGGTGGCCTGGCCGCGGCCGGTTACCGGATCACCACATCCGGCGTGCCGGAGCGCCAGGGCATCGTGCATCGCCTCGACGTCGGCACCTCCGGGGTGATGGTGGTGGCGCTTTCCGAGCGCGCCTACACGGTGCTCAAGCGGGCGTTCAAGCAGCGCACCGTCGACAAGCGTTACCACGCGCTGGTGCAGGGGCATCCGGATCCGTCCAGCGGGACGATCGACGCGCCGATCGGGCGGCACCGCGGCGGCGAGTGGAAGTTCGCCGTCACCAAGGACGGCCGGCACAGCCTCACCCATTACGACACCATCGAAGCCTTCCACGCGGCGAGCCTGCTCGACGTGCACCTGGAAACCGGACGCACCCACCAGATCCGGGTGCATTTCTCCGCCCTGCACCACCCGTGCTGCGGCGACCTCGTCTACGGCGCCGACCCGAAACTCGCGAAAAGGCTTGGGCTGGAACGGCAATGGCTGCACGCACGCTCGCTGGCTTTCGCCCACCCGGCGGACGGCCGGCGGATCGAGATTGTCAGCCCCTACCCGCCCGATCTGCAGCACGCGCTGGACGTGCTGCGCGACGAGGGCTGATCAGCCGGGCTTGCGGACGTCCACGAGCACCCGCGTCGGGTGCGCGACGAAGGACCCGTCGGCCTCGATCCGCTCGTGCAGTTCGCGCAGCCGGTCGCGGTAGCGCTCGACGGTGAAGTCCGGCACCGTCCACACCACCTTGCGCAGGAAGTAGACGACGGCGCCGATGTCGAAGAACTCGGCGCGCAGTTTTTCCATGCGCAAGTCCACCACCTCCAGGCCCGCGGCCTGCACCTGCGCCCGCACGGCGTCCGGGTGGAACTCGGCCCATTTCTCGGGCTGCGGCCCGATGAAGTACTCGACCAGCTCACCCATGGTGGCGGGCCCGATGTGCTGCGCGAAGTAGCTGCCGCCGGGCCGGAGGACTCGCAGGATCTCGTCCCACCACACCGAGATCGGATGACGGGTGGTCACCAAGTCGAACGCTTCGTCGGCGAACGGCAACGGCGGCTCGTCCCGGGTCGCCACGACCACCACGCCCAGCGGATGCAGGCGTTTGGTCGCCAGGGTCGCGTTGGGCGGCCAGGTCTCGATCGCCGCCATCGTGGGCGGGAACGGCCCCGCGCCCGCCAGTACCTCGCCGCCGCCGGTGTGGATGTCCAGCGCGGCCGACACCGTCGCGAGGCGGCCGCTCAGCAGCCGCTGGAAGCCCCAGGACGGTCGTTCCTCCGTCGCGCGGCCGTCGAGCCAGGAGAAGTCCCAGCCGTCGACGCTCACCGAGTCGGCTTCGGCCAACAGATCTTCGAAAGTGCGGGGCATGCATTGCATTGTGGTGTCGATCGGACGTGGCCTCAATCGTCATTGCGGTGAAACCATTAAGAAGAAAGGGGCATCGTCATGCAGTACTGCCTGCTCATGCACTACCAGGAGGGCGGCGAACTCGGGCTGACCACCGAAGACATGGCGCCCGCGCGGGCGGCGTTCGCCAAATACGCCGACGATCTCGACGCTGCCGGCGTGCTGATCGGCACGCAGGTCCTGCAATCGGCTGTCGCGTCGACCACCTTCACCGCGCGCGACGGCGAACCGAGGATCCAGGACGGGCCGTTCGCCGACACCAAGGAACGCCTCGGTGGGGTCTTCGTCATCGACGTGCCGGACCTGGACGCCGCCCTGTCGTGGGCGAAGCAGTGCCCGGCCGCCGGGTGGGGGTCGATCGAGATCCGGCCTGTCGCAGTCACTTACGCGAGCGGCAAGGGATGGTACAGCCCTGAATGAGGCGCAGGCCCGGGTGGCCGAGCTGGTCCGCGAGTCCTACGGTCGGTTGCTGTCGGTGCTGGCCGCGCCGAGTGCCGACATCGCCGCGGCCGAAGATGCCATTGGTGACGCGCTGGAGCGCGCGCTCGCCCGCTGGCCGGACGAGGGGATACCGGACAACCCCGAAGCCTGGGTCCTTACCGTCGCCCGCAATCGGCAGCGCGACCGGTGGAAGTCGCACGCCTACCGGAAGACCGGCCCCCTGCCCGAAACATGGGATATCGGTGGCGATTTCCCGGTCCCGGCGGCGATCCCCGATCGTCGCCTGGAGCTGATGCTGGTCTGCGCGCATCCCGCGATCGCCGCCAATTGCCGCACCGCGTTGATGCTGCAGACGGTGCTGGGCATCGACTCGGCGGCGATCGCGCGGGCGTTCTCGTTGCCACCCGCGACGCTGGCCCAGCGGCTGGTCCGCGCCAAGCGCAGGATTCGCGAGGCGCACATCCCGTTCGCGGTCCCGGAAGACTTCGACGAGCGGCTGCCGGCCGTGCTGGAAGCCGTTTACGGTGCGTGGGCGATCGATTGGCAGCTGGAGCCGCAGGGTGTGCCCATCGAGTCGTTAGCCGCCGAGGCCCTGCACCTGGCGCTGGTGCTGGCCGACCTATTGCCGGAGGAGCCCGAGGCGCTCGGGCTGGCGGCGCTGATTTGCCTGTCCGAGTCGCGTCGGCCGGCGCGGCGCACCGACGGCGGCGAGTTCGTTCCGCTCGACGACCAGGACACCCGGCTGTGGGACTCGGCGATGATCGCGCGCGGCGAGGCGCTGCTGCGTCGGGCCCATGCATTCGGCCGGCCCGGGCGGTACCAATACGAGGCGGCCATCCAGTCGACGCACTGCGCCCGGGTGCACGGCGGGCGGGCGGACTGGGCGGCGTTGCGCAAGCTGCATCGGGCGCTGGTGCGCGTTGCGCCGTCTTTGGGTGCGGCGGTTTCCCTGGCGGTCGTCGACGGCCGCCTCGACGGGCCGGAGGCGGGGCTGGTCGCGCTTGACGGCATCACCGACCCGGCGATGGCGCGCTTCCAGCCGGCCTGGACGGCGCGTGCGCATTTGCTGGTCGAGGCGGGGCGGCCCGCGGCGGCGGCGGAGGCCTACCGCAGGGCCATCGACCTCACTGCCGACCCCGGCGTTATTCGATATCTGCGTCGGCGGCTCGCCGAGGTCGCGGGTGAGCGCCGCGCTTAGACCGTGGTGGTCTCGGACGACGCGATGTCGGGCGCGAGCGGCGCGATGGCGCCGAGTATTTCGGTGACCGTCGCGGCGGGCACCCCCGCGGCGGCGAGCGCGTCGGCCAGGTGCCCGGCCACCAGGCTGAAGTGGTGCATCGTGATGCCGCGGCCCTGGTGCACCTGTTTCATCGGCGCTCCGGTGTACGGCTCGGGGCCGCCAAGCGCCGCCGCGAAGAACTCGGCCTGCTTGCCCTTGAGGCGGTTCATGTTGGTTCCGGTGAAAAAGCCCGTCAGTTGGCTGTCGGCGAGCACGCGAACGTAGAAGTCCTCGACGACGACTTCGATCGCCTCGTGCCCGCCGATCCGGTCGTAGATCGTGTTCGGCTCTGGTTTGCGGAATTGCGCCAGAATTTTCATAACGCCGATTGGAACATTTGAGCGTTGCCCGTCAGTTAGTCCACGATCACACCCGGATTACCCTGTGTAACAAGCCGATTGCTCTCTAATGGTCACGATTTGGACAGCTGTGTGAGCGAATCTGCCGCTGCCGGTCGGTTAATGCCCTAGGTTGGATTTATGACCCACGTCACATTGCCTCTCAGGAGCGAGCGCCGATGAATCTGCTTGGTGACTTGACCCACTTGGTGGAAAAGCCCTTCGCGGCGGTCTCCAACATGATCAACACCCCCAACTCGACCGGGCGATATCGACCGTTCTACCTGCGGAATCTGCTGGACGTGGTGCAGGGCCGCACGCTCAGCGACGCGGTGGAGGGCTGCACCGTCCTCATCACCGGCGGGTCGTCGGGCATCGGCGCGGCCGCCGCCAAGAAGATCGCGGAGGCGGGCGGCGTGGTGGTGCTGGTGGCCCGAACCCGGGAGAACCTCGAGAAGGTCGCCTCGGAGATCGAGGGCAATGGCGGTACCGCCCACGTGTACCCGTGCGACCTGACCGACATGGACGCCATCGCCGCGATGGCCGATCAGGTGCTCGACGACCTCGGTGGGGTCGACATCCTCATCAACAACGCGGGGCGGTCGATTCGGCGCTCGCTGAAGCTGTCCTACGACCGCATCCACGACTACCAGCGGACCATGCAACTGAACTACCTCGGCGCGGTCCAGCTCATCCTCAAGTTCATCCCCGGCATGCGCGAGCGCGGCTTCGGCCAGATCATCAATGTCTCGTCGGTCGGCGTGCAGACCCGCGCGCCGCGCTTCGGCGCCTACATCGCCAGCAAGGCCGCCCTCGACAGCCTGTGCGACGCGCTGCAGGCCGAAGTGGTCAACGACGACGTCAAGTTCACCACCGTGCACATGGCTCTGGTGCGCACGCCGATGATCAGCCCGACCACCATGTACGACAAGTTCCCGGCGCTGACGCCGGACCAGGCGGCCGGCGTGATCGCCGACGCGATCGTGCACCGGCCCCGGCGGGCGAGCTCGCCGTTCGGGCAATTCGCCGCCGTCGCCGACGCCGTCAACCCGGCGGTGATGGACCGAGTGCGCAACCGCGCGTTCGCCATGTTCAAAGATTCCGACGCGGCCAGGGGTGGCGAATCATCCAGTGAGGCAGAGTCTTTCGACAGGCGGAGCGAGACGTTTGTTCGCGCGACCCGAGGGATACATTGGTGAAATCATGAGCCTTCCGAAACCCGACACCGACACCACCGTCGTCATCACCGGCGCCTCCTCCGGCATCGGCGCCGAACTGGCCCGCGGCCTGGCCCGCCGCGGCTTCCCGCTATTGCTGGTGGCGCGGCGCCGCGACCGCCTGGACGACCTCGCCAACGAGGTGGGCCAGGAGTACTCGGTGGCCGTCGAGGTTCTGCCGCTGGACCTCAGCGACGCCAAGGGCCGCGGCAAGCTCGCGGACCGGCTGCGCAACGAGCCGATCGCCGGCCTGTGCAACAGCGCCGGTTTCGGCACCAGCGGGGTCTTTCACGAGCTGCCGCTGGAACGCGAAAGCGAAGAGATCACCCTCAACGCGCTCGCCTTGATGGAACTCACCCACGCCGTCCTGCCGGGCATGGTGGAGCGCGGCGCCGGCGCCGTGATGAACATCGCCTCGATCGCCGGCTTCCAGCCGTTGCCGTACATGGCGGTGTATTCGGCCACCAAGGCCTTCGTGCAGACCTTCTCCGAGGCCATCCACGAGGAACTACACGGAACGGGGGTGTCGGTCACCGTCCTGTGTCCGGGGCCGGTGCCCACCGAGTGGGCCGAGATCGCCAACGCCGAGCGGTTCAGCATCCCGGTGGCGCAGGTCTCACCGCGCGACGTCGCCGAGGCGGCCATCGGCGGGATGCTCGCCGGCAAGCGCAGCGTGGTGCCGGGCATCGTGCCCAAGGTCGTCAGCACCGGCGGCAGGTTCGTGCCGCGCACCTTGCTGCTGCCCGGACTCCGGATCGGCAACCGATTCCGGGGCGGGCCCACTCATTAGCGCGAACGCGCGGGCGAGCTAGCGCCTGCTGTATCTGCGCCGCAGATACCAATACAGAAAGCCAGCCGCCGCGATCAGCGCCAACCCCCCGGCGATGAAACAGATATCGAGGGCCAGGTTCGGCGGTTGGTAGGCGCGGCGGCCACGCACATGAACGTCCAGCTGCGATCCGACCGGCGGGGGATCTTTGTAAGTCGTGTTCCAGCTTCCGCCCCACTTCGCCAGCGCGTATAGCTGGCCGGTCTGCGGTGTTCCGCCCGCGGTCCACGTGGCGTCGCAGCGGTATCCGTCGACCCCGTGCGTGACGCAGTTGACGACCGTCGCCCTCGCCGGCGTGCCGGGATCCAAGGCCTCGGGCAACACGCCCTGCTCGGCCACGCGCAACCCGGCCAACCCAACCAGCATCGCGAAGGCGACGCCGACCCAGGCCAGGACGCCGGCGCGCTTGCGACGCGACGGGGGTAGATCCGCAACCGGCGCGAGTGCCTCTTGGCGGGCCCGGGCGGCCACCAGCAAATCGTGTTGCCTCCTGCCGGCGATGAGCAGGGCGAACCCACCGATGTAGAACGCCAGACACCACCAGTAGCGCGACCAATCGAGCATCGCGGGGAATCCGGCGCAAAAGAGCAGAAAACCGCCGGCCATCATCAGCCATGCCTTAGTCATGCGAATCCCCGTTCGTGCCAAAATCGCCGGTCGGAATGTTAAGGACGACTCTTTGCGAAATCCTTGCAGCGCCAATTGCCCTTGCAAACCGGCAGCGGCTTGACGTAGGAGAGAACCATGGCCGCCGTAGAGATGACCGCCGACATGCCGATGACCCCGCACGAGATGTGGGACCACGTTTCGGACCTCTCGGAATTGGGCGAATGGCTGGTGATGCACGAGGCGTGGCGCAGCGAGCTGCCCGACGAGATCACGGAGGGAACTCAGATCGTCGGCGTGGCGCGTTCCAAGGGCCTGCGCAACCGGGTGACCTGGACGGTGACCAAGTGGGATCCTCCGCACGAGGTGGCGATGTCGGGAGCGGGCAAGGGCGGAGCGAAGTACGCCGTCACGCTCTCGGTGCGGGCGGCCGGCGGCGGGTCGACGCTGGGCCTGCGTCTCGAGCTGGGCGGGCGCGCGTTGTTCGGCCCGGTGGGCTCGGCCGCGGCCCGCGCGGTCAGGGGAGACGTGGAGAAGTCGCTGAAGCAGTTTGTGGAGCTGTACGGCTAGGCATCACCGCGGTGTCGTCGTCCTCCCACAGCAGCAGCTGACGCACCGAGGCGCGCGACCCGTAGGGCTGCAGCATCGTGCTGGCCGGGCGTGGGCGCACGCTTAGGGGCCACCAGAACCAGCGCCCGAGAAGCGTTGCGACGGAAGGCGTCATGAAGGAACGCACGATCAGTGTGTCGAACAAGAGCCCCAGTCCGATCGTGGTCCCGATCTGGCCGAGCACTTGGAAACCGCTGAACACGAACGCGCACATGGTGATCGCGAAGACCAGCCCGGCGGAGGTGACCACCGAGCCGGTGCCGGCCATCGAGCGGATGATGCCGGTCTTTATGCCGGCGGGGATTTCTTCCTTGAATCGGGAGATCAACAGCAAGTTGTAGTCCGATCCCACGGCCAGCAGCAGGATGATGGCCAGTGCGAGCACGACCCAGTACAGCTTGATGCCGAACAGGTACTGCCACACCAGCACCGACAGCCCGAACGAGGCGCCGAGCGAAAGGGCCACCGTCCCAACGATTACCAGTGCCGCGACCAGGCTGCGCGTGATGATCATCATGATCAGCAGGATGAGGGCCAGGGCGGCGAATCCCACGATGAACAGGTCGTACTTGGCGCCGTCCTGGATGTCCTTGTATGTCGCCGCCGTGCCGCCGACATAGATTTTGGCGTCGGCCATCGGCGTGCCCTTCAGCGCCTCGTGCGCGGCGTTGACGATCGGGTCGATGTGCGAGATGCCTTGCGGCGTAGCCGGATCGCCGTCATGGGTGACGATCATCCGGGCCGCCTTGCCATCGGGGGAGAGGAACAGTTTCAGCCCCCGCTTGAAGTCGGGGTTCTTGAACACCTCGGGGGGCAGGTAGAAGCTGTCGTCGTTCTTCGCGGTGTCGAAGGCCTGCCCCAGCGCCGTCGCGTTGTCGATCGCGTCCTGCGTCTGGGCGTTGATGCCGGCCTGGGTGGCGTGGCTCGCCAGCGCCAGTTGGCGGTTGGTCTCCTGGCTGTCGATCTGGGGCGGTATCAGTGCCACCAGTTTCGGCTGCAGCGCGTCGAGCTTGTCCAAAGTGGCCGTGAGGTTCTCGAACTTCTCCGTGAGCTGGTCGACGCCGTCGAGCGCGTCCAGGACCGAGCGGATCGCCCAGCAGGCGGGGATGTCGAAGCAGTGTCTCTCCCAATAGAAATAGCTGCGAATCGGGCGGAAGAAGTCATCGAAGTTCGCGATCTTGTCGCGCAGGTCCCGGATCGTGTCGACCGTGTCGTGAAAGCTCTGAGTCTCGCTGTGGGTGGCGGCGGCAAGCTGTTGCTGAAGGGTGTATTGCTCCTTGAGGATGTTGATCGTCTTCGCCAGCTCGCCGGCCTGCGTCAGCAGGTCATTCGCTCGATCCCGTTGGTACGACAGGTTTTCCTGTTGGGCGGCGCTCTGATTGCTGATCACGAAAGCGAGCGAGCTGTGGACGAGCGGGGTCCCCAGCGGCCTAGTGATGGTCTGCACCTGCGCGACGCCGGGGACGTGGAACACCGCCTTGGCCACCCGGTCCAGGATCAGCATGTCGGCCGGGTCACGCATGTCGTGATCCGTTTCGACCATGAGCAATTCGGGCTCGAGCCGGGCGCGCGAGAAGTGCCGCTCGGCCGCGGTGTAACCGATGTTGGCCGGCGCGCTGGCGGGCATGTAGGGCCGGGTGTCGTAGCTCGTCTTGTATCCGGGCAGCGCGAGCAGGCCAACGAGTGCCAGCGCGCACGCGGCGGTGAGCACGGGGGCGGGCCAGCGCACGATGGCGGTGCCGATCCGTCGCCAACCGCGGGTCCGCATCGCGCGTTTCGGCTCGAAGACGCCCAGGGCGGAACCCAGGGTGAGCACCGCCGGGCCCAGGGTGAGCGAGGCGATGAGTGCGACGAGGATGCCGAGAGCGGCTGGGATGCCCAGGCTTTGGAAGTAGGGCAACCGGGTGAAGCTCAGACAGAAGACCGCGCCGGCCACGGTCAGCCCCGAGCCCAAGACGATATGGGCCGTTCCGCGGTACATGGTGTGGTAGGCGGTTTCCCTGTCCTCGCCGGTCCCGCGCGCCTCCTGATAGCGGCCGACGAAAAATATCGCATAGTCGGTTCCGGCGGCGATCACCAGCAGCGTGAGGATGTTCGTCGCGTACGTCGACAACCCGATGATGCCGGCGTTGCCCAGAAACGCGACTATCCCTCGGGCCGCGGACATTTCGATGAGGACGGTGAAAAGCACGAGCAGCATCGTGAAGAGGGAACGGTAGACGAACAGCAACATCACCGCGATCACCCCGACGGTGATCGCCGTGACCTTCGCGGTGCCCTTGCTGCCGACGTCGAACTGGTCGGAGATGAGCGGCGCCGCTCCGGTCACGTAGACCTTGACGCCGGGCGGGGGCTGCATGTGCTCGACGATGTCGCGGACGGCGCCGACGCCCTCGTTGGCCAACGCCGAGCCCTGATTGCCCGCCAGGAACAGCTGGACGTAGGCGGCCTTGCCGTCGTTGCTTTGTGACCCCGCCGCGGTCAACGTGTCGCCCCAGAAGTCCTGGACGTGCTCGACGTGCTTCTTGTCCTGCTCGAGCTTGCGGATCATCGCGTCGTAGAACTTGTGCGCGTCCGCGCCGAGCGGCTTGTCGCCCTCCAGGACGATCATGGCCTGGCTGTCGGTATTGAATTCCTGAAACTTCTGGCCGATGCGCTTGATCGCCTTCAGCGACGGCGCGTCGGGGGAGTTCAGTGCCACGTTGTGGGTTTTGCCCACCTCTTCCAGCTGTGGCACCGCGATGTTGGTGATGGCGGCGAGCGCGATCCAGAACAGCAGGATCGGCAGCGAGAGCCGCCGGATGATGTGCGGCACGCGGGGCCGTCTCTCTGTGTGATTGCTCATCCCGACTTATCCAGGCAGAAGGTGTAGGCGTCGACTTGGTTCACGGTGCGTTCGTCCTTTACCTCACCGTTGACGGTGATCCGGCAGCCGAGGGTGTTCCCGGTGCCCTGCGCGACCACGTTGCCGATCACCGCGGGCTCCGTCGTCGTGATGGTGTACGACCAGGGCAGGGGCGCGTTCTTGACTTGCTGCGGTTGAGCGTTGACGTCCAGGTAGTTGATGGTCGCCACGGCGCCCGGCGCGCCGAAGACCTCGAGGACCACCTTCTTGGGGTTGAACGGGACTATTTCGTTGGCCAGGCCGCTGTTGGCCGAGACGTTGGAGTGGGAGCCGAAGATCCCGTGCAGCCGGTAGATGGCGAATCCGGTGAGCGCGAGGACGAGCACCGCGACCAGTGGAATCCATCCCCGTCTGACGAGGGACATGATCGAAATCCCCTTCATCCGTCGGCCTTTCGATGCTCGGGCGCCACGGTCACGCGGCTCCTGCGAGCGCCATCGTCGGGTATGACCTTACGGTACTGATGAGTACTGCACAAGAGACGTGAACGTACACTTTGCGCCTCATCTATCAACTGGCCTGATATCCGTGGTGGCGGGTGAGTCCGGGAATGATGAAGCCGTCGACGAGGGCTTGCACGGTGCGGCGGGTGGGCGGTTTCCCAGGGATGATCGAGCGGTAAATCAGGTAGCCGGGCAACACGTCCCAGAGCTCGTCGGCGGCCGCGTCCTCGGGGATCTCGCCGCGGTCGACCGCCTGGCGCAGCACGTGCAGGAGCAGGGCCTTGCGCTGATCGAGGAACTGGTGCTGCAGCGCGTCGCTGAGGGCGGGGTCGCGCGACGCCTCCACCAACACCGCGCGGACGGTGCTGGCGAGCTGCGGGCCCTGGTGGCAGATCTTCTCCCCGACTTGCAGCAGGTCCCCGCGCAACGTGCCGGTTTCCGGCGGGACCGCGACCTGGCGGACGCCCTCGATGAAGGCGGCCAGCACCAACTCGGCCTTCGAGGGCCAGCGCCGGTACACCGTGGCCTTGCTGGCGCGGGCTTCGCTGGCCACGGCGTCGACCGTCAACCCGTCGTACCCGTGCTCCTGCAACAGGCGCAGCGTCACCGCGAGCAGCTCGGCCTCCCGCGGTGACCACGGCGGCCCCGCGAACGGGTCGGCGGCCTGGGTCATAGCGCCCACCTTAAATCCGCAGGTGCCAAACAGCGGAGTTAAGAGACACACGACGCGACACGCCGGGGAAGCGTCGGTAGTCGGTCATACACTGGCGTCCCTATGGACCAGTCGTCGTTCGTGCACCTGCACAACCACACCGAGTACTCGATGCTGGACGGTGCCGCGAAGATCGCGCCGATGCTCGCCGAGGTCGATCGGCTGCAGATGCCCGCGGTCGGGATGACTGACCACGGCAACATGTTTGGGGCCAGCGAGTTCTACAACGAGGCGACCAGGGCCGGGATCAAGCCCATCATCGGGGTGGAGGCGTACATCGCGCCGGGCTCACGCTTCGACACCCGCCGCGTCACCTGGGGAGATCCCAGCCAGAAGTCCGACGACGTCTCCGGCAGCGGCTCCTACACGCACCTGACGATGGTGGCCGAGAACGCCACCGGCCTGCGCAACCTGTTCAAGCTGTCCTCCCTCGCCTCCTTCGAGGGCCAGCTCAGCAAGTGGTCGCGGATGGACGCCGAGCTGATCGCCGAACACGCCGAGGGCATCATCATCACCACCGGCTGCCCGTCGGGCGAGGTGCAGACCCGGCTGCGGCTGGGACACGACCGCGAGGCGCTGGAGTCGGCCGCCAAGTGGCGCGAGATCGTCGGGCCGGACAACTACTTCCTCGAGCTGATGGACCACGGGCTGTCCATCGAACGCCGGGTCCGCGAGGGGCTGCTCGAGATCGGCCGGAAGCTCGGGATTCCCCCGTTGGCGACGAACGACTGCCACTACGTGACCCGCGACGCCGCCCACAACCACGAGGCGCTGTTGTGCGTGCAGACGGGCAAGACGCTGTCGGATCCCAACCGGTTCAAATTCGACGGCGACGGCTATTACCTGAAGTCGGCCGCCGAGATGCGCCAGATCTGGGACGACGAGGTGCCCGGCGCCTGCGATTCGACGCTGTTGATCGCCGAGCGCGTCCAGCCCTACGACGAGGTGTGGCAGCCGCGCGACCGGATGCCGGTCTTTCCGGTGCCCGACGGGCACGACCAGGCGTCCTGGCTGCGCCACGAGGTGGACGCCGGGCTGGCCCGGCGGTTTCCCGCGGGCCCGCCGGACGGCTACGCACAGCGGGCGGCCTACGAGATCGGGGTCATCTGCGACAAGGGCTTCCCGTCGTACTTCCTGATCGTCGCCGACCTGATCAACTACGCGCGGTCGGTGGGCATCCGGGTCGGGCCCGGCCGCGGCTCGGCCGCCGGATCCCTGGTGGCCTACGCGCTGGGCATCACCGACATCGACCCGATCCCGCACGGGCTGCTGTTCGAGCGGTTCCTCAACCCCGAGCGCACGTCGATGCCCGACATCGACATCGACTTCGACGACCGCCGCCGCGGCGAGATGGTGCGCTACGCCGCCGACAAGTGGGGCTCCGACCGGGTGGCCCAGGTGATCACGTTCGGCACCATCAAAACCAAGGCGGCGCTGAAGGATTCGGCGCGCATCCACTACGGCCAGCCGGGCTTCGCCATCGCCGACCGGATCACCAAGGCGCTGCCGCCGGCGATCATGGCCAAGGACATCCCGCTGTCCGGCATCACCGACCCGAACCACGAGCGCTACAAGGAGGCCGCCGAGGTCCGCGGCCTGATCGAAACCGACCCGGACGTGCGCACCATCTACCAGACAGCGCGCGGCCTGGAGGGCCTGATCCGTAACGCGGGCGTGCACGCCTGCGCGGTGATCATGAGCAGCGAGCCCCTGACCGAGGCGATCCCGCTGTGGAAGCGCCCGCAGGACGGGGCCATCATCACCGGCTGGGACTACCCGTCGTGCGAGGCCATCGGCCTGCTGAAGATGGACTTCCTGGGCCTGCGCAACCTGACGATCATCGGCGACGCGATCGAGAACATCAAGGCCAACAAGGGAATTGACCTCGACCTGGAGTCCGTGCCGCTGGACGACAAGGCCACCTACGAGCTGCTGGGCCGCGGCGACACGCTCGGGGTGTTCCAGCTCGACGGCGGGCCCATGCGCGACCTGCTGCGCCGCATGCAACCGACCGGGTTCGAGGACATCGTCGCGGTGCTCGCGCTGTACCGGCCCGGGCCGATGGGCATGAACGCCCACAACGACTACGCCGACCGCAAGAACGGGCGCCAGGCGATCAAACCCATCCACCCCGAGCTCGAGGAACCGCTGCGCGAGATCCTCGCCGAGACCTACGGCCTGATCGTGTATCAGGAGCAGATCATGCGCATCGCGCAGAAGGTGGCCAGCTACTCGCTGGCCCGAGCCGACATTCTGCGCAAGGCCATGGGCAAGAAGAAACGCGAGGTCCTGGAGAAGGAGTTCGAGGGCTTCTCCGACGGCATGAAGGCCAACGGGTTCTCCGCCGGCGCCATCAAGGCGTTGTGGGACACCATCCTTCCGTTCGCCGACTACGCATTCAACAAGTCGCACGCCGCGGGCTACGGCCTGGTCTCCTACTGGACCGCCTACCTCAAGGCCAACTACGCCGCCGAGTACATGGCCGGCCTGCTGACGTCGGTCGGCGACGACAAGGACAAGGCCGCCGTCTACCTCGCCGACTGCCGCAAGCTGGGCATCACGGTGCTGCCGCCGGACGTCAACGAGTCCGGCCTGAACTTCGCGTCGGTGGGCGCCGACATCCGCTACGGGTTGGGCGCGGTGCGCAACGTCGGCGCGAACGTGGTGAGCTCGCTGATCAGCACCCGCGGCGAGAAGGGCAAGTTCACCGACTTCTCGGACTACCTCAACAAGATCGACGTCTCGGCGTGCAACAAGAAGGTCACCGAGTCGCTGATCAAGGCCGGCGCGTTCGACTCGCTGGGCCACGCCCGCAAGGGCCTGTTCCTGGTCCACACCGACGCCGTCGACTCCGTGCTGGGCACCAAGAAGGCCGAGGCGATGGGGCAGTTCGACCTCTTCGGCGGCGGCGAGGCCGGCACCACCGACTCCGTGTTCACCATCAAGGTGCCCGACGACGAGTGGGAGGACAAGCACAAGCTGGCCCTCGAGCGGGAGATGCTGGGGCTGTACGTGTCCGGGCACCCCCTCAACCGGGTGGCGCACCTGCTGACCGCGCAGGTCGACACCGCGATCCCGGCGATCCTCGACGGCGACGTCCCCAACGACACCCAGGTGCGCGTTGGCGGCATCCTTGCGTCGGTGAACCGGCGGGTCAACAAGAACGGAATGCCCTGGGCCTCGGCGCAATTGGAGGACCTCACGGGTGGCATCGAGGTGATGTTCTTCCCGCACGCGTACTCCACCTTCGGCGCCGAGATCGTCGACGACGCGGTGGTGTTGATCAACGCCAAGGTCGCGATCCGCGACGACCGGATCGCGTTGATCGCCAACGAGCTTGTGGTGCCGGACTTTTCCAACGCCCAGCCGGACCGGCCGCTGGCGGTCAGCATGCCGACGCGCCAGTGCACCATCGACAAGGTGAGCGCGCTCAAGCAGGTGCTGGCGCGCCATCCCGGGACGTCGCAGGTGCACCTGCGACTGATCAGTGGGGACCGGATCACCACGCTCGAGCTGGATGCCTCGCTGCGGGTGACGCCGTCGCCGGCGCTGATGGGCGACCTCAAGGAGCTGCTGGGCCCGGGCTGCCTGGGTCTTTAGGCCGGCAGCTGCTGCGCCGCCTGATGGTCGTGGGTCGGGATGATCGTCACCGCGTGCCGCGCCAGGTGCAGGCGGTGCAGCGTCCGGAAGGTCTCGTCGCGATCGACATCTACCAAAGCCCCTGGGAAGCTTGACTTTTGGCGGACCTTCTCGATCTGCAGTTGGTGCCAGGCGGCGTCGCCGGCGATCAGGATCCACCCCCGGCGGGTGTGCGCGAGCACCCCGACGCTGCCCGGGGTGTGCCCGGCCAGGTCCACCAGCAGGACGGAGTTGTCGCCGAAGAGGTCGTGGCTTGCGGCGAAGGTCAGCACCGGCGGACCGTCCAGGTCGTATTCGGTGCGGGGCCGGTCGCGCAGGGCATCGCGGACACCGCCCACGGGCGCGACCGCGCCGGCGCCGATCCACTCGTTTTCCTTGCGGTGCAGTAAAACTGGAAGCTGGGGCAGGTCCAGCAGCCCCGACACGTGGTCCCAATGCGCGTGGGTGGGCAACGCGAAATCCAGGCGCGGTGTTTCGGGCAGCCGCGCCAGCGCGGTGACGGTGGGAATGGTGTCCGCGGGCGGGCGGACCGCGACGCGCAGCACCGCGGGCAGTTGGGCGATCGCCCGCTGCTCGACGTCGGTGCACACGGCGGGGTCGACGATGAACGTGGCTTTCGGGTGCGTGACGATGAACGACGTCAGCGAGTTCTCCACGCGCGCAGGGCGGAACGTGCCCTCGACGATCGCGGCGGTCGGCACCGAGCGGGGCACCTGTGGCAGCGCGGTCACCGCGACGGTGCCGCGGGGATCGGGCAGCCCCGCGTCGGCGATGCTGCGGACGAGCCGCCGGTCGAGGCGCCTGGGCCGCACCAGGCCGCGAACGAGTCCGGCTGCGGCGCTGCAGCATTCGAGGACGGTGGGGGAGCGGACGGGGTCGGGCAGTCCGGCCTTCGTGGCGGTCATGGCAGCTCCACCCGCACGATGGCGCTGTCGGCCCAGACGCGGCGGTCGCGGGCGCGGTGCAGCTTTTCGCGGACGCACAGGTCCTGGTGGACGTTGGTCACGCCCGGAACCTTGATCAGCGGGACGACGTTCCACTGCCAGCCGTAGCGCCGGTGCAGCACGCGGTTGGCCCGCTCGGCGTCGGCGCCCGACAGGATCGTCGCCCGCCCGGCGAGCGTCGCCGCGCCCGGGCGCACCCGGCCCCGGTAGTCGCAGGCGGCGAGTTCGACGTCGCGGCGCGCGGCCAGCCGCCGCGTCTTCGGCCCCACCTTGGTCCGGAACACCAGGCCGTCGCCGTCCAGCCCGAACCAGATCGGGGTGTCGACCGGGGTTCCGTCGCGGCGGAAGGACCGGAGCAGGGCGTAGCGGGCGTGGCTCAGTTCGTCGAGCGCTGAAGGGTGCATGATCCCAGTCAACGACTTAGAGTTAGCTCTAAGTCAAGCATCGAGTTCTCGGGAGGCGGCGATGGCCCCAAGCCTGACGATCGGGGAGGTGGCGCGCCGGGCCGGGGTCGCGGCCACGACGCTGCGCTACTACGAGCAGATCGGCCTGGTTTCGGCGCCGGCGCGGCTGGGCGGTCAGCGCCGCTACGACGATTCGGTGCTCACCCGGCTCGAGGTGATCCGCCTGTGCAAGTCCGCCGGCTTCGCCCTGGAAGAGATCCAGCTGCTGTTCGCCGACGACGCGCCCGGACGTCCCACCAGCCGGGCCCTGGCCGAGGCAAAGCTGGCGGAGATCGACGCGCAGCTGGAGTCGCTGGCCCGAGCGCGGGCCGTCATCGAGTGGGGGATGCGCTGCACGTGTCCGTCGATTAACGCCTGCACCTGCGGGATTCACACCGCGCCGTCGGTGCCGTACGCCATCTAGCAACTTAAGGAGCAGCAATGACCCACCCGATCGCCGTCCAGAACTTCTCGCACATCTGCATCGGCGTCTCCGACATCGAGGCGTCCGTGGCGTTCTACACCGCGGTCCTGGGCATGGACGTGGTGTTCGACGTCGAGCTGGCCGGGGCCGGGTTGGACTCGGTGACCGGTGGGGCGGCGCAACAGGGCCGCATGGTGGGCGGGCTGATCGGCGCCGCCATGGTCGAGCTGCTGTCGTTGGGCGCGGTCCCGGAGTCCCCGAGCGGCCCGCACCTGGGCTACACCAACATGTCGTTCCGGGTCGACGATCTCGACGCGGCCTACGACATCGTTCGGCGCCACCACCCCGACGTCCGGGCCGAGCCGCCCGTCGACATCGGCGGCGTGCGGATGTTCTTCATCCACGATCCCGACGGCACCCCCATCGAACTGCTCGAATTGCCCGGCGGCGCGTCGAGCACCGTGCAGCTCTGGCGGCCGGATGCCAGGTGATGTGTTCCGCGCCACAACCCGCCGACGTACGCTCACGGAATGACGACAACCGACGGTCCGGCCACCCTCTGTGAGGCCTTCCAGCGCACCGCGTCCATCGACCCCGATGCCGTAGCGCTCCGGACGCCCGGCGGCACCCAGACGCTGACGTGGCGCGAACTCGCGGAGCAGGTACGCAAGGTCGCCGCGGGCCTGGCGGGCCTGGGGGTGGGGCGGGGCGACACGGTGTCGCTGATGATGGCCAACCGGATCGAGTTCTACCCGTTCGAGATCGGCGCCCAACACCTTGGCGCCGTTTCGTTTTCGGTCTACAACACGCTGCCCGCCGAGCAGCTGACCTACCTGTTCGACAACGCCGGCACCAAGGTCGCGATCTGCGAGGAGCAGTACGTCGACCGCATCCGCGCCAGCGGCGCGCCCATCGAGCACATCGTCTGCATCGACGGCTCGCCGCCGGGCACCATCTCGGTCGAGGACCTCTATGCCGCCGCACGCGACGACTTCGACTTTGAATCCACCTGGCGGGCGGTGCAACCCGACGACGTCGTCACGCTCATCTACACGTCCGGGACGACCGGGAACCCCAAGGGCGTGGAGATGACGCATGCCAACCTGCTGTTCGAGATGTTCGCCCTCAACTCGGTCTTGCCGGCCCGGTTCGGCGACCGGGGCACGTCGTTCCTCCCGACGGCGCACATCGCCGACCGGGTGATGGCGCTCTACGGCCTGGAGGTGTTCGGCACCCAGGTCACGGTGGTCTCGGACGCGCGCGCCATCGCCGCCGCGCTGCCCGACGTGCGGCCCACGGTGTGGGGCGCCGTCCCGCGGGTATGGGAAAAGCTCAAGGCCGCAATCGAATTCGCCGTGACCCACGAGACTGACGAAGTCAAGCGGCAGGCCTTGCAGTGGGCGATGTCGGTGGCCGCCAAACGCGCCGAAGCCCTGGTGGCCGGCGAGGAGATGTCGGACGAGCTGGCCGATGAGTGGGCCAAGGCCGACGAACTGGTGCTGTCGAAGCTGCGGGAGCGGCTCGGCTTCGGGGAACTGCGCTGGGCGGTTTCCGGTGCGGCGCCGATTCCCATCGAGACACTGGCCTTCTTCCTCAGCATCGGCATCCCGATCGCCGAGGTCTGGGGGATGTCGGAGCTGAGTTGCGTGGCCACCGTGAGCAATCCGGGTGACGCGCGCCTGGGCACCGTCGGCAAATTGCTGCCCGGTCTGGAGGGCAAGATCGCCGACGACGGCGAGTTTCTGGTCCGCGGTCCGCTGGTGATGAGGGGCTACCGCAAGGAACCCGCCAAGACCGCCGAGGCGATCGACGAGGACGGCTGGCTGCACACCGGTGACATCTTCGAGGTCGACGCCGAGGGCTATCTGCGGGTGGTCGACCGCAAGAAGGAGTTGATCATCAACGCGGCCGGAAAGAACATGTCGCCGGCCAACATTGAGACCACCGTGCTGGCCGCCTGCCCGATGGTCGGCGTGATGATCACTATTGGGGACGGCCGACCGTACAACGCCGCCCTGATGGTCTTCGACGCCGACTCGGTCGGACCGTACGCGGCACAGTGCGGCCTCTCGGACGCCTCGCCGGCGGCGCTGGCCACCCATCCGGAGGTCATCGCGCAGATCGCCGCGGGTGTGGCCGAGGGCAACGCCAAACTGTCCCGGGTGGAACAGATCAAGCGCTTCCGGGTGCTGCCCACCGTGTGGGAGCCGGGCGGGGACGAGATCACGCTCACGATGAAGCTCAAGCGCAAGCCGATCATGGCGAAGTACGCGGGCGAGATCGAGGAACTCTATTCTCCTGATCTGCACCCCGACGTCCACGAGCCGGCCGAAGCCGCGACGGCGCAGCCGGCGTGAGCGGGGGACCGGCGGTGTCAGCGCGCGAAATCGGGCGCACGGGGGTGCGAAAGCTGCTGCAGCGAACCGGCATGGTGGACGAGTCGACGATGCCGCTGCCGACCGACCCCGACGAGGTGGTCGAGCTGTTGGCGGCGCCGTGGTACGACGAGCGGCTGGCCAAGTTGGCGGAGGAACTCGGACGCGACCGGGACGACGTGCGCGCCGAGGCCGCCGGCTACCTGCGCGAGATGGCACCCTCGCTGGACGAGCGGGCCGTCAGGGCCTGGCGCAGCTTCAGTTGCTGGCTGACGCGGGCCTACGACATCCTGGTCGACGAGGATCAGATCGCCCAACTGCGTAGGCTGGACCGCAAAGCGACTCTGGCGTTTGCCTTTTCGCATCGCTCCTACCTGGACGGCCTGCTGCTGCCCGAGTCGATCCAGGCCAACCGGCTTTCGCCCGCGCTCACCTTCGGCGGCGCGAACCTGAACTTCTTCCCGATGGGCGCCTGGGCCAAGCGCACCGGCACGATCTTCATCCGGCGTCAGACCAAGGACATTCCGGTGTACCGGTTCGTGTTGCGCGCCTACGCCGCCCAGCTGGTGCAGAACCACGCCAACCTCACGTGGTCGATCGAAGGGGGCCGCACCCGGACCGGCAAGCTGCGGCCACCGGTGTACGGCATCCTGCGCTACATCAGCGACGCGGTCGACGAAATCGACGGGCCCGAGGTCTATTTGGTGCCGACCTCCATCGTGTACGACCAGCTGCACGAGGTGGAGGCGATGACCACCGAGGCCTATGGTGCGGCCAAACGGCCGGAGGATTTCCGGTTCCTGGTCCGGCTGGCGCGCCAGCAGGGCGAGCGACTCGGGCGCGCCTACCTGGACTTCGGCGAACCGCTGCCGCTGCGCAAGCGGCTCGAGGAGTTGCGCGCCCTGGATACCTCGGCGCCCGGGACCGGCACCGAGATCGAGCGCATCGCACTGGACGTCGAGCACCGGATCAACCGCGCGACCCCCGTGACCCCCACCGCGGTGGTCAGCCTCGCGCTGCTCGGCGCGGACCGGTCGTTGTCCATCAGCGAGGTGCTGGCCACCGTGCGCCCGCTGGCGAGCTACATCGCGGCGCGGAATTGGACCGTGGCCGGCGCCGCCGACCTGACGAACCGCTCGACGATCCGCTGGACCCTGCACCAGCTCGTCGCCTCGGGCGTGGTCAGCGTCTACGACGCCGGCACGGAACCGGTCTGGGGCATCGGCGCCGACCAGCACCTGGTGGCGGCGTTTTACCGCAACACCGCCATCCACATCATGGTCGATCGCGCCATCGCCGAGACCGCGTTGCTGGCCGCCATCGAAGCCGCCGAGAACTCGGTGGACCGGCTGGTGTCACCGGCGGCCGTTCGCGACGAGGCCTTGGCCCTGCGCGAATTGCTGAAGTTCGAGTTCCTGTTCTCCGCGCGGGCGCAGTTCGAGAAGGAACTGGCCGACGAGGTGCGCCTGATCGGGCGGGTGGAGGACACCAGCAAGGCCGCCCCCGCCGCCGACGTGCGCGGGCTGCTGGAAAAGGCCGACCTGCTGCTGGCGCACCTGGTGTTGCGTCCGTTCCTGGACGCCTACCACATCGTCGCCGACCGGCTGGCCGCCTACGACGACGAATCGTTTGACGAGGACGTCTTTCTCACCGAATGCCTCGAGGTGGGCAAGCAGTGGGAGTTGCAGCGCAGGATCGCCAACGCCGAGTCGCGGTCGATGGAGCTGTTCAAGACCGCGCTGCGGCTGGCCCGGCACCGCGAGCTGGTGGACGCGTTCGAGGACCCGCAACTCGCCCAGCGACGGCGCGAGTTCGCCGACGAGATCGCCACCGCAATCAGGCGCGTCAACACCATCGCGGAGCTGGCCCGGACGGCGGCGACCTAGCCGCGGCGACCGCGGAAGATCACGCCACAGGTGCCTCAGTAGAGGCGCTGTCTCGTTTGACCGGCACCCGAGGGAGCCGATGCGTTTCGGCCGACGGTCCCGCCCACGCGATGTACCCGTCGGGGCGCACCAGCACGGCCGGACCCCGGTCGGCCCGCTCGGCCTGCAGCATCCCGGGTGCCTCGAGGAGCGCGACACCGTGTTCGCGCACCAAGACAAATCCCCCCGTGCGTTGCAACTCGGTCAACCGTCCCTCGACCAGGGGTATCTGAGTGGCGCGGGTGCCGACCAGCCCGCGGCGGCCGTAACGCAGCGTCGTGCCCGCGAAACTGCCCGCCACCCGGTCTCGCACCGCAGGGATCCGAAGCAGACTGGGAGCCAACAGGTTACGCAGCAACCGCGCCGGCCGCGGGTGCAGTGTGGCGGCGCGGGCCATCAATCCGGACTGGAACAGCACGCGTTTGCCGATCGGGTGTCGCTCGTCGTGGTAGGAGTCCAGCAATCGGTCGTCGGCGCCGCCCAGCACGGCATCCAACTTCCAGGCCAAGTTGGCGGCGTCCTGGATGCCGGTGTTCATGCCCTGGCCGCCCATCGGGGAGTGCACGTGCGCGGCATCGCCGGCCAGGAACACCCGGCCGTGCCGGTATTGGTCGACTTGTCTTTCGTCGCAATGGAATCGGGACCTCCAGCTGACATCGATCACGCCGAAATCGGTGCGCATGGCCCGGGCAAGGACGTCGACGATCTCGCTGTTGTCGACGGGCTCACTGTCGGGCACCTGGTGGTCGCGGTCCCACACCATGGCCCGATACCACGAGCCGTCCGCGTCATGGCGGTCGTAGGGCGCCAGGAACCCCAGGACGTCGCCGGTGGCTCCGACCGTCAAGCCGCCGCCGGTGGGGCCGTCGGCGAGCTTGACGTCGGCCAGCACGATCGACGTCAGCACGGTCTTGCCGGGAAAATCCGCGCCCAGCAACGCTCTAACGGTGCTGTGGGCGCCGTCGGCACCGACCACGTACCGCGACCGCCAGGTCTGCCGATGCGCCGGATCGCCGTCGTCTTTGGGCCGGGCGGTGACGGTGACGCCGTCGGCGTCCTGGCCGAGCGCGATCACCTCGATGCCGCGACGGATGTCGGCGCCCTCGCCCGCCGCGTAGCGGTGCAGCGCCGCGTCGACGTTGGTCTGCGGGGTCACCAACACGAACGGGTACGGCGAGTCGAGATGGGTCAGGTCGATGCGGGCCCCGGCGAACAGTTTCACGCCCGGGGCGCGGTGTCCGAGCGCCAACAGGTCGTCGGCGAGCCCCCGGGCGTCGAGGACCTCGAGGGTGCGGGCCATGGTGGCGAACGCGCGGCTCGATGGGTTTGCGGTGGGCCAGCGGTCCAGCACCGCCACCGATCGCCCGGCGCGGGCCAGGTCGCCGGCCGCGGTCAGGCCCGTCGGGCCCGCGCCAACCACCAGGACGTCGACGGTGTGCACGGTGGTCATCGGGCCGCTCCTTCCGGCGCGGGGAACCAGCGGCGAATGTCGCAAGGGGTGGAGACCGCCGCGCGGTTGAAGACGAAGCGGCAGCCGGGCTGCGTCGCGTGCGCGGCGTTGACGATCGACTCGAACAGCAGGGTGTTGCCGGGGACGAGGCGAATCCCGGCTCCGATCAGCACCGCGTCGTAGGGCTTGGCCTCCAGCCAATGTCGGGCCTTGTCGGCGCCCGCCGCACCGAAGTCGATCAGGCAGTTGTCCACGTCGTAGCCGGCGGCCCGCAGTCCCGCGACGTTGTCGTCGTTGGCCGCCCGCAGCGTCTCCCTGGACAGCCCCGGGAATTGGGCGAAATCCGGTGACGAGTAGTCGATCACCTCGGGATCGAGTCCGATCTGGATGACGGTCACGGTCATAGCGGGGCCTCCTCGATGACTTCAACAGTTGTTGAACTCGACGGTAGGCCTCGGTGCTGGCGGTGTCAACAGTTGTTGAATACAATTCGCCCATGCCGGCTAAGACGCGCGACGGGAAGGTCACCCGCGCGACGATCCAGCGCGTCGCGCGCGCCCAGTTCTCCGCCCACGGCTTCGAGCGGACCACCATCCGCTCGATCGCGTCGGAGGCCGGCGTCGATCCCGCGCTGGTCATGCACTACTTCGGCAGCAAGGCGGACCTGTTCGCCGCCGTTTCCCGGCTCGAGGTCACCTTTCCCGACCTCTCCGGCGTCGCGCCCGAGCGGATGGCCGATGTCCTGGTGCCGCTGTTCGTCAGGGTATGGGACCCGCACGGGTCTTTCCTGCCGCTGCTGCGCGCGGCCGCGACGAACCGGGCTGCCGCCGACGCGCTGCTCGAGGTGTTCGTCGAGCAGGTGGCTCCGGCGCTGGCGGTCGTCACCCCCGACCGCGCCGCCGAGCGGGCCGCGCTGGTGGGCTCCCAGGTGCTGGGAATTGCGATGGCCCGCAACGTCGTTGGGGTGCCGGCGCTGGCGGATATGGACGACGCGACGCTGACCGAATGGGTGCGCCCGGTGCTCGCGCGCTATCTCACGGGCCCGGCGCCCTAGCCGGGAGCGCCGCCTAGAGTTGGTGACATGCCGCTTACAGGTGAATACGTGCCGTCGCCCTGGGATTGGTCGCGCGAGCAGGCCGACAAATACGCCGCGTCCGGTGGGACCGAGGCCGCGGACATGAAGGGGAAACCCATCATCCTGCTGACCACGGTCGGGGCCAAGACCGGCAAAATCCGCAAAACCCCGCTCATGCGCGTCGAGCACGACGGCGAGTACGCCGTCGTCGCCTCGCTCGGCGGGGCCCCGCAGAATCCGGTCTGGTACCACAACATCAAGAAGAACCCGCGCGTCGAACTGCAGGACGGCGGCGTCACCCGTGACTACGACGCCCGCGAGGTGTCCGGCGACGAGAAGGCCACCTGGTGGGAGCGCGCCGTCGAGGCCTTCCCGGACTACGCCGAATACCAGAAAAAGACCGACCGCCAGATCCCGGTGTTCGTGCTCAGCCCGGTCAGCTGAAGGCGGCATGGGACCATTGATCGGTGTCCGCTGAACTGAGCCAGAGTAGGTCACCGCTGCCTGTAATTTCAGCGGCCGACATCGACGCGGCGGCCCAGCGAATCGCCCCGGTGGTCACGCCGACCCCGTTGCAGCCGAGCGACCGGCTGTCGGCGATCACCGGCGCGCAGGTCTACCTCAAGCGCGAAGACCTGCAGGTGGTGCGCTCCTACAAGCTGCGCGGCGCCTACAACCTGCTGGTGCAGCTGTCCGAAGAGGAGCTGGCCGCGGGCGTCGTGTGCTCGTCGGCGGGCAACCACGCGCAGGGCTTCGCCTACGCCTGCCGCGCGCTCGGGGTGCACGGCCGCGTCTACGTGCCGGCCAAGACGCCCAAGCAAAAGCGCGACCGGATCCGCTACCACGGCGGGGAGTTCATCGAGCTGATCGTGGGCGGGTCGACCTACGACCTGGCCGCCGAGGCGGCGCTCGACGACGTCCAGCGCACCGGCGCCACGCTGGTGCCGCCCTACGACGACCCGCGCACCATGGCCGGGCAGGGCACCATCGCCCTGGAGCTGCTCGACCAACTCGATGCCGAGCCCGACCTGGTCGTGGTCCCGGTGGGCGGCGGCGGCTGCATCTCGGGCATCACCACCTACCTGGCCGAACGGACCACGAACACCGCGGTGCTCGGCGTCGAGCCGGCCGGGGCCGCGGCCATGATGGCCGCGCTGGCCGCCGGCGAGCCGGTGACGCTGGACCACGTCGACCAGTTCGTCGACGGCGCCGCGGTGAAGCGGGCGGGCACGCTGACCTACGCCGCGCTGGCCGCCGCCGGTGACATGGTGTCGATCACCGCGGTCGACGAGGGCGCGGTGTGCACCGCCATGCTGGACCTCTACCAGAACGAGGGCATCATCGCCGAACCGGCGGGCGCGCTGTCGGTCGCGGGCCTGCTGGAGGCCAACGTCGAGCCCGGGTCCACGGTGGTGTGCCTCATCTCGGGCGGCAACAACGACGTGTCGCGCTACGGCGAGGTGCTGGAGCGCTCGCTGGTGCACCTCGGCCTCAAGCATTACTTCCTGGTGGACTTCCCGCAGGAGCCGGGCGCGCTGCGCCGGTTCCTCGACGAGGTGCTGGGGCCCAACGACGACATCACCCTGTTCGAGTACGTCAAGCGCAACAACCGGGAGACCGGTGAGGCGCTGGTGGGGATCGAACTGGGATCGGCCGCGGGCCTGGACGGGCTGATGGCGCGGATGCGGGCGACGGAAATTCACGTCGAGGCCCTCGAGCCCGGCTCGCCGGCCTACCGCTACCTCCTGTAGGCCGCGAGCGTGCGCAGTTGCACGCGTAACGCGGCGTGCCGCCGCACAAACACGCACGCTCGGCGGGTGGTTATGTCAGGTACGACGGCACCGGGATAGCGGGGTCGAGGTCGTCGGCGGGCACCGGGGTTCCGGTGGTCAGGGTCAGCGGCACCACGCCGGCCCAGTGCGGCAACGCGCGGTCCTCCGGATCGTCGGCCGGGCCGTCGGCGCGCACCTTGGCCGAGACCTCGGCCAGGTCCAGCGCGAGCACGCCGGTCGCGGCCAGTTCGCGTGCGTTGGGATTGCGGCAGTCGTCGGCACGCCCGGGCCGGATGTGGTCGAGCAGGCCGCGCAGCGCGCGCAACTTCTCCGCGGGATCGTCGACCACCCGCGCGGAGCCCAGCACGACCACCGAGCGGAAGTTCACCGAATGGTGCATGGCCGAGCGCGCCAGCACCAGCCCGTCGACGAGGGTGACGGTGACGCACACCGGCAGGCCCGATCCCGATGCCGCGGCCGCCCGGGCGGCCAGCACCGGGCCGCCGCCGGTCGAACCGTGCATGTAGAGGGTCTCGTCGAGGCGGGCGTGCGTCGTCGGCAACACCACCGGCCCGCCGGCGCCCGGGTAGCCCAGGTGACAGATCAGGGCCTCGTCCAGGATCGCGTGGACCGTGGGGCGGTCGTAGTGCGCGCGCTCGCGGTAGCGGGTGGGCGTCGTTCGGGGCGTGGGGCGGTATGCGGTTTCCAACGGATTGCCTTTTAGTTTGTCCTAGTACATAATTACTCTCGTGCCAGTACAATATACGGGGACGGGCGCGGAATCCATAGCCGCCAACGTCGAGGAGGCCATCTCGCACGGCTCCCTGGCGCCGGGTGAGGCGTTGCCGCCGATCCGCGACCTGGCGGGCCGGCTCGGCGTGAACGCCAACACCGTGGCCGCGGCCTACCGACTGCTGCGCGATCGCGGGGCCGTCGAGACCGCGGGGCGGCGCGGCACCCGGGTGCGGCACCGCCCGGCAACGACGCCCCGCTCGCTGCTGGGCCTCGACGTTCCCGCGGGCGTGCGCGACCTGTCGACCGGCAACCCCGACCCGGCGCTGCTCCCGATCGCCTCCGCCCGGGTCCCGCGCCCCCGGCCGCTGCTGTACGGCGAGCCGGCGATGTCGCCCGCGTTGGTCGACCACGCCCGTGCGGCGCTCGCCGCGGACGGCGTCCCGGCCGATCACCTGGCGGTGACCAGCGGCGCGCTCGATGGCATCGAGCGGGCGCTGAGCGCGCACCTGCGGCCCGGCGACCGGGTGGCCGTGGAGGACCCGGGCTGGGCCAACCTGCTAGATCTGCTTGCCGCCCTTGGCCTTTCGGCGGAGCCGGTGCGCGTCGACGACGACGGCCCGCTGGTTGCCGACCTGTCCCGGGCGCTCGGACGCGGCGCGCGGGCCGTGGTCGTCACCACCCGCGCGCACAACCCGACCGGTGCGTCGCTGTCCGCGGATCGCGCGGACGCGCTGCGCGAATTGCTGACCGCCCGCGCCGACGACGTGCTGCTCGTCGAGGACGACCACTGCGCGGGCATCGCCGGGGCGCCGCTGCAGACGCTGGCCGGATCGACCGGCCACTGGGCGTTCGTGCGCTCGGCGTCCAAGGCCTACGGCCCGGACCTGCGGGTCGCCGTCCTCGCCGGGGACCGCCGCACCGTCGAGCGCGTGCACGGCCGCCTGCGCCTCGGCCCGGGCTGGGTGAGCCACCTGTTGCAGGATCTCGCCGTGGGCCTGTGGTCCGACGAGGCCGCAGCGCGCCTCGTCGGCCGGGCCCAGAGGCAATACGCCGATAACCGGACGCAACTGCGCGCCGCGCTGGCCCGGCGCGACGTCGCCGCCCACGGGCGCTCCGGGCTCAACGTATGGGTCCCGGTGCCCGACGAGACGGTCGCGATCACCCGGCTACTCGGCGCGGGTTGGGCCGCGGCGCCGGGGGCGCGGTTCCGGATCCGCACCGCACCCGGAATCCGCGTCACCGTCGCCGATCTGGGCGCGCGCGAGATCGATCCGCTGGCCGACGCGATCGCCGAGGCGGTACTGGCTACCGGTCGGCCGAGCGTGTAGGGATGCCGGCGGCCCGGGCTACCTCGCCGTAGGCGGCCGCGAGGCTGGGCAACGACGCGTGGGCGTTGCGCCCGCTCGGATTCGGCAGTACCCACAGCTCGGCGGCGGGGTAGGGCGACACCTGAATGCCCGGCTTCGCCAGTCGGTCGCCGAAGGCGTCGCGGTAGGCGGTGACCCCCAGGACAGCGACAACCCGCGGGGCGTACTCGCGAACCGTGTTGTCCAGTCGGTTCCTGCCCTCGACGAATTCGGCGACCGTGAGCTCGTCCGCGCCCGCGGTGGCCCGCTCGACGAGGCTCGTGATGCCGATCCCGAGATCCAGCAAATATTCTCGATCGGCCGGGGTAAACCCGGACGACGCGTCGATCAGATGATCGGTGACGCCGGCCCGGAACAGCGCCGGCCAGAACCGATTGCCGCGCGGAGCGAAATGGGCTTGCACGGCAACGCTTCTCAGGCCCGGATTGATCCCGACGAACAGCAGCCGGACCCGATCGGAAATCAAGTCCGGCAGGGTTGCACCGGCGAACCGCTTCAGCTGGTCGCGGGTGAACCGGGCCTCGTCCACCTAGCCCGCGATCGAACCGCGCGTGTCGAACACGGCCATGTTCGCCGCGGCGCGGCCTGCGCCCCAGCCGGCACCGTTGGAGACTGACACCGCGCGAGGAAGCGTCGACGGGAACAGTCGACAAAGGAGTTCGTCGGCCGCCAGGCTATTGGCCGCCAGCACCGGAAGCAGTCGACCGTCCCCTTTGGCCTCCGCGGCAACCGATGCGCTCGCGCCCTCGAGCCGTTCGCCAATGCGTTGGGCGTAGGCGACAAGAAACGAGTGGCGAAATGTCCTGGAACGTGTTTGCGCACTTGCGTTGCGCCCCGCGCCGAGCATGGCTCGGTTGGCTTGTACGAGCAGCGACGTGCTGAGCAGCTCGACCAGGTTGAGATCGGTTTCGCAGCCGATGACAGTGACGAATCCGAGGCGCTCGGCCCACACCGCGCGGCAACGATTGGACCTACTCACCACTTGCACCAACGCCGCCTTGGCGGCGGCGTACGGGTTGTCGATCCAGATCCGTCGCGCGGTCGCGGCCGGCTTCCGGCCGCGGTCGTGACGGGCCAGCGCTTCACTCAGCGCGTACCTGCTCATGAGATCTTGGGCCTTGGCCGAAAGTGCCTCCGCCTCGTCCGCGAACTCGGTGGCTTCGGCTTTGGCCAATAGTGCACGCACCTTGCCGAGAGCCCTTTCGTCAGCATCACTCACCGCTGTTGTCACGTGCCGGTGCGTACCTGGCGGCGGCACGAGCACTTCCAGCACTGGGAGTCTGCCGAGAAGATTCAGGAGTTTGAGGACGACCGCGACAGCCGCGCGCCGGTCGACCGTGTGCGACGCGACCCACCGCCGCATAAGGGGCGGTTGTGCGCTTGAATCGGCTGTGGGTGCGAGACGGGCGAGATCGGCGCGCCAGGCCGGGTGCAATGTCGCTGCGGCGTAGCGCCGGCATTCACCGACGATGGCCTCATCGAGGTAGCGGACGTCGGCCGGCTTGAGTTTGCGTCGTGCGATTTCATGCAAGTCGGATGGTTGCCATCCGTGCTCCCATGCTGCGCTGATGGCCTCGTTAATGGCGAGGTCAGCCGCAACGTCGAGCTCACGTGCGAAGGCCGCGAACTCGCGTAACAGCTCTCCGGCGTGACGCGGCGCGTGCTCGGGAGCGCACGAGGCGGCCGTGCTCAACGCGACGACAAGGCTTTCGAGAAGCAGCGCGCGGTCGGGTCCCGGATTGGGGCCGACGCGCTCTTGCGCGGACGCTGCCCGGCGCCGGTTCTTGTGCTTGGCCGTGCGCATCTCACGGTTGCGTCTGCTCATGTTCCGCAGTCTTCCGAACGGGTCCGACACCCTGGGGCAGGCACGCCGGGCCGTGCGGCGAAACGGTCAGTCAACGAACTCGTATTGCACGTTGAGTGAGCGGTAGGTGCGCTCTGCCCGACGATCGCGGGTGAGTAGTGTGCGTCGGTTCGTCGACGCGGCATGGCCGACGAGAGCGTCATAGACCGATCCGCCGACGATGCCGAAGTGGTCAAGTCGCTCGAAAAGATCGCTGGTAGCACTCGCCTCGAGCCAGCACGCTGCTGGAAACGCTCTCACCAGTACCGAGGACGCTTGGGCCGCATTCAGACGTAGCGGAAGTGGAAGTCGGGTGAGCACCGAATACGTCTCGAACATCGCATGACCCGCGAGCGCGGGGCGACGTTGAACGAGCACTCGACGGCACGCCGAGTGCGCCTCGTGGGTCGAATCGAGAGCGGCGACCGCGACGCTGGTGTCGCACGCCCAAAGTTCACCGTTGGATGTCATCGCGAAGCCGGCGCACGTCGTCGTCCGTCAGCACCGCACCCTCCACATGGCCGAGGAGTGGAAGGCCGTCTTGCGTCTCGATCGGGCGGACGCGCTGCTGCACAGGCTCGATCCGCAGACCAGATCCGTCCGGAATCAATTCGAGCTGTGTGTCGGGCGTGATCCCCAGCGCGACCCGTAATGCCTTCGGAATGACCAACCGCCCCAGTCGGTCCACGGTCACGTTCATGGCACTACATTACCATTCGATTGGCAAAACCGTCGTTGACAGGCAGCTCTCTTGGCGCCGCGGGCACGAGGGACCGGCCTGCGGTGTGATCGGCCGTCCGCGGTCCGATGTGTACGCTTGGTGTATGTCGCGCACCAACATCGACATCGACGACGAACTCGCCGCCGAGGTAATGCGAAGGTTCGGCCTCTCCACCAAAAAAGCGGCCGTTGACCTCGCCCTGCGACGGTTGGTTGGTCAGCCGTTGACCCGCGAATTCCTGCTGGGGCTGGAAGGGGTCGGCTGGGACGGAGACCTCGATGACGTGCGGAGTGAACGGCCCGCCACGTTCTGATGATCCTCGTTGACACATCGGCTTGGATCGAATACTTCCGCGCTACCGGCTCTGCCGCCGCCGCCGAAGTGCGCCGACTGATCTCCGAGGAGGAGCGTCAAATCGCGATGTGCGAACCCATCGCGATGGAAATCCTGAGCGGCGCGACCAACGACAACGCGTACGTGATGCTCGAGCGGCTCGTGAACGGGTTGCCCTCGTTGGGCCTGGACAACGCGATCGACTTTCGGGCGGCCGCCGACATCTATCGGGCTGCCCGGCGCGCGGGGAAAACGATTCGGAGCATCAACGACTGTCTCATCGCGTCGGTCGCGATCCGCCATGGTGCCCGCATCGTCCACCGCGATGCAGACTTCGATGTCATCGCGCAAATGACCAGCCTCGACGCCACGTCGGTGCGCTGAGAGCGCTCAGGTCGGCTCGCGCACCGACAGGATGGCGAACGAATGCGCGGGCAGCTTGGTGGACTCGGCGTCGAGCGTCGGTTCGCCCCAGGCGAGGACCAGCTCGCCCGTCACCGGCACCGTGACCGGCTCGGCGCCCAGGTTGCAGGCGATGCGAAACCGGCCGCGGTGCATGGTGATCCAGCGCTCGGCCTCGTCGTATTCGACGATCAGGTGCTCCAGCCACGGGTCGGCCAGATCGGCATCGCGGCGGCGCAGCGCGATCAGCTCGCGGTAGGTGTCGAGCAGGCGGGCGTGCTCGCCGGCGCCGACCTCGTCCCAGCGCAGTTTGGAGCGCTGGAATGTCTGGGGATCCTGGGGGTCGGGGATGTCGTCGGCGTTCCAGCCGTGATCGGCGAATTCGGCCTTGCGGCCCTCGGCCGTGGCCCGCGCCAACTCCGGTTCGGGATGCGAGCTGAAGAACTGAAACGGCGTCGACGCAGCCCATTCCTCGCCCATGAAAAGCATTGCGGTGTAGGGCGACCCGAAGACGAGGGCGGCCTTGACCGCCAGCTGGCCGCCGGTCAGGTTCTGCGAGGGCCGATCTCCGAGCGCCCGGTTGCCGACCTGGTCGTGGGTACAGGTATAGGCGACCAGCCGGGTGGCGGGGATCGCCGTGGTGTCCAGCGGGCGCCCGTGGCGGCGGTGCCGGAACGACGAGTAGGTGCCGGCGTGGAAGTAGCCGCGCCGCAACGTTTCCGCCAGCGTGGCCAGCGAACCGAAGTCGGCGTAGTAGCCCTGGCGTTCGCCGGATACGGCGGTGTGGATGGCGTGGTGGATGTCGTCGGCCCACTGCGCGGTCAGCCCGTAGCCGTTGCTCTCGCGCGGGGTGATCAACCGCGGGTCGTTGAGGTCGCTTTCGGCGATCAGCGACAGTGGGCGGCCCAGTTGGCTTGACAGTAGGTCGGTTTCGGCGGCGAGCTCCTCGAGAATGTGGATGGCGGTGGTGTCCACCAGCGCGTGCACGGCGTCGAGCCGCAGCCCGTCGGCGTGGAAGTCGCGCATCCAGCGCAGCGCGCAGCCGATGATGTAGCGGCGCACCTCGTCGGAGTCGGCGTCGGCGATGTTGATGCCTTCGCCCCACGGGTTGCTCGCCGACGACAGGTAGGGGCCGAAGCGCGGCAGGTAGTTCCCCGACGGGCCGAGATGGTTGAACACGGCGTCGATCAGCACCCCCAGGCCACGCGCGTGGCAAGCGTCGACGAACCGGACCAGGCCGTCGGGGCCGCCGTAGGGTTCGTGCACGCTGTACCACAGCACGCCGTCGTACCCCCAGCCGTGGGTGCCGGCGAAGGAGTTCACCGGCATCAGCTCGACGAAGTCGACGCCGAGATCGACCAAGTGGTCCAGCTTTTCGACGGCCGAATCGAATGTGCCGGCGGCGGTGAACGTGCCCAGGTGCAATTCGTAGATCACCGCCCCTTCGACCGACCGGCCCGCCCAGTCGCCGTCGGTCCAGGCCGCGGCGGCGGGGTCCCAGCGCTGCGACCGGGCGTGCACGCCGTCGGGCTGGCGGGGCGAGCGGGGGTCGGGCAGCACGGTGGGGTCGTCGTCGAGCAGGTATCCGTACCGGGCCCCCGGCGGCGCATCGACGTCCGCGTGCCACCAGCCGTCGTCGGAGCGCCTCATCGGGTGCACCGTGCCGTCCAGGTCGAGCCGCACCAGCGCGGGTTTGGGCGCCCAGACCCGGAACTCAGTCATGCCGGCGCCCCAACAGCACGACCGGCAGGTCCGAGAACAACTGGGCCGCCGAGGTCGCGCCGCTGGCCACGGCGCCGGACAGGGCGTCGGTCCAGGTGCCCTCGGGCAGCGGCAGCACGGTGTTGCCCCACCCCGTTTCCGCCAGCCGCACGGTCCAGCGGGTCACCGCGACCAGCACGTCGTCCGCGCGGCGAAACGCCACGACGTGGTCGCTGGCCTCGCCGTCGGCGAGCACCGGTCGGTAGCCGCCTCGCAGGAACGTGTCCGGGCGGGCGCGCCGCAGCCGGAGCGCCGTGGCGACGACGCGAATCTTCGGGTGCTGCAAGTCTTTCAGGGCGGTCCGGCGGGCGCCGTAGTCGACGGCGCGCCGGTTGTCGGGGTCGACCAGGCTGTCGTCCCACAGCTCGGTGCCCTGGTAGATGTCGGGGGTGCCGGGCACGGTGAGGGCGAGCAGCTTCTGGCCCAGCGCGTCGCTCGCGGCGTGCGGATTGAGTTGGGCCACAAGCTCGGTCAGCTGGCCGGCCACCGGGCCGTCGAGGATGGTATCCAGCCAGCGGTGCACCGCGTCCTCGAAGGCGGCGTTTGGATCGTTCCACGAGGTGTGCCAGGCCGCTTCCCGGACGGCCTTCTCGGCGTAGGCGTGCAGCCGGGCGCGCAGTTCCCCGGTCACCTGACCGTTCACTGGCCACACCCCGAAGATGTTCTGCCACAGGAACCGTCCGGTCGCGGGATCGGGCGAGGGGGCCCGGATCTCCCAGCGGGCCAGGAACTCGGTCCACAGCGACGGCACCTGGGACAGCACGCCGATGCGGGCCCGCACGTCCTCGCCGCGCTTGGTGTCATGGGTGGTCAGCGTCGTCATCGTGTGCGGCCACAACCGCGCGCGGGTGGCGGCGCTGTGGTGGAATTCCGCGAGGCCGACGCCGAAGCGGTGCGGTTCGCCGCCCACCTCGTTGAGCGAGACCAGCCGGGCGTCGCGGTAGAACAGGCAGTCCTCGACGGCCTTGGCGGTCACCGCGCCGCAGAGCTGCTGCAGCCGGGTGGCCGGCTCGCCGCCCTCGGCCAGCGCCGCGGCCAGCACCTGCAGCGCGGGCCCCAATTGCGGTGACTGCGCCTGGGTTTCGGCCAGCGCGGTGGGCAGCAGCGCGGCCAGGCCGGGGTAGTCGCTGCGGTAGACGCCGACGTGCGTGAGCAGGGCGGCGACCGCCTCGGGCAGCAGCGGGTGATCGGTGCCCGCCGTCGCCGCGACCACCCGCCGCAGTCGGGCCAGCTCGCTGGCCAGGGTTTCGGTGGCGGCGCGGATCTTCAGCTCGGCGAGCAGGCCCGGCATGGCGTCGTAATCCAGCCCCGCCGAGTCGGCCAGCGCGGTGAGCGCCTCTTCGCCGGCCGGGTCGACGAAGACGCCGCCCACCTGACGGAGCACGTCGTAGCCGGTGGTGCCGGCCACCGGCAGCGTCGGCTCGAGGGCCTCGTCGACGGCGAGGATCTTCTCGATCACGATCCACGCGTCCGGCCCGAGCAGCTCGCGCAGCCGGGCCAAATAGCCGCAGGGATCGGACAATCCGTCGGGGTGGTCGATGCGCACGCCGTCCACCAGTCCCTCGTCGAACCAGCGGGCGACTTCGGCGTGGCTGGCGTCGAACACCGCGCGGTCTTCCTGCCGCAGCCCGGCCAGCGAGGTGATCGAGAAGAAGCGCCGGTAGCCGGTGACTCCGTTTCGCCAGCCCACCAGCCGGTAGTGCTGGCGGTCGTGGACCTGCGGGCCGCTGCCGTCCCCGGTGCCGGGGGCGATGGGCAGGGCGAGGTCGCCGAGCCGCAGCCGGTCGCCGTCGACCTTCAGGTCGCCCGCGTCGTCGTCGGAACCCAGTATTGGCAGCACAATTCGGCCGTCCTCGTCGAGGTCCCAGTCGATGTCGAAGAACCCCGCAAAGCGCGAAGCCCGGCCGTGCCGCAGCACGTCCCACCACCACGCGTTCTGTTCGGGGTCGTCGATGCCGACGTGATTGGGCACGATGTCGACGATCAGGCCCATGCCGCGTGCCCGGGCCGCCGCCGACAGCCGCGCCAGGCCGTCGGCCCCGCCCAGCTCCGGTGCGACTGTCGTGGGATCGGTGACGTCGTAGCCGTGGTTCGATCCCCGGGCCGCGGTCAGCACGGGGGAGAGGTAGAGATGGGTCACCCCGAGGTCGTTGAGGTAATCCAGCAGGCGCTCGGCGTCTTCGAAGGTGAACCCGAACCCGCTGGATTCACCACGCAGCTGCAGCCGGTAGGTGGACAGGACGGGTGAAGCCATGCGTCACAAGGTCTTACGCAGGATCAGCAGCGAACGTGCGGGCAGCGAGACCTTCTCCTCGGCGCTGACCACCTGGTCCGCCTCGCCGGCGGGATGGTTCGTGTCCAGCTCCACGGTCCACTCCTGGGCGTAGTCGTCGGGCGGCATCACGAACTCGATCGGGTCTTCACCGGCGTTGAAGCACAACAGGAACGAGTCGTCGACGACCCGCTCGCCGCGGGCGTTCGGTGCGGTGATGGCGTCGCCGTTGAGGAACACCGCCACGCACTTGTGAATGCTCTCGCCCCAGTCCTCGTGCGTCATCTCGCGGCTACTCGGATTCAGCCAGGCGATGTCGCGGACCTCTTCGCCGCTTCGGATCGGCTCGCCCTCGAAGAAGCGGCGCCGGCGAAACACCGGATGATTCTTGCGTAGCGTGGTCACCTTGCGCGCGAACGCCAGTAGATCCGCGTTCTTTTCGACCAATGACCAGTCCATCCAAGACAGTTCGGAGTCCTGGCAGTAAACGTTGTTGTTGCCGTTCTGGGTGCGGCCGAACTCGTCGCCGTGCGCGATCATCGGCGTGCCCTGGCTGACCAGCAGCGTCGCCCAGAAGTTGCGCATTTGCCGGCAGCGCAGTTCCAGGATGTCGGGGTCGTCGGTGGGGCCTTCGACGCCGCAGTTCCACGACCGGTTGTGGCTTTCGCCGTCGCGGTTGTCCTCGCCGTTGGCCATGTTGTGCTTCTCGTTGTAGGAGACCAGGTCGTTGAGCGTGAACCCGTCGTGGGCGGTGACGAAGTTGATGCTGGCGCTGGGGCGCCGGCCGGTCGCCTCATACAGGTCCGACGACCCGGTCAGCCGGGAGGCGAACTCGCCCAGGGTCGCGGGTTCGCCCCGCCAGTAGTCGCGCACAGTATCGCGATACTTCCCGTTCCACTCGGTCCACAAACCCGGGAAGTTTCCGACCTGGTAGCCCCCCTCGCCGACGTCCCACGGCTCGGCGATCAATTTGACCTGGCTGACGATCGGATCCTGCTGCACCAGGTCGAAGAACGCGCTCAGCCGGTCGACGTCGTGCAGCTCGCGGGCCAGCGTGGCGGCCAGGTCGAAGCGGAACCCGTCGACGTGCATCTCGAGCACCCAGTAGCGCAGCGAGTCCATGATCAGCTGCAGCACGTGCGGGTGGCGGGGGTTCAGGCTGTTGCCGGTGCCCGTGTAGTCCTTGTACAGCCGCAGGTCCGTGTCGACGAGCCGGTAATAGGCGGCGTTGTCGATGCCGCGGAAGTTGATCGTCGGGCCGAGGTGATTGCCTTCGGCGGTGTGGTTGTACACCACGTCGAGGATCACCTCGATGCCGGCGTCGTGGAAGCTGCGCACCATGGATTTGAACTCGGCGACGCTGGCCGTGCGGTTGGCCGCGTATTGGTTGTGCGGGGCGAAAAAGCCAAAGGTGTTGTAGCCCCAGTAATTTCGCAGCCCTAAGTCCAGAAGTCGGTGGTCGTGCATGAACTGGTGGACGGGCATCAGCTCGATGGCGGTGACGTTGAGCGATTTGAGGTGTTCGATGACCACCGGGTGGGCGAGCCCGGCGTATGTGCCCCGAAGCTGCTCGGGGACGCCGGGATGGGTCTGCGTCATGCCCTTGACGTGGGCCTCGTAGATGACGGTCTCGTGGTACGGGGTGAGCGGGGCGCGGTCGGAGCCCCAGTCGAAGAACGGGTTGCTCACCACGCTGGTCATGGTGTGGCCGAGCGAGTCCACCATGGGCGGCGTGCCGGGGTCGAGCCCGTCGGCGTTCGGGCCGTCCGGGGTGACGGCCGCGAGGTCGTAGGAGAACAGGGCCTGGCCGAAGTCGAAGTCGCCGTGGAAGGCCTTGCCGTACGGGTCCAGCAGCAGCTTGCTGGGGTCACACCGGTGCCCGGCCGCCGGGTCGAAGGGGCCGTGGACGCGAAAGCCGTAACGCTGACCCGGGACGATGTTCGGCAGATAGGCGTGCCAGACGAACCCGTCGACCTCGTCCAGCGGGACGCGCGATTCGCTGCCGTCGTCGTCGATCAGACACAAGTCGACCTTGTCGGCGATCTCGGAGAACAGCGAAAAGTTGGTGCCCGCCCCGTCATACGAGGCACCGAGCGGATAGGGATTTCCCGGCCAAACGGTGGCCAGTCGGGGCTGAGACCTGCCGGCATCCCGCGCGGCGGCGCCTTCGTCCGAGGCTGGTTTCTTCGTCGGCATCATCTGACCTTATCCGCGGCCGGGACCGGCGGCCTGTCACCACCAACCGGTGCCGGCCCCGATCTGGCGGCCCAGCTCGGCCGTCATGGTGCGCACGTAGGTGGGCGACAGGTGGTGCGCGCCGTGGTAGATCAGCACGTTTCCTTCGACGGGGCGGCAGACGTCGGCGCGGCAGATCGCGTCGGACATGTCGAGGACCTTCAGCAACGGGAACTGTGTGACGAAGTCGAGCGTCTGGTTGCGATCGGACAGCACGTCGGAGCGCTTGACCGAGCAGGACTCGGGGTTGCCGCCCTTCTTGGCCAGGCAGTCCGCGGGGTCGAACGGCTTGCCGTTCTTGACCAGCCACGGGGTGTCCCGCATGCCGAGGATGGGAATGTTGTTGTCCGACAACGTTTGCCAGATGCCGATGTAGGTCGCCGGCATCACGTCACCGCTCTTGATATTCCACGGCCGGGTCGTCGTCGTGAACACGAAGTCGGGCCGGTCGGTGACGAGCTTGGTCATGGTCCGCTGCACCCACTCGCGGCACTGCATGTATGGGGCGTTGTTGCCCATGATCAGCGGGACTTCCTCCGTGGACAGTGGGCAGCCCATCTTGAGATACGTCACCACCTTGAAGTGGTGCAGTTGGCCGAGCAGGTCCAGCGCGGGCAGCCAGTGCTCCGCGTGCGATCCGCCGGCCAGGGCGATGCTGCGGCTGGCCGCGACGTCGCCGTAGGTGCAGTTGACCAGCGCGGGGTTGACGAAGTCGCTGATGCAGCCGTCCCGGGTCGAAATCGGCAGGTCGTCCTTGACCTCGAGGACGCTGGGCCGCATCGGCAGCGCCGGGACCCGCACGTGTTCGGTGAGGGCGCGCGCGCCCGGGTAGTCCTGCGGGTTGAGGACGCTGAGCTCCTTGCCCGCGGCGCGCAGCACCGTGACGTGCTGACGCCAGGTGAACGACGTTGCCGTGAGCGTGACGGCGAGCAGCACCACCATCGACCCCAGCGCCATCGTGGGCCTGCGCAGACGCAGCGACCAGGGGACCGAGGGGAAATTCGGCATGGGCGCGGGCGAGGCGGCGCCGGCGGATGCCCGGTACCGCAGCGGGTCCTCGACCAGCCGGGTGGTCAGGTAGGCCAGGGCGCCGGAAATCAGCAGCACCGCCGCGCCGTCGACGAAACCGGCGTGGCGGTGGCCGCTGTAGGACAGCCAGAAGATGAGCAGCGGCCAGTGCCACAAGTACAGCGAGTAGGCCATCGCGCCCAGCGCCACCAGCGGCCCCGTCGCCAGCATCCGGTTCGGCAGCGGCAACCGGTTGTCCGCGCCGGCCGGTAGGTTGGCCCCGGCCAGGACCATCAGCATGGTGGCCCCGACCGGGACCAGCGCCCAGGGACCGGGGAATTCCTTGACCCCGTCGATCAGGGCCCCGCACGACACGATCGCCGCCAGCGCGACGGTGGCGAGGGCGGTGCGCAGCCACATCGGCCAGCGGATGTAGGGCACGACGGCGCCGGCCAGCGCGCCCAGCAGCAGCTCCCAGGCCCGCGCGAAGCTGTTGTAGTAGGCGATCGCCTGGTCGTCCTGATGGGCGACGGTGGCGTAGACGAACGAGGCCACCGTCAGCGCGACGAGCAGTACCAGGAAGACGGTGCGCAGGTGGGCCCTCAGCCGGCCCCGCAACGCGTAGGCGCACCCGGCGACCAGCAGCAGGAAGGCGACGTAGAACTGGCCCTGCACCGACATGGACCAGATGTGCTGCAGCGGGGTGACGGCCTCACCCGCCCGCAGGTAGTCCGCCGCGGAGTTGGCCAGCTCCCAGTTCTGGTAGTAGCCGAGGCTCGCCAGGCTCTGGTCGGCGAACGTCTCCCAGCGGGTTTCCGGTTGGACCAGGACGGTCAGCAGCCCACAGCCGGCCAGGACCACCACCAGCGCGGGAAGCAGGCGGCGGACCAGCCGGATCACCTCGGCCACCGGGGACAGCGGAAGGTCCGGGTTGAGGGCGGCGCGCAGGATCTTGCCGCCGAAGAAGAACCCGGACAACGCGAGAAACACGTCCACTCCGCCGGAGACCCGCCCGAACCAGACGTGGAAGACGGCGACGAGCGCGATCGCGATGCCGCGCAGGCCGTCGAGGTCGTAGCGATAGAACCCGGCCGCGCGCGCCGCCGCCGGTTTGGCGGCAACCGGTGGGCGAGGCGGCGACAGGGTCTGCATGGTCAACCGCCAACTTATCCGAAAACCGCCACCCGCTCCTGCCGGCCGGCCTTGCGGCGAGCCAGCTCAGGGGAGCAAGTGGCGGCTGTTGGGCGGGGAGAAACGGCCCCGTCTACGGCTACCGGGTGATGCCGTAGGGCGCCTGCTGCACCGGTGCCTGCGCCGGCTGCTGCAGCAGCGGCAGCTGCTGCACCGGCGCCTGCTGCACCTGCTGCTGCAGCGGAGCCTGCTGGGCCGGAGCCTGTTGCAGCGGTGCCTGTTGCGTCGGGACCTGCTGGACCGGCGCTTGTTGCAGCGGTGCCTGTTGCGTCGGGACTTGCTGGACCGGCACTTGCTGCAGCGGCGCCTGCTGGAACGGCGTCTGCTGGGCCCCGAGAACCCGGACCAGGTAGGGCGTCATGCCATTGGCGCGCACCGGCGATACCTGAACCACGTCGCCCACCTCGAGCATCTGGTTGTTGCCGAGGTACATGGCGACGCTTTCCGTGCCCCCGGGACCGTAGAAGATCAGGTCGCCGCGTTGGGCTTGCTGCGGCAGCAC
This sequence comes from Mycobacterium sp. NGS69, assembly GCF_059812165.1. Lineage (NCBI taxonomy): Bacteria > Bacillati > Actinomycetota > Actinomycetes > Mycobacteriales > Mycobacteriaceae > Mycobacterium > Mycobacterium sp. NGS69. The sequence goes on from NZ_JCALCD010000002.1 coordinate 808,996, forward strand.
CTTCTGCCCGAGCCGGTACATCTCGCCGGAGGAACGCGGCAGCTTGATCCCCGCGCCGGCGTACGCATACTGCATAAGCCCCGACGCGTCGAAACCGACGGTCATGGCGCCGGTGCCCTTGCCGCGCGAGGGGCCGGTGATGCCGCCGCCGGCCCAGGAGAACGGCACGCCACGCTGCGAAAGGCCGCGCATGACGACGACGTCGGTGGCCTGCTGGTAGTCCATCGAACGGGTGCCGGGGTCGGCGGCCGCGATGCCGGCGGTGGCCAACGGGGCCACCAGCATCGCGAGACCGATCGCGAAAGCCGAGATGCGTTTCATGGGGTTCCCACCTTCTTGGGTCCTGGGCCTCCGTCGCGGTGACTTCGCGCGTCGGCCGCTACTGCAGGAGGCGAAGGCCTCCCCGTCGGGGCCCTACGCCGCTGCATGACGCTTGGCGGAACCCGGCCGGCCTGCCCGAATTCACACCAGTCACTACAGACACTTTTACAACAGAAGTTGCCCGCGGAAAATGCCTGCTGAGCTCCACGAATGATTTTTTGTCGTAACGTGACCGGACGGTGACTGGCCGCCCCAGTCGCGTGGGCGCAGTTGTGATTTGGGTCTCAGTGACCGAGTCGCGCCGAGGGGCTGGCCGTCACTGCGCCGAAATCGACGTTAGCGCGGTCTCGACTCGCACTTTTCCGCGCTGGCGTCGATTTCGATGAGCATGTCGGTAGTCCCGCCCATCATCTCCCCATGGGGGAGGTGTTCTTGGGCAGCGAAGCGGTCGGGGCCGCCGCGTTGACCGAGTATCAGCTGCGCCGGTGGTACCGGACGATCTTTCGTGACGTCTACATCCCGAAGTGGCACGAGCCCTCGCTGGATGATCGCATGCTTGGCGCGTGGCTGTGGTCGGGCCGGCGGGCCGTCATCGCGGGGGCGGCGGCGTCTGCGCTGCACGGGGCGCGGTGGGTCGACGCGGACACGCCGATCGAGCTCGTGGGGAAAAACGCCCGGCCGCAGCGCGGGTTGATCGTCCGCAACGAAATGCTCGGCGCCGACGAAGTGACCGCCGTCAAGCGGCTGCCGGTGACATCGGTCGCCCGCACCGCGTTCGACCTCGGCCGCCACCCGGCGCGTGGTCAGGCGCTGGCCCGGCTCGACGCCCTCATGCGTGCCACGTCCTTCTCATTCGAGGATGTCTGCGTCGTGGCTAAGCGGTATCGCGGCGCTCGCGGTCTGCGACGTCTCGCGGAGGTGCTGCCTCTGGTTGACGGAGGCGCGGCCTCGCCGAAGGAAAGCTGGTTGCGGCTGCTTCTCATCGATGCCGGACTGCCGAAACCGACAACGCAGATACCGGTCGCCGACGGCTGGCGATTAGTCGGCGTGCTGGACATGGGCTGGGAGGACCACATGGTCGCCGCCGAATACGACGGCGACCAACACCGCGCCGACCGAAGGCAATACGTGAAGGACATTTCGCGACTGGACAAGTTCGCCGAGTTGGGCTGGATCGTGATCCGGGTCGTCGCCGAGCATCGACCCGACGAGATCGTCCGCCGTGTGCGCGAGGCCCTCGTCCGCCGCGGATATCGCCGAGATTGACGTTATCGTCATGCGTACTCGCACTTTTCCGCGCTGCCGTCGATCTCGGCGAACACCGCGGGCCGGGGCCGTCACAGCCAATAGCGCTCGCTGAAGGTGGTCAGGATGAACCCCGCCGCGGACGCGACCAGGAGCAGGACGAGCGCCAGCACCGGCCAGAAGGACATGTACCAGCCCTTCAGGAGGGAAACGAACGGGCCGATTCCGGCCGCGGTGATCGCCGCGCCGATGCCGCCCCACACCACCGGATGAATGTAGTAATCGATCCCGAACGGGACCGGTCCGCAGGTGTCCCCCTCGCACACCTTCCCGAGGTAGCCGAAGAGCCGCGCCGGCCAGTCCGTCGCCGTGGCGAGGACCAAGAGCAGCACCAGCAACGTGACGGTGCAGATGACGTCCCAGGCCGCTAGCCGCAGGCGAAGCACCCGGGGTGCCTGGTGGTCGGATTGCTCGAGCGCCGGCGGGGCGGCGATGTGGTCGCCCGGGTGGGGGCCCTCGGGCTGGTGCGGCGAAGCCATGGCCATAGATGGTCCCCGATGGCCGCGAATTGTGCGAACCGGCTGCCTCTACGCTCGATCTCTATGCCTGCGACGAGGGCCGGGTTGACGCCCGCGGAGATCAGCGCGATCGACGCGGCGCACCTGTGGCATCCCTACAGCACCATCGGCAGCGAATCGGTGGCGCCCGTCGTGGCCGTCGCCGCCCGCGGCGCCCGGCTGACGCTGATCCGCGACGGCGAACCCATCGAGGCGCTCGACGCGATGAGCTCCTGGTGGACCGCGATCCACGGGCACGGCCACCCCGACCTGGACGCCGCGCTCGCCGCGCAGCTGGCCACGATGAACCACGTCATGTTCGGCGGGCTGACCCACGAGCCCGCGGCCCGGCTGGCGCAGCTGCTGGTGGAGATCACGCCGGCGGGCTTGGAGACGGTGTTCTTCAGCGACTCGGGATCGGTGTCGGTGGAGGTCGCGGTGAAGATGGCGCTGCAGTATTGGCGCAGCCGAGGCCGGCCCGCCAAGCACCGGCTGATGACGTGGCGGGGCGGCTACCACGGCGACACCTTCACTCCGATGAGCGTCTGTGATCCCGACGGCGGCATGCACTCGCTGTGGTCCGACGTGCTGGTCCCGCAGGTGTTCGCCCCGCAGGTACCCCGCGACTACGACCCGGCCTACGCGGCGGCGTTCGAGGCGCAACTGGCGCAACACGCCCCCGAGCTGGCGGCCGTCGTCGTCGAGCCGGTCGTGCAGGGTGCGGGCGGGATGCGCTTCCACGACCCGGCGTACCTGCGGGACCTGCGCGAGGCGTGCAGCCGGCACAACGTGCTGCTGATCTTCGACGAGATCGCGACCGGGTTCGGTCGCACCGGTGAGCTGTTCGCCGCCGACCACGCCGGGGTGAGCCCGGACATCATGTGCGTCGGAAAGGCACTGACCGGCGGATACCTCAGCCTGGCCGCCACCCTGTGCACCACCGAGATTGCGCACACCATCAGCTTGGGAGAGGCCGGCGCGCTGATGCACGGGCCCACGTTCATGGCCAACCCGCTGGCCTGCGCGGTGTCGGTGGCCAGCGTCGAGCTGCTGCTCGGCCAGGACTGGCGATCCAGGGTGGGGGAGATCGCCGCGGGACTGGCGGACGGGCTCGGGCCGGCCCGGGCGCTGCCCGGCGTGGCCGACGTCCGGGTGTGCGGGGCCATCGGGGTCATCGAATGCGAGCGGCCCGTCGACCTTGCCGTCGCCACCCCGGCCGCGCTGGACCACGGCGTCTGGCTGCGCCCGTTCCGCAACCTGGTCTACGCGATGCCGCCCTACATCTGCACCGGCGCCGAGATCGCACAGATCACATCGGCGATGGTCGAGGTCGCGCGGCGCGTGGGCTGAGCCGGGCCGCGCGCATCCGGCCCAGCGGCTCAGCAAATTCTCAGCAGATTCTTCGGCCGCGGCTAGCTCGGCTCAAAGGATCCCCAAAGCCGCGGGGCCCATGATCAATCCCATGATGAGTGAGTCGCTCTGCGCCAAGTTGATCGAACGCTACGTACGCACCTGCGGGCTGCAGTTCCTCAAGGGCGAGCACGACGGCGAATACTTCTGTGTCGCCAACGCCGATGCCGGGCGGCTGCACATCCACCTCGAGGTCTCGCCGTCGTTCGGCGACATGTTGGTCATCGGGGTCGCTCCCGCGTGCTCGTTCCGCGCCGCCGACCGCCCCTGGCTGACCCGGTTAGCTGACAAATGGAACAAGCAAAACCGCAAAGTCACCGCGATCGTGCACGGTTGCTCAGATCCGCAACGCGTGGGCCTCGTGGCTCGCAGGTCCCGCTGGATCCAGGACGACATCTCCTTCGAGGAGTTCGCCGCTTTCGTCGACCGCACCATCGCGGCGTCGGTCGATTTGTTTGCTGAGGCGACGGTGGCCGTCGAGCTGCCCTCGACCGCGCAGCCGATGCTGCGGGACGCGAGCTGAGATTTTGACGCGCCGGGCCCCCGCAATCCCGTCGGCCGTGGCGGGCCGGGGAGGCCGACCGTCGACGATGGAGTAGCGGCTCATCGAAGCCGACCGGGACGGTTTAGGGAGTGACTCCGTCCGCGCGTCCCGGTTGCGACGCAACGACCCGGGGGACCGCATGGTTTTGGGGCCTACGCCATTAGGTCTGAAGCGGCACTAGCAGCCAGTTTGGGGTGCCGCCGAGTTTTGTTCTTAGGGATCAGCCGAAGCTGCAGCGCGCCGTTGTACTTGTGTGTAATCTCCGTGACGGGCGTGATCCAGCCGTGATTCTTGCTTTGCCGCTGGGTCGTGCGGTGACCGGCTGGAGGATAGATATGTCGTATGTGATGGCGACGCCGGAGTTGATGGCGGCCGCGGCGAGGGATTTGGCTGCTATTGGTTCGACGCTCAGCGCGGCACACCTGGCGGCGGCGGCCCCCACCGTCGGGGTGATACCCGCGGCCGCCGACGAGGTGTCGGCGGCCATCGCACAGGTGTTCTCCCAGGCCGCGCAGAGCTTCCAGGGGCTGGTCGGGAAGGCGTCGACGTATGGCGCGCAGTTCGCGCAGCAGTTGACCGCGGGTGGAGGCGCCTATGCGGCCGCGGAGGCCGTCAACGCCGCGTCGGTGGCCGCCGATTCGAATTCGATTATTCAAGAGCTCATCGACGCGCCGGCCCAGTTCCTCGCAGCGTTTAACAGTCTCTATAACAGCACGACGGGCGTTTTGAAGTTCTTCTTGAGCTTCTTCGAGCTACCTGTCTATATCGCTTACGAGGCACTGGTTTTGACATATTTGACGCTGGCCGGATTGATCGAATTAGAGCAATTCTTGGCCAAATTACTGACTGGGTCAACGATTCCGATTCCGTAATTTTCGGGCGTTATTGCGTGCGACCTACACGGTTAGCCGGGGGAGTTCGAGCGTGGCCGCGTCGTCGTCGCGGCGCTCCTCGTGCAGCAGCAAGGACCGCACCACCGCGCGCGGCGCCTCGGATCGAAGCATGAAGCTGGCCGGGCGCGGGCGGACCGTCTGCGGCCACCAGAACCAGCGCCCGAGCAGCGCGGCGATGGACGGGGTCATGAACGAGCGCACCACCAGCGTGTCGAACAACAGCCCCAGGCCGATGGTGGTGCCCAGCTGGCCGATGATCCGCAGGTCACTGAAGATCATCGACGCCATGGTGAAGGCGAACACCAGGCCGGCGTTCGTCACGACCTTCCCGGTGCCGCCCATGGCGCGGATGATGCCGGTATTTATGCCGGCGGCGATCTCCTCTTTCATGCGGGCCACCAGGAGCAGGTTGTAGTCGGATCCCACCGCCAACAGGACGATGACCGACATCGGCAGTACCATCCAGTGCAATTTGACGCCCAGAACGTACTGCCACACCAAAACCGACAGCCCGAACGATGCTCCCAGCGAAAGCACCACCGTCCCAACGATAACCAGGGCGGCCACGAAGCTTCGGGTAAGGGCGAGCATGATGACGAAAATGAGGCAAAGCGCGCCGACGAGGGCGATCCACAGGTCGTATTTCGAGCCGTCGTCGAAGTCCTTATAGGTGGCCGCGGCTCCGGCAATGGAAATCTTGGCGCTCTCCAGCGGAGTCGTTTTCAGCGCCTCTTCGGCCGCCGCCCTGATCGGGTTGATCCGCGATATGCCTTCGGGTGTCGCGGCGTCGCCCCGGTGCGAAATGATGAATCGCGCCGCCTTCCCGTCCGGAGACACGAAGGAAGCCATCGCGCGCTGGAAGTCCTGGTTCTGGAAGACATCGGGCGGCAGATAGAAAGAGTCGTCGTTCTTGGCCGAGTCGAACGCCTGCCCCATTTCGGTCGCGCTACGGCTCGCGTCATCCAGCTGGCCGAAAAGCCCGGACGTCGTGCTGTGGTTCGTCAACAGCGTCACGCGCGTGGCCTCCGCGATCGCGATCAGTGGGGGAGTGAGCTGCAGTAGCTGAGCCGCCAGCTCGTCCGCCTGCACCGCGTCTTTGACGACCATGTGCAATCTGTCACGAAGCGCGTCGACGCTGTCGAATAGCTGGAATATCGACCTGATCGCAAAACATATCGGGATATCGAAGCAATGCTTTTCCCAGTAGAAGTAACTTCGAATTGGCCTGAAGAAGTCGTCGAAATCCGCCACGTGGTCCTCTAGCTCGTCCACGATGGTTTCCATCTCTTTCGCCACGCCGACCGTCTCGTGAGCGACGGCGGTGAGCTGCTTCTGCAACTCGTACAGGTGCTTCAATATCGCGATCTGTCTGGCGAGCGAGTCGGCCTCCGTGAGCATGTCATTCATGCGGGCCTTCATGAATGACATGTTCTGCAGCATGGATGCGTTTTGCAGGCTGATCAGGAAAGGTATCGAGGTGTGCTCGATCGGCGTTCCCTCAGGCCGGGTTATGCCCTGCACCCGAGAAATTCCCGGAACCCGGAAAATGGCCTTGGCTATTTTATGCAGCACGAGAAAGTCGGCCGGATTGCGCATGTCGTGGTCGGCCTGGATCATCAGAATGTCGGGCAACATCCGCGATTGCGAGAAATGGCGATCGGCGGCCGCGTAGCCCAAGTTGGCCGGCAGGTCTTTGGGCAGGTAAGACCGGTCGTCGTAGCTGGTTTTGTAGCCCGGCAACGTCACCAGGCCGACCAGGGCGACCGCCAGTGTCGCCACCAGAATGGGCGCGGGCCAGCGGACAATCGCCGTGCCGATGCCTCGCCATCGTTTTTGCGCGATCCGGCGCTTGGGGTCGCACAGCCCGAAGCGACTTCCGGCCGTCAGGACGGCGGGAACCAGCGTGACCGCCACCGCGACCGCGACGAGCATGCCCACGGCGCAGGGCACGCCGATGGTCTGGAAAATGGGCATCCGGGTGAAGCTCAGGCACAACATCGCCCCGGCGATCGTCAGACCGGAACCCAGGACGACGGGAGCGACGCCGCGGTAGGTGGTGTAGTAGGCCGATTCGGGGTCCTCGCCGGCCTGCCGGGCCTCCTGATATCGGCCGAAGAAGAAGATCCCGTAGTCGGTTCCGGCCGCCATGGACAGCGCCACCAGCAGATTGATCGCGAATGTCGAGAGCACGACGACGTCGTGATCGGCGAGAAACGCGATAATCCCTCGGGCCGTACCGACTTCGACCCCGACCCCGATCACCACCAGGATCACGGTGGTGACCGAACGGTAGACGAGTAGCAGCACCACGAAAATGATCGCCCCGGCTATCAGGGTCATCTTCAGCAGCGAGTCATTGCCGCTGCGCACCATGTCCGGGATGAGCGCTGCCGGGCCGGTGAGATGGACTTCGACACCGGGCGGTGGTGGCGTCTGTTTGATGATGTGCCGGACCGCCGTCACCGATTCCTGCGCCAGGGTGGTCCCTTGGTTGCCGGCCAGATTCAGCTGCACGTATGCGGCCTTGCCGTCGGGACTTTCCACGCCCGTCGCCGTGAGCCGATCTCCCCAGAGATCCTGCACGTGTTCGACGTGCCGCGGGTCGTTTCTTAACTCACGAACCAATCCTCGGTAATACGCGCGAGCGTCTTCCCCGAGCGGTTGCTGCCCCTCCAGCACGATCATCGCGAAACTGTCCGAATCGGACTCTTTGAAGGCCTTGCCCATGCTCGTCATGGCGCGGACCGACGGCGCGTCTTGGGGAGCCAGCGGCACGGAGTGTTCTTCGCCGACCCGCTCCAAAGGCGGAACCCCGAACGTCACAAGCAGCGTCAACGCCAGCCACGCCAGGATGACGACGAGCGAAAGCCTGCGGATGATCCGCGCAAAGAAGGGGCGCCGGGGCGGTTCGTTGCTCATGGGGCCTGCACCGGGCAGACGGCGAAGGCGGCGGCGTCGCACACGTCGAAGCGGCGGCCACTGCTCCCGCTGTCACCCTGTGCCACGATGCTCCCCACGGTTGCCGGTCTGGTCCTGAACTGGAAATGCGCCATGGCTGCCGCTATCTCAGCAACAAGGCGCGTACCAGCGGACGGGGTCCCGTGGGCCGAAGCAGGGAACTCGCGGGACGGGGGCGAACCTGTTGCGGCCACCAGAACCACCGCCCGAGCAGCGCGGCGATGGACGGCGTCATGAACGCGCGCACGACCAGCGTGTCGAACAGCAAACCCAGACCGATCGTGGTGCCGACCTGACCGATGGTGCGCAGATCGCTGACCAGCATGGACCCCATGGTGAACGCGAAGACCAGCCCCGCGTTCGTCACGACTTTTCCGGTGCCGCCCATCGCGCGGATGATGCCGGTATTTATACCGGCGCCGATTTCCTCTTTCATGCGGGCGACGAGCAGCAAATTATAGTCAGAGCCCACCGCCAAAAGGACGATCACCGACATCACGAGCACTGACCAGTGTATTTGTATGCCCAGCAAATCCTGCCAGGCGAATATGGAGAGCCCGAAAGAGGCGCCGAGCGACAGCAATACCGTGCCGACGATAACGAGGGCGGCAATAAAGCTTCGCGTCATGATCAGCATGACAATGAAAATCAGGCAGAGCGCGGCGATTCCCGCGATCATGAGGTCGATTGTCGAAGCCCGCACCTGGTCGCGCACCGACGCCGCGGTGCCGGAGAGATAAATCTTCGCGTCTTCCAGCGGCGTTCCCTTGAGCGCCTCCTCGGCCGCGCTCTTGATCGCGTCGACCCGCGACAGGCCCTCGGACGACGACGGGTCGCCCTTCTGCAGGATGAGCATGCGGACGTCTTTGCCGTCCGGCGACACGAAGATGTTCATGATTCGCTGGAAGTCTTTGTTCTTCAACGTTTCCGGCGGCAGGTAGAAGGAATCGTCGTTCTGGGCGGTGTCGAACGCCCTGCCCATTGCGGTTGCGTTGTTGCTGTTGTCGCCCATGTTGCCGAGGACGCCCGACATGGTGCTGTGCATGGTGAGCAGCATGGTCCGCGACTGCTGCATGATCTCGATCGTCGCCGGCAGCTGGGCGAGGATCTGCGGCAGCAGCGCGTCAACCTGGTCGAGGTCCGCCACCAGCAGGATCAGCTTGTCGCTGACCGCGTCAACGCCGTCGAGGGAATCGAAGATGCTTCTGATCGCGTTGCAGATCGGAATGTCGTAGCAGTGCTTTTCCCAATAGAAGTAGCTGCGGATGGGCCTGAAGAAATCCTCGAAATCGGCGATGTGGTCTCGCAGCTCGCTGGTGAGGGCCTGCATTTCATGCGTGTTCGCGACGACATCATGCGTCGTGGCGACCAATTGCTTCATCACGTCATACATGCGCTGCGTGATGCTGATCGCTTCCGAAATCAGGTCGGCCTGCTTGAGCAGGTCGTTCATGCGCGCCCGCTGGAAAGTGAGGAATTGTTGCTGCCCGGCGGCTTGCATGCTGAGCAGATACGGGATCGTCGTGTGCTTGATCGGGGTTCCCTCGGGCCGTGTTACGGCCTGGACCGTCGAAATGCCCGGCACGGCCAGGACGGCCTTGGCCAGTTTATCCAGCACCAGGAAATCGGCCGAATCGCGCAAATCGTGGTTGGCCTCGACCAACAGGATTTCGGGCGCCATCATCGCCGATGGGGGGAAATGGCGCGCCGCGGCCTCGTACCCCAAATTGCCGGGGATGTCTTTGGGGATGAATTTCTGGTCGTTGTAGCTGGGGCTGTAGCCCGGCAGCGTCAACAACCCGACCAGCGTTACCGCCAACGCCGCGGCGAGAATGGGTGCGGGCCAGCGAACGATCGCCGTGCCCACCCGCCGCCAGACGCGAAAGCTGATTTTGCGCTTCGGTTCGAACAGGCCGAAGCGGCTTCCGACCGTGAGGACGGCCGGGATCAGCGTGATCGCGACCGCGACGGCGACCACCACGGCCACCGCGCAGGGGACGGCCAGCACGTAGAACGAGGGCAGCCGCGTGAAGACCAGACAGTAAAGCGCCCCGGCGATGGTCAAACCCGAGGCCACGACGACCTTGGTGACCCCGTGGTAGGTGGTGTAGTAGGCCGTTTCCCGGTCCGCGCCGGCCTGACGCGCCTCCTGATACCGCCCGATGAAAAATATCCCGTAGTCGGTTCCGGCCGCGATCACGAGGGATACCAGCAGATTGACCGCGAGGGTGCTGAGACCGATGATCCCGTGATAGCCGATAAATGCGACAATTCCCCGGGCAACCATTAATTCGATGCCGACCACCAGCAACAAAAGAATTACGGTGACGACCGACCGGTAGACGATAAGCAGCGTAATGAAGATCACCGCGATGCTTACCAGAGTAATTGTGGCAACCGTTCTGTCACCGCTGTGGCTCATATCCGAAATGATCGCCGCGGGCCCGGTGACAAACGCCTTGACTCCCGGCGGCGCCGGCGTCCGCGCGACGATATGCTGAACGGCCTCGATCGAGTCGTTGCCCGCGGCGATAATCACCAGCACATACGCGGCCTTACCATCGGCGCTTTGAGCGGCCTGCCGCGTTAATTCATCACCCCAGAAATCGTTGACATGTATCACATGTTTCGGATCGTCTTTTAGCTGAGAAATCAACCGATCGTAAAACCTGTGGGCGTCGTCGCCGAGGGGTTGCTGGCCCTCCAAAACAATCGTCGCCACACTTGTGGACCCCGATTGTCCGGATTGGTCAGCCGCCTTGAAGTCTTCGTTGAGCCGCTGTGACGCGGTGGCGGACGGCGCATTGGTGAGCGTCGGGGAGACCGAATGCTGGTTCTCGACCTGCTCCAGTGGGGGAACGAAGAAATTCAAGACCGCGATGATCGCCAACCACCCCAGGATGATGGCGACCGAAAACCGACGGATCGTTCGCGCTACGAATAGCCGACTGTGCTGTAGCTGGTGGTTGGTCATGAGCCCTTGAGCATGCAGGACGTAAAGGCGCTCACCTCGTTGGTGACCTTCTCGGACTTGACCACGCCGTCGAGCAGGATGCGGCAACCGATGCTGTCGGTGTCACCCTGCGCCGCGACGCTTCCGATGCCCGTCGCCGCGGTGACCGGGAATTCCACTGACCATGGCAGGCTCGCCGCGTCGACATGCTGCGGCGAACCGGTTTCGTCGTAATAGCTGATCAACGCCACGGTCCCGGGTGGTCCGAAGACCTCGTACCTCAGGTGCTGGGGGTTGTATGGCTTGTTGTCGACCCTGGTATCGGCGTACGAGAGGCGCTTCTCGGAGCCGAACAGGCCGTGCAGTCGAGACACGGTGAATCCGCCAACCGCGATCACGACCAGTACGACCAGCGGTATCCAAAGCCGCCGCAGGCCACGGAAGATCGCGGGCCCCGCACGCCGACGACCGGCTCCAGATCCACCTTGTGCCCGGGGGGCCGACGATGGTTGGCGGGAGCTTCGGAAGAGGGCCCGTCGGGGTCCGGGCGGTGGGCCGGCATCCTGGCCGGTCTCGACGGCGATATCGGACCGCGTCGGCTCAACATCGCGCACACTGCCCCAGACCACCGCACCACCCTAACTGACACGAGTTTAATTACGGATGCAAACCATAATGGAGTACAACAGCGCCTGACCAGGATTTAAGGAACTTCTCAGCATGGCGTCCCGAAGCGGGCGCAGGCAACGAATTCTTACTCGATGTCGCCGGTCAGGCCGAACTCGGCCAGCGTGCGCGCGGCCAGTTCGCGCAGTGCGGGCTTGGTGTTCTCCGCGCCCGGGTGGTAGGCCACGACGGTGAGGTAGATCTTGCCGATCCCCGGTGTGCGGCACGACACCACCTGCATGTGGCCGCCCGTCCGCTCGAGTTGCTGCCGCGTCGCGTGCTGCCTCGTCCCGCGCGCCCAGGCGTACTCGCACTGGGTGCCGTCGGCGCGGCTCACCACCGAACCGGCGTCGCCGAGGTTGGAATAGATGACCGGCATGTCGGGGTCGTTGAGCTGCGCCTCGACCCCCCGTTTCCAGATCCGCTTCGGGGTGAAGGGGGACAGTGCGGCCAGTTGCGAGGATTCATCCGGCGCGCTCTGCAGAGACTTCAGCGCCTGCTTGATGGCGGCCCGGGTGTCGCGCAGATCGGCCGTCAACCCGGTCGGGTCGAGGCTGACACGGGCGAAGGACACCGCGAGCGCACGCGTATCTTCCTCGCCGCGGTCGGTCATGACGATTTGCAGGGTCACGGCGCCGTCGGAGGCCCGTCGGCGGCCCAGGTGCTCTGCGAGTTTTGCGGCCATCACGGCGGCCAGCGTCGTGCTCGTCCCGCCGAGAGCCTTCGCACGCGCATCCCATTGATCCAGGTCGACGAGGATTGCGATGCCCGGCACGATGACGGGGTCGGCGCCGCCGTCGTCGCGGCGCGCGACGGGTCGTGACGCCGGCGTCGATCGGTCGGCATCGCGGCGCTGACGGCGGGTCAGTTGTGCCAACGCGACGAACGCCCGGGCAACGTCGGGCGCGTCCCGAGCGGTTTGGCGCAGATCCTGGGCCGCCGCGCGCAGTCGGGTCCTCGAGCGCGGCGGCGGGTAGCCGAGGTCGCGGTTGGTCCCCATGATCGCCTCGGCCACCGCGACGAGACCCCCGACACCGTCGATTATGTAGTGCGAAATCACCCAGGTGACCGCCGTCGAGCCGTTCGTCAGGGGAAGGACGCTGAGATGCCAGCCGGGCCCGGCTTCCGGATCGACGGGAACTTGTGAGCGTTCATCGGCCCATGCGCTGAGGTCGGCGCGGGGACGGGCGCGGTCGGCGAAGTGAATCTCCGACGGCCCCCGGTCGACCACCCACCGGTGCCGGCCGAACGGCAGCGGCGACCGCTCGATGAGCCGGCCGGACAACCCGTAGCCGAGATTGTGGTGAAAACGTTTCAGGCCGTCGAAATCGATCGGGTGCTCATAAACCCACACGACCTGCATGACTTCCGTCTGACCGATGGCGCGCTGTCCGGCAACGAAGCCTTGGTCCACCAACGTCAGCAGATTGTCCGGCGGCGCCTCGCCGTTGGACGCGCGGTCGTCAGAGGATGCGCGCGCGCGGCGTATCCGGGTTGGCACTGATTAGCCTCCTATGACAGACGATTCGCCGGGAACCGGCCGCGCATCACGGCGGCGGCGTTCATGCGGGCGAGCCGATTCATCACAGCAGATTAGCCTCGGGCGCATCCTCGCGGCCGAGCATTGGCAAAGACTTTTCCGTGTTCGCTGCCGCGGGGCAGAAACTCAAGTTGCCGCCCGATGCCTGAAATGCGGTCTGCGCGAGGCTAAATCGCCGTCGTTGACGACGCCGCCGGCGGGGCTGCCAAAAGTTTCAGATAGCCGGTTGATGGCGCCGGCATTGGGGTTATGCTGCTGGGCGGCTGAGCTGGGCACCGGGTCTGCCGCTTTCATTTCGCAGAACGCGCACGGGAAGTGAAGGACCAGGATCACGCGATGAAGTTTGTGCTGGCGTTCTATGGGACTCGCGGCGATGTCGAGCCCGGCGTCGCCGTCGGCCGTGAGTTGCGGCGCCGCGGGCACGACGTGTGCATGGCCGTCCCGCCGGACCTGGTCGGGTTCGCCGAGGCGGTCGGGCTCGCCGCGACCGCCTACGGGCCGGATATTCAGACGTGGCTGGAATCGACGCGCAACTTCTGGGCCTATTTCTTCCGGAACTTCTGGAGGATTCGGGACGTGCGCGCGTTTTTGCGTGAGTCTCGGGAGCCCGGCATGCAGCGGTGGGCGGAGATGAGCAGGATGCTGACCTCGTTGACGGAGGGGGCCGACCTGCTGTTGACCGGCATGAGTTACCAGGAGCTGGCCACCAACGTCGCTGAGTACCGCGACATTCCGTTGGCCACGCTGCTGTGGTTCCCGATACGCGTCAACGGCCGCCTCGTTCCGACGCTGCCGCCGTCGCTCATCCGCTCGGCGATGCGGGTCTACGACTGGCTGGTGTGGCGCGGGGTGAAGAAAGTCGAGGATGCGCAGCGCCACGAACTGGGCCTTCCGAAGGTCACCAGCCCCGCGCCGCGGCGGATTGCCGAACGAGGATCGCTGGAAATCCAGGCCTATGACGAAGTGTGCTTTCCCGGGTTGGCGGCCGAATGGGCGAAATTCGATGGCCAGCGGCCCTTCGTCGGCACGCTGACGCTGGAGTCACCGACGGATGCCGACGACGAGGTCGCCGCGTGGATCGCCCAGGGAACACCGCCGATCTTCTTCGGGTTCGGCAGCATTCCGGTCGAATCCGCTGCCAGCACGATCGCCATGATCGGCAGGGCTTGCGCGCAGTTGGGCGAACGGGCGCTGGTTTGCGCCGCTGCGACCGATTTCGGCGACGCCCCCGGTTTCGAGCACGTCAAAGTGGTGGGCGCGATGAATTACGCGGCGATCTTTCCGGCCTGCCGCGCGCTCGTGCACCACGGAGGGGCGGGCACCACCGCCGCGGGGCTGCGCGCGGGAGTCCCGACTTTGATCCTCTGGATGGCCGACGTTCAGCTGATCTGGGGTGCCGCGGTGAAACGGCTGAAGGTGGGTACCGCCCGGCGCTTTTCGACCGCGACCGAGAAAACATTGGTCGCGGACCTGCGGACCATCCTCGCCCCGCAATATGCCGCCCGGGCCCGCGAGGTCGCCGCGCGAATGACCAAACCCGCCCAAAGCGTCGCGGCCGCCGCCGATTTCGCGGAAGACTTCGGCCGACGCAAGCGCGCCGGCTGACCGACATAGGGGGATCGGTTCGCGCACAAGCGAATCCAACGGGCGTCAGCTGGTGAAATGCGCCTGGTCCACGTGCGCGGCCACCCGCAGGGCGTTGGCCGCGACGGTCAGACTGGGGTTCAAACCGCTGCTCGACGGGAAGAACGACGCGTCCGCCACGTAAAGGTTTTCCACTTCGTGCGCGCGGTTCTGCGGGTCGAGCACGCTGGTCTTGGGATCGGTGCCGAAGCGGCAGGTGCCGCAGACGTGGCCGAGGGTCGAGTTGTTTGCGCCGGTTCGCAGGGTGAGGGTGCGATACGGCTTCAACACCTCTTTTATCTGCCGAATGAACACTGCGCGGCGTTCGACCTCGCTTGGGTGCAAACGGTATTGAAGTCGCAGCCGCTGGCGCCCATCCTCGTCGGGTCGGTCGCTTGGCAGGACGCGGTTGTCCAGATACGGCAGGTCCTCCATGATCGGGGCCAGCACCAGCCCGCCGTTGAAGAAGCGATCGTAGATCGGCCGCACCGCCGGGCTGATCAAGCGCAGTGCCTTTGGCTGCCAACCGGGCTGGTTGGTGAACATGTCCATGGATGCCAAATTGGCCATCGCGCCCGCCGACTGCACCGTGCCGTATTTCTGGCCCTCCCAGAAATAGAAATCGTTGAAACCGATTTCCTTGTTCTCGGCCGTGATCTTGCAGCCGGGTTGCGGCCAGACCTCGATCCAATCCATCAGGTGGCGCATCAGGTTGCGCCCCACAACATCTGAGCCGTTGGCCAGCCCGCGCGGCCAGTCGCCGGACCGGGAGTTGAGCAACAAGACGGGGGTGGCCAGAGCGCCGGCGGCGAGCACCACGACTTTGCCTTGCAAGGCCAGCATGTCGGAGTGGTGTTGGGCGATCACCCGCTGCACCCGGGTGCGGTCGGCCTCCAGGCGCACGACCCGGCACTGGTCCAGGAGGTGCGCGCCGTGCTCGGTAACCGCGGGCAGCACGCCGTTGCGGCCGGCGTCGTTCTTGCACGACCGCTCGCAGAGGTGGGCCTGGCAGGTGGTGCAGCCCTCGGTGTAGTCGCAGGCCATCGGCAGGTGGTAGGGGTGCAGGCCGCGGCCGCTCAGATAGTTGACCAGCGGCTGGTTGTCGGATGAGAACGGTGGGGCCGCAGGCAAACCGACGTCGGCGGACTCGGGGCGCAGCGGATCGGGCGCGCCGCGCACCCCCAGCAGTTTTTCGGCCTCGGCGTACCACGGGCTCAGCTGGTCGTAGGTGATCGGCCACGCG